>NZ_JACVWG010000003.1:0-536000 GCF_020658465.1 Clostridioides sp. ES-S-0049-02
CCCAGTATATATTTTTTACAATTTATTAGAATAAAATTCATATATTGGGAAATATTAATAGTAAATAAATAATTGTTGCTATAAAGTAGAAATTATCTTTAAAAGCACAAATTAATTTACAGTCTCATTTGTAGACAAAATGATGTTATTTATTTTCTTCGATATATTTACATATATCACCAATACATTTAAAGTTTTCAGCTTCCTCATCTGGTATTTCTATACCAAATTCATCTTCAAGAGCCATTATAATCTCAACAGCATCTAATGAATCAGCTTCTAAATCTTCCATTAAAGATGCTTCCATAGTTATTTCATCTAAATTGTCTAACCCTAATTGTTCTGCTATTATTTCTTTTATTTTTTCAAACATTTTAAGCCTCCTACAGCAGTTTTAATTAATTTTAATGTTAGTTTAATATAATATCAAAAATTTTTCAATATGCAATTAGTAAAAAAAAATAAAATTTTATAAAGGTAGTAATAAAGTCTTATTTGATGAATAAACTTTATTGATAACAAATATAACTTAGGAGGAAATGCTATGAAATATGTAGGCTTATTACTAACATCTGTAGGAATATTTTTACTTATAGCAGTAAATTTTTATTATAATTCAATAACTTTAGATATGCAACGAATAGAGGACTATGTAATGGAAACCAATTTAATTCTTGAAGATGTAGCAGAGAAGGAAAGCTATGTATCTAATGAAAAGGACGATTATATATCAAGATTAATGCATGTAAAGAAAGGCATAGAAAATTCAAAAACATCCTTCTTGATAGAAAGATATAAAGAATACAAAGTAAAATCAATAGAAAGTTTAATTTATACTATATCAGAAGAAAAAAAGGATTATTTAGATGAAGTTGATAGATACAATAAACTGGGAGAAAAAGAAATAAATAAATTAATCAATAAAAACTTTTTAGAAGTAACTTATCTGTCTATTACTACATATATTTAATTAAAGAGACAAAAGTTAGTCTCTTAATGATTCAAGGAGGATTAGTTATGACAAAATTAGAAGACAATATGGAACGTTTCTTTGGAGGATGCGAAGGATTTTTTAGTAATAAAATGTTGATAATAATAGTTATAGTATTCTTATTATTATGTACAGACATTTTAGAAGACTTATTATGCGATGACAATATATGGATATGGGTTATATTAATAGTATTGTTGTTATTTAACTTCGATGATGGTTGTTGTTGCTAAAAAATATTGATTATTAAATAGGCAGAGCCAGTAACTTATACAAGTTATGGTTTTGCCTTTTTTAGTTAAGATAAAAAAAATAAAAAAATAATAAAAATACATTAGCAAAATGGAAACCAAATGCATAGTATATGTTAGGAGCGAAAAGCTCAACAAAATATCAACAGGAGGTAACGTGGAATGTTAGATAGATTCTTTGGAGAAGATGGATGTTTTGGTGGAGGAGGATGGTGGATAATCGTACTATTCTTCCTATTTTTAGCTTTTGGAGAGAGCTGGGCAGAATTTGACATAATGGCATGGATTCCATTCTTAATAGTTTTATTAATACTTTGCTGCTGTAGTGGATGCTTAGAATAAGAGTAGTAATTATTAAAAAAGGAGGAGTTTATTATGTTAGATAGATTTTTTGGAAACGATGGATGTTTTGGTGGGGGAGGATGGTGGATAATCGTATTATTCTTCCTATTTTTAGCTTTTGAAGATTGTTGGAGAGATATCGATATAATGTCATGGATACCATTCTTAATACTATTATTAATAACTTGTTCATGTGGTGGATTCTTTGATGGTGATGATGGTTGTGGCTGCGGCTGCTAAAACTAAACTGTTAAAGTGAAAAAATGCTGGTATGTTTTATACCAGCATTTTTTTATTTTATTTTTTAATGTAATTTAAATTAAGAATGAATATTATTAAAATTGTTGAATATAGGGTATAATATAAAATATAATGTATTTAAATGTACTTGCTTTTATGGTAAAATAAGAACTTATATAAATATAGTTAAAATAAGAACCTGTATAAATTTGGTTCAGATTTAGATAAATTTAGCAAAATTAGGAGGATGAAAATGAAAAGTAATATAACGATAAAAGATGTTGCTAAACAAGCAGGCGTGTCAATATCTACAGTATCTAGAGTTATAAATGATTCAAAACCTGTGACTGATGAAGTCAAACAAAAAGTTTTAGAGGTTATAAAAGAAACTGGATATATTCCAAATCCACTTGCAAGAAGCTTAGTAACTAAAAAGAGTCAATTAATAGGGGTAATAGTTCCAGAAGTTTCAGATTCTTTTGTTAATGAGATATTAAATGGAATAGAAGAAGTTGCTAAAATGTATGATTATGATATTCTTTTAGCTAATACATACTCTGATAAAGAACAAGAGTTAAAGAGTATAAATCTATTAAGAGCAAAACAAGTAGAAGGTATAGTTATGATTTCATGGGTAGTTGAACAAGAGCATATCAACTATATACAAAATTGTGGTATACCAGCAACATATATAAGTAAAACTGCTAGAAATTATGATATATACACAGTGAGCACTAGTAATAAAGAAGCTACTTTTGATATGACAGAACATCTTATAAAGAAAGGTCATGAAAAGATAGCTTTTATAATGACAAGTAAAGATGATACTGTTTTAGAAATGGAAAGACTTTCAGGCTACGAAGAAGCACTTTCAAGTAATAATATAGAGTTGGACAAGAGTTTAATCAAATATGGTGGAACTGATTATGAAAGTGGATACCATAGTATGAAAGAATTATTGGATGAAGGAATAATACCTCATGCAGCCTTTGTTACGGGTGATGAGGCTGCTATAGGAGCTATAAATGCTATCTGTGATGCTGGATATAAGGTTCCAGAAGACATATCAGTTGCAGGATTTAATGATGTTAAGATAGCTAAGATGTATAGGCCTAAGCTTACTACAGTTTATCAGCCTTTATATGATATGGGAGCAGTAGCAATAAGAATGGTTATTAAATTAATCAATAAAGAATTAATTGAAAACAAGAAAATAGAATTACCTTATCAAATTGTTGATAGAGAAAGTGTTATAGAGAGAAAGAAATAAAGTTATTAAAGTCAATCAGGTAGTGTTTAAAACACTACCTGATTTTTAGTTTAAATAATATGCAATTAAAATATTTTAGTTAAAAATAATAACTTTAAGCCCTAAAAGTAGTTTATTTTTGTTTATTCATGAGGGTTGGATTTTTTAGTTTTCTTAAATATACTCTTAGATTTTTTTTGTTGATTATTTGGTGTATTTTTTGGTGCAGGTGTATTTGATTTACCTTTAGTTGGTTGCTTAGTCTTTTTAGTTTTAGCAGGTTTAGTATCTCTTTGAGTCTCTGCATCTGATATTTTATCCATTATAGTATCTAATTTTTTACGTTGATTGTCATCTAAAAATGCTTTGAATTTTGATACTACTTCCTCTCTTCCATCTAGGTTCTTACCTATCTTTATAAGTTCCTCCATAAGTTCACTTTCTGATTTCCCTTTGTAATTATCAGCAATCTTTTCTATCTTATCTTTGTCAATATTTTTTTGCTTAGCCATCTTTTCTAATGAATCTGTATCTATTTTTTTCATAAAAAAACCCCTTTCTATAAATATATATTGAATTATATTCATACTATTTATATATAGAAATAATATTGAAGTGGTGAATTGTGAGTGATATATAATATAAATAAAAATTCTTATAGATAATATATATGCACTGAGCTTTAAAAATGGAACATTAAAATATGAAAAACATACTTTAATATAGGGCAATTATATAATATAAGGGGGAATTGTCTTGAATAACTTACTATTTTTGATTGGAGTGATTGCATTGAGTAATGGTAATATCTCTATATTTGATGATAAAGATAAATCAAAGAAAAATAATAGAGCCAGAAAAAACAAAAAAAATTCAAATGAGAAATTATCAAAAGCTATACATGAAACTTTAAGGTTTGATGCAAATGATATAAAAAGAGGTCTAAGACTTATGGATTTGAGTGAAGAAGACCTAGAAATGGGAATGGAAATAATAACAAGAACTAAAAAATACATGTCAAGAGATGAAAGGAAAATACTAGTAAAAATAGAAAGTATTTTAGACTTAGTTAGAGGCATAAAGAAACTTAACAATATAGATGTGGTAGATGTTGAAGAGGAAACAGATTTTTTTAGAAAAATGGATAGTGAAGACAAAAAAAATATGATGATAAAAGAAATTATAGATGTATTTCCAGAAAAGAGAAAAAATTCTGTTGAAAAGGCTATAGGAATGAAAAAAAAGATAGATTTATTTGCAGAATTGTTTTTACCTGATGATTTTGGTGAAGGTGGATTTAGTTTAAGTTCTTTGGCAAATATAAATAATCTAGGTAGTATGAATAATCTTAAACTGCTAGGAAATCTTTTAAGAGGTGATGATAGTAATAATGATGATGATGAATATGAAGATAATAATGAAGAAGATGAAGAGTCAACATATGAAGATGAGATAGATGATAATGAAGAAGAATTAACAGAAGATGAAGAAACAGACCATGAGTATGCAGAAAATGATGAAAATATAGTATATGATGAAGAATTATATGATGTTAATGAACAAAAGCATGAACATAATCGTAATGAAAAAAATACTAGAAGTAAAGCTAAGAGAAAGTAATAATTAACTAAATACATAAAGAGAAAAGGAAGAAAAAGTAATACTAGAATAAGATTATCTTAATTACTATATAAAACCACTTTAAAAAATTCAAAATTTATTATATAATAATAATATGAAATCCTGAAACATACGATAAGGCTTTTTTAAATTCAACCTACAAATGAAATACGGGAGACCGTGTCTAGTAAATTATAACATGCCTGTTTAGTTTGGACGTTAAAGGTTACTGGCAAGTCACCCACCTGGGAGTGCCTAGGGTGTGAATTTACTTAGCCACCGGTGTTTCGGGACAAAAAAAGTGCTACTATTTTAAATAGTAGTACTTTTTTTTATTAAAATGCATTTTTCTACCAAATATACCTAATTATTGATAAATTTAAAAAGCTAAGTAACAATTAGGATTATAAGTGCATAGTATTAATTAGGCTATAAAAAGCCGAAGACTTAATAAGAATCGCTTACAGGGAGGGCAATGAAAAATGCAAGATTACAAAAAAAATAAAAGAAGAATGCTAAATCAGCCAATGTCTACAATGAATGAAGAAGAAGTGTATACAGATGAAATAAGTTCAGATGAGATGAGAGGATTCAAAAAATCACATCATCATAATGGATGTAACAATGATAATAATTGTGATTGTCATGATGATTGTAAACCTAATCCATGCAATCCATGTAAACCTAATCCATGCAAACCTAATCCATGTGATGACAATTGTGGATGCCATGATAATTGTAAATGTGATTGTGAACCATGCCAAATGGATTCAGATGAATGTTTTGAAAACAAATGTGGACCAAACTGCTGTAATCCTATATCTCCAAGAAACTTTTCTGTAGCAAATGCAGTTCCATTTGCAATAGAAGCTAATAGAATTTTTGATACTATGCAATTCCAAACATTTACAGATGCAACTGGACCAAATGGAGAACCATTAACTTTTGAAACAGAAGTAGTAGAAGTATTTGGTTCAGTTCCAAGTGCAGGTAGAGCAAGTGTAACTATAGATAAAATATGCTTAAGTAATGATGGAATAGTTATAGACACAGGAATGACAACTTTAGAAGATTTCGATTTAGATCCATTAGGAGATATAATAGGAAGAAACTGTGAAACAACTTTTGAATATGCAGTATGTGGAGAAAGAAACGCTGAATGTTGTAGACAAGGAAAAGGCAAATCAGTAGCTTATAAACAAAGAGGCTTAACTGTAGCAGTTCGTAATCTAGTATTAGAACTAAGAGGTAGATGTGGATGTACAGAATTCGTTGCATTAGCTTTCCCAGCAGTTAGAGCAGGAGGTGGATGTAAGAGAAGAGTTGATTTTGTAGAATTTACTTTTAACACACTTTCAGCACCAATATGCTTGCCAGCTGACGGAAGAGCTGTCACTTTAAGACAAGAATACCAAACTAACTTAACTGTAGATTGTATAGGAAAATCTATATTAAAATTAGAATGTAATGAATGTTGTGAACCTATGTATGAATTAATTATACCAAATGATATAGATTTAGTACTTTGCTTACAAGAAACAGTTAGCACATTAATAAGTGAACAAATAGTAGTTTTAGCATCACCAAACCCAATCCAACCAAGACTTGTTGATACTTTCTCTAAAGTATGTGATTTTTCGCAATGTGGACCTAATCATGGAAGTGGAAATTCAGGTTGCCACAGATAGATAGGTAGATATATAGACAGTTTAAATTATAAATAAAAATCATTTAAGGAAGGCTACCAATAGTAGATGATTTACATTGGTAGCCTTCACGTTATTTATAACTAATGTATAGATTTTATAGATTTAAAAAGTACTATAGTATGTAATAAACAAGTAAATATTGATACTATTGTCATTGTGTATATGTATGCATAAATATTAAGTCCTGGAATGGGAAGAAATACATATAGAGCTACTAGCTGAATTAACATACCAATGATAGTGTTTATACTTGAAGCTAATTCTTTTCTTATTGAATGTAAAATACCAGATAGTGTTTGATTTAGTGACATAAATAGTGGTACTAAAAACATAGCTTTTAAATATTCTCCAGCAAGTTTATTTTTAAATACTAGTATACATAAATCTTTTCCAAAGAAATAAAAAAACACTGATGATAGTATACCTACAAATAAAGTTAGGAGTACAGAATACTTTATTTTTTTTAGGACACTTTTACGTTTTCTTAAAGCCATTTCTTGTGATATAGTAGGTATCAAATTTACAATAAGTGCTGAGCCAACAGTAAATGGTAAAAATATAAATGGCATTACCATCCCGCTGACGACACCATACATACTTAATGATTGTTGATAAGTCATGCCTGATAATGCTAATCTTGATGGTATCATCATAGAGCTAATAGATTGTAAAAGTATATTTGACATTCTATTGCAAGTTATAGGTATGGACATTTTCAATGTTTCCATAGAGGAATTATAAAAATCTTTTATACTTATAATATATTTATTGTCAAATGAAGAATCTCGACATAAACATATGAGCATAAATATGATATTACTCAATTCACCAATAGATATACCTAAAAGAGCAATATAACAATTCATAGACTTATCATTTACATACATAACGAGTAAAAAAACAAATAGAATTTTACCCATCTGTTCAATAATTTGTCCAATAGCAGGAACTTTTACGTTCTTTATGCCGTAGTAATACCCCCTAAGTACATTTGAAAGTGTTATTATAACTATGGCAGGACAAACTGCTAGTATAAATAAGTTCAATTTAGGGTCTTTTAGAAACTTAAGTGATAAAAAAGAACTATTGAAAGATGCAACTATAGATATAATTAATGCTACAAAAAATGATATGTATAAAGTTGATATAAACAAAGCATTAGTGTTGTGCTTATCATTTAAAGCTTTTCTTTTTGCAACTAGACAACTAAGTGCAGTAGGTATTCCAGTTGTTGTAACAGCTAAACAAATCATTAAAAAGTTAAAAATCATATGATATATACCTAGACCTGTTTCGCCTAAAGCTCTTGATAAGAATATTTTATATAAAAATCCAAATATTCTTACGACAAAGTTAGACATAAATAAAA
This sequence comes from Clostridioides sp. ES-S-0049-02, assembly GCF_020658465.1. Classification (NCBI taxonomy): domain Bacteria; kingdom Bacillati; phylum Bacillota; class Clostridia; order Peptostreptococcales; family Peptostreptococcaceae; genus Clostridioides; species Clostridioides sp. ES-S-0049-02. The sequence goes on from NZ_JACVWG010000003.1 coordinate 7,772, forward strand.
TAACTGTTGATAGTACTAAATAAGGTACTTTCAAAAAAATCACCTCCTTATCTTTTAAATATATTCATAAGGAGGTGTAAAAATTTATAATTTTATAAATTCTGGTTTCATTTTATTAAATTTAGATACATACTTAAATCCCATGTTTTTTAGTAATGAATATATGTAATCAAATTCATATGCAACTTGACTTACATGATGTGAATCTGAGCCTGTAGTTATGATTTCTCCTCCTAAATCTTTATACATCTGAAGGATATATCTAGATGGAGTTAAATCTGGCAGGTTGTATCTGTAGCAAGATGTGTTTATTTCGATACCTTTACCATCATAGATAGCTTGCTTGAGAGTTTCTTCAATTATATCTGAAAATAGTCTGTCATCTAGGATGGTATCATAAGGTGCATATCTTTTAATTAAATCTAAATGACCTAAAACAGAGTAATCCTTGTAGTTTTTAACAATATTATACAAATAAAGGTAGTAGTTCTCATAGACCTCATGTTGAGTCTTACCTTCAAAATAGCTACCAAGGTATAAATCCATTTTATCTATAGCATGAATAGAGCATATTATAAAATCTAATGGATATTGATGAGCTTCTTTTCTATATGTATCTATTAATTGAGTTTGAACTCCAAATTCAATCCCTTTTTTTATTGATATTTTATCTTTATATCTATTTTTAAGAGTTTCTAGACTTTTAAAATAATCTTCGTAAACAATCGAAAAAGAATCATCCGCATAAACATCATAATCGACATGGTCTGTGAAACAAATTTCATTTATACCAAGGTCTATAGATTTTTTTATCATTTCTTCCATTGTAGATTTTCCATCAGTAGAGAAACTTGAGTGCATGTGATAGTCGTAAAACATAAATATTTCCCCTTTTTATAAAAATTTTGGTATTATATATACATACTAAATAATATCAAATATATGCTAAGGCATCAATAAAATATAAAAACAATAAGCGGTGATAAATGTGGAAAAATACAAAATAGATTTAAGTGAAAGGAAGTCAACTAAATATATACAAATATTTAATCATATAAAGCAGTTAATAATAAACAAAGAACTAGTTGAGCATGAAAAACTTCCACCAATAAGAAAGTTATCAGATTATTTACATGTAAATAATACTACTATAGTTAAAGTATATGAGCTTTTGGAAAATGAAGGATATGTATATAAAATTATAGGAAGTGGAACTTTTGTATCAAATTCAAATTCTTATAAAAATGGTATAGATAAAGGGAAAAACAAGAATATTAGACAAAGAGATGATTTAATTCATTTCGATAATGGAAATCCATCTAATGATATGTTTCCTATAGATTCATTTAAAAATGCTGTAAACATGGCATTATCTAAAGATGGAAGTTCAATATTTGATTACGATGAAGGGCTAGGCTCTGAGGAGTTAAGAGAAAAGATGGTAGAGTATTTAAGTGATGAAAATATAAATACTACTAAAGAAAACATTCAAATAATCTCAGGAGCACAGCAAGGTATAGATATAGTTTGTAAAGGGCTTATAAGTTATTCTGATGTTGTTTTTATGGAAGAACCCTCTTACAATGGAGCAATTGAAGTATTTAAAAGTAGAGGTGCAAAAATAATATCTATACCTATGTTAGATGATGGAATTGATATAGGTATTTTAAAATTAAAATTGGAAAAAATAAAACCAAGACTTATATATATTATGCCTAATTTTCAAAATCCAACAGGTATATCTTATTCTACATATAAAAAAAAGAAGCTAATAGAATTGGCAGAAGAGCATGATTTTTATATAATTGAAGATGATTTTATCAGTGATTTTATATTTGATTCAGAGGATAATAGGACAGTCAGGAGCTATGATGATAAAAATAGGGTAGTATATATAAAGAGTTTTTCAAAAATACTTATGCCAGGATTAAGAATAGGAATTGTAGAAATGCCAAATGAATTATTAAAAAAAGTTTTGTGGGCTAAATATTCATCAGACATATCAACACCAGGTCTTATTCAAAAATCAATGTATTACTATATGGAGAATTTCAATTGGAAGAATTATCTAAGTCATATAGAGAAGATATATACTGATAAGTACAAGTTAGCAAAAAACTTGATTAATGATAAATTGAGTGGTAAATTAAAAGTTAGAAAATCTTGTGGAGGTATAAACTTTTTTTTAGAATTGCCAAGAGGGTATACATCACAAAGCTTTACAAGTTTTATGTTAAATAAAGGAGTATCCATGCTTCCAGGGACTTATTTTTTTGATAATCTAGTGGATGATAGATTTTTTAGAATAAATATAGCTCGTCCAAGTATGGAAGAGTTAGAAAAGGGAATATCTATAATAAGTGATAATATAGAAGAGTTTTTCTGTGAATATAAAAATAAGTTAGATATAAAAAGTAATAAATTATTTTATTAATAAATAGAAGTTTTTTAGGAGGAAAAAATGTTTGACAAGAAGAAATTAGATAGGATTAATGAATTAGCAAAGAAAAATAAAGAGGGAGCTCTTTCTGATGATGAAATCAAAGAAAGGGATATTTTAAGAAAGGAATATTTAGAAAATTTTAGAGCTCATTTTAAATCAAGACTTGATAGTGTTAAAGTAGTCTCACCAGAAGAATATGAACAATATATGAAAAATAATAAAAATTAAAACTTAATAGGAGGAAAACATGGACTTAAAGCATAAATTTAAGAATGCATGGGAAATTGAAAAAAAAGAGAATGCTATTGAACAGGTTATGGAATATGCTCGCAATTATATGGATTTTTTAAGTAAATCAAAAACTGAAAGACTTTCAGTAAAAGAAATTATAAAATTGGCTAAAGAAAATGGTTATATTTCAATAGATGAAGCTATGGAAAATGGAAGTGTAAGTCATGGGGACAAGATTTATGCTATAAATAAAGAAAAAGCAGTGGCACTTTTTGTAATAGGTAAAAACTATATAGAAAAAGGTATGAAGATTATAGGTAGTCATATAGATTCTCCAAGATTAGATTTAAAACCAAACCCATTGTATCAAGAAGCTAATCTAGGTTTTTTTAAGACTCACTACTATGGAGGAATTAAAAAATATCAATGGACAGCTATTCCTCTTGCTTTACATGGAGTAGTTATATTAAATGATGGTACAAAGGTGGATGTATCTATTGGTGAAGAAGACAGTGACCCAGTGTTTTGTGTAACTGACCTATTAGTTCATTTAGCTGGAAACCAAATGCAAAAGAAATTGTCAGAAGGAATCAGTGGTGAAGCTTTAAATGTATTAATTGGAAATATGCCTTTGGATGGCGAAGAAAAAGAACCTATAACAGCAAATATATTAAAAATTTTAAATGAAAAATATAGTATAGTTGAAGAAGATTTATTAAGCGCTGAGATTGAAGTAGTTCCAGCTGGGAAGGCAAGAGATTTGGGGTTTGATAGGTCAATGGTATTAGGATATGGTCATGATGATAGAGTATGTTCATATGCTGCTGTAAAAGCTATACTAGAGACTAGACAACCAGAATTTACTTCAGTTACATTATGTGTAGACAAAGAAGAAGTTGGCTCCCAAGGAAATACAGGTATGCATTCAAAGTTTTTTGAAAATACTGTGGCTGAGTTAATAGCTTTAGAAGGCGATTACTGTGATATTAAGGTAAGAAGAGCTTTAGCAAATAGTAAAGTATTATCAGCTGATGTTGCAGCTGGATATGACCCAAATTTTGATGAGGCATATGAAAAAAGAAACTCTGCATATATGGGAAATGGAATAGTTTTAAATAAGTATACTGGTTCGAGAGGTAAGAGTGGATGTAATGATGCTAATGCTGAGTTTATATCAGAAGTAAAAAGAATTTTTAACGAGGGTAATGTAGTATGGCAAACTGCTGAACTTGGTAAAGTGGACCAAGGTGGAGGTGGAACAATAGCCTATATCTTAGCAAATCAAGGTGCAGAGGTTATAGATTGTGGTGTTGGTGTTTTAAATATGCATGCACCGCATGAGATTGTTTCTAAAGTAGATATATATGAAATGTACAAAGGATATAAATCGTTTTTTAATATAAATTTATAAGTTTAATATACAATAGTATAAGTAATAAGTAATAAGTAATAAGTAATAAGTAAATAGAGTAGTATTATACTATGCTCATTAATTAAATGAACATAGTATAATACTACTCTATTTATTATTTAACAGCTTATAATTTAAATTTGAGTGTCGTGTATTAAAATTATTATATTATGATTTCAAAGTACTCACATAGTCTGTTTAGAAATTTATCTTCCAATGGAGAAAAAGTTTTCTTTTTAGAATAAATAAAGAAAAATTTTCTTGTAAAATCAACATCTTTTACTTTGTAGCATTTTATTTTGCCTGCATTTAGATAATCAATAGCTGAAATATATGATATAAAAGATACACCAAGGCCTAATCTAACCATTTCTTTAATGGCTTCATTTGATTCTACATGAGCTATTACATTTAATTTGTTTACCGGAAAGTTATTTTTGCTAAGGGTGTTTAGTATTAAATTTCTAGTACCAGAGCCTTCTTTTCTCATAATAAAATTGACAGAAGCCAATTCTTCTATATCAATGTAATTGTTATTGTTATCAATTTTAAAATCTGAAGGAGTAATAAGTACAAGTTCATCATCTAATAAGTCTAGATATTCGATTTGAGGATTGTTAATTTTAGAACCAACTAATCCAAAGCTTATCCGTTCATTTAAAATTTCTGATATAGCATATTGAGAATCATAATGGCTTATGGAAAATTTTACATCTGGATAACTCATAGAAAAATTCTTCATAAAATCAGGTAGAATATAAGTTTCAGGTATAGAACTACATGCTATATCTATAATACCTTCTATTTTACCTGAATATTCTTTTATATCATAAATTGCACGTTTGCAGTTATTTAATATATATATGGCATGCTCATAAAGAATTTCACCAGATTTTGTGAGTGTAATAACTTTGTTGCTTCTGTTTATAAGTACAGTTTCTAACTCTCTTTCTAAATTTTGTATGTGTGCACTTACAGTAGGTTGAGTTAAAAAAAGTTCTCTTGCAGCTTTTGAAAAACTTTGATGTTTTGCAACAGCAACAAATACTTCAAGTTGTTTAAAATCCATTATTTAATCCTCCTTAAATTATCTAAAACTATTATAACATATTTGATAAATTAATAGTTAAAGGTGATTTTTTGAAATAGAAAACCTTAAAATGTTTATGGAGTTTTTGATTGTTTAGGAATAATTTGGTATAATGTTATAAGGATATTTACCACAAGTATCTTGTAAATTGAATTTTCAAAATTCAACTTTAAAATGTGTTTTGTTACAAAAAAATTACAGATAGCTTCTTAATCTTATTAAATTTAAATAAATATTATATAATTATTTTATAAAATAATAAACGTAATTATTGAAAAAAAAGATAATCACACAATGAGATATAGATAAATATTATAAAATTTAAGAAAGGAGGATTGATTTATGAAGTTAAAAAGGTCATTAGTTTGTGTAACTATTTTAGGGATTGTACTTGTTGGATGTCATAAAGAAACTACTAAAGAGAAAAATCAAGTAGCAAGTAAAGCAACACAGCAAAAAACTATGACAAAAGTTCAAAATGATGTTAATGAAATGATGGATAAAGATTATAAATATGTTATAAAAAATATGGGAATACCTTATAACACAATTTATTATATAAAAAATAAGAATTTAAAAAAATCAAATACAATGCAAGATATAAATACATCAAGTTATATGACATTAGTTTACCCTAAATATACTGGAAACAATGAATTAGATGGAAGTGCTTTATACATTAACATTAATAAAAATAAAGTTGTTAATGTTGAAACAAATTCCTTTTCATCACAAAGTATAACAGCTATAGATGAAAGTTATGGTATTATGATTGAAACAAATGATAATGAAAAATCAGCTGTATCCTTGGAGGAATATAAAAACATTGACTTGGGAGAGTATATTGGAGTTGAAGAATCTAGGATAAATGAAATCGTGGGTAATGCCAATTATAATTTAACAGCATATAACCATGAAGGAAATAGGGTAGTGAAGAGTTATAGATTAAAAGAAGATAATAAATTATTAGACAAAGAAATACTTACAATAAGTATAGTAGATAATAAAATAAAGTCTATAAAAACTATTGAGAGTGATAAAGTTGTAAAAATAATAAAAGGAGCTTTATTAGAATAATGAATTTTAAAGCATACAAGTCTGTTTTAAGGTAGAAGTAAATTTCTAACTTGAAGCAGTTTTTTTTTATAAAATGTATAAAATTGAAATTAATACAATTAATGATAATTTTATAAGATTTATTAAATTTAAACTGCAATTATAGATAACAATTAGTTATAATTAAATATAAGCTAAAATGATTTATTGCAATTTACAATTATACTACATTAAGGATGTTTTTAAATAAAAAATATATTGGGGTGTATTTAAAATGATAGGATTAGCAGATGCCATAAAAATTATTGAAGAAAATGTTATACCAATAAGTAGGATTAAGAGAGTTAATCTTATAGAAGCAGTAAATAAAGTAGTTGCAGAAGATATATATTCAACAATTGATAGTCCTCCATTTGACAGGTCACCATATGATGGTTATGCATATGATGCAAATTCTGAAAATAAAAATTTAAAGGTTATAGGAACATTATATGCAGGAGAAGTGTTTGATGGTATATTAAATAAAAATGAAGCAGTGAAGATAATGACTGGTGGAAAAATTCCAAAGGGAGCAAACTGTGTAGTAAAGAAAGAAGATGTGACAACTAGAGAAGACATGATAACTTTAAATATAAAACTAAAGGAATATGACAATTATATATTTAAAGGTGAGGATATAAAAAAAGGTCAATTAATTATTAGTAAAAATCAAAATATAGGGTATGATGGTATAGGAGTATTAGCGAGTCTTGGAATATCTAAATTAACTGTATATGATGATTTAAAAGTTGGTATTTTAAATACAGGAACAGAATTACAAGATATAAATGAAACTTTGGAGGATGGCAAAATATATGATAGCAATAGATATACATTATATTCAAAGCTTTTAAAGCTTGGAATACAAGCAGATACAATATGTAATTGTACTGATGATATACAGGAGTTAGAAAAAAAAGTAAAGGATATGCTAGAAACTGTAGATTTTTTAATTACTACAGGTGGTGTATCTGTTGGAGATAAAGATTTAATACCAGATGTATTTAGAAACATAGGAGCAAAAGAATTGTTTTGGAAGATAAATATTAAACCTGGAGGAGCTTGTTATGTAGCTACATTGGGAGAAAAAATATTGTTTGGGCTTTCTGGCAATCCACATGCGGCAATTGTGGTATTTGATAATGTAGTTGTTCCTGTGATTGAGTATTTAACATATAAGGACAGCAATCATTATATAAAAGCTATATTTAAAGGAGAATTTAACAAAGTCTCAAATAACGATAGATTTGTAAGTGGAAAATTATATACAGATGAAGGTAAATTATATGTTACATTAAATGATAAAAAAGATGCCAAGGCTAGATTATCTGCAACATTGAGAAGCAATTGCATGATTAAGATAAAAAAGAGAGAAATAATAAAAGAAAATCAATTAGTAGATGTTGTTGTTATATAGTTTTATGAAGGGGATATGGTTTTATGTATAATGTATTATCAATTGTCTCTTATTCAGGAGTAGGTAAAACTACGTTGATTGAAGGTATAGTAAGAGAATTAAGTAAAGAAGGGTATAATGTTGGAGTTATCAAACACACATGCCATGATTTTGAGATAGATGAGGAAGGGAAAGATACTTATAAACATAGAAAATCAGGTGCGAGGAAAGTTTGTATAATATCAAATAAGAGGTTAGCATATATTGAAGAGTTAAAAGATAAAAATCCACTATATAAAATGATTAAGTTTTATGAAGATATGGACTTGATTATTATAGAAGGATATAAAAATTATAGATTTAAAAGATTAGAGGTAACTAGAAAGGATAAGTATAAGGATATTTTATCAAATAAATCTGATTTGATAGGTATTATAAGTGACATAGAATATGATTTAAATATTAAGCAGTTTAGTTTGAATGACTATAAAAATGTATCAAAGTACATAGAATATTGTATAAAAAATAATACTTTAAAATTAAATGATAGTGAAATAAAAAACATATTAAAAGAATAATTTTAAGATATTATTTTGATATAAAATGGTATAATTATTTATATATAAACAAAGATATGAGAAATTTATTTAATTATAAAAATCGTATTTTGAATTATAAAATATTATAGAAATCGTAGGAGGATAATATGAAAAAAATATTAGTAGCATGTGGAGCAGGAATTGCAACATCAACAGTAGTTTGCGACAAAGTAGAAAGATTGGTTAAAGAAAATAACATACAAGCAGAAGTTATACAATGTAAAATTGCTGAATGTGCAACAAAACAAGAAGGTGCTGATTTGATAGTATCTACTACTATATTGCCAACAACTTATGATATACCTGCAATAAAAGCAACAGCATACATAACAGGTATAAATACTGCTGCATTAGATAAGAAAATATTGGATGCTTTAAAATAAGTTTTTGAGTTTACAGTTATAAAAAATATTTAGTACTAAATATAGAGTTGTATCTTGTAAAATTTTATTTACATAGATATGGCTCTTTTTAGGTGTATTTTAAATATATGATTATATAAAATAAGTATTCAATTTTATGAAACATATTCTTTTGAATTGCAATTTTATAAAAGATTTAAAATTAGTGTTATGTTATACTAATTTAAGGGTATTTTTTAGACGTATTGATAAAGGAGGATTTAAAACTTATGATAAAACAATTTGTCAAATATTATAAACCATATAAGAAAATCTTTACATTAGACCTTATAGCTGCGTTCTTATTTTCTTTATGCGATTTAGTTTATCCTATGATAACTAGAAATATAATGGATGACATTGTTCCAAATAAAAATTTAAGAATGCTAGTAGTTTTTGCAGTTGTACTTATACTTATATTTATAGCAAAAGCAGGGCTTAATTATTTTATGCAATATTGGGGACATGTCATTGGTGTAGATATGCAAGCTGATATGAGAAATGAGGTATTTACACACTTACAGAGGCTTCCAAATACTTATTTTGATAATAATAAATCTGGTGTAACTATGTCTAGAATAGTAAATGATTTAATGGATATAACAGAACTTGCACATCATGGTCCTGAAGATTTATTCATTTCTATAGTAATGTTAGTTGGTTCATTCTTTATACTTATAGATATAAATATTCCTCTTACTCTTATAATTTTTGCTATATTGCCATTTATAATTTGGTTTGCTATAACAAAAAAAGATAAGATGAATATAGCCTTTATGAAAAGTAGAGTTACTATAGGTGATGTAAATGCAACTTTAGAAAATAGCATAGCTGGAATGAAAGTAACTAAGTCTTTTTGTACTGAAAAAGAAGAATTAAATAAGTTTGTAAGAAGTAATAAATTATTTAGGAGAGCACGACAAGATTCTTATAAAGTAATGGCAGAATATTATTCTGGTATGAATTTATATATGGATATTTTGGAATGGGTAGTTGTTATAGCTGGTGGATACTTTACTTATCTTGGGAAAATTACTTTAGGTGATTTTGCTGCATATATATTATATGTAAAGATGTTTATACAACCTATGAAGAAATTGATAAACTTTACAGAACAATATCAAAATGGTATGACAGGTTTTAAAAGATTCATAGAGATAATGGAACAGGACCATCAAAAAGAAGCTAAAAATCCTGTTGAACTTGAACATGTAAAAGGTAACATCGAGATAGAAAATATATCTTTTACATATGAAGATGATACCCAAGTATTAGATAATCTAAGTTTATCTATAGAAGCTGGTAAAACTATAGCTTTAGTAGGTCCTTCTGGTGGAGGAAAGACTACATTGTGTAATTTATTGCCAAGATTTTATGAGTTTGATAAAGGTGATATAAAAATTGATGGAAAAAGTATCAGGGATGTAAGTTTAAAATCTTTGCGAAAAAATATAGGTATAGTTCAACAAGATGTATTTTTATTTACAGGAACTATAAGAGATAATATTCTTTGTGGAAATCCTAGTGCTACAGATGAAGAGATGATTGAGGCTGCAAAAAAAGCTAGAATACACGATTTCGTAGAAACTTTGCCAGATGGATATGATACTTATATAGGAGAAAGAGGAGTAAAATTATCTGGGGGACAAAAACAAAGAATTTCAATCTCAAGAATCTTTTTAAAGAATCCTCCAATAATAATATTGGATGAAGCTACTTCCGCTTTAGATAATGTAACAGAAAGAGAAATTCAAGAGTCCTTAGAAGAGTTAAGTAAAGATAGAACAAATTTAGTTGTTGCACATAGGTTGACTACTATAAAAAATGCTGATGAAATCATAGTACTGACAGATAAAGGAATTGAAGAAAGAGGTACTCATGAAGAGTTAGTAAATAAAAATGGAGTATATAGTAGATTACACAATAACTAACATATACATTAAATTTATAAACATAGAATATATTAAGATTCATAAAGCAAATTCATTTTATATTAATGAGATGTTTTATGAAAAATGTATTCTATGTTTTATTTTTTGCAAATTATATTTAATTCTATTTATAAAAGTAGTGTTAAATAGCCAATTTACAGGATAACGTTTTTACAAAAAGAATAATTTAGAAAACTAACTTTAATTTATAGAATTTATAGAATTTTATGAAAAAAATCGAATTTTGACTTGAAATGTTTTTCAAAAGTAGTAAAATAATGGATAACTATACATACATTGTATACAAATATATTTATTTATGAGGGGGGATTTTGTATGGAGGCAATAACAGCTTTTTGTCTAGTTTTAGTATCACTGACGATAGGAGATGTAGTTTCAGCAAAAACTAAAGCTTTTGTTCCATCAGTTTTTGTATCAGCAATTATATTTATAGTAGGATTTTGGACTTTTTTCCCAGAAAATATCGTGGATTTAGCAGCTTTAGGGACACCATTAGCACAATTAGGCATGCTTTTATTAATAACTCATATGGGAACTATGATGAGTATTAAAGAGCTAGCAGGTCAATGGAAAACAATTGTAATAGCGTTAGCAGGAATAGTAGGAATATGTGTAGGAGCTTTGGCATTAGGAACTCTAGTGTTTGGATGGGATACAGCTGTAATCGCTACACCTCCTCTTACAGGAGGATTAGTTGCATCTATAATGATGGCAGATGCGGCTACAGCAAAAGGTCTTGCGAGTTTGGCAGTTTTAGCGATTTTAATGTATGTGGCACAAGGATTTGCAGGTTATCCTATCACAGCATTGATGCTTAAAAAAGAAGGAAAAAGACTTTTATCAGATTTTAGAAGTGGAAAAGTAACTGTAACTAAAGCTGAAGAAGAAACTGAAAAAGTACCTGAACAAAAGAGTAAGTTTAAGATAATTCCAGATTTACCTGAAAAGTACGACACAACATATATGATAATACTTAGATTAGGACTTGTAGCATGGTTAGCAGTACAATTTACAAATCTTACAAATGAAGTTGTATCAAGATATGTTATCTGTTTAATATTTGGTGTAATAGCATCAGAACTTGGAATAGTTGACAGAAAGCCACTTAATAAATCTGGTTCATTTGGATGGTTAATGACATCATTGATGGCTTTTATATTTGCAGGATTAGCAAAAGCTACACCAGCAATGCTTGCTGAAATGGCTGTTCCTCTTGTAGGAATTATAATATTTGGTGTAATAGGTATGGGAATATTCTCTATTATAGTAGGTAAATTTTTGGGTGAAAGTAAGGAAATGGCGTTTTCAGTTTCACTTACAGCACTTTATGGTTTCCCACCAAATTATATATTAACTGAAGAAGCAGTAAAGGCTCTAGCTGAAACTCCAGAAGAAAAAGAATTTCTGATGGATAAAATGCTTCCAAAGATGCTTGTTGGTGGATTTACTACAGTAACAATAGCTTCTGTAGTAATAGCAGGTATTTTTGTAAATCTTATATAAACTTTAATTAATAAATAAGGCATTTAAAAAATAAGAAGAATATGTTACACTTGGAGGTCTGGAATGAATATTAAAGAAATAACAAATGGATATAAAGATTATGTAATCAAACTTAGAAGGGAATTTCATGAAAATCCTGAAAAAAGTATGGAAGAATTTAGAACATCAAAGAGAATTAAAGAAGAACTTGATAAAATAGGAGTACCATATGTATCATCTGGAGGGACAGGTGTAGTCGCAACTATAAAAGGAAATAATCCAGGAAAAACTGTAGCACTTAGAGGAGATATGGATGCACTTCAAGTTGTTGAGTGTACAGAAGTAGAATACAAATCAAAAAATGAGGGGCTTATGCATGCTTGTGCACATGATGGTCACACATCAATGCTTTTAGGAGCAGCTAAGGTTTTGAATGATATTAAAGATGATATTAATGGAACTGTGAAATTATTTTTTCAACCAGGAGAAGAAGTAGGTAAAGGTGCAAGAGCTATGATTAAAGATGGCGCTATGGAAGGTGTAGATGGTGTATTTGGAATTCATCTTTGGAGTGATGTAGAGTGTGGGACTGTGTCAGTTGAAGAAGGTCCAAGAATGGCTTCTGCTGATTTCTTCAAAATTACTGTAAAAGGTAAGGGTGGTCATGGTTCACTTCCTCATCAAGGTGTTGATGCGGTACTTGCAAGTTCTGCATTAGTTATGAACTTACAATCCATGGTTAGTAGAGAAGTCAGTCCTTTAGAGCCGCTAGTTGTAAGTGTTGGAATTTTAAATTCTGGAACAAGATTTAATGTAATAGCAAGTGAAGCTGTTCTAGAAGGTACAATAAGATTATTTAATCCAGAACTTAGAAAACAAATTCCTACGATTTTAGAACGTATAGCAAAATCTACAGCAGAAGCATATAGAGCAGAGGCTGAGTTAGAGTATGGATATTTAACACCAGCTGTTATAAATGACAGGGAATGTTCAAAGATAGCTACAGAAGCAGTAATTAAGCTATTTGGAAAAGAAAGTATAGCACTATTTGAAAAAGTAACAGGAGCAGAGGATTTTGCTGAGTTTATGAATATTGCACCTGGTGCATTGGCATTTGTAGGGGCTAGAAATGAAGCTAAAGGAGCTTGTTATCCTCATCATCATGGGTGTTTTAATATAGATGAGGATGCTTTAGAGATTGGAACTGCCTTATATGTTCAATATGCAGTAGACTTTTTAAATAAATAAATTTAATATACTATAAAGAAAAAGCAGAGATTAAGTTTATACTCTGCTTTTTTATTGTCTATAATTACTATAAATATTGACTATAAAAAAAAGATATGATACTATAAAAGAAAATGATAATCAATATCAATTAATAAGAAGGTGATTTAATTGAGTAATATAATGTTTGCGTTTTTAATAACTTTGTTTGCAGGTTTGTCTACTGGAATAGGAAGTTGTATAGCGTTTTTTGCTAAAAAGACCAATACTAAATTTCTTTCTGTAAGTTTAGGATTTTCTGCTGGTGTTATGATTTATGTATCTATGATAGAAATATTTCCTAAGGCACAAGAAGCTCTAACAAAGTCTATGGGAGAAAAATTAGGAAGCTGGTCAACTGTAATAGCTTTTTTTGCAGGAATGGCTATCATTGCAATTATTGATAAGTTAATTCCTCAAGAAGAAAATCCTCATGAGATAAAGAAAATGGAAAATTTGGATGAAAAAAATATACAAAAAAATAAATCTCTCTTAAGAACTGGGATATTTACAGCAATGGCTATAGCAATTCATAATTTTCCAGAAGGGTTAGCTACATTTATATCGGCGCTTGATGATGCTACAATAGCGATACCAATAGCTATAGCAATAGCTATACACAATATACCAGAAGGAATATCTGTATCTGTACCAGTGTATTACGCTACAGGAGATAAAAAGAAAGCTTTCTATTATTCTTTTTTATCTGGAATGTCAGAACCTTTAGGGGCAATTATTGGGTATGTACTTCTTAGAAATTTTCTAAATGACACTACACTTGGAATTGTGTTTGCTCTTGTGGGAGGTATTATGGTATTTATATCACTTGATGAACTATTACCATCAGCTAGAGAATATGGTGAGCATCATCTATCAATTTACGGATTAATTGCAGGAATGGTTGTTATGGCTATTAGTTTATTGCTATTTAAATAGATTTTTAGATATCCAATTGTAACCTAAAATTAATATCAAAATGATATAATTATTAAGACAGATTATCATATGTCAAAAATATCATTTTGGAGGTGAATTTTATGGAAAAGAAAATGAAGTTTAAATTTGATTGGTATAGTTCACCTGATAGGATAGAAGAATGGTTAGAAGATATGGAAGAACAAGGATATAATTTATATAAGATAAGTAAATTTGGAGGAATATTTTATTTTTATAAAGGAACTCCAAGAAAAATAAAATATGCCATTGATTATTATTATGATGCTGAGGAAGATTATTTTAATAAACATAAGTATAGAGGGTGGAATCTTATATTTAGAAGCATTGGTAGTTTTATAGGTACATCTTCATGGTATGTATGGAGTAAAATATATGAAGATGTACCTCCTAAATTATATAGTGATTTGGATAAAAAAGACAAAGTAAAATCAATTTTATTCATGAATGTATTTTTATTTACTATTTTAGTAGTTATTTTTATATATTTATTGTTCACTGAAATAAGAAATTTATTTAATGGTTATGGAGTAGATATTTGTACTATCGCATTGCAAATTATGTTATTAATTTTGTATTTGGTACAATTATATAGAAGAATAATGTATTACTTAAGGATTAAAAAATTAACTAAATAAAGATGGAGAGTGTCTCAAAATGACTTTGAGACACTTTTTTTATCAATAAATGTTATTCTTTATATATATTCGTATCAGTTATAACCTTTTAGATTTTATTTAAATCTTGAGTATTGATAAGAATAATTTAAAAATGTTATTCTAAGGTATCGGATATTTAAAATCACATTTAAATATATCAATTAAAAAATTTCAATAGTGTGTAATAAGAAAGTGTATAAGGCGTTGTAATTAGAAAATAAAAATATATTTAAATATAATCAAATATAGTATAATACAATCACAGAAAAGTGTGATTGTATGAGTAAACACTATAAACATTTATACAAGGGTTTCAACTTCTAATTAAAAAGATGATTTAAAAATCAGGTTGAATTTCTCAGACAATAATGCTAGTGCTAAAGGAATGATAATAGATGATTAGTTGTCGCATATATGGATTAAGAAAATACAAGAAAAAGATTAGAGATAATGAGGAAGTTGAAAAGAGGTTAAAAAGAGAACTGATAAAACTTTCAAGGAAATATGAAAGTTTAAAAATAAGAAATAAAATAGAAGAAGGGAGAGCTACTAGTCAAAATATTCAAAAACAAGTAGTCAAAGTACAAAAACTTCATCAAAGATTAGCTAATATAAGAACTGATTATATAAATAAAACTATAAGCGAGATAGCGAAAAACAAGCCATCTTATATAGTAATTGAAGATTTAGCAGTTTCTAACTTGATGAAAAATAAGCATTTATCAAAAGCTATTGTGAGTCAAAAACTCTATGGATTTAGAACCAAACTAACATCTAAATGTAAGGATAATTGCATAGAACTTAGAGTTGCAGATAGATTTTATCCATAATCAAAGACTTGTAGTAAGTGTGGAGAGATTAAAAGAAACTTAAAACTCAAAGATAGAGTTTACAAATGTGAATTATCTATAGATAGGGATTTAAATGCAAGTATTAATCTTAAAAATACTAAAAAATATAAGCTAGCTTAAAATCAAATTGATTCGCACACACGTGGTTCAAGAGTGCTTATATATGTACGGAGGGCTAACTTCGGAATTTAAGCCTTTGGAGAACTATACAAAATCGTAGTCGCTTAGGTAAGGCGAGGTTCAGTGAAAAAGGAAAAATCTCTATATGGATATATTTGACCATATTTTGAGTAGCAGGAACTTATGATTAGGATAGCAATTTGTGAAGATGAAAAAGAAACACAATGTTTAATAGAAGAATATCTTTATAATATATTAAAAATTATTAATGTAGAGTATGAAATACAAAAATATAGTTCTGGAGAAGATTTACTCAAAGTGAGTTTAAAAGATATAGATATACTTCTTCTTGATATACTAATGGAGCAAATGAATGGAATGGATACTGCAAGAAAGATTAGAGAAGTAGATAATAAAATGGAGATAATATTTATAACCTCTTTAATAGATTATGTGCAAGAAGGATATGAAGTAAGAGCTTATAGATATTTGTTAAAACCCATAGAATTAGAAGAATTAAAAAAACATATATTAACTTGTATTAAAGATATTGAAACAAATAAAAGTAATTACATTGTAATAAAGAACAAGTCTAATACATACAAGATTTATTTAAATGAAATAAAATATATAGAAATTCAAAAAAAAGATATGTTAATACACACAATAAATAAGGGTTTTGGAGTAAAGTATAGTCTAGGAAAAATAGAAAAAGATTTAAAACTAGATAAATTTGTAAGATGTCATAAAAGCTTTATAGTTAATCTAAGTTATGTAGAAAATATAAAGCCCAATATTGCTATTTTAGAAAGTGGAGAAGAAGTACCTATTAGTAGATATAGATATAAAGAGGTTAAGGAAAAATTTTTGAAATTTCTTGGTGATACAATATGTTAAATTTTATGTCTGATTTATTATTAATTGTATCTATATGTGTACGATTTATTATTCTGAAAAGGATATTAATTTATAAAGAAGATAATAAAAAAGACAAACAAATAGTATTTTATACTTTATTGGGATTAATTTATATTATAGTTAAAATAACTAGATTATTTAATATAGAAGAAAATTATATTAATAATATGTACTATTTGATTGATGTTGTAGTATTTATTGTATGGGCGATATATTATAATTATTTTTACAACATAGGATATATTAAATTTATAATTTTCTTTTTCCTATTTAATATTTATTATGATTGTTTTAAAGATGTTGTAGATAGAATTTTATTTTTTGTAGTTACAGGTAATTTTGTTTCATCTAAAGAGTGGCTTTTGGCATCTGATTCTGATAATATAAAGGTTTACATATACAGTAATCTACTTATTATATTTGTATATATGATACTTAGTTTTCTGTATAATCGATTTAAATTGCTTAGCCAAGATAAAAGGAATTATGTATATTTGTTATTTGCTCTAATGGCTAACACCATGAATATAATTGGAGTCTATATATCAAGAATATTAGAACGGTTTAGATGGTTACATTCAGAACCATATTATTTTGAGAATTTTGTAAATCCAAAGATAATAGGAGCTAGCACCATTGTTCTTATATTATTGTTTAGGCAAATAATAAAAGATAATAAATTAAAATCTCAGAATGAATTAATAAAAAATAAGTTAGATATGCAATATACTCATTATTTAAGTATTCAAGAATCTCATATGAGGGTTAAGAAGCTTTATCATGACATAAACAATCATATTTGCTGTATAGATAATCTTAAAAATGATGGCAAAGAAATTAATGAATATATAAATAATTTAAAAGATGAAATTAGAGAGTTCAAATCTATTTATAATACAGGAAACATGATATTAGACATTATAATCAATGAGAAGAGTGAAATATCTGCCAAAAAGGGAATTAAATTTATTTGTGACATAAACTTTTCAAAAGTTGATTTTATAAAACCCATAGATGTGTCAAGCATATTTGCCAATATTTTAGATAATGCAATAGAAGCATGTGAGAAAATATCAGATGAAAATATTGATAGATATATTAGAATTAAAGGAACTATAACAAAATCATTTTTTGTACTTAAATGTGAGAATAGTAAAGCAAATAATGTTATTTCTAATAAAAATATACTGTTAACAGATAAGATGGATAAATTTGTACATGGAATAGGAATTCAAAGTATTAAATCGTCTTTACAAGAGTATAATGGAGAATTATTATTTGAAAATCAGAAAGACAAATTTATACTAAATATATGCATACCATTGAATCAAGATGCTGACAGTTGGGTCGATTAAGTTACTAGTTGGGGCATCTATATTGATACTTAAAAATAAGGATGTTATCTTTTTAATAATAAAAGATAACATCCTTATTTTTAAGCATAAAGAAATTTATAATTTTACTAATCTTAATTATAAGAATTAGTTACAAAGAAAGGTGATATATATTGAAAAACTAACCATAAAAATAATAAAAATACAAGATATTGTAATACAGGATGTAATTAATAAAAACTTGAAAAGTAGAAATACAATGGAGGAAAATATATATGAAGGCGAAAAAATATATTTTAGCTATGATAGTAATTTTAAGTATAAGTTCAAGCTTAATGGTAGGATGCACAACAACTGTATCCAATGAAGATTTAAATAACTCAGAGCAAGCTAGTGAAAATTCATCAAACAACTCAATTGAAGCTAAAAAAAATGACTCTATTAAATTATTTGAGGATTACTCAAAAAAAGCTAGTACTGTAGAAGGATTGGAAGAAGTTAAAAAAGATTTATCTCAAAAATTTTCAAAGGCTATAACGGATAGTGGTTATAAGGTAGTTAATTCAAATTCAGATGGAAGTTTTGTAGTTTCTATAAATGGATTTGAAAAGCCACCTGAAAAAGATATTAGAAGTTTATTTTACTCTATGTCTGAAGATAACAAAAAAGGAAAATCAGTAGTAGATATTCTCTGTGCTAAAGAATATCCTGATAATAAAAAGTTAGCTGAAAGTGATAAATATATTAAATTTATGTACAACATATTTAAGTCATTAACTAATACTGATTTAACTGAGAAAGATTTTTCAGATAAAGTTATAAAAATATTTAATGAAGGTGTAGGCTCTGTAGAACTTCCCTATATGAATGATATACATGTTAAAGTTAACAAAGTTAAAAAATCTACTAAAGTACTAAAATTGAGTTTAGAATATGAATTTGATATTTCAAGTCATTAATGTAATAAATAAATTATGACAGGTTAGAAATAAATTATAAAATAAAATTCATATTTATCTTTAGTAATGTTTTTTATTCAAAAATATATTATTTGTGGTTGCCATTTTATGTTAAAGGACAGTATAATATAATTAAAGTATGTTATAACATACAAAAGTTAATATATATTATCCAAAGGGGGATTTTAAATGAGTCAAACTGATAGAATAGAAGCATTTAGACAAGAATACGTTAATTCTAAACCTATGATATGTTGTGAAAGGGCTAGAATTTTTACAGAATCACATAAAAAGACTGAGGGAGAAGCCATATGTATAAGAAGAGCGAAAGCCTTTTTAGATGCATGCAAAGAACTTCCTATAAAAATATTTGAGAATGAATTAATTGTAGGTACAGCTGGTAAATTTAGAAGAACAGGTATATTAACACCAGAATTTTCTTGGCAATGGGTAGATAAGGAAATGGATACTTTTGATGAAAGAACTCAAGACCCATATGTCATATCAAAAGAGCAAATAGAATTTATAAGAAAAGAGATATTTCCATATTGGAAGGGTAAATCTTTGGAAGAAGTTTTTTTAGCAAGAATTCCAGAAGATACAGCTAAGATATTGGTAGATACAGGAATAATAGATAATGATTCTAAGTGGAGACAGGCAGTAGGGGAAGTAACTCCAGATTATCAAGATATACTATTTGTAAAAGGATATAAGGGGATAAAGAAAGAAGCAGATAAGAAGATAAAAGAATTAGATATATCAATTTCAGAAAATATTGAAAAAATAGATTTCTATAAGTCTATTTCTATTGTTGCAGATGGTATCATGACATTGGCAAATAGATATTCAAAACTTGCAAAAGAAATGAGTGAATCAGAGAAAGATTCAAAAAGAAAGTTAGAACTTATAAAAATATCAGAAGTATGTGAGAATGTACCAGCAAATCCTCCAACTAGTTTTTATGAAGCGATACAATTTGTATGGTTTGTGCAATTAGGTGGTGTTTTATCTGAAAATCCATTAGCATTGAACTTAGGTAGATTTGACCAATATATGTATCCATATTATGAAAAAGATACTAAAAAAGGAAATATAACTAAATCAGAGGCTCAAGAGTTGATAGAGGCTCTATGGATTAAGCTATCAGAGTGGGTATGGACAATATCAGCAAATACAGCAAATTATTTTGCAGGATACAACCAATTTCAAAACCTTACTGTTGGTGGCAAAAAGAGAAATGGAACTGATGGAACGAATGATATTTCATATATGTGTTTAAAGGCAACAGAAAGTGTAAAAACTCATCAACCAGGTTTAAGTGTTAGAATAAGTCAGGGAGCACCAGATGATTTTGTTATGGCAGTTGCGAAATTAGTAAAACAAGGTACTGGTTTTCCTGCTATACACAGTGATAGTGCAGGGGCACAAATGTTACTTCAAGATGGATATGATGCAGAAGATGCAAGAGATTGGAGCAATTGTGGTTGTGTAGTTCCTCACTTTAGAAAGACAGGTCAATGGACTTCAGCAGTAAATATTAATTTTGCAGCAGCACTAGAATATGCTATGAATGAAGGGAAGAGTAGATTAACTGGAGAAAAAATGGGGTTAGATGTAAAAAATATCAATGAATTTGCATCTTTTGAAGAAGTTAAAGAAGAGTTTTTAAAGCAACTAGCATATCTTATCAAGAATTCTGTTATAGGAACTACTGTTGCTCAACAAATTCATAAAGAAATAGTACCAAGACCATTTTTATCTACCTGTGTAGATGGTTGTTTGGATAAAGGTATTGATTTAAGTAAAGGTGGGGCAAAATACAATATAGGACCTGTTTTAACAGGCATAGGTCTAGGTGTAGTTTCAAACTCATTGGCAGCTATAAAAAAATTAGTATTTGAAGATAAGGTGACTACATTAGAAGAGTTAACAAAAGCATTAAATAATGACTGGGAAGGCTATGAAGAATTAAGAAAACTTGCCTTAGATGTTCCTAAATATGGAAATGACAATGATTATGTAGATTCATTGGCTATTGAAGTTTCTGATTTTTATTACAGTGAAACTAGAAAATATAAGGATATTTTTGGTTCTAAATTTAATAGTGCATTTATGGGTATATCAAACTATGTTCCAACTGGAAAAATAGTAGGTGCAACTCCATGTGGAAGAAAAGCTACAAAACCTTTGACAGAAGGAGTTTCTCCATTTGTTGGAACTGATACAACAAGTCCATTGGCAGCTATGAAATCTGCATCAAAAATAAATCATGATGTTCACACTGGAGGAACACTTCTAAATTTGAGATTTAATCAAGATTTGGTTGAAACAGAAAGAGGGCTTAGAAATCTAACTTCTATGGTAAAATCATATTTTGCACTAGGTGGATTCCACGTACAATTTAATACAATATCAAATGATGTCTTATTAAAAGCTCAAGAAAATCCAGAAGAATATAAAGATTTATTAGTTAGAGTTGCTGGATATAGTACTCAATTTGTTAATTTATCAAGAGAGATGCAAGATGCTATAATAGCCAGAAACTCACACAGTAAATTTTAATTATGAGGTAGATTATGAGTAAAAAAGGTAAAGTTGTAAAGGTACAACATTTTTCAGTAAATGATGGTGATGGAATAAGGACTACTATATTTTTAGAAGGATGCAAATTAAAATGTAAGTGGTGTTCTAATCCAGATTCATGGAGCAATATAGTAAAGCTAGGAGTCATGAAGGATAAGTGTATATCTTGTAATAGGTGTACAGATGTTTGTCCTCAAAATATAAGTTCATTATTTGACAGAAGTCAAATAAATGATAAGTGTGATTTGTGTGGAAAATGTGTTAAAACATGTCTTAATGATGCTATCTGTATAATGACTGAAGAAATGACTGTTGAAGAGATTGTAAAGGAAGTTGAAAAAGATTTTATATTTTTCTTTGAGTCTAACGGAGGAGTAACTTTTTCTGGAGGAGAACCCACACTTCAAATTGAATTTTTAAGAGAATTAGTTGATGCTTTTTATAATAAAGGTATAAACATAGCAATTGAGACTTGTGGATATTTTGAGTGGGATAAAGTGAAGGATGTCTTTGAAAAAATAGACCATATATTTGTAGATATAAAATCTATGGATGATAATGTTCACAGAGCATATACAGGAGTAAGTAACGAGATAATATTAGAAAATATATGTAGACTTTCAAAATTAAACAAATCTATGGTTATAAGAGTACCAATTATTTCTGGAGTGAATGATAGTGAAGAAAATATAAGAAACACTGCATTATTTGTAAAGCAAAATGTTTTAGGTGGAAAGATGGAATTACTTCCATATCATAAATTTGGACTTGATAAATATAAAGCATTAGGGCTTGAAGATTATATGTATGAATTTGATGAAATTTGCAATAGCCATATGTTAAAATTAAAAGAGATAGTAGAGCTTACAGGAGTAAAAATCATAGAATACAAATAGGCTATCAGGAGGATTTTAACATGGATAATAAATTTCCTAATGTAGGAGAAAACTTAAGGTTATTAAGACAAGATATGGGTATAAGTTTAGATAAAGCTTCAAAGATGACAGGAGTTAGTAAAGCAATGCTGGGGCAGATTGAAAGAGGTGAATCTAGCCCCACTGTATCTACCTTATGGAAAATTTCATCTGGATTCAAAATAAACTTTACGACACTGTTAAATGAAAATACAAACACTTATGAGGTTATAAAAAAAGAGGATGTAGAACCTATTATTGAACAACAAGGCAATATGAAGTTGTATCCTATATATCCTTTTAGCCCTCAAAGGAGGTTTGAACTTTTTATAATTGAGCTTGAAGCAAATTGTACTCATGTTTCATCTACACATAGTCATGTTCTGGAAGAGTATGTACTTGTAATAGAAGGTAAACTTGAACTTAATGTAGATGGAAAAACTTATATTTTAGAGTCTGGACATTCAATTAGATTTGATGGAATACTAGAACATTTATATAAAAATTTAAATAACGGAAGAACTGTATTTCATAATATAGAAGTTTATAGATAATTTTATAGTTATCTATTTTGGGAATAAATATTTATTACCAAAATGGATAACTTATTTTTATAATGTCGAAAAGATTTGTATGCATGTACTAACATTATTGTTTTAAAATAAACATAAAAGCATTATAATAATATTAATAAAATATAATAAAAAGGAAGAATATATGATTATGAAAGTTATATTGACAGTATTAGTATTAGCAATCTTATATATTCTGTATAAGTATGAGACTCAACATATAGAAACAACAGAATATACCATATTTAATGAAAAAATTCCAAAAGAATTTAATGATTTTAAAATAGTTCAAGTAAGTGATTTACATAATAAGGTATTTGATAAAAACAATAATAAAACATTGATAGATAAAATTGAATCCTTAAATCCAGATGTTATATTTATAACAGGAGACTTAGTTGATGGAGAAAATAAAAATTTTCAAATTGCATTAGATTTAATTGATAATTTAGTAAAAAAATATGAAGTGTACCATATAATTGGAAATCATGAACAAAAATCTTTAATAAAAAAATACAAACATCTATATAGGGATTATTTTAAGGAATTGTATTCAAAAAAAATAATAAATATGGAAAATGAATCTGTAAGAATATATAAAGGAGATAGTTATATTAATCTATATGGTTTAATCATACCATTGGAATGCTATCCATATTTTTTTGCTAATAATAAAAAGTTAGAATTGCGTGACAGTTTTGTACAAGATAAGTTAGGTAAAATAAACGAAAATGAGTATAATATACTTTTAGCTCATACACCATTTTTCTTTGAAAAATATGTAAAATGGGGAGCTGATTTAGTTCTGGCTGGTCATGTTCATGGTGGTATAATAAGAATACCTTTTATTGGAGGTGTACTATCTCCAAATAGAGAGTTTTTTCCTAAGTATGATTGGGGAAAATATGAAAAAGGTAGTAGCACTATGGTTTTAAATAAAGGCTTAGGAGGTTCAAAAGTTCTCATTAGACTTAATTGTAAACCAGAAGTAGTAAGAATTACATTAAAGTCTAATTAATAAGGTTTTTTGTGTATATAAACATCAATGACATATATATAAAATTGGTGTAAAACCCTATTAAATAGATACAATTATTAATTTTTAATAATTATTTAATTAATGTAAATAAATTGTTATTTTTAGCATGTAATATTTAAAATATAGGGGGTAGTTAAAAATCATGGGTGATATAATTAGATTTTATGAATCTGTAAAAAACAAATATCCGAAATTAAAAGATGGAACTAGAGTTCATATGTGGCCAAAAGAAAATATCATAATTGGACCTATTTATGATGAGGCAAATGGATATGAAAAAAGTATAGGAAGTGTGGATAGTTTAAGTTGGAAGCAAGTTGTTGTACTAGCAGAATGTGATGGGAAAAATACTACTAAAGATATATTAGATATATTATCCAACAGATATAGAAATATCCCTGACATGAGAGATAAGGTTATGGAATTTTTTATGTTTTATGATAATGAATATTTAACCTTTGAAGATGAGGAACAAACATTATCAAGTGTTTTTGAGATAACAGGAAATAAAGTATATCTTACACCTTTATACTTTACAATAGAGATAGATGGTAATGACAATAGGGTTCAATATTTTTCTGAAGTTATAAGTTTATTAAAGTGTATGTATGAAAAAGGGTGTAGGTTTATAGAAGTTATTGGTGAAGGTATTCTAAAAAACAAAGATATGAAAGAAGTATTTCAATATATGTTAGACCATTTTGATTTAATTATAGTAACTAAAGATAGTTTTACTATTGAAAGAAGTTTGATAAGAGAATTAGATGATTATCGTCATAAAGTAATATGGAATGTATATTCAGAGAATGATAACATACATGTTAAATTAAAAGAAGATATAAAAATAACTAGTTTGATAAAAAGAGGGCATACAGTAGTAAGGGGAGCTAGAGGAAGAGCAATAAAAATAGAAGATATGAGGTTTAAAGATATAAGAGAAAGATTTTCAAAATATGGTGCAGAATGGAGCCATGTATATATTTCTTCTGATGGCAGTGTAAAATCTTATTCCATTCAAAAAGAAAAAAGAGTCTATTTAGGCAATATATTTGACAATTCAGTTGAAGAAATTTTATTAGAAATGCAAAATAAGATTGATAATCAAGAGATTGTATATCAATAATTATCAAAATTAAGTTTTAGGAATAATTTATGATTGATTGTTTAGTTTTGTGTTAATAATCGTTAATGAGGTGATATAACTTGTTAAGATTATTGAACAAATTTTTTTATGATGTTTTACTTAAATGTTGGATTTTTATGATGTTATGGATTTTTAGAGAACTTTTTACAGATACAAAATTAGTCAAAAAATTTAAACTTCATAAAATATTTATGTAAAAATCATATAAAATTCATATAACAGATGTATTATATAGAGTATAGAAAGACTAGCTTAAAAACCATAATATAATACCCTATTGTAATGATAACCCTCCCTCACATCCTCAAATAGAGTTATCATTACAAGAATTAATCCATAAATTTAAAATTTATGGTTTTTTTTTATTTAATTTGTTTTATTATCTAGGAATATGATTTATTATAGAATATATAATAAGTAATATAAAATACATTTGATTAAGTTTTTGACATGTTTTTAACTATACTAATAAGGAGGAGTATTTATGAATGTAAATAATCGCAAGTGCCCAGAGTGTGGTGAACATAGTAAAAAATTTGAAGTAATAGAAGAGTGTGAGGAGTGTGTGACATTTGAATGTTACACTTGTGGAACTATATCTATATTAAAGTATTGCGACAACTGTAAAGAATTTGTATTTGTAAATATTCCAAATAATGTAGAGACCTATGAGTATTGTTGCAGTAAATGTAATAATAAGATTTAATATAATTAAAATATATAATTTCATATGTTGTTTATACAAATATCATATAAAATTCATATATGTAATGTATTATAGAAATATAGAAAGAACTAGCTTAAAACATAATATAATTACCCTAAATTTATAATGGCAACTCTCCCTCACATCCTCAAATATAGTTGTCATTATAAAATACTTTGGCTGTTTCAAAAATGTAAAATCATTTTAGAAGCAGTCTATTTTTTTATAAAAAATAAAGAAGGCAACGGGAAGCCTTCTTTCGTGTAAAAAAAGTTTAATTTTTTGTTAAGATTTGTTTGTTTATTTTATATTATCTTTATAATATGTTTTTATTTGAAGGTTGGCAATGGATTTTGCACAACTGGTCATTATGAATGTAAAAGTGGAATATTATTAATAAATAATAATTACAAAATTGTAATTATTATTTATTAAGCAAATGCGTAAAATATCACATTAATGGGTATATAATTAATAATATACTAGTTTGGGGAGGATAAAATTATGAATTATAAAACAATCATATTAAATAGAAAGTCTGTTAGAGAATATAAAAAGACAGATATTAAAAAAGAGTATCTTAGTGAGATTAAGAAATACTCAGAATCTTGTAAGAAACTAGTTCCAGAGATAGACGTTGATATAAGAGTAATGAATAGAAGTGAAGTTTTTGACAATTTAGATAAAATAGCAGGATATAAAGGAAACATGATAGATGCTCCAAGTTATATTATAATATTATCTGAAGTAAAAGATAATTACATCGAAAATTCAGGATACATAGGAGAAAATATAATTTTTAAGGTAACAGACCTTGGAATAGGTTCTTGTTGGGTTACTTTTGAGGATAGTAAAAAGGTATTAGATAAACTTGGAATTGACTCAGACAAAGAGGTAACAGGAATTATTGCCATTGGATATGGAGAAAATGCAAGCAATACTAAAGTACTAAATGCTACAAAGACTGGTGATAATTATTCAAAATCTGATATGCAAGTTGTTTCAGACAATAGTTCTTCTCGTTTAGGTGTAGAAGAAGTAGTTTATATGGATGAGTGGGGAAATAATGCAAATACAAATATATTAGAAGAGAGAGCGCTTCTTGACGCATTCCATTATGCAAGATTAGCTCCATCTACATTAAATAGACAACCATGGAGATTTATAGTTGATGGAGGAGTTGTAGTTTTAGCAGTTAGAAAAGATGGTCATACTAATTTGTATGAAGAAAAAATAGATGTTGGTATAGTTATGCTTTATTTTGCAACAATAATAAGTGCAACTATGTTTGAGTTAAAATGGAATTTAGGCACTCAAGACAAAGATTATAAAATACCAGAAGACTATAAAATAGTTGGATATTGTAATATATAAAACAGTTTAATATTTAATTTAGTTTTACTTAAATTAATTTCTATAAAGAGTTCAATGCATTATATGGAATAATGTCATTGAACTCTTTTGTTGTACAGTTGTATAATCTAATTTCAGCATTATTAGTTGATAAATTTTATGTAAAAGAGGATTATTAATGTAAATTATTGGACTTGATATAAAGCCAATATAAAATTGATAGCTAAATGAGTAAATGTTATACTTTAAACTGAATCTGTATCTATTGTTGAAATAGTATTTTAAATCTTACAATTTTGTGCATAGATTGAGAGGTATATTATTTTATTAAACTGTATAATTTGCTTGGAGGGAATGTTAAATGGAATGGATAAATAAATTAAATCAAGCTATTACTTATATTGAAGACAATCTTGAAAGTGGAGTGGATTATGCAGAAGCAGCAAAAATTGCATGTTGTTCAACCTTCCATTTTCAAAGAATGTTCTCATATATTGCAGAAGTACCTTTGTCTGAATATATTAGACGTAGACGTATGACTAAGGCAGCATTTGAACTACAAAATAGTAATATTAAAATTTTAGAGCTGTCTGAGAAATATGGTTATGATTCACCCACATCTTTTAATAGGGCTTTTCAAAATATACATAGCATTTCCCCTTCTGCGGCTAGAGCAAAGGGAGTTGTTTTAAAAGCATATCCCAAGATGACATTAACTATTTATGTAAAAGGGAACTTAGAAATGCAGTATCGTATTGTAGAAAAGAAAGGATTCCGTATTGTTGGTATAAAAGAAAGTATGAATATGATTGTAGAAGAGTGTTTTGATAAAGTTCCTAAATTGTGGGATAAATCCATAAAAAATGGAACAATTGATAAGATTTCAGAGTTAATAAATAACGAACCTCATGGGTTGCTTGGAGTTAGTGTATGTACAGATAGTAAAGGTTTAGATTATTAC
Source organism: Clostridioides sp. ES-S-0049-02 (assembly GCF_020658465.1). NCBI lineage: Bacteria > Bacillati > Bacillota > Clostridia > Peptostreptococcales > Peptostreptococcaceae > Clostridioides > Clostridioides sp. ES-S-0049-02. Next base: position 36,205 of record NZ_JACVWG010000003.1, read on the forward strand.
ATTGCTGTCTCAACGGATAATCCTATAGTAGAAAATACTTATGAATACTTTATACCATCAGGTACATGGGCAGTATTTGAATGTATTTCCCCAATGCCAAATGCTTTGGCAATACAAGAATTACAAAAAAGAATTATTACTGAATGGTTACCAAGCTCTGGATATGTATATGCTAATGTACCAGATATTGAACTTTATCCTAATGGTGATATTAATGCTCCTGATTATACAACAGAAGTTTGGATTCCAATTAAGAAACAATCCCAAAATTAACGAACAATATAAACCTTTAAAATTACAGACTGGAAATGGTCTGTTATTTTTTTTGATAAATGGAAAGCATACTTTACATAAGATGGATATCGTTGTATAATTATGGAAAGTAGACTTTACATAAATGAGGTATTAAAGGAGAGCAAAGTGAAAAATAGATTAGAAGAAATAAGAAAAAAGAGAGGTATAAAACAAGAAGAACTTGCATCTGCTTTGCAAGTATCAAGGCAAACTATAGGTTCATTAGAAAATGGTAGATATAATCCTTCTATTATATTAGCTTTTAAGATAGCAAGATATTTTGATATGAATATTGAAGAAATATTTATTTATGAGGAGGAGTAAAAATGAAAAAGGACAGATTATATGTTGGAATTGGATATTTTATTTGTGGAATTTTACTTGTTTTATTGGCTACACTTACAGAGTTTTCATTTGAGGCTTTGATTTGGGGATTATCTGGAGCTACTTTGGGTCCTGGGGTATGTATGATTTTTCAATATATATATTGGAGTAAACCAGAAAGAGCTGTAGAATATAAAGAAAAGATAGAGAATCAAAGGATAGAGATGAATGATGAAAGAAGAATTATGTTACGTGACAAATCTGGACGTATTACTAATCAAATCATGTCTTATGTTTTCGTAATTCTTATACTTATTGTTTCTATATTGAGTGTGTTCTCTGTAATGCTGACAAGTAGGTGGGTTTTAATTGTTCTTGGATTACTTATTTTATTTCAATTTATTTGTGGTGCTGTTGTATATAATAAATTAGATAAAAAGTTGTAATGAATTATAACACTGAATATAAAATTATATAAAAGCAAATTAGTTTATAAATTGACAGTATAAGCTTAAACTATATGTATAAATTCTTAAAAGCCACAAGTATTATATATTGTGGCTTTTTTATATGGAATTCTATATGTTTTGAAGAGAAGTACTATAGTATTATCATTACTTATGAATGATTTTTATAGATTACAAAATAGGCTAGTCTTCATATAAATTACCACTATTTTTTTATTAAGAGTTCCTTCTAATTCAATCATTAGAAATTTTGTAAGTTTTTTAACTACTGGTCTATGTATTGTATTTTGAGGTACAATGATAAATTCTCCTTCTTTAACTTCTGTTAATCCTTCTGGAGTTTCCAAATTAAATCCTCCCTCTATTACATAAAACAATTCATCTGATTTTTCATGAACATGAAAATCTAAGCTTCTATTTGCTACTTATACAACACTTAGTATATTATTGTTTATTTTTCCTAATTTTTTGTATACGTACAGTTGTTCAATATTATTTACTTCTTCAATTATATTAGTTTTTGATAACATTAGAATCTCCTTTAGATTTTATTTTTGTTTGACTTTTAGTATATCTGTATGTTAACATCAATCTAATTATTTGTGAAATAGATTGATTTGATTATATCAATCTGATATTTAGATGAAATGAGGTACATAGATATGGAATTAAAGCATTTAAATACATTTTTAACACTTAGTAAAATTAAAAATTTTACTAGAACTGCTGAACATTTGAACTATGCACAATCAAATATTACAGCTCATATACAACAATTAGAAAAGGAATTGGATGTACATCTCTTTGAACGTATAGGAAAAAGTGTAGAATTGACTAGAGAAGGTGAGAAGTTGGTTCCATATGCTGAAAAAATGCTTTTATTATCATCTGATATAAAAAAGATGTATAAAGAGAAAGATAATTATGGGCGTATTGTTATTGGAGCATCAGAATCTATTTGTATTTTTAAGTTACCTGAGATTATCAAAGTATATAAAGAGAAATATCCAGATGTTGACCTTTTTATAAAAACTCTAGATTCTTCTGATTTTGTTCCTTTACTTGCTGATAATACGATTGACATAGCATTTATACTTGATTTACCTATAAATGATAAATCTACTATTTCTGTATTAAAAAATGAGGAGCCAATCTGTATCTTATCAGTTCCAGAAACTAAGTTAGCCTTAAAAGAAAAGGTGTATATTCAGGATTTTAAAAATGTTCCATTTATTTTGACAGTAAAGAGTTGTTGTTATAGAAGTTTATTTGAGAAAGAGCTATCTGAATCATCTATAGTACCCAAAATAGTTCTTGAAACTGGAAGTATTCAGGTAATTAAACAAACAGTACTTAGTGGGCTTGGATTGTGCCTTCTTCCAGAGCTTGCAGTAGAAAAGGAATTAAAAAAACATGAATTGGTTAAGATTCCTTATACTACAGACTATAATATTTTTTCACAATTAATTTATCATAAGGATAAGTGGCTGTCTAAGAATTTTTGTGATTTTATCTCTATTGTAAAAAAGACGTATGGGATTATTTTTTAATTGTTTATGCTATGCTAATATAAGATATATATTGATATTTTTAAAAAGATAACATAGTGTAGAGAGGTTGTTTATAAGTTTATATGGTAGGTATATGCATTGTTAGATAAATAGTCTCTTTTCCGGTTTTGGTATAAAAAAGGGATGATTCAAATTTTTATTTTGAAATAATCCCTTAAAATTAATTTTAGTTAATATTTTTATATTATACTATTCCTTTATCTATCATCGCATCTATCATTGAATCAAACCCAGAGCTATTATACATAAACATTACAACATCGGCATTGCTTTCCTCAATCATATCTTTGTATGTTTTATCTATTGAATTTATATTTCTAGGGTCTACTATCTCTACTTCATTAAACATATCAGCAAATAAAAGTGTTGTAGGAGCCTGGTATGAATCTCTAAATATTAGTATTTTTTTATCTAATAATGCTTTAGGATTTTTTACAGTTAATATATTAGTTTGAGCTCCTCTAATGTATGCCCCACCATAATCCCACTTTTTATCACTTCTTTTAGTTGCATAGACCTGTCTTTCTTCTTTTTCTTTTCCATTTATGTCAAAGCTATAATCTTGGTTATCTTTTGTCATATAAACTACATATTCATTTTCTTTAATTAGCATATCTATATTTTGATTATAACTTCCTACAAACTTTTTATCAGTAACTATAGACTTTTTGTAGCTATTAAAATGATTTCTTAAATCTTGCTTAGAAAGACCCAAGTCCATATTTGATGCCATCATTTTAAAGCCTTCAAATGCTCCATATCCAGTCCAATGATGGTCAGTTTTAAAATATAAATTTTCTCTTTCTTTATTTGAATAGTTGCTTAAAAAATACTCATCCATATCTATGTATTTAATTGAATCTTGATTTAATCTACTTTTAAAATTCTTTAAATTTATATCTATATTACTTATATTATCAACATACTTAGGATATAAATGTTTTAGCATATTAGATTTATGTGGCATCATTGTAAAATACACATCTTTTCCCATATCTTTACTTAGAACAGATAAGTAATTAATAGACTTTTCGTATCTATTTAATTGGTTTTGGTTTAAAACTTTTGGAAACATACCTAATATCCAGTTATCTTTTCCTAAGTAATAGTTACCTACTTTAGTTTTATTTAAACTAGCTTGAGATTTTGTATTTATTGATATCATTTCATCTCTAAATGCAAAATGGTCATTAAAGTACTCTTCAAATTTATCTATGTAGTTACCTTTTTTAAAATTTTCTATAGTTGGGAATTTTGCAAGATTTCTATTTTCAGTTATACTTAATTTTTTCTTTGGAAGTGAGAAGTTTAGTATAAAAAATCCAAATACTATAATTAAAAATGAAATGGCAACAATCTTTGGTTTATTTTTATTCATGTCAATACCTCCAAAATTAGAATCTAAAGTATAAGAATGGATTATAAGTTGAGCTACTTAACATTACCATTACAATAAACATGCAAACAACTATGAAAGCCGCATTAGTAACTTGACACATTGTGCTATTTAGTGTATTTTTCTTCTTCTTAACTACTAATGACTTTATAACTTCTACAATAGGAGTTGATAGAATGATTGCTCCAACAATTATATACCAATATTCAATTATAAATACATTGAATGCATTACTGACAAGTGGATAATTGCCAGAACCAAACATAATACCTATAAACTTAATAGCTTTTGGTAAATCTTCTGCTCTAAAAAATACCCATCCAATCATGACTATAAAAAGTAAATACATGTGTCTTATGATTCTTGGCATTTTATATAACAACCTTTCTAAAAATACTTTTTCTATTGATATTAATATTCCAAAATATAGACCCCATATAATAAAAGTCCAATTAGCTCCATGCCACATGCCAGTTAAAAACCATACTATAAATAGATTTCTATATAGTTTTAATCTAGAAACTCTATTTCCACCTAATGGGAAATATACATAGTCTTTGAACCAAGTACTTAAAGATATATGCCACCTTCTCCAAAACTCAGATACTGTTTGAGAGATATATGGATAGTTGAAATTTTCTAAAAAATTAAATCCAAATATCTTACCTAAACCAATAGCCATATCACTATAACCACTAAAGTCATAGAATATTTGAAGTGTATAGCAAACTACACCTAGCCACACATCAAGTCTTGATAAATCTCCAGATGACTTATTAAATACATCATCTGCAATTATACCTAATTGATTTGCTAAAATTACCTTTTTTCCAAGACCAATAACGAATCTGTTTACGCCTTGAGTAAATTTATACCAATTATGTTCTCTATGTTCAATGGCATCTGCCACAGTCTGATATCTAACAATAGGACCTGCTACAAGCTGAGGGAATAAACTTATGTATAATGCTAGGTTAGTTAATTTTCTTTGAACTTTAGCATCATTTCTATATACATCTATTACATAGCTCATTATCTGAAATGTGAAAAATGAGATACCTAAAGGTAATTTAATTTCAGGTATAGTTATATTTGTGTTTAATAAAAAATTAATATTATCTACAAAGAAATTGCTATACTTGAATATCCCAAGAATGGATATATTGTAAATCACAGAAAGCACAACCCATATTTTCTTATCTTTACTGTCAGAAACTTTAATACCAAATATATAGTTTACTATTATTGATAGCATCATCAAAAAAATATATTTTGGTTCTCCCCATGCATAGAAGGCAATACTTGCTAGAAGTAACACAACATTTTTATACTTAGAATTTGCCAAGTAATAGCAAATGAGTGTGACTGGAAAGAATAAAAATAAAAATATTAAACTACTGAATATCATATTAGACTCCTTATCTTTTTATTATTTAATAAATGAATAATAAATAAAACAACTAAAATTAATAATATATATATTAAGAGTGAGGTCTTGATTTATTTCTGATTTTAAGCCCATACTATTTAACTACCACTGCTTGCTGAGCACTTCTTGAGAGAGTACCAATACCAACAATAAGTTGATGTAGCAAGAATTATACTCAGAGCAATTGTTAAAGATCTAGCTTTATAACTTTTTATGTATTTTAGTGTTATTTTTAAATTATCTTTTATATTTACAACTTCCTTTCTTAACTAAATAAATTATATATTTATCTAAAATATATAGCAAAGTAAGTATTTTCAAGTTTTAAGTACTTAATTGTACAAATTTAGCTGTGTTTTTACAAGTTTTATTAATATATATGTAAATTTTGACTTCTTATATAATTTTTTTAAAATGATGTAATGTTATAATGGATTAATAAAGCTATTATGATAAAATAATAAAGAAAAATCACGGACACATTGTTTAACTATATGTGTTTGCCTTTGGTTGTAGCTCTATACAGTCCATTAAGATAGATGTTGTTTATATCTATAATTGTAAAAAGAACTCTTTATTAAGTATTGGAGTCAGAATACTTTCAGATATGCTTTTATTACAAGTTTGTTTTAAATGACAAATACTTTAAAATAATATCGAATCGTTATACTGAATAATGATGATTGATTATAAATATTTTTAGAGAGGGAAAAGTTTTAGAGATTGGGAAAAAATCAATATGATAAGAAGTATGGATTTATTAAGTAAATACATAAAAAATCCTGCTTTGTTTAGATATGTTTTAGGAGTTCAAGAAGTCATGCCTATGGTATTTATACTTATACAAGGCTAGAAACAAAGATGAAAAAATATTACAATAAAAAAAACTCTTTAGTATATACTAAAGAGTTTTTTTTATTGGTGCCGCTGATGGGACTCGAACCCATATGGTTTCCCGTACGATTTTGAGTCGTATGCGTCTGCCAGTTCCGCCACAGCGGCTTATATTTTAAATCCGAACTACTTGTATATCCTACCAGATTTTCCAAGAATATGCAAGAGGAATATTGAATACAAAGCACTCATCAAACTGTCAAAATATCATAAATACTAGCTTTTCCTCATGAAAACTTATGAATCAACACAGTTGATTTTGAGTTAATTGCATCTACCAATTCCACCACTCGGTCATGTCATGTTTATTATTATAGCAAAAAAATATATTGTTTGCAACATATTTAATTTTAATATACTATTATTATTATGGGAATATTAAATAATAGCATATTGGTATATAATATATATGTTACAAAAATAGAGAATCTTTAGGAGTGATATAATTTGGAAAAAAAATTAATTATAATAGATGGAAATTCAATAATAAATAGAGCATTTTACGCTTTGCCAGAAATGAATAATAAAGAAGGCTTAAAAACTAATGCTATATATGGATTTACGACAATGTTGTTTAAAATAATAGATATATATAAACCAACACATATAAGTGTAGCTTTTGATAGAAAAGCACCTACATTTAGACACTTAGAGTATAAAGATTATAAAGCAGGAAGAAAGGGAATGCCAGATGAATTAGCAGAGCAATTACAGCCACTAAAAGACCTTTTAGATAAATTTAAAATAAATAGATTAGAAATAGATGGTTATGAAGCAGATGATATTATAGGAACTGTTTCTAAAAAAGCAGAGGATAATGGATATAAAGTATACATAGTAACTGGAGACAAAGATGCCATTCAACTTGCTTCAGATAAGACGACTACTCTTATAACAAAAAAAGGTGTAGGAGAAGTTGAAGAATATGACTTTAACTCTGTAATTGAAAAATATGAAATGACTCCAACTCAGTTTATTGACTTAAAAGGACTTATGGGAGATAAATCAGACAACATACCAGGAGTACCTGGAATAGGGGAAAAAACAGGAATAAAACTTATAAAAGAGTTTTCTAGTATAGAGAATTTAATAGAAAATACAGATAAACTTAAAGGAAGCGTAAAAAAGAAGATAGAAGAAAATAAAGAAATAGCTATTCAAAGCAAAAGACTTGCAACAATTATAAGGGATGTACCAATTGAAGTAAATTTGGATAGTATGATTTTTGGCGATTATGATAAAGATGAACTTTTAGATAAGTTTAGATATTTTGGATTTACAAGCCTTTTATCAAGATTAGTTGACTTGGTTGACTCAGATGATAATGAACAAGTAGAAGAAAAAATAGAAATATTAAAATTAAAAGATATAGATAAATTTATAGATGAAGTAAATAAAAAAGGACAAGTTATTTTAAAAACTGTTAGAGGACAAGGTAATATACTTGAAAAAAATATAATATATATCTTTATAAGTGTAGATGGAGAAAAAATATATTATATAGATTCAGATGAAGTAACAAAATTAGATGGTATACTTTCAAATAAAGAAATAAAGAAGTTTGGATATAATTTAAAGGATGATTATATATCTTTAAAGCCATATAATATAAACTTGGAAAATATAAATTTTGATATAACAATAGCGGAGTATTTAATAGATTCTACCTCATCTACATCATATGACTGTAGTGCTATAGCTATGAAATACTTATCAAAAAAAGTTAAATCAAAAGAAGAATTACTAGGTAAAGGTGTTAAATCTAAGAACTACGAAGATTTAGAATTTGAAGATTTGGCAGAGTATATGGGGCAAATAATCTGCACAGTTAAAGAAACAATTCCTATGATGGAAAGAAGTTTAATCGATATGAGTATGGATGGTCTTTTTTACCATGTAGAGATGCCCTTGGTGGAAGTTTTAGGACATATGGAGTATGAAGGTATAAAAGTAGATAAGAGTATACTAGATGACCTAAGTATTGAGTTTAAAGAAATAATTTCTACACTAGAAAAGGAAATTTATGAATTATCAGGAGAGCCATTTAATATAAATTCACCAAAACAGTTAGGTGTTATATTGTTTGAAAAATTAGAACTTCCAATAATCAAAAAAACCAAGACTGGATACTCAACTAATGCGGATGTCTTAGAAAAATTAAGGGATAAACATCCAATAATAGACAAAATAACTGAGTATAGACAAATAGTAAAGCTGAATTCTACTTATGTTGAAGGTCTTCTAAACATAATAAATCCAGAAAGTAATAGAATTCATTCATCATTTAATCAAACTATAACAACTACTGGAAGGATTTCATCTACAGAACCAAATCTTCAAAATATACCTATAAAAATGGAAATGGGTAGAAAAATAAGAAAGGTGTTTATTGCAGATGAAAATTGTAAGCTAGTTGATGCCGATTACTCACAAGTAGAACTTAGAGTTCTTGCACATATGAGTCAAGATGAAAATATGATAGAAGCATTTAAACATAATGAAGATATTCATACTAAAACAGCTTCACAAGTTTTCAATGTTTCTATGGAAGATGTAACTAGTGAATTAAGAGGTGCAGCTAAGGCAGTAAACTTTGGTATTATATATGGTAAAAGTGATTTTGGATTGGCTGATGATTTAAATATACCTGTGCCAAAAGCAAAAGAGTATATAGAAAGTTATTTTGCTAAGTATCATAAGATAAAAGAGTTTATGGACACTACAGTAGAAAAGGCCAGTGAAGATGGTTATGCTGTGACTATCTTAAACAGAAGGAGATATATACCAGAAATAAAATCTAGCAATTTTATGGAGAGAAATAGAGGAAAGAGATTTGCAATGAATGCACCAATACAAGGAAGTGCAGCAGATATAATAAAGATTGCTATGATAAATGTTCACAAAAAGTTAGAAGAAAATGATTTGAAATCAAAGCTTATACTACAAGTTCATGATGAATTGATAGTTGAAGCAATTGACGATGAAATAGATATAGTTAAAAAGATTGTAAAAGATGAAATGGAAAATGCTGTAAATATGGATGTTCACTTAGATGTAGATTTAAATGTTGGTAGTTCTTGGTATGAGACAAAGTAGGTGATTTTATGTTGATATTAGGACTTACAGGAGGAATAGGCTGTGGAAAAAGCAGCCTATCGAATATATTTAGAAAATTTAACATTACTATAGTGGATGCAGATATTATATCTAGACAAATCTTTGAGGATGAGTTGTTATTAGAAAAAGTATTTAAACATTTTGGTCGAAATATAAAAAAGGATGATGGAACTTTAGATAGAAAAGCTCTTGGGAAAATAGTTTTTAATGATGAAGAAAAACTTAATGAGTTAAATAATCTGACACATCCAATAATAAGAGAAAAAATAATAAGTGATATAGAAGAAGCTAGAAAAAAAGACGAAAAGATAGTAATATTAGATGCAGCAATATTAGTAGAAAGTGGATTTTTGGAAATAGTAGATAAGCTATTAGTGGTTACTTGTAAACAAGAAGTACAAATTAGCCGAATACAAAAGAGAGATAATTGTAGTAAACAAGAAGCACTTAGTAGAATAAATTCACAAATGAGTCAGGAAGAAAAATCCAAATATGGTGATTATATAATAGATAATTCGGGAACAATAACTGAATTAGAGAATAAAGTATACAAATTTATTGAATACATGAAGGAGAATTGGCGTGAATAATAAGAAAGTATTGGTTCTATCTATTTTTATAATCTTATTTGGGGCACTATTAATGGAAAGCAAAATAATACATAAGTTTTTGTATCCTAAAAAATACTCAGAGTATGTAGAAAAATATTCTAAAGAATTTAATTTAGATGAAAATATAGTTTACAGTGTCATAAAAGCAGAAAGTAAGTTTAATAGCTCTGCTGTTTCAAAAAAAGAGGCCAAAGGGTTAATGCAAATATTAGACATAACTAGAGATTGGGGAGCGGAAGAACTGAATCTAGAAAATATTGATATTTTTGACCCAGAAACCAACATAAGAATTGGTTGTTGGTATTTAAATAAATTATATAAAGAATTTGGTTCATTGGATTTAGTAATAGCTGCATATAATGGTGGCTCAGGTAATGTAAAGAAATGGTTAGAAAATAATGAATATAGTAAAGATGGAAAGAATCTACATGATATACCCTTTGAACAAACTTCAAAGTATGTAGAAAAAGTAAAAAATAATTATAAAAATTATAATAAGATATATGGCGAGAAGGGGAAAAACTAATGAAGAAAATAAAAGTCTTAACAGTAATTTTAGCTATAACTCTTATGATAGTTGGTTGTAGTAATACTAAAACAAAAGAAAGTAGCAGTGAATCAGGTATTAAAAGTCAGAGCTCTATAGATGCCAAGTATATAAACTTAACGATGGTGACTCCTAAGACTATAAACCCTATAACAAATACTGATAAGTCTGTTGGCTACATAATGAACTTAATCTATGATGGCTTGTTTACAATAGATGAAAACTATAATGTAACTCCTCAATTAGTGAAGGAGTACAATATAGCTCAAGATGGAATGAGTATAGATATAAAATTAAACGATGCAAAATGGCATGATGGAAAAGAAGTTACTTCAAATGATGTAAATTATACAATTGGTTTAATTCAAAAAAGTGCAGAAAGTCCATATAATGAATTTACAAAAAATATAGCTTCTGTAAATATTAAATCAGATAAAGATTTTACAATAAAATTTAAAGCTAAGTATGCTTTTTCTATTGATAGTTTAATATTTCCAATAGTATCTCAAAATCATTTAGATTCAAAAGATGTAAATGACAAAAATAATAATATGATAGGAAATGGGAAATATAAAATAGAATCATATACAGAAAGAGAAGGAATGATTTTATCTGTGAATAAGGATTACTATGAAGAAGTTCCTAAAGCTATGAAAAATGTAAAAGTAGGAATGGTTCCTAACGAAGATGCTAGAACATCTATGGTTATGGCTCTTGATAGTGATATAACAAATGTTACGCTGAATGATTTGAGCAAATTTCAAGAAAAAGAGTTTAATATAACAAAATATCAAGGTAGAGATTATGAATGTGTATTATTTAATTACAATAATTCTTTTTTTAAGGATGTCAATTTTAGAAAAGCAATTGCACATTCTATAAATAAAAGTAGAATTATTAGTGAAGGTTATATGGATGATGCAACTCCTGTTAATTTTCCACTTAACTCAAAATCAAAATATTATAGCAGTGATGTGAAAGATTTAGAGTACAATAAAGATAAAGCGATTGAGTATCTTAATAAAGTAGAATATGCAAATATAAATGCAGTGAATCCAAAAAATGATAAGGTAGATAAAAAACAAAAAAAATCAACTAAAAAAAATACAAAGAAACTTACTGCAGAAGAACAAAAAAAGGCTGAACAAGAAGAAGCTGAGAGAGTAAAAAAAGAAGCTGAAGATAAAAAAAATAAAGAAAAAGAGGAAGTAAAGAAAAGACTTTCTGAAATGAATTTAAAAATAATAGTAAATAAAGATAATAGTGAGAGGTTAAAAACATCACATATAATAAGTGAAAACCTAAAAGCTATAGGAATAAACAATACAATAAATCAGTTATCAGACAAAGAAATGGAAAGTGCCCTTAATTCTAAAAATTACGATTTGGCATTGGTAGGATGGAAATTATCTATTGTACCAGATGTAAGTAGTATAATAGCAAGTAGCGGATACACTGATGATAAGTTAAATGGATACATGTCTGCACTGACAAGTTCTGCATCTGAAATTGAAACAAAGAAAGCTTATAAAGATGTACAAAAATATGTTGAGGATAATGCAACATTTATAAGTTTAGCTATTAGAAACAACTATATTGTAAGCAATAGTAGACTAAAAGGAAAGATTACTCCAAATGAATTTGATGTATATGAGGGAATCTCTAACTTAGATATAAGCTCAAATGAATCGAAATAAATTAAATGACTAATTTATATTTAAAAAATTTAAACTGTGTGATAAAATACCCTTATAGGGTATAAGGAGGTAATTGATATGAAAAAGAAACTATTAGTAGAAGGTATGAGTTGTGGACACTGTGTAAATCACCTTAAAACTGCATTAACAGAAGATATAGATGGTGTTGAAGTTTTAGATGTAGATTTGGAAAATAAATGTGCATCTGTAGATATGAAAGATGATGTATCAGTTGATAAGTTAAAAGAAGTAATAGCAGAGTTAGGTTTTGAATTAAAAGGAATTGAATAAAAAATAATAAAATAAAAAAAGACCTCTATTGGGGGAGTAATAGAGGTCTAAAAATGGGGGAGATTGAGTATGTTTGATTTTACATTACTATTATCTCCCCTTTTAAATTAATATATACATAAAAAGTAAAAAATTTCGAGAAAGATTCACATTTCGTAAACTTTTTGAATATACTATAAATAGCTAAGGGAGGGAGTATCATGGAGTCTAGGGGATATAAAGAAGATTTAAAAAAAATGATACTTGATATGGCCCACAAAGAACTTGAGAGTTATGTATCACAAAAAGGAGCAAAAAAATACTTTGAAGGTAATTTGGATAAAGTTATTAATAATAATATAAAAAAATTCAATCAAAGTATTGGTCTTAATAGAGTATATTTAAAAATGTTAAAAAAGTGTGCATATCAAGAAAGTGTAACTTCGATATCAAGAACTATCAAAAAAGAAACATTATTTAAATCAAAAAAAGAGCTATTTGCTTTTTCAGAGTACTTAAAGCTTAATGTTAATAAGCGACTTTCATATAATCAGATTTTAAGAAAAATATCAAGGTATATATACTATAATAGAAATTCATATGCTCAAAAATATGTTACTTTCAAAAGAGGAGATGAAGAATATCTTTTAGAACCTGAGAAAATAAAAGATGAACTGATATCAAGCTATAGGTCAAAAACTAGGGAAGATATGAAATCAATAGCAAAACTTTTAGATATAGAAATAGAGGATGATTATAGTGCTGAAGATATTAGAAAAAAAGTAATAAACTATATTATAAAAGAAAAAATTAAAAATTAAATATAAAAATTAAAAAAATAAGTTCTATTATTTTACACAATCAAGATAACTTGAGTACAATTTTTTCATGTGTTTAATAGAACTTATTCTTTTTTTGACATATTCTTTTAAATAATTTAATGCTACTTAAGTATTACGTAGTATTATTCAAATTTTTAACTTAATTTGATTTAAATAAAGTTATAATAATGATATAATATAAAAAAAGTAAAAATTGGAGAGTGATTTCAAAATGAAGTTTAGTTTTTGCCATAACAATTTTAATGTTACTAACTTAGAAAAAAGTTTGAATTTTTATGATAAAGCTTTAGGTCTAAAAGAAGTAAAGCGTAAAGAAGCAGAAGATGGAAGTTTTATACTAGTTTATTTAGGAGATGGGATTACTAGCCATACATTAGAGTTAACTTGGCTTAGAGATTGGGATAGACCATATAATTTAGGGGATAATGAGTTCCATTTGGCTTTAGAAGTTGAAGAGTTTGATGAGGCAAAAAAACTTCATAAAGACTTAGATTGTATATGTTTTGAAAATGAAAGTATGGGAATTTATTTTATAGCGGACCCAGATAATTATTGGATTGAAATACTTCCTAAGAATCATTAATTTTAATAATATAATTATAATTTCTTTACAATTAATAATAGAATAAGTTATCATTAAAATATAGTTGTTAAAAATGGATAATAGTGGTACAAATTTATGATTATAAAAATATGTTGGGGGGAGTGATAGTAGTGAAGAAAGCTATAACGGCTTTAGGGATTGGAGCAGTAGCAGTATCTGTTAGTTCCATACATGCAAGTGCTCTTGAAAAGGGAGTTGTGACAGCTAGTGCTTTAAATATAAGAAGCGGGCCAAGTGCTGATTGTGACAAAGTAGCAAAGTTATATAAGGGAAAAACTGTAGAAATTTTAGAAAAATCTAATGGTTGGTATAAAGTAAGAGTGTCAAGTTCTGTTGTTGGCTGGGGAAGTTCAAAATACATATCAACGAGTGGTTCATCTGGAAGTACTTCGAATCAAAATAATTCAACATCAAGTGGAACATCTATTAGTGGGAATGGAAAAGTAAATGTCAGTTCTAGATTAAATATAAGAAGTGGTGCAGGTACAAACTACTCATTAGTTGGTAAAGCAAATAATGGAGATGTAGTAAAGTTATTAGAACAAAGTAATGGATGGTATAAAATAAAGCTATCAAATGGAGTTACTGGATGGGCTAGTAGTCAGTATATCTCAAAAACATCAGAAGATGTTGGAACAAATGATTCTAATTCAAGTAATACTACTAATAATAACAACACTGATAAAAATCAATCTAGTGAAGTATCACTTGAAGGCAAGAAGGGAAAAGTAACATCTACTGTAAGTTTAAATGTAAGAAGTGGTCCTGGGACAAGCTATTCTGTAATCGGAAAATTAAATGGTGGAGATGTTGTTGAGTTAAAAGCTAAAAGTAATGGATGGTATAAAGTAAAATTATCAAATGGGACAACTGGATGGGTAAGTTCTAGTTATATTTCTGAGACTACTGAAGGATTAAAAGAAAACTCTAATTCATCATCTAATAATAATTCCCAATCTAATAGTAATTCAAATTCTTCATCTATTGGAAATTCAGATAAATCGACTGTAAATGGTTCAAAAGTAGTAGATTTTGCATATACACTTATTGGAATACCATATCAATGGGGAGCATCTGGTCCAGATAAGTTTGATTGTTCTGGATTTACACAGTATGTTTTTAAACACTCAGTTGGACTTTCTATACCAAGAGTTTCTAGAGAGCAAGCTCAATTTGGAAGTGCAGTTTCTATGGGTAACTATGCACCAGGAGATTTAGTTTACTTTGATACTGACGGAGATGGAGCAACGAACCATGTAGGTATATATGTAGGCAATAGTAAGTTTATACATTGTAGTGGAACTCAAACTAATCCTAATAAGGTTAAAGTAGACAATTTGACTACTTCATATTGGTCTAAAGCATTGCTTGGAGCAAGAAGATTTGCTTCGTAGATATAATTTTTATTAAAAAATTAAAATAAATAAGTTTTCTATTCATAAATTGAGACTCTTAAAAATATACTTTATTAATAATATAATTTTGGGAGGGGACAAACTAATGAATAGAAGAAAGACGATATACAGAGGATTTAATAATAATAGACATAAGATAGATGTGCGTAAGTATATAATAACTATTGCTTGTTTATGTTTGATTGGCTATTATTCTTATACAAAAATAAAAGATAGCAAGATGTTAGAGTATATATCAGCTAAAATACCATTTCTAAATAGTTCATCAGATATAACTTATAAAGATATATCTGATGAACTAAATGCCATAAAAAATGGAAAAAAATCTAAATCACAAACCAATTCAAATAATACTCAAAATAATAATTCAGAAAAAGCAGTAAATAATACCAAGGAACCAGAAGAAGTAAAATTAGCTACTATTGAAGGCTGGGATATATATACCATCCAAGTTGCTGCAATAGATAATGATGACGATTTGAAAAAAATACAAACATCATTAGTTAGTAGTGATATACCTTTTTCAGTTATGGAGAAGGATGGAGTAAAAAAAATACAAACATACTCTTCTTTTGATGAAAATGAAGTTAGAAAACATATGAGTTCTATAAGAAAAGTATTTCCAGATGCGTTTTTATCTCATTTAGATGCACCTATGCTATCTTTAGAATATACAAGTAATTATGCTTATATAGATAGTATATCCAAAGAATTAAATAAATTAATAACAAACTTTAAAGAAGAATCAAGTTTTTGGTCGAATGATGAAAATAATGTAGATATGGAAAAATATAATACTATTTTGACAAATAGAAAGGCAATATCACAAAATATATCAAAAGAAGCTGAAAAGATTGATTATTCTGAAATGAGTTTATTTAAAGATAATTTGATTGACTATGTAAAGAACATAAACGAAAAAATTGATACTGCCTCAAAAGCAGCAAATGAAGAAAAATATAGTGTAAGTAAAAGTCTACTTTTATCATCTATGCAAGAGTATTCTTTGTTCATAAATTCCATAAAATAAAATACAGAAAATTTAGACTTTAGAAAGCTATAGGAAAAGGATTGTTTAATAAGACAATCCTTTTCCTCGTTTTAACTTAATAAAGAGGCGTTGATTTATAAAATAAATTATAAAAATAGGGATATTTTTTTAACAATTGTTAAGATTTTTTAATATATATAGTATACTTATAGAAGGCAGAAAAAATGTTTTTTTATAGATAAGGGGGTAAAACAATGAAACTCTTAACTTTTAAGGGAGGGATACATCCTCCATATAGAAAAGAGTACTCTAACACAAAGGCACTTGAAAAAGCTCAAGCTCCAAAGATAGTTTACATTCCTCTTCAACAACATATAGGGGCACCAGCTAAACCTATTGTTGAAGTTGGCGATGAAGTAAAGTTTGGGCAAAAAATAGGTGAACAGCAAGGTTTCGTTTCATGTAACGTTCATTCTTCAGTATCAGGTAAAGTTATTGCTATTGAACAACATGAAGTACCAGGTGGTTCAGCTCAATGTGTAGTTATCGAAAATGACTTCAAGGAAGAATTACATGAAAGTGTTCAACCAAAAGGTCAGTTAGAGGATTTGAGCAAAGAAGATATAGTAGGTATCATAAAAGAGGCAGGAATAGTAGGTATGGGTGGAGCTACATTCCCTAACCATGTAAAAGTATCTCCTCCACCAGACAGTAAAGCAGAAGTAGTTATATTAAATGGGGCAGAATGTGAACCATATTTAACTGCAGACCACAGATTAATGGTGGAAAATCCAGAAGATGTTGTATTTGGTTTAAGAGCATTAATGAAAGTATTAGATGTTAAAAAAGGATTTATAGGAATTGAAACAAATAAACCAGATGCTATAGAAGCCATTCAAAATGTAGCTAAAGATTATAGTGAAATCGAAGTTGTTGGCCTTCAAGTGAAATATCCACAAGGAGCAGAAAAACAACTTATTTATGCGTGTACAGGTAAGGAAGTTCCATCAGGCGGATTGCCAATAGCAGCAGGTGCAGTTGTTGACAACGTTGCCACAGCAGCTCAAATAGCTAAATCTATTAAAACAGGTATGCCTTTGGTAGAAAGAATTACTACAATAACAGGTAGCTGTATCAAAGAACCTAAAAACCTAATAACAAAAGTTGGGACATTAGTCTCAGAAATAATAGACCAATGTGGTGGTTTTAAAGAAGATAAAAAAGTTGGTAAAGTGATAATGGGTGGACCTATGATGGGGATAGCTCAATATACTACTGAAATAGCAACTAATAAAGGTTCTTCAGGGATTTTATGTTTAGATGAAGAAGAATCACGTACACCAGATGTTCAAAATTGTTTAAGATGTGGAAGATGTACAGATGTATGTCCATCATTCTTACAACCACTTTTCATAAGTGCATATTCTTTGAAGGAAGATTATGACACAGCTGAATATCATAGAGCTATGGATTGTATAGAATGTGGGTCTTGTTCATTTATTTGTCCAGCAAGAAGACCATTACTTCAATCTATAAGATCAGCAAAAAGAGAAATAGGAGCAAAGAGAAGAAAGCAAGCTGCTCAGAAATAAAGAAAGTTAAGGGGGAAAAACGATGGAAAATAAGTTGATAGTATCATCTTCTCCTCATGTGAGAAGTAATGAAGATACTTCATATATAATGAAACAAGTTATTATAGCACTCCTTCCAGCAGCAGTAGCAGGAGTATACTTCTTTAGACTTAATGCATTGAGTGCTATGTTTTTTTGTATACTTGGTACAGTAGGTACTGAATTTTTATATCAAAAACTTATGAAGCATAAAAGTACTATAGGAGATTTTTCAGCTGTTGTAACAGGATTATTATTAGCATTTAACGTACCAGCATCACTTCCTTGGTGGATGTGTCTAGTAGGAGGAATATTTGCAATATTAGTAGTTAAAATGGTATTTGGTGGAATTGGATGTAACTTTGTCAATCCAGCACTTGCTGCAAGAGCATTTTTATTAGCATCATTTCCAGTAGCAATGACTGCTTGGACTCAACCAGGTGTTAACTGGATAGGTAAAAATTTAGATGCAGTTACTACTGCAACACCATTAAGCTTTTTGAAAAATGGAGCAGCAGGATTAGCAGACCTTTCTAGCAATGGAATTAGTCTCGCTGATATGATGATTGGTAATATTGGTGGATGTATAGGTGAGACATCAGCAATATTATTATTATTAGGTGGAGTATACCTAATGTATAAAGGCATAATAAATTATGTTATCCCAGTATTTTACATAGCAACTGTATTTATATTAACATTCCTTTTAGGTGGATTTAATATAAATTTTGCAATATATCAACTGTTTGCTGGAGGACTTATGTTAGGTGGATTCTTCATGCTTACGGATTATACAACTTCGCCTATGACTAAGAAAGGTCAAATAATATACGCTGTATTAGCAGGTCTTATAACAACTGTTATAAGAATGTATGGTGGATATCCAGAAGGTGTATCTTACTCAATACTACTAGTAAACTGTCTTGCACCACTTATAGATAAGTTTGTTAGAAACAGAGTGTTTGGGGAGGTGGCTAAATAATGAATAGTATGGTAAGACTAGGTGGAACTTTACTTGCTATAAGTGCAATAGCCTCATTAGCACTTGGAGCTACAAATCAAGTTACAGCTCCAGTAATAGAACAAAGAAATATACAAGCAAACAATGAACTTAGAAAAGCAGTACTTCCAGAAGCAAAAGAATTTAAAGAAATGAAGGAAAGTACTTATAAAGACCTTGGAGATGGTCTTATAGCTGAAGTATATGAAGGGCTAGATGGTTCTGAGGTAGTAGGATATACTTTAAAAGCTAAACCAAGTGGCTATGGTGGAGAAATTGAAGTTATGGTAGGTATATCAGCTGATGGCCAAGTTACAGGTGTTGATATTGGTAATATGTCAGAGACAGCAGGACTTGGAGCAAAAGCTAAAGATGATGCATTTAAAGGTCAATACAAAGGAAAAACTGCTGAACCTCTTGAAGTAGCAAAAGGAAGCACAACAGCAGAAAATCAAATATTAGCAATATCAGGTGCAACTATTACATCTACAGCAGTTACTACAGGAGTAAATGCTGCAATAGATGTCTTCAATAGTGCTCTTAATAAATAAGGAGGGTTAATTATGAATTTAGCTAAAGTATTTAAAAATGGGCTAATAGATGAGAACCCAACATTTGTGCAAGTTATAGGTATGTGTCCAACACTAGCCGTTACAACTTCAGCAATAAATGGAATCGGTATGGGTCTTTCAACAGCAGCAGTTTTAATATGTGCAAATTTAGTTATATCATTACTAAGAAAAATCACACCAGATAAGATAAGAATACCTATATTTGTAGTCATTATAGCTACATTTGTTACAATAGTAGGAATGGTTTTAAAAGCATATGTTCCTGCTCTTGATAAGGCTCTTGGTATATATATACCATTAATAGTTGTTAACTGTTTAATACTAGCTCGTGCAGAAAGTTTTGCTTTTAAAACTGGTCCACTAGCTTCAATTGTTGATGGTGTAGGTCAAGGTCTTGGATTTACTGTTGCTCTTACAGTAATAGGTGCAGTAAGAGAATTACTTGGAAATGGTAGTTTATTTGGAATGACACTATTTGGAGCATCTTTCCAACCAGTATTAATATTTATATTACCACCAGGTGCATTCTTAACATTAGGATTCTTATTTGCAGGATTTAATAAATTAAGAAGTAAAAAAGCGTAGTGGAGGTGTAATAAATGAATTTAATACTTTTATTTTTAAGTATCGTTCTTGTTAATAACGTTATAACATCTCAGTTCTTGGGTATATGTCCTTTCTTAGGAGTGTCTAAGAAAGTTGATACAGCAGTAGGGATGGGAGTTGCAGTTACATTCGTTCTAACTCTAGCTTCAATTATAACTTATTTTATACAAATTTTATTAGTAAAGACTGGAACTGAATTTTTACAAACAATAGCTTTTATATTGGTTATAGCTTCTATAGTTCAGTTCGTTGAAATGGTAATTCAAAAGATGAGTCCATCTTTATATCAAGCATTAGGAGTTTATCTACCTCTTATAACTACAAACTGTGCAGTTCTTGGTATAGCTCTAGTTAATGTTCAAAAAAGTTATAATTTAGTAGAAACAATAATAAACGGATTTGGAGCAGGAGCTGGATTTACTTTAGCAATAGTAATATTCGCAGGTATAAGAGAAAGACTAGAATTAGCTGATATACCAGAAGCGTTTAAAGGTTTCCCTATAACACTTATATCAGCAAGTTTAATGTCAATAGCTTTCTTAGGATTTACAGGACTTATAAAGCTATAAAAAAGAGGGGTGAAAATAGTGATACTTACAGCTGTATTAGTTTTAGGAGTTATGGGCTTAATCTTCGGGATAGTATTAGATTTTGCATCTAAAAAGTTTGCTGTAGAAGTAGACGAAAGAGTGGAAGCTATAC
Source organism: Clostridioides sp. ES-S-0049-02 (assembly GCF_020658465.1). Taxonomy (NCBI): domain Bacteria; kingdom Bacillati; phylum Bacillota; class Clostridia; order Peptostreptococcales; family Peptostreptococcaceae; genus Clostridioides; species Clostridioides sp. ES-S-0049-02. Next base: position 57,164 of record NZ_JACVWG010000003.1, read on the forward strand.
TAGGAGTACTTCCAGGTGCTAACTGTGGTGGTTGTGGATTCCCAGGATGTGGAGGTCTTGCAAGTGCGATAGTTGAAGGAAAAGCACCAGTTAATGGTTGCCCTGTAGGTGGAGCAGATGTTGGTGCAAAAGTTGGAGAAATAATGGGCGTAAGTGCTGAAGCAGGTGAAAAACAAGTAGCAAAAGTTATTTGTAAAGGAACTTGCTCAAGTGCAAAAGATAAATATGAGTATGAAGGAATATCTGATTGTAGAGCAGCAAATGTTTTAAATTCAGGAGCTAAAATGTGTAAGTTTGGATGTTTAGGTCTTGGAACATGTAAGACTGTTTGTAAATTTGATGCTATTTCTATAGTTGATGGAGTAGCAGTAATAGATGAAGAAAAATGTGTTAACTGTGGAAAATGTAAAGAAGCATGCCCTAAGGGTATAATAATTACAAAACCAGAAAGCCAATCAATAGTTGTAGAATGTAATAGCAAAGAATTTGGTAAAGCTGTTAAAGAAAAATGTACTGCTGGATGTATTGGTTGTGGAATGTGTGTAAAAGCTTGTAAATTTGATGCAATAATATTTGAAAACAAAATAGCTAAAATAGACCCTAGTAAGTGTGTAGGTTGTATGCAATGTGTAGAAAAATGCCCTACAAAAGTAATATCAGGTGATATAGCTAAAAGAAAGAAAGTTACTATTGACCAAGAACTTTGTGTGGGATGTACAGTGTGCAAAAAACAATGTAAGTTTGATGCAATAGAAGGTGAATTAAAAGAAAAACATAAGGTAGATGCAGACAAATGTGTAGGATGCCATTTATGTATGGAAAAATGTCCAAAGAAAGCTATTAAAATTTTGTAATATGGACAAAATAAAGATATGGAATAATTTCCATATCTCTAATGAGTACATAAAACAGAGGTATGGAATAATTTCCATACCTCTATTTTATGTATATTTATTTTATTGGTAATAAATATAACAATAGTGTAACAAAAAAGGTTCGACATTTCTGTTGAATTTTTTACAATATAGTGATAGACTAAATAGGTACAAATTACGTACAAATGAGGTGAATAAATGAATATAATCTTGGCATCAGCCTCTCCAAGAAGGAAAGAAATTCTAGAGAATACAAATGTAAGATTTGATATAATTAAAAGTGAAATTGATGAGATTATATTGGAAGGTGAAGCACCAAAACATTTAGTTATGAGATTAGCTTTTGAAAAAAGTATGTTTGTAGCATCTAAACATAAGAAAGATGTTGTTATTGGAGCTGATACTGTTGTTGTTTTAGATAATGCTATTTTAGGAAAGCCTAAAGATGAGTCTTGTGCAAGAGACATGCTAAGTAGACTATCTGGAAGAGAGCATCAAGTCATAACAGGTATTAGCTTAATAAACTTGTGCAAAGATAAAAAAATAATTGACTATGTAATCAGCAATGTAAAATTTAAAACGTTATCAGAAAAAGATATTGAGGATTATCTGAAAACTAAAGAGTCATTTGACAAAGCAGGAGCTTATGGAATACAAGGATATGGAGCTTTGCTAGTTGAAGAGATTAGAGGCGATTATTTTAATATAGTTGGACTTCCAATTTCAAAGTTAGGTGACTTGTTAAAGGAACATTTTAATATAAATCTTTTTTATGGAGTGTGATTTATCTGAAAAAGTCATTTAATTCAACCATTAAGGTAAAAGAAATGGCACTAGAGGAAAGACCCAGAGAAAAGATGCTTGCTGAAGGAGTAGAAAGCTTATCAAATGCTGAATTGTTGGCTATACTTTTAAGAACTGGTAACAAACATAAAAATGCAATCGAGTTAGCCAACTATATAATAAATAAAGATATTCAGGGTATTAGACATTTAGAGGAAATGACAATAGAGGAGCTGTGTAATATAGATGGAATTGGATTGTCAAAATCAGCCCAAATTAAAGCAGCTTTAGAACTAGGCTTTAGAGTAGCTAGTTTTAAACCTATGAAGTATAAAATAAAAAATCCTTGGGATATACATAAATATTATATGAATAGTCTGAGGTATTTGAAAAAAGAGGTTTTTAAGGCAGTTCTTTTAAATACAAAAAATGAGATAATATCTGATGTAGATATATCTGTAGGGACTTTAAACTCATCATTAGTCCATCCTAGAGAAGTTTTTAAAGAAGCTATAAAGAGAAGTGCAAGTAAAATAATAGTGATGCATAATCACCCCTCAGGAAGTGTAGAACCATCAAAGGAAGATAAAAATATTACATCAAGACTTATTAAATGTGGAGAAATAATTGGGATTGAAATAATTGACCATATAATAATTGGAGATGGATTATACTTTAGCTTTAAAGAAAATATGATAATTTGACTTTATATGTGATAAAATAGTAGGAGAATGTTTTAAACATGATTCTTAATTAGTAGGAAGGAGTAAAATCATGGCTAAGGAAAAAAAGAAAGAAAAAAGAGGTTTTTTTAGTTTTAACAAGATGACAAAGGATATGGGAATAGATTTAGGGACTGCAAATACATTAGTTTACATAAAAGGACAAGGTATTGTTGTTAGAGAACCCTCAGTTGTTGCAATAAGAGATGACAGTAAAGAAGTTTTAGCAGTAGGTGAAGAAGCTAAAAAAATGATAGGTAGAACACCAGGAAATATAGTAGCTATAAGACCAATGAAAGATGGAGTAATAGCTGACTTTGATATAACTCAATCAATGATTAGTTACTTTATACAAAAAGCAGCTGATAAAAAAGGTGTTGTAAGTCCAAGAATAGCTATATGTGTTCCTTTTGGAGTTACAGAAGTTGAAAAGAGAGCTATAGAAGAGGCTGCAAGACAAGCTGGTGCTAAAGATGCATTTCTTATAGAGGAACCAATGGCAGCGGCTATAGGAGCTGGATTAAAGGTTGAAGAGCCAGAAGGTAATATGGTAGTTGATATCGGTGGAGGTACTTCAGAAATAGCTGTAATATCTCTAGGAGGAATTGTTACTGCTAAATCTATAAGAATTGGTGGAGACGAATTTGACGAGTCTATAGTTGCCTATGTAAAAAAAGAATATAATCTTATGATAGGTGAAAGAACTGCTGAAAATGTTAAAATTAGCATAGGTTCTACATTTAAAGATGATGAAGAAATAAATATGCAAATAAGAGGTAGAGATTTAATATCAGGGTTACCTAAAACAATAGAAATATGTTCTACAGAAGTTAGAGAAGCATTAAAAGAGCCTGTGAGTTCAATAGTAGATGCTATAAAATCTACATTAGAAAAGACTCCACCAGAATTAGCATCAGACATAATGGAAAACGGAATAATGCTAACAGGAGGAGGAGCTTTACTTAGAGGTCTTGATAAACTTATTACACAAGAAACAGGAATGTCTGTTCAAATAGCAGAAGCTCCTCTTGATTGTGTTGCACTTGGAACAGGAAAGTCTGTTGAAGACCAAGAAATTTTTGAAAAAGTATTAATGATGAATGCTAAAAATTAGAAGTTGGTGATGGCCTTGAGATTTGACAAGAATAAAAATGAGAAAAAAAGGATTAATGTTAAAGTGATAGCAACGGGCGTAGTTGCTATCACTTTAATTGGAATTGTGGGTATATCAATTGGTAAGTTTTCAAGTGGAAGCCCAGTAAACTTAGGTGTAGCATCAGATGCTATTACAAGTGTAGGAAAAGGAATAAATGATGGATTTTCATTTATAAAAAATGGTTTTAAAGATATCTTAAATTATAGAGATAACTCTGAAAAGGTAAAAAAATTAGAATCAGAAAATGAAAAGCTTAAAAAAGATGTTATAGCTTTAAATACCAAATTAGACAAGACAGAATCATTAGAAGAATTAAAGAAGACACTTAGCTTTGTAGAAGAAAAATATAAAGCAACGAGTATTTCTACAAGTGTTGTAGGTAAAAATGATGGAAACTGGTATGAGAGTTTTATAATAGGTGCGGGAAAAAATTCAGGTGTAAAAAAAGAAAGTATAGTTATGAATGGCAGTGGTCTAGTTGGTATAGTTTATGAAGTTTCCAACGATTATAGTAAGGCAATTTCACTATTAGATTCTAAATCATCTGTAAGTTTTAAATTAGCAAAAAATGCTAGTGCTAAAGGAGCAATTACTCAAAATACTACTTTAGACAATAAGGATAGTTATAATAGTAAAGGTTATTTACAAGGTTATATGTTTGACTCATCATATAATGTAATTCAAGGAGATATAATAACAACATCTGGTCTTGGATTTTTCCCAGAAGGCATACCAATTGGTGAGGTTGAAAAGGTAATTGATGATAAAGATAAATCACTAAAATATGTAGTTGTAAAACCTTATGTTGATTTTAAGAATATAGATGACGTTGTAGTCATAGAACCAAGAAATATAGGATAAAGGGGATAAAAAACAATGAAAAAAGTTTTACTTTGTCTATTGGGTATTGTGGTTATGACTCTAGAAAATAGTATAACAAATTATATAAATATTTTTGGAATAAGCTTTAACTTAGTTCTTATATATGTAACTATAATTTCTCTTTATTTGGATGAATTAGAAGGTGGGATTATAGCAGCCATAATAGGGCTTATTAAGGACATAACCATTGGTGGAATTCTTGGTGTAAATGCATTAGTTTTGTTTGTTATTGCATATGCGATTGGACACATGAGGGATCAACTATATAAAGGTAGCTATATTATTACTTTCGTTTTGGTTTTAATAGGAAGTTTAATTGATTCAATTGTCAATATAGGTACATCTAGTATAATCTATCAAAGCTATAGCATATCAACACTTTTAGTAAAGGGTCTACTAGTAGCACCAATAGTGAATAGTTTAATTGGTTTAATAATATATCGCTTGTCTAAAAGAGCAGTTTTAAAACTTAAAGAAGATTAGTTGGTGATTTCATGGAAGAAAATAAACAAGTTGATAGATTTAAAATAATGAAAATAGTCATAAGCGTGATATTTTTAGCTATTTTAGTAAAAATAGTCTACATGACTACATTTAAATATGAATACTACAATGAGTTAGCTGAAAATAAAACATATAAAAAATTGGCAATAGAGGCTCCAAGGGGAGAAATAAAAGATAGATATGGAAGATTGCTAGCAGGAAATAAAAATTTATTTACTGTTCAAGTTTCAGGTAACGATATTAATAAAAAAGATGCTAATAAGCGTTCAAGAGCAAATGAAATATCATTGAAGCTTATAAATTTACTTGAGAAAAATGGTGAAGAATATGTAGATGAATTTCCTATATATGTAGAAAATGGAAAGTACTATTATACATATGACAGAGAGATTAGAGAATATAAATCAGAAAATGGAATACCAAGTGATTATAATGCTAAAGAGAGTTTTTATTACTTGGTAGATAAACTTATATCAGCAGGAATCTTGTCTCAAGAAGATAAAAGGTTAGATGCAACAAAATTACAAGCAAAACTAAATGAAAATGGATACTATCCTCCTATTTTAGTTAGTAAATGGATGTTTACAGCAGAGAGAGATAAGAGAGATTGGTTGGCCAGTTATAAAATAAAAGAGACTAATTTGAGTGCTGAAAAAGCGTTTGAAAAAGTAAGAAATAGCGATGCATTTAAGATTGATAAAAGTTTAAGTAATGAAGATGCAAGAAAAATAATGGTTGTAAGAGATTTAATAAAATCAAAAGGATATTCTCAATATAATCCAGTAACAATTGCAAAAGATGTAGGAGAAACTACCATTGCACAGATTGAGGAAAGTGCTATGGACCTTGTTGGTGTTTCAGTAGCAGTTGAACCAGTAAGATATTATCCTAATGGAACTTTAGCTTCACATATGTTAGGATATGTAGGAAAAATGCCATCAACTCAAATAGAATCATATCTACAAAAAGGATATAAAACAGGAGATATGGTAGGTCTTGCAGGAGTAGAAAAAAGTAATGAAAGCAAGCTAAGAGGAACTGATGGTTATAAAATGGTTAAAGTTGATGCATTGGGTAGAATCAGTAAAGAAATTGAATCAAAAAAACCTAAATCAGGAGATACTGTATACCTTACATTAGATAAAGATTTACAAGAAGTTTCAGATAATGCATTAAAACAGATAATAGAAGTTGCTTCAAAAGGAGGTACTTTTAAAAGTAAGTTTGGGGATAAGCCAATTAGTGCATATGCAGGAAAGGCACAATCAGCAGCTCTTATAGCTATTGATGTTAAAAATGGAGAGGTTTTAGCTTCATCAAGTTATCCTGACTATGACCCAAATAAATTTGCAAAGGGTATTTCTACAGAAGACTATAAAGCACTACAACCAAAGAATCCAAATGACTTACTAGCAGGAAGTCCACTATTAAACTTAGTTACACAAGGGGAATTCCAGCCAGGTTCTTCATTTAAGATGGTAACCTCAATGGCAGCTTTAGAAAATGGTCTAAATCCAAATTTCACTATAAATGACCCTGGAGTTATTATGCTAGGGAAAAAATCATTTGGGGACTATGTGTGGAACCATGGTAGAGGAAATCATGGTATGACAAATTTATATAAAGCTATACAAGAGTCTTGTAACATATATATGGCAACTATTGGTACAGGTAAGACATGGCCAGATGGAAAAAGTATTGGTATAGATATGAATGCAAATAAGATACTTGAGTATGCAAAACTATTTGGATTAGATGAAAATACTGGGCTTGAAGACGAAGTAGAAGAAAGAGCAGGTAAGGTGCCTAGCACAGAGGATAAATTAAAATCAACACAAGCATTGTTAAAATCAGCTTTAGATAGAGAAATGGCCAATGACTTTGTTGATATAACTAGAGATAAAAATCCTAAAGAATACGAAAAAAGAATTGATGAAATTGTAAGTTGGGCAGCTGAAAAGAAAACTCCTGGTAGAGTAGAAACGATGAATAGATTGAAAAAATTGGATGTTAAAGAAAATAGAGTGGAAGATGTAGCGGATATGGCGGTATTTAGTTACTTTAACTTTGCAAAATGGAGTACTGCTGATACATTCAACTTAGCTATAGGGCAAGGTGAAAATGCCTATACACCAGCTCAAATATCAAGATACGTAGCTGCTATAGCAAATGGAGGTAATTTAGTAGAATTATCTGTAGTTGATAGAGCTGTTTCAAGTGATTATTCATCAGTAAAAATTAATGACCAAAAGAAAGTGGAAAAAATACCTTTCAAAAATCCAGACAATCTAAAGGAACTAACAAAAGGTATGAAATTGGTTGCTAGACAAGGTACAGCAAAAAGTGCTTTTGCTGATTTCCCAATAGATGTAGCAGCAAAGACTGGTACAGCTGAGAAAAGTGGTAAAATACCTACAGATAATGAATATGAATATTTAAAGAGTCATATGTCATCTTATAATGTTAATCTAAATGATGCAATTAAAATGGCTGATAAGATGAAGGCAGAAAAAGAAAAAGAACTTTCATTAGCTAAAGAAAAAGAAATAAAGAAAAAACTAGAAAATAAAGATTTAAAAGACGAAGAAAGAAAGAAATTAGAAGAAGAATTAGAAGATGGAGTAAAAGTTAAATTAGAGGATACTGATAAAGTGAATTCTTCATATTTAAGAAAAGCTATAAAAGAATTAAATCCAAAAATAACAGATGACCAAATAGATAAGTTTAAAGCAGATTATGGTTCTTTTACATGGACTGTTGCATTTGCACCAGCAGATGACCCAGAAATAGCTGTTGTATGTGTAATTCCTCAAGGTGATTCAAGTGTATTCTCACTTTTACCAACTAGAGAAGTTATTGGAACATATATGGGATTAGAGCCAACTAATGGTAAAAAAGACAACAAGACGGATGATGTTAATAATTCTTCTGACGAAAATATAAATTTCGAGTCACAAATCAATAGATAAGTTAAATCCATTTATAAACTTTAGCTTTATGTAGAAAAAATAAAAGGGTTTAAAGCGCATTTGAAGAATATAAATGATATATCACTCTGGAGGTTGTTATGTCTTTAAGAGAAATTTGTAGTCAAGAACTAGTAGAGTTCAAGGGTAATAAAAGAGGGATAATAGTAAATATAAAAAGAGAAGCTCCATTTGAAGAAATACAAGAAAATATAATAAACAAATTGGAAGCGTATGTTGGTTTTTTTAATGGTGCTAAAATTAGTAAAATTAACAGTGATTATTTAACTGACATGGAGATTCTAGAATTAAAAGAAGGAATTACTTCTAGATTTGATGTGGAATTTGTTGAAGATCAAAAAATTGAAGAAAATAATAATTTTCAAACAAAATATGTCAATACCCTAAGATCTGGCGAAAATATTGAATTTGAAGGTGATGTAGTCATATTAAATGATATGAGACCTGGTTCAAAGGTCATTTCAAAATCAAATACAGTTGTTATGGGAGATATAAATGCTGGCGCTAAGGTTGTAGCAGGAGGAAATGTTTTTGTAATGGGGAAAATAGAAGGTTTTGTGCATGCAGGTTCAGAGGGCAATGAGTTTGCTTATGTTGTTGCTGGAAATCTTAATCCAAAAATATTGCAAATAGCAGATAATATTGCAGAAGCTCCAGATGATGAAGAAAATTATGAAATTGAATCAGAAATTAGCCCAGAAATAGCCTTTGTGAGTAATGGAAGAATTGTAATCGAAAGCTATTTGTCAAAGTTGGACAAATAGAAAGAAAAATAGGGGGTAGTATTATGAGCGAAGTTATAGTTATAACATCCGGTAAAGGTGGAGTTGGAAAAACTACTACCGCAGCAAACTTAGGAACTGCGCTAAGCCTAGAAAATAAAAAAACTGTAGTTGTAGATGCAGATATTGGACTTAGAAATTTAGATGTAGTAATGGGTCTTGAAAATCGAATAGTTTATGACATAGTAGACGTTGTTGAAGGAACTTGTAGGCTTAAGCAAGCTCTAATAAAAGACAAAAGATTTGATAATCTATATTTATTACCAGCAGCACAAACTAGGGATAAAAACGCTGTATCAGTTGAGCAAATGGTTGACCTATGTGAAAAATTGAAAGAATCTTTCGAGTATGTAATAATAGACTGCCCAGCAGGTATTGAACAAGGATTTAAAAATGCAATAGCAGGTGCAGATAGAGCTATTGTGGTTACAAATCCAGAGATATCAGCAGTAAGAGATGCAGATAGAATAATAGGTCTATTAGAAGCAAATGAAATAAAAGAAATAAGATTAGTTATAAATAGAATTAGAAATGATATGGTTAAGCGTGGAGACATGATGGACAAACAAGATATAATAGAGATACTAGCAATAGATTTATTAGGTCTTGTTCCTGATGATGAAAGTATAATTATATCAACAAATAAAGGTGAACCAGCAATACTTGATTCAAAATCTCTTGCTGGTCAAGCATACAAAAATATCGCAAAAAGGATACTAAATGAAGAAGTTCCTCTACTTGAACTTGAAGTTGAAGATGGATTCTTTGGTAGACTAAAAAAAATGTTTAGCATGGCTAAGTAGCAAAGGAGGATACATCTGTGTTAGATTTATTTAGAGTTTTTTCTAACGAAGCTAAAACTAGTAAATCTGTTGCTAAAGAGAGGTTAAAACTAGTTTTAGTTCATGATAGAGTAGATTGTTCACCACAACTTTTAGAGATGATAAAAACAGATATTTTAAAAGTAATAGCCAACTATGCAGAAATAGAAGAAGATGGCCTTGAAATCAAAATGTCTAAATGCAGAGGTGAACATGATGACAAACCTGTATCTGCATTAGTTGCTAATATACCATTAAAGAATATTAAAGATAGATGTATGTAATTAGTGCTTAAAAGGGGGATATCCTTATTGGTATATGCCCCTTTTATTTAATTATATGTTTAAAGATAGAAAGACGGTGATTCTTTGAAAAAAATCAATATTAATTATAAGTCGACAATTAAGTTGATAAAACAGTTAGACTGGAAACTTATAGTTACAGTATTAGCTATCTTTATTTTTGGGCTTGTTATACTTAGTAGTGCAACACATGCTAATTCTACAGGTTCATATAATCAATTAGTTAAGCAAGGACTAGCTTTTGTGCTTGGAATAGGAATGATTATAGTAATACTATTTTTTGATTATAATCTTCTAGGAAGGTACTATAAGGCTCTTTATATAATAAGCCTTGTTTTATTAGCTGTAGTTTTATTACCTGGAATTGGTACTGAAAAAGGCGGTGCGAGGTCTTGGATTAACTTAGGTCCACTTGATTTGCAGACTTCTGAAATAGTAAAATTAACATTTATACTTAGTTATGCAAAGATACTTGAGACAAAGAAGGATAAATTAAATACATTAAAAGAGGTTATACCTGTTGTAGTTTATTCTCTCCCATTCATTGGATTACTACTTGCTCAACCAGACTTAGGAACAGGAATTGTATTTTGTTGTATGGTATTTGCAATGCTGTTTACAGCAGGTCTTAGTTCTAAGCTAATAAAAAGAGGAATAATAATACTCTTGGTATCAATGCCATTGATGTATTTAATGATGGCAGACCATCAAAAAGTAAGAATAGAAGCCTTCCTAAATCCAGAAGATGTAACCTTAAAAGGAAACTATCAGGTTATGCAATCTTTGATAGCGATAGGTTCTGGTGGTATGACTGGAAAAGGTCTGTATAATGGAAGTCAAAACCAAGAAGATTTCTTACCAGTACAAGATAGTGACTTTATATTTGCTGTTGTGGGTGAAGAACTTGGTGTAATAGGAATGACAGTGCTTATAATCTTATTTGCAATATTTTTATTACGGATTTTAGCAATTGCAAGAGATGCTAAGGATTTTTATGGGACCCTCATTGTAGTTGGTGTTATGGGTATGTTTGCTTACCAGATAATTCAAAATATTGCTATGACTGTTGCGTTAATTCCAGTAACAGGAGTAACATTACCTTTTGTAAGTTATGGAGGAAGTTCACTATTAACATCTTTAGCCAATCTAGGATTAGTACTAAATGTGTGTATGAGAAGAAAGAAAATAAATTTCTAAGTGTAAGAGTTCTAAACATAAATTGAGGAGATTGAGTATAATGAATATAGCATTAGTAGCACATGACCAAATGAAAAATACCATAGTAGGATTTTGTATAGGTTATGAATCAATTTTAAAAAAATATGGACTATATGCAACTGGAACTACAGGAAAAAGAATAATGGATGAAACTGAATTAAAGATTACTAGATTGGCATCTGGACCTTTAGGTGGAGACCAGCAAATAGGTTCTTTAATCGTAACACAAGAAATAGATTTAGTTATCTTTTTAAGAGACCCACTTACATCTCAACCTCATGAGACAGATATACAAGCTTTGATAAGACTTTGTGATGTGTACCATGTTCCAATAGCTACAAATCTAGCTTCTGCAGAAATATTTATAAAAGCTCTTGATAGGGGAGAACTATCATGGAGAGAAGTTAGGAGGAGCAAAAGTCAACGTGTTTAATAAAAGTAAATAATATATAAAATTAAGAGGTAGCTAAAATAGCTACCTCATTTTAATTTGTTCTATAAGATAAAAACTCTAATGTGAGTTTTTTTATATAATTTAAATGATGGACTATAGATATATGTCATTTAAATAAAAATAACTATTTAACTAATTTTGCAAATTCTGCACCAAACTCCATACATTCTTTTAATGTTTCCTCACTAGGGAAGAATTTTTTCTTAAGAGATTCTACAGGCATTTTGAATGTCATAGCTTTAAGTAAAGTTTCAGCCATAGTTATACCTTCACCACTCCAACCAAATGAACCAAATACTCCTGCTATCTTACCTTGGTTAGCCATTGGGTCTATAACAGAGAATAAATCCCACATAGGTTTAACCATTGTTTTATTTATAGTTGGAGAACCTAATAGTATTACTTTTGATACTACTAATGTATCATGCATTTCTGTTAATGTCATATTTTCTAAATCATATAATTCAGCTTTTGCACCTTCTTTATCAAGTCCCTCTTTTATCTTTTTAGCCATTTCTAAAGTATTGCTATAAGCTGATAAGTAGAATATAGAAACTTGATTTTGATTAGTTGTATTAATAGCTTCTGTAGACCACTCAACATATCTCTTTACAGCAGCCATTGGGTCTTTAGTAAGCATTGGACCATGAGAAGTTAATATAGTATTAAATTCTAAGTTTAGCCCTACAACCTTGTCTACAGCACTCAACACGTGCTTAGCAAATGGCTTAACTATGCAATCATAGTAATGTTTAGCTGATTTTAGATAATCTTCACTGTTTACTACTTCTGAATCAACACTTGCAAAATGACAACCAAATGCGTCACAAGTTAAAAGAGTCTTGTCCTCTTCAATGTAAGTAAACATTGTATCAACCCAATGTAAGAATGGAGCAGTTATAAATTTAAGATTTCTCTTACCGATATTTAAAACTTCACCATCTTTTATTACATGACAATTAAAAGGTCTATTTATTTGACCATCTAAGTATAATTTAGCAGCTTTAGTACAATAAACTTCTATATTAGGATTTAAATCTAATAAGTATTTTAAACTACCAGCATGGTCTGGCTCTGTGTGATGGACTACAACATAGTCAATTTTAGCTATATCAGTAACTTCTGATAAATTACTTAAAAATTCATCCTTAAAATTTGCTTTTACTGTATCAAATAAAACCGTTTTTTCGTCCTTTATTAAGTAAGAATTATAAGTTGTCCCAAACTCTGTTTCCATTATTATGTCGAATACTTTTAAACCTTCATCTACTACGCCAGTAAAGTAGATATCTTTTTTTACTTCGAAAACTTTACTCATTTTTAACCCTCCTAAAAATTATCATTATATAAATAACATACCCCATTTTGAGGTCAGTGAAACAAAAGATGTCATTATAAGTCATCAAAAACATAGTTTTATGTTTATAATATATCATATTTGGTAAAAAATCTGTATTTTAATAAAAATTTAATAGAAAATATTTTTAGATATACTATTTTGTGAATAATATAGATTTTAAATTCAATATTTTAGTTATATTTTTGATAGAAAATATTTTATCGTGTATAATATTACTTATAAATAAGAATAAAAATAAAGAACTTGTTTGGAGGAATTTTAATAAATGAATAAAGTAGACTTGAAAAAAATCTTAAAAAAAGTAGAAAAGCCTGCTAGATATCTTGGGAATGAAATAAATTCAATTCATAAAGATACTAGCAATAGTGAATTGATAAGATATGCACATTGTTTTCCAGACCTGTATGAAGTTGGGATGAGTCACTTAGGAAGTCATATATTATACGATGTAATAAACAAAGATGAAGATGTATTTTGTGAGAGAGTATATTCTCCTGCTGTTGACATGGAAAATATAATGAGAGAAAAAAATATACCATTATTTGCATTAGAGTCAAGAGAGCCTATAACAAACTTTGATTTTGTTACTTTTACACTTCAATATGAACTTTCATACACTAATATCTTAAATATATTAGATTTAGCCAATATACCAATATTAAAAGAAGAAAGAAAATTGGAAGACCCATTTATAATGGTTGGAGGTCCTTGTGCTTATAATTCGGAACCTTTAGCAGATTTTGTAGATATAGTAATATTAGGTGAAGGTGAAGAAGTTAACTTAGAAGTAGTAAATGAGTATAAAGAGTGGAAGAAAAATAAAACAACTAGAGGTGATTTTTTATACAGAATATCAAGTATAGAAGGAGTATACATACCAAGTTTTTATGATGTTAAATACAATGAAGATGGTACAGTTCAAAGTGTAACTCCTAATAGAGAAGGGGTTACTAAGAGTCCTACTAAGAGGATAATAAAAAATGTTGAAACTGTAGATTATCCAGAAAAATTAATAGTACCTTATATAGATACTGTTCATGATAGAATAGTGTTAGAATTGTTTAGAGGCTGTACAAGAGGATGCAGATTTTGTCAAGCTGGTATGATATACAGACCAATAAGAGAAAAGAGTGTTGAAAGACTTAAAGAGATACTTGACAAATTAGTTAAGAATACTGGATATGATGAAATATCATTATCATCACTTAGTACAAGTGACTATAGTAAGTTGTCTGAGCTTACTGATTATTTAGTAGATGAATATGCATCTAATAATATAGGAATTTCACTTCCATCGCTTAGACTAGACAATTTCTCAATGGAGATTGCTGATAAAATACAACAAGTAAGAAAATCTGGACTTACTTTTGCCCCAGAGGCAGGAACTCAGAGACTTAGAGACGTTATAAATAAAGGTGTTACAGAAGAAGACTTAGAAAATGCAACAGAAAGAGCTTTCGAAATGGGATGGAATAGTGTTAAACTATACTTTATGATTGGTTTACCAACTGAAACTTATGATGATTTGGATGGAATAGCCAAATTAGCTTATAAAGTTATTGATATTTACAGAAAAGTAAATGGAGGTAAGCTAAAAAGAAGTTTTAGTGTTACAGTAAGTACATCTACATTTGTACCAAAACCATTTACACCGTTCCAATGGCATGGTCAAGATACAACAGAGGAAGTAGTTGATAAGCAAAGACATTTAGTCAATAAATTGAGAAATAACAATATAAAATATAACTATCATGATTCAAAGACTAGCTTGATGGAAGCTGTAGTAGCTAGAGGAGATAGAAAGATAGGAAAAGTTATATATGATGCATTTAAATTAGGTGCAAAATTTGATGGCTGGGCAGAACACTTCAGTTTAGATATATGGAAGGAAGCTATGGAAAAAAACAATCTTTCTATAGACTTCTATGCACATAGAAATAGAGGATATGAAGAGGTATTCCCTTGGGACCATATAGATGTAGGTGTAAGTAAAAAATTCTTGATTAGAGAAGATGAAAATGCTAAAAAAGAAAAAATCACTTCTGATTGCAGACATAATTGTAATGGTTGTGGAATAAATATACATGATATAGGAAGGGGGCTTTGTTAATATGAGTAAAATAATTAGAGTCAAATTTAAAAAAGAAGGTGATATGATATATATATCACATCTTGACCTTCAAAGATTATTACAAAGAGCATTTAGGAGAGCTGAAATAAATTTATCACATTCTCAAGGATTTAACCCTCATCCTAAGATGAGTTATGGTAATGCTTTAGCATTAGGGACAGAAAGCCAAGGCGAGTATGTGGATATTGAGATAGAAGATGATTTATTGGTAGATGAGTTTTTAGATAAAGTGTCAGTTCAGCTTCCAGAGGGGATAGAATTTATTAAAGCAAAGGAAATTGATAGACAGACACCTTCTCTTTCTTCCGTAATAGATTATGGAGAGTATCTGTTTAATATAGATTTAAAAAGGTCTTTGACTAAAGAGTTTGTAAAAAGAAAAGTAATTGACTTTATGAATAATAAAGAGATAATCATAACAAAAAAGAATAAAAAAGGAAAATTGGTTGAAGTTGATATAAGGCCCATGATAAGAACTTTTGATGTTTTAAATTTAGAAGATGAGCATATTACTCTTACTGCTACTATAGCTACAGGTTCAAAAACTAATTTAAATACTAATATACTTATTCCTAAAATGTTAGAGATGTTTGAACTGGATATTGACCCATTAGAAGTTGATATATTGAGAAGAGATTTATATGTATTAGAAGATGGGGAATTAGTGACTCCTATGTAAGTTCGTGAGAGGTGAAGTTGTGAAGAAGATAGTTATTGAGTCCTTAATAGGGTCTCAGAAAACAGCAGTGCTTGAAGATGGAAAGTTAGTAGAACTTTTTGTTGAAGATAACTTAAATAAAAAAACTGTATCCAATATATATCGTGGAATTGTAAAAAAAGTTATACCAGGAATAGAAGCATGTTTTGTAGATATTGGATTTAAGAAACTTGCTTATTTACAGTTAAAAAAAGAAAGTACCATAAAATCTGGTCAAGAGATTTTGGTTCAAGTAAATAAAGAAGAAATTGGTACTAAGGGTGCAAAATTAAATACTGAAATTAGTATATCTGGAAGGTATATTGTCTATATACCTTCCAACGACAGAACTACTATATCAAATAAGATTACTGATGAAAGAGAAAGATTTAGATTAAAAAAAATCACAAAAGCAGTGAATAAAGAAAACTTGGGATTAATAATAAGAACTGAAGCTCAAGGCTGTACTCATGATGAAATAAAAAAAGATATAGAAGAGTTAAAATTAAAGTATGATAATATTTTAAAAGAATATAAACTTGGTATGGGACCAAAGCTATTATATAAGTCCTTAGATTTTGCAACTAAATATGTAAAAGATAATGTAAATGATGAGATTGAGTCTATAATTATCAATAATTATGATAAATATCATGAATTAAAACCTATTTTGAAGCTTATAAATAATGATTATATTGATAAATTATACCTTGAAGAAAATAAAGATGTATTTGATTTATATAGAATAGAATCTCAAATAGAAAAATTATTAAATGAAAAAGTATGGTTAAAGAGTGGTGGTTATTTAATAATAGAAAAAACAGAAGCTCTTACTGTTATAGATGTAAATACAGGTAAGTTTGTTGGAACTGGTAAACTTGATGAGACTGTTTATAAAACAAATATTGAAGCTGCAAAGGAAATTGTGAGACAGCTTAGAATTAGAGATATAGCTGGAATAATAATAATTGATTTTATTGATATGTATAAAAAGAAATATCAAAATGAGGTATTACACATACTAGAGGAAGAGTTTAGTAAAGATAAGAGAAAAGCTGAAGTGTTAGGAATGACAAAACTTGGCTTAGTAGAAGTTGCAAGACGAAGAGAAAAAGAGTCTATTGATAAGTATTATTTAATGGCTTGCCCATGCTGTGATGGAACGAAAACTATAAAATCTATACATCATATAGTGGATAGTGTCGAAAAAGAAATTATGAGAATAAGTGAGCATACAGTTTATAAAAACGTAATAATAGAATTCAATGATTTTGTTTTTAAACAAATAAAAGAAGATTATATGGATATAATTGATAAAATTGGTGAAAAATATAATATGAAAATTTCTTTAAACGCAAACTGCGCATTAAAACACAACAAAACAAATGTTATTTTTGATAAAATAGTTGACAATAAAATGTAAATATTTTATAATTAATAATTGTAATGCCGCACAGTAAAGGTCTAAATCTTCTAATGAAGTACCTTGTACTGGCGAGTTTGAGACCGAGGAGGTGTATTTAATGTACGCTATAGTAAAGACTGGTGGAAAGCAATATAAAGTTTCTGAAGGTGATGTATTATTCGTTGAAAAGTTAGAAGCTAACGCAGGTGATGTTGTTACTTTAAACGAAGTATTAGCTTGCTCTAAAGATGGAGAATTAAAATTAGGTTCTCCAGTAGTAGAAGGAGCATCTGTTCAAGCAAAAGTTGTTGAACAAGGTAAAGCTAAGAAAGTTATAGTTTTCAAGTATAAAGCAAAAAAAGATTACAGAAGAAAACAAGGACATCGTCAATCATATACTAAGATAGTTGTAGAGAAAATCAACGCTTAATTATTGGACTAGTTATGATAAAGGTTAAATATTATTATAATGATGATTTCTTGTTACAAGGTTTTTGTTTAAAGGGACATGCTGATTTTGCTGAAATAGGCTATGATATAGTTTGTTCTGCAGTTACGTCTAATGCTATTGCAGTTATAAACTCTTTAGACAAGTTACAAAAGATTGAATTTGAAAAGGTAGTAGGAGAAGAAGGGCATATAGAATGTATAGTTAAAGATGCATATCTAAAAGATGCACAGTTATTACTAAATCACTTTCAATTAGCGGTTGAAGAAATTAAACGGGAATACCCAAAAAATATAAAAATTTTAAAAAAGTAGGGGGTGACTCCATATGTTAAACATGAATTTACAATTATTAGCATCTAAAAAAGGGGTAGGTTCTTCTAAAAATGGTAGAGATTCTATATCTAAAAGATTAGGTGTTAAGAGATTCGATGGGCAATTAGTAACTGCTGGAAGTATAATAGTTAGACAAAGAGGAACTAAAATACATCCAGGAACTAATGTTGGAAAAGGTAGCGATGATACTTTATTTGCATTAGTTGATGGTACTGTTAAATTCGAAAGAAAAGACAAGAAGAGAAAAAAAGTTAGTATATATCCAGTAGCAATAGCTGAGTAATATACATAAAAGGAGTGTTGATGCACTCCTTTTTCTTATAATACTGATGAATTTATAATAGTATTTTTGGTAAAGCTAATTAAAAGTTTTTAATTAAGTAGGTGAAGAATTTGTTTATAGATAAAGCGAGAATATTTGTAAAAGCTGGAAATGGTGGAAATGGTTCGGTAGCATTTAGAAAAGAAAAATATGTTCCAGCTGGTGGGCCAGATGGTGGAGATGGTGGTCGTGGAGCGAGCATCATATTTGAAGTTGATTTAGGTCTTAGAACATTAATGGACTTTAAATACCAGAAAAAATATCAAGCTCAACACGGTGGCGACGGTAGCAAAGGTAAAAGGGCTGGTAAAAATGGAGAAAGCTTAATATTAAAAGTACCAGCAGGTACAGTAATAAGAGATGAAGCTACAGGTCTTGTACTAGCAGATTTAAAGAAAGAAGGAGATACAGCAGTAGTTGCAAAAGGTGGTATAGGTGGTAAAGGTAATCAACACTTTGCAAATGCAGTAAGACAAGCTCCAGCTTTTGCAAAGTCTGGTACAGATGGAGAAGAAAGATGGATAACTCTTGAACTTAAAATGATAGCAGATGTAGGTCTTTTAGGATTTCCAAATGTAGGTAAGTCAACATTTTTATCAGTTGTAACCAAAGCTAAGCCCAAAATTGCAAACTATCATTTTACAACATTGACACCAAATTTAGGTGTTGTTCAAACTAAGTTTGGAGATAGTTTTGTACTTGCTGATATACCTGGAATTATAGAGGGTGCTTCTGAAGGTATAGGATTAGGTCATGAATTCTTAAGACATGTTGAGAGAACTAAGGTATTGATACATATTGTAGATATATCTGGACTGGAAGGTAGAGACCCAATTGAGGATTTTGACAAAATAAATGATGAACTTAAATTATATAATGAGAAGCTTTCAACAAGACCTCAGGTTGTAGTTGCAAATAAATTTGATATATTGGAAGATGAAAGCCAATTTGAAAAATTTAAGGATGAATTAGAAGGTAGAGGATATACAGTATTTAAGATGTCTGCAGCAACTCGTCAAGGAATAGATGATGTAATTGCCTACGTTTCTAAAATGTTAAAAGAAGTAGAAGATGTGGAATTAGTTTCAGAAGAAGAAATGTATAGACCAGAACTTGATATTGGAACAGAAGAAGGATTGAACATAGATGTTGAAGATGGTGTATATGTAGTTACAGGTAAGGCACTTAGAAGAATAATGTATTCTGTAAATTTTGATGATATGGAATCACTTCAATATTTCCAAAAAGCTATGGAAAGTCAAGGTGTATTTGATAGGCTTAGAGAGATGGGAATTGAAGATGGGGATGTAGTTAGAATTTACGAATTGGAATTTGAATTTTACAATTAATTTTGATATAGAATTATAGAGGTGATAATATGTTAAAAGGAAAGCAAAGAGCATATTTAAGATCTTTAGCAAATACTTTAAAGCCTACTACACAAATTGGTAAGGAAGGCGTTACAGAAAGCTTTTTAGAGCAATTAGAGGATATGCTAAGAGTTAGAGAACTAGTAAAGGTTACTATACTAGAAAATGCAGGTCTTGATGCTAAAGAAACTGCTAATGCAGTATGTGAAGCTTTAAGAGCAGAGTTTGTTCAAGCTATTGGTTTTAAGTTTACTATTTACAAGAGAAATATTGATGAGCCCAAGATACTTTTTCCAGGTCATGAACAGGCAAAAGCTAAGGTCAAAAATAACAATGTTACAAAAAAAGGTAAACCAACTAAAAGAGCAGTTAGATAATTAATTAGATTATTTTAGAAGAAATAAGTTAAAAAATATAGTGACAATTGGGAAAAATTGTATTATACTATTAACAATAAATTTAAATTAGCAATCTTATCAAGAGAGGCAGAGGGACTGGCCCTATGAAGCCCGGCAACCAGTATATTTTAATATACATTGGTGCTAAATCCTGCAGCAATTACGCTGAAAGATGAGTATAAACCCGTCATATGGCTTGAGTTTATACTCAAGCTTTTTTAATTGGCATATTTATATATATAAATAAATTAATATAATCAAAAGTGATGGGGGTATGTAACAGTGAAGATAGGAATACTAGGGTATGGAACAGTAGGAAGTGGATTAATAGATTTAATAGAGAATAATACTTTAAAAAGAGAAATAGAAATAGCTGGAATTTTAGTTAAAAATAAAGAGAAGCATAAATCAAAGAGATATTTTGATAAGGTAACAACAGATATAGAAGATATATTTAACAAAGATGTTGATATATTAGTTGAAGTAATTGGAGGACTAAATCCAGCTCTTGATTATGTAACAAGAGCTCTAAATAAAAAAATACATGTAGTAACAGCAAATAAAGATTTATTAGCTGAAAGAGGTAGTGACCTTATAGAGCTGGCTAACTTAAATGATGTTAGCATTAAATTTGAAGCATCAGTAGCAGGTGGTATTCCAGTTTTAAAGCCATTAATAGAATCATTAGAAGGTAATAATATAAAAAGTATAAATGCTATTTTAAATGGAACATGCAACTTTATATTATCAAAGATGTATGATGAAAATTTACCATATGATGTAGCTTTAAAACAAGCACAAGAACTAGGATTTGCAGAAGTTAATCCAGATGCAGATGTATTAGGATATGATAGTGCTAGAAAACTATCTATATTATCTACTTTATCTTATGGGAAAATAGTGTATTGGAAAGATTTGTTATTAGAAGGAATAACTTCAATAGATGAAAAGGATATAGAATATGCTAAGAAATTAAATTGTAAGATAAAATTAGTTGCTAGAAGTAAATATGAATTGGGAGAAGTAAGTGGATTTGTTAGACCTGCATTGGTGGATAATGATAATATGCTGTCTAAAATAGATAATGAGTTTAATGTAGTAATTATAGTGGGAGATTCTGTAGGAGAACTTTCTTTTGTAGGTAAGGGTGCTGGAAGAGGTGCAACAGGAAGTGCTGTTTATGCTGATATCATAGATATAATAGATAATAGGAGTTCAAATATAAAGTCTTTTTCAAAAGGTAAATTGGATTTGAGTGGGCTTATAGAAGATGAATGTAGTGCAGTAGTTAGATTTAGTGAATATAATAAAGATGGAATTTTAAAATGTTTAGATAAATATGTAGATAGCTATAATATTATAGATGAAGAAGAATTTGCTATTTTTATAAATGCAAAATCAGAACATGAAATTGATAGGTTCTTAGAAGATGTAAAGAGAAATGAATATAGTAAGTCAGTTAAAAAACTATTAAAAGTAGATTAAAATATCTATGTAATGACTGTAAAAATTTAAAGGTGAAGAAAAACAAAAAGTTTATTTTGTTTTTCTTCACCTTTTTAACAGCTGGTGACTTAATAAGATAATAGAAAAATAGATAGATTATAACATTTTACTTATTCAATAAAAAAATTTTCACTCGCCTCGTTAATAGCTTGCTGAGTTACCCTTATATATCGCTGTGTAGTGGCTACAGAGCTATGGTTTAAGAGTTCCTTAACTAATTCTAAGTTATTGTTACTCTTTTCAAATTGAGTAGTAGCATAGAGCTTTCTAAAGCTATGTGTGCTTATGTTATACAAATTTAAGTATTTACAAATTATTCTCAATTGTTTCTGGATAGCTTTTGTCTTTATATTTACTAAGTAGTCATCTGATTTAAGATTATACTTTCTTGCATGTTCATTTATAGATTCAATTATATTTTTGTTAACAGGTCTATACTGTAGTTTACCTGTCTTTTTTTCATTTATTTCCAACATATTACCTTTAAAATTACCTATTTTTAATCTTAAAATATCTGATATTCTTAGACCTAAATTAGCTTCTAACATTAGTGCTAATGCAACCTTAGGATTCTTTCTAAATCTTTTTTCAACGCCATTTTCACTATAAATAAAGCCCGTATGTAGTAGTTCCATTATCTTTTTATATTCGTCTATTTCTATAGGTCTTGTTGCCATTTTCAACCACTCCTCTTAGTTTGATTTGATAAGTTTAGGTCGGTATTTATTATATAATATAAATGAAATATTATATATTGGAAAAATATACCAATTACTTTATATAAGTGTGCTATATGTGATTAAGGAGAATTTTTGAAAAATATTGTTATAAAAAATTATCAAAATTGTGATGAAATAACTATGCTGATAAAGTAATTAAAAAGGTTATTAAGATTATGACAAATATAATTAGAAAATGGAAGTATTTAGTTAATTTTTATACATTTTATTTTTTTCGAAATAAGTTTTTTATAAAAAAAGTATTTTTATATCTAATTAATTTTCCACTTGTAGATAAATTTCTCATGTGTTTTTTAGCAACAAATAAAGCTGAAATTAAGTAGATTATTATTACAATTTGAAGAATAGTGTCATAATAGCTAAGATAATAGAACCAAATTAAGTTATTATATATAACATTATATGTATCAGCAAAGCTAGAAACTAATACAGTAGAGTTTGCAATAGGATAAAGTATAAAAATAAATAAACCTGCTAAAAGTCCATGTGCAAACTTACTTAATATGTATAATTTTAAGTCTATATCTGTTTTTGATAAAAATGTACAACATTGAGCTAGTATGGACAATCCGCTAAATCCTATCAGAAAACTAGCCAAAGATGCTCTTAGGATTTCTGGGGCACTTGTTATACTAGATACCTTATTACAACCAATTGTGATTTCAAATAGACCGCTTACAAATGCTTGACAGAGCTCCTTATTGACACCTAAAAGTGAAAGTGGTAAATATATAACTGATGCTATTAAAGAGATTACATTAAATAGTGATAGTATTTTAAATACTACCGAAAAAACAATTACAAATCCACCAACTGTAAGTAATGTATTTACTCCATTAAAGACAGCATTTCCAAATAGAACAAAAAAACCATTACCACTAGAACTTCTAATATTAATTATGTTTTTTATGTTTGTTTTTAAATCTAATTTTGTCTTTGGAAGATTTTCATTTCCATAATTTCTGAAAAAAAGACCAACCAATATAGTTCCCAAGTAATGGCATAAAATCATCAAGTAACCTAAATTTGAATTTTGAAACATACCTGTACCAACTGAGCCTATTATAAATAAAGGTCCTGATGTAGAACAAAAAGATACCAGTCTTTGGGCTTCATGCTTAGAAATCTGTTTATTGCTTCTAAATTCAGAAGCTAGACTTGCTCCCACTGGATAACCAGATACTGCTGATATTGCAAAAGCTAAAGCACTTTTTCCTGATACATTAAACACAAGTCTAGTTATGGGATTAATAATAAACCCTATAATATCTACTATTTTTAAATCGACAATTAGGTTTGCACCAATTATAAAAGGGAGTAGCGATGGGACTAGAACATTAGACCATATGGAAAAACCCTCTCTTGCAGATTTTATAGCTTCATTTGGGTATAAGATAATGCCTAAAACTAGAACCCCAACTATGATAGCTGGAGCGAAAAAACCAATAATTTTATTTTTTTTCATAATATCACCTGTAAATTTGAGTTATAAGATATTATATTAAAAGTAACAAAAATATATGAATGTAATGGCTTAAGATATATAATAGATATATATTATAACAACGACTACTACATGGGAGGAAAAAATGTTTAATAGTATAGCTAGTAAAAAAGTTTATGAACAAGTAATTGAGCAAATTCAATATAAAATATTAAATGGAGAGTTAAAAAAGGGTGATAAACTACTATCTGAAAGAGAATTATCTGAACAAATGAATGTAAGTAGAACCTCTATTAGAGAAGCTATCAGGGTTTTAGAAACTATGGGTGTGATAGAAAGTAGACAAGGTGAGGGTAATTTTATATGCACAAATATAGAAAAAACTTTAATAGAACCTTTATCTATGATTTTTAAACTGAATAATGGTACACTTGAAGACATACTAGAGCTTAGAATAATTTTAGAAATTGAGATTGCAAAACTTGCTTCAAAGAGAATAACTTCTTCTGAATCTATAGAATTAAAAAGTATAATAGATGAAATGAGAATAGAAACCAATAAAAAAGATAATAATCAAATTTTGGTTTTATTAGATCAAAAATTTCACAGCAAATTGGCTACAATAAGTAAAAATTATTTAATTCAAAGTCTTTTTATAACAGCCTCAAAATTGTTTGATGGATTTATAGAGGATGCAAGAGAGAAGATAATTGCAGAACCTTTAAATGAAACTATCTTGCTTAAGCAACATGAAGCTATATATAAGGCAGTTATAGAAAACAATACTGAACTTGCACATGAAAAAGCGAAAGAGCATATGAGATTTATAAGTAAAAACTACAGAAAAAATGAAAATTAAAAGTTTGTTATAAAATAAATTATTCTTGCAAATAGAAGATAATGGTACTATTATATAAATGTAAAACTGGTATGACCACATACCAATTTTATAGTTTATTATAATGGGAGATTAAAGATGGTAAAGTTAAAAGTACCTTATTCAAAGCAAGGAATGATTTTAGAAATACCTAACAAACGTTTTCTTGGTGTCTTGGAATCAAAATCGGATAATTATGTAGAACATAAGACACAAGAAGAAATAGTTGAAGAATCTATGAATAATCCAATAGGCTCTTTATCATTGGAAGAGTTAGTTAAAGGAAAAAAGAATGTAGTCATAATTACAAGTGACCATACAAGACCTGTTCCAAGTAAAGTAACTATGCCAATTCTTTTAAGAAGAATTAGGAAAGCTAATCCTAAAATTGATGTGAAGATTATAGTAGCAACTGGTTTTCATAGGCCAAGTACAAGAGAAGAATTAGTTTATAAGATGGGAGAAGAAATTGTAGATAATGAAGAAATAATCATGCATATATCTACTGATGATGAAGCTATGTGCAAGGTGGGTGTATTACCTTCAGGTGGGGATTTATATATAAATAAACTTGCATATGATGCAGAACTTTTAATCGCAGAAGGTTTTATAGAACCACACTTTTTTGCAGGTTTCTCAGGAGGAAGAAAAAGTGTACTTCCAGGAATAGCCTCTGCAAAGACTATAATGTATAACCATTGTAGTGATTTTATAGATAGTGACAATTCGAGAACTGGAAAATTAAAAAATAATCCTATTCATGAAGATATGGTATATGCAGCTAAGGTTGCCAAACTAGCATTTATATTGAATGTTGTAATAGATAAAGAGAAAAAAGTAATAGCATCATTTGCTGGTGATGTCGAAAAAGCACATACCCGAGGTTGTGAATTTGTAACAGAACTCTCAAAAGTAAATTCCATAAAGTCAGATATTGTAGTGAGTACAAATGGTGGATACCCATTAGACCAAAATATTTATCAAGCAGTTAAGGGGATGACAGCAGCAGAGGCTACCTGTAAAGAAGGTGGAGTAATAATAATGATTGCAGCATGTAATGATGGTCATGGAGGTCAATCCTTTTATGAAAATGTAGCAAATGCAGATTCTCCAAAACAACTTTTAGAAAAAATTAGAAGTGTTGACAGATGTGATACAATTCCAGACCAATGGGAATTTCAAATATTAGCAAGAATACTATCTAAGTATACTGTAATAATGGTAACAGATAAGTGTAGTCCTGAAATGATAAATAAAATGCATATGAAACATGCATTTAATTTTAAGGATGCTTTAGAGATGGCTACTAATATAGTCGGTGAAGATAGTAAAGTTACAGTTATACCTGATGGAGTATCAGTGATAGTTAAATAAAAAAGGGGTGTAGTTTATGGAAATTTTGACATGTATTAAACAAGTACCTGGAACAACCACAGTAGAGGTTGATGAATCCACAGGTGTATTGAAAAGAGATGGAGTAGATTCAAAAATGAATCCTTATGATTTATATGCTTTAGAAACAGCACTTAGAATAAAAAACGACATAAAAGCTAATTTAAAAGTACTTACTATGGGTCCTCCGCAAGCAAAGAAGGTAATAGAAGAGAGTTTTATGATGGGGGCAGATGAAGGAGCTTTAATAAGCGATAGAAGATTTGGAGGAGCAGATGTCTTGGCAACTTCTTACACTATATCGCAAGGTATTAAAAAAATGGGTAGAGTAGACTTAATAATTTGTGGAAAACAAACTACTGATGGTGATACAGCGCAGGTTGGACCTGAAGTAGCCGAGTTTTTAGATATACCTCATGTAACTAATGTTACAAAATTAATTGAAATCAAAGAGAAAAGCATAGTTGTTGAAATAGATATGCCAAATGATTTACAAGTATGTGAAATTGAGTATCCTTGTTTGATAACAGTAGAAAAAGATATTTTTCAACCAAGATTGCCTTCATTTAAGTTAAAGTTAGAAACTAAAGAAAGAAAAATACCTGTGTACAGTTTAGATGATTTTGAAGATAAGGACGAAGATAATTATGGATTAAATGGTTCCCCTACTCAAGTTGTAAGAATATTTCCTCCTAAGCCAAATACAGATAAAAATATTATGAGAGGAAATGCAGAAGAGTTAAGTTCTGTGCTTATAAATAAATTAGAGGAATTAAAATTAGTCTAAGGGGGAAGAAGAAATGTCAAAAATAGTTGTAAATCAAGATAAAATAACTGATTTAAAAAGAGTACTAGAAATTTGTCCTTTTGGTGCTATAGAAGAAAAATCAGGTAAGGTAGAAATAAGTGCTGGCTGTAAGATGTGCAAATTGTGTGTCAAAAGTGGACCCAAAGGTGCATTTGAATTTATAGAAAGTAATAAAGCAAAAATAAATAAGGATGAATGGAAGGGAGTGGCAGTATATGTAGAACATCATAATGGAAATATACATCCTGTAACATATGAACTTATAGGAAAAGCTCGCAAAATGGCATCAAAAATAAAGCAACCTGTATATTGTGTATTTGTAGGAAAAGATATAAAAGATAAATGTAAAAATCTTATCTCCTATGGTATTGATGAAGTATTTGTATACGATGAAGATGAATTTAAAGAATTTAGGATAGAACCATATGCAAAGGCAATAGAAAACTTTATAAATAAAATAAAACCAACAATAATGTTGGTTGGTGGAACTACATTAGGTAGGTCATTAGCTCCAAGGCTTGCTGCTAGATTTAAAACAGGGCTTACAGCAGATTGTACAATACTTGATGTGCAATCAAACACTGATTTAGACCAGATAAGACCAGCATTTGGTGGAAATATAATGGCTCACATAAATACACCCAATAATAGACCTCAATTTGCCACTGTAAGATATAAAATATTTTCAGCTCCAGAAAAGGTAGAAAATGCTACAGGGAAAATAACTTTATGTGAAATAGAAAAAAAAGAATTAAAATCTAAGATTAAAGTACTAAGTGTAAAAGAAAAAAATAAAGAAGTTGGTCTTGAAGAAGCAGAAGTAATAGTAGTTGCAAGTAGAGCAATAAAGAAACAGGAAGATATGGATATGATATATAAATTAGCTGACAAGTTAAATGCTCAAGTAGCAGGAACAAGACCAATTATAGAAGCAGGTTGGATAGATGCTAAAAAACAAATAGGTCTTAGTGGTAGAACTGTAAAGCCTAAATTAATAATAACTTGTGGTGTATCTGGAGCTGTTCAATTTGTTGCAGGAATGCAAGGAGCTGATTATATAGTAGCTATAAATAAAGATGATAAGGCACCTATACTTGATGTAGCACACTTAGCTTTAATAGGAGATATTTATGATATTATTCCTAAATTGATAAAAAAAATAGAAAATAATAAAAATGATAAGCAAATATATGTGGCATCAGCAGCTGAATAGGGGGATAGAGATGTATAAATCAATTGATAAAAAAGATATAGATTTTTTAATAGATATTTGTGGAGATGAAAATGTAGTAGTTGGAAGTGATATAAATGAAGATTTTTCACATGATGAACTTGGAGGAATAGAAAAATATCCTGAGGTTTTAGTAAATGTGATTGAAACCGAGCAAGTATCTAAAATAATGAAATATGCATATGAAAACAATATACCAGTTACGCCAAGAGGACAAGGAACTGGTCTTGTAGGAGCTGCTGTTGCCATAAATGGTGGAATAATGATTAATCTATGTAAAATGAATAAAATACTTGAGGTTGATTATGAAAATCTAACATTGACAGTAGAACCAGGAGTTTTGCTTATGACAATAGGTCAATATGTTCAAGAGAGAGACTTATTTTATCCACCTGACCCAGGTGAGAAGAGTGCTACAATAGCAGGTAATATAAATACTAATGCAGGTGGAATGAGAGCAGTAAAATATGGTGTTACAAGAGATTATATTAGAGGTCTTGAAGTAGTATTACCAAATGGAGAAGTTATAAATATAGGGGGAAAAGTAGTTAAAAATAGTTCTGGATATAGTATAAAAGATTTATTAATAGGTTCAGAAGGAACTTTAGGAATAGTTACAAAAGCGATATTAAAATTGCTTCCTTTACCAAAGAAAAGTGTAAGTTTACTTATACCTTTTCCTAATTTATCAATGGCAATAGAGACTGTTCCTAAAATAATAAAATCGAAATCAATACCAACAGCCATAGAATTTATGGAGAGAGATGTAATATTGGCTGCGGAAGAATTTTTAGGTAAAAAGTTTCCAGATAATACATCAGATGCTTATCTTCTACTTACGTTTGATGGAAATAGTATTGAAGAAATTGAAAAAGAATATGAAAAAGTTGCTAATCTGTGTTTAGAAAATGGAGCATTAGATGTATTTATATCAGATACGCAAGAAAGAAATGATTCTATATGGTCAGCCAGAGGCGCTTTCTTAGAAGCTATAAAGGCATCTACAACAGAAATGGATGAATGTGATGTCGTTGTACCAAGAGACAAGGTAGCAGAGTTTATAAGATATACTCATGAGCTTCAAGATGAGTTAAAAATAAGAATAAAAAGTTTTGGTCATGCAGGTGATGGAAATCTACACATATATATATTAAAAGATAGTATGGATGAACATACTTGGAAAGTAAGATTAAAAGAAGCTTTTGACTGTATGTATAAAAAATCTAGAGAACTTAATGGTCAAGTCTCAGGTGAACATGGTATAGGATATGCAAAAAAAGAGTATTTACATGAATCAAAATCAGATGCCTATATGATGTTAATTAAAAATATAAAAATAGCTTTTGACCCTAAAAATATTTTAAATCCAGGAAAAATATATTAAATATATAAATGTTATTTTTAAACATAAAAGTTATAAAAAACAGGTTTAAATTTAATAACTTAAATTTACTTTTTAATGTTAATAGTATTTGTAAATATTAATATTATTTATAAAGATTTTAGGATGGCAATGTTTATTTAACTTTAGAAATATGAAATATTATTTAAGTTAAGTTGGTGTTACCATCCTAAAAATATGAATACACATGTGAAGCGTATTTTATTTATAAAAAATATTTGTAATTATAAATACATCTTATTAATTTAATGAGGTTATTTAAAATTTATAAGGTTATTTAAAAAACTTATTTTACATATATTGGACGAGTGTAAAAGTCCATAGGACCTTTTACTAAACCTTTATTATTTCTATAATATACTGAGTTGTATATATTTGTAGATTTTATATCATAACTTATAAGTGTTTTAAAAATAGCATCATCTAATGAAAATGATATATTTGAAAATTTATTTATTATGTCTATGTTAGATTTATTTTTTATCTCTTTTAGAACTTCTCTACCTTTGTCATTAAAAGCAAGTATTCTTATATAAGGAACAATATCTATATCTTTTACAAGGTGAATATCGCTTTTTTTTATGCCTAACAATATATTATTTAAAGTTCTCTTGATTTTAGTTAAAGTATATCTCTTAGATTTAATTGATAATTGTAATTCGTATAAAGAATTAGATGTAAAAATATCTTTGTAAATTTTATTTTCTATACCTTCATTTACTTCAAAATAATCCTTTAAATTGGATATGTCCCTAAGTATGATTGTCTTTAAAGTATCAAAAAATAATTCATCAAACATAGGAAAAAATTTATTATCTATTTTTTCGTTTAATATACTATAAGTTTTTTCTGGAATAACTTTTTTTAATTGAGAGATATTACAATTTTCCTTAAGTGAAGTTCTTATAGCAGTAGCAGAGCAAATACTATTATCAATTTCTTTAGAGTTGTACTCTGACTGAACTCTGGAAATAGTAAATGGCTTTATATTGCTGTTTAAATTGATAAGATTTTTTATATATTCTATACCAAGTATATTATTTGATGAATTTAATATTTTTAATAATTGTTCTTTTGTAGTTTTTTGAGATAAGTCGTTGTTTTCATATTGGTGTATATAATCAAAAAGTGAATTAGCTCTAGCCACTGGAAATAACATACCATCATCTAAATATTTTTTTAAAAGTAATTTAAATTCTTTTGGCTCATTTGCTAAAATCTCTGCAATACTATAAAGAATATCTGTGTTTCCCTCTTCACTACCAAAACATACAGAACTTATGCAGTTTAGAGAATTTAAAATTGTTATGGCACCATGAGAAAAAATTTCGGCACTTTGGCAAGCAAACATAGTTGGTAATTCTATAACTAAGTCTACACCATTTTCGACAGCAATTTTTGCTCTAGTATATTTATCAAATAAAGCGGGCTCACCTCTTTGAAGAAAGTTTCCACTCATGATTGCCACTGTATGTGTTGCATTTGTTTTTTCTATAGATTTAGATAAATGATAGATATGTCCATTATGAAATGGGTTATATTCAACTATTAATCCAAGTATATTCATAAAATGCTCCTTTTTCCTTTGTTTATTTTATCTATATTGTAATTTATTATAATATGTATAAAATTTAAATTTTTAATTACCTAGCTAAAAAACATAAAAAAATTTGTTAAAATGTAGAAATACTACATAACAAGAAATCAGTTAAGTGTTATTAAAATAACTTTATTAAGCCTTTATATTATATTATTATAGCAAATGGGAAAGAATAATCTACATTAAGTTAATTTGTTAATAAATTGTTATTAAAACACACAATTTGCTGTAGTAGAAATATGATATAATATAAAAAAAAGTATATACTTTTATATTAAAAGGTGATATATTATTTATGAAAATCGTTTAATGTATACAATAATATATCTATGACAAAATAATAAAATATAAGTTTTTAGACATTTATTATGAATCAAAATTGATTACATATCATTTATAAAAATCTAAGGAGGAAATAATAATGAAAATATTAGTATTAAACTGTGGGAGTTCTTCATTAAAATATCAATTAATAGATATGAGTAATGAAGAAGTTTTATGTATAGGATTAGTTGAAAGAATAGGAATCGAAGGTTCTATACTTAAACATGAAAAAGCAGGAAGAGATGATAAATACATTGTTGAACAACCAATGAAAGACCATAAAGATGCAATAGCATTAGTATTAGAAGCTGTTGCTCACCCAGAATTTGGTGCAGTTAAAGAAATGAAAGAAATAGATGCAGTAGGGCATAGAGTTGTTCATGCTGGAGAAAAATTTGCAACTTCAGTAGTAATAACTCCAGAAGTAGAAGAAGCTTTAAAAGAATGTATAGATTTAGCTCCACTTCATAATCCAGCAAACATAATGGGAATTGATGCTTGTAAGGCTATACTTCCAGGTGTACCAATGGTAGGAGTATTTGATACTGCTTTCCATCAAACAATGCCTAAATCTTCATACTTATATGGTTTACCTCATGAATTATATACTAAATATGGAGTAAGAAGATATGGGTTCCATGGAACTTCTCATAACTATGTATCTCAAAAAGCAGCAGAGATGTTAGGAAAAGATATAAAAGACTTAAAAATAGTAACTTGTCACTTAGGAAATGGTGCTTCTATAGCTGCTGTTGATGGTGGAAGATGTATAGATACATCTATGGGATTCACTCCATTAGAAGGATTAATAATGGGAACTAGATGTGGAGATATAGACCCTGCTATACTACCTTTCTTAATGAGAAAAGAAGGTTTAGATGCTGATGGATTAGATAAATTAATGAACAAGGAATCTGGAGTATATGGAATGACTGGAATTTCTAGTGATTTCAGAGATATAGAAGATGCAGCTAAAAATGGAGATGAAAGAGCTCAAGCAACATTAGAAGCTTATGTTAAAAAAGTACAAAAGTATATAGGTGCTTATGCTGCTGAAATGAATGGATTAGATGTTGTAGTATTTACTGCTGGTGTAGGTGAAAATGGAAAGGCTATAAGAGCAGACATAGCTTCTAATATGGAGTTCTTAGGAATGAAACTAGATAAGGAAGCTAATGATGTTAGAGGAAAAGAAACAGTAATATCTACTGATGACTCTAAAGTAAAAATGCTTTTAATACCAACTAACGAAGAATTAATGATAGCTAGAGATACATTAAGATTAGTAAAATAATTTAATTAAACTTATGCCTATCAAGTAAAAATACTTGACAAACAAATGCTAGATTTGTATAATAAATTTGGTGATATGTTGAGGTGAACTTAATGAAAGTTAGCATAGAAAAAATAAATAGAAAAGAAACTGACAAAATAGACTTGAATTTTTGTGAAAAAATTGATACTATTAGTTATTGTGATGAGATTTACAAATTAGTATCACCTGTAAATTTAAAAGGTAAAGTATCAAAGACTAATAAAGGTTTGTATCTAGATATAGATGTTAATTTTACAATTGTTGACAATTGTTCAAGATGTCTTAAAGAAGTAGAAATACCATTAGAGTATTCTATACAAGGTTTTTTAGTAAAAGAAGAAGATTATGATGAAGATGAATTTGAGGAGTTTGATCCTTTTATATTTGATGGTGAAGAAATCGACCTTATTGATATAATAGAACAGACATTAGATTTTAATGTGCCTCATAAAGTTCTTTGTAGTGAAAACTGTAAAGGTCTTTGTCAAGGATGCGGAGCAAACTT
Source organism: Clostridioides sp. ES-S-0049-02 (assembly GCF_020658465.1). NCBI lineage: Bacteria > Bacillati > Bacillota > Clostridia > Peptostreptococcales > Peptostreptococcaceae > Clostridioides > Clostridioides sp. ES-S-0049-02. Next base: position 90,260 of record NZ_JACVWG010000003.1, read on the forward strand.
AAATAAAGAAGAATGTTCTTGCAGTGAAATTACAAACGATGAGGAATACATAGATCCTCGTTTTGCTAAATTAAAAGATTTATTTAATTAAATTTTGACTAAGGAGGTGGCGTAAATGGCAGTACCAAAGCGTAAAACGTCTAAATCAAACACAAAAATGAGAAGAGCAGCTAACTCAAAGATGGAAGCAACAGGATTTGTAAGTTGCCCACAATGTCATGAGCCAAAATTACCACATAGAGTGTGTCCAGACTGTGGATATTATAAAGGTAAAGAAGTTGTATCTAAGTAATAGCTTCTAAAAAACATGTAGAGTGTACTCTACATGTTTTTTTTGTACATATAAAAAAGATGATTTACTAGAGAAATAAATGGATTTTATGCATATTAAAAATTAGAAAAATAATAATATAAGTATTGAAAATTTTTGTGTGTTACTATATACTACTATTAGTAGCTGGTACTAATTACAGCTATAAAATTTGGAGGGAACATGAAAAAGAAGAGTAAAGCCCAAAGACAACAAGAGCTTATAGATATGCTAAAGACTGATCCTTTTTATACTGATGAAGAATTATCAAGTTTGTTTAATGTTAGTATACAGACAATAAGATTAGATAGAATGAGTCTAAACATACCAGAGCTAAGAGAAAGAGTCAAATCAATAGCAGAAACTCAGAGTTCAAAAGTAAAGACTTTAGGAGTAAAGGAAATTACAGGCGAAATCATTGATTTATCTGTAGGGCAATTAGGTATATCTATGTTAGAAGTTACAGAGGACATGATTTACTCTAAAACTAATACTTTGAAAGATACGTATATATTTTCTCTAGCAGATTCATTAGCAATGGCTATAATAGATGCACCTAAAGTTATTATGAGAGTTGCAAATGTAAAATGTTTTAAGTTGATAGAACAACAAGACAGACTTATAGCAAAAGCAGAAGTGTATAGAAATATAGACAAAAAGCATTATGTAAAAGTTGTTATCAACAATAAAGCCCAAGAGCAAATATTTAGAGGGAAGTTTATCTTTGAAGAGTTAGATTAGGAGGAAAATCATGAAAATAGTAATAGATGGAATGGGTGGAGATAATGCACCAAAATCTAATGTAGAAGGCGCAGTAAATGCTATAAAAGAATATCAAGTAGATTTAATAATCACAGGAGATAAAGATTTATTAGAAAAGGAATTTTCAAATTATGAATTTGATAAAAATAAACTAGAAATAGTTCATACTACTGAGATTATAGAAAATGAAGATAAACCAGTTAAGGCTATAAGAAGCAAAAAAGATTCATCTATGGTAGTAGCATTAAACCTCGTAAAAGAAGGTAAGGCAGATGCTATAATATCAGCTGGAAACACAGGAGCTTTACTTGCTGGTGGATTATTTGTAGTCGGTAGAATAAAAGGAATTGATAGACCTTGCTTATGCTCAGCAATACCAAATGTAAAGCGAGGAATGACACTTATAGCAGACTGTGGTGCGAATGCAGATTGTAAATCTAAGAATCTAGTTGAATTTGCAGCTATGAGTAATATTTACTCAAGAAAAGTGTTGGGACTTGAAAATCCTAAAGTGGCACTAGCAAATGTTGGACTAGAAGAAGGTAAAGGCAATGATTTAGTTAAAAAATCATATGAGGAAATTAAAAAATTAGATTTAAATTTTATAGGGAATGTAGAAGCTAGAGAGGTTATAAATGCATATACAGATATAATTATTTGTGATGGATTTACAGGTAATATATTACTTAAATCTGCTGAAGGGGTAGCCCTTTCAGTTATGAGTCTTATAAAGGAAACTTTTATGGCTAGTACAAAAAGCAAAATAGGAGCATTACTTATAAAAGATGATTTAAAAAAATTAAAGAGTTTTATAGATTATTCTGAGTATGGTGGAGCTCCACTTCTAGGATTAAATGGAGGAGTTATAAAGGCTCATGGTAGCTCTGATGCTAAAGCTATAAAAAATGCTATAAATCAAGGTATAAAATTTACAAAAGGAAAAGTTGTTGAGGATATCAATCAATTTATAAGTAAATATAATGAAGAAAATAAAAATAACGAAGATGAATAAACTCGTTTTGGAGGTTTAATATATAATGAATACAAAGGCTGGAATATTAGGTGTGGGAAGTTATCTACCTGAGAAATCATATGATAATTTTCACTTCGAAAAAATAATGGATACATCAGATGAGTGGATAAGCACTAGAACTGGTATTAAGGAAAGAAGATTTGTAGAAGATAATGAAGCAACTTCTGACCTAGCATCTAAGGCTGCTTTAAAAGCTATAGAGTGTGCAAAGTTAAACGTAGAGGACATAGAGTTGATTATTTTGGCAACAATTACTCCTGATATGTCTTTGCCTTCAACTGCATGTATAGTACAAGAAGCAATAGGAGCAGTGAATGCTACTGCATTTGATATATCAGCAGCTTGTTCTGGATTTGTATATGGAGTAACTATTGCAAAGCAATTTGTGGAAACTGGTTGTTATAAAAATGTACTTGTAATAGGAGCAGAAACTTGCTCAAAGTTTCTAAACTACAATGATAGGTCAACAGCAGTATTATTTGGAGATGGTGCTGGAGCAGCTGTTATTGGACCTGTAAGTGAAGGCGGAATCCTATCTACACATATGGGTTCTGATGGTAGGGGAAAAGATTGTTTAAAGATACCTGCTGGAGGTTCAAGACTTAGAGCAAGTAAAGATACTGTAGAAGCTAATCTACATACAATAGAGATGGCAGGTAGCGATGTATTTAAGTTTGCAGTTAGAAAGATGGCAGAAACATCTTTAACAGCTCTTGAAAAAGCAAATTTAAATACAACTGATATAGACTATCTAATACCACATCAAGCTAATATAAGAATAATACAAGCTTCTTCTAAGAGATTAGGGCTTGATATGAATAAGGTTTATGTAAATATAAATAAGTATGGAAATATGTCTGCTGCATCTATACCTGTTGCGCTAGATGAAGCATATAAAGAAGGAAAAATCAAAAAAGGTGATAATGTAGTTTTAGTTGGATTTGGTGGAGGTTTAACTTGGGGAGCTTCAGTTGTTAAGTGGACTTTATAGTACAAAACATCTAAAATTCTTTAATTAACAAAATTAGCTTTATCTAAAAATTAAAGTTAATTTACAATAAAAAGTTTACTTTTGATTTTAAGTGAAGGAGAATGATATGAATAAAATTTGCAAACTGTTAAATATAAAATACCCAGTTATCCAAGGGGGAATGGCATGGGTAGCTACTGCATCATTAGCAAGTGCTGTATCTAATGCAGGTGGACTTGGAATAATAGCAGCAGGAAATGCACCAAAAGAAGCTATAAAGGAAGAAATTGTTAAATGTAAAGAATTAACAGATAAACCTTTTGGTGTAAATGTAATGCTTATGTCACCATTTGTAGATGATATAATAGATTTAATTATAGAAGAGAAGGTTCAAGTTATTACTACTGGCGCTGGAAATCCTGCAAAGTATATGGACAGATTAAAAGAAGCTGGAACAAAAGTTATACCTGTAGTACCAACAATAGCTTTAGCGCAAAGAATGGAAAAGTTAGGAGCTACAGCAGTAATAGCTGAAGGGACAGAAGGTGGAGGACACATAGGAGAGCTTACTACTATGGTTTTAGTTCCACAAGTTGTTGATGCTGTTAATATACCTGTAATAGCAGCAGGAGGTATTGTAGATGGTAGAGGTATTGTTGCTTCATTTGCACTGGGTGCGAATGCAGTTCAAGTAGGAACTAGATTTATTTGTAGTGAAGAGTGTTCTGTACATTTAAACTACAAAGAATTAGTGTTAAAAGCAAAAGATAGAGATGCAATTGTTACAGGAAGAAGCACAGGTCATCCAGTAAGAACATTAAAAAATAAATTATCAAAAGAATTCTTAAAGATGGAACAAAATGGAGCTACTCCTGAAGAATTAGACCAAAAAGGTACAGGTGCTTTAAGATTTGCAACAGTAGATGGAGATATAGAAAAAGGTTCATTTATGGCAGGTCAAAGTGCTGCTATGGTAAAAAAAATAACACCTTGTAAAGAAATTATAGAAACTATGGTAAATCAAGCAAAAGAGATTATGCCAGGCATAGAACTGTAAATCAGGAGGAGCATGATGGGAAAAGTTGCACTAGTATTTCCTGGTCAAGGAGCCCAGTATGTAGGGATGGCTAAGGATTTATATGAAAATAACGAGGTTGCTAAAAATGTGATAGACGAGGCTTGTAGTGCCTTAAATATAGATTTAAAAAAGCTTATGTTTGAGGGTAGTGAAGAAGAACTTTCTAAAACTGAAAATACTCAACCAGCTATGGTTACACATAGTGTAGCTGTACTAAAAGCGATACAATCAAAAATAGATTTAAAATATGATGCATGTTTAGGTTTATCTTTAGGAGAATATAGTGCATTAGTTGCAGCAGATGCAATTGATTTTAAAGATGCTGTATGCCTAGTTAAAAAAAGAGGTAAATTTATGCAGGAAACAGTACCAACAGGAGTTGGAGCTATGGCAGCGATTTTAGGTTTAGATAGAGAAATATTAGGAAGTGTTGTAAAAGACATACAAGGAGGGATTGTAGAAGTAGCAAATTACAATTCTCCTGGTCAGATAGTTATATCTGGTGAAAATGAAAAGATAGAAGAAGCAATGGTAAAATGTAAAGAGGCAGGAGCAAAAAGAGCTGTTAAATTAAATGTAAGTGGGCCTTTCCACTCATCAATGTTAAGAGAAGCTGGAGTAAAACTAGCTAGTGAATTAGACAAAGTTAATATAACTAAGCCTAAAGTTGATGTAGTAGCAAATGTAAATGCAGATTACTATGAAAATGAAGGTAAAGACTTGCTTATAAAACAAGTAAGTTCTTCTGTACTTTGGGAAGATTCTATAGAAAGATTATTAAATGATGGGTATGATACTTTTATAGAAATGGGACCAGGAAAAACTTTAAAAGCATTTATTAAGAAGATAGCCTCTAATAAAAAAGCAAGTGTGAATATTTACAATATAGATGGTATAGATTCTTTAAATGAATTTGTACAAGATTATGGAAATGGAGAGATATAATGATAAATCTTACAGGACAAGTAGCAATTGTTACTGGTGGCTCTAGAGGTATAGGGAGAGAAATAGCAAAGAAACTAGCATCTCTTGGAGCTGATATAGTAATCAATTATACTTCTAAAGAGGATGAAGCCCTAAAAACTAAAAGTGAAATAGAAGGTATGGGTGTAAAATGTACTTCTATAAAATGTGATGTATCTAAATCTGATGAAGTAAATCAAATGATGGACTCTATTATAAAAGAGTTTGGAAAAATTGATATATTAGTTAATAATGCAGGTATAACTAAAGATGCATTACTTATGAGAATGAAAGAAGAAGATTTTGATAGAGTTATAGATATAAATTTAAAAGGTGTATTTAATTGTACAAAAGCAGTTATTAAACCTATGATGAAAAAGAAATATGGTAGAATAATAAATATGACTTCAGTAGTTGGAATCATGGGAAATGCAGGTCAAACTAATTACTGTGCATCAAAAGCTGGCGTGATTGGATTTACAAAATCTTCTGCAAGAGAATTAGCATCAAGAAATATAAATATAAATGCAGTGGCACCAGGATTTATAGAAACAGATATGACTAAAGTACTAAGTGATGAGGTAAAAGAATCAACATTATCAAATATACCAAAAAAATCTTATGGTAAACCAGAAGATGTAGCCAATGCTGTAGCATTTTTAGTTAGTGATATGTCAAGTTATATAACAGGACAAGTGTTAAATGTAGATGGTGGAATGGTAATGCAATAATAAAAAATAATACTTTAAAAAGTAGAGAAATCTATTTAAAATAAAAAATCTTAGGAGGAACACAATGTTTAATAAAGTTGTAGAAATAATAATAGAACAATTAGGAGTAGAAGATAAAGAAATAACTATGGAAACATCATTAATGAAAGATTTAGAAGCAGATTCATTAGATGCAGTAGAAATAATAATGTCACTTGAAGATGAATTTGGTATAGAAATACCAGATACAGAAGCAGAAAACTTCAAATCTATAGGGGACATAGTTAACTATATAGAAGCTAACAAATAGTCGAGCTTTAAAAAAGTGGAGGTATCAGATGAATAAAAGAGTAGTAATAACGGGACTTGGATGTGTTACACCATTGGGAACAGGAAAAGAAGAGTTCTGGAACAATATAAAATCTGGAGTATCTGGTATAGATAAAATAACTAATTTTGATGCTAGCACATATCAAACTCAAATAGCAGGAGAAGTTAAGAATTTTCATCCAGAGGAATATATAAGCAAAAAAGAATTAAAGAGATTAGATAAATTTGCTCAATTTGCAATAGTTTCTGCAAAATTAGCAGTTGAAGATGCAAATCTTGATTTAGATAAAGTTGATAGAGAACGTGTTGGAGTTATAATAGGCTCTGGTATAGGTGGGGTTGAAGCAATAGAAACTCAACATAAAATTCTTTTAGAAAAAGGAAACAAAAGAGTAAGTTCACTATTTGTACCTATGATGATAGGAAACATGGCAGCAGGTCAAGTTTCAATATTTTTAGGAGCAAAAGGACCTAATACTAATGTATGTACAGCTTGTGCATCAGGAACTCATTCAATAGGTGATGCCTTTAAGGTTATACAAAGAGGAGATGCAGATATTATGGTAGCAGGAGGCTCTGAAGCTGCTGTAACAGGACTTGCATTTGCTGGATTCTGTAATATGAAGGCTATGTCAACTAGAAATGATGACCCTAAAACTGCATCACGACCATTTGACAAGGACAGAGATGGATTTGTAATGGGAGAAGGAGCAGGTATTGTTATATTAGAAGACTTAGAACATGCTTTAGCAAGGGGTGCAAAAATATATGCAGAAGTAGTAGGATATGGTTTAACTGCTGATGCATATCATATGACAACTCCAGCTGAAAATGGAGAAGGAGCAGCTAGGTCTATGAATATGGCTTTAAAAGATGGAAATGTTCCACTAGAAGAAGTAGATTATATAAATGCTCATGGAACTTCAACTTATTATAATGACCTATATGAAACTATGGCTATAAAAACTGTATTTGGAGAAAATGCATATAATTTATGTGTATCATCGACAAAATCTATGACTGGTCATTTATTAGGAGCATCAGGTGCAATAGAAGCAGTTGTTTGTGCAATGAGTATAGAAGATAATTTTGTACCTCCAACTATAAATATACAAGAAGTTGGCGAAGATTTAGATTTAGATTATGTTCCAAATAAAGGTAAAGAAAAAGATATTAGATATGCACTATCAAATTCTTTAGGTTTTGGTGGGCATAATGCTACAATTGTACTAAAAAAATATGTATAAATAAATGACAAATATTAAAAATAACATTAAAAAACAAGCACTTGTTTTTGACCTTATAAATTTATATTAACTAAATTAAAAGTCCCCTAAATTAGAATAAATGTCTAATTTAGGGGACTTTTTTATTAAATTTTAATTCTAGCACATGTTGTAAATCATTTTGATATATTGTATCATAAATTATTGAGAGGTTATATATATGCAATTTTTCATTCTACAATATACAGAAGGAGGGCTAAAATTTTGAATTTTAGACTACCAAAGAAAAGTTTACCCAAAAAGATAATTTTTATAGCTATAATACTTATTAGTATTATTTTGTTTATAGGGTATGATCAAAATGGACTTAAAGAAAGAGAAATTATAAATAAAGGAAAATATATATCTGAAAGTCTTGTGTCAGATAAGAAGTATGATGAAGCAAAAAAAATGGTCAAAACTTCTTTTGAATCTATCCCAGAAAAAAAATACAATAAAGTATATAATGAAGTTTGGGATATGTTAAAGACTATTTCATATGTCCCAGATGGAACGAAGATAATTATTGATTCGTTAGAAAAGATGAGAACATCAGATGTAAAATTATCTGATGAATGTAGATTTAGTATAGAGAAAAGACTAGCATCAGTGTACATAATGGATAATAATTATTCTAGCGCAGTAGATTTAACTGTAAAGTCTATAAAATTAGCTGAGAAATTAGGGGATAATTATGAAAAAGCAAGACTAGATGTTGATTTGGCGAGCATACTTTTAAAGGTAGGTGGATATGAAACAGGAGAAAAATTAATAAAGGATTCTTTTAAGATAGATGTTGATGAAGATGAAAAAAATGGAATGGTTAGATTATATGCTCTTATAAATTTAGCAGAAATATATGTAGAGTTGGGAGAATATGATAAAGCCATTGAAACATGTAGCAATGTAAAAGACTATAAAAAGTTTGTAAACATAGATGATTACAATGATTTTGAAATAATGGCTTCTATAATGCAGGCAAATGCACATGTAGGAAAAAATGAGATATCAAAGGCAATGACTCTTTTAGAAAGAGCTGATTATCTTATAAAATATGATAAATCAATTCATATATTAGATAAAGGTATGTATTACTATATGGCAATGGGAAATTTGGAATATAAAAGTAAAAACTATGATTCTGCAATAGATAACTATAAAAAAAGCCTAGAGATATCTACTAAAAGAAAGTTAACTCAAGAGAAAATAAAAACCTTAAATGAAATATTGAATATATATGAGAAACAAGGGAATGTAAACTCTGTAAATAAGTACCAGAAGATATTAATAAATGAATATAAAGAGAGCAAAAGTATAAGAGATTCGGAAATTAGTTTTTATATAATTGATAAGGTATCACGTGAAAGTGAGTTTTTTGAAAAAAGTAAAAAAGAAATTAAGTCTTATAAAATATTATTTAGTGTAATTTTAATTATTACATTAGGTTCTACTTTTTTATATAATAGATTGAAGTACTTTAAAGCACAAAATTTACATGATGGACTTACAAATGTTTATAATAGGAAAAGTTTTGATATTATGTATAATAAGTACAGAGAAAAAGATGATAACTTTGCACTTGTAATGATAGATATAGATAATTTTAAACTTATAAATGATAATTATGGACATAAATTTGGAGACGTTGTCATAAAGGGCATAGTAAATACTATTTGTGTTATGCTTGAGCAAGAAGATAAAGTATTTAGATATGGTGGAGAAGAGTTTTCTGTATTGATAAGAGATAAATCTGGTGAAGAAGTGTTTGATATAATTAACAATATAAGAAATGCAATTGAAAATAAAAAATGGGGTGAAGATGTGACTGTGACTATAAGTGCAGGTATAGCCCATGTCTCTGATAGCAAAAACATATTAGAAGAAGCTGATAAAAATCTATATAAAGCAAAACAGCTTGGAAGAAATAAAGTAGTGTACAAATAATTGTATATTATATAGATATGAGGTATAAATATGAAGCAGTCAATAGCTATAGTAACAGATAAGATAACTAAACTATCATCTTTCTTGGAAGAAAATATACGATTAGTTTTAGAAAATTATCTTGATATAAATCATTATTATTTAGAAAATTTAAAAGATGATGATAAAATACAAGGTGATTTTGTTTTAGTAATGAATGATGACAGATTAAATAGCATGAGAAAGCATTTAGTACAAGATAGTAAAATTATAGTTGTGAGAAGAACTCTTAAAGAAAAAGAAATATATGGATTGTTTTCAATACCATATGGAACAGAAGTATTAGTTGTAAATGACACAAAAGAAACTACATTAGAAACAATAAGTCTGTTTTATAAGATAGGAGTAAAAAATTTAAAGCTTACTCCATATATTGAAGGACAAACCTATGAAAATATAGATATAGCCATAACACCTGGAGTAACCCAAAAAGTACCAAATTATATAAATAAGGTAATTGATTTAGGAAATAGATACATTGATATATCTACTTTTATAGAGATAATAAATGGGCTTAAAATTGATGTGAAGGAAATAAGAAAAAATCTGATGGTATATTCTGAACGTCTAATAAGCTTAGATAATGGTGTCAAAGACAATTATAGACAATTATTTCTAAAAATAGAAGAACAAGATGTTATATTAAATTTGTCAAAGGATGGAATAATATTTACTTCAATAGATGGTGTTGTAAATACATTTAATAAAGAAGTATTAAAAATTTTAGGTATAGACAGAAATATACGAGGAAAAAACATAAAAGATATTATCTCTAAAGATTTGGATATTTTACTTGAAGATAAAGAAATTGCTGATGAAGTTGTATTTACAAATAAGAAATATATAAATGTAAATAAAAAAAATATATTTTCTATGGGTAATAAAGCTGGTATATACTACAATTTACAAGAAATAACCTATATAAAAAAATTAGAACAAAATCTTACCAATAAATTAAGAGAGCAAGGTCAAATAGCAAAGTACACATTCAAAGATATAAAAACTAAGAATAAGAGGATGACAAAGTGTATAGAGTTAGCTAAAAAAATATCTAAATCAGACCTTTCTGTTTTAATAATAGGAGAGAGTGGAACTGGTAAAGAATTATTATCCCAATCAATTCACAATAACTCTAATAGAAGTAATCAGCCTTTTATAGCAGTTAATTGCGCTGCAGTTCCAGATAGCTTATTAGAAAGTCAGTTATTTGGCTATGAAAAAGGCTCTTTTACAGGAGCATTAAGAGAAGGGAAAAAAGGTCTATTTGAACTTGCAAACAATGGAACTATATTTTTAGATGAGATTGGAGATATGCCTCCATTATTACAGACAAAATTACTTAGAGTACTTCAAGAAAAACAAGTTATGCCTATAGGTTCCCACAATGTTATAAATATAGATGTTAGAATTATAGCTGCGACAAATAAAAATTTACCTAAAATGATTAGAGAAGGTAAATTTAGAGAAGATTTGTATTATAGATTGAATGTACTACCAATAGACATACCATCATTGAGGGAGAGAAAAGAAGATATAATAACTCTCATGAATTTCTTTTTGGAAAAGGATATAAAAATTTCTCCTGAAGTTGAGGTTATTTTAGAAAAATACAATTGGCCAGGAAATATAAGAGAGTTGCAAAATGTTGCTTCTTATGTAAGTTTAATGTGTGAAAGTATGGTTTTTAAAGATGACCTTCCACCTTATATAAAGACAGAATATATTAGTAGCTTTGATGATGGGGTTAGTTATACAAAAAAAGAATTTGAGTATATACTTAGAATACTATATGAAAGAAAAGATTTAACTTCTGGAGTTGGAAGAGGCTTTATAATAGAAAAACTTACAGAGGAGGGTATTGAAATATCTGAAAGTAAAGTAAGAAAAGTATTGTCTTATTTGAGTGAGTGTGGATACATATCATCTAAATCTGGAAGATGTGGAAGTCAAATAACACAAGAAGGTATAAAGTTTTACAATAATATAAATTAGGTATATTAAAGTAAAAGATTCTAAATAGAAATATCTTAGAACTTGGAAAGATATATATAAAAGTTAAACCATCTTATGCTCAAATTAACATTTAATACTATATATTAAAAGCATATAAAAATAAATTAAATATAAATAGGTTTAGATAATAGGTTTAGATAGGTAATAGGTTATAAGTAAATAACCCATTACCTATTTTTATTTGCAAAAAAATTTGTATTTATATCTAAAAATAAAAAAATATTTGATGGAAGCATTGTGAATACTTGATAAATAATAAATAAACGTAAAGTATAAATTTTGGCATATATATTGCTAACTATATAGATAAGACAACAAAATAATTGGGAGGTTTAATTATGAAATACAAAACAACAGGGACTTGTGCTACAGAAATTGAATTTGAGGTAAAAGATGACAAAGTTACAAATGTAAATTTTGTTGGTGGATGTGATGGAAATTTAAAAGGATTAAAAGTATTGGTTGAAGGTATGAATATAGAAAATGTAATTCAAAAACTAAAAGGAATAGAGTGTAAAACAAAACCAACATCTTGTCCAGACCAACTTTCTCTAGCATTAGAGAATTATATAAATAAAAAATAAGTACATAAAACAATCAACTAGTTAGGAGTTTAATTATGAAACCAATAATAGGTATTTTAGGAAATCTGATAATAATGGAAAATGGAATGTTTCCTGGGCTTGAAAGATCCTATGTAAATAATGATTATATAAACGCAGTATTAAAGGGAGGAGGTAGCCCAGTTATTATTCCAGTAAATACAGATAGAGAAGTTATAAAGAGACAGATTGAGATGGTTGATGGAGTTTTAATATCTGGAGGATGGGATGTTAATCCTCAATTATATGGTGAAGAAACAAGAGAAGAAACAATGTTTATATATCCCGAAGTAGATGAATTTGATTTAATTGCTATAAGTATAGCTTTAGAACTTAAAAAGCCAATACTAGGTATATGCAGAGGGCTACAAATATTAAATGTAAGCCTAGGTGGAACTTTATATCAAGATAATAGTCTTGTTAAAGGAAGTTACATAAAACATACACAATCTTCTAAAAGACATGTAGCTACTCATAAGGTAGATGTTCAAGACGGGAGTATTTTAGAAGGTATTTTAGGAAAACAATTACTTACAAATAGTTATCATCATCAAAGTATTAAACAACTTGGTGAAGGATTAAAAGCCATAGCATACTCAAAAGATGGTATAATAGAAGCTATTGAAAAAGAGGATGAAAATTTTGTAGTAGGAATACAGTGGCATCCAGAAATGATGGTAGATTATTGTGATAAAATGGAAAAGTTATTTAAATATTTCATAAATATTTGTTCAACTTTATAATATACCTTGGGGGGATTAAACATGAACGAAAAAAATAAAATGGGATTAATAAGTATTATACTTTTAGGTATTAATGCGGTTGTAGGAGCAGGAGTTTTCCTATTACCAGGAAACGCAATGAAAGCATTTGGTGTTGCGAGTATATTTGTATATATGTTTGATATGCTATTAGTTTTATCTATGGCGTTTTGTTTTGCTGAAGTGGCAGGTAAATTTAATAAAAATGGTGCTGCATATGTGTACACCAAAGAAGCATTTGGAGATTTTTTTGGATTTGAAGTAGGTCTTATGAAATGGGTAATAGGATGTATTTCTTGGGGAGCGTTAATAGTAGGTTTTCCTACATCTTTATCAGCAGTATGGGCTCCTGCAGGTGACCCACATATACAAAAAATTATAATAGTAGCTATGATAGTTGGACTTACAATTATAAATTTATTAGGAGTATCTTTATCAAAAATTGTACAAAATGTTATAACAGTAGGTAAGCTAATTCCATTAGTATTATTTATAGTAATAGGTGTATTTTTTATAAAAGGAGCTAATTTTACTAATTCAACAATGGTACCACCAGGAGCAGGAGTTACAGAATTTGGAGCAGCAGCACTTTTAATGTTTTATTCATTTACAGGGTTTGAATCTATAGCAGTAGCAGCAGAAGATATGGAGAATCCTCAAAAAAATATACCTATAGCAATTATAAGTGTAATAGTAATTGCATCAATAATATATATATTAAATCAAGTTGTGTGTGTTGGTATTTTAGGAGATAAATTATCCAGTACAGCTACTCCTGTTGCAGATGCGGCGAGAATATGTTTTGGAAATATGGGTGCAGGATTAGTTACTTTTGGGACATTAGTTTCTGTTGGTGGAATTTGTATGTGTGGTGCTTTTGTAAATCCAAGAAGCTGTGTAGCTTTAGCTGATGACAAAATGTTACCAAGAATGTTTGCAAGAAAAGATAAAAATGGTACACCATATGTAGCGATAATAGCAACTATGATAATTACTATACCAATAGCTTTGTCTGGAAGTTTTGCTGAATTAGCAGCAATAAGTGCAGTTGCTAGATTTATACAATATATACCTACTTCTCTATCAGTGTTAGTATTTAGAAAGAAAAGACCAGAATTAGTAGGGACTTTTAGAACTCCATTTGGAGCAGTAATTCCTTTAATTGCAGTGTGTGTTGGTACATGGTTATTATTCCAGGCGTCTATGCACCAATTAGTTATGGGATTAGGAGCATTAGCAGTTGGAGTACCACTATACTTTATAATGAAGTCTTATAACAGAAAAGTTTATGGAGAAGATTTAAAGAAAGTTGTTTAAATTATATTGTAAATACTATTTAACTAGCAGAGGAATATTATCAAAAAATTGAATATAAATAAATATATAAGGTTATATTAAAATATTATTAAATTTTTATTTTAGTATAACCTTATATTGTTATTAATACATGAAAAATATTGTAATAGATGTAAAATAATAGTATTATGTTTATTAGATAAAAAACTTGTTAGGAGGTAAATTTATGTCAGAAATAACTTTAAAGAATGGTATAGAAGTATCTATTAGAGAAGGCGTAAAAGAAGATGCCCAAGCTATTATAGATTTTTATAATGAAGTAGGTGGGGAAACTCATTTTCTTTCATTTGGGAAAGATGAATATAAAATATCTTTAGAAGACCAAGAAAATTCTATAGAGTCAGCAAAAGCATCTGATAACTCAATAAAATTAATTGCATTTATAGATAGAGAGATAGCTGGTATTGCTACAATTGATTCCAATCAAAAAGCAAAAGGAAAGCATGTTGGAGTTTTAGGAATTGTTGTTAAAGAAAAATACTGGGGAGCTGGATTAGGCAAAAGACTTATGTTAGACCTTATAGAATGGTGTAAATCAAATGGAATAACTAAGAAAATAACTCTTGTTACTAATGAAGAAAATCATAATGCTATAGAATTATACAAAAGAGTCGGATTTGAAGTAGAAAGTATATTAAAGAAAGAATGTTATTACAATGGTGTTTATACTGATTTGATAGGGATGTCACTTTTATTAGGAATATAATTAGTGTACATTTTATCTCGAAAAAATCATATTAAGTATGGTATAATTAAAAAAAGAATATAACTTAATATAATTTTGGAGGACGAATTATGAAAAATCTGTGTAAAATATCAGATGAATATTTAAATAGTAAACTTAAATATTTAAAGTTATTATCAAAACAATATCCAAGCATATCGAAAGCAAGTACAGAAATAATAAATTTAGAGGCTATATTAAATCTTCCAAAGGGAACTGAACATTTTATAACAGATGTACATGGCGAATATGAGCCATTTGTACATGTTTTAAAAAATGGTTCTGGTGTAATAAAAAGAAAAATAGAAGAATTATTTTCAAATACAATAAGAGATAGTGAAAAAAAGATGCTAGCAACTCTTGTATACTATCCTGAACAAAAACTAGACTTAATAATTAAACAAGAGGAAAATATAGATGATTTTTATAGAATAAATATCTATAGACTTATAGAACTTTGTAAGTATGCTTCCAGCAAATACACTAGGTCAAAAGTTAGAAAACTTTTACCAGAAAATTTTAAATACATAATAGAAGAACTTTTACATGAGCATATTAAAAGTGAACATAAAGAAGAATACTATAAAAGTATAGTTGAGACAATAGTTGATATAGGTATAGCTAAAGAGTTTATAATTGCAATTTCCACGGTTATACAAAAGTTAGTTGTTGACAGACTACATGTAATAGGTGATATTTATGATAGAGGTCCAAGACCAGATATAATTGTAGATAAGCTTATTGAACATCATTGTGTAGATATTCAATGGGGAAATCATGACATACTATGGATGGGTGCAGCATCAGGTGAAAAAACTTGTATAGCAAATGCACTTAGAATTTCGGCTAGATATGCAAACCTAGATATCGTAGAAGATATATATGGGATAAATCTATTACCTTTAGCTACTTTTGCAATAGAAATGTATAAAGATGACCCATGTAAAGAATTTATTCCTAAGATTAATGACCAAAGTGTGACAACAACAGAAAAGTCTTTAATGGCAAAAATGCATAAGGCAATAAGTATAATTCAATTTAAACTTGAAGGTGAAGTGATAAAGAGAAGACCTGAGTTTGAAATGGAGCATAGGCTTTTGCTTAACATGATAAATTATGAAGAAGGAACAATTACTTTAAAAGGAAAAACATATAAACTAAAAGATACTTATTTGCCTACAATAGACAAAAAAGACCCATATAAATTGAGTATTGAAGAAAAAAATGTTATTGAAAAATTAGTGTCTTCATTTAGAGGTAGCGAAAAATTACAAAAGCATGTTTCATTTTTATTTTCTAAAGGAAGTATATATTTAAAGGCAAACTCAAATTTATTAATTCATGGATGTGTCCCATTGAATGAAGATGGAAGCTTTATGTCTATGAATATAATGGGAAAAGAGTATAAAGGTAAAATCCTTATGGATAAGATGGAATCTCTAGCAAGAGAAGGTTTTTTCTTTAAAGATAAAGCAGAAGAAAAATTATATGGTATGGATATTATGTGGTATTTGTGGACTGGAAAATGTTCATCATTATTTGGAAAAGACGATATGACTACATTTGAAAGATATTTTATAGCAGAAAAAGAGACTCATAAAGAAAATAAGAATCCATATTTTAAGCTTAGAGAAAGTGATGTTGCTTGTGAAAGAATATTTGAAGAATTTGATTTAGAACTTGATGAATCACATATAATAAATGGGCATGTTCCTGTAGAAAGTAAAAATGGAGAGAGTCCAATAAAAGCTAATGGAAAAATTCTTGTTATAGATGGTGGTTTTTCTAGAGCCTATCAAAAAACTACTGGTATAGCTGGATACACTTTGATATATAATTCTAGAACTTTACAACTAGTATCACATGAACCATTTAATTCTGCTGAAGAGGCTATTGCAAATGAAAGCGATATCTTATCGACAACTGTTGTAGTAGAGCATAAGGCAAAGAGAAAAATGGTGAGAGATACTGATGAGGGTGTAAAAATACAAGAAGAAATAGAAGACTTAAAATTGCTTTTAATGGCCTATAAAAAAGGGCTAATAAAAGAAATGTAGATAATAAAAAACTAAGATAACTCTATGTTTGAGAGTGGTCTTAGTTTTTATTTTTATAATAATTTACTTATTAAGTGAATCCTAAACAATAGGGTTCATTTTTTTATAGATAAATATTATTAAAAAAATTATATAGGTTTTGGTAATATTCCTTGTCCTTTATAAATAGAATTATATAAACAAAGGAGGAGGACAAGAAATGAATAAACTTTCAGATGAAATAATAAACTCTCTTTCTACAAACATAAGAGAGAAGGTAGAAAAAATCTCAGACAATAATCTAAACATAGAAGAAATTAGATTACGTTCACAAAAACCATTGATACTAAATGCAAACTCTAAAGATTATTTTTATAATCAAAAAACTATGGAACTTGATTTAAATCAGCACAATTCATATATAGTGACAAGGGAAGATATAGAGCAAACTTTTCAAATAATATGTAAATACTCAATACATTCATTTATGGATGATATAAAAAAAGGGTTTATAACTTTGAGAGGAGGCCATAGAGTAGGGTTAGTTGGAAAAGTAATAGTAGAAGATGGGCAAGTCAAAAATATAAAACACATATCATCTTTAAATATAAGAGTATCAAGAGAAGTCATAGGATGTTCAAATAAGATTTTAAGTCATATCATAAAAGGTAAAAATCAAATTAATAATACTTTGATAATATCGCCACCTCAATGTGGAAAGACAACTTTAATTAGAGATATAGTAAGAAATTTAAGTAATGGTAATGAAGAATATGGATTTAAAGGATTGAAGGTAGCACTAGTAGATGAACGTAATGAGATAGCAGGAGCTTACTTAGGTGCTCCACAGATGGATGTTGGAATAAGGACTGATATAATAGAAACTTGCCCAAAAGATTTGGGTATTACAATGCTTTTAAGGTCAATGTCGCCAAATGTTATTGTGACAGATGAAATTGGAAGTGAGAAAGAAATAAAGGCATTATATACAGCATTAAATGGAGGTATTGGATTAATAACTACTGTACATGGAGATTCAATGGAAGATATACAAAATAGAAAAGAGTTAAACAGACTCTTAGACAAAGAATTGTTTAAAAAAGTTATAATTCTTTCTGCTAAGAAAGGTGCAGGGACAATTGAAAAAATTTATGATTTAGAGGAAAAGAGATGGTACTTTGCAAATTAAGATAATTATTATAGCACTCTTAATAGGAAGTAGTTATTTGATAGGTGAACATATATACAAAACCTATACACGAAGACACAAACAACTAAATGATTTAATAAGAGTTTTAGAAATATTAAGGATGGATTTATCTTTTGGGCTTTATACATTAGAAGAAATTTTTAGAAGGATAGGATGCAATAAAGACTTTTGTTTTTGGAGTTTTTTCTATCAAATTTCAGAAGAACTTCACAATGAACAAAGCAAAACTTTAGAAAAAATAATATCAGAGAATACTGAAATTTTAGTTAAAGAAACTTATCTTGGAAGTAAAGAAATTGAGGAATTAAAAAATCTAATTCTTACATTGGGAAAAAGTGATATAGAGTCCCAACAAAGAATGATAGATTTATCTATAGAAAATCTGAAAAAACAAACCTATGAAACAAAAGAAGACATAAGTAAAAAAGGGTTGCTATATAAAAAATTAGTAACCTTTATAGGCATAGGTATATGTATTATATTGATTTAATATGGGGAGGTTTATTATGGAGATATCATTGATATTAAAGGTTGCAGGTGTAGGTATTCTAATATCAGTATTAAATATGATATTGGAAAAAACAGACAGAAAAGATTGGGCAGGGCTTACTACTTTGGCAGGTGTAATAATCGTGTTGGGGATGGTAATAACAGAAATAAGTGATTTATTCAATACTGTAAGAACAATGTTTCAACTTTACTAAAGAGGAGGGAGTAATTTGGAAATAATGCAATTAATAGGAATTGCAATCATTTCAACTACACTCTGTTTAGTAATAAAAAAAGATAGACCAGAAATAGCAAATTTCATAGCAATAATAACTGGAGTAACAATATTATTATCAGTTATGTTTAAGTTAAATTTTATAATAGATAGTATACAAGATTTAGCTAATAAAGCTAATATTCCAACTATGTATATATCTTTAATAATAAAATTAATAGGAATAGCATATTTAATGGAATTTGCAATACAACTTTGTAAAGATTGTGGGGAAGGAAACATTGCTTCAAAACTAGAGTTTGGAGGAAAAATAATAGTTATGTCAATGTCTTTCCCTATACTTTTATCCATTGTAGAAATGGTGGTGAATATAATTCCATAGTTATTTATATTAAGGTAGATAGCTATAGATATATTAGTTGTTATTTAAAGGATATTTTGTTGTATTGAGGTTTATAGAGTGAAGAGAGGCATGGTTGCTTATGAAAAAAAGATTTTTACCAATGATTATGGGATTTGTATTGACTTTCTTTTTTGTAAATATCTTTGCCATTATAATATTTGCTAATGAGGTTCCAAGTAGCGAAGATAAAGAATATGGTGAAGCTAAGAGTAGCATAGATAAATATATTGATGGTCAGTTAGACAAGTTAGATATAAATGAAATTCAAGATTATATAAATAAAGAAATAGTTATTAATGATGTTAATTTAAAATCGTTTGTAAAAGACCTAATTAGTGGAGAAAAAAATATTTTAGATTTATTTAATAAAGATGGACTGAAGATATTGATGTTTGATGAGTTTAAAGCAAGTTTAAAGGTAGTAGCAGTAATTTTAGTATTAGCTTTATTGTCATCTATTTTAAAAAGTTTAGAGAATTCTTTTTCATCAGGTGCAGTTAGTCAAATAGCAACGTATATAATATTTATTACAATGGTATCGCTCACTTTAATTGGATTTAAAGATGTACTACAAATTTGTTATGATGCAATAGACCATACTGTAGGTCTTATGCAAGTTATAATGCCAATACTAATAACATTTTTACTTTTAATTGGATTTCCAATAACATCTACTACTTTGAATCCTATTTTTATAGGAGGAGTGACATTTATAAATGTATTTTTCAAGAAATTTTTATTTGTATCAGTAACTGTTGCATTTGGAATTCTAATAATAAACAATTTATCAAAAAACATAAGGCTAAAAAGATTTTTTTCTTTTGTCAAACAAATAAATTATGTTTCTATTGGGGCTATGTTTACTGTATATTTAGGACTTGTATCTATACAAGGCTTATATGTAACTAGTTTTGATAAATTCAGTGTAAAAACTGCGAAGTTTGCTATAGGTAACTTTATACCAGTTGTTGGTGGATTTGTATCAGATTCTGTGGATATTTTACTATCTTCATCTCAACTTATAAAAAATATATTTGGTGGAATAGGGCTTATCTTACTCATTGGGATTTGTTTGCTTCCAGTGATAAAAATTTTATCCGTCATAGTGGTATATAAATTGGCAGCAATAATTGTAGAGCCTGTTGGAGAAGATGGAATATCAAATTTTTTAAATGAAGTTGCAAATCTAATGATAATAATGTTAGCATCAGTAATTGCTATAACAATAATGTTCTTTGTGACTGTAGCTATTTTGACCTCGATAAGTGTTGTAAGTCAAGGATAATGTATAGATTAATAAAGAGTAATTACTTTTAATCTAAATATTTTAGAGAGGAGGATGCTATGTTAGAGGGCATAAAGGCATGGATAGTTAGTATTTTAATAGGAGCATTTATAGTAAATATAGTTGATATGATTTTACCTAGTTCCAAGATAAAGCCGTATGTGAACTTGGTGTTAAATTTTATATTCGTATTTATTGTAATAACTCCAGTGGTAGGATTTTTTTCAAAAGACATGAGCTTAGAAGATAGAATTTTAAAATCTATGGGAAATTACAATAAGGAATATGTAGATAGTACAAATGCTTTAGCAGAAGAGACTGGAAATACTAGCTTATCTAAGGGATATGAAGATGGTTTGAAAGAAGTGCTTAAGCTAAAGCTTGATGAATATGGTTATGATTTAGAAGATATAGAGCTTAATGGTGCAAATATAAATAATATAAAAATAAAAGAAAAAAATAATATGTCAAAGAGCAATAGTGATGAAGAAAATGAAAATAATAGTACTAAAGGAGATGAAGATAGCATAAACTCTAATGACAAAGAAAATTCTAAACAAGTTTTTAAAAAAGGTACAGAGTATGGACTGAATCTAAATGAAGACAAACTAAAAAATGACCTAATAAAAGTGCTTGATGTTTCTATAGAAACTATACAAATTGATAAATAGGAGTTGGAAGAATGTTTAAAAACTTAAACGACAAAGATAAGAGAAAGGTATATTCACTAATAACTATAGCTGGAATATGTGTGGTATCATTAGTACTATTATCTTGTTTTCCAAGTAGCAAAACTGATGAAAAAGTTGGAAAAACAGATGCTGACAAAAAGACTGAAAAACAAGTTGCTAAGGAACATGAAAAAGAAGATTTAGAATCAAAATTAACAACAATACTATCTAAAATTGATGGAGCAGGAGATGTTGATGTAATGATTACATTTGAGTCAAGTGAAGAAATACAACCTGCTTTTAACTCAAACCAAACAACAGAAACAACAGAGGAGAAAGATGCACAAGGTGGAGAAAGAACAGTTACAACTTCAAGTGAAAATAAAACAATGATAACTTCAAATTCAAGTGACCCTGTAGTTATAAAAACTACAGAGCCAAAGATAAAAGGAGTGATAGTAGTAGCAAGTGGAGCTAGTAATCCAAATGTCAAAGAAACACTTTATAGTGCAGTTCAAACATCATTACAAGTAGCAGGTCATCAAGTAGAAATATATTCTAAATAAATACATATAACCGGGGGGATAAATGAATGAAGTTTAATTATAAGGGAAGAGGATTTGTAATAATAACTTTAACTGCAATGTTAGTAATAGTAGGAACAGTAAATTATCAACTTAGTAAGAAATCTTTACTAGAAACATCAAAAGAATTTAAAGCATATGAAGAAGCTCAATTACAGAAGAATACTACTGATGATAGTGATAGTAGCAATAAAGAAGACTCAGATGCTACAGATAAACAAAATAGCAAAGAGAGTGCTGACATTGATATAGTTGATAGTAAGGCTAGTAAGGTTAAGGAAAAAGTAACTGAAACAAGTAAAGAAATAAAAGCTCAATTATCATCTGAAAAGAATATGAAAAAAGCATCTTATATTTTAGATATGAAAATGAATAGAGAAAAACAAAGAAATGAATTAGTTCAGGATTTAAATGAAATGATAAATAATCCATCTACAACAGAGGAATCTAGAAAAGAAGCTTCTAATATGAAATTAAATATAGTTAAAACTCAAGAAAAAGAGCTTCAAATAGAAAATCTTTTGAGTACAAAGGGATATGAAGAAGCATTAGTTTATATAAGTGATAGCAAAGTCAATGTTGTTGTAAATGAAGCTAAATTAGATAAAAAAGATGCAGCAAAAATATTTGATTTGGTTGCAGAACAGGCTAATGTAAAGTATGAAAATATTAAACTTACAAATAATAATACTAAGTAAAATATAAACCTCAGAATTAACTGAGGTTATTTTCTTGCAAAGTAGAGTTGTATTTGGTATTATTATACTTATAAAAATAGTTCCTTAAAATCAGGAGGTAAGTTTTAATATGGAAGATAATAAATTTGGACAAGTAAAAATATCTAATGATGTAATAGCTACAATAGCTGGTTTAGCAGCATTAGAAGTTGAGGGCATAGAAACTACAGCAACATTAACAGATAAGTTGTTAAAAAATAATGGAGTAAAGATACAAATAGAAGAAGAGGATGTTAATTTAGACGTAATGGTTATGATAAAATATGGCATGTCAATACCAGATACAGCTTTTAAAGTTCAAGAAAATGTAAAAAATACTGTTGAGACAATGACAGGACTGAAGGTTTCTCAAGTAAATATACACATTCAAGGAATCAGCTTTAAGAAAGATAAAGCTGATAAAGAAGAAGTAAAAGCAACTAAGAAAAATTAATATTAGCCCTCTGAAAAGTCAGAGGGTTTTTTGTTGGCATTTGATTTTATATAGATAATTAAACTTAAAGGAGAATTTTAATTGATGAAAAAAGATAGGGCACAAAAAAGTACAACAAGGGAATATATAATGAAACTTATATACCAAATAAATATTAATAAAGAGGAGTTTGAAGGTTTAGACGATAAAGTGGATTCTTTCTTAAAAGATAATTCAGAACATATTATAAATAGATATGAAGAACTTACACTTAAGTACTCAAATAATGCAAAATTAAAATTAGAAGATACTAAACTTGAAGATATAGTAGATAGAGAATATATAAATACAGTATGTAAAGCACTAAGAGAGAATCATGATGAGATAGATGAATTAATAAATAAGCATGCTAAAAATTGGACAGTAGATAGAATGCCAAAGGTAGATGTGTCTATACTTAGATTATCCGTGTGTGAAATAGTTTATTTAGACACTCCTAATAAAGTATCAATAAATGAAGCTGTGGAACTTGCAAAGATATATTGTGATGATAAATCTCCTAAATTTATAAATGGAATATTAGGAAGTGTTGTTGATGAAATTGGACAATAATATAATAATTGGAATTGATACTAGCTGCTATACTACTTCTATAGCAGCTATCTCTTTAGATAAAAAAGTTATTTTTAATGAAAAAATAATGCTAGAAGTAAAGGAAAATTCAAAAGGATTGAGACAAAGTGAAGCTGTGTTTCAACACATAAATAATTTAGGATTACTTAGTGATAGGATAAAATCATTTGGGGACAAATTTGTCATAGAGGGAGTTTGTTCATCTATTAAGCCTAGACCAGTTGAAAATTCATACATGCCTGTATTTAATGTTGGGTACAATTTTGGAAAGTTATTATCAAGTATACATGGATGTAAATTTTATGAAACGACTCATCAGGAAAATCATATTGAGGCTAGTTTATTAAATAGTAAATTAAAAAATAATAACAAATTTATTTCTGTTCATATGTCAGGTGGCACTACAGAGATACTTTTAATAACTAAGCATGATAATAATTATGATGCAAATAACAAAGATTTAGATGTAATAACTAAAATAAGCAATAAAAAAAACTTAGATGCAATAGCTAAAATAAATACTAAAAAAGATGATAAAAGTAAGTTATACAATAATTTTGGATATAATATAGATATAATTGGAGGAAGTAAAGATATTAGCTTTGGGCAACTTATAGATAGAATAGGTGTCAAGCTAGGATATAAATTTCCTTCAGGAAAATATCTAGATGAAAATGCTTTAAATTGTAATCTTAAAATAGAAAGTGGTCTAAAAACTTCTGTAAGAGAGGGATATATGAATTTATCTGGATTAGAAAATCAGGTGAATAAAATTATAGATGACAATAGAGATAATATTAGTAAAAATAAAAAAGAATATATATCTAAATTAGTACTGGATTCAGTAGTTAGAAACATGTTTAAATCTTTAATATATTTATGTGAAGCTTACAATGTAGAAGAAGTAGTTTTTGCAGGTGGAGTTTCTGCAAGTAAGTATATCCTCAAAGAATTAAGTTTAAAACTAAGTAAAAATTGTATAAAAGCTCATTTTACAGAGCCACAATATTCAACTGATAATGCTGTTGGGTGTGCTATAATAGGATTGAATAACTTTTTAGGAGAAAAAATATGAAACTAAGAGCTTTAGATATAAGTGAAGCAAATTCATATATTAAAAGAATTTTAATAAATGACCCAATACTTTCTAATCTTAAAGTTAAGGGAGAAATTTCTAATTTTAAAATACATAGCAGTGGAAATGTTTATTTATCGTTAAAGGATGAAACTTCAAAACTAAACTGTGTAATTTTTAAAAGTAATTTTAATCGTAATCTAAAATTAGACAATGGAGTAAAGGTTGTAGCTAGTGGATATATATCAGTTTATGAAAGAGATGGTGCATATCAATTATATATTAATGAAATTGAAATAGAGGGAATTGGGAATTTACACATAGAATTTAACAAATTAAAAGAAAAACTTAATAAAGAAGGTTTGTTTGATTCCAAATACAAAATACCTATCCCTAGAATGCCAAATTCAATTGGAGTTATAACATCTCCAACAGGAGCTGTTATAAGAGATATAATAAATGTAATAAAAAGAAGATATCCAAAGGTCAATATAAAGCTTTATCCAGTAACTGTTCAAGGAGATAGGTCAGCAGAAGAAATATGTGAAGCAATTAGATTTTTTAATCATATGAAGAATGTGGATACAATTATAGTTGGTAGAGGTGGGGGTTCAATAGAAGAACTTTGGTCTTTTAATGATGAAATGGTAGCAAGAGAAGTTTTTAACTCTCAAATTCCAATAATATCAGCAGTTGGTCATGAAACTGATTTTACTATTTGTGATTTTGTGTCTGATATGAGAGCACCAACACCATCAACAGCAGCTGAGATTGCAACTCCATCATTAGATGACATAAAATATAAACTTGGGAATATAAAAAGCAGACTTAACAAGTCTCTTATAAACCAAGTTGAATTAGACCAATACAAGTTAGAATCAGTGTTTAATAAAATAAATAACTATTTAGATTCTTACATAATAAAAGATAAAGTTATACAATTGGATAAAATATATGATAAAATAATTTTTGGAATAGAAAATAATTTAAAATTAGAAGATGAAAAATTAATAAAGGTTGGAGCATTACTTCATAACCTAAGTCCATTAGCTACTATGGACAGAGGTTATAGTATAGTTCAAAAAAACGGAAAAGTAATAAATAGTATAAAAAGATTGAAAACTGAAGATAACATAGATATAGTATTAAAAGATGGAAATTTAGAATGTATAATAGATAAAATTGAAAATAAAGAGGTATAATATGAACTTAACCTATGAAGAAGCTTACAAAAGATTGGAGAGCATTTTAAATGAGTTAGAATCTAAAAATGCTAGCTTAGATGAATCTTTAAGCTTATATGAAGAAGGAATTAGTCTTTATAAACATTGTAATAAGCTTTTGGATGATGCAAAATTAAAAATAAGTAAATTTAATCAATTAGGAATAGAAGAGGATTTTAGAATAGAGGAGGAATAAAAGTGGAATTTAAACAACATTTAAAAGAAAAAGCAAGTTTTATAGAAGATATACTTAAAGAATATATGCCAAAAGAAGAAGGTTATCAAAAAACTGTTATTGAGGCTATGAACTACAGCTTGAGCGCTGGAGGTAAGAGATTAAGACCAATACTTACACTAGAAGCCTGTAAGGTAGTTGGAGGAAATGAAGAAGAAGCTATACCTTTTGCTATTGCAATTGAAATGATACATACATACTCACTTATACATGATGACTTACCAGCTCTTGACAATGATGATTTAAGAAGAGGAAGACCAACAAACCATAAAGTATATGGAGAGGCAATGGGAATTTTAGCAGGAGATGCTTTACTGAACTATGCTTTTGAAGTTATGCTTGCAGGTTCAATAAATAAAGAAAATCCAGAAAAATATCTAAAAGCTATAAATGAAATTGCTAAAGGTGCTGGAATATATGGAATGATAGGTGGGCAAGTGGTAGATGTAGAAAGTGAAAATAAACAAATTGAAAAAGAAAAATTAGATTATATACATATGAATAAAACTGCTGCAATGATGGTTGGATGTATGAGAGCAGGAGCAACTATAGGTGGAGCAAATTCAGAACAAATGGAAGAAATAACTAAATATGCAAAAAATATCGGATTATCATTCCAGATAGTAGATGATATACTAGATATAGTGGGAGATGAAATAAAATTAGGGAAAAAAGTTGGCAGTGATATAGAGAATCATAAATCAACATATCCATCTCTTTTAGGATTAGATAAATCTAAAGAAATTGCACATAATTTAATAGATGAGGCAAAGAAGAGTATAGAAAAATTATCTGACAATGTAGATTTTTTAAAGGGATTGGCTGAATATATAATAGATAGAGAATATTAAAATATACAGCTAAAATCGAGGAGGGAAAAATGAACTTTTTTTCGGAGATTTTTAACAATGGGGCTTTGGGAATAAGTCTTATTGCTTGTTTCTTAGCACAATTTATAAAGATATTTACTGGGAAGGGAAAGAGAATTGAGTTTTCAAGAATACTCATTTCAGGAGGTATGCCTAGTTCTCATAGTTCTTTTGTTACAAGTTTAGCTACAGTGGTAGGCATTGAAAAAGGGTTTAATTCTACTGATTTTGCTATAATTACTGTGCTTGCACTGATTATAATGTATGATGCAGCAGGTGTTAGACGTGCTGTTGGGAAACAAGCTACTATATTGAATCAGATGGTAGCAGACCTTCAACATGGAAAGCATATAGAGCAGAAGAAATTAAAAGAATTAATAGGTCACACACCACTAGAGGTTTGGTTTGGAGCTTTACTTGGTATAGTAACAGCTTTAATATTGATGTAAATTTAAAATTTACAAAATAAAAGGTGAGGATAATATGTATAAATATTTAGATAAAGTAAATTCTCCAAAAGATATAAAAAATATGAGCATAGAAGAAATGGATTTACTTGCAAAGGATATAAGAAAGTTTTTAGTAAAATCTGTTTCCAAGACAGGAGGACACTTAGCTTCTAACTTAGGTGTAGTTGAGTTAACATTAGCACTTCATAAAGTGTTTGACAGCCCTAAAGATAAATTTGTATGGGATGTAGGACATCAGTCTTATGTTCACAAAATGGTTACTGGAAGAAAAGATTGTTTTGTATCTTTAAGACAATTCAACGGACTAAGTGGTTTTCCAAAGGAGAGTGAAAGTCCTCATGATATTTTCGACACAGGACATAGCAGTACATCTATTTCTGTGGCAACAGGTATTGCCTGTGCTAGAGATATAAAAAAAGAAAGCTATAGTGTTATATCTGTAATTGGAGATGGTTCTATAACTGGAGGTATGGCACTTGAAGCTTTAAATCAATTGGGATATATAAATACTAATATGATAGTAATTCTTAATGATAATGAGATGTCTATAGATAAAAATGTTGGCGGAATGTCTAAATATCTATCAAGTATTATAAGAAATTCAACAGTTGTTAAAATGACAGATGAAGTTGATAAGATTTTAAATGTTACATCAACAGGTGAAATTTTATCTAAGACTGCACATAGATTTAAGGACAAATTAATATATAGTTTTTCTCCTCAAGATTGTTCATTTTTTGATTCATTAGGTATAAAATATTATGGTCCTATAGATGGTCATAATACTAAAGAATTAATAGAAACACTTAGAAAAGCTAAACATAAAAAAGGACCTGTGCTTTTACATGTTATTACAAAAAAAGGAAAAGGATATAAATTTGCAGAGGAACAACCTGATAAATATCATGGAGTATCAAAGTTTGATATAAAGACAGGCGTAACATCTTCTAAAGTTAAGTCTATGTCGGTTAGTGTTGGTGAAAAATTGGTTGAGATGGCTAGCAAAAACGAAGAAATAGTAGCTATAACAGCTGCAATGCCATCTGGAACAGGATTAAACTTATTTGAAAGTGCTTATCCAAAAAGATATTATGATGTTGGTATAGCTGAACAACATGCAACAGGGTTTGCGGCAGGTCTTGCAAAAAATGGTATGAAGCCTTATTTTGCTGTATATTCATCATTTTTACAAAGAGCATATGACCAAGTTATTCATGATGTATGTATAACAAAAAAACCAGTTACTTTTCTTATAGATAGAGCTGGTCTAGTTGGAAATGATGGTGAAACTCATCATGGTATGTTTGATTTAAGTTACTTAAATTCTATTCCAAATATTGTAGTGATGGCTCCAAAAGATACAAGAGAAATGGAACTTATGATGGATTTATCATTAAAATTGGATTCTCCATTGGCAATTAGATATCCAAGAGGAAATAGTTATTACCTAAATAAAGGAGAATACAAAGAAATTAAGTTAGGAAAATATGAGATATTAGATGATGGACAAGATACAGTCATACTTTCTATTGGGAATATGGTGAAACATGCTCTAGAAGCTAAAGAAATATTGTTAGAAGAAGGTATAAATCCAACAATAGTTAATGCTAGATTTTTAAAGCCTATGGATGAAGATATGTTGCATACTTTATTTAAGAATCATAAAAATGTAGTTACAGTAGAAGATAATGTTATTACTGGCGGATTTGGAAGTAGAATAAGTAAATTTATTATAGATAATGGATATAAAGTAAATATACTTAATATAGCAATACCAGAAGAGTTTATAAAACATGGCAATGCAGATGAACTATATAATTTTGTAGGATTATCGCCAAAGTGCATTGCTGATAAAGTAAGAGAGTTAATATAAATAATATGGATTAAATTTAATATAAAATTTAAAATTTGTCACTTAGAATAAATATCGAGTGTGTTACTTCAAGCTACTTTAGTCAATATTAAAGTAGCTTTTAACAGAAAGGTAATTTTATGAAGAAAAGAATAGATTTATTGTTAGTAGAGCAAGGGCATTTTGAAAGTAGAGAAAGAGCTAAAAAAGCAATAATGGCTGGATTAGTTTTTGTTGATAATCAAAGATGTGATAAGGCAGGTACAGAAGTAAAAGAGGATTGTGCTATAGAAGTAAAAGGAAACCCAATACCATATGTTAGTAGGGGTGGATTAAAGCTTGAAAAAGCAATGAAGAACTTCGACTTAACTATTGATGGAAAAGTATGTATGGATATAGGAGCATCTACGGGTGGTTTTACAGACTGTATGCTAAAAAATGGAGCTATAAAAGTATTTTCCATAGATGTTGGTTATGGTCAGCTTGCGTGGAAATTGAGACAAGATGATAGAGTTGTGTGTATGGAAAGAACAAACATAAGGAATGTAACAATAGAAGATACAAAGCAATTTGCAGATTTTGCATCAATTGATGTATCTTTTATATCATTGAAACTAGTACTTCCAAAAGCAAAAGAATTAGTTATTAATAATGGAGAAATTGTAGCCTTGATAAAACCTCAATTTGAAGCAGGAAGAGAAAAGGTAGGTAAAAAAGGTGTAGTTAGAGAAAAATCTACACATATAGAAGTTATAAAAATGATTTCTGATTTTTCAGTACAAAATGGATTTGAAATTTTAGGATTAGATTTTTCTCCAATTAAGGGTCCAGAAGGAAATATAGAATATCTAATTCATTTAAAGAATGGAAATGAAGGATATGAATTTGATAGTGATATGTATGACAAAAAAATAGTGGAAGTCGTTGAGGCTTCTCATAATTTAGATAAATAGAATAAAAGGGGGCTTAGACTTGATCCTCGAATTATATATGAAAAATTGTGCCTTAGTTGAAGAACTAAGGCTGGGTATTGATAAAAACTTAAATATACTTACGGGAGAAACTGGTTCAGGAAAATCTATAATAATAGATGCGCTTGGACTTTGTCTAGGTGAGAAATATGACAGGTCTTTTCTAAGAAAAGGTACAGATAAGGGACTTGTTGAAGCTATATTTTTCTCAGATAACGTGTATCTAAAAAAGATATTAGATGAAAATGATATAAGTATAGAAGATGATAATTTATTGGTTATAACTAGATTGATATATTCAGATGGGAAAAGTACTGCTAGAGTAAATGGAAGGACTGTTAAAGTATCTTTTCTAAAGGAAATTGCATCTACACTTATAGATATACATGGTCAACATCAAAATCAAGCTTTATTCAATAAGGATACACACTTAAAATTTTTAGACTTATTTGGAGAAAATGAACTAGATAAGTTTAAAGATGATTATAGAAAAATTTATTACAAATACAGCGAAGTAAAGAGAGCTTTGAACTCTTTAACAGAAAATAAAGATGATATGCAGATTCAACGAGAAATAGATTTATTAAGGTTTCAAATAAATGAAATTGAGGCTGCAAATTTAAATAAAAATGAATATGAAGATTTATTAAAACAAAGAGATGTCTATAGAAATAGTGAAAAGATATATAATAATTTAAACTTAAGTTACAGTAAATTACATAATGGTGAATATAATGTTATTGACTTGATAGGTATTGCATCTAAAGAGCTTAATGATATATCTAAATATGACAGTGTTTTAAGTGAATATAGTGAAACTATAGAAAGAATAATGTATGAACTACAAGATATATCTAGTGATATAAGAAATTACAAAGATAATATAGATTTTGAACCTTATGAATTAGAACAGATTGAACTTAGAATTGATGAGATTAATAACTTAAGAAGAAAATATGGAGATAGTATAGAAGCTATATTTGAATATTATGAAAAGACAAAAGATAGACTAGATGAGATATTAAATAGAGATGAAAGAGTTGAACAATTAAAAAATCAATTAATAAAAATAGAAGAAGAGCTAAAAGTAAAAGCTAGCAAACTGACTAAAGCAAGAAATAAAGTGGCAATTCAATTAGAGGAAGTACTTCTTGATGAATTAAAGAGTCTAAATATGAAAAATGTAATGTTCAAAGTCAATTTTGAAGAAAGTTCATTTACTTTAAATGGAAT
The DNA here is from genome assembly GCF_020658465.1 of Clostridioides sp. ES-S-0049-02. Classification (NCBI taxonomy): domain Bacteria; kingdom Bacillati; phylum Bacillota; class Clostridia; order Peptostreptococcales; family Peptostreptococcaceae; genus Clostridioides; species Clostridioides sp. ES-S-0049-02. The sequence goes on from NZ_JACVWG010000003.1 coordinate 121,743, forward strand.
AGATGATATTGAATTTATGATATCTTTTAATTTAGGAGAAGATATCAAACCTATATATAAAGTTGCATCAGGTGGTGAAATGTCTAGATTTATGTTGGCATTTAAGACTATATTAGCTGATATAGATGATATAGATACTTTAGTATTTGATGAAATAGATACAGGGATAAGTGGCATAGCTGCACAAATTGTTGGTGAGAAATTGAGTGATATAGCAAAGAAAAAACAAATAATATGTATAACTCATTTACCTCAAATTGCTGCAAATGCAGATACCCATTATTGTATAGAAAAAGATACTTCAAATAATAGAACATTTACAAATGTTAAGAAATTAAATCAATCTCAAAGAAAAAATGAAATTGCAAGACTTATAGCAGGTAATAATATAACAGAAAAAACTATAGAACATGCAAGCGAAATTATTGAAATGGCTAAAAAGTGTTAGTGAAAGAGCTTATTTTAAATAGATGTAGAGAATATTTAATCTAGATACTTTACATCTATTTTTTATGATGAAAATATTTTAAAATATTTTATCTGGATATCAAAAATAAATAAAAATTATAATTTAAATAAATCTTGTATAGACTTGTAACTGTAAAAATTTTAAGTTTTTGAGTATAATATTATGTATTAAAGTAGTAGTGGGGGGGTATTAAATGAATAAAAAAAATACTATGTACTTAATTTTTATAATCATAGTTATTATAGTATTAGGGTATATTTTATTAACTATTAACAGTATCAAGAATAATCTTGACACTTCTAATGATAAATTAGATTATTTATCACAAGAAATTATGAATACTAAGTCAGATATTAGCAATATAATTAATGAAGAAATGTCAAAAAGTTATATAACAAAAAGTATTGATTTAAAAGTTAAAAAATTAGAAAAAGACGAATGTGTAATTGATGTAGATACACAATTGAGCAAACTTGGCAAGGATGGAAAAGTAATCTTTATGTATAAAGCAGATAGTGATAAATGGAATGAGATTGAGATGACAAAGCATGGGGAATTATCATATACTTGTGAAATAAAAATAACTACAGGTAGTGAATATGATTATAAAGTAGTTACAAGTGGTACAATATCTGAAAGTTCAGATGTTCAAAAATTGACTAAGTCTGATTATATGCCTGAACCACCTGTATTTAATTATGGAATAAGGGACAATAAGGAATACTTTATTGAAATATTGGAAAACAGCAATTTATTTAATCATGAAAGTGAAAAATCAAAAAATAAAGTTTATGATGATATAAAGTTAGAAAATGTAGATATTATTGTAAATGAAGGTAAAGGTGATACTGTATATAAAGCTAAGTCTGCTAAATTATCAAATGGTAGTAAAGATGATAATATAGATAGAGAGCAAGTAAATTATGAGGCTAATTTTCCTAAAAAGGATATTAATGATATAATTTATATTAAAGCAAAGCTTACATACAATAATGGAATAGAATATATAAAAGATATAACTGAAGATATAAGTGTTGGTTTGGAAGATTTAGAGAAATAAATATATTTAAAATAATTTAATCAATAAAATAGAGTATAAATAAAACATCTATAATTTTATTTATACTCTATTTTTTTATTTATAATTTTAGCTCCATATATCTAGCCCCTTCAATTGGATTATAAGTATAAGGATTTATATCATAAAAACCAATTTTTTCGTATAAACCTTGAGCGCTTTTCATGCTTGGAAGAGTATCTAGTCTCATATATGTATATCCAATCTTTTTGGCTTCTTTTACGATTTCTTCTAATAATATTTTTCCTATTTTAAGTCCTCTAAATTTATCTCTTACATATAACCTTTTTAATTCACATACATCATCTTCAAGTTTTTTTAATGCAACACAACCTGCTAAATTTTCATCAACAAATGCTAGTATTAATGAGCCTGAAGGTTTTTTATACTTTCCTGGAAGTGTTTTTAATTCATTATTAAAGTCCTGGAAACACAAATCTATATTCAATGAATTTGAGTATTCAGTGAATAAAATCTTTACATTTTCAAGATTTTCTAAATCATTTGCTTCAACAAATTTTAAAATTACATTTTGAGTCATTTTATTTATCATTATATAAATATATTTATATAATGATTTCACCTCCTTGATAGATATATATTTTTATTAATATCAATTAGATTTTAATACCATGACCTTTTCTCCACCATAGTCAAGTTCTCCATTAAACTCAAATCCAAAGCTTTTGTAAAGTCCAATAGCCATTTTGTTGTTATCGAATATACTAAGGTATAACTCATTGCAATTATATTCATTTTTAAGATGATTTATAAGGAAATCTAAGGATGCTTTTCCATATCCTTTACCTTGATACTTTGAGTCAATCATGAATCTATCAAGCCAAACTCTGTCATCTTCTAGGCGACCGTACATAGCAAATCCTATCAGTATATTGTCATCATATATTCCAACAGGTATCCAAGCTGTTATAAACTTAGACTCAGCAATAGAAAGTGCATTGCTTTCTATATAATCTAATTGATTCTTATCTACAGACAAATTAACTAAATCATGCCAATTATTTATATCTGCAATTCTTACATTTAATTTCAAAATATTACCGCCCTTCAAACTTTTTACCACAATATAATACTACCATATTATAGGATAAAAAGCACTTAGTAAGATATACAACGAGGTTTTTAAATGAATAAATTTTTACGAAAAAGGAATTATAAATACATAATAATACAGCATAGGAGTAGATGAATATATGAACAAAATAAATAAGAATTTCAAAAATATTTGGATAATATTAGGAGCTGTATCGATTTTTATGATGGTTATAATTTTTCAAAATAAAAATTGTAATACGAATAAGGAGACCCCAATAGAAACTTTTACAATTAAGAATCATAATAAAAAATATGTATATCCACTTGGAAATATAATTGGAGTGAAAGCAAATACAGATGGTGTATTGGTTTTAGGATATGAGGAAGAGGATGTAGATTATATTGGAGGCATACAGATTGGCGACAATATAGTAAAAATAGATAATAAAAAAATAAAAGATAGTCAGGATGTATCAAAGATTTTAAATGAAGCTAAAAAAAGTAAAGTAGAAGTGACTTTTGAAAGAAAAAATAAATATAAAACAGAGACAATAGAAACTAAAAAAGAAAATGGTAATTATAAACTTGGATTATGGGTGAGAGATAAGATATCTGGAATTGGAACTATGACTTTTTATGACCCTAATATGGAAAAATTTAAAGCAATTGGTCATGCTATAAAAGATTCGGACACTAATGAACTATTAAAGATTAAGCAAGGGTATATATATAAACCAGAAAAACTAAAAATATTAAAAGCTAGTAATGAAAAAGTAGGCAGAATAAAAGGTGATTTTAATGATAGTAATCTGATGGGAAATTTTTCGAATAACTCAAAATTAGGTATAAGTGGTAATATTACAGAAAAACAAAATAAAGAATTTAATTTAGCAAATAAAGAATTACAATTAATCGAAGTTGGAAGACCTCAAGATGTAAAAATAGGGGATGCAATAATTCTTTTTGAAGACAAAAACAAAAATATAACAAGCTATGATATAAAAATAGAAAGTATAGTATATGATAAAGGAAATTATAGAGATATGGTAATAAAAGTTGTAGATGATAAGTTATTGGAATACACAGGGGGGATTGTACAAGGGATGAGTGGGGCTCCAATAATACAAAATAATAAAATTATTGGTGCAATAACTCATGTTTTTAGAGATAATCCGAAAAAAGGATATGGTATTTTTATAGATGAAATGATAAAATTGTAGGTGAGGCATTAAAAAAATTTATTATTTTATCACTTATCTAGGAGGAATATAATTTTGAAGTGTCGAATATGCTTTAGAGTAGATAATTAGGAACAATTTGTGTAAAAAGTTTAGTTTTCTGTAATAAGAAGATGTTTTTTAATGGGGGGATTTTTAGTGGAAAAAATCAAAATAGTTTTAGCAGACGACAATAAGGATTTTTGTCAGGTATTAAAAGAGTATTTGTCTAATGAGGATGATATCGATATATTAGGCATAGCTAAAGATGGGATTGAAGCATTAGATTTAGTAAAAAAGACACAACCAGATTTATTAATATTAGACGTAATAATGCCACATCTGGATGGATTAGGTGTAATTGAAAAATTAAATACTATGGATATACCTAAAATGCCAAAAATAATAGTACTATCAGCAGTAGGTCAAGATAAGATAACTCAAAGCGCAATAAATCTAGGAGCAGATTACTACATAGTAAAGCCGTTTGATTTTGTTGTGTTTATAAACAGAATTAGAGAACTAGTTTCTAATAGAGTTACTCAAGTAGAGCCAAAGCCTAGACCAGTTCAAGAAACTCAAATGACAAGAAGTGATTTCGTTAAAAATGTAGGTAATATAGAAACAGAAATCACAAATATAATACACGAAATAGGAGTACCAGCTCATATAAAAGGGTATTTATATCTAAGAGAAGCTATAAAAATGGTCATTGATAATGTTGAACTTTTAGGTGCAGTAACAAAAGAGTTATATCCAAGTATAGCTAAAAAATTCAATACAACACCAAGTAGAGTTGAGAGAGCAATAAGACATGCCATAGAAGTTGCATGGAGTAGAGGCAAAGTTGACACAATAAATCAATTATTTGGATATACGGTACACAATACTAAAGGAAAACCAACTAATTCAGAATTTATAGCAATGATTGCTGATAAATTAAGATTAGAACATAGTATGGTTAAATAAATAGACAGAAAAAGTAAGACCTTTTAATGAAGGTATTGGCAATAAATATGCATTACAAACAGCAAAACGGTATAACCAATAGGGTTATACCGTTTTGCTGTTTTAATATATAATAAAAGCTTTATTTTTTCTTTATTATTTATTTAATATAATTTTATTATAATATGGCCATATTATGTACCTTTGTCAGTTGTAGATTAATGTTGATTTGTTTTTTAATATAAAAATATACTTTAACAAGTCGAAACATTAATTTTTAAAGTATATTACAAAAAGTATTAAATAAAAAAATCATAAAATATAGTGTTATAATGATTAAAGATGTAAGACCAACTTAAAACATTTATTTTATTCTTAAGTAATGCTATAATATAATGTGATTTTAATAATGATAGTGGAGGTTTAAAAATGAGAGTCGAGGCCCCTATAAAAGTAGATCGAAAAACTAAAAAGCTTGCTAAAAGAGTTGAAAGTGGGGAAATAGCAGTTATAAATCATATAGACATAGATGAAGTTGCTGCAAACTCTTTGGTAGAAGCCAAAATAAAACTTGTCATAAATGCGGCTCCTTCTATAAGTGGTAGATATCCTAATAAAGGTCCAGGAATATTGACTGAGAATAATATCTTGATAATTGATAATATTGGAGAAGAATTATTTGAAGAATTAAAAGAAGGACAGACTATAGAAGTTATAGATGGAAAGATATATAGAGAAGGAGAATTTTTAGGTGCAGGTGAAGTTTTAGATAAGTATGAAGTTTCATATCAAATAAAGGCTGCTTATGAAAACTTAGCCGTAGAATTAGATAGATTTATAGACAATACTATAGATTATGCTAAAAAAGAAAAAGGATTTATACTTGGTGAAGTAGAAATTCCAAAAGTACAAACTAATTATGCAAATAAGCATGTATTAATAGTTGTAAGAGGTCAGGACTATAAAGAGGATTTAAGTACAATGCTTTCATACATAGAAGAGGTAAAACCTGTTCTAGTTGGTGTTGATGGAGGCGCAGATGCTTTAATTGAGTTTGGATATACTCCAGATGTAATTGTGGGAGATATGGATAGTGTAAGCGATGAAGCTTTAAAAAAAGCTAGTGAAATAGTAGTACATGCTTATACAGATGGTAGAGCACCAGGTCTTAAGAGAGTTCAAGAACTAGGTTTGGATGCAGTTGTATTTCCTGCACCAGGAACTAGTGAAGATATAGCTATGCTTATTGCGTATGAGTATAAAGCAGAGTTAATAGTAGCAGTGGGGACACATTCAAATATGATTGATTTCCTTGAAAAAGGAAGAAAGGGAATGGCAAGTACTTTTTTAGTTAGACTAAAGATAGGTTCTAAGCTTATAGATGCTAAAGGAGTTAACTTGTTATATAGAAGTAAGCTAAAGATAAAGTACATATGGGCGTTAATAGCAACAGCATTATTTCCTGTGTTGGTAGTTGCATCATTGTCACCAGGAGTTCAACAATTTATACAGTTAATGCAATTGAAATTTAAGGTATTATTACAGATGTAAATTTTAGGAGGATAAATATGCATATTAATATGAAATATTATATAGTCACTATTGGGGCTATATTTATAGCTTTGGGTATAGGCATGTTAGTAGGATTTAATTTAAATAATAATCAACAATTAAGCGAGCAGCAAGCAAATATAATAAATGACTTGGATGATAAATTTAATATTTTAAAAGAAAAAAATGATAAACTTGATGTAGATTTAGCAAAGGTAAATAAAGATTATGAAGAAGCAATTAATTTTATAAATAAAAATGTGGACAAGGTTTTAATTGGTTCATTAAGTGGAAAAAGTATAGGAATAATATCAGCTAATGAAAATGATGATTATACAAAAAATATAGAAGATATAATAAACAAATCTAATGGTAGTGTTGCATTTAACATAGTGTTAAAAGAAAATATAACAAATCCAGAAAAATTAAAAGAAATCTCAAGTAAATTAGGTACAGAAATTAAAAATACAAATGATGCAGTTAATTATATAATTGATACCTTGAAAAAGGAAGATGCAAGTGACATTTTGACATATCTTCAAGAACTAGATGTAATAAAATTTAACTCTATTGGTGACACATATCTAAAATATGAATCTGTTGTAATAGCTGGTGGAAATGATGCAAAAGATAATACAAAACAATTTGACAAAATAGAAAAATTTGTAGTTTCAAAAATAAAATCAGAAAATAAATATTTAGTAGAAGTTCAAAATACAGGAGTTAAAACTTCTTATGTAGAATTATATTCTAAAAATAAAGTTGCAACTATAGATAATATTGATGAAGGTGTAGGAAGTGTATCTCTAGCTATGCTTTTACAACAAGGTAATATAGTTGGTAATTTTGGTAGATTAGATACTGCAACTTCATTGTTGCCATCTATAAAATAGAAATAATTTTAAGGAGAGAAAAAATGGATTCTTATATAAGTATAATAATACCAGCTTATAATGAAGAAAGTAGAATAAACTATACATTAGAAAGTATAGTTGGAATTAAAGAAATAAATGAAATAGTAGTTGTAGATGATGGTTCAACAGATAATACTGCTAAGGTTGTATCTGAATTAAAGAATGAAAAAATTAAATTTTTTAAGTTAGATAAAAACAGAGGTAAAGGATATGCTTTAAACTATGGGCTTAAAGTATCAATGAAAAGCGCAAATATTATAGGATTTTTGGATGGAGATCTAGGTAGTTCGGCTAAAGAAATTGAAAAATTAATTGTACCAATATTAAATGGTGAAGCTGATGTTACTATAGCAAAGTTTCCTCCTGCAAAGAAAAAAGGAGGTCTGGGATTTGTAAAAGGTTTAGCTAAAAATTCTGTTTTTGAGATGACAGGAGTTGAACTAGATGCAACTCTGTCAGGTCAAAGAATATTTAAAAGAGAAGTTTTAGAAAAATTTGATGAAATACCTTTTGGATATGGTGTTGAAGTTGGAATGACGATTGATATACTAAAGTATGGTTTTAAAATTAAAGAAGTATTAGTAAACATGACTCATAATGAAACTGGCAGAAATTTAAAAGGATTTATTCATAGAGGCAAGCAGTATTATCATATAAAAAAGGTTTTAGGACAAAAAAAGAAAGAATGGAGGTAGTATCTTAGTGAAAGATTATATACTTTATACCATTTTATTATTAACAGGATTATTTGGAACCTATGCTGCAATACCACTATTTAAAAATTTATTGATAAATGGAAATATACTTAGACCAAACTACAAAAAAGATATGATACCAGTAAGTATGGGAATTGTATTTTTACCTATGCTTGTGATTAATGGAATAATACTTGCATTTTTTACTACAGAATATAGAGATTTAGCATATATATTTATGTTTATGTTTGGTATGATATCCATGTTTTTTGCAGGAATACTAGACGATATTATTGGAAATAGAAATGTAAGTGGTCTAAAAGGTCACTTTAAAAGTTTATTTAAAGGAAGTCTTACAACTGGAGGCTTTAAGGCCTTGTTTGGTGGATTTGTAGGACTTATAGTTTCTGTGTCTATATCAAAAGACATAATAGATATAATAGTAAATACATTAATAATAGCTCTATCAACCAATTTAATGAATCTTTTAGATTTAAGACCAGGAAGAGCAATAAAAGCATATTTATTTATAATGGTGATTGTATTTTTAACATTGACAGGATTTGTTCAAGTTCTTCCACTGCTTATAGTTCCAAATGTACTTGCATACTTTAATTATGATTTAAAGGCAAGAGCAATGATGGGAGATACTGGTTCAAATGTTCTTGGAATGTCTATTGGAATTCTAATTTCTTTTGGATATCCATTTAATATCAGACTGGGATGGTTAATATTTGTAGTTATTATGCATATATTTACCGAAAAATACTCATTGACTAAAATAATAGAAAAAAATAAATTATTAAATTTTATAGATAAGTTGGGAAGGTAGCATTATGATAAGCAAAAGAGTGGGGATTGTTGAGTCAATTGTAAGTCAAACTGAAACGTTGGATGATATAAGAGTAAATATAAATGGAGAAATACAAAGAGCATACAATTATCCAAAACTGTCTGGAGTAGTAGATATAGGGGATGAAGTAGTTTTAAATACAACAGCAGTAGAACTAAGTCTAGGAACTGGTGGATACCATTTTGTAATAACTAATTTAAACAATTTGGAATCTAGTTTAATTGAAGGTGGTCATATAATGAAACTTAGATATACACCACTTCAAATAAAGGTAGACGCTGTTGAGGAACAAGAAAGCATTTATCATGATAAATTTGATGATTTTACAGAGTTAGAAGGCCTTCCTGTTGTAGTAGGAACTCTTCATAGTATGTTAACTCCATTTGTAGCTTCATTTAAAAGAAATAACCCGAATAAGAAACTAGTATATATAATGACTGATGGAGCATCTCTTCCAATTTATTTAAGTAAAAATGTAGATACTTTAAAAGAAAAAAAATTAATAGATAGTACAATAACTATAGGAAATGCATTTGGGGGAGACTATGAGTGTATAAATATATACACTGCATTGATTACAGCAAAAGAAATATTAAAAGCCGATGTAGTATTTGTAAGTATGGGACCAGGAATTGCTGGTACAGGTACTAAATATGGATTTACAGGAATTGAACAAGGTCCAATTCTTGATGCTGTAATAAAGCTTGGAGGACAAGCAATAGCAATTCCAAGAATTAGTTTTGCTGACAAACGAGAAAGGCATCAAGGTATTTCACATCACAGTATGACTGTATTTGAAGAAATTGTAAATGTAAATATAGATATACCAATAACTATATATGATGATGAAAAATTAAAATTTATAAAAGAACAAGTTAAAACTAGTGGTTTAGATAAAAAGCATAATATAATTTATATAGATAATAATAAAACGAAAGAGGATTTAGACTATTTTAATCTAAAAGTAAAAAGTATGGGAAGAAATTATGAGCAAGATGAGGCATTTTTCAAAGCTGCAAGTACAGCAGCATATTACTTAATGGAGGTTTAAGATGGTATTAGAAGAAAAAACTATTAGTAGTGATAGAGTTTATACAGGTAAGGTAATTACTTTAAAGGTCGATACTGTTGAAATTCCAGGACAAGGATATCAAAAGAGGGAATTAGTAGAAGTTGGTGGTGCAGTAGGAATAGTTGCAATTACAGATGATAATAAAGTTGTATTAGTGAAGCAATTTAGAAAACCTATAGAAAAACCAATTTTTGAAATTCCAGCTGGTAAGCTAGAAAAAAATGAAAGTCCTAAAGAATGTGCTGAGAGGGAGCTAAAAGAAGAAACTGGTTATAGTGCAAAAAATATTAAGCTAATACATAAATTTTTCACTTCAGCAGGTTTTTCTAATGAGATAATGTTTGTATATTTGGCAACAGGTCTTACTCCAGGAGAAAATAATCTAGATGCAGATGAATTTTTAGATGTTTACGAAGTTGAACTTGAAGAAGCCTATAATATGGTATTAAAAAATGATGTTGAAGATGCAAAAACTTCTATTGGATTATTATTAGTAAAAGATATGTTTAAAAATTAATATTTATAAAAATGAATAACCCCTTGTCCTACAGCATATTATTTTATAAAGGACAAGGGGGAATAAAATTGAGAAAAACATATAGAAAAAATGATTTTAGAGAATTAAATAGACAAATAATTATTATAGGATTGTTGTTTATGATGTCTATTGTTATTGGGTCCTATATAAATAAAATATTACCAGGTTCTAATGATAATATATTAAACAATATAAATCCTGCTGTAGAGTATTATAATCTGAATATAAATGTAAAAGATACCGTTCTACAAAATTTAAAGTCAGATACAATCTTTATGGGCTCGATAGCTCTATTAAGTCTATTTGTAGTAACAATTCCAGCAGTATTAGTAATTTTTGTATTAAAGGGAATGTCAATTGGATATACAATAAATAGTTTTATATTGGCATTAAAATTTAAGAGTGCAAAAATGATTTTGATAATATTATTTAAAAATTTGATTATTATTCCATGTGCAATCATATTAACATTAATTAGTTTAAGCTATTTTAAAGAGATGGTTTATGAATTTAAAAAGAAAAATAGAAGAAATATGCAGTTTTTAATTAAGAGGTACATACTAAATATTATAATTATAATAGCACTATCATTGGGGTTGCAATTAATATTAAATACTGTAAGTATTGGTATTATTAAGTTCCTAGTTAAATAAAGGAGTTTATAATGGATATTATAGAGGGATATATAGATTACATAAAAGATAAAAAAAAATTATCAGAGAACACAGTGGCATCATACTTTATGGATATAAAAAAATATATGGAATATATAAATCAAAAAAGCATTAAACTAGTAGATATAGTAGAAAATGATATTATAAGTTATTTAATAAAGTTGGAAAAAGATAATGTATCAATAGCTACAATAGCAAGGATGATATCATCTATAAAATCTTTTCATGATTATTTATTTTTAAATCATGTATGTACAAATAATCCTGCAAAGGATATAAAAAAACCTAAGGTAAAAAAAGAAAATATAAATATACTTACAGAAGAAGAAATTGAAAGATTATTAAATTTTCCTAAGTTAACAACACCTAAATTAATTAGGGACAAGGCTATTTTTGAAGTATTATATGGTACAGGTATAAAAGTATCAGAGTTAGTAGATATGAATGTAGACGATGTTGACTTGGATATTGACTATATATATTGTAGTTCATGCTGTAAAAGCCAAAGAGTGATACCTCTTTGTGATATTACAAAACTTTATTTAGATAAATATTTAAAAGAAGCAAGACCTAAAATAGCTGTAGAAGGTGAAAAGTCATTATTTGTAAGTTCATTAGGACAAAGATTCACACGACAAGGTCTTTGGAAAGTTATAAAAAAATATTCTAATTTAGCTAATATAGATAAAAACATAAATCCTACAATGCTTAGACATTCATTTGCTATTCATCTTTTGAATGAAGGTGCTAACATTGCTGTTGTAAGTAAAATCTTAGGAAATGTTAATTTGTCTAGTTTACAAGTATATTTAAACCACATAGATAAAAACGTGAGAAGAGAAATAAAAGAAAAACATCCTAGAAATGATATTGATATAGAGTTACAAAAAGTAGAAGCTAAATAGACTATATAGCAAATTTTATAATTTAAAAGGAGCATATTTATATGAGCAGAGTAATTTGGATTGTAATTGATAGTGTTGGAATAGGAGCATTGCCTGATGCTGAAAATTTTGGAGACAGTAAGGATGTAAGTACTCTTGGAAATATATTTAAAGAATATCCAGAAATACAAATTCCTAATATGAGAAAATTAGGTATAGGAAATATAGATGGTGTAGATTTTTTTGAAGATGAAAAAGAGCCAATAGGATGCTTTGGAAAATGTAAGGAAATGTCTCAAGGAAAAGATACTACTACTGGTCACTGGGAAATGACTGGGATAATAGTTGATAAACCTTTTAAAACATTTGAACATGGATTTTCAAAAGAAATTATAGAAGAGTTTGAGAAAAAAACTGGAAGAAAAGTAGTAGGAAATAAGCCAGCTTCAGGGACTGTGATAATTGATGAATATGGAGAACATCAAATAAAAACTGGAGATGTAATAGTATATACTTCAGCTGATAGTGTATTTCAAATAGCAGCTAATGAAGAGGTGATTCCACTAGAAGAGTTGTATAGTATGTGTAAAATAGCTAGAGAAATAATGATGGGTGATAATGCAGTGGCTAGAGTAATTGCCAGACCATTTATAGGTAAAAAAACAGGTGAATTTGTTAGAACTTCAAATAGAAGAGATTATTCACTGGACCCATTTGAACCAACTGTACTTGATAATATAAAAGAATCAGGTCTTGAAGTATTAGCTGTTGGAAAAATAGAAGATATTTTTAATGGTAAAGGAATTACAGAAGCTATTCATACTAAAAGTAATATGGATGGAGTAGATGAAACTTTAAAATATATGAAACAAGATAATAAAGGCTTGATATATTCAAACCTTGTTGATTTTGATTCAAAATATGGTCATAGAAGAGACCCAGAAGGATATAAGAAAGCACTTGAAGAGTTTGATAATAGGCTTCCTGAGATAATGAGCAATATGAGGGAAGATGATATTCTTATAATTAATGCAGACCATGGAAATGACCCAACATATAAAGGTACAGACCATACAAGAGAATATATTCCAGTAATGATTTATGGTAGTAAGATTAAAAAAGGATTTAATTTAGGAATAAAAGATACTTTTGCTGATATTGGAGCAACTGTTGCAGATATATTGGATGTAAAACTGCCTAAACATGGAACGAGTTTTAAAAAAGATTTATTTTAAATATTAAATAGAAGATAAATATATAAGCTAATAAAAATTATCTTAATAGAATGAATGGAGGGATTGGAATGTTTGAAAAGATAGAACAAAGTAGTAAATTTATAAATTCTAAAATTAATATAAAGCCTAAAGTTGGTCTAATATTAGGTTCTGGGCTTGGTGATTTAGCAAATGATATAGAAGATTCTGTCATAATTAAATATAGCGAAATTCCAAATTTCCCTGTTTCAACAGTAGAAGGACATGCTGGGCAACTTGTTATTGGAAAGCTTGCAGGAAAAGAAGTAATTGCTATGCAAGGAAGATTTCATTACTATGAAGGTTATTCTCAAAAAGAAGCCACTTTTCCAGTTAGAGTTATGAAAGCTCTTGGAGTCGAAATTATTGTAGTAACTAATGCTGCTGGTGGTGTAAATAAGCAATTTAAACCAGGGGATTTGATGATTATAAGAGACCATATAAATTTTAGTGGTAGTAATCCATTAGTAGGAAAAAATGATGATAGACTTGGAGATAGATTTCCAGATATGTCAGATGCATATTCATGTAAATATATAGATATAGTTAAAGAGTGTGCTAAAGAATACAATATAGATGTAAAAGAAGGTGTATATATGTTCTTTAGTGGACCCAATTATGAAACACCAGCAGAAGTAAGAATGGCTCAAATATTGGGTGCTGATGCAGTTGGAATGTCAACAGTTCCAGAAGTTATAGTAGCAGCACATTCTAATATTGATGTTATTGGTATATCTTGTATAACTAATATGGCTGCTGGTATCTTAAATCAACCATTAAGTCATGAAGAAGTTATACAAACTACTCAAAAAGTCAAATCAGAGTTTTTGAACTTAGTTAAGAGTACAGTTAAGAATTTATAGAGGATTTAAGTAAATTTATTATAAAATAGATAATGTACAATTTGAAAATAATTAATAAGGAGCTGTCTTGATATAGAAAAGTATTTCTAATAAGAGACAGTTTTTTATAATATTATAATATATAAATATGTTTATAAATTTATTTACATTATTACAGGTTAGAATGGAGATTTCAAGTATGAGAATGTATGATATTATAAAAAAAAAGAGAGATAATTTAGAACTTAGCAAAGAAGAGATAAATTACTTTATAGAAAACTATTCTAAAGGAGATATACCTGACTATCAAGCTTCTGCACTATTAATGTCTATTTATTTAAATAAGATGAATAGACAAGAAACTGTATATCTTACAGAGGCAATGATGCACTCTGGTGATATGATAGAGCTTTCAGATATCGAGGGTATAAAAGTAGATAAACACAGTACAGGTGGTGTCGGAGATAAGACTACAATAGCTCTTATTCCTTTAGTTGCTTCATGTGGAGCACCAGTTGCAAAAATGTCTGGAAGAGGTCTTGGACATACTGGAGGAACTATTGATAAATTGGAAGCTATACCAGGTTTTTCTACAGAAATGGATATAAATAAATTTATTGATTCTGTAAACAAGCATAAAATAGCAGTTTGTGGTCAAAGTGCAAAGGTAGCAATTGCAGATAAAAAAATCTATGCTCTTAGGGATGTTACAGCAACTGTAGACAATATATCATTGATAGCATCTAGTGTAATGTCTAAAAAGCTAGCTTCCGGAGCTGATGCAATCGTATTAGATGTGAAAACTGGAAATGGGGCATTTATGAAGACTTTAGAGGAGTCTTTTGAATTGGCAAAAGCTATGGTTGATATAGGTGTTGGTATGAATAAAGATACCATAGGAATTGTGACAGATATGGATGAACCTCTAGGCTTTGCTGTTGGGAACTCTTTAGAGGTTATAGAAGCAATTGAAACCTTAAAAGGAAATGGACCAAAAGACCTTGTTGAATTATGTGAAGTTTTAGGAGCATATATGCTGATTTTAGCAAAAGTTGCATGTAACTTTAATGATGGTATTGAAAAGATACAAGAATCAATAAAATCTGGTAGAGCTATAGATAAACTTAAAGAGTTCATAGAAAATCAAGGTGGAAATAAAGATATAGTTGATGATTATTCTCTATTTAAAGAATCAAAGTATAAGTATCCAATCAAATCAGATAAATCTGGGTATATAAGTAAGATTAAGGCAGAGGATATAGGCATATCAGCTATGATTCTTGGAGCTGGTAGAGAAACTAAAGATGATATTTTAGATTTATCAGCAGGAATAATTTTAGAAAAAAAAGTTGGAGATTATGTAAAAAAGGGTGAAGTTTTAGCATATATGCACTATGATGATGAGAAAAAACTTACACTAGCAAAGGATAGATTCGTCAATTCATATTCTATTGTAGATGAAGAAATAGAAAAAAATAAATTAGTATATGGTATTGTAACTAAAGATGAAATTAAAAAATTTTAGAAAATTTTAGAAAAAGTGATTATAAAAAGCCTAACATGTTAAAAATAGTGTTAGGTTTTTTATTTTTTTGAAAAGTTTGAGAAGTATTAAATATATAATAATAAAAATATATTTTAAAGTATTTTTTTATAATATAAATAAGTTTATTCGACAAGATGATTGAAAATTACAGTGCTTAGTTTTATAATAGAAAATGGACAAATATACATAAGGAGTAGATTATATTATGAATTTTAAAAAAAATAGATTGAAAATAGTAGCATTAATAGTTGTTATTTTAATTGTTGTGGTAGGTATATTTGTGTCTATGCAAATAGGTCCTTATGACAAAAATAACAAAGAAGATGTAATTATTGACATTCCAAGTGGAGCATCAGTTGGAAAAATATCTGACATACTATATGAAAATAAATTAATAAAAAATGAATTATTGTTTAAATTGATAGTAAAAGTAAGTAATAAGGCACCATCTATAAAATCAGGAACATATTTACTTAATCAATCGTATTCAAATAATGATATAATAAGCCTTTTAGCTTCAGGAAAAATATATCATGATGGTGTAAAAGTAACTATTCCAGAAGGGTCTACATCTAAAGAAATTATATCAATATTAGTAAATAAAAACTTAGGAGATAAAACTACCTTTGAAAATCTAATAAAAAAACCTCAAGAGTTTTATGACAAGTTTACATTCTTAAAAGAAGATGGAATAACTTCTTTAGAGGGATTTTTGTATCCAGAAACATATTATTTTAATTCAAAGAAACAATCAGAGGAAGATATTTTAAATGAAATGTTAAACGTATTTGATAGTAAATATACAGACAAATTTAAAAAGAAACAAAAAGAATCAAAGATGACTCTTCAAGAAGTAATGGAGATGGCTTCAATAATTGAAAAAGAAGCTGTACTTGATAAAGATAGACCAATAATTGCAAGTGTATTTTACAATAGACTTAAAGTAGGTATGCCTCTTCAATCAGATGCAACAATACAATATATATTTGAAGAAAGAAAGAAAATTGTAACTTATAATGATTTAAAAATTGATTCACCATATAATAGTTACAAAAATAAAGGATTACCTCCTACACCAATATCAAATCCTGGTATAAAATCTATTGAGGCAGCACTTTATCCAGATAAAACAGATTACTTGTATTTTGTAGCAAAGATTGATGGAGGAAATAACTATAGTACAAACTATCAAGACCATTTAAAATATGTTAAAGAGTACAAGGAAGCGAGAGATAAACAAGGTAAAGATACAAAAACAACAAATAATGAAAATACCACAAAATAAACAATGATTATAAAAAGTCTAACAGGGTAAGAATAATGTTGGGCTTTTTTATTGAAAATTGTTATTCTTAGATTTATAATAAAGAAAGTGTAAATATACAGAGCAATATGAATTTAAAAAATAATAAATTAAGACAAAATTTTGATGTTTATTATTTTAGGGAGTGTTTTTATGAGTAATATAGTTAATGACTTGGTTGAAGATTATATAAGAGTAACATTAAAAGAAAAAGAAGGACTTTTAAAAGATTTGGAAATTTATGCTGAAGAAAATAGTGTTCCTATAATACACAAAGAAGTTTCAGACTTGTTAAAAGTTTTATTAAAGATTCAAAAGCCGAAAAGAGTTTTAGAAGTAGGATGTGCAATTGGTTATTCTTCTATTTTCTTTGCAACAATCATAGGAAAAGGTGCAGATATAATAACTGTTGAAAGAAGCGAAAAAATGATAGAAAAAGCAAAAGAAAATATAAAATTAGCTGGATTTGAAAATAACATAACTATACTAGAAGGAGATGCAGAAGAAAAATTGAGTCAAATCCAAGGTGAATTTGACCTTATATTTATAGATGCAGCAAAAGGTCAATACAAGCTATTTTTTGATTTAGTTATAGATAAGCTAAAAGATGGTGGACTATTAGTTTCTGATAATATTTTATATAAAGGAATGGTTGCACATGATGATTTTGTTGTAAGAAGAAAGAAAACCATAGTAAAAAGAATGAGAAATTATTTAGATTATATATGTAATTGTGATTATTTGAGTACATCATTGATACCAATCGGAGATGGTGTGGCATTAAGTTATAAAGAAAGTAAAAGAGGTGACGTAGATGGAATTAAATAAAGTTGAACTTTTAGCTCCAGCAGGTGATTTGGAGAGATTAAAAATAGCTATAACATATGGAGCAGACGCTGTCTATATAGGTGGAGAAATCTTTGGAATGAGGTCTGCTGCAAAAAACTTTAGTAAAGAAGATATGGCAGAAGGTGTAGCTTTTGCACATGAGAGAGGGAAGAAAGTCTTTGTAACAGTAAATATAATACCTCACAATGAAGATTTCCTACAATTAGAAGCTTATTTATTGGAGTTAGAAGAGATAGGAATAGATGCAGTTATAATAGCTGACCCAGGTGTTCTTAGTGTAATTAAAAAAGTAATTCCAAATATGGAAATACATTTAAGTACACAAGCAAATACAACTAATTATCTTAGTGCCAATTTTTGGTATGAACATGGAATAAAAAGAGTTGTAGTGGCAAGAGAATTATCATTTGATGAAATATCTGAAATAAGAGCTAAAACACCTTTAGATATGGATATAGAAGCTTTTATGCATGGAGCTATGTGTATCTCTTACTCAGGAAGATGTTTGATAAGTAATTATATGACTGGAAGAGATGCAAACAAAGGTTCTTGTGCTCAATCTTGCAGATGGCAATATCATTTAGTTGAAGAAAAAAGACCTGGTGAATATTTCCCTATATATGAGGATGAAAGAGGTACATTCTTTTTTAACTCAAAAGATTTGTGTATGATAGAATACATACCAGAATTAATTAAATCTGGTATAACAAGCTTAAAAATAGAAGGAAGAATGAAGACATCATATTACGTAGCAACAGTTGTAAGAGCATATAGAATGGCAATAGATGAATTTTATAAGGACCCTGAAAACTGGAAATTTAATCCTATGTGGATGGAAGAGTTGAAGAAAGGGAGCCATAGACATTTCACATCAGGTTTTTACTTGAATAAGCCAACAACAGAAGACCAAAATTATCAATCAGCATCATATGTTAGAAACTATGATTTTATAGGTATAGTTAGAGAGACAGAGGATGAAAATGGGCTTATTGTAGTTGAACAGAGAAATAAAATGTGTGTTGGTGATGAAATAGAAGTTATGGGACCTTATAAAGAAACTATGTTTACTAAAATAGAAGAAATGTACAACGAAGAAGGAGAGCCTATAGAATCAGCTCCTCACCCTAGACAGATAGTTAAGTTAAAACTATCTGTAAAAGTTGAGAAAGATTATATGCTTAGAAAAGTTATAGAAGAAAAAGTTGAAGAGTAATAAAAATTTAATAAAAATAGTATTAGCCCCTTAGAAATTGTCAATAATGAAATTATCTAAGGGGTGATTTCATGTCAAAAAAGAAGACTCCATTTTTTAAAAAAGTGGGAAAGAGAAGCTGGTATATATTTACTATAATTTTAATAATTTATAGTGGTTTAATATATAGGCTAGTTGATATACAGGTATTAAAAGGTGATAAGTACAAAAAAAATGTTGAATCGCAGAGTGTTGAGAAAGTAGAGTTAAATAGTGGACGAGGCATAATTTATGATAGAAATAATAAGAAACTTACAGATACAAGTAAAGTTCAGATTTTAGTTGTTGAGAAAGAAAAATTAAATAACAACTATAAAATACTGGAACTTGTTAAGAAGGCTACGAAGATGGATGATTTGGAAATATATAAAATTATACAAGAACAATTGGCA
The DNA here is from genome assembly GCF_020658465.1 of Clostridioides sp. ES-S-0049-02. Classification (NCBI taxonomy): domain Bacteria; kingdom Bacillati; phylum Bacillota; class Clostridia; order Peptostreptococcales; family Peptostreptococcaceae; genus Clostridioides; species Clostridioides sp. ES-S-0049-02. Next base: position 141,129 of record NZ_JACVWG010000003.1, read on the forward strand.
CATCCTATAATACAAATTCAGACCGAAAATATTGATAATAGCATGAAAAAACAACTTGAGAAGAATGGTATAATGTTAGAAGAAAAGACTATGCGATATTCACAGGATGGTTTATTATCACATACAATAGGTTATATAAAAGATGATGATAAATCAGGTCAATTGGGGATAGAAAAAAGTATGGATAGTGTGCTTAGAAACTCAAATGAAAAATATATAAGTGCCTTTAAAGCAGGAGATGCGGGAAACGAAAAATCTCTAAATATTTTAAAGGGAAGTGTAAAAACAATTGATGAAAAAGATAAAGATAAACATTTAAAAACTACTATTGATTATGATATTCAAAAAAATTTAGAGCAAATACTAAATAAAGAAGAAAATCCAACAGCAGCAGTGATTTCAGACGTATCTACAGGTGAAATTCTTGCTATGTGTTCTAGACCTAATTTTGACCAAAATAACATAGCAAAGAGTTTAAAGAGTAAAAATGGAGAATTTGAGAATAGAGTCATAAAATCGACATATCCGCCAGGTTCTGTGTTTAAGATGGTAGTGCTATTTTCTGCGCTTGAAAATGGAGTTGTAGATGAGAATTATACCTATAATTGCAAAGGTAAAACTAAAGTTGGAAATAGTAATGAAATATTGCGATGCAATAAACTAGATGGACATGGTCTTCAATCCTTACAGCAAACTTTTTCTAATTCATGTAATCCAGCATTTTTAGATATAGCAATGAAAGTTGGTAAAGAGAAGATATTAAAATCTGCTGAAAAATTACATTTATTTGAAAAGGTTGATATTGGTCTTGATGAAGAACGAATTAGAGAAGCTCCAAAAAATATATCAATACGTAATTTAGCTATAGGTCAAGAAAATATAGAATTTACACCACTCCAAATAAATCAAATGACCCAGATAATAGCTAATAATGGAACATTTGAACCATTATATTTATATAAAAGTCTTGTAAATAATGATATGGAGACAGTAAAAACCTATAAGTCTTCAAAAAAAGAAGAAATTATTTCTCCTTATGTATGCACACAAGTAAAAGAAATTATGAAATCTGTTTCTAAAGTTGGAACAGCTAAAGTCCTAAAGGATTTAGAAGGAGGATGTGGGGTAAAAACTGGTACAGCTCAAAGTAGTCTGAATAAAAAGCCAATAGATCATGGTTGGATAACTGGATTTTATCCAGAGAAAAGACCTAAGTATGTAATAACTGTGCTAGTAGAAGGAACTCAAAAGGAAAGTAAATCAGCAATACCTATATTTAAAGAAATATGTGAAAGTATAAAATAAAGTCATGTATTATAAAATTTAAGGATATATCGTAATTTTAATTTTTAGGCAAGTTGTTTTGTCTAATGTTATACGATATATCCTTCTAAAAATATAATATTAATTTTCTTGAACAAGCTCTTTTTCTAGTTTTTTAAGAGCTTTTTTTTCGATTCTGGACACATATGATCTAGAGATATCAAGTCTTTGTGCTATTTCTCTTTGAGTTTTATACCCATAAGGAGTTAACCCGTATCTTAACTGGACAATTTCTCTTTCTCTAGGAGTAAGGATTTTGTTAAGTTGTTCATATAGTTTTCCAACTTGAACTTTTAACTCAACTTCGTCAAGAACATAGTTGACATCTGTACCAAGTATATCCAAAAGACTTATTTCATTACATACTACTCTTTATATGTTATTGGTATTACTGGTCTTCATGTAATTTCAAATGAACCATTAATTCAAAAGAATCTAGTTTTTGTTCTTTAGATTTGTAATAAACTGCTTTATCAATTACAGATTTTAGGAGTTTATTTTTTCCAAGTAAATCTGAATCGTGGTAAAGTGATAGTACAGTTTTAATATCTTCTATCATTTTAGCATTATCTTTTTTAACAGTATTTAATTTATTTTTTACTGTCTTGATTGAATCTTTAATTTCCTCAGTTCTTGAACTTATATTATTAGACCTTTCAATAAATGTATCTTCATCATATATTCCTCGCTCCAATAAATCATATAACTTATTTTTTTGCTTACTCAATTCTTTTAATTCAGTTTCTAAGCTTTTTAATACTCGCTTTTGAAATTCTATATTGCTGTCTTTATTATTTTTATCTAAGTCTATATCAGATGCTTTTAATTGATATTTTTTTACAGTGTCTTCCAAAGATTTTAAAATGGCAGCTTCAATAAATTCAAAGCGAGAACTTTTATTACAACCAGGATGATAACAAATTATATAGTCGTGGTCTGCATATGGTCTATGTACTAATGGTCTACCACAGTTTTTGCAAATTATTATTCCTGCAAGTGGATTTTTTATTTGATTACCATAGCTGATGTGACCATTTTTTTTGAGTATAGTTTGAGCCTTTTTCCATGTTAATTCACTTATTAAAGGTTCATGCTTTCCTTTTGCCTCAATCCATTCATCTTTAGGTCTTAGCTTAACTGTTTTTATTTTGTTTGGATTTTTAGATTTTTTATAGTCCTTTTTTTGCCATTGAATATATCCACAATAAACTTTATTTTTTATTATATTTGTGATTGCAGAGTTATACCAGTTAGCACCTGTAGCAGTTTTAATGCCCAAGTTATTTAGATATTTTGATATTTTACTACAACCCATATCCTCATTAATATATAAGTCAAAGATAGTCCTAACTACATCAGCATCATTATTTGGTATAAGTATTCTTTCTTTTCTGCCTGTTGTTACAGCATCATATCCAAATGGAGCAGAAGTTCCTATGAAATTACCTTCTTCAACTGATTTTATTCTTCCTCTTTGCATACGTCTAGATATAAGTTTTAGCTCTTTTCTTGCCATAAAGGCTTCAAATTCTGAATATTCTTCATCAAATTCATCTGTTAGGTCATATGTTTTTCTAGGTGTTATAATTTTGGTTTTACTTTCTTTAAAAGTTTCTAATATTATACCTTGGTCTTTCATATCCCCACGACCAAGTCTGTCTAAGTCCATAACTAAGACGGAATCGTATTTATTTTCTTCAACTTCCTTTAGGAGTTCAATCATTTTAGGTCTATGTATTATACTTTCACCAGAAACTAGCTCTTCTTTTATCTCAGATACATCCAAGTTTTGTTCTTTTGCTAGTTTTAGTAGGGTTGATTTATGTCTACTTAAAGTTTCAAATTCTCCTTGTTTTTCTGCCTCTTCATCAGCACGAGATTTTCTTAAGTATATAGCAACACTCATATAAATAATCACACTCCTTGAATATATTATATATTATATTAAGTATATAAGGGTATAATTTATGATAATTAAAACTTGATATAATTGTAAAAATAGTATGAAAATTTCGCATGAATCGACAGCATTCAGTAGGTAAATATAGTATAATTCAATTGAAAACAATTTTTAAGGGGGAATTATATGTGTAATTTCAAAAAAATACTAGGTTTGTTTATGATAATTATGTTATCAGTTTCTGTGGGAGCATGCTCTAGTGGGGGAGATTCAAAAGATGAAAGCAAAGGTAAGGACAAGCAATTTATCGAGGATTTAGGAAAAGGTTTAAAAAAAAGATGGGATTTGGCATCTAAAGAAGAAGCTGGAACATTAAACTTAGAGCAGAATGAAGCTTATGAAAAATTTGTAGAAGCAGAAATGGATGCTGTATCAAAATATAAAGATGCTGAGTTTGAGAGCCCAGAACTTGGTAAATTGGCAAAAGATTATATAAAAGCTCTTGAAGATTCAAAGGAAGCCATAAAATATTATTCAAATGACCCATTGAAGTTTTCAGAACTTTGGGAAAAGCCTTATAATGAGAGAAGTACAATATTGTTGACTTTAGTTGACAAGTTTGGTTTGAAAGTAGATGAAAAAGAGTTTAAGGTATTAAAAGACAATGCACAAGTTATAAATGAAGAAAATGATTCAAAAGAAAAAATTGATGCTATGGTAAAAGGTATAAAATTTGAAAAAGTAAAAGATGAATATGATTGGAAGACTTATCAAGCTACTGTAGAAAATACAGGTGATTTAGATCTTCAAGACTTTTACTTAGATATAAATTTAATAGACAAAGATGGTGTAATAATTGAGACACAAACATCAACATCAGTAAATGGAACTTGGAAGAAAGGTCAAAAAGTTAGACTTGAGTTTAATACAGATAAGGATTTTGAAAAAATAGAGTGGACGCCTCATTATTCTGCAAACAATTATAGTATAACTGAATAGATAATTTATATCTAAAAATATATAGAAAGTATTAGCTAATTTAAGAGGATAGATTTTTAGTCTATTTTTAGTAAGACTATATAACTATTTTATATTAATTCAGCTACATGAAAAGGATGTATAATAATCAATGTTAATTTAGTTAATATTTATATTAAGTAATAATTTTCCTAATTTATGACAACTTTTTTCTATAAAGTGTTATATAATTTAAGTGAAAATATTTAGGAGGGGAAGATATTATGAAAATTAAAAAATTATTAACAATAGGGTTATCTTTATCTATGTTTATTGCTAGTTGCCCTATATCTGCAAATGCACTTGATAAGATTGATACAATTAAAGGTGTAGATAAATATGAAACTGCTGGACTTATCGCAGATAAGCAAAACTATACAACAGCTATACTGATTAATGCAGATAGTACAATGGCAGATGGATTATCTGCAAGTGGGCTTGCAGGTAGTACAAATGCACCTATTCTTTTAACTAAGAAAAATAGTATACCAAATGCTACACTTAAAAGAGTAGAAAAGGCAAAAAAAGTATATATAATTGGAGGAGAAAACTCTATTGATAAAGCAACAGAAACAGTTCTAAAAGATAAAGGGATAGAGATTAAAAGACTTCAAGGTAGTGATAGAATTAAGACAAGCTATGATGTTGCAAAAGAAATAAATTCAATTAACAAAGTAAATAAAGTGATATTGACTAATGCTTTTAAAGGAGAACCTGATGCAATGAGTGCTGCACCTGTAGCTGTTAGAGATAAAGCAGCTATAGTATTAACTGATGGAAAAAGTGTATCATTTAATACAACTGGTGTGGAAAGTTATGTAATAGGTGGCACTTCATCAATGAATGACAAACTAGTTAATGATACTAATTCAACTAGATTGGGCGGGACTGATAGATATGATACTAATGAAAAAATAATAAATAGATTTTATAGTGGAGTAAAAGAATTTTATATAGCAAGTGGTACTGATTTAGTGTATGCGCTTGTTGGCTCTACTATTGCTAAAAATAATGCTATTGTGTTAGTTGATAATGATAGTAATAAAAGTGTATTGAAAAGTACAACTAAATTAACTGCTATAGGAAATTTGAGTGATAGTATATTACAACAGTGTTTAAATGTGACAAAAAATATAGGAGATTCTAATACTGGAAGACAATATAAAGTAGAAGATGCTGCTAATGCAGTAAAAAAATTGCTAGGTGTAAATAAGTTTTACTATGAACCTAATTATTCAGAAGATGAAGATTTAATATTTATACTAGATAAAAACTTTGCTTTTTCAGGAAAAGAGTACTATGCATTTGCTTATATCAAACAAGGCGCAGAGGGTGATGTTAGATATTGTGTAGAAAAAAATGATATGAGTAAAGTTTATACATATGATGTTAATGGTAATATGAAAGTATGTAATCCTGATGATTATAAAAATAAAGAAAGTATAACAGAGGAACAAGCAAAACAGATAGCATTAAAAGAATGTGCGAAGAGACATAAAATCAATATCAATAACTTAATAGTTGATATGATAGATTTTAGAGATGATATATATAGTGGTAATGTTTATGCTGTTAAAATCAATTCAAAAAATAGCAATGGAACTTTTGGCTGGTTTTTTATAGATATAAAAACTGGAAAAATTTATAACTAAAATTAGAATATCTAAGTGTACATTTTTTATTAGATAGATTACCAAATTATGTTATAATCTTTTTAGCAAGAAGATGTAATCTACAATTTATAGAGTGGAGTTCATACAAACAAAAGATTATCCTCCCAACAAAAATGGAGGGAGGTGATTATGTATGGATAATTTTTTACTGAGCATATTAGCTAGTATTCTAGCTAGCTATATAGTTTACTTAATAAGTAAGTTATTTAGAAAATGTAAAAAACCACTCAAAGCTGGCACTAAGAGTGGTTGGGAGTTTGATTTAAAAATCAAATTCCATAAATTCAAATAATATCATTTATGATGAACTCCACTCTACTGCTAAATAGATTGTAGTTCTTCTTGCTTTTATTATATCACAAGTTGGTATAAATATTCAAAAATAATAATTTTATATTGATTAATTAGAGAAGGATAGAGTAGGTTAAACTACTCTATTTTTATTTATGAACTACACTTTACATTGATTTTATTATACTCAATTTTTTAATATAGAATTTTAAAATTAAATACATCTTAAAAATATTAAGTATAAGACAAGTTTATAGCCTCATATTTTATAATAAGGGGTGATATTGTGAAAATACTACAACAATTTAAACCATTTAAATATGATGCTGAAAAAGATATAGAATATGATGAGAAAATCATAGCTAATCAAAATACAGAAGTTTATATAATATATCCACGTATCTCTGATGAAGAAAACAAAAGAAGATGGAATGAACTTGATGCTGTAGCTAAAGAAATAGCTATTAATATAGCAATGAAAAAAGCTGAGACAGTTGAAAGTTAAAAAAATAGAGAAGTTGCTAATACTTAGCACTTCGCTGTAAAGAAATTGGACAAGTATTTTCATAGAGTTTTGATAACATTTTTGTAAAGTATATAATACCTAATAATTAGAGCCTTAGTTATTCAGTTAAAAAATAGTTCATTGGAGTTCAAGGTTTTAGAAGTTAGGTAGCAATAATATTTATGTAACATCATCAATAAATTATGAAAAAGAGTGTAAGAAAACAAAAAAGATAAATCATATCTATGAAGATTCACCTTTTTATATGAGAAAATCATCATCCTATTTTGAATCAATATCTTTAAACTGGATAGTAATTTATTATCACTGTTTTCAATGTTTTTTTTCCTTGATTATGGTATGTATGTGTTGATTCGGCTGAAAAACAGATAGAGTCATTTTCTTTAAGTTGATAAACAGAATCATTTACTTCTAATCCTAACTGACCTTCTAGAATCATAATATATTCTTGAGATTTTTCAGAATGACCAATAGATGTATAACTATGACCTTCCTCTAGTTCCATTTGAAATAATTCAAAATTTCTAGTTGGTGTATTAGGATAATAACAATAAAGACGATAGTCTTCATTTTCTGAAATTTGAACATCTATGTCAGATTTTGAAACAATAAAAGTTTTATCTTGTGGTTGGTCAAGTATTGCAGTGTATGGTACATTTAGTCCATTTGCAATCTTCCAAATTGTGTTTACTGTAGGATTAGAATCACCCTTTTCAATTTGTGATAGCATTACTTTACTTACACCAGATAATTCAGCAAGTTGACCTAAACTTAAATTACGTTCATTACGTAATCGATTTAAATTTTTTGCAATAATAGTATTAATACTCATATGTACTCCTTAAATTGTAAATTATTGACAAATATAATTTACGAATGTATAATTTATTTAACATTATTTCTAATTTATGAATGCATAATATATTAAATGTTAAATATACTGTACATCCGTAATATACATTATAATGTATAAATAATTGTTTTTCAACAGATGATAGTTAATCGATTAAGGGGGAATTGTGATGCATGTACTTAATAATGTTACAGAAGCAATAGGAAATACTCCAATGTTACACTTATCTAAAATAGTGAAGGAATTTGGAGTAGATGGTAATATTTATGCAAAGATGGAGTATTTAAATCCAGGATTTAGTAAAAAGGACCGTGTAGCATTACAAATGATTACAGAAGCAGAAAATGCAGGGCTATTAGTTCCTGGACAAGCAGTTGTAGAATTGACAAGTGGAAATACAGGTACAGGATTGGCAATAGCTTGTGCATGTAAGGGCTATAAGTTTATTGCATGCATGTCAAAAGGAAATTCTATGGAAAGAGCAAGAATGATGAAAGCTTTAGGAGCAGAAGTAGTTCTTGTAGACCAAATGCCTAATTCAGTTCATGGACAAGTTTCTGGAGCAGATTTAGCACTTGTAGAAGTTGAGGCTCAAAAAATTGCAAAAGAAAGAAATGCATTTAGAGCAGATCAATTTAATTTAGAAGCTTGTAATCATGCACATGAATATTATACAGCAGAAGAAATGTGGAAACAATTAGATGGGAATATTGATGTATTTGTAGATTTCCTTGGAAGTGGTAGTACTTTTGCTGGTTGTTCGAAAACACTTAAAAAGCACAATTCTTCTATTAAATGCTATGTGGTTGAACCTTCAACAGCAGCAATTTATTCAGGCAAAGAAATAACTGATCAAGGGCATAAAATACAAGGTGGAGGTTATTCTATGGATTTACCATTAGTAGATAAAAAGTTTATTGATGGTTATATTCAGGTAACAGATGATGAAGCAACTAATGTAGCTAGAAAATTGGCTAAATTAGAAGGCGTATTTGCAGGTTTTTCTTCTGGAGCAAATGTATGCGCAGCAATTAAATTATTAGAGAGTTCAGAAAAAGGTAAAAATATAGTTCTTACTCTTAATGATAGTGGCTTAAAATACTTGAGTACTGATTTATATGAAGAATTATAATGACATTAAAATATTAATGTACCAACTTTTAAATTAAAAATATATATTAAAATTCATCAGTTATGTTTTTAAAAAAATCATAATTTAACTACAAAAAAGTATCTCTTTAAACCTGAGATACTTTTTTCATATTTTTTATATCTATAATACTTATTTATCAATAACTTGTATCTAGATAACAGATCTTAATTCATACACTTAGTTTTTTAAAAAGCTTTATACTAATTTTTTAATAATTCTTTATTTATATGATATTTTATGGATTTATTGTAGAATCTAAAATTCTCATGTGCATAGTTTAGAACCATATTTGACATTCAAAAGAGATGAAAATACTACTTTGCAACCAAAGCCTAAGATAGGTAAAAACAAAATAATAGATAATAAAAAATTACATATAAAGAGTAGTGTTTATTTCATTACATACTACTCTTTATATGTTATTGGTATTACTGGTCTTCATGTAATTTCAAATGAACCATTAATTCAAAAGAATCTAGTTTTTGTTCTTTAGATTTGTAATAAACTGCTTTATCAATTACAGATTTTAGGAGTTTATTTTTTCCAAGTAAATCTGAATCGTGGTAAAGTGATAGTACAGTTTTAATATCTTCTATCATTTTAGCATTATCTTTTTTAACAGTATTTAATTTATTTTTTACTGTCTTGATTGAATCTTTAATTTCCTCAGTTCTTGAACTTATATTATTAGACCTTTCAATAAATGTATCTTCATCATATATTCCTCGCTCCAATAAATCATATAACTTATTTTTTTGCTTACTCAATTCTTTTAATTCAGTTTCTAAGCTTTTTAATACTCGCTTTTGAAATTCTATATTGCTGTCTTTATTATTTTTATCTAAGTCTATATCAGATGCTTTTAATTGATATTTTTTTACAGTGTCTTCCAAAGATTTTAAAATGGCAGCTTCAATAAATTCAAAGCGAGAACTTTTATTACAACCAGGATGATAACAAATTATATAGTCGTGGTCTGCATATGGTCTATGTACTAATGGTCTACCACAGTTTTTGCAAATTATTATTCCTGCAAGTGGATTTTTTATTTGATTACCATAGCTGATGTGACCATTTTTTTTGAGTATAGTTTGAGCCTTTTTCCATGTTAATTCACTTATTAAAGGTTCATGCTTTCCTTTTGCCTCAATCCATTCATCTTTAGGTCTTAGCTTAACTGTTTTTATTTTGTTTGGATTTTTAGATTTTTTATAGTCCTTTTTTTGCCATTGAATATATCCACAATAAACTTTATTTTTTATTATATTTGTGATTGCAGAGTTATACCAGTTAGCACCTGTAGCAGTTTTAATGCCCAAGTTATTTAGATATTTTGATATTTTACTACAACCCATATCCTCATTAATATATAAGTCAAAGATAGTCCTAACTACATCAGCATCATTATTTGGTATAAGTATTCTTTCTTTTCTGCCTGTTGTTACAGCATCATATCCAAATGGAGCAGAAGTTCCTATGAAATTACCTTCTTCAACTGATTTTATTCTTCCTCTTTGCATACGTCTAGATATAAGTTTTAGCTCTTTTCTTGCCATAAAGGCTTCAAATTCTGAATATTCTTCATCAAATTCATCTGTTAGGTCATATGTTTTTCTAGGTGTTATAATTTTGGTTTTACTTTCTTTAAAAGTTTCTAATATTATACCTTGGTCTTTCATATCCCCACGACCAAGTCTGTCTAAGTCCATAACTAAGACGGAATCGTATTTATTTTCTTCAACTTCCTTTAGGAGTTCAATCATTTTAGGTCTATGTATTATACTTTCACCAGAAACTAGCTCTTCTTTTATCTCAGATACATCCAAGTTTTGTTCTTTTGCTAGTTTTAGTAGGGTTGATTTATGTCTACTTAAAGTTTCAAATTCTCCTTGTTTTTCTGCCTCTTCATCAGCACGAGATTTTCTTAAGTATATAGCAACACTCATATAAATAATCACACTCCTTGAATATATTATATATTATATTAAGTATATAAGGGTATAATTTATGATAATTAAAACTTGATATAATTGTAAAAATAGTATGAAAATTTCGCATGAATCGACAGCATTCAGTAGGTAAATATAGTATAATTCAATTGAAAACAATTTTTAAGGGGGAATTATATGTGTAATTTCAAAAAAATACTAGGTTTGTTTATGATAATTATGTTATCAGTTTCTGTGGGAGCATGCTCTAGTGGGGGAGATTCAAAAGATGAAAGCAAAGGTAAGGACAAGCAATTTATCGAGGATTTAGGAAAAGGTTTAAAAAAAAGATGGGATTTGGCATCTAAAGAAGAAGCTGGAACATTAAACTTAGAGCAGAATGAAGCTTATGAAAAATTTGTAGAAGCAGAAATGGATGCTGTATCAAAATATAAAGATGCTGAGTTTGAGAGCCCAGAACTTGGTAAATTGGCAAAAGATTATATAAAAGCTCTTGAAGATTCAAAGGAAGCCATAAAATATTATTCAAATGACCCATTGAAGTTTTCAGAACTTTGGGAAAAGCCTTATAATGAGAGAAGTACAATATTGTTGACTTTAGTTGACAAGTTTGGTTTGAAAGTAGATGAAAAAGAGTTTAAGGTATTAAAAGACAATGCACAAGTTATAAATGAAGAAAATGATTCAAAAGAAAAAATTGATGCTATGGTAAAAGGTATAAAATTTGAAAAAGTAAAAGATGAATATGATTGGAAGACTTATCAAGCTACTGTAGAAAATACAGGTGATTTAGATCTTCAAGACTTTTACTTAGATATAAATTTAATAGACAAAGATGGTGTAATAATTGAGACACAAACATCAACATCAGTAAATGGAACTTGGAAGAAAGGTCAAAAAGTTAGACTTGAGTTTAATACAGATAAGGATTTTGAAAAAATAGAGTGGACGCCTCATTATTCTGCAAACAATTATAGTATAACTGAATAGATAATTTATATCTAAAAATATATAGAAAGTATTAGCTAATTTAAGAGGATAGATTTTTAGTCTATTTTTAGTAAGACTATATAACTATTTTATATTAATTCAGCTACATGAAAAGGATGTATAATAATCAATGTTAATTTAGTTAATATTTATATTAAGTAATAATTTTCCTAATTTATGACAACTTTTTTCTATAAAGTGTTATATAATTTAAGTGAAAATATTTAGGAGGGGAAGATATTATGAAAATTAAAAAATTATTAACAATAGGGTTATCTTTATCTATGTTTATTGCTAGTTGCCCTATATCTGCAAATGCACTTGATAAGATTGATACAATTAAAGGTGTAGATAAATATGAAACTGCTGGACTTATCGCAGATAAGCAAAACTATACAACAGCTATACTGATTAATGCAGATAGTACAATGGCAGATGGATTATCTGCAAGTGGGCTTGCAGGTAGTACAAATGCACCTATTCTTTTAACTAAGAAAAATAGTATACCAAATGCTACACTTAAAAGAGTAGAAAAGGCAAAAAAAGTATATATAATTGGAGGAGAAAACTCTATTGATAAAGCAACAGAAACAGTTCTAAAAGATAAAGGGATAGAGATTAAAAGACTTCAAGGTAGTGATAGAATTAAGACAAGCTATGATGTTGCAAAAGAAATAAATTCAATTAACAAAGTAAATAAAGTGATATTGACTAATGCTTTTAAAGGAGAACCTGATGCAATGAGTGCTGCACCTGTAGCTGTTAGAGATAAAGCAGCTATAGTATTAACTGATGGAAAAAGTGTATCATTTAATACAACTGGTGTGGAAAGTTATGTAATAGGTGGCACTTCATCAATGAATGACAAACTAGTTAATGATACTAATTCAACTAGATTGGGCGGGACTGATAGATATGATACTAATGAAAAAATAATAAATAGATTTTATAGTGGAGTAAAAGAATTTTATATAGCAAGTGGTACTGATTTAGTGTATGCGCTTGTTGGCTCTACTATTGCTAAAAATAATGCTATTGTGTTAGTTGATAATGATAGTAATAAAAGTGTATTGAAAAGTACAACTAAATTAACTGCTATAGGAAATTTGAGTGATAGTATATTACAACAGTGTTTAAATGTGACAAAAAATATAGGAGATTCTAATACTGGAAGACAATATAAAGTAGAAGATGCTGCTAATGCAGTAAAAAAATTGCTAGGTGTAAATAAGTTTTACTATGAACCTAATTATTCAGAAGATGAAGATTTAATATTTATACTAGATAAAAACTTTGCTTTTTCAGGAAAAGAGTACTATGCATTTGCTTATATCAAACAAGGCGCAGAGGGTGATGTTAGATATTGTGTAGAAAAAAATGATATGAGTAAAGTTTATACATATGATGTTAATGGTAATATGAAAGTATGTAATCCTGATGATTATAAAAATAAAGAAAGTATAACAGAGGAACAAGCAAAACAGATAGCATTAAAAGAATGTGCGAAGAGACATAAAATCAATATCAATAACTTAATAGTTGATATGATAGATTTTAGAGATGATATATATAGTGGTAATGTTTATGCTGTTAAAATCAATTCAAAAAATAGCAATGGAACTTTTGGCTGGTTTTTTATAGATATAAAAACTGGAAAAATTTATAACTAAAATTAGAATATCTAAGTGTACATTTTTTATTAGATAGATTACCAAATTATGTTATAATCTTTTTAGCAAGAAGATGTAATCTACAATTTATAGAGTGGAGTTCATACAAACAAAAGATTATCCTCCCAACAAAAATGGAGGGAGGTGATTATGTATGGATAATTTTTTACTGAGCATATTAGCTAGTATTCTAGCTAGCTATATAGTTTACTTAATAAGTAAGTTATTTAGAAAATGTAAAAAACCACTCAAAGCTGGCACTAAGAGTGGTTGGGAGTTTGATTTAAAAATCAAATTCCATAAATTCAAATAATATCATTTATGATGAACTCCACTCTACTGCTAAATAGATTGTAGTTCTTCTTGCTTTTATTATATCACAAGTTGGTATAAATATTCAAAAATAATAATTTTATATTGATTAATTAGAGAAGGATAGAGTAGGTTAAACTACTCTATTTTTATTTATGAACTACACTTTACATTGATTTTATTATACTCAATTTTTTAATATAGAATTTTAAAATTAAATACATCTTAAAAATATTAAGTATAAGACAAGTTTATAGCCTCATATTTTATAATAAGGGGTGATATTGTGAAAATACTACAACAATTTAAACCATTTAAATATGATGCTGAAAAAGATATAGAATATGATGAGAAAATCATAGCTAATCAAAATACAGAAGTTTATATAATATATCCACGTATCTCTGATGAAGAAAACAAAAGAAGATGGAATGAACTTGATGCTGTAGCTAAAGAAATAGCTATTAATATAGCAATGAAAAAAGCTGAGACAGTTGAAAGTTAAAAAAATAGAGAAGTTGCTAATACTTAGCACTTCGCTGTAAAGAAATTGGACAAGTATTTTCATAGAGTTTTGATAACATTTTTGTAAAGTATATAATACCTAATAATTAGAGCCTTAGTTATTCAGTTAAAAAATAGTTCATTGGAGTTCAAGGTTTTAGAAGTTAGGTAGCAATAATATTTATGTAACATCATCAATAAATTATGAAAAAGAGTGTAAGAAAACAAAAAAGATAAATCATATCTATGAAGATTCACCTTTTTATATGAGAAAATCATCATCCTATTTTGAATCAATATCTTTAAACTGGATAGTAATTTATTATCACTGTTTTCAATGTTTTTTTTCCTTGATTATGGTATGTATGTGTTGATTCGGCTGAAAAACAGATAGAGTCATTTTCTTTAAGTTGATAAACAGAATCATTTACTTCTAATCCTAACTGACCTTCTAGAATCATAATATATTCTTGAGATTTTTCAGAATGACCAATAGATGTATAACTATGACCTTCCTCTAGTTCCATTTGAAATAATTCAAAATTTCTAGTTGGTGTATTAGGATAATAACAATAAAGACGATAGTCTTCATTTTCTGAAATTTGAACATCTATGTCAGATTTTGAAACAATAAAAGTTTTATCTTGTGGTTGGTCAAGTATTGCAGTGTATGGTACATTTAGTCCATTTGCAATCTTCCAAATTGTGTTTACTGTAGGATTAGAATCACCCTTTTCAATTTGTGATAGCATTACTTTACTTACACCAGATAATTCAGCAAGTTGACCTAAACTTAAATTACGTTCATTACGTAATCGATTTAAATTTTTTGCAATAATAGTATTAATACTCATATGTACTCCTTAAATTGTAAATTATTGACAAATATAATTTACGAATGTATAATTTATTTAACATTATTTCTAATTTATGAATGCATAATATATTAAATGTTAAATATACTGTACATCCGTAATATACATTATAATGTATAAATAATTGTTTTTCAACAGATGATAGTTAATCGATTAAGGGGGAATTGTG
Organism: Clostridioides sp. ES-S-0049-02; assembly: GCF_020658465.1. Classification (NCBI taxonomy): domain Bacteria; kingdom Bacillati; phylum Bacillota; class Clostridia; order Peptostreptococcales; family Peptostreptococcaceae; genus Clostridioides; species Clostridioides sp. ES-S-0049-02. The sequence goes on from NZ_JACVWG010000003.1 coordinate 156,334, forward strand.
ATGCATGTACTTAATAATGTTACAGAAGCAATAGGAAATACTCCAATGTTACACTTATCTAAAATAGTGAAGGAATTTGGAGTAGATGGTAATATTTATGCAAAGATGGAGTATTTAAATCCAGGATTTAGTAAAAAGGACCGTGTAGCATTACAAATGATTACAGAAGCAGAAAATGCAGGGCTATTAGTTCCTGGACAAGCAGTTGTAGAATTGACAAGTGGAAATACAGGTACAGGATTGGCAATAGCTTGTGCATGTAAGGGCTATAAGTTTATTGCATGCATGTCAAAAGGAAATTCTATGGAAAGAGCAAGAATGATGAAAGCTTTAGGAGCAGAAGTAGTTCTTGTAGACCAAATGCCTAATTCAGTTCATGGACAAGTTTCTGGAGCAGATTTAGCACTTGTAGAAGTTGAGGCTCAAAAAATTGCAAAAGAAAGAAATGCATTTAGAGCAGATCAATTTAATTTAGAAGCTTGTAATCATGCACATGAATATTATACAGCAGAAGAAATGTGGAAACAATTAGATGGGAATATTGATGTATTTGTAGATTTCCTTGGAAGTGGTAGTACTTTTGCTGGTTGTTCGAAAACACTTAAAAAGCACAATTCTTCTATTAAATGCTATGTGGTTGAACCTTCAACAGCAGCAATTTATTCAGGCAAAGAAATAACTGATCAAGGGCATAAAATACAAGGTGGAGGTTATTCTATGGATTTACCATTAGTAGATAAAAAGTTTATTGATGGTTATATTCAGGTAACAGATGATGAAGCAACTAATGTAGCTAGAAAATTGGCTAAATTAGAAGGCGTATTTGCAGGTTTTTCTTCTGGAGCAAATGTATGCGCAGCAATTAAATTATTAGAGAGTTCAGAAAAAGGTAAAAATATAGTTCTTACTCTTAATGATAGTGGCTTAAAATACTTGAGTACTGATTTATATGAAGAATTATAATGACATTAAAATATTAATGTACCAACTTTTAAATTAAAAATATATATTAAAATTCATCAGTTATGTTTTTAAAAAAATCATAATTTAACTACAAAAAAGTATCTCTTTAAACCTGAGATACTTTTTTCATATTTTTTATATCTATAATACTTATTTATCAATAACTTGTATCTAGATAACAGATCTTAATTCATACACTTAGTTTTTTAAAAAGCTTTATACTAATTTTTTAATAATTCTTTATTTATATGATATTTTATGGATTTATTGTAGAATCTAAAATTCTCATGTGCATAGTTTAGAACCATATTTGACATTCAAAAGAGATGAAAATACTACTTTGCAACCAAAGCCTAAGATAGGTAAAAACAAAATAATAGATAATAAAAAATTACATATAAAGAGTAGTGTTTATTTCATTACCTTCTTTATCTGTTCCGATAGGGTCTTGTAGAGATACTTGTGATTTGTTTTTTTTGTTAGATCTGATATTCATTAAAATTTCATTTTCAATACATCTAGAAGCGTATGTTGCCAATCGAGTTCCTTTATCTATATTATAAGTTTCTATAGCTTTTATTAATCCTATTGTACCTATAGATATTAAATCATCTTGATCTTCTGTCGAATTGTTATATTTTTTTGCGATATAAGCTACTAATCTCATGTTTCTTTCAATCAATATATCTTTTGCACTTTTATCATTTTCTATTTTAAATTTAGTTAAATACTCAATCTCTTCTTCAGGGGTTAAGGGTTTTTCAAAAGATTTAAGCGCTGCCAATAAGTCACCCCCCTTTTTAACGGTCACTTTAAATTATATGAAGGAGACTTATCCAAGTTGACTGTTATTCAATAAAATAATATGTATACTGTTAGAATTTAAAACATATATTTACAAACTTTTGGCTGTAATATAACATTAAAAAGAAGAATTTAAGTTTGATTTTTTGTTGAATATATAAAAAATAAGACGGATAAATTATTAGTTTATTTGGTATAAATTGAATTTTAGATGTCAATAAATAAAAGGGAGAAAGATATGATTATAAATAGCGAAACAAAGCTTATATGTCTTTTAGGACATCCAGTGAAACAAAGTTTTTCACCAATCATGCATAATTACTTATTTGAAAAATACAAACAAAATAATGTTTATGTATGCTTTGATGTAGAGTCAAAAGACTTATGGAAAACAGTAGAGTCCATAAAAAGTATGGGTGTAGAGGGTTGTAATGTGACAATACCTCATAAGGTAAATATAATTAAATACTTGGATTATATTGATTACAAAGCAAAATTAGTTGGAGCAGTTAATACGATTAAGAATGAAGGAGGTAGATTAAAAGGATATAATACTGATGGAGTTGGATTTGTAAAAGCTGTAATTGAAAATGGGTTTGACCTAAAAGACAAAAAGGTCATGATATTAGGTTGTGGAGGTTCGTGTAGAAGTATTGCTATTGAACTTGCATTTAACAATGTAAAATCTATAGAAATAAGAAATAGAAGTATAGATAAAGCAAGGGAAATATCAAATATAATAAAATCCAGTTTTAAATTAGATGTAGTCTATAGCACTAAAGAAGTTGATAAAAATGATTTAAGCAAAATTGATATACTTATAAATACTACACCAATAGGTATGGGGAATAACTTATGTCCAATAGATGAATCATTGATTCCAAGCAAAAAAATACTAGTATGTGATATAGTATACAAGCCTCATGAAACAAGCCTTATAAAATGGGCGAGAAAATACAATTTAGATGTTATATTTGGAATTGATATGTTAATAAATCAAGGTCTAAGTGCATTTTGTATATGGACTGGAATAAAGTTAGATAGTAATGAAAATAGTTGTATAAAAGAGCTTTATGAAAAGAATTTATAACTAAATCCTTAAGATTTAATCTATAGAATAAAAATATTAATGAGAGGTTTTTTATTATTGAAAACGAAAAAGAGTGGTTTTATATCAATTGAATGTATAATGAGTATCGCCATATTATATGTAGCTGTGTATTTGGTATCTACATCTTTATATAACTGCTATAGTTTTATTAGTAAAAATGTATCCAATAGAGAAATGTTAAATATTGCAAAGAAATACTTGGAAGATGAGAAATATAAAATAAAAAATAATGAATATCAATTGACTGAGGATGAAATAAATAAAAACTACATAAAAGGTTATGAGATAAATAGCACAGTGAAACAAATTTTAAACTATTATCAATGTTATGAGATAAATATGGAAATTAAGAGTGATTTAAAACAATTAAGATTTAAGAGTTATGTTACGAAATAATAAAGGTTCTATATTAATAATAACATTGATAATATTTTCTATTATAAGCACTGTATGTATTATGTGTATAGGTTTAATTTATAGTAATGATAACTTATTTGAATTAGAATATAAAGATGCTAAGTTAAGGGAAGTTTCTTTAAGTGGTATAGAAATATCAATAAGTAATGTTCTTTGCTGTGTGGAAGAAGCTATTAATATATCTAATAATGAAGAAGAATTTAGAGACTATTTCTTAGGAAATAATATGATTGATTGTATAAAAAAAATAAAAGATATATCTTATAGTAATTTAGAAGAAGTTCATTTAAAAATAGAAAACAATACTATATATGACAAAGGAGATTTTTTTGAATTTGACATAACAAGTACAGCTAGAGAGAAAGACTTTTTAAAAGTAATAAAAGTGAGCGTGAAAATTAAAAATCCATGGGTAGGAGTTGATATTAAAGATTATACAGAGGCTGATTATAGTGATAAAGATTCTATTGAAACATCTGATGAGTCTAAATCGTTTGACCAAATAGAACTTTCAACTATATTTGAGACTGACAGTAAAGATTTTGATAATCAAAACACTAATGGAGAAGAAGAAATCGACCAAGAGATAATAGAAAATATAAAAAAGAACTTTGATGAAAAAAACTTAGTATATATATATAAGTATAGGGGTGTATAACTTTGAAAAAAGAAGGAATGTGACTGTAATAGAATTAGTAGTATCCATAAGTATAATACTATTGATAACTACAATATGTTTTCCAAAAGATAATCTTGAAAATCATAAAATAAATTTATTTGCACGTCAACTTTGTTCAGATATAAGGTATGTTAGACGAATTAATATGTTTAGCAACTACAATACATATATATACTATATAAAGCAAAAGGAACAAGAAGGATATGTATTGAGAAAAGATGGCAAAGATGTTAAATCCATAGTACTGCCTAGAAATGTAAGAATCGCAAGAAGTATTGAAACTATAAAATTTAAATCTGATGGCTCACCTCAAAGAGCAACTACAATAGAGATATATAATGGTAGATTAAATAAAACTATAACAATAACACCTGTAAGTGGAAGAGTACTTTTGAAAGAGGGAAAATATGAAACGTAAATGTGGATATTTACTTTTAGAAAGTGCAGTATCTTTAACTGTAATTGTAGTACTGGTGATAACTTTATATTCTATATTTATACTTACAATGAATTTAAAAGTTAAAATAGAAGATAAAATGGAGTTACAACAACAAAGTATTGAAATTACAAAATCTATAGAAGGAATCATTGGTAATTCTAAGGGTATAATAAACTTATCTTCTAATGATGAAGGTTTAAAAAAAATGACATCCATAAAATGTAGATATATAGATGAAAATACAACTTATAATGAAGCATATACAAGCAACAAAGAAATTATATTAAATGAGAGACGAAATAAGTTGTTTGTAAATTCTTTAAATGGTGAAAGTAGTCAAGCTGGTGGATATGAAATTGGTGATTATGTAGATGAAATGTATGTCTCAATGTCTAATAATGGAGAATATATTAATATAATCTTGAAATTATCAAAACGTAATCAAAGATATGAAACTGAGTTTAAAGTAAAAATATGGAATTTTATTAAAAATGTATAATTTTAAGTAACAGTATTATTAATGAAGAAAAATGTTTTAAATTTTCATAAAAGTTATTCTATAAAAATCTAAAAAATTATGTTTATCCATTGTTTTTAAATAAAAAGTAATGAGTAATAGTGGAAAGTATAGTTGTAGAGATAAATAATATCAACATATAAAATGTATAAAGTGTGATTATAGATGTAAATAATAAAAATATAGGATAAGTAATCTGCCAAATACTTGTTTATATTGTATAACTTATGATATTATGATATTAGTAAAAATTTGTAATCCTGACTTGACAGAATTCAAGTAAGAGATATAATTTTAAAGGCATAGTAATGTAAAATTTACTAAAAAATAAGAAATTTATTTTAATATGGAGGAACAAAAAATGGTATCAGCAGGTGATTTTAGAAAAGGTGTTACATTTGAAAAAGATGGACAACCATGTTTAGTAGTTGATTTTCAACACGTTAAGCCAGGTAAAGGAGCTGCTTTCGTTAGAACTAAATACAGAAATTTAAAAACAGGAGCTATAAGAGAAGAAAGTTTTAATCCAAGTGAAAAATTCCCTAAAGCTGTAATAGATACAAGACAAATGCAATATCTATACAATGATGGTGAGTTATATTATTTTATGGACCAAGAAAATTTTGAACAAATACCATTAAACTATGATCAAGTTGAAGATGCAATTAAATTCTTAAAAGAAAATGAAGTTGCTACAATAAGATTTTATCAAGGACAACCATTCCAAGTGGAAGCTCCAAACTTTGCAGAGCTAGAAGTTGTGGATACAGAGCCAGGAATAAAGGGTGATACAGCAAGTAATGTAACTAAAGCAGCTACAGTTGAAACTGGTGCAGTTGTTCAAGTTCCATTATTTATAAATACTGGAGATAAAGTAAAGATAGATACTAGAACAGGTGAATATTTATCAAGAGTATAAAAATTTATGTATATAAAAGCTTATATGTCTTAATAATATAAGATATATGAGCTTTTAGTTTATATATTAAAAAGAAAGCGAGGGGTGTTACATGAAACATTTATATGAAGAAGTTGCATACTTAAAAGGTTTAGCAGAAGGTTTAGAAATAAGCACTGAAAGTAAAGAAGGGAAAATGATACATAAAATAGTTGATGCATTAGAAGTATTTGCAGAAGCTATTGTAACATTGGATGAAGAACAGGAAGAACTTCAAGATTTTGTTGAATCTATAGACGAAGATTTAGCAGATTTAGAAGAAGATATTGCTGACATGGAAGATGACCTTTACGAAGAAGATGAAGAAAATGATGACGATGAGGACTTCAGCTATATAGAAATGGAATGCCCAAATTGTGGAGAATTAGTAGAAATAGACGAAGATTTATTATATGATGATGACGTAGATGTTGTTTGTCCTGATTGTAAGGCTGTAATATTATCATCAGAAGATGATTATGATGATGATGATTGTACATGTGGTGGTTGTTCGAATTGTGATGATAGAGAATAAAAATTCATAAGAAATAAAACTGCCTATGATGCCTATGAGATATTTTGTTTCATAGGTAGTTTTATTTTTATGAGGACAAGTATTTTAGATTTTGGTTTTGCAATAGTTGCACAAAAATAGTACACTAGAATTTATAGAATAGGATTTTGGAGGGATGTAATAATGAAGATAAGTAAAAAATTACTAGATAATATACAAAGATTTGAAGATGTTATAAATTATAAATTTAAAAATAAAGAATATATACTAGAAGCTCTTACACATAGTTCATATTCTAATGAAAATAAGAGATATAATTTTAATGAAAGATTAGAATTTTTAGGAGATTCAGTTTTAGGCATAGTAATAAGTGATTATTTATTTAATGAAGAATCTAATCTGCCCGAAGGGGAATTGACTAAGCTTAGAGCAAATATAGTTTGTGAGGATTCATTAAGTGAAGTTGCAAATGATATAAATTTAGGGGTTCATATGTTACTGGGTAGAGGTGAAGAAGCTACTGGAGGTAGACATAGAACTTCAATATTAGCAGATGCATTTGAGGCTGTAATAGCAGCAATATATCTTGATGGAGGATTTGAAAGTGCAAGACAATTTATATTAAACCATATGGAAAATATAATTTACGATTCAAGAAAGGGAAATATATTTAGAGACTATAAAACACATCTTCAAGAAGTATTACAAGGAAATGGAGAAAATAATATTTGGTATAGGCTTATAGAAGAAAAAGGACCAGACCATAATAAAAGGTTTGTTATGGAAGTGGGAATTAATGAAGGTGTTTTGGGGATAGGAGAAGGTAAAAGTAAAAAAGAAGCAGAACAATTGGCTGCTAAAGTAGCTTTAAAGAAAAAATTATGGGAAAAATAAATATAATATGTAAAAATATAAAAAGAAATATTTAGATTAGAAGGATGTTGTAGATGAAAAAGAGAATTATACCTATATTTGTTCCTCACAAAGGTTGTCCTCATGATTGTATATTTTGTAATCAAAAAAAAATAACAGGTGTGAGTACTGATGTTACTAGTGAAGATGCAAGAAATATAATTGAAGAATGTCTAAAGACTATAGATAAGGATGCTGATGTAGAAATAGCATTTTTTGGTGGAAGTTTTACTGCTATAGATGTAGATATACAAAAAAGTTTATTAGCTGTTGCCAAAGAATATGTAGAAAAAGGTTTTATAAAAGATATTAGAATGTCCACAAGGCCAGATTGTATTAGTGAAGAAATATTGGAAATGTTAAAAGAATATAAGACAAGTATAATAGAGCTTGGAGTACAATCCTTAGATGAAAAAGTATTGTTAGATAGTATTAGAGGTCATCAGTCAGAAATTGTATATAAGAGTTCAAAGTTGATAAAAAATAGTGGAATTAAACTTGGTTTACAAATGATGGTTGGGCTTCCAGCTGATACAGAAGAAAAATGCATATTTACAGCCAAAAAATTTGTAGAGCTTAGACCAGATTGTGTAAGAATTTATCCAACTTTAGTGGTAAAAGAGACTGGTCTGGAAAAATTGATGGAGCAAAACGAATATAAGCCATTTACACTTGACGAGAGTATAAGAATAGTAAAAAAAGTACTTGTATTATTTTATGTTAATGATATAAATGTAATAAGAGTCGGGCTTCAAGCTACTGATGATATACAAATGGGAAAAGCTGTCTTAGCGGGTCCATATCACCCTGCTTTTAGAGAATTAGTAGAAGCTGAGATGATAAAAGATTATTTAGAATTTCTTATTTTACAAAATAAAAATATAAATAACGTGTTGGTGAAGTCTAATAAAAAGAATATTTCTAAAATAATAGGAAATAAAAAAACAAATATTAAATATATGAAAGAAAATTTTGGTGTGATTTTAAAAACACAAGAATCAGATTTAGATATAAATCAATTAGAAATTGTGTTAGATGGGAAAAGTTTAATTATTGCTAATATGAGAGACATCCATAGAAAATTGTATGACATTTATAACCTTTAGTTTTAACAATGAAGGGAGAGAAACGATTTGTATTTAAAGAGACTAGAGTTAAAGGGATTTAAATCCTTTCCAGTAAAGACAGATATTATTTTTAAAGAAGGAATAACAGCGATAGTAGGACCAAATGGAAGTGGAAAAAGTAACATATCTGATGCCGTAAGATGGGTATTAGGAGAACAAAGTATCAAAAGTCTTAGAGGAGACAAACTTGAAGATGTAATATTTGCAGGTACAGATACAAAAAAACCCATGAATTACTGTGAAGTAGCTCTTACTATTGACAATTCTGAGAATCAATTAGAATTAGACTTTACAGAAGTGACTATAAGAAGAAGAGCCTATAGAAATGGAGAAAGTGAATTTTTTCTAAATAATAAGAGTTGCAGATTAAAGGATATAAAAGAAGTCTTTTTAGATACTGGTATTGGAAAAGATGGTTATTCAATCATAGAGCAAGGAAAAGTAGATGAAATATTGAGTAATAATCCTTTAAGTAGAAGAAAAGTTTTTGATGAAGCTTGTGGTATATCAAAATATAGATATAAAAAACAGGAAGCAGAAAGAAATTTAAGTAATACAAAAGAAAATTTAGAAAGAATAGATGATATATATATAGAAATTGAAAATCAATTAAAACCTCTTTTTAATCAACAAACAAAAGCAAAAAAGTATTTAGAAATAAGTGAAAAATTAAAAATATTAGAAGTCAATAATTTTATAAGAGAAATTGAAGGAATAGAAAAAGAACTGAGTGAAGTTGATGAGCATAGTAAAGTTCTTGAAAAAGAACTTAAAGAAAAAGAAGAACAAAAAAATGTTGTAGAGAAAAAACAAGAAGATGTTGATAAGGAGATAGAGGTACTACAAGATGTAATTGAAAAATCTGTAGATTATATAAATTCAATTAAAGGTGTTATATCAAAAAAAGAGTCACAGATAAATTTAATTAAAGAAAGAATAAAAAACTTTACAAATGAAATTCATAGAAAAAATTCTGAAATAAACAATATAAAAGAAAAGCTAAATGAAAATAAGGTATACATAAAAGAATTAGAAAGTAATAAGTCTTCAAATAGCGAAGAGTTATCGATATTACAAGAGAATATAAAAAAGTTAGAATCTAGTAAAGAAAATCAAAGGATGAAGTTGGAATCTTTAAATAATGATATAGAATTATTTAAAGAAAATATAATAGATATATTAAATAAGAAGCAAGAATTTAGTAATAAGTTATCTGCTTTAAATGCAAATAAAGAAAATATGAATATCAGAGATGAAAACATAAACTCAGAAATAGCAGAGTTAAACCAAAATGTCCAAACAAAATCTTCTGAATTAGATAGTATAAATAAAGACTTTAATATGAAAAAAGAAACTTTAAACAATGTGAATAACAGAAATAAAAAATTAACTGCTGATTTACAACATTCTATTAATGAACTCAATAAGGTAGAAGATGAAATACAGAAAAGTAAATACAATCTAAATGGATATAACTCAAAGTTAAATGTTTATATAGATATGGAAAATCATTATGAGGGATTTAATAGAGGTGTAAAAGATGTATTAAAAAATAAGGATTTAAGAGGTATTCATGGAGCGCTAGGACAGATTATAAATGTTCCTGAAAAATATGAGAAATCCGTAGAAGCAGCACTTGGTGCTTATATGCAAAATATAATAACTGACGATGAGTTTAGTGCTAAATCTGCAATAAACTATTTAAAGAAGAATAATTTAGGAAGAGTAACATTTCTGCCATTAAATATAATTAAATCAAATAAAATAAGTTTGGGAAATTTAAAAGCAAATACTAAATTTATAGGAATAGCAAGTGATTTAATTACGTTTGATGAAAAATATAGAAATATAATTGAAAATATACTTGGAAGAACGATATTTATAAATAATATAGATGAAGGGATAAAATTTGCAAAAGAAACTGGTCATAGATTTAAAATAGTAACTTTAGATGGTGAAATCTTAAATCCAGGAGGTTCTTTAACAGGAGGTAGTTTAAAAACTAACGGAAATATATTATCAAGAAAAAGATTTATTAACGAATATACAGAAAAAATAAATGATGTTAAGGTTGAGATTTCAGGTCTAGAAATTACAAAAGAATCTCTAAATAAAAATATAAAAAATATAAAAAGTGAAATTGACTTAGTTGAAAATGAAGTAAAAGATTTAGAAAAAAGCATTATAATAAAGAGTACAAGTATAGAAAATATCGAATCTGAGATTGAATCTTTAAAATCTAGTATTACTAGACTAGATAATGAGAAAAGTGATTTGGGTTCTAACTTGAATTATACTCTCGAAAAAAGTGACATTGTTAAAAAAGAGATGGAAGCATTAGAAAATACATACAATCAAAATAAAGAAAAAATTGACATATTAAGTAATGAAATAAAAAAATATAATGATTTGTATGATAAAGAAAAATCTGAATTTGATGAATTAAACCTAACTTTAGTAAAGAAAACAGAAGCTTATAATAGTATAGTTAGAGATATAAAAAGAATATCTGGTGAAAATTGTGAGTTAGAAGAAAAAACCAAACAATTAGATGAATCATTAAATTATGAAGAACAAGAAATAGTTAAGTTACAAGACTCTATATCTATTGAAGAAAAAGAAAAAGAAAACTTAATTAAGCAATTAGGGGACAGCAATAGAAATCTTGAAACTAGAAAAATAGCTAAAGATGACTTGAAAAATAACTTTGATGAAATTGGTAAAGAGTTAAAAATTATAGATAGACAACATATAGAACTTAAAGAAAGTTTATTTAAGGTTGGTGGAAGATTAGAAAGATTAAAAACTAGTCAAGACACATATATAAATAAGTTATTTGAACAATATGAAATGACTTTAGTACAAGCATTGGAAATCAAAGATGAAAATCTAGAGATAGATAGAAAATTCTTAGAAAATTTAAAGAGAGAAATAAGAAGTCTTGGGAATATAAATATAGATTCTATCAAAGAATATGAAGAAATAAAAGAAAGATATGATTTTTATAGTGAACAAAAACAAGATTTAGAAGAATCTATGGAGGAAATAGAAAAACTTATACATACATTAGAAGAAAATATGAAATCTGAATTTGAGGTTAAATTTGAAGAAATAAGTAAAAACTTTAAGTATGTGTACAAAAGACTTTTTGGTGGTGGATGTGGAGAATTAACTATTTTAGATAAAGAAAATTTATTAGAAAGTGATATACTAATAACAGCTCAACCACCTGGTAAAAAAATGAAGAATTTAAATCTACTGTCTGGTGGAGAAAAAGCTCTAACTGCAATAAGTATATTATTTGCAATATTAATTACAAAACCAACACCATTTTGCATATTAGATGAAATTGAGGCTCCACTTGATGATGCAAATATATTCAGATTTGGAGAATTTTTAAAAGATTTATCTAAAGAGACACAATTTATATCAGTAACTCATAGGAGAGGAACTATGGAAGCTGCTGATTATATATATGGGGTTACAATGCAAGAAAAAGCTATTTCAAAAGTTATTAGTTTAAAACTAAAAGAAGCTCAAGAGATAACTGATATTATATAACTTAGATTGACATAGGAGGAAGAATAGTGTTAAAAAAATTATTTGGTTTTGGCAAAGACAAGGATAAGGAATTAGAAAAAAAAGATGTTGGCTCAGAAGAAGAAATAGAAACTGGTGCTGACAACTTAGAAAATGTAGAAGAAACAATTTTTTCAGGGTTTGAGGAGGAAGTTGTAGATAAAGTAGAAGATATTCCAGAAAAAACTGAAGAAGAAGTTGTTGATGAAAGTGCTGAAGAAGATAGAGAGATAGAAGATAAGATAGATACTAATGAACAAGATGTAGAAGAGATAATAAATAATGATTCTCTAGATAGTGAAATAGAAGCATTAAACAATGATAATAATGATGAAGAAACTGAACATGAAGATTATGAAAATAAAGAAGAGAAATATGAAGAAAAGAAAGTTAATTTGTTTGAAAGATTAAAACAAGGATTAACAAAGGCAAAACAAGGAATAACTGATAGAATAGATGAGGTTTTAAAATCATATACAAAAATAGATGAAGAATTGCTTGAGGATTTAGAGGAAATTTTAATAACAGCAGATGTTGGTGTAAATACAACTATGGACATAATTGAGAAACTAAGAGATAAGATAAAGCAAAAGGGAATTACTGAACCAATAAAGGTAAGAGAAGAACTTAAATCTATAGTTGAAGATATCCTTACAAATGAAAACTCTACATTAGACATAGAACCAGCTCCATGTATAATTCTAATGGTAGGTGTAAATGGAGTGGGCAAAACTACTACAATAGGAAAATTGGCAAATAGATATAAAAAAGATGGGAAAAAAGTTTTATTAGCAGCAGCAGATACATTTAGAGCAGCAGCAACAGAGCAATTAGAAATCTGGGCAAATAGAACTAATGTAGACATAATAAAGCATCAAGAAGGAGCAGATCCAGGAGCAGTAGTGTTTGATGCCATAAAGGCAGCAAAAGCTAGAAAGACAGATTTATTGATATGTGATACAGCTGGAAGGTTACACAACAAAGCTAATCTTATGAATGAACTTGGAAAAGTATTTAAAATAGTAGATAGAGAATTTCCAGAAGCAAAGCGTGAGGTACTTCTTGTGGTAGATGCCACAACAGGTCAAAATGCAGTTGTTCAAGCTAAAACATTTAAAGAAGTTGCAGATATAACAGGTATAGTACTTACAAAACTTGATGGAACAGCAAAAGGTGGAGTAGTGCTTGCAGTAAAGTCAGAAGTAGATGTACCTGTAAAACTTATTGGAGTTGGAGAAAGAGTAGAAGACTTACAGGATTTTGATGCAAAATCATTTTCAGATGCATTATTTGGTAACTAGCATTCTTTTAAAAATAATGGTTGACAAGAGTGTTTATATGATATAAAATACAATAGTGTAAAGTAAATAACCTTTACAGTATACTGCTAGGAAGTGTAAGATATGAATATAGAAAAAATGGTCGAAATTGGATTGTTATTTGAACAGTATAAAGAATTACTAACTGATAAGCAAAAAGAGATAGTAGCTCTATACTATGAAGAGGATTACTCTTTAGGTGAAATCAGTGAGAATTTAAGTGTATCAAGACAAGGTGTATATGATACATTGAAACGTTCAGAAAAGATACTAAGAGATTATGAAGAAAAGCTACATTTAGTATCTAAGCTTCAAGAACAGGAAAAAAATATTAAATTTATAAGAAATAAAATTATTGACATTAAAGAAGATTTATTGCACAATAGAGATTGTGCTAATTTAATCCCTAAGCTAGAAAATATAGAAGATGTATGTAGGGAGATGATAAAATGATATTTGAAGGATTGTCGGATAAACTACAAGGGGCATTCAGTAAGTTAAAGTCAAAAGGAAAACTTACAGAAGCAGATGTAAAAAATGCTATGAGAGAAGTTAAACTTGCTCTTCTTGAAGCAGATGTTAACTTTAAAGTAGTTAAAGATTTTATAAAAAAAGTTCAAGAGAGATGTGTTGGACAAGAGGTTATGCAAAGTTTGACACCAGCTCAACATGTAATAAAAATTGTAAATGAAGAACTTACAAGTTTAATGGGGGATGTACAAAGTAAAGTAATGATTTCCTCAAAACCTCCTACAATCTTAATGATGGTTGGATTGCAAGGTGCAGGTAAAACTACGACAGCAGGAAAACTTGGAGGATATTTTAAAAAGCAAGGCAAGAAGCCTCTATTGGTGGCTTGTGATATTTATAGACCAGCAGCTATAAAGCAACTTCAAGTTGTTGGTGAAAAATTGGATATACCTGTATTCAATATGGGAGATAAAGAAAGTCCAGTAAATATTGCCAAGGCAGGTTTAAGTCATGCAATTAAAAATGCTAACGATTTGGTTATTATAGATACTGCTGGTAGACTTCATATAGATGAAGTGCTTATGGATGAGTTAAAGTCAATTAAGTCAGAAGTTAAGCCACATGAAATACTTTTAGTTGTAGACTCTATGACAGGGCAAGATGCAGTAAATGTTGCAGAAAGCTTCAATGAAGCACTTGGTGTTGATGGAGTAGTATTAACTAAATTAGATGGAGATACTAGAGGTGGAGCTGCACTTTCAATAAGAGCAGTAACACAAAAACCTATAAAGTTTATGGGTATGGGAGAGAAACTAGATGATATAGAACCTTTCCACCCAGACAGAATGGCATCAAGGATATTAGGTATGGGAGATGTATTAAGCCTAATAGAAAAAGCACAAGAAAGTATGGACTTAGAAAAAGCTAAGGAATTAGAACAAAAAATCAAAAAACAAGAACTAGATTTTGAAGATTTTTTACAACAAATGGAACAAATACAAAATATGGGACCTCTAGACAAGATACTTGGTATGATGCCTGGTATGGGAAATATAAAAGACCAACTTGGAGATGTAGACTTGAATGGTAAAGAAATGAATAGAACTAAAGCCATAATTCAGTCAATGACTACATATGAGAGACGTAACCCAGGAATATTAAATGCTTCTAGGAAAAAAAGAATAGCTAGAGGTAGTGGAACTACTGTTCAAGATGTAAATAGACTTATAAAACAACTTAATGAAATGAAAAAAATGATGAAGATGTTTGCTGGTTCACAAAAAAGTATGAAGAAAAGGGGCGGCTTAGGCGGTTTACCTTTTTTTAAATAAAATATAAAAAATAGTAAAAATTATTCGGAGGTGACTGTAATGGCAGTTAAAATAAGATTAAAAAGAATGGGAGCTAATAAAAAACCTTTCTACAGAATAGTAGTAGCTGATTCAAGAGCTCCAAGAGATGGAAAATTCATAGAAGAAATAGGATACTATAATCCAATTTCTGAACCTAAACAAGTAAGAATAAATGATGAAAAAGCAATAAAATGGTTAGCTACTGGTGCTCAACCAACAGAAGTAGTTAAAAAATTACTTGTAAAAAATGGAGTAATAGAAAAATTCGAAGCTTCTAAACAAGCAAAATAATTTTCTCTTAGCAATTAGTATAAGTAAATACTTATTGTTGAGGTTACTTTAGGAGATGAAATATATGAAAGAGCTAGTTGTAGATATAGCTAAGGCTCTAGTTGATAATCCTGACTCAGTTGTTGTTGAGGAATTTAAAGACAATGACGGTATCGTCTTAAAGCTTACAGTTGCTCAAGATGACATGGGTAAGGTTATTGGGAAGCAGGGAAGAATAGCTAAAGCTATAAGAACTGTCGTAAGATCTGTTGCAAATAGAGAAAACATAAAAGTTTCTCTTGAGATAGTGTAAAGAGGAGGATTAGGTATAGTGCCTAGTCCTTTTTGTATAACTGTGTACAGTTTTGAGAATTTATGATGATATGGTAACATAAGATTAAATTTTTTTGAGAAGGTGATAACATGAAAGAAAAATTAACTCATTTTAAGGTAGGGCAAATAGTAAACACACAAGGTCTAAAAGGTGAGGTAAGAGTTTATCCACTTACTGATGATATAGATAGATTTGATGAATTGAAAGATTTTTATTTAGGAAAAGATTTAAACAACAAGTGGACTGTAGAAAATGTAAGATATAAAGGTTCTATGGTTATAATGAAGATAAAAGATATAGACACTATAGAAAAAGCAGAAAAGCTAAAAAATAAATTTATGTATGTGTCTAGAGAAGAGAGTAGAGACCTTGAAGAAGGCGAGTTTTTTATAGCAGACATGATTGGTTTGGTAGTTTTAACTATAGAAGGAAAGTATGTAGGAGTCTTAGAGGATGTACTTCAATATTCTGCAAATGATGTCTATGTAATAAAAGGTGAAGAAGATAAAGAATTTATGATACCAGCTATAAAAAAATTTGTACCTACTATAGATATGGATGAAAGAAAAATGATTATAGACCCTATTAAGGGTATGATAGATTAGGTGGTAATATGAGATTTCATATAATGACGCTTTTTCCAGAAATATTTAATTCATACATGAATGAAAGTATAATGAAAAGAGCAGTTGAAAAAGGCATAATTGATGTGCATATATATAATATAAGAGATTTTTCTAATAATAAACATAAAAAAGTAGATGATTATCCATTTGGAGGAGGAGCTGGTATGGTGATGACTCCTCAACCTATATATGACACATATAAGCATATAATAAAAACTCATAATATAAACAATCCAAGAGTAATTTATTTAACTCCCAAAGGTAAAGTATACAATCAATCTATAGTCAAAGAGATGTCTATCCAAGAGGATATAATACTTCTATGTGGTCACTATGAAGGAATAGATGAGAGAATTATTGATTTAATAGTAACTGATGAAATTTCAATTGGAGATTATGTACTAACTGGAGGAGAACTGCCTGCACTTATAATGATAGATTCTATATCAAGATTAATTCCAGGAGTATTAAATCAGGACGAATCATTTGAAGAGGAGTCATTTAAAGATAATCTATTGGAGTATCCTCATTACACAAGACCTAGAGAGTTTGAAGAGTTAAAAGTACCAGAAGTGCTTTTATCAGGAAATCATAAAAAGATAGATGAGTGGAGACGAGAAGAATCTATAAGAATAACTAAGGAAAGACGATTAGACTTATATAAAAAATCTCAAGAAAAATAAAAACATATACAATAAAAATTTAATATACATGTATACAATAAAGTGGCTATAAATGGAATTAAAAATATAAAAATGCTTGTAATAACTATAGAAGTATAGTATAATATAAAATGTTGGAAATACGGGCGTTCCTCTGTTTACACTGGTCGGGTAGTTAAGAACGTCTATGATATTTAGGAGGAAGAAAGATGAATGAAATGTTAAGAGCAATTGAGCAAGAACAATTAAAAAATGAAGTTCCTAATTTTGGACCTGGGGACACAGTTAAAGTACACGTTAGAATTATAGAAGGTAAAAGAGAAAGAATACAAATATTCGAAGGTGTAGTATTAAAGAGACAAGGTGGAGGAGCAAGAGAGACTTTTACAGTTAGAAAAATGTCTTTCAATGTTGGTGTAGAAAGAACTTTCCCAGTTCACTCTCCAAAAATAGAAAAAATAGAAGTAACTAGAAAAGGTAAAGTAAGAAGAGCTAAACTAAACTACTTAAGAGGTAGAGTAGGTAAAGCTGCTAAGATAAAAGAAGCTAGAAATAGATAATTAAAAACTTTACTTATAAATGGGGGGCTGATTTATCAGTCCTCTTTCTATTTTAACTAAAATCATAACAAATAATTAAATTGTAAGCGCATATGATTATTTGTTGAAAATATACTATTTATTGATAGATTTAGGAATTTTAAAATTGAAAATAAAATCAATAAATATTGGATTATATTTTGAAATAATACTAAAAATAAGAAAATAATATTATGTAAAGTATGATGTTAAAAGGGTGACAATGTAGGATTTTAAGTAGATATATTTTTAAGTAAAATTAGGTAATAATAACATACTATTTTAAAGGAGTGATATACGTGTCAAATGAATATGAAGAGTATCTTATGGATAATAATCTACATATAAACTGGTATCCAGGTCATATGAAGAAAACCAAAGAATTAGTAAAAAATAACTTAAAACTAATTGATGTAGTGGTTGAACTTTTAGATGCTAGAATACCATTTAGTAGCAAAAATCCAGATATAGATATGCTTGTAGGAGATAAGCCTAGGGTAGTTGTATTAAATAAAAGCGATATGGCAGATAGAGATAAGTTAAATCAATGGATTGAGTACTATAAAAAGAATAATATAAAAGCTATACCAGTAGATACACTAAAAGGTGTAGGTGTAAATAAGATAGTAGAAGAATGTAAGAATGTAACTAGAGAAAAAATGAGTTCTTTAAAAGATAAAGGAAGAAAAGAAAGAGCTATAAGAATAATGATAGTTGGTGTACCAAATGTAGGAAAATCATCTCTTATAAACAAATTAACAGGTAGAAAAAGTACTCAAACGGGAGATAAGCCAGGAGTAACTAAAGGTAAGCAATGGGTTAGGTTAAAGGGAAATCTTGAACTTTTAGATACACCTGGAATACTTTGGCCAAAGTTTGAAGACCAAGAAGTTGCTTTAAACTTAGCATTTAGTAGAGCTATAAAAGATGAGATTTTAGACGTTGAGACCTTAGCTTTAAGACTTATAGAAAAACTTATGATAATAGAGCCAGAAAAGTTGAAAGCTAGATATAAATTAGATTCTTTAGGAGAAACTCCAATTGAAACAATGGATATGATTGGTCATAAAAGAGGATTCATAACAGGTGGGAAAGAACTTGATTATACACGCATAGCTGTAACTGTCTTAAATGAATTTAGAGATGGAAAGATAGGCAATATAACACTAGAAGTACCAGAGAGTGTTAAAAGATAGATTTTAAAGCTGACTTAAAAAATTAATATTATAAGTAAAAAAAAACCTTTTTTTAAAAGGTTTTTTTTATTTTCTGAAATATAGACAAAAATTGTCACATAAAAGTATAAATTAGATTAGAAAACTTTCAAAAATATTAATTTAAGACAAATATACCTAATTTTTTGAAAATTAAAATCAGTATGATAATTTGTAATTTTGGCATATTGACTTGCTTGTTTCATATAATATATAATAAGCACAAATAAATACAATATATTAAAAATTTAATTTATTTAATTTTATTAATTTAATAATAGGTTCTTATTGTTTTAGTTAATTTATTTATGCAAACGTGAACAATTGAGAAATTTTGTTAATTTAATAAGGTTAAAAAGGGGGATTTTATAATGGGTAAGACCAAAGATGTAATAGTATTTGGATTTGCATTATTCGCAATGTTCTTTGGAGCAGGTAACTTAATATTTCCACCATACTTGGGAATAATTACAGGTCCAGAATGGTTAATTGCCTTCTTAGGATTTACATTTGCTGATGCTGGTTTGGCACTTCTAGCAGTAATGGCTACAGCTAAATTCGATGGAAACGTAATAGAAATGTTTAAAAGATGTGGTATGAAATTGGGGATTCTTATAGGTTGTGTAGATATTTTATGTATAGGACCATTCTTAGCTATACCAAGAACAGGTGCAACAACTTATGAGATGGGTATGATGCCTTTATTTGGAAGCTCAATTCCAGTGTTATTATTCTGTATAGTTTATTTTGCGATATCATATGTATTAACAATAAGACCATCTAAGGTCGTAGATATAGTTGGACAATTTTTAACTCCAGCTCTTCTAATAGCTTTAGCATTTATAATTATAAAAGGTGTTATATCTCCTCTTGGAGAGGTAATAGATAAACCTATGATACCTAATGTATTTGCAGAAGGTATTGGTCAAGGTTACCAGACAATGGATGCATTTGCAGCAATAGCGCTTGCATCAGTACTGATAGTATCTCTAAATGAAAAAGGATATACTAGTATTAGTGAAAAGTTAAAGATGATTGGTAAAGCAGGTGTTCTTGCTTGTGGAGGATTGGCACTAGTTTATGGTGGATTATGTTTCCTTGGTGCAACTGTATCTACAATGTATGGAACAGATGCAGTACAATCACAAGTAATAGTAAATATAACACAAGGATTGCTTGGAAATGTTGGGAAAGCGATTTTAGCGGTAGTAGTATCTCTAGCATGTTTAACTACATCTATAGGTCTTACATCTGCAACAGGGCAATATTTTTCTAGACTTACAAAAGGTAAGTTAAGTTACGAAAAAATAGTATTAGCCGTATCTGTATTCAGTGCAGTAGTAGCATCTTTTGGTGTTGGAACTATAATAAAGATAGCATCCCCTATACTAAGTATAGTTTATCCACCATCAATTGTTTTAATAATATTGGCTTTCTTTAATGAAAAAATTAAGAATGATAATGTATACAAAGGAGCAGTATATATGTCATTGCTTGTAAGTATATTAACAGTTATATCTAGTTATGGAGTAAGCGTTCCAGTAGTAAATTCTTTACCTCTTCATTCATTAGGATTTAACTGGGTAGTTCCAGTTATAATAGCTGGAATAATTGGTAATTTTATACCATCAAAAAGTCAATCCAATACACTTGGTACAAATTAAAACTTATTTAATTGAAATATAAGCATTTGAAAATAAAAGAGTTATCTATAATAAATGAAACTATTTATATAGATAACTCTTTTTATTTTTGAGTACATACTAATTATTTGCATTTGATATAGTAAAATTAGCTAGAAGTATTAAAAAAAAATAATGTTTATTTTTTAACAATAATGAGTATTTATAAAAGATATTCAAAGTAATATTACAAGTTCAGATATGTGTATTAGTTGACTTTTACAAAAATATTATATAAATAAAATTGTGACAATAATAAAATAATAAAATAAAATTTAAGGCATTTGAACATATAAATAACCTATGTAAATTACTAAATTGTTTTTTAATTGGTTTATATTAAGATTATTTAGTAAATTCTAAAAAATAAGTAAACTAAGGTGAATACTAGCAACTGCAAAGTTTTAACAAGTTGGAACTTACAATATAGTTTCTATGAAGAAAAATAAATCAACAAATCATAATAAAAAATTTTCAGAAAAAATGATTTGGAAGCACTCTAGTAAGTAAAAAGTCTATAAGAGTAGAATTGGAATTCAGTAAAATTAATAGTGAATTTAGCAAAATAAATACAAAATACTACAAGAATTAACGTAAATAGAAGTTATGACAAAAGGAAAACGATTTTTTAAGTATCATAATTTTGAAAATTAAAAAAATTAAAAATCATATTGACTGCTTTTTTTTCAGATTATATAATAAACACAAAATATTTAAAATTTAAATTGAACTTAAAAAATTATACAAAACAAAAAGGAGAGTGATGTATACATTAATATTGTCTATAAAGCAATATAAATTGGAAATAATGCAAATAATTGAAAAAGTCGCACAATTAAGATGATTTAAAAGTTTTAATTTTGTCAAGAAAAATTAAATAAAAATAAAAAAAGCATATATGTTTAAAGTATACATGTTAATTTTATTTAATTAAGAAAGTTGTACTAAATATTGCGAAGATTTTATAAATTATGAAACATAATTGACAAGTTTAGGTCAAAAATGTATAATTAAATAAAATCTCGTCAAAAGGTTTTCATTTAAGAAGAGATTGGACTTATTTTTTGGTAAAATGTAATAAAACGTAGTAAAATTCAAATGGGGGTGCTTTAAATGGGTGAGAAACAAATCAAGTTTAAAGATGTAATTGTAATTGGATTTGCACTATTTGCAATGTTTTTTGGTGCTGGGAACTTAATATTCCCTCCATATCTAGGAGTTTTATCCGGAAGTAGTTGGCTAGTAGCTTTCATAGGATTCCTTTTCGCAGATGGTGGTTTGGCATTATTAGCAGTTATAGCAGCAACTAAGTTCAATGGAGACACATCAAAAATGTTTTCAAGAGCTGGTAAAGGATTAAGTGTTGTATTAGGATGTGCAATGGTAATCTGTATAGGGCCACTTTTGGCAATACCTAGAACAGCAGCAACAACTTATGAAATGGGTATATTACCTACAATAGGTTCAGGAATAAGCCCAGTAATATTCTCTATAGTATTCTTTGCTATAGTATTGGTTTTAACAATAAGACCATCAAAAGTTGTAGATATAGTTGGATCAATTTTAACTCCAGCTTTACTTATAGCTTTAGCAGTATTAATAGTTAAAGGTATTGTATCTCCACTAGGAGACATAAGAGATACTTCTTTAATACAAAATGTATTTGCAGAAGGTATAACTCAAGGATATCAAACAATGGATGCATTGGCAGCTAGTGTATTTGCATCAATTATAATCATGTCAGTAATAGCTAAAGGTTATACAGGTGAAAAAGAAAAGATGAAAGCTACAGTAAGTGCAGGTGTTATAGCGGTAATAGGTATGGCACTAGTTTATGGTGGACTATGTTACCTTGGAGCAACTGTATCTAAGATATATGGACAAGATGTTCAACAAACAGCTTTAATAGTTTCAATAACAGCAGCATTACTTGGAAATACAGGTAAGATTCTATTGGCTATTATAGTTACATTAGCATGTTTAACAACAGCTATAGGTCTTTCTTCAGCAGCAGGTCAATATTTCTCAACACTTACAGATGGAAAATTAAAATATGAGCATATAGTTATAGTAGTTTGTGTATTTAGTGCAATCATATCAAACTTTGGAGTAAGTACAATAATAAAATTCTCTTCTCCTATATTAAGTATGGTATATCCAGCAACTATAACTCTAGTTATACTAGCATTATTTAGTAATCAAATTAAAAATGACAATGTATTTAAATGCGCTGCATATATGGCATTGTTAGTAAGTGTATTAACAGTTGCAACAAGCTTTGGTATAAATATACCTTTAGTTAATAGCTTACCACTAGCTTCATTAGGATTTAACTGGGTAGTTCCAGTTGTAATAGCAGGGGT
The DNA here is from genome assembly GCF_020658465.1 of Clostridioides sp. ES-S-0049-02. Lineage (NCBI taxonomy): Bacteria > Bacillati > Bacillota > Clostridia > Peptostreptococcales > Peptostreptococcaceae > Clostridioides > Clostridioides sp. ES-S-0049-02. Next base: position 179,204 of record NZ_JACVWG010000003.1, read on the forward strand.
AATAGGAAACTTTATTCCATCTCAAAGCAGCAAAGCTGTACAATAATAAAGAATAATTAATACATATAGGAATTGCCTTAAAGTGATTAAAATCATTTAGGAGGCAATTCCTTTTTGATATGTAAAACTTTATATGTATTTATATGTAAATGGATATTAAATTAAGTAGATTAAAGATAGATTATTGTTAGGTTGAATTTTGTTATATATATTTACAAATAATATTTATGGGATGTAGCATATTTATATGGAAAATATAAAGAATTTATTAATAATTTCAATGGAAAATAATGGAATAATAAGGATAAAATTTATAAAAAAATAAAGTATATAAGAGTATAATTACACTTTTATATACTTTTTTATGTTATTTTTAAGTTTTTAATAGAAGATATTTAGAATATAAAAAGTTCATTTACTTAATTGAGAAAACTATAAAGCGTGTTATATTGAATATAAAATAGTATAATATATATTGTGTAAGATAATTAATATGAAAACATGCAAATATAGAAAAAAGTTTGTTTAGAATTACAACTAATAGGTGTATTAATGTAATACTAATTTATTGGAGGTCTAAAAATGAAGTACATAATAAAAAGAGATGGGACAAAAGAACTTTTTAGTAAAAGTAAGATTGAAGATGCTGTCTATAAGGCTAGTATAAATAGTGAAGGTGGAGTAGATAGAGATTTAGCATATGATATATCAAGAAAAATCGCTAATGATTATAATTCTATGGAAAAATGTTTATCTGTAGAAGAAATCCAAGATATAGTTGAAGTATTACTTATGGAATCAAATAGAAAAGATATAGCAAAACACTACATATTATATAGAGAAAGACGTTCAGAAATAAGACATAAGGCTTGGGAGTTTGATGAATTACAAAAATCAATATGGAAAAATAAGTATAGACACGATGGAGAAAGTTTTGATGAATGGATAAAGAGAATTTCAAATAATAGTCCAAGAATATCAAAGTTAATAAGACAAAAGAGATTTTTATTTGCAGGTAGAATTTTAGCAAATAGAGGTTTACATAAAGAAGGTAAAAAAGTAACTTATTCTAATTGTTATGTAATAGAGCCACCAAAAGACAGTATAGAAGATATTTTTGACACTGCAAAAAAACTTGCTAGAACTTTTAGTTATGGTGGAGGGGTTGGAATTGATATTTCAAAATTAAGACCCAAAGGTGCAAAAGTAAATAATGCTGCAAAATATACAACTGGAGCAGTGTCTTTTATGGAACTTTATAGCATGACGACAGGTTTGATTGGTCAAAGAGGTAGAAGGGGAGCTCTTATGATTTCTATGGATGTAAATCATCCGGAAATAGAGGAATTTATAGATATAAAAACTGATTTGGAGAAGGTTACTAAAGCAAATATTTCTGTAAGAGTAACAGATGAGTTTATGCAAGCTGTAAAGGAAAAAAAGTTGTATAATTGTACTTTTGAAGTTGAAACTACTGGAGAAAAAATAGTCAAAATAGTAAATGCATATGATTTGTTTAATAAGTTTGTTAAAAATAACTGGGATTATGCAGAACCAGGAATATTATTTTGGGACAAAATAAAAACATATAACCTTATGAGTGAAGATAAGTCTTTTTGTTTTTCAGGTGTAAATCCTTGTGCAGAAGAGCCACTTCCAAGTGGAGGAAGCTGTTTGCTTGGCTCAATAAACTTATCAGAGTTTGTAATACAACCATTTGGGGAACATGCTACCTTTGATATTAATAAGTTAAAATCTTGTGTTAGAGAAGCTGTGGTAGCTTTAAATGATGTATTAGATGAGGGATTAAATTTACATCCATTACAAGAACAAAGGGATAGTGTCTATAAATATAGACAAATAGGATTAGGTGTAATGGGTATTGCTGACATGCTTATAAAGATGGGGATAAGATATGGTTCTGATAAATCTTTAGAATTGTGTGATTTAATTGGTAAAACTATGCTTAACGAAGCTGTAAAACAATCAGCTTTGATTGCTAAAGAATATGGCACATTTAGTGAGTATAAATATGAAAATATTTCTAAATCTAGATTTTTTATAGAAAACCTAAACGATGATATTAAAGATATGGTTGAAAAGTATGGGCTTAGAAACTCACAACTTTTAACTATACCTCCTACAGGTTCTATATCTACAATGATAGGTATTAGTGGAGGAATAGAACCTATATTTAATCTTTCATATATAAGAAAAACTGAAAGTTTGCATGATGAAGATGTGTATTATAAAGTATATACTCCAATAGTTAAAGAATATATGGATAAAAAAGGCATTACAGATGAAGAATGTTTACCAGATTTTTTTGTTACTGCTATGAATATAGGATATGAAGAAAGAATAAATATGCAAAAAGTATGGCAAAAGTATATTGATGCTTCTATATCATCTACAATAAATATACCTTTTGAAACTACAATTGAAGATGTTTTCAACATATATGTTAAGGCATGGGAAGCTGGTCTTAAGGGAGTAACAATATTTAGAGATGGATGCAAAAGGAGTGGAATCTTAATAAATGAAAAAAAAGAAGATAATAAAAAAGAAAATAACAAAAAAGAAGATAATAAAAAAGAGTCTCATAAAAATAATAAAGAAGAAAAAGATAATAAAGAAGAAAAAGCCAAAGAATTAAAAAGTAAAAATTTTGAAGAAGATGAAAAGTTTGTATGCCCTGAGTGTGGTAGTGAAGGAATAGCACATACAGGTGGATGTAGTATATGTTTAAAATGTGGATATAGTGGATGCAATTAAATTCTAAGTTAGTGAGTTTTTAATATATTTAAGAGAAGAATATTTTTACAGGTGAAAGATGAGGGGATAGCATGCAGAACAAGAGTGTGAGGGAGATTAAAGAAATAATTGAGGCTTTAGAAGTTGAAAAGTATATGGAATATATAGAAATATTAAGAGTGGACGAAAGAAAATCTGTTCAAAGTTTGGCTATAAAACTTGCTAAGAAACTAGATAATATTAGAAAAGAAGCAGAAAGATTAGAAACCATAAATACGTTTGAAAATGAAGGATATAGTAAAGGATATTTATATATTGGAGGAATTGATGAAGCTGGAAGAGGACCACTTGCAGGTCCTGTTGTAGCTTCTGTTGTAGTGTTTAAGAAAAATACAAAAATAGAAGGCGTAAATGATTCTAAGAAACTAAGTGAAGCAAAAAGAGATGAGCTTTTTGAAGTAATAAAAAAAGAAGCATTAGATTATGGAATAGGGATAGTAAATAACGAAGAAATAGATGAATTTAACATATTAAATGCCACGTATATGGCAATGAAAAAAGCAATAAATTGTTTAAAACAAACACCAGATTACTTACTTGTTGATGCAGCGACAATACCAGGAATTGATATAGTTCAAAATCCAATTATAAAAGGAGATTCAAAATCTATATCAATAGCAGCAGCAAGTATATTAGCGAAAGTTACTAGGGATAGTATAATGTATCAATATGATAGAGTATATCCAGAATATGGATTTAAATCTCATAAGGGATATGGAACAAAAGAACACTATGAAGCTATTGAAAAACATGGGATAACTCCTATACATAGAAAAAGCTTCTTGAAAAATATACTATAAACATAATATGATATAATATATATTATATAAATTACTATAATTAATGGGGGATTAGAGATGGATTATAATGAACTATTAAAAAATGCTAGAGAAAATTTAAATGGAAGTTGTAAAGTTTGTAAAGTTTGTAATGGAGTTGTCTGTGCAGGTGAAGTACCTGGTATGGGAGGTAAAGGAAGTGGTTCTTCTTTTATAGAAAATAGCAAGAGTTTAGAAAAAGTAAAAGTAAATATGAGAGTAATACATGATGTTTCAAATCCTGATACATCTATAGAAATGTTCGGAAAAAAAATGAGTGCTCCTATATTTGCAGCTCCAGTAACAGGAACTACTTTAAATATGGGTGGAAAAATAAATGAAAGAGATTACATAGAACCAGTAGTTGCAGGATGTGTCAATAGTGGTATCTATGCAATGGTTGGAGATACAGCAGTAGATGCATTTTTAATGGAAAATTTAGATGTAGTTAAAAAGTATAATGGTGCTGGAATTGTATTTATTAAACCTTGGGACAATGAAAATATTATAAAAAAAATAAGATTGGCTGAAGAAGCTGGAGCATTTGCAGTTGGAGTTGATATAGATGCTTGTGGTTTAGTAACTTTATCACTACATGGAAAACCAGTACTTCCTAAAAATGTTGACCAAATAAAAGAATTAGTTAAATCTACTAAATTACCATTTATATTAAAGGGAATAATGACTGTAGAAGATGCGTTAATGGCAGTTGAAGCAGGTGTAGATGCAATTGTTGTATCAAATCATGGAGGAAGAGTACTTGACTGTACTCCCGGAGCATGTGAAGTTTTACCAAAGATTGCTGAGTCTGTTAAAGGTAAAGTTACAATACTTGCAGATGGTGGAGTTAGAACAGGGTTGGATGTATTAAAAATGATAGGTCTAGGGGCAGATGCAGTATTAATAGGAAGACCTTTTGTAACAGCTTCATTTGGTGGAGCAACTGATGGTGTAGAAACTTATGTAAATAAACTTCAATCAGAATTAAGTGGTTCTATGATATTAACTGGATGTCAAACTATAAAAGATATTGATGGAAAAGTTATATACAAATAAATTTTTATACAAAAAAGAGGAAAAATCATTTTAATGTAGAACAATTATACAAAGGGGGAATTTATATGAGTAAAAAAGCTTATGAAGAAGCCTTAGTAGAATTGGAAAAATTTATTGATGAGAGAAAGCAAATAGTTAAAAGTGCGGAGGAATGTATCGATAAGTACATAGTTGACAGAACGCTACCTTTTGATTACAAAGATAAATGTGTGGAATGGCAACAAGAGTTACTTGACATTGCAGAAGCACAGATTTTAGAAGCAAATGAATTGAATGTATTATTGGAAGAAAAAAAGGAACTTGAGGAAGATTAGATTTTGTTGACCAAGTGTAAATCATATTACTGACTTACACTTGGTTTTTTGTTGTATAAAATATATTCTAGTTAAGATGGCTTTATAAACACTATATTATGAAATCTAAAGTAAAATATGGTAATAAATATGATTAATCTAAAAAATAAAACCAGTCTTAAAGACTGGTTTAATTATTATTTTTCGGATTTAGAATATGTTTTTTCATTTCTTCTAATACGATTGTATAGGATTTACATTGAGCAGCAGCTAATTCCGACAAAGCAAATCTCTGAGCTTTATTTAAAAAGTCCTTATCTGTACTACATAATTGTTTTGAACAATCTTGTATCATAAGCATCTTAATTAATTTTACAATCTCAAAGATATCTCCTGAATGAAATTTATCGTGGTATAATTTAAGCCGCTTCTTTCTATCAAAAATCCATATAGCATCTGTTTTGTTAATAGATTGGATAAAATTATCAATTTCATTTTCGTTCATAATTGGACGGACACCAATCTTGTCAGCATTCAGAACAGGAATAGAAATTTTAAGAGTACTATTGAAAATGACAGTTAATTCGTAGTATTTCTGCATATGTTTATTTATTTCCTTGGTTACAATATCACTTACATAACAGGCTCCCTCTTTTGGATACATCACACTTTCACCGATATTATACATATGTTAGTTATACCTCCAAACTGAATTTTAGATATTGCAATTTGGGTACAATGCTTTAATTATCTAATAATTAATATTATATCATAAAACTATTGACAAGTCAAAAATATTAATATATAATACTAAGTTTGGTATCAAAAGTGGTTAAAAGCAACTATAAAGCCAACTATAAAAATATAATATAAAATAATTTAACATCTTGAAATATTATGTTAGTATTGTATAAAATTATATACTAACTATATTTAGTAATCATTAGTTTTTTGCAAAATCTCTTAATTTAAAACTTCCAGCTGTTACAAATACTATTCCAATAAGTATTAGAACGATTACATTTATTAAAATGCTATCATTGCTTTTAATAGCGTTTATAGTCCAGTAAAAAGGTGTAAGCTTTGATAGATTAGCCATAAATGATAATTCATTCATTGATGGTATCAGACTAGATATAGATATAGCTAAACCTATTAAAGAATAAAATGTAGTTACAAGGCTTATAGAGTTTTCATTTTTGAATACTCTAGCTATACAAAATACAAATCCAGTGGAAACAAAACTATTTGCTAGTACAATCATTAATACATTTAGAGTTAATTTAAAATCTCCAACAAATGTAAGGCATCCAAGTATTAAAGTGTATACAATTGCTTGAATAAAAAATAAGCCTAAGAGTATGCTAAAAATTATTTTTATATCTTTATGTTTTGTAGAAATAAGCCTTTTTAAAACATTTGATTTTTTTAATGAAAATAAGTCAGAAGCAAGATGTGCTGCGTTAATATACATAAAATAACATATTAAGAAAACTGGTAAAAATAAATTTGTGTTTTTATCAGGTTTGTTGTCAACTATAGTTGTTTTAGTTAATTTTTCATCCAGATTTCTATCTATTTTTGATTTTAAAGAATTATTGATAAAAGATTCTATTTCTGATTCTGCCCAAAGACTACCACCACCATTTTCAGTTTTAAAACATTTAACAGCAGGTCTTTTTAAGTTATCTATATCAGTTGAAAAATTTTTGTCTAAAACAAATACTGCAGAAACTTTATTATTTTTTAGTAAGTTCATAGCTTTATCTTCTTCATTTAATCTAAATGTGTTTTCCTTTAACTTTGAATTATTTATCAATTTATGTTCATATTTTCCTGAAGAGTTAGATACAACTGCTACTGGAGAAAAGTACATAGATTGATTGTCTGATTTACTAGAAAAAAGGTTAAGAGAAACAACTAATATAATAGGAATCATAACCATACTAGCTAAAAGAGAAGGATTTTTTATATATCTTTTTATATTTGCAAGAATTAATCTAATCATTATTAAATCTCCCTCCATTTATATTTTTCTTTTACAATAGAGAATATAATCAATATTGTAGAGGCAACTAAGCATGTTACAATTAAATTACTTATTGAACTTAAAGTATTGAAGCTTTCATAGTCACTATATAGAGCTCCTATCAAATAAGTTGGAGATAAACTAGTAAACTTAGTAAAAGTTTCACTTATCATGTTAAAAATACCTCCAAAAATTGTCTGTAAGAAAAGTAACATATAAACTATGAATGTACCATATTTTTTGCTAAAAAAACTAGTTACAAAAGTAGATATCGAAGTCATAAAATATGATGACAAAGCACATAGTAAGGTCAATATGGCAAGATTACCTTTAAATGTTATTCCTAGTATTCTAAAAAATAAAACATATAATAATAGAAATATAAATGAGTAAATCCATAAACCTACAAAGTCGTAAATTAAATACTGCACTCTAGTTATAGGCATAGAATAAAGTCTTTTTGAAAGCCCTTTTGATTCACTTATATAATTTGACAAAATATTATTCATTATGAAAATTATTACAAGGAATCCCAATGAAACTAAAGCAAAGTATTCATATGAGTTTTGTTCGATATCGCTTTTTATTATAGAAGTAGCAATAGAACTTTTATTAAACAACTTAGAAAAATCTTCTGAACTTAGTTTTTGAGAATTATTTAAATATAATTTTTCATGATAAGTATCTAATATGTTTTGAAGTAGTATTGCTAAGTCATCATTAGTTCCAAGTTTTTCTATATTTAAAGTATTTGATTTTTCATTTAGAATATTGTTTTCGTATCCCTTAGGTATTGTAAGTTTTAAATCTGCATCAGAATCATCTTTGTTTATTTTTAGTACAGAAGATAAATCATCTTTTAAAAAGTTTGTCAAATTACTTGATAACTTGGAACTATCTTTGTCATATACAACGATTGATATAGGTTCTGTTTTTATAGGATTTTGAAACATATCTCCTGTTACCATTCCAAGGAACCAAGCTAAAAGTAAAGGAAGAGCCAAGAAATATAGCAAACTAATCATGAAGGAACTTTTCAGACCTTTTAACATAGTTTTTACACTTATATATAATTTCATAAAATCACCCCCATTAGTCTCTTAAATTTTTACCTGTTAGATTTAAGAATACATCTTCTAAACTAGGTTCTTCATAAGATATACGTACTACCTTTGAATTGTTTTTATCAACAGCAGAAAGTGCATCTGTTAGCAGAAAGTTTTTATCTACATCTAATGCTATTACTGAAGTATTTTCTAAAACAGATATAACTCCTTTAGTATTTTTTAAATCAAATATAAGTTGAGCATTTATATTTTTTATTTCCATAATTAATTTTGTACTTGTAGATACTATTGATTTTAGATAATTATTATCCCCAAAAGCAACTTCTTTACCTTCATCCATAATAAAGATTTTAGAACAAAGATGTTCAACTTCTTCCATATAATGAGATGTATATATAATAGTAGTTTTTTGTTTTTCAGATATATCTTTTATAAAATTAAAAATGTGATTTCTTGATTGAGGGTCAACACCTACAGTTGGTTCATCTAATATTAATATTTTAGGGTGGTTTAAAAGTGCTATCCCAATATTTAATCTTCTTTGCATACCACCAGATAATTTTTTTACTTTTTTCTTTTTAACTTCAGCTAGACCTGTAACTTCCAAGGCCTCATTGATTCTCTCTTGAAGTAACTTGCCCTTCAATCCATAGAAAGCTCCAAAGTATTCTAAGTTATCAAAAGGAGTTAGTGTTTCCATAATTGCTAATTCCTGTGGAACTAATCCTATTATAGATTTTGCACTCATAGGATCTGCTGACAAATCTATACTATTTATTTGAATATTACCACTATTTGGTAAAGTAAGGTTGGTAATTATACTTATAAGTGTAGATTTACCAGCACCATTTGGACCAATAAGTCCAAATATTTCCCCTTCTTTAACAGAAAAGCTAATGTTATCAAGTGCTAACTTATCATTAAATCTTTTTGTTATATTATTTACTTTAACTATATCCATAAAAATCCCTCCCAAAATATTTTTGTGTAATTTAAAAATCTATAATATTATAATAAAGAATTAATAGGTGTATTTCTATTACTATAAGTCACTAAAAAAAGTGACTTAAGTCACTTTATAGTTTTATATTTATTATAAGTTAAGTTTTTTAAAATTTTGTTTATAGTTTAGCTTTTTTATTGACATATTATATTACAATTTTATTTTTGAAAGCAAATATAGCCAATTGAGTCCTATCTCTAAGTTCCAATTTACCTAAAATATTAGTTATATTATTTTTTATGGTACCCTCAGATAAAAATAATTCTTGACTTATTTCTTTATTACTAAGCCCATCTGCAATTAACTTAATTATGGATATTTCTTTTTCAGTTAAATTATATATATTAGAAATATGTTCGTGTTCGACAGTTTTTTCAACTGACATAATTTTTTCAATTACATTTTTGTCAAGTACAACATTGCCAAAAAATGAAGAGCGTATTCCCTCATGTAACACTTCATCAGAGCTGTCTTTTAAAAGGTAACCTGAAGCTCCAAATTTCATTGCATCCTTTATATATTCATCATCATTAAATGTAGTTAAAATTAATAGTGCTATTGACTCATCATATTCTTTTATAAGTCTTGTACCTAAAACACCATCACAAATATTCATTCTAATATCCATAAGAACAACATCTACCTCATTTGACTTACAAAATTCTAAAGCCTCATATCCATTAGAGGCATCTCCAATTATCTCCAAATCATCATAAGATGACAATATAATCTTAAGACCTTTCCTAATTAGTTTTTCATCATCAACTATAAGAACTTTGATTTTACTCAAAAAAATCACCCCCTAAAAATTTGGGAAAAGAAGCTCTAATTGTAAATCCATCATTGTGATTATCAAATTCAACTTTTCCATTTAGTTCATATATTCTTTCGCTAATACTGTTAATTCCATTTCCTTTTTTTATATTTTCACATCCTATACCATTATCACTAATCGTAACTATAAGATTTGAAGGATTAAATGTTATAAAAATTTTGATTTTACTTGCTTTTCCATGTCTTGATGCATTGGAAAGCGATTCTTGAATAAGTCTATATAAAGCTATAGACTGAGCTCTAGATAGGTTCCAAGTGTTTTTTGATATAGTTAGTCTTACATTAATATTTGTAAGCTTAATAAAGCTTTTAATTAGTTCTTTAATTTTAAATAAATTTTGATAATTTTCATATTCAATAGGTTTTAACTCAGATATAGCCCTTCTAACATCTTGAAAACTTTCATTTACGAATTCTCTGAGTTCATGTACTAAATCAGATACTTCTGGCTTATCAGTTAAGAGCTTTTCTATAGCACTTAGCTGTATTATTGTTGTAGAAAGAGAATGTCCAACACTATCATGTATTTCTCTAGATATTCGGTTTCTCTCTTTTAAAATGGCTAGTTCTTCTATAGAACTTGCATAAATTTCTAAATCAGAATTAGATTTTTTTAATTTATCTTTAGAAATTCTAAGTTTATCATAAAGGTTTTGATTGTATAATTTAGATATATTTTCACTTTCTATATATATAGAAAGTATAGATATAATCAATAATATTGAACTTGATTCCAACGCTAGATACAAGTTTTTGTCTAAACTAATAATAAAAGAAGATACTATAATGAAAAATAATAATATGTATTTGTATTTTTCATTTATAAAAAATGATATGTCCAAAATTAAAGGAACAAAGTAAACTGAATTAAAAGTCTTTGTACAATTATATAATATGAAAATTAAAGCAAATTCTAAAAAATAAGAAATAAGTACAAGTCTACTATTATTTGATAAAGAAAAAAATCTGACTTGATTATTTATTATAATTAGAAATAATATTATTATGGTTATAACTGGATACAATATATTTTCAGTAGTGTTTAAAGAACTTACAAGTACTATAAATAGGGACAAATATCGTATAAAAGTAACTAATTTTTTTCTATTCATTAAAAGGACTCCTCCATAAAAATAAACTTTCCTTATGAAAACTAGGATAATATCATAAAAGAATAAAGTCAATAGAAGTATCTATTAATATTAATAGAAATAAAATCAATCTAAAAAATTTGAATAGTTAAATCGTATACTGACCATAATCAAAAAGTAAAAATTTAATGTATTGGAGTAAAAAATGAATAACAAAGAAAAAGGTGATTTTGGAGAAGAAGTAGCAATTAATTATTTATTGTCAAAAGGCGCAAAACTATTAGAAAAAAACTACAGATTAAAGATTGGAGAGGTCGATATAATAGTAAGGATAGATGATGAGATTGTATTTGTAGAAGTAAAATCAAGGTCTAGTTTAAGGTATGGTTATCCTTGTGAATCTGTAAATTTCAAGAAGAGAAAAAAGATAGTTGAGATTGCTAAATACTATATCACAAAAAATAATTTACATAATATTCCCATAAGATTTGATATTGTAGAAGTTTATTTATCAGAAAAAAGAGTAAATCACATAATGAATGCTTTTTAAGAAAGATAAAGGTTTGGAAAGGATTATTATATGTTAAGTATTATTAACTCAAGTAATTTAATAGGAATTGAAAGTTTTCTAGTAAAGGTTGAGGTGGATACAAGTAATGGTATACCTAGCTTTAATATTGTCGGTCTTCCAAGTAAGGAAATTAAAGAGGCGAGAGAGAGAGTTAAATCAGCTATTATAAATAGTGGATATAAATTTCCAAATACAAGAATTGTTGTAAATTTATCACCAGCAGATATAAAAAAAGAAGGTGCTTTTTTAGATTTATCAATAAGTATAGGTCTTTTAAGAGGGTTAATAGAAAAAGATGAAAATTATATAAGAGAAAGTATGTTTATAGGAGAATTATCACTAGATGGAAAAATAAGAAAAGTAAGAGGGATATTACCAATAATTATAGGTGCAAAAACCCAAAATATAAAGCGTATTTTTATACCAGTTGACAATATAAGAGAAAGTTTATTTATAGAAGAAATTGATATAATACCTATTAAAAGTTTAAAAGAATGTATAGGGTTTTTAAATGGAGAAATAAAAGTCGATAAAGAAAAAATAATGTCTTTTTTAAATGAAGAAATAGAAACAAATGGGAATTATACATATTGTAAATATCCTGAGTTTTATGATACAAAAGAAAGCAAACATGATGAAGATTTTAAGGATGTTAGAGGAAATTATTTTATAAAGAGAAGCGCAGAGATAGCCGCTGCTGGAAATCATAATATGCTTATGATTGGGCCTCCAGGTTCAGGTAAAACAATGATTGCAAAACGAGTAATAACAATTTTGCCAGATATAAGTATAGAAGAGATGATAGAAGTAAGTAAGGTTTATAGTGTATTGGGTATGATAGATGAAAATAAAGGCATAATCGATAAGAGACCTTTTAGAGCGCCTCATCATACAACTACAAAGCAGTCTTTAATTGGTGGAGGAACAGATGCAAGACCTGGAGAAGTAGCACTAGCACATAGGGGGATTTTGTTTTTAGATGAAATCGCTGAATTTGATAGGAAAATACTTGAGACTTTGAGACAACCTATAGAAGATGGGTATGTAAATATATCTAGAGTAAAGTACAGTACAAAATATCCCTGTAGAGTATTACTAATTGCAGCTATGAATCCATGTCCATGTGGTTATTATATGTCAAATACAGAGTGTAGATGTAGGAGCAATGAAATTAATAAATACATAAATAAAATATCAGGACCATTATTAGATAGGTTTGATATTTTTGTAGAAGTAAATACTGTAAAATATGATGATTTAAATTCATCAAAACAAGAAGAAAGTTCTCAAAAAATAAAGACGAGAGTAGAAAATGCTAGAAAAATACAAATAAATAGATTTAAAGAAGATAATATAAAAAATAATAGTGAAATTAAGGCTTCTAATTTATTAAAATATTGTAAATTAGAAAAAGAAGCTTCAAAAATGGCTAAAGTAATATTTAATAAATATAACTTAAGTAGTAGAAGTTATACAAAACTTTTAAAGATGGCAAGAACAATAGCTGATTTAGAAGGAATAGAGTTGATAAATTCACAGTGTATTATAGAAGCTTTTTCATTTAGAAGAGCTTATTATAGCTATTTTAAATAAGTTTTTGAGGTGTATTTTATGGAGAAAAAAGATATCTATTTATGGTTAAAATCAATTAGTGGAATAACAACAAAAACAATTGAAATAATAGAAAATAATATAGTAAATATTGAAGATATATTTGATTTTTCTGAAAAAGAAATATATAATTTAAAAAATATAAGCTTGAATATTAGAAAAAATATAGTAAAATATAGAGGTCACGCTTATTTAGAAAATATAAAAGAACTACTTTACAAAAAAACAATTAAATATATTTGCCAATATGACGAAGAATATCCTGAAAATTTGAAGAATATATACAATGCTCCAAAGTTATTATTTTACAAAGGTGACATAAGTTTAGTTAATAATAATTTCAATATAGCTATAGTAGGTTCAAGAAAGCCTACAGCTTATGGAATTAATTGTGCAAAAACAATGAGTTGTCAATTGTCTCAATATGGAGTTAATATAGTAAGTGGATTAGCCATAGGAATAGATGCATATTCACATATAGGTTGTATGAATGGAAAATCTAAGACTATAGCGGTTCTTGGTTCAGGAGTAGACAACCCTCTTCCAAAACAAAATTTACATTTATCAAATAAAATATTAGAAAATGGGGGACTATTATTATCAGAGTATAATATTAACTCAACAGTAGCTCCATATCATTTTTCTAATAGAAATAGAATTATTAGTGGATTAAGTGATGGAGTAGTGGTTGTAGAAGCAGCAATACGAAGTGGTGCATTAATAACAGTAGAGTTTGCTCTTGAACATGGAAAAAATGTTTTTGCAGTACCTGGTAATATAAATTCTCAAATGAGTAGAGGATGTCATAAAATTATAAAAGAAGGTGCGAAATTAATTGAAAATATAGATGATATTTTGAATGAGTATAACATATTTAATATTATCAATAAAAAAATAAATCAAAAATATGATAATATAAGTTTAAATGCCAAGTCTAAGCAAATAATTGAAGCTATAAAAAGAGAAGGAAGCTTGCATATAGATAGTATTTGTGATTATACTGGTATAGAAATAAAGTATGTAAATTCAATAATCAATGAATTAGTACTAAATGAGTTAGTAATAGAGATGAATAATAAAACGTACAGTTTAAATGTATAAATTAAGATTAGGTAGTGGGGGTGTGTGGTTTTATGGCCAAAACATTAGTCATCGTAGAATCGCCTGCAAAAGCTAAGACCATAGAAAAATTTTTAGGTAAAAGTCATTATACAGTAAAAGCATCAGTTGGTCATGTTAGAGATTTACCTAAAAGTAAATTAGGTGTAGATATAGAAAACAATTTTGAACCTCAATATATAAATATACGAGGAAAAGGCGATGTAATAAAGGAATTAAAAAAAGAAGCTAAAAAATCTAAACAAGTGTATCTAGCAACTGACCCTGATAGAGAAGGTGAAGCTATATCATGGCATTTAGCTCATATACTAAATTTAGATGAATCTGATGATTGTAGAATTGAGTTTAATGAAATAACTAAAGATGCAATTAAAAAAGCAATTAAGCATCCTAGAAATATTGATATAAACTTAGTAGATGCACAACAAGCTAGAAGAGTATTGGATAGACTTTTAGGATATCAAATAAGCCCTATATTATGGCAAAAGGTTAGAAAAGGTCTTAGTGCAGGTAGAGTACAATCAGTAACAACAAAATTAATTTGTGATAGAGAAAAAGAGATAAAAGCGTTTATTCCAAAAGAATATTGGACAATAGATGTTGAAGCAAAGACAGCAAAAGATAAAGATATAACTTTAAAATTTTATGGCAAGAACGATGAAAAAATTGAATTAGAAAATGAAGATGCTGTTAATGAAATACTAAAAGAAATGGAAGGAAAGGATTTAAAAGTTGAAAAGATAGAATCTAAATCAAGACGTAAATCAGCTCCAAAACCATTTACAACAAGTATGCTTCAACAAGAAGGTGCAAATAAGTTGTTTTTTACTACTAAAAAAACAATGATGATAGCGCAAGAACTATATGAAGGTATAGATATAGAAGGTGAAGGCACTGTTGGTCTTATATCATATATAAGAACTGATTCTAAGAGAATATCTGATGAAGCAAAAGAAAAAGCTAAGAATTATATAATAAGTGACTTAGGTGAAAATTATTATAAAAACCCTGTAGAAAAAAAAGAAAAACCAGACACTAAAAAGGTTCAAGATGCACATGAGGCAATAAGACCAACTTCCGTTGATAGAACTCCTGATAGCATAAAAGCTTCATTGAGTAAAGACCAATATAAGCTGTATAATTTAATTTGGAGAAGATTTATAGCAAGTCAAATGGAGGATTCAGTATTCGATATACTAAATGTAGAATGTAAGGCTGGAGATATTGTATTTAAAGCCACTGGTTCAAAAATGAAATTTGATGGATATACTAAGGTATACAATTTTTCAGAAAGAGAAGATAAGATTCTACCAAGTATAGAAAAAGGAGATATATTAAGTATAGAAAATATATTGCCAGACCAACATTTTACACAACCACCAGCAAGATATACAGAAGCCAGTTTGGTAAAAACATTGGAAGAACTGGGAATTGGTAGACCAAGTACGTATGCTCCAACAATAGCTACTATATTAAATAGAGAATATGTTGAAAAGCAAGGCACAAGTCTATGCCCAACAGAACTTGGAATAATAGTTACTGATATTTTAGAAAATAATTTTCATAAATTTATAGATGTAGATTTTACTGCTGATATGGAAAGTAAGCTTGATGTCATAGAAGAGGGAAATACAGATTGGAAAGAAATTGTATCTGAAGCATATGCACCACTTAAAGAAGCCATTGAAGAAGCACTTGAGAATATAGAAAAAATAAATATGGATGAAGAAACTGATGAAATCTGTGAAAACTGTGGCTCTAATATGGTTATAAAATATGGTAGGTTTGGAAAGTTTATGGCTTGTAAAAACTATCCTGATTGCAAAACGACTAGACCAATTATGAATAAAATTGGTGTTAAATGTCCAAAATGTGAAGAAGGAGAAATTATCCTTAGAAAATCCAAAAGAGGGAAAGCTTTTTATGGATGTTCTAATTATCCAAACTGTGACTTTGTAGCTTGGAATAAGCCAACAGGAGAGTTTTGTGAAAAGTGTGGTTCATATATGGTTGAAAAAGTGACTAAATCTGAAACGAAAACAGTATGCTCCAATAAAGAATGTAACAAAGAGTCAAAAGAGCATAATGACGGAAAAGAGTGAAAATTGAAAAAAATCACATAATTATCTTGAAAAAGGTTCCAAACTATGATAATCTTTCAAGTGTGAACAACTAATATAAAAATAAATTTTCATTAAAAGTGAGAATAATATTAGAAAATATAAAGGTTATTAAAAGGCCTAAATTTCATGAGGAGATGATTAAATGGCAAGTGAAGTATTACAAAAAACAAGAAAAATAAATAAAACATTACAAACAAGTGGTGGAAGCAGTGTCTCTTTTGATTTACTGGCCGGAGCATTAGGAGATGTATTAAATTCTAATGTTTATGTAGTAAGTGCAAAAGGTAAAGTTCTAGGGCTTCATTTAAATGATATTGAAGATAGCTCAGTTATAGAAGACGAATATACTAAGCAAAAAAAATTCTCAGAAGAATATACTCAAAACTTATTAAAAATTGATGAGACACTAGAAAACTTAAATGGTGAGAAGATATTAGAGATTTTCCCTGAAGAACAAGGAAGATTACAAAAATATACTACTGTAGTACCAATATTAGGAAGTGGACAAAGACTTGGAACATTAGTACTTTCAAGATATTCAATGTCATTTAATGATGATGATTTAGTGATAGCTGAATACAGTGCAACTGTTGTTGGTCTTGAGATATTAAGAGCAATAGGTGAAGAATTAGAAGAAGAAATGAGAAAAAAAGCTGTAGTTCAAATGGCAATAGGCACTCTGTCCTACTCCGAGCTTGAAGCAGTTGAACATATTTTTGCTGAATTAGACGGTAAAGAAGGCTTACTTGTAGCAAGTAAAATAGCTGATAGAGTTGGTATAACTAGGTCAGTTATAGTAAATGCACTTAGAAAATTTGAAAGTGCAGGTGTGATAGAATCAAGATCATTAGGTATGAAAGGAACTCATATAAGAATACTTAATGATAAACTTACAGATGAATTAAAAAAATTAAAAAACAATCAATAATCTAAATTTTATAGATTGTGATTAGAAAAGGTATCTATTTCAAATAGATACCTTTTTTAGACGGATTATTGGGATAATAATCATGAAATATTTTTTTTGAATAGGAGTGGGAATATGCCTTTAGCAGATAAAATAAGACCAAAAACAATGAATGATGTAATAGGTCAAAGTCATATAATTGGTAATGGAAAAATATTGTCTAAGATATTACAGACTAATTTTTTGCCAAATATGATATTTTTTGGTCCACCAGGTGTTGGAAAAACTACTGTAGCAGAAATTGTCGCAGAAAAAAGCAATAAAAATTTTTATAAAATAAATGCCACTAATTCATCACTAGAAGATATAAAAAAAGTAATAGCAGAACTTGGAAGTATAAATAATATAAATGGGGTTTTACTATATATAGATGAGATACAAAGTTTTAATAAAAAACAACAGCAGTCGATATTAGAATTTATGGAAAATGGTAGTATAACTTTGATTGCTAGTACTACAGAAAATCCATATCATTATGTATATAAAGCTCTTCTAAGTAGAGCGACTATATTTGAATTTAAGCCTTTAGAAAAATTAGATATAGAAAAAGGCTTAAGAAGGGCAATTGAAGTTTTAAATGAAGATAGTTATATGGATATTGAATGTAATAATGATGCTATTGAGGATATAGCTATTATCTCTGATGGAGATATGAGAAGGGCTTTAAATGCTTTAGAATTAGTAGTTTATTCAACTAAACCAAATAAAGATAACATAATCTATATAGATTCAGATGTAGTAAAAAAATCTACATTTAATAAAATTATAAACTATGATAAAAATGGTGATAGTCATTATGATATTTTAAGTGCATTTCAAAAATCTATAAGGGGAAGTGACCCGCAGGCATCCATACACTATTTAGCAAGACTTGTAAAAGGTGGAGATTTAATAAGTATCTGTAGGAGACTTTTAGTAATAGCTAGTGAAGATATAGGTTTAGCTTATCCAAATGCAGTTGTTATTGTAAAAGCCTGTGTAGATTCAGCTATGCAGCTTGGATTTCCTGAAGCAAAAATACCATTAGCAGAAGCTACTGTTCTTTTAGCTACATCACCAAAATCTAATTCTGCATGTATGGCAATAATGAAAGCATTAGATGAATTAGATAGAGAGTTTGTTAAAGACATACCAAACAGTATAAAAGATGCTCATTATTCTGGTTCTAAAGATATAGGTAGAGGATGTGGATATAAATATCCTCATAACTTTAAAAATCATTATGTAAAACAACAGTATTTACCAGATAGCATAAAAGATAGTATTTACTACATACCACAAGAAAACAAAACTGAGAAAAATATAAAGAAATATCTAGAATATTTGGATAGCGATTTTTAAGTTGAATTTTATGTATCGGGGGTAGATATTATGATTATAAAGCTTAACTCAAGTTATCATAGTAGAGTTATGAAATATTTAAAAAAAGAACCTGAGTACAATTTATTTATAATAGGGGATATTGAAAGATATGGATATGGAAATAACTTTTTAAATTTATGGGCAGATATAGGTTTAAATGGTGAAATCAGAGCAGTACTACTTAAATATTTTGAATTTATGATGTTTTATTCAGATGGAGAGTATGATGTTGAAGGCTTTTATGAATTGCTTTGTGACACTGATTACGAAGAAATTTCTGGAAAAATAAGTGCTGTAGATGCTTTAGCAAAGCGATTAGGACTTAATAATCTAAAAATAGTTGATTTTTGTAAGCTTCGAACTAAAAAATTTTTAGTTGACAATCATTGTAATGAAAAGGTCAAGAGAATTAGACTTGGAAATCTAAAGAAAACAGTTAGGCTTTATGATTTGATAGATGAATTCCACAGTACAACTTTAGATAGTTTAAAAAATGGTTTAAGAACAGGTAGAGGATATTGTATAGAGATTAACAAAGAAGTAGTATCAATGGCAAAGAGTACATCAGAAAACAGGACTCATGCAATGATAATTGGAGTAGGTACACATCCTAAATATAGAGCTAGAGGGCTTGCTACAAAATGTTTAATTAAACTATGTTCAGAACTTTTAAGAGAGAATAAAATGCCTTGTTTGTTTTATGATAATGAAGAAGCTGGAAAGATATATAAAAAATTAGGATTTGAAAACATTGGAAAATGGGGGATTTATTCAAAATAAAAAAATTAAAATTAATCTTGACAAAATTAGTAGGGTATAATAAAATTATGTTGAAAGTAATTCCTACTAAAACAGTATGAATTAGATTTCTATATAGAGGTGATAATGTATGAAGTTGTCTACTAAAGGTAGATATGGACTAAAGGCAATGTTTGAATTAGCACTAAATCAAGATAATGGACCAGTGTCATTAAAATTTATTGCTAAAAAGCAAAAAATATCGGACCAGTACTTAGAACAAATATTTTCATCTTTAAAAAAATCGGGTCTAGTAAAAAGTGTAAGAGGTGCTCAAGGAGGATATTTGCTTTCAAAGAATGCTGAAGACATAACAGTAGGAGATATACTTGTAGTATTGGAAGGTCCAGTTGCATTATCTGACTGTGTACTAGATGAAGATGTCTGTGAAAACTCAAACATGTGTGTAACAAAAATAGTTTGGGAAAAGATGAAAAAGGGTATAGAAGATGTTATAGATTCAATTACTCTTAAAGATATGATAAATGACTATAACAAAAATAAATTAGAAAATGATATAACAAATATAACTAAAAAATAGATTTGGAGATGAATGTAATGGAAAAAAGAAGATTGTATATGGATTATTCTGCAACAACACCTGTTAAAAAAGAAGTATTAGATGCAATGATGCCATACCTAACAGATTATTTTGGCAATGCATCTAGTTTTCACACATTCGGAAGAGAAGCAAAAGATGCTTTAGATAAAGCAAGAGAACAAGTAGCAGCCCTTATAAATGCTGAACCTAATGAAATATATTTTACAGCAGGTGGTTCAGAAAGTGACAACTGGACATTAGAGGGTGTAGCTTATGCTAATAAAAATAAAGGTAATCATATAATAACTTCAAAAATAGAACACCATGCAATACTTCATACATGTGAATACTTAGAAAAACATCATGGATTTGAAATAACTTATCTAGATGTTGATAGCGAAGGAAAAATTGATTTAAAACAATTAGAAGATTCAATAAAAGATACTACTATACTAATAAGTATAATGTTTGCAAATAATGAAATAGGAACTATACAACCTATTAAAGAAATATCTGAAATAGCTAAAAAACACAGTATATTATTCCATACTGATGCAGTACAAGCTTCAGGTAATATTCCAGTAGATGTTAAAGAATTAGGAATAGATTTAATGAGTATGTCTTCACATAAAATATATGGACCAAAAGGTGTTGGAGCTTTATACATAAGAAAAGGTGTAAGACTTCATAACTTTGTCCATGGTGGAGCACAAGAAAAAAGCAAAAGAGCAGGTACAGAAAATATACCTGCAATAGTTGGATATGGAAAAGCAGCAGAATTAGCTAAAGCAAATATGCAAAACCATGTTGAGACTTTAACTCGTCTTAGAAATAAGTTAATAGATGGTGTTTTAGAAAGAATACCTTATACAAGAATAAATGGTAGTTTAGAAAATAGATTACCAGGAAATGCAAACTTTGCATTCCAATTTATAGAAGGTGAAGGAATACTTTTACTATTAGATATGTTAGGAATTGCTGGTTCAAGTGGTTCTGCATGTACTTCTGGTTCATTAGACCCTTCACATGTATTACTTGCAATAGGTTTACCACATGAAATAGCACATGGTTCATTGAGACTTACAGTTGGAGATTTTACAACGGATGATGATATAGATTATATATTAGAAAATTTACCAAAAGTTATAGAAAGACTTAGAAGTATGTCACCACTTTACGATGATGCAAAGAAACAAGGATTAGTAAAATAGACAAAATAGATAAGACATAAAAAATAGGCATAAATTAATGTAGGAGGAAAAAATAATGCAATATAGTGATAAAGTTATGGAACATTTTATGAACCCAAGAAATATGGGAGAAATTGAAGGTGCAAGTGGTGTAGGTGAAGTTGGAAATCCTACATGTGGAGATATAATGAAGATATTTTTAGACATAGAAGGAGACATAATAAAAGATGTTAAGTTTAAAACATTTGGCTGTGGTTCAGCTATAGCAAGTTCTTCTATGGCAACTGAAATGATAAAAGGAAAGACTATAAAAGATGCATTAGACCTTACAAATAAAGCTGTTGCTGAAGCTTTGGATGGTTTACCACCAGTAAAAATGCACTGTTCAGTTTTAGCAGAACAAGCTGTAAAAGCAGCACTTATAGACTATGCTAAAAAGAATAATATCCATATACCAGAATTAGATGGATATGTTATAGATGATGCTCATGACCATGATATTGAGGAAGAAGAATAAAATAAGGAATAATTTTCCAAAAAAAGTTTAAAATCATTTTAAAAAAGTGTATAATGGTATAGTAATATGAAAAATAGCCGTTTTAAAGAAAACGGCTATTTTTTATTGTTAAAACTGCCATTCTAGCCCGTTTTGGAAATTAATGAAATAATAAAAAAATATACACATCCATAATATTTAAACATTAAAAAATATAAAAAATCTCAGCAAATCAATCGTTTACAAGGATTTCATATAAAAATATATTTTCAGAAATTTTTACTTAAAAATGCTATTTTCTTTAAAAAGGCACATTTCAACTAAATACAATATTAGGGGGAACAGTTATGAAAATACCAAAGAGGATAGCAGCAATACTTACTATATCATTAGTAGTTAGCAGTGCGACAGTAGGCATATCAAGTGCTCAAACAAACAGTGATACACTTAAAGGTTCAGGTAGATGGGAAACTGCCATACAAATAAGTAAAAAAGGATGGGATACATCTAAAAATGTGATATTAGTTAATGATAATACTATAGTAGACGCATTGACTGCAACTCCTTTTGCTGGTTCTAAGAATGCACCAATTCTTTTGACACAAAACAATAAACTAGATGATAGAACTAAAGCAGAAATAATAAGGTTAAAAGCAGAAAAAGTATATTTAATAGGCGGGACAAAAACTTTAGGTTCAGAGGTAGAGACACAATTAAAATCATTGAAAATTGATACAGAAAGAATCTCAGGAAATGATAGATATCAAACTTCTTTAGAAATAGCTAAAAAATTAGATGAGTCTCTTGTAAGAAAAACAAGTAGTAATATTTCAGAGATAGTTGTAGTTAATGGAGAAAAAGGTCTTGCTGACGCAGTAAGTGTAGGAGCTGCGGCTGCTCAAAATAAAATGCCAATAATTCTTTCTAGTCCAGAAGATGGAATAAAACAATCAAATCAATTTATAAAAGATAAAGGTATAAAAACATCTTATGTAATAGGAGGAGTGCAGTCGATTTCAGAAGCTACAAAAAGCACTTTACCTAGTCCTAAAAGATTATCAGGAAAAGATAGAAATGAAACTAATGCGGCTGTTATAAGTGGATTATATGGTTCAAAAGAGTTGAAAAATGCATATATAACAAAAGATGGTATGAATAAACAAGGAGATCTTATAGATTCATTAGCAGTAGGTTCATTGGCAGCAAAAAATAATTCACCAGTAGTTTTAGTTGGAAATAAATTAAATAAAGAACAAGAAAAAGTATTAAATACTAAAAGCTTAAAAACAGTTACACAGGTTGGTGGTTCAGGCAATGAGAATGCTTTTTCTGAGATAAAAAAATCACAATCTACAACAACATATGAAGTTAAAAATATAGAAGAGTTAAAAATAGCTTTAGATAAAGCTGATGCAAATGATGTTATAAATATTAAGCCATCAGGAACTATGTCAAATGATTTATCATTGAGTACTAATAATTCAATTTCTGTAAATTTAAATGGTACATATACAGGTACGATAGTAGTAACTGCTCCAAATGCAGATATAGTAAATAAAGGTACAATAAATAAAGTTTTGGTTAAGGATAGTAAAGGTGGAACAATAATAAATGAAAGTGGAGCAAAAATAGAAAAAGTAGAAATACAAAATAATTCTAGCAATGTTGTAGTTAAAAACAACGGAAAAATAACAAACATAAAAAATGATGCTACAGGAACAAATATAAAAAATGAAGGAACAATAACTGACAAAGTAGAAGGTTCTCAGACTCCAAGTGTAGATGGCACTAAACCAGGTGGAAGTTCATCTGGAGGCTCTTCATCAAGTGGAGGAAGTTCAAGTGGTGGTTCATCTGTAAAAGATAAATTGATAACATCAATAACAGCACTTGATAATTCAATAAAAGTACAAAATGTAGAAAATGGAACGGAATTAAGTAAGTTAAACTTACCAAAAGAGTTATCAGCAACTGTGTCTGGAGTGGCTAATACAAAAGTAGGTGTAACTTGGAAAAGTACACCAGAATATGCTAGCCAAGTAGCAGGAAAGTATATATTTAGTGCAAGTCTATCAAGTGGATATAAGCTATCAGAAGGAGTATCACTTCCAACTATTACAGTAACGGTAGCTGAACCTGCTAAAGTGGAGACAATAAAGATTACTGATACTGATACATTAGAAGAAGCACTTGCTTTACAAGAAGATGGTCAAGTGTGGGAAATAAGTGGACAAATAGATGTTAAAAAGCCAGTTGTTATAGATAAAAAAATAGTTATAAATGGTATTAATAATGCTGAATTGAAAAAAGCTGTAGAATTTACTGATACTAAACCAGGGTACGAAAATATAGTAACAATAGACAGAAAAGATGGTGTAAAAATAAACAATCTAAAAGTAACAGGTTTAGATTCAGACAAATTAAATAAATCAGGAATGCATGTTTATTTATCACGAAATGTTGAATTAAACAATGTAACTTTAAATAATAATAAGGGGGCAGGTTTAATAGTAAATGGTTCATCAGTAATAGCTTCAAATCTTGTAACAAGTGGAAACGGATGGTATGGAGTTAATGTAGAATATGTAAAAGATGATGGAATTGTAAATGAAACTAATGCAAGACTAGATTTAACAGGTGATTGCAATATAAGTGAATATACTCCAATAAAAACTGACAACTATGATAAAGATAAAGTGATTATTAATGGATATGGAGATTGTACATTATCACAAGATTCAAAAACTGCTACTTGGGGTAAAGCTTCTATAACTATAAATGAAAATAATGATATAGCTAATATAACGGAAGAAAATAAAATAGATGAGGATGAAAATGGCAGTATACCTAAGTTTGAAAGTGTAGATGGTAGAACGCCTGTAAAGATTACACTAAATAAAGGCAAAAATGATTATAATAATGTAAGAGTTCAAATAAGTCCAGAAGAAGGTTCAGCAGACTTAGATGGAATACAACTAATTGCTAAGGATAGCAATGGGAACTGGTTTAACATAGTAAACACAGGATGGGGACCAAAGGAAGGTTTTCCATTGCAAGGTGCAACAACAGAAGTTTATCTAGTTGGAAATAAAGAAGGTACTTATAAGGTGAAAATAGAACTAGTTGATGTTAGTAATTCTAATAATATAATAACAGAAACAACAGCGTCAGTAGTGGTAGTTAATAAATAAAAAATTACCCTTAAATCTTTTAAAATTACCTAATAATATTATTTTTTTTAGAAAATAGAGCAAGCTATATTTTAAATAAATACAATGCTTGCTCTATATGGTATAATAATAAGTAATGCAAAAGATGAGGTGAAATTTGTTTATGAATAAAAAAGTAATGATAGGTATGAGTGGAGGAGTAGATAGTTCTGTAGCTGCATATCTTTTAAAACAGCAAGGATACGACGTCATTGGTGTTACTATGAAATTATGGCAAGACGATGACGAAGTTGAAAATGAAGGTGGTTGTTGCTCTTTATCAGCAGTTGAAGATGCTAGAAGAGTAGCAAATAAAATAGGAATACCATTTTATGTTCTTAATTTTAGAGAAGTATTTAAAGAAAAAGTAATAGATTATTTTATAGATGAATATTTAGAAGGAAAAACTCCTAATCCTTGTATAGCTTGTAATAAACATATAAAATTTGACGATTTTTATAAAAGAGCTAGACAAATAGGATGTGATTATGTGGCTACAGGTCACTATGCAAAAATAGAAAAAGATGAAGATACAGGAAGATATTTATTAAAAAAATCTGTTACAGATAAAAAAGACCAGACTTATGCACTTTATAATCTTACACAAGAACAATTAAAACATACACTACTACCAATAGGTGATTATGAAAAGGATAGAGTAAGAGAAATTGCTAAAGAAATGGGAATGGCAGTCCATAATAAACCCGATAGTCAAGAAATTTGTTTTGTTAAAGATAATGACTATGCAAATTATGTAAAAAAACATTCTGAAAAGCGTATTGAAGAAGGTTTTTTTGTAGATACTAAAGGAAATGTACTTGGAAAACATAAAGGGATACTATACTATACAATAGGACAAAGAAAAGGTCTTGGAATTACTTTTGGCAAACCAATGTTTGTAGTAGATATAAATCCAATAAATAATACTATTGTCCTTGGAGACAACGAAGAATTATTTAAAAAAGAACTTATTGCAAAAGATGTTAACTTTATATCAATAGACAAACTAGAAGAGCCATTAAGAGTTCAAGCAAAAATAAGATACTCTGCAAAACCATCACCAGCTACTATTTATAATGTTGGAGAAAATACTATTAAAATAGTATTTGATGAAGCTCAAAGAGCTATTACAAAAGGTCAATCTGTTGTAATGTACGATGGAGATATTGTAGTAGGCGGAGGAATAATAGAGAAAAGTTTATAAAAATATCTAAGAAACTTATAAAATAAGTAATATAGTCTATAAATCTAAAACAAAGTTTATAAAATAAATTTATTGTATATGAAAATATAGTATTGATTAATTTTGTAAAATTTAGTAATATAATTATTATATTAATTAAAAACAAATACAGTGATAAGGAATAGTAAAGTATTTGATGTCTTACAGAGAGAGGGAACATGCTGAAAGCCCTTAGAATAAAATATTTGAAGCAGCCTTTTAGTAGCAATTTTGAACAATGTACTTTGAATTAACAAGGTAGATTTAAGTAGAGATTGACGGTAGTTACGTTATAGCTAAGGTTTTCCGAAGATATCATAATTTTTTATGATAATTAGGGTGGTACCGCGATTGTCCTCGCCCCTATAAATTTATTTATAGGGACGAGGTTTTTTATTTAAACGAAAAAATATAATTTATTAGGAGGAACATAATATGGAAAAGATGGGACTAAACGAGATAAGAAGTAAGTTTTTAGAATTTTTTGAGTCAAAAGGTCACTATGTAGCAGATAGCTATTCTTTAGTACCAAACAATGACAAGAGTTTATTGCTTATAAACTCAGGTATGGCACCTTTAAAAAATTATTTTTCAGGTGTAGAAGTACCTCCAAGTTTAAGAATGTGTACATCTCAAAAATGTATAAGAACTGGAGATATAGAAAATGTAGGTATAACTGCAAGACATGCCACTTTTTTTGAAATGATGGGTAACTTCTCATTTGGAGATTACTTTAAAAGAGAATCAATTAAATGGGGATGGGAATTTGTCACAGAATGGCTAAGTATCCCAGAAGATAAAATATGGGTAACTGTATATGAAGAAGATGACGATTCTTATGATATATGGGCAAAAGAAATGAATTTTCCAGAAGAAAGAATGGTTAGACTTGGTAAAGATGATAACTTCTGGGAGATAGGTACAGGTCCTTGTGGTCCTTGTTCAGAAATATATTTTGATAGAGGAGAAGAATATGGATGTGATAATCCAGACTGTAAACCAGGCTGTGACTGTGACAGATACCTAGAATTCTGGAACCATGTATTTACTCAGTTTGATAGAGATGAAGAAGGAAACTACAGTTTATTAGAAAGTAAAAATATAGATACAGGTATGGGCCTTGAAAGAATGGGATGTATCATGCAAGGTGTGGACACTATCTTTGAAGTAGATACTATTAAGTCTATATTGGAAGCAGTTGAAAAGTTAACAGGAGTAAAATATGGAGTAAATCCAAAAAATGATATATCAATAAGAATAATAACTGACCATATAAGAGCTGTGACATTCTTAGTTAGTGATGGAGTACTTCCATCAAATGAGGGAAGAGGCTATGTTCTTAGAAGACTTCTTAGACGTGCTGCTCGTCATGGTAAACTATTAGGTGTAAAAGAATTATTCTTACAAAAACTGATAGATGAAGTTATAAAGGTAAATGATAAAGCATATCCAGTTTTAGTTGAAAAAGAAAGTTATATTAAAAAAGTTGTTGGAATAGAAGAAGAAAAATTCAATGAAACTATAGACCAAGGAACAGAAATATTGAACTCATATATAGAAGCATTAAAGAATGAAGGAAAAACTGTTTTAAGTGGTCAAGAAGCCTTTAAACTGTATGATACTTATGGATTCCCTATAGACTTAACTAAAGAAATTTTGGAAGAAGAACATTTATCTGTAGATGAAGAGTCTTTCAATGAAGAAATGGAAAAACAAAAAGAAAGAGCTAGAAATGCTAGAGGAAATATGGATGGAGAAAGTTGGAAGGAAGACCCTCTATCAAAATTAGAGTCTACTATAGATAGTATGTTTAATGGATATAGTGAATTATATGGTGAAGGAATTATTGAAGCTATAGTTAAAGAGGATGAATTAGTTCAAAATGCAAAAGAAGGTGATAAAGTATCTATAGTACTAGACAATACTACTTTCTATCCTGAAGGTGGAGGACAAGTTGGTGATTGTGGATTAATAACTAACGAAAATTTAGTAGTGGAAGTATTAAATACTAAAAAAGGTGCTAATAATAGTATAAAACATATAGGTATAATAAAATCAGGAAAAATAAGTAATGGAGATAAAGTAAAGACATTAGTAGATAGAGATGTTAGAATGTCTGCTGCAAGAAACCATAGTGCTACACATTTACTTCATAAAGCACTAAAAGAAGTATTAGGAGAGCATGTTAATCAAGCTGGTTCTTTAGTTACTCCAGATAGATTAAGATTTGATATTACTCACTTTGAAGCTATATCAAATGAAGAATTAAAAGTTATAGAAGAAAAAGTAAATAATGTTATTTTATCATCTTTAGACATAAAATGTGATATTATGAATATAAAAGAGGCAAAAGAAAAAGGAGCTACAGCACTATTTGGTGAAAAATATGGTGATGAAGTAAGAGTAGTTTCTATGGGAGATTATTCTACAGAACTTTGTGGAGGAACTCACTTGACAAATACTTCTCAGATAGGAATGTTTAAAATATTGTCTGAAGGTGGAGTAGCAGCAGGAGTAAGAAGAATAGAAGCAATAACAGGAAAAGCTGTTTATGAATACTTAAAAGAAAAAGAAGGAATTATATCTGAAGTTTGTGTAAATTTAAAATCTAAAGAAGATAATTTAATTCAAAGAATAAGTTCTTTATTAGAAGAAAATAAAAATTTATCTAAAGAATTACATGATATAAAGACTAAAATGAGTTTACAATCAGCTGATTCTATTTTTGATTCTAAGCTTGAAGTAAATGGAGTTAACTTAATAACTAATAAATTTGAAGGTATGGATATGGATACACTAAGAGAAACAGCAGATAATTTAAGAGATAAGCTTGGCTCTGGTGTAGTAGTATTGGCAAATGTAGTAGATGATAAAGTTAACTTTGTAGTTACTGCTACTAAAGATGTGTTAGATAAAGGAATACATTCAGGGAATATAGTTAGAGAAGTTGCAAAAATAGCTGGAGGAAAAGGTGGAGGAAGACCTAATATGGCACAAGCAGGAGCTAGTGACATATCTAAGGTTGACCAAGCTCTAAGCTATGCAAGTGAGGTTATTAAGACACAAGTTAAATAACATTCACTTAAGGAGGTTTTTAGTTTGGAAAAAGATTTAGACTACACTATGAAATTTGAAGGAATACCAGAAGATAGAATGAGTGTGGGAGATACGATAGATTTTGTATATAAAGCACTAGTTGAAAAAGGATATAACCCTATAAATCAAATTATAGGGTATCTCCTTTCTGGCGATTCTAGTTATATAACTAGTCATAAAAATGCAAGAGCTATAATTAAAAAATTTGAAAGAGATGAGATACTTGAAGAAGTAATCACGCACTATCTGAATAGAAAGTAGGTCAAATAAATGAGAAAAAAGATTATGTCATTGTTGGCAGTAGTTATTATGATTTTTGTATCAACTGCTAGCTACAGTTCTGCTGAAGAAAAGGGCAAAGTCATATTTATTGATATGAATAGGACCAATCTTGGAAGTATGTTGAAGGTTCCAATCTTAAAGAGTGAGCTAGAAAAGAGAGGTCATATAGCTCTTATGAATATAAGAGGGGATCAAGGTACTGATGATAGAAGGTCTTATGCTAGTATGGGTGCAGGAGTAAGAGCTGATGTAACTACTGAAGACTATATCAATTTTCAAAAAGTAGACCAAGATACTGCTAAAACTTTTGAAGTTGCAACAGGTCAAAAAGCTAAAGAGATAAATAATTTAAGTATTAATAGGTCAATAAATGAAAATCTAGAGTATGGAGAATATGGAGCAACCTTAGGTTCATTGGGAAAAACTTTATCAGAAAATGGACTAAAAACATCCGTAATTGGAAATGCTGATATAATTGAAAATAACCAATTGGTTAAAAATAGAAATTTATGTTTAGTTGCTATGGATCAATATGGAAGAATTGATTCTGGGAATATTGATGATATTAACAAAAAAGATTCTAAGATGCCGTTTGGAATAGTTACAGACTACGATAAGTTATTAGATGAAACTAAAAAGTCTTATAAAAATAGTGATGCTATATTTGTAGAACTTGGAGATACATATAGATTAGATATGTATAGATTGAATTTAAATGATAATACTTATGCTGCAATGAAGAAAAATATTGTAAAAAATATAGATAAATACCTTAAAGAAGTATTTTCTATGGTTGGAGAAAATGATACTGTTTATGTATCAAGTGCTTTTCCAAGTGATTTAGATTATAAAAATAAGAGAAGACTTTCTCCAATAATAAAATTTAGTGGAGAAGGAAAGGGTCTATTGGAATCTGCTACAACAAGAAAAGCTGGTATTGTTGCAAACTTAGATGTTGGAGTGGACATATTAAATGAGTTTGGTCTTAAAAATGATGAAATGGTGGGTAGAAGTTATACTTTGGTTGACAAAGAAGATAATGCTAGTTACCTAAAATCACTTTATAAAAAGATAGTATCTATATCATCTATAAGGTCAAGTATCATAAATGGATTTGTAGGTGTAATATCTGCCTCTTGGGTGATTGCAATGTTTGCAATATTCTTTAGAAATTACATGCCACATAAAGAGCGTGTATTCAAAGTACTTAAGGAGTTTATAAAATTGGGTATAATAATGCCTCTGTCATTTATGTTGGCTCCTTTGATGAATTTTAAGACCCCAATTACAATATCTTTGGGAATCTTTGTAACTACACTAGTGTTATACTTATTAGGTCGAAAGTTATTTAAAGACAATGATATAAAACATATGGGATTTTTTGCAACACTGACTATTTTAATAATAGTCATAGATTCTGTATTTGGAACATACTTAATGCAAAATAATATAATGAGTTATGATGCTGTTATTGGTGCCAGATACTATGGTGTAGGAAATGAGTATGAAGGTGTAACCATAGCAAGTGCAGTATTTGGTTTAGCAGTTTTATTACATTACAAGAAGGTTTCTAAGCCACTTGTTGTAATATTTTCATTAATAATACTTATAACTAGCGCATATCCTTCTATGGGGGCAAATGTTGGTGGAGCAATATCAGAATGTGTAGCATATTTGTTGTTTATAATGCTTATATATGATGTTAAACTAGACATTAAAAAAGTTGCACTATTAGCTATTTCAGCTGTGGTTGTTGTTTGTGCATTTGCAGCTCTAGATATAATCTCAGGTAGTGAATCTCACTTAGGAATGTTTGTACAAAGAATTTTCTTAAATGGACCAGGAGAGATATTGCAGACATTTGGAAGAAAAATTCAAATGAATATGCAATTAGCACAGACAAGTGTATGGGTAAATATTTTACTTGTGGGAATTGCTGTGATTGCAGTACTTATATTTAAACCATCTAGACACTTTAGAAAGATAATGAATAATTTTCCGATTTTGTTTAAAGGATTCATTGCATCTATGGTTGGTTGTATAATTACTCTTTTAGTTAATGACTCTGGTATAGTTGCTGCATCTACAGCATCTATATATATACTTATACCACTTATAATAATAAGCATAAACATGATAATATTTGAAAAAAATAACTAAAAATTTTTTAATGTATATATGCTTTGAATAAAAAGTTGCAATATGATTATTAATGTAAACCAAACAGCTTACATCAAAAATTCATATTGCAATTTTTGTAATTAATGAAATGTATATGTTTTATAAAATAAGGTAAATAAAAGGAGAAAATATGTTAGATGGAAGAATAATGGGTCTTGATGTTGGAGATAAAACTATTGGAGTTGCTGTAAGTGATTTAATGGGATTAACTGCACAAGGGATAAAAACGGTAAGAAGAGTTGGCAAGAAGAAGGATATTGAAGAATTAAAAGCTATAATAAAAGAAAAACAAGTAAATAAAATTGTGTCAGGATTACCAAAAAATATGAATGGTACTTTAGGACCACAAGGAGAAAAGGTAATTAAGTTTTGTGAATTATTAAAAGAAGAAACAGGAATTGATGTAGAGTTTTGGGATGAGAGACTTTCTACAGTAGCGGCAGAGAGATCTTTGTTAGAAGCGGATGTTAGTAGACAAAAAAGAAAAAAGGTTATAGATATGTTGGCAGCAGTAATAATTTTACAAGGATATTTAGATTTTAAAATAAATTCATAAAAGAACTATAAAATTGAATACTTATGATATATAATATAAATAATAAAAATAAAAATAAATTTGAGGTGAATGACATTATGGAAGAAAATATAATAAATTTAATTGATGAAAATGGTGTAGAAAGCCAATTTGAAATAATATTAACATTAGAAGCAGAAGGAAAAGAATATGCAATATTAATGCCTTTAGATGATGAAGAGGCTGAAGAAGCTTTAATATTTAGAATTGATGAAGATGAAGAAGGAGAAATACTAATACCTTTAGAAAGTGATGAAGAGTATGAAACTGTTGTAGCTGTATATACTGCTATAATGGAAGAAGAAGGTTTAAATTACGACGAAGATGAATCAAATGGACTTAACTAGGTAAATAATTAAGTTTGTATATAAAAAATCAGGTATTTTACTGTATTTACTTTAATTAAGAATTATTAATTGTAAAAAGTATTTATAGTATATATCTGTTTTTTTATTTTTTATTAAAAAATTTATAGATTTTGGTGAATAATATATCTTTTATGGGTATATATTTATATTATGAGAAGAAATTAAATTTTTTCAAATGTCTTGACAAAAAAAGAATTATCAATTACAATATTATTTAATAAAGATTATCAATTGAAAATAGTAAGGGTGATGTTATGGCAAACACAATGGATTTATTAAAAGACAAGTTAAAAGAAACTGGTTTTAAGATTACGCCACAAAGAAGAGCAATAGTTGAGATATTGCTTCAACATGACCATTCACATTTAAGTAGTGAAGAAATCTATGATTTAGTTAGGGTTGACTGTCCTGAAATAGGTCTAGCTACTGTATACAGAACAATGCAGTTATTAGACGAAATAGGATTAATATCAAAACTAAACTTAGATGATGGGTGTATAAGATATGAGATTAGTCTACATAAAGAAGACTGTCATAATCATCATCATCTTATTTGTAAAAATTGTGGAAAGATAATGGAAGCTAAAGAAGACCTTTTAGACAATATAGAAAAAGAAATACAATCATTGTACAAATTTAAAATACTTGATCATGATGTTAAATTTTATGGATTATGTGATGAGTGCAATAAAATAAGTGATTCAGAAGAATAATTCTTCTGTAATTTAATGTTGATGGAAGAATAGTATAGAACTTTTATATTCTATGCTATTCTTCCATTTTTTATTATAAATTTAAATATATAGTATAAATATAAATAGCTTTAAAGCTTTTTATAATTTTAATATTGAAAATATAATTAATCCTATAAGTATGAAAATAAATGATTTTTCTATAAAATTACTAAATGGTCCTCCAACTGTTAAAAATCCTAAGGAAATCTTTTTTTCACTTAGTGGATAAAAAAGTGGTATTCCTTGTTTTGTAAATAAATCCCCTAAAAACATATGGCTTGCATAGCCAAGTGTTCCATAAAAAGATAAATTATTAATACTAGTGATTAATTCTATTTGTTTTAGTAAAAAATATATTATGATGGTTGCAAATATACTATGAGAAAAGCTTCTGTGCTTTAGCCAGGGAAAAATTGACAACATTAGACAAAAAATTATAAAATATATTTCAACTTCTACGATGTATAAGCATATAGCTAATAGTATAAATATTAATGATAGAAAGATTTTTCTCAGAAATGTATGGGTTAGTTTTGCCTCAATAATTATAATTGCAACAAATGTAATTATTGCACTTAAATAAAAATTATCATTTATATTTATTGAAATAAAGAAAATAATAATATTAATAGCGTATATAAAAATTCTATATATGTATTTGGATATATTGTTTTTTAGAATGAAATTTGAGACCATAGAATTAGATTTATCCAAATCGGGCAGTACTGCAAAAGTAGCTGAAACTAAAATATCTACTAGAGATATAGGAATTGTAAAAATTAAAGATGTCTGGATAGCTGTTAAAATTCCTATTGCACAATGAGTTTTACCACGCATAAATCCTCCTAAAATATCAGATATTAAATCATATAATATTTAGAGGATATCAAAATAAAATAGGTTTGTCAAAATAATACGTTAAATGTATTTTAAATATAGCTTAAAATATGATACGAATTATGGTACAATAAGAATAACTGGTAGCGAGTGCGTGATTTGATATTATTTAAGATTGTAGAACGTGTTAAAAAATTAAATAGACAGAAGGAGATGATGCAATTGTTCAAAAAGAACACCAACAAGATAAAGGTAATGGCTTTAGGTGGACTTAACGAAGTTGGAAAAAATATGACTGTTGTTGAGTATAAAGATGAAATAATTGTTATAGATGCTGGACTTAGTTTTCCAGAAGATGAAATGTTAGGAGTAGATATAGTTATACCAGACATAACTTATTTAGTCAAAAACAGGGATAAAATAAAGGGTATATTTATTACACATGGACATGAAGACCATATAGGAGCTCTTCCATATATACTAAAAAAGATAAATGTTCCTGTATATGGAGCGAGACTTAGTATAGGTCTTATACAAGTAAAATTGAAAGAACATAAGATGAATAATGTTAAGTTAAATGTCATAACTCCAAGACAAGTTATAAAGCTTGATAATATGGAAGTAGAGTTTTTGAAAAATAACCATAGTATACCAGATGCTTACTCTATTGCAGTACACACAGACCAAGGGATAATATACCATACAGGAGACTTTAAGATTGACTTAACTCCAATTGATGGTGATGTTATGGATATGCATAGAATCTGTGAGTTGAGCAAAAAAGGAGTTCTTTTAATGTTGGCAGATAGTACTAATGCAGAAAAACCAGGATTTACTATGTCTGAAAAAACTGTTGGAGTAGGTCTTGATGAGTTATTTGCAAAGGGAAATGGTAGAAGAATTATAGTTGCTACGTTTGCATCTAACATACACAGATTACAACAAATAATAAATACAGCTGAAAAGTTTAATAGGAAGGTTGCTATATCAGGTCGTTCAATGGTAAATGTAGTTGGAGTTGCCAAGGAATTAGGATATTTAGATATTTCTGACGATATGCTAATAGATTTAAATGATATATACAAGCATGAAGATGGCGAGTTAGTGATAATAACGACTGGTTCACAAGGTGAGCCTATGTCAGCTCTTGCTAGAATGGCTTTTTCAGAACACAAAAAAGTAGAAATAAAGAGTGGCGATTTAGTTATAATATCTGCTCATCCAATACCAGGAAATGAAAAATTAATATCAAGAGTAATAAACTTCTTATTTGAAAAAGGAGCAGAAGTAGTATATAGTGATATAGCGGATATACACGTTTCTGGACATGCTTGTCAAGAAGAATTAAAGCTTATACATGCATTAGTTAGACCAAAGTTTTTTATGCCAGCTCATGGTGAATATAGAATGTTAAAAAGACATGCTGAAATAGCTGAACAACTTGGAATGGACAAGGAAAATATTTTTGTCATGCAAACAGGAGATGTTTTAGAGTTAGATAAAAACTCTGCTAAAGTAGCAAATCGTATACAAACAGGAAATATACTAGTTGATGGATTAGGTGTAGGAGATGTAGGTAATATAGTCTTAAGAGATAGAAAGCATTTATCAGAAGATGGTCTTATGATAGTTGTAGTAACTATTTCTAAAGATGAAGGCAAAGTTTTAGCAGGTCCAGATATAATATCTAGAGGCTTTGTGTATGTAAGAGAGTCTGAAGATTTAATGGATGGAGCAAAGGATATAATTAAAAACGTTCTAAACGAGTGTGAAGAGAAAAATATTAAAGAATGGGCTTATTTAAAGAATAACATTAAAGAAAACCTAAAAGAGTATTTATATCAAAAAACTAAGCGAAATCCAATGATACTTCCTATAATAATGGAAGTATAGGATATAAAGTTTATAAAATTGAAAAGTAGACCTCTTGTAATTTTTAAAATGATATCAAAAGATTAAATTGATATCATTTTAAGAATTACAAGAGGTCTTTTTAATATTGAAAAATTCAGATATTACATAAAATACCAATTATAACAATCTTTTATTAGTAAAAACTACTTATATATAAATTTTATTAATAGGAGGATATTTATGGATAATATTTCAAAACAAAATGCTAGAAAAGCTTTAAAACAAACTAAGATGGAAATAGCAGGAGAATATGGAATGAATTATGAAGATGCCTTTGAAATAATAGAAAATGCATCGAATAAAGGTGTTTTAGAAGGTTATTTTAAAAAGCTTGAAAAGAAAAAAAATTTAGGTCAAGGTATATCTAGGCATTTAGAATAAAAAAAGTTAATTGTGAGAAAATAAGTTTAAATAAACTTTAAGAGGTGACATCTATGAAAAAATTAGCTAGTACTGCTTTGGCTATATTACTTGCATTTACTCCTTTGAGTTTTTCTTTTGCAAATAGTAAGGACAATGCTGATGCCAACCAACTAAATATATCTTCAAAATCGGCAATTTTGATGGATGTTGGTAGTGGACAAATTTTATATGAAAAGGATGCTCATAAAAAGCTTCCTCCTGCCAGTGTAACAAAGGTAATGACAATGTTACTTATTGTAGAAGCTTTGGATTCAGGTGATATTAAACTTGATGATGAAGTACAAGTGAGTGAAACTGCATCTAGTATGGGTGGTAGTCAAATATTTTTAGAACCAGGAGAAACTCAAAAGGTTGATACTTTATTAAAAGGTATAGCTGTTGCTTCTGCAAATGATGCCTGTGTAGCTATGGCTGAACACTTGGCTGGAAGTGTTGAAGGGTTTGTTGATAGGATGAATTCTAAAGCAAAGGAGCTAAATATGAATGATACTCATTTTGCAAATACAAATGGACTTCCAGTAGCAAATCACTATACATCTGCTCATGATATAGCTTTAATGTCCAGAGAATTATTAAAACATGAAATGATAAGCAAATACTTAACTACATGGATGGATAAGGTTGTAGTAGGTAAAAAACAAGTTACAGTAGGTCTTGCAAATACTAATAAGCTTATAAAGCATTATCAAGGAGCTACTGGTGTTAAAACTGGATTTACTCAAGAAGCTAAATATTGTCTATCAGCATCAGCAAAAAGAGGTAATACTCATTTAGTTGCGGCGACTTTGGGTGCAGAAACTTCTCCTGAAAGATTTAATGATGCATCTAGTCTTTTAAATTATGGATTTGCAAATTATGAAAGCGTTAAGCTGTGTAGTAAGGGAGATAATATCGCTACACTTACATTAGATAAAGCTGATGAAAATAAAGTCAAATTAGTTGCTAAAGAAGACTTAAATGCTCTTATTAAAAAAGGAAGTTCTAAAAAGTTTGAAAAGAAAATAGAAATAGTAAAAAATCCTAAAATGCCAATTAAAAAAGGTACTGTTTTAGGAAAGATAAAGATATGTAAAGATAAAAAAGTAATAGGTGAAGTAGAATTAATAAATAATAAAGATATAAATAAGGCAAGTTACCTACAAATGCTTCAAAGAATAATTGATAATATGATATAATAACTTGCGATAAGATACAGCTATAATTCACATAAAAAATGCCCGTATAGAAGTACTATATGGGTATTTTTATTTAGTATATTAAAGATTGTTATAAGTATATGCTTACAATGATTATCTAAGTAAAGGCATACTGCCTGTAAGTTTATTTACTTGCTTTTTATTTCCATATATTCCTATACCAAAATACTGTAGTTCATCTTCTTGGACAGTGGCAATTTTTTGTGTGAATTCCTCATAAATATTACAACCTTGTGCAACATCTGAAAAATCTACAACAGTTAATCCTTCAAATTCAGGAGTGTATAATTTTTTACGTAAATTCTTTATAATTTCTTTGTTTCCTTTTAAGATAGGCACAGGTATAGCAACAATTCCTAAATGATTATTACCTGTTTTGTCAACTACATCTGGACCTACTATTTCTGGAGTATATTTACCTAGTGTAACTCCCATTACTGCTGCTGTATTTGATATAATTCCCATTGGTAAATTTTCATCTATTACCATAACACATTTTACATTTTTATTTTCCATTTTTCAATTCTCCTTTTTATCCTCTTTAAAATTATTTTTATCATTGTTTATAAATATATTTTGATATTGTTTAGGTGTAAGACCAATAAAGTTTTTAAAGAAATTTGTAAAGTGACTTTGGTCCACAAAGCCTGTTTGTATAGCAGCATCTATAGGTTCTATTCCATTTTCTAAAAGTTTCTTAGCTTTATTTACTCTTATATTTTCAAGGTATCTATAGGGTGTAATACCTTTTAATTTTGTAAAATTACGAAGTAATGAGTACTTATTCATTTTTGCTAGATAACTTAATTCATCAAGTGCTATGCGTTCAGCATAATTATTTTCTAAATAATCACAGACTATTTGAATTTCTGTATTTATTTTTTCTGAGTTAGATTGTAAAACTGGCTCTGTATATTCATTGATTATTTGTTCAATTAGGAAAAAGAATATTTCTTCTTTTTTAAAATCTAATTGTTCTTCCATAATTATATGATGTAGTTCTTGTAGTAAAGGTACTAATTCACTACGAAATATTACCTGCTGATTGAATTGAGGTAAATAATTTTTCCCTGTAATTTCTAATATAGCTTTTTGCATTATTTCTGGTTTAATATTAATACATCTATAATCAAGAACTTCATTATCTATTTGTTCACAAGTATGACTATCAAAAGGATTAAAAAGTAATAAATCTCCTGTGCTTGTGGTATACTTTTTGTTTTTGCATGATAAATATCTTTGACCTTTTTCTATAAAACCAATCACATAGTGTTCATGAAAATGGTTTGGAAAATTTTGCATAATACCTTTGAATCTATATGCTTCAATTTCTAATTCACTATCAAAACATACTGTGCGTTCTTCTTGTTTCACCTGTACAACCTCCTTTCATAATGTATAAAGTGTAACATATATTTTTTTGTAGTTCTTGTATGATATTGACTAAAAATTAAGAACAACTAAAAAAATGACAACTTAATTTTTTTAGTTGTCAAATTAAATAATATTTATATGTAATTTATTTTGCTAACCAATTAAAACTTCTGCCTTTTTCTTTACAAATAGTTAATGATTAAGTATTTTTTCAGTTACAACAATTTAGTCTAACATGTTCTCATAAGAAGCAAGTTCTTTTATAAATTTTAATACAAGGTTTGTATCTGATTCAACTGTGTATCTAAATTTTAGTTCATTATTTTCTACAGTACTATTCATTTTGTTGTTACCTTCATTTGTAATACACCAATAAGATAACAACAATGTCAGTTTATGTCAATATAATATTGTACTACCAATAAGTGTAATTATTATATTTTTACAGCTAATATGATATAATAATAAAAGTTATAAAGTAAAAAATGAATTTTAATTTTATGCTTATACACACAATTATTATAATATAAAATAATTTTGATTATAAGTTATTTAATTGTTATAATAGTATTAAAAATTTAATTTAGGAGATGTACATTAATGTTAAGTATGAATATAGGAGAAATCGTAGCAAGTTTGGTTGGTATAGCCATGGCAATATCAATACATGAGTTTGGTCATGCATACTCAGCACATTTATTAGGTGATGATACAGCTAAGGCTTATGGAAGAATGACATTAAATCCTGTAAGACATGTCGACCCAATTGGTCTTTTGGCTATGTTTATTCTTAGAATAGGATGGGCAAAGCCAGTCCCAGTAAATCCTAATAATTTTAAAAATTACAAGATAGGCAATTTGATAGTTTCACTTGCAGGTGTTTTCTGTAATGTTCTGACTGCTATAGTCTGTGTCATTATAAATAAATATGTGCACATGTATGCGATAAATACAATAGCTGAATATGTATTCTTATATAGTATGGGATTTGCAGCTTTTAATTTACTGCCTATACCTCCACTTGATGGATGGGGAGTTATATCTACACTTGTTCCATATAAATGGAATGAATATGTATATAAATTTGAAAATATGAGTTATATAATTTTGTTGATTGCTTTATTTACAGGGATATATCAAATAATATTAACACCAATATATACAGTATTACTAAGAATAGTATATTTATTTGTTTAATAAAATAAATAACTTAAAGAGGGATTAATATGAAGTATAATATACAATTACAAGTTTATGAGGGACCATTAGATTTGCTGTATGACTTGATAACTAAACATAAGATAGATATAAAAGATATATCAATTATAGATATAACTAAGCAATATCTTAATTATCTAAAAATGTTAGACAAAATGGAT
The DNA here is from genome assembly GCF_020658465.1 of Clostridioides sp. ES-S-0049-02. Taxonomy (NCBI): domain Bacteria; kingdom Bacillati; phylum Bacillota; class Clostridia; order Peptostreptococcales; family Peptostreptococcaceae; genus Clostridioides; species Clostridioides sp. ES-S-0049-02. Next base: position 219,776 of record NZ_JACVWG010000003.1, read on the forward strand.
TTAGAGATAACTAGCGAATTTATAACTATGGCATCTAAGCTTTTAGAGATAAAATCTAAATACTTACTTTACAAACAAAAGGATGAAGAAGAAGACCCAAGAATAGAACTTATGGAGAAATTAGAAGAATACAGAAAATTTAAAATAGCATCACAAGATATAAAGGAAAATATAACTTATATTAATGAAAGATTTTATAGAACTAAAGAAGAAATAGTTATTGATGATAATGTAGATTTAGAAGATATATCAATAGAGGCAATAAAAAATATACTTCCATATATATTTAAGGTTAAAACATCACAAATTGAAAATACTAATGATGAAAAATTGGATAAAATAGTGAGAAAAAAGATAATATCTGTGGAAGAAAAAATAGTGTATATAAGAAATGTCATAAAAGAGAAAATAGAAGTTACTTTTACAAATATCATAAAATCATATGAAAATGATGAAATAATTGCTACTTTTTTATCTATATTGGAGCTTATAAAAGAAAAAGAGATAGTAGTGGTACAAGATATATTTTTTGATGATATTTTAATTAGAAAAAGTTCGGAGTGTTAAAATGAAAAGAGAAGATATAAAGTGTATTATAGAATCTATTATGTTTGCATATGGTGACCCAATAAGTATAAAAGAATTAAATTATATAATAAATAAAGAACTTTCATCAAAAGAGATAGAGATTATGTTAAATTTACTTATTGATGAATATAGAGAAAAAAATAGAGGTATTCAAATAATCAAATTGGAAAACAAATATCAAATGTGTACAAATGAAGATTATGCAGAATATATAAAAAAAATTATTGAACCAAAGAAAAAGAAAAGTTTGAGTCAAGCTACACTAGAGACTCTTACTATAATTGCATATAAACAACCAATAACGAAGGTAGAGATAGAAGATATAAGGGGAGTAAAATGTGATAAGGTGCTACAAACTCTATTTGAAAATCAACTTATAAGAGAGGCTGGTAGACTTAATAAAATAGGAAAACCTATAATTTATAAGACAACAGATGAATTTTTAAAGTTGCTAAATATAGAAAGTCTTGAAGAGTTGCCTGCTATAGAAACTTATCAAGAAGCATTAACAAATGAATAAAATGTTATACAAAGAGAATATTAATTTTACAATAGAAATGTTAATTTTAAAATAAAAATATGGAGAACACAGTAATTTAGTTTATAGTTTTAAATTTTTTAGAAGGTTTAAAATACTCTAAGTTATTGTGTTTTTTTGTGTGAATATAAAAAAGTGCTTTTGGTAAAATAAATATGGTTAATTAAGTATAAATAGTAATTTTTTGATGATAATATAAACATGGAGATTAATGAATTACTTAATTTTAAATACTTAATAATAGCAATAATTTTTATAATAAGTATAATTGTATTGTTTTTAATGTCTCATATAAATATCTTATTAATAGCAGATATAAACAATAAAGATGTTTGCTTAAAACTTAATATAAAATACATGTTTGATTTAATAAATATAAATAGACAACTATATCCAGCTGAAAATAGTAACAATAATGATAAAAAAGAGGGGATGAAGAATAATATAGACTCTAGTATATTATTAGCTGATGACCTTTTAAGTATTTATAGACTATTAAAAAAGATAAAAATACATGAATTTTATTCAAACATTGATTTTGGAACTAAAAATGTAAGTTTGACATCTTCTGTGTATGTATTAATAAATACTCTATATGGAAATTTATTTAATATAATTGATGCAGAAAAAATATATCTAAATGTAAATCCAAATTTTACAAAAGATTACTTTTTGGGAAATGTAAGGATACATATAAGGTCAAGAATAAAAGATTTATTTCATTTTATAATAATGGTTAATAAGGTTATGAATAAAAATAAAGGAAATTATAAGGGAGGTGATAGTAATGAGAGCAACAGGTTCGATACAAAGTCTTATGGAAACAACTCTTGAAACTATTAAAGGTTCTATAGATGCAAATACTATTATAGGAGACCCTATAAAAACAGATACTACAGTAGTTGTTCCTATATCAAAAGTAACAATTGGATTTGGTATAGGTGGAGGAGAATATTCAAAAGGATATGATGAGAAAGATAAAAATATTGAAATAAAAAGTGAAAAAGCAGATACAAATTTTGCAGGAGGTAGTGCAGGAGCTATATCTGTACAACCAGTAGCATTTGTAGTAGTTGAAAGTGGAGAAACTAGAATAATGAGTTTAGATAGTAATATTAATCTAGTAGATAATATCTTGTCTATAACTCCTAGAGTATTAGAAAAAATTCAGAATATATCTCAAAATAATAAAAATACAGACAAGAATAATATGTAGTATAAGATTAGAATACTTTTGAAAATAAAATATATCCTTAAGGAAAATAGTGAGATTGATATAAGTCTCACTATTTTATAATGTAATTTAAATGTTTTTTACTTTATACCTAATAATATTTTAGTTTAAAACAATTTAAATGGATAATAAAGTTTATCTATAGTATAATTATAAAAAGAAAAGAAGTATTATATTAGAGATATATAAACATATTGGGGGGATAAGAGGGAGTCCCAATTATTAATTTTGAGGTGAATTTTATGAGTGATAAAGAGTTATCTATTTTGTTGTTGGAAAGTATGAATAACTTTCATAATTTAATAAAGATTATTAATAATGAAAGATATAAAAAAGGTAAAGTACTTACAGAAAGGCAATTTTTTGCTTTAGTAAGTATAAGAAAGCATAATAAAATGGAACTTAAAAATTTAAGTAGAGACTTACATGTATCTACTTCTAGTTTGTGTATATTGCTTAATAAGCTAGTTGAGCAAGACTATGTATATAGAGAAGAAGATAGTAGAGATAGACGAAATACTTTTTATGGAATAACTGAAAGTGGAGAAAAAATACTAGATGATGAAATATTAAAATTTATATCTATAATAAGTGATAAAATGAACTGTTTAGATGTAAAAAACAAAGATAAATTATTTGATTCTTTGGAAGACTCTAGAAATATAATTGAGCAATTATTTTAAAAAGGAGAATTTGATATGCAGATAAAATGTTCTAAAGAAATATTAAAAAGCTTGGATGATGCTATAACTGTAGTTACTGTGTTTGAAGATGAGAATGTTTCTACAATGTTTGATAAATTAAATATTGTAAGTAAAAACTTCAGTGCTAAAGAAAATAACATAGAGATTGTGACATTGCTCGAAAATGAAAATTTAATAGATATTTGTCTAGTTGGTCTTGGTAAGAAAGAATCTTTAGATAAGGAAAAACTTAGAATCATAGGGGGCAATTTATGTAAAAAAATAAAAAGTATATTGAGAAATAAAGTATGTAAAAATAATGATATTAACATAATAAATATTAATTTAGATATAGAAGAGATAGGTGCTTTTTCAGAAGGAATATTGCTTGGAAACTATAAATTTGATAAATATAAGACAAAAAGTAAAGAATTTGAAGAAAGAGAAATAGAGAATATAATTATATTCACTGAAAAAGAAGCAGATTGTCAAATAGAAAAAGCTAGAATACTATCTAATTCAACTATAATAGCTAGAAATCTAGTTAACGAACCATCAAATATAATATACCCAAAGACATTGGCAATAGAGGCAGTTAGACTTGGGGCAGAGTATGGATTTAATGTTGAGATTTATGAAGAAGAAAAAATAAAAGCATTGGGTATGGAAGCTTTTTTTGCTGTATCAAGAGGTTCAGTTAATAAACCAAGATTTATAGTAATGAGATATTTTGGAGATGAAGAGAATTCAGATATACTAGGTCTAGTGGGCAAAGGATTGACTTATGATACTGGTGGATATTCTTTAAAATCAAATGTATCTATGCTAGATATGAAAACAGACATGGCTGGAGCTGCAAGTGTAATAGGAGCTATGTGTGCCATATCTCAGAGTAAATTAAAGAAAAATGTTATAGCAGTAGTAGCTGCATGTGAAAATGCTTTATCGGGAGGTTCATATAAGCCAGGAGATATAATTAACTCTATGGCAAGAAAAACTATCGAAGTTTTAAATACAGATGCAGAAGGTAGACTTACATTAGCCGATGCAATATATTACATTATTAATAATGAAAAAGTAACAAAAGTTGTTGATGTAGCAACATTGACTGGTGCAGCTTTAACATTATTAGGTAATGTTGCAACTCCTGTAGTAACAAATAATGATGATTTTTATTGTGAATTGGAAAAAGCATCTACTTTATCTGGAGAAAGAGTTTGGAAGATGCCTCTTTATGATGAGTTTAAAAATATGGTAAAGGGAGAAGAAGCAGACCTTAAAAATACTGGAGGTAAAAATGCTGGATGCATAACAGCAGGAGCCTTTATTGGAGAATTTGTTGGCAGTACTCCATGGATACATATGGATATAGCAGGTACAAGTACATCATCAAAATCAAAGGGATATAAATCAAAAGGAGCGACAGGAGAGCCTGTTAGGACATTGTATTATTTAGCAGAGGTATAAAATTATATATTACAAAAACTATAGTTTAATGTGTAAAGCCACTTGGATATTTTTAAAACTTAAAAAATATCTAAGTGGCTTTATTTATAAATTTAAACAAATTATTTACTCTTTTTCTTTTTTTCAAGGATAAAGGTATCTATATTGGATAAAAGAGGAAGTATGTACACAATGCTAGTAGCAAAAATAAATATGAAAATGGTAGTTGTATTGTAACTTAAAAAGCTATAGTAATATTGTGAATCAGTAAATGTATTTAGTAAAAATATAAATGAAAAATAAATAAGACAAATTCCAAAATTATCTCTAAATGCATGTCTGTTAACTTTAAATTTTCTTACATCAACCATATAAATATTTGCATATATTATCAAACATTTAGAGAAGATAAATAGAAAATATATGAAGCTAGGAAATTCGTATCCTAAGTTTTTAGAAAAAATAAGTTCTCCAACAGAACAAACTAAACTCCAAGAAAAAAATATGTTAAAAAAATGATACTGTTTAAAAACTAATATAGCTATACATATGTAGATACAAATATGGCTAATTCCAATTGGTAAGGAATTCAAGGTGCTATAATTCCCTGAAGAAATAATTAAAATTTGTTCTAAAGCAACGACTATTACCATTAAGGTACAAAGTATTTTTTCAACTGTGTAACTATAGGGTAAAATATTTTTTGTTAGCTTTGGACAATGATATAGAAATAATCCGAATATAAAAAGACTTACAAACTGTTCACTAGAAAAAAGAAAAATTTTAAACATAGAGCATTCTCTCCTATAATAAATTAATATGTACCTATATAAATATATTCATCCTCTGTCAATTTAATATATAAAAAATTTAATAAAGTTAAGATTTTATATAGAAAATTTAAAGAGATAAAAGTTTTTAAATTTCGTAGTCATAGTGGCCATATTAGAATCGTGTCAAAAAATAAAAATATTTTTATTTATTAAAGTTTTTGGGAATAATAATAACAAATATTAGAACTAATTAACAGTTTTTGTAAGTATTTGACAATAGAGAGGGTGTAACAAATGGGAATAATAGAATCAGCATCAAAGTTAGCTGAGATAGTTCATTTATTAGCAATTGAAAAAGGGATAACAGATATAGAAGCATGGGATGAAGCGATAGAAGAATATAGTAAAATTTATGAAAATAAGAGAGAACAATATAGAAGTTAAAAATAAAATTTTGCTGACAAAAAACTCATTATACTGGATAAAATTTAATTGTTTATGAAAATATCAAATAATATATACAAATAAAATAAAAAATGGTATCTCAATTACAATTTAAAAAATCATTTTGAGATACCATTTAATAGCAAATTTACATAGAAATTAAACATTTCAGACTTTAAATTTATTTTAATAAATATTTAGAGATAGAATGTTTACTTATCTATGTTTTTTATGTAGCCTCTTTTTTCTAGTTTTTTTATATGTTCTTTGCGTATTTCATCAAGATTAATACCATATTGTTCTTCTAGTTTAAACATCATAGTTACACATGTTTGAGCCACGTCCATCAATTCTTTAGCAGTTTTCTTTATAATATCAACTTCATCTAAGTCATTATTTTCTCCACTTAGATTTCTGAATTTGCCTATACATTCAGCTAGTTCGCCTTGCTCTTCACCCATTTTGATAAATGTAGATTCCAGTGTTGGGTCTAAATTATTAAGTTCTGGTAAAGATATAGTTTTTAGTTTCATAAAAAGCTCCTTTCAAATTATATATTTATACTAAAATACTATAACAAAAATAATAATAAAAAGAAACTTTAAATTCAACATAAAAACTCATATATATAATAAAAATATTGAAATAAATCTATATTTGTCTTAATACAGCTTCATATAGGACTTCTCCAATAGGTCTATTAATTACAAGAGATGCAGATTTATCATAAACTGTGTTTGCCTTATTAATAAGAGCAATATATTTACCTTTGTAATAATCTATAAAACTAGCTGCTGGATATACAGCCAATGATGTACCTCCTATAATCAGTAAATCAGCATTACTTATAGCAGAAATTGTCTTAGTAATAACATCACCATCAAGAGCTTCTTCATAAAGCACTACATCAGGTTTTACTATAGAGCCACAATCATCACAATGAGGAATATTACCTCCTAGATTTAGCATAGCTTCTAAATCAAAAAATTTACCACAGTTAGTACAGTAATTTCTATGTACAGAACCATGAAGTTCTAAAACATTCTTACTTCCAGCCATTTGATGAAGTCCATCAATATTTTGAGTTATAACAGCTTTAAGTTTCCCCATTTCTTCTAGCTTTGCCAAAGCTATATGGGCATTATTAGGTCTTGCATTAGGATATATCAGTTTATCTTTGTAGAATTCAAAGAACTCTTCTGGATATTTAACAAAAAAAGTATGTGAAACTAATTGCTCAGCAGTAAATTGTTTGTTGAGTTTTTGACTAAAAAGTCCAGTAGAGCTTCTGAAATCTGGTATATTAGATTCAGTTGAAACACCTGCTCCACCAAAAAATACTATATTATTATGATTAGATATTAAGTCTTTTAGGTTATTTGCATCCATAGTTTACACCTCCAAAATTATTATATATAGATTGTACTACATATTATAAAGTTTATGTTACTTTATTAGATTCTGAGTATCTTCTTAATGTTTTACAAATCAATTTAAAGAGTGGGCATAAATAAAATTATATGAGCTAAAAGAGTTTATATTTTTCAATATATAAATAGATAAATTAAAATCAGAAATGAAAATAAAGAAAGTATAAATAAAATGTATACATAATATAAATAGACAATATTTACTAAAATCATAAGTTGTCGTATAATTATATTAAAATTGTTTTAGTGTTAAAAGAAGGGCGGGGGAAGTAAGTGAAGAAAAAAGCAGCTTTAGCAACATTAGCTGTATTGCCATTAACTATGGTAAATGCACATGCTGATGGAGAAATAGGTATAGTGACTATAAATTATTTAAATGTAAGAAATGAACCAACTGCCGAAAGTAGTATATCTTTTGTTGCTAAAAAAGATGATAAAGTTTTAATAAAAGACTCTTCTAATGGATGGTATAAAATAAAAGCTGAATCTGGACAAGAAGGTTGGGCTTCATCAAAATATATAGCAAAATCTAATGGTGACTTTTTAAGAACATCTACAAATAAAGAAAAACAGGTTACCTCAAATAGTTTAAATATGAGAAATGGAGCAGGAACAAGCTATAGAGTTATAACTGTATTAAAAAAGGGACAAAAAGTAGAAGTAATATCAGAAAGCAATGGCTGGTCAAAAATCAAATATGATGGAAGACTAGGTTATGTATCGAGTTCTTATCTAGGAGATGTATCAAGTTCAACTAATAAATCAAAAACTAAGCAGGTAAATACAACTTCACTAAATGTAAGAAGTGGCCCAAATACAAGCTATGGTGTATTAGGTAAGTTACAAAAAGGAAGTAAGGTAGAAGTAATATCAGAATCTAATGGATGGTCAAAAATAAAGTATAATGGAAAAGATGGATATGTATCTAGTATGTATTTATCAGATACAGGTCAGAGTGATACAAATGATTCTAGCCAAGATACTGATAAAAAAAATACTAATAAATTTGTAAATACAGCCTCTTTAAATGTAAGAAGTGGTCCAGGTTCTACGTATAGTAAACTAGGAAAAGTCTATAAGGGAAGCAAAGTAACTGTAATGTCAGAAAGTAGTGGATGGGCTAAAATTAATTTTAACAATAAAGAAGCATTTGTTGTGGGGAATTATCTAGCTGATTCGACAGATACATCAGATGATAATACAAATAATAATAACTCAAATAACAATTCCAATAATAATGGAAATAATGATTCTACAACGTCAGGACAAGTAAATGGTATGGCAAATATAAGTGGAGCTAAGATTGATTACAAATCTTTAAACTATACACTAGCTTCTCATGTAAGTAAACAAGTTGAGAAAGCAACAGCAGGAGGGAATGTAATAGCTCCAGGTAATAGAAAAAGTACCCCAAGTCCTGAATTTAGTACATTTTCAGCACAAAGAACAAGTTCATTTGTAAATGCTAGTTCAAGTGACATAGAATATTATTTAAATCCTAAAAACTTTACAAATACTACAAAAGGTATGATGCAATTCTTAAAAATTAATAGCTATAGAAGTGGTATATCAGAGTCAAGCTTAAATTCATACCTTAATGGATTATCTTCTAGTGTATTTAAGAATCAAGGAGCCGCATTTATAAACGCTGCTAAGAAGTATAATATAGATGTAGTATATCTAGTATCTCATGCTATGTGGGAAACTGCTTATGGTAAATCTACACTTGCACAAGGTCAGACATTGACTTCTTATAAAGGCCAAGCTCTTAGCAAGCCAGTTAAAGTGTATAATTTTTTTGGAATAGGAGCAATAGATAAAAGTGCCAATGTTTCAGGAGCAGAGGCAGCATATTCTAATGGATGGACTAGTATTGAAGCTACGATAGATGGTTCTGCAAAATGGATATCTCAAAACTATGTAAATAGTTCTAAGTACAATCAAAATACTATTTACAAGATGAAGTGGAATTATGATTATACATGGCACCAATATGCAACTGATGTAAATTGGGCTAATGGAATTTCTGGAATTATGGAAAATTTAATTGGCCTTTATGGTGGTGGAAGTAGTTTAGTCTTTGAGGTACCACAATATAAGTAATACATAAGTAAAAAATATAGACTATGGGTAGTTTTTCATTTTGTTTAAATTATCTGTAGTCTTTTTGTATATAATTTACAAGATATAAATCTTAATATTAGCAAAATTTTTATGCTATAATATTAATTCTAAGTAAATATAAATGAGTAATAGATAGAAATAGAGAAAAAGTGGTAATAATATATATAATGTTAGGAAAGGAGGATATAAATGGAAAGTGTTAAGGAATATTTAGATAAATTAGAAATTAATAACAGCGGTCTTGGAAAGCAACTTAAAGAAGTTTACATAAGTAGAGTAGTTTATTTTAAAGAAAATAAAATTGTTTATTTTTACCTGACATCTAAAGATATTGTTTCACATGAACTTTTAGATAAATTTAGAGAAGAATTGATGTATAAGCTTGATTATTTTAAAGATATAAAGATGAAAATAAGATTTACTGGGTTTGAAAGAAAATCTAACAAAGATGTTATAAAAAAATATTGGAATAATATCTTGTATATATTAAAGTACCTGTGTCCATCCATTGCAGGATGGTATAAGCAAGTTGAATTTCTTTGTTTAGATGAAGAATTAAAAATAAAACTCCCAAAGGGTATATTTTATGAGAGATTAATAAAAAAAAATGTAGTTCATGTACTTAAAACTGTTCTTAGTGAAGAATTGGGATTGGATTTAGATATAACTATTGAAAAAGCTGTTGATGAAAAGGTAAATGTAGAAAGACTTATAAGAATAAATGATAGAGAAATGGAAGAAAAAATTAGAGCATTGGAAATTGGACAAATTAATAAGTGTGAAGAAAATGAAGAAGAAGGCTATGTTATTAAATCAGAAGTTGACGAAAATTTAGTCTATGGAGATAATGCAAATGCTATGATTGAAAATATATCTGGTTTAAATGCCTCTTCTGGAACAGTTGCAGTTGTTGGAGATATATTTGATGTTGAGACTAAAGAACTTAAAAATGGAAAAATACTTATGATAGCATCAATTACAGATTATACTAGTTCAATAAGTTGTAAGCTATTTTTAACAGATACCAATAAAGATGGAGTACTTGAAAATGTTAAAAAAGGAGCTTATTTAAAACTTAAAGGTGACATAGTTTATGATACATATCAAAGAGAAATTAGTATGATGATTAGTGGAATTAGACAAGAAGCTAGACCAGAGAGAAAAGATACTTCAGAAGAAAAAAGGGTGGAGCTTCATGCACATACTCAGATGTCTTCTATGGATGCTATTTGTTCTGTTAAAAAACTTGTAGAACGTGCAGCAAAATGGGGACATCCAGCGGTTGCTATAACAGACCATGGTGTTGTACAGGGATTCCCAGATGCTATGAATGCTGGTAAGGCAAACAACATAAAAATACTTTATGGAGTAGAAGGGTATTTAGTTGAAGATGATTCTCTTATTATAGAAGATGCAAATGATAAAGAACTTTCTCAGACGTTTGTTGTATTTGATATAGAGACTACTGGATTTTCTAATACAAATGATAAAATAACTGAAATTGGTGCTGTAAAAATAGAAAATTTTAAAATTGTAGATAGATTTAGTGAATTAATAAATCCTGAAAAAGATATTTCGTATAAGATACAAGAATTAACAGGAATAACTAATGAATTGATTAAAGATAAGCCAACTATTGAAGAAGTTCTTCCAAGATTTATGGAGTTTGTTGGAGATAGTGTACTAGTTGCACATAATGCGGAGTTTGATACTGGATTTATATCACAAAAGTGTAGAGAACAGGGGATAATGTATAATCACAAAAAAGTAGATACACTTATGTTAGCCAGAGTAATGCTTCCCAAGTTAAAAAGACATAGATTAAATGTTGTTGCTAAAGAGCTTGGCATACCTCTTTTAAACCACCATAGAGCAGTTGATGATGCGGAAGCAACTGCACTTATATTTAATAAATTTTTACAGATGCTTACAGAAAAAGGTGCCAAAACTTTAAGTGATGTGAATAATATTCTTGGAAAAATCGATTATACAAAGCTTAGTACAAATCATATAACTTTGATAGCAAAAAATTCTATAGGTATAAAAAACTTATATAAAATAATTTCAGATGCACATGTAAATCATTTTTTTAGAGCCCCAAGAATCCTTAGAAGTATTTTAAATGAGTATAAGGAAGGTCTCATAATTGGTTCTGCTTGTGAAGCAGGGGTTGTTTTTCAAGCTGTAAAGAAAAATGTATCTGATGAAGAAATGAAAAAAATAATAGATTTATATGATTATATAGAAGTAATGCCTATAGATAACAATAGGTTTATGATTGATAAAGGAGAAGTAAAGGATGAAGAAGAGCTGAGAGAATTAAATAGAAAATTAATTGATACAGCTAAGAGGTTTAATAAAATTCCAGTAGCTACTGGAGATGTGCATTTTTTAGATAAACATGAGGCTGTTTTAAGAAAAGTTCTAAAGTATTCTCAAGGATTTAAGGTAGATGAAGAAGAGACTTATTTACATTTTAGGACAACAGATGAAATGTTGGAGGAGTTTAGTTATCTTGGAGAAGAATTAGCATATGAAGTTGTGGTTGAAAATAGTAATTTGATTGCTGATATGGTTGAAAATATAAAACCTATACCAGATGATACATATCCACCAATTATAGAAGGTTCAGATGTAGAATTAAGGGAAATGTGCTATGAAAAAGCTAAACGGATTTATGGAGAGCCAATACCAGAAATAGTTCAAAAAAGATTGGATAGAGAATTAAATTCAATAATAAGTAATGGATATGCAGTTATGTATATTATAGCTCAAAAACTAGTTGCAAAATCTCTTTCAGATGGGTATTTGGTTGGTTCAAGAGGTTCTGTTGGTTCATCATTTGCAGCTACTATGAGTGATATAACAGAAGTTAATCCTCTACCAGCTCACTATATTTGTGAAAATGAAGATTGTAAATATTCCTTTTTTTATGAAATAGGTGAATGGGGGTCAGGTGTTGACTTGCCAGATAAGGATTGTCCAAAATGTGGAAGAAAACTTGCTAAAAATGGTCATGACATTCCGTTTGAGGTTTTCTTAGGTTTTGAAGGAGATAAAGAACCAGATATAGACCTAAATTTCTCAGGAAATTATCAGCCAACAATCCACAAATACACCGAAGAATTATTTGGAGAGGGATATGTATATAGAGCAGGAACTATAGGTACAGTAGCAGAAAAAACAGCTTTTGGATATGCAAGAAAATATGTAGAAGAAAATAATATAAGTGTACCAAATGCAGAGGTTCTTAGACTTTCAAATGGGTGTACTGGCGTAAAAAGAACCTCAGGACAGCATCCTGGTGGAGTTATGGTTATACCAGACTATAAAGATGTATATGATTTTACACCTATACAATATCCAGCAAATGATACTTCTTGTGGCGTTATAACTACTCACTTTGATTATCATTCAATAAGTGGTAGGATACTTAAACTTGATATACTTGGACACGACGGTCCTACTATCATAAGAATGCTTGAAGATATTACTGGAATAAATATAACTGAAATTCCTCTAGATGATGAAGAGACTATGTCTTTATTTACATCTACAGAAGCGTTAGGAGTTACACCAGAAGAGATAAATTGTCCTATAGGATGTCTTGCTGTACCTGAATTTGGAACTAAGTTTGTACGACAAATGCTCCTTGATACAAAACCTACTACATTTGCAGAGCTCGTACGTATATCTGGTCTTTCTCATGGTACAGATGTTTGGGTAAATAACGCACAAGATTTAGTTAGAGAAGATATAGTGGGATTAAAAGATGTTATATCTACACGAGATGACATAATGAACTACTTAATATTTAAAGGCTTACCTCCTAAGATGAGTTTTACAATAATGGAGAGTGTAAGAAAAGGGAAAGGTTTAAAACCAGAACATATTGAAGAAATGAAGAAAAATAATGTTCCAGAATGGTATATAGGTTCGTGTAAAAAGATTAAATATATGTTCCCTAAAGCACATGCTGTTGCTTATGTTATGACCTCATTTAGAATTGCATATTGTAAAGTACATTACCCAGAAGCCTTTTATGCAACTTACTTTACTACAAAGGTGGAAGATTTTGATGCAGATTTAATTGTTAAAGGTTTGGATACTATAAAATCAAAAATAAATGAGATTGAAGCATTGGGAAATGATGCAACTACAAAGGAAAAAGGTATGTTGACCGTATTAGAAGTTGCACTTGAAATGTATGCAAGGGGGATAAGGCTGTTACCAGTTGATATATATAAATCGGATGCAAGTGACTTTATAGTTGTTGGAGAAAAAACATTACTTCCACCAATGGCAGCAATACAAGGTCTTGGAGGAAATGCAGCTTTAAATATTCAAAATGAAAGAAAAAATGGTGAGTTTATATCAAAAGAAGATTTAAGAAAGAGAGCAAAAGTATCAAAAACAGTAATAGAAACACTTACTAATCATGGCTCACTTGAAAATATGAGTGATGAAAACCAATTGTCACTGTTTTAGGTTAGTTCAAAAAGTTGCAAATAAAAGAATTTTATGATATCATAGTATAGAAAATAGTATACTTTGCAGAAACTAAGAGTGAGACAGCTGTTCTCACTCTTTTATTTTAAATATATTATTAAGAACTATTTTAAATTTATTAAATACATTTAATTTAAAAATTATTTAATAAATTTAAAATAGTCATTTACAATTGAATAGGAGGTAATTTAATGAAAAAAGATTTAGAAGTAGCAATTGAAGAAATTGTAACTAAAATAACGGATGAACATGGATTTGAAATGGTTGATGTTGAATATGTAAAAGAAGCGGGAGAATACTACTTAAGAGTATACATAGATAAAGAAGAAGGAATATCTTTAAACGAATGTGAATTAGTTAGTAGAGAACTAAGCCCAATATTAGACGAAAAAGACCCTATAAAAGAGAATTATTTCTTAGAAGTATCTTCTCCAGGGCTTGATAAAGCACTAAAAAAAGACAGAGATTTTGCTAGATACCAAGGTAGAGATGTAGATTTAAAATTATATAAACCATTAAATGGATGTAAACAATTTGAAGGTGAACTTGTAGGATTAACAGAAGACAATAATATAAAAATCATTATAAATGGTGAAGAAATGGAATTTAATAGAAAAGATGTTGCTATTGTTAGATTAGCAATAAAGTTTTAGTGGTATATTAAATAGGGAGGAAATAAAAAATGAATCATGAATTTATGGAAGCACTAAATGAATTAGTAGTTGATAGAGGTATAGATAAAGAAATACTTATAGATACTATAGAGCAAGCTCTTTTAACTGCATACAAAAAAAACTTTGGTTCAGCACAAAATGTTAGAGTTGAGTTTGATAGAGACAAAGGCGATATAAAGGTATTTTCTCAAAGAGTAGTTGTCGATGAATCAGACTTGTATGATACTTTCTTAGAAATAGAGTTAGCAGATGCTAGAGAAATAAACCCTAATTATGAACTGGGTGATATTATAGAGCATGAAGTTACACCTAAAAACTTTGGAAGAATTGCAGCTCAGACAGCAAAACAAGTAGTTGTTCAAAGAATAAGAGAAGCTGAGAGAGAAATAGTGTATAATGAATTTATAGAAAAAGAAAATGAAATAGTTACAGGAGAGGTTGCTAGAGCAAATAAAAATATTGTTTATGTAAATCTTGGAAGAATAGAAGGGATAATGACTCAAAGTGAACAAATCCCATTTGAAAATTATAAAGCAGGTCAAAAAATAAAATTCTATATACTTGAAGTTAAAAAGACTAACAAAGGACCTCAAATAGTTGTATCAAGAAGTCATCCAGGTCTAGTAAAGAGATTATTTGAAGAAGAAGTTCCTGAAATATATGAGGGTATAGTTCAAATAAAATCAGTAGCAAGAGAAGCTGGGTCAAGAACTAAAATGGCAGTAAGATCTATAGATGAAAAAATAGACCCAATTGGAGCTTGTGTAGGTCCAAAAGGACTTAGAGTAAAAAATATAGTGGATGAACTTGGTGATGAAAAAATAGATATAATAAAATATAGTGAAAATCCAGCAGAGTTTATATCAGCAGCACTTAGCCCATCAAAAGTTGTTAAAGTAGATATAAATGAAGATGAAAAATCTGCCTTAGTTATTGTTCCAGATTATCAGCTATCACTTGCTATAGGTAAAGAAGGCCAAAATGCAAGACTTGCAGCAAAATTGACAAACTGGAAGATAGATATTAAGAGCGAATCTCAAGCAGAGCAAGAAATGATAAATCTTGAAAATTCCAAAGAAATAGAAGATGAGGGTATTAAAGCTGAATTTATCAATCAAGATGAGTTAGATATCTCAGATGATAATTTCAAAGAAGAAGAGTAAGGAGGGATGGCTTTGAAAAAAGTAAAAAAAGTGCCTCAAAGAAAATGCATAGCGTGTCAAGATAGAGACTCTAAAAAAGAGCTTATAAGAATAGTTAAAAATAAAGAAGGAAAAATATTTTTAGACCCAACAGGAAGAGCTAATGGAAGAGGAGCATATGTGTGCAAAAGCTCTGAATGTCTAAAAAAAGCTATAAAAAGCAAAGCATTAAATAAAGCTTTTAAAATTGATGTTCCTGATGAAGTCTATGATAATCTACTTATGGAGTTAGAAGAATATGAAAAATAATAAAGAAAAGATACACTCGTTCTTAGGACTCGCAACTCGTGCAGGGAAAATAGTGTCTGGTGATGATTCAACTTTGCTTGACTTAAAAAAAGGAAAAGTAAAATTAATTTTAATTGCAGAAGATGCATCAAATAACACAAAAAAACTTTTTAAAGATAAATCAACTTTTAGAAATATTCCATATCTATTTTTTTCAACAAAAGATGAAATAGGATTTGCAATAGGAAAATCTCCAAGAGCAGTCATAGGAATAAAAGATGAAAATTTTGCTAAAAAGATAATTGAACTAATAGAAATTTAAAATAAAATAGGGGGTGATCTTGTGTCAAAAACAAGAGTATACCAAATAGCAGAAAAATTAAATATATCAAATGAAGAGCTTATAAATAAGTTAGCTGAATTAGATATTAATGTAACTGACAAAGATTCAGTATTAGAAGGTGAAGCGTTAGAATTAGCACTTGAAGTGTTAAGTGAAGATTCATCTCAAGAAAATGGAAATATTATAGAAATAGATGGACAGTTGACAGTACAAGTATTGGCAACTAAATTAGATAAATCTCCATCAGAAATAATTATGAAGCTTATGAAAATGGGAACTATGGCAACAATAAATCAAGAGATAAATTTTGAGATTGCTGCTTTAGCTGCCAAAGACTATGGATTTGAATTAACAGTAGCAGAAAGTGATGATACAGAAGCTTTAGAAATAGAAGCTTTAATGGAAATTGAAGAAGATAATGAAGAGGATTTAAAACCTAGACCACCAGTTGTTACAGTTATGGGACATGTTGACCATGGTAAAACATCTTTACTAGATGCAATAAGAAAAACTGATGTAATTTCAGGTGAAGCTGGAGGAATAACTCAGCATATAGGTGCTTCAGAAGTTAAAATTAATGGACAAAAAATAGTCTTTTTAGATACACCAGGGCATGAGGCTTTCACATCAATGAGAGCAAGAGGAGCACAAGTTACAGATATAGCAATATTAGTTGTTGCAGCAGATGATGGTATAATGCCTCAAACAGTAGAAGCAATAAACCATGTTAAAGCAGCAGGAGTACCTTTAATAGTTGCTATAAATAAAATAGATAAACCAGGTGCAAACCCAGATAAAGTTAAACAAGAATTAGCAGACCAGGGATTATTAGTTGAAGACTGGGGTGGAGAAGTAATAGCAGTTCCAGTATCAGCTAAGAAAAAAGAAGGAATAGATACACTTTTAGAAATGGTATTGTTGGTTGCTGAAATAGAAGAATTAAGAGCCAATCCAAATAAAAGAGCAGTAGGAACTGTTATAGAAGCTGAGCTTGATAAGGGAAGAGGTCCAGTTGCAACAGTACTTGTTCAGGGTGGTACTCTAACAGTAGGTGATCCAATTGTTGCAGGTGTTGCATGTGGTAAAGTTAGAGCAATGATAAATGCAAAAGGAAAAAGAGTAAAAACAGCAGGTCCATCTACAGCAGTGGAAATATTAGGGCTATCAGAAGTTCCACAAGGTGGAGACCAATTTGTTGAGGTTCCAACAGATAAAATTGCTAGAAGTGTAGCAGCAAGAAGACAACAATTATTTAGAGATGAGATGTTAAAATCAACTCAAAGATTATCACTAGATGCTTTATTTAGTCAAATGAGTGAAGGTGCTATAAAAGACCTTAACATAGTTATAAAAGCAGATGTACAAGGTTCAGTACAAGCAGTTAAACAATCTTTAGAAAAATTATCAAATGAAGAAGTACAGGTTAAAGTAATACATGGAGGTGTTGGAGCTGTAACAGAATCAGATATATTACTTGCAGCAGCCTCTAATGCAATAATAATAGGATTCAATGTAAGACCAGTTCCAGGTGCAGAATCTCTAGGAGAGAAGGAAAATGTTGATATAAGAACATATACTATAATATACAAAGCTATAGAAGATATACAAGCTGCTATGACTGGTATGTTAGACCCTGAATATGTTGATGAAGAAACAGGAAAAGCTGAAATAAGAGAAATATATAAAATATCTGGTATTGGAACAGTAGCTGGATGTTATGTAACTAATGGTAAAATATTTAGAAACTGTAAAATAAGATTAGTTAGAGATAGTATAATAATACATGAAGGTGAACTGGCAGCACTTAAGAGATTTAAAGATGATGTAAAAGAAGTTAATTCTGGATACGAATGTGGTATGAGTTTTGTAAATTATAATGACATAAAAGAAGGCGACATAGTAGAAGCTTATATAACTAAAGAAGTAGAAAGAAAATTATAAATTCGTATCAAAGAAAATCAGTTAGTAAAGAAGGTCGATGGTATGGCATCATATAATAGAACAAGAAGAATTGCAGAAGAAATAAGAAAAGTAGTAAGCACTATGCTTATAAATGGAGTAAAAGACCCTAGAATAACATCTTTGGTAAGTGTAACTGATGTAGAAGTTACAAATGACCTAAGATATGCTTATGTATATGTAAGTATTCTAGGTGGAGATGAAGAATCCACATTAGCAGGACTTAAGAGTGCTGGAGGGTATATAAGAAGAGAAGTAGGAAAAAATATAAAGCTTAGATATATTCCTGAGATAATATTTAAACTTGATGATTCAATAGAAAAAGGAATGTATATGGATAGCCTTATAAAGAGAGTAAATGAAAAAAATACTCAAAAAAATGAGGATGAAAATTATGATGAATAATATTGATAGTATTATAAATTATATATATGAAGGTGACTATTTTATAGTTACCTCTCATATTAGTCCAGATGGAGATAATATTGGTTCCACACTTTCAATGTATTATACACTAAAAAATTTAGGGAAAAATGTATATTATGTACTTGATGATGAAGCTCCATTGAATTTAAAGTTTTTAGTTGAAGGTATAGAAATTTATAAGTCTCATGAATTTGATATAAATAAGTATTCTCTAATTGCACTTGACTGTGGAGATAAGATGAGAATATGTGTAAGTGATGAAATCAAAAATAATGCATCAAAAGTAATCTGTATTGACCATCATGCGAGTAATGATTCATATGGAGACTTAAACTATGTAGATATTGATGCATCTTCTACTTGTGAACTAGTGTATAATTTATTGGTTAGATTTCAAGAAATAAAAGACATTAAGATTATAAATAAAGACATAGCAACATGTTTATACACAGGTCTTGTAACTGATACCGGAAATTTTTCCTATTCAAATGTGCATGCAAGTAGTTTTGAAATGGCAAAGGATTTACTTATTTTGGGTGCAGAAAAAAATACTATAATACAAAATATATATCAAAGTAATTCTTCTGATTATTACAAATTATTAGGTGAAGCTTTGAAATCTTTGGAGATATTTGATTCAAAGGTATCTAGTATAATTTTAACTCAGGATATGATGAATAGGAATAACATGAGTTTCAATGATGTTGATGGTATAACAACATATACTAGAGATATAAAGGATATTGAAGTTGGAATTTTATTTAAAGAAAAAAAACAAGATGAAATTAAAGTGAGTTTTAGGTCAAAAAATTATGTTGATGTAAGTGAAATAGCTAAGGTATTTGGTGGCGGTGGTCACATAAGAGCTGCTGGATGCACTATCAAAGATAGTATTGATAATGCTAAAAAAATGGTATTAGAGGCAGTGTTAAAATCAATTTAAGGTGACAATAAAATGAATAAGATTATAAATATATTGAAGCCTACAGGTATGACGTCTCATGATGTTGTAAGTAGGGTAAGAAAGATTTTAAATATGAAAAAAGTTGGGCATACAGGTACTCTTGACCCAGATGCATCAGGTGTTTTACCAATATGTATAGGAAAAGCTACAAAAGTATGTGAACTTATTTTAAACAAAGATAAATCGTATATATGTGAACTTACTTTAGGTATAAGTACAGATACCTATGATTCATCTGGCGAAATTATAAAAAAAGTTGATGATTTTAAGTTGAGTAATGAAGATATAGAAAGAGCTTTTGATACGCAAAAAGGTGAAATAGATCAACTTCCTCCAATTTACTCAGCTTTAAAAGTAAATGGAAAGAGAATGTGTGATTTAGTAAGAAGTGGTAGAGGCTCTGAGATTACTTTAAAAACTAGAAGAATAAACATAAAAGATATAAAAATCCTTAGTATAAAAGGTAATAAAGTAATGTTTTATGTTGAATGTTCTAAAGGGACTTATGTGAGAAGCATTTGCCATGATATAGGAGAATATCTAGGGTGTGGAGGACATATGTCGTTTTTAAATAGAACATCTTCTGGCAAATTTAAATTGGAAAATTCGATAACGCTGGAAGAATTAGAATTATTTTATGCAAATGAAACTCTGGATAAACATTTATATGATATAGATTATGTATTGGATTCGTTTAATTATATTGTATTAAACCCTAATGCTATAAAATATTATAGTAATGGTGGTTCAATAGATGATAAGAGATTTCTAAAGAACAATCTCAGTAAAGATGATGAATTTGTAAGAGTATACAGTAAAGATAACTTCTTAGGATTAGGAAAATTATCAAAACATAATAATACAATAAGTGTTAAAAGTGATAAGATGTTTGTATAATCAATGTATTTGAAAAAACACCAAAAGAGATAGTACTATAATAACTTCTATAGTCTATCTCTTTTACTTATGCTATAATAGTTTGTGAATAAGTTAAGAGTAAATTATAATTTTAGCGGGGAAAATTTATTATGGTGATTATAAAATCTATAGCAGAAATAGCAAACATAAAAGAAAGTGTCATTACCATAGGGAATTTTGATGGCATACACAAAGGACATCAAGTTCTTATAAAAAAAGCAGTTGAATATGCAAAAAAAGAAAATATACAGAGTATTGTATTTACATTTGCAAATCATCCTGTAAACTACTTTAGACCAAACTCAACAAAAAATATTATAAGCAATGAGGACAAAATAAGATTATTGGAAGAATTGGGAATAGATATAGTTGTAATCATACCATTTGATGAGTATATGACCAAAATACCTGCAAAGGATTTTGTAGAGGAGATACTAGTAAAAAAATTAAAAGCTAAAAAAATAGTAATTGGACATGACTTTACGTTTGCCAGAGCGAAGGAAGGTAATGTCAATCTATTAAAAAGCTTAGAAGATGAATTTGGTTTTGAGGTGGAAGTAATAAAACCAATCAAAATAAATGATGTAAGAGTGAGTAGTACTTATATTAGAAGTTTAGTATCCCAAGGTGATATGACTAATGTCAAAGAGTATTTAGGTCGTAATTACAAGTTGGAAGGCTGTGTTATACATTCTAAACACCTTGGAAGAACTATTGGATTCCCAACAGCAAATATTGACCTTAAGAATAATATGCTCATTCCAAAGAGAGGTATCTATGCTTCTATTGTACATATTGGAGATGAGGTTTATTTTGGTGCTACAAATGTAGGTTACAACCCAACGGTTAATGGAAAATCTTTGTCTATTGAAACAAATATTTTAGAATTTGACAGAGATATTTATGGTGAAAATATAATTGTTGAATTTTTGGAAAGAATAAGGGATGAGAGAAAATTTAATTCAATAGATGACTTAAAAAATCAATTGTCTAATGACATAAACTATGTATATGAAAACTATGTTTGCAAAAACAGGTAATGTATGATAAAATGATTAAGGAAAATAACCATTACTCAGCTTTTGAATACTCCAATCAATGCTTAGTAATAGGCGTTTCTAAAAAAATACGGAGGTAATCTAAATGATAAACAAAACAGAAATAATCAAAGAATATGGAAGAGTTGAAGGAGATACTGGTTCTCCAGAAGTACAAATAGCTTTATTAACAGCTAGAATAAATGATCTAAATGGACATTTAAAAACTCATAAGAAAGACCACCATTCAAGAAGAGGACTATTAAAAATGGTTGGTAGAAGAAGAAACTTATTAGCTTACTTAAAAGAAAAAGATCTTGAAGGATATAGAGCATTAATAGCTAAATTAGGATTAAGAAAGTAATTTCATTCTTTATAAAAAAGCAGGTATAGTGTATACCTGCTTTTTTATAGTTAATTTATTATAGAGTAAAATAGTTAATAATAAAAGTAATTTATACATTATAAAAAATTATAAAATGAATAATATTGGGTAAGAATATAAGGTAATATATAAATACATAAGCAATTAAAAAGGAAAGACAAGATAAATATAGAAACTTTATACTATAATATTTAGTTAGAATAAGGAGGAAATTATTTTGAAAATAAAGTTAGTATGTGATAGTTTGTGCGATATTCCAGATGAAATATCAAAGAAAGATTATATAGAAATAGTTCCACTTACAGTTATTTTTAATGATAGAGAATACATAGAAGGAGTGGATATAGATAAAGAAGAGTTTTACAAGAAAGTAAAAGAAATAAAACAAATACCTAAGACTTCACAAGCTACATATATGGAGTTTAAAGAAGTATTTGATAAGTTTATAGAAGAGGGATATCATATAATCTGTTTAACAGGTGCATCAAATGCCTCAGGAACTTTTCAAAGTGCTGTAATAGCTAAGAATGATATGAATGAAAAAGAAAAAATACATATATTTGATACTCGAAACTTATCACTTGGTAGTGGGCAATATGTTATAAAAGCCTGTGAACTTGTTGAAGAAGGTTTGGGGTTTGAAGAAATAATAAATGAGTTAGAAAACATTCGTAGCAGTATAAGATTACTTTTTGCTCCATATACCCTTGATTTCTTAAAACAAAGTGGAAGGGTTCCAGTAGCAACTGCTTTAATAGGAAATATGTTGAATATAAAACCTATATTTTTCTTTGATAATGGGGAAGCTAAGTTGGTAAACAAGGTCAGAGGAGTAAAAAATATAGCAAGTAAACTAGTAGATATAATTTTAGAAATGAATGAAGGGTCTTTAGAAGGGAAAATAGTAACAATAGGCTGTGGAGATAATCTACATGATTGTAAAATATTAAAAGAAGAAGTAAATAAAAGAATAAAAGCAAGAAGAGTCTTGTTTACTAGAGGTGGAGTTTCTATTTGCTCTCATACAGGGCCAGATATATTAGCTATAAGTTGTTCTAATTAGCAGGAATATAAGCTTCTTGCATATATAGGCAAAGATAATTTTTATATTGTTAATTTATAGTATTTTTGATAATATAGTAAATAGAGTGATATACGTGTTTTTAATAAGAGGAGGACAAGCATTAATGTTTGAACATAAAATATTTAAAATGGATTTCGCAGGGAGAGAACTTTCTGTAGAAATAGGAAAAATTTGTGAAATGACTAACGGTAGCTGTATAGTTAGATACAGCGACAGTATGGTAATGGTAAATACAACTAAGTCAGCTAAGCCTAGAGACGGAATAGACTTTTTCCCTTTAAGTGTAGATTATGAAGAAAAATTATACTCTGTAGGTAAAATACCTGGAGGTTTTTTAAAGAGAGAAGGTAAGCCTTCAGAAAAAGCGATACTTACATCAAGATTGATAGATAGACCAATAAGACCATTATTTCCAAAAGGATTTAGAAATGATGTTCAGGTAGTTGCAACAGTTTTATCAGTAGATCAAGATTGCACACCAGATATAGTAGCAATGATAGGTTCATCTATAGCACTTTCTATATCAGATATACCATTTAATGGTCCAACAGGTTCAGTATGTGTTGGTCTTGTAGATGGTGCATTTGTTGTAAATCCAAATGCAGAGCAAAGAGAGAAAAGTTCAATGCATCTAGTTGTTTCAGGTACAAAAGAAGCAATAATGATGGTTGAAGCTGGAGCAGATGAAGTTCCAGATGATATAATGCTTGATGCTATTTTATTCGCTCATCAAGAAATAAAAAAAGTGGTTGAATTTATAGATGGTATAGTTGCAGAAGTTGGAAAAGAAAAAATTGTTGTTGAATTATACCATGCAGGAGAAGAAATAACTCAATTGGTTCGTGAATTTGCAACTGCTAAGATGAAGGACGCAGTTCAAACTTTTGAAAAACTAGAAAGAATGGAAAAGATGGATAGAGTTAAAGAAGAAACTCTAGCTCATTTTGAAGAAACTATTGAAAATTTTGAAGAACTTATTGGTGATATAGAGGAAGTATTACAAGATATAATAAAAGAAGAAGTAAGAAAACTTATAGTGCATGAAAATGTAAGACCAGATAATAGAAAATTAGAAGAAATCAGACCTATATGGTGTGAAACTGGTATGATACCTAGAGCTCATGGTTCAGCTATATTTACTAGAGGACAAACTCAAGTACTTAATGTAGCTACTTTAGGTGCTTTAGGAGATGTTCAAAAGTTAGATGGATTAGATGAAGAAGAAAACAAGAGATATATGCATCACTACAATTTCCCATCATATAGTGTTGGAGAAGCTAGACCATCAAGAGGTCCAGGTAGAAGAGAAATAGGGCATGGTGCTTTAGCTGAGAGAGCTTTACTACCAGTGATACCATCTCAAGAAGACTTCCCTTATGCTATTAGATTAGTTTCTGAAGTATTGAGTTCAAATGGTTCTACATCTCAAGCGAGTGTATGTGGCTCAACATTATCTCTGCTTGATGCAGGTGTACCTATAAGAGACATGGTTGCAGGTATAGCAATGGGACTTATAAAGCATGATGGTAAAGTAGCAGTGCTTTCAGATATACAAGGTATGGAAGACCACTTAGGAGACATGGACTTTAAAGTGGCTGGAACAGAGCATGGTATAACTGCGATACAAATGGATATAAAAATAGATGGTATAGATAAAGAAGTTCTACAACGTGCTTTAAAACAAGCTAAGGAAGGTAGAATCCATATACTAGGAGAAATGAGAAAAACTATATCTCAACCAAAACCAGAGCTTTCACCATATGCACCTAAGATTGTTAAAATGCAAATAAATCCTGACAAAATAAAAGATGTAATAGGACCTGGTGGAAAAATAATAACTAAGATAATAGATGAAACTGGAGTTAAGATAGATATTGAACAAACTGGAGAAGTATTCATATCAGGTATTGAAATTGATATGATTAATAGAGCTCAAGAACTTATAAATAATATAGTTATTGAACCAGAAGTAGGAAAAACTTATAAAGGTAAAGTAAGTAGAATAATGAATTTTGGAGCATTTATTGAAATACTTCCAGGAAAAGAAGGATTACTTCATATATCTCATATAGCTCATGAAAGAGTTGCTAAGGTTGAAGATGTATTAAATATAGGAGATGAAGTTGAAGTTAAAGTTACAGAAATAGATGAAAAAGGAAGAGTTAACTTATCCAGAAAAGTTCTTTTACCAAAACCAGAGCATAAAAATAAATAATATATTAAATAATTAAAGGCAAAATCCTAGGGTTTTGCTTTTTTTTATTGCTAATATGATAATGACTATTAAATATCGTGTTAATATTGATTTTATTTACAACATATGGTAAATTACTAATAGTATTAGCAATTAAGGAGGTGATAATGTGGACTATATGAAATTAGCACTTGAACTTGGAAAGGTTAAGACGTTGATGGTAAAAATACCGCATAAAGATAAAATTGCAGATATACAAAGTGGTGAAAAATTTGTATTGGGTTATTTATCTAAAAATAATAAAAAAGTAAATCCAAAAGAAATAAGTAGTACTATGAATGTTAGTACTGCTAGAATGTCTGCTATTCTTAATCAATTAGAATCAAAGGAAATGATTGAACGCTGTGTTGACCCACAAAATGGTAGACAGACACTAGTTCAATTAATGCCTAAGGGAATACAACAGCAGAAAATAAATGAAAAAGAATTTTTAGAGTATACAGTTGAATTTTTAAAAGCACTAGGTCCAGAAGATGCTATTGCTTACATACGTATTCAAAAAAAGATTATAAAGTTTTTTGAAGATAAAAAATAGAGATATTTCTTAAGTGTTGCTAATAAAAACAGAAAGAAGGTAAAGACATGAGTTTAAATAAGCAATCTAGAAATATGATTTTTGCTGTACTATTGATTGGTTCTATAGTTGGCTCATTACTTCAGACATCTCTTACTACTGCATTGCCAGTTATGATGGGGGATTTAAATATATCAGCCACAACAGCTCAATGGCTTACTAGTGCATATACGCTTGCTATGGGAATTATGGTTCCTGCCACTGCATTTTTGATTAGGAGATTTCCAACAAAACCACTTTTCATTAGTGCTATGAGTCTTTTTGCTGTAGGATTGTTGCTTTCTGCTAGTGCATCTTCATTTACACCCCTTTTGTTTGGGCGTATATTGCAAGCAATGGGGAATGGAGTGTTGCTATCCATGACACAAGTAATAATTTTAACAATTTATCCTGCAGAGCAAATGGGCTCTATAATGGGTATATATGGTTTGGCTGCTGGTGCTGCTCCAATATTTGCTCCAACTCTAGCAGGAATTGTCATTGATATTTTTAATTGGCAAGCTATTTTTTGGTTTTCTTTAGTTATAAGTATTATTGATATTATTATAGCATCTAGAGTGTTACAAAATGTAATAGAGACAAAAAAACAATCATTTGATACGTTTTCTATGATTTTATGTGCAGTAGGATTTAGTGGTCTTTTACTTGGGCTTGGGAATATTGGGACAACTGAGTTTTTTAGTATAAATATTGCTTTACCATTATTTGTAGGGATAGTATCAATTATAGTATTTTCTTTACGTCAGATTCACTCAAAAGAGCCATTTCTAGAACTTCGTATTCTTAAAAATAAAAGTTATAGGCTTGCTGTAATTATAAGTATGCTTTTATATGTTGTAATGATGGCAGGATCCACTTTAATTCCAATATATATCCAGACAGTAAGAGGATTTTCAGCAACTAAGTGTGGTCTCATTATGATGCCAGGTTCTCTTGTAATGGCACTTATAAGTCCTTTTGCAGGTAGATTTTATGATAGGTTTGGAATACGAAAGCTAGTTGTATGTGGAAGTATATTCTTGGCAATAAGTTGTCTTGGTGTATCTTTTGTAGGAGAAGATACTTCAGTATTGTATATCTCTGCTTTTTATATTATACGTCTGATAGCTATTGGATTAATTATGATGCCTATTGTTACCTGGGGAATGAGTGTGCTTGGTGAAAAAAATATTGCTCACGGAACAGCATTACTTACTTCATTGCGTACAATAGCTGGTGCTATTGGCTCAGCAGTTTTTGTTGCAGTAATGACAACTGCTACAGTAACATCACGAGGTATGACAAATGCTACAGCAAATGTATTTGGAATGGATGTTGCATTTATTTGTATTTCAATTGTTGCAGTAGTTCAGCTTTTAGTGGCTTTCTTTTTTATAGAAAGAAAAAGTTTAAAGAAATCAACAAACTAAAGCTGATTTGTAGATTTTAAAAGCACAATTACATAAACATGTTCTAGTTATTATAATAAATTTTCAAGTATGAAATTAAACTTTTGAATATGAAATTAAAAGCCTATGTTACTTTTGCTAACAGAGGCTTTTTATATAAAATGTATTATGTCCTCTTATATTAAAGGTAATGGAAGGAAGTACTATAGGAAATTCTAAAATAATAGGAAAAATAAATAGCTAAATTAAAATTTTTTTAATAATAGAGGTTTAGTTAAGAGATTTTTAAGATAATTTTTTATTGATATACAGAGAAAGGTTTATGTTATATTTAGTGCATAAATAGAGCTTTCCTTTAATAGTATTAAATAAGAAACAATTTGTACATAATTAGGGGGAGTTTTAATGATAATGATGGTACTTAATAAGAGTAAGCTCAAAAAAATTATAATACTAATTTTAGTGATATTATTAGGATTGTCAGGAGGGGTAATGGTATTAAAATTGTTTAACAATAAGCCCGTTTTCAACTTATTTAATGGAGTAGATTTACCATATGAGAGAGGCACAAAAGATAAAAGTGGCTACGTTGCATTAACATGCAACGTAGACCTTGGATGGGAAACAGAGTACATAGAATCTATTTTGGAAACTCTCAAAAAAGAGAATGTAAAAATTACTTTTAATGTAACTGGGAAGTGGGCAGAAAAAAACAAAGATGAACTATTGAAGATAAAGAAACAAGGACATGAAATAGGAAATCATGGATACAAACACTTAGATTATTCGACACTATCATATGAAGATAACTATAAACAAATAGAAACCTCTAAAAAGATAATTGAAGAAATTATAAATGAAAAGACTAAGTTTTTTCAAGCTCCAGCAGGTTCTTTTGGAGCAGAAACAGTGAAGGCAGCTAAAGAATTAGGATATACTTCAATTAAATGGGATGCTGATACTATAGACTGGAAATATAAAGATCAACCAGAAGTAATTATAGATAGAATGAAGAAAAAAGATATTAAAGATAGTAGTATAATCTTAATGCATCCAACTGATGCAACGACAAAATGTATTGATGATATTATAGCAATTGTAAGAGAAAAAGGATTAAAACCAGGTAAACTTAGTGATGTATTTAAGTAGACAAAGTATAAAAATTTGATTAAGATTGTATAAGTTGTAGTTGAATTAATTAAAAGACTGACTTATAATGTAATACATATAAAAATAAATAGAATTAGAAGATAGTGTTTTCAATAATCCAATGTAAAATAAAGAATAAATTTTTAGGAGAATGTAATGTATAAGACAAAAATACTGGAAAATGGGCTTACAATAATTGGTGAAGAAATACCATATCTAAAGTCAATAACATTAGGTATTTGGATAAATGCAGGGTCTAGAATAGAAGAAGAAGAGGTAAGTGGAACTTCTCATTTTATAGAACATATGATGTTTAAAGGAACCAAAAATAGAACCTCAAAAGAGATTGCTAGCACAATTGACAATTTAGGTGGGCAAATCAATGCATTTACAAGTAAAGAATGTACATGTTATTATGTAAAATTAATAGATGAGCATATAGATACAGGAATAGATGTATTAAGTGATATGATACTAAATTCTAGATTTGATAAAAATGATATAGATAAGGAAAGACTTATAATACTGGAGGAACTTAAGATGTATGAAGATTCTCCAGACGATTTATCTTATGATTTATTAGTCGAAAATATATATGCTAATGATGGTTTAGGGATGAATATAATTGGGACAAAAGATTCTCTATACAATATAACTAAGGAATCTATGTTAGAGTACTTAAACAAATATTATATTCCAAATAATGCAGTCATTTCTATAGTTGGAAACTTTGACTTTGATGATATGGTAGATAAACTTGAATCTAAATTTGGAAACTGGAAAAAGAGAAATTTAAATATAGACGTAACTGAGGCTACGTTTAATCCTTGTTTTATATCAAAAAATAAAGATACTGAACAGGTAAATTTGGCTATGTGTTTAAAAGGTATTCCATTTGAAAATGATGATGAAGTTTATTCAATGGCAGTGGTAAACAATATTTTTGGTGGAAGTATAAGCTCAAGACTTTTTCAGAAGATAAGGGAGGAAAAAGGGTTAGTATATTCAATATATTCATCACAAACACTATACAGAAAATGTGGTGAATTGGGTATATTTGCAAGTATGAGTACAGAAAATTTACAAGATGTTTATAATTTAATAAAAGAAGAAATTGAAAATATAAGAAAAAATTATCTTACAGAAAAAGAAATATTTGAAAGTAAGGAGCAACTAAAAGGTAATTATATATTGGATTTAGAAAGTACTAGCAGTAGAATGATGTCTACTGGTAAATCTATGTTATTGAGTAAAAAAGTAAAAACTACAGATGAAATACTTGAATGTATAAATAATGTTGATATTAATTCAGTAAAAAAAGTTGTTGATAAGGTATTCAATATAGAAAATATTGGTACATGTATAGTGGGAAGAGATGTAGAAGATATTCTGCACTTGGATTAATATCTTAAAAAGTAAATCTCTGGAGGTATAAAATATGAATTTATCTGAAATAGCAGGTAAGGAAATAGTTAACTTAGTCACAGGAGAAAGATTAGGAGTTATTGGAGAGTGTGACCTTATACTAGATGAAACTACAGGCGGGATATTGGCGCTTTTAATTCCAAAAGAAAAAGGCTTTTTTGCCAGAAGAAAAGATAAGTCATTTTTAGAAGTTCCATGGAGAAATGTAAAAAAAATAGGCAATGATATGATAATTATAGAATATGAGGGATATATTTAGGAGGAAAAAATGAGTATTTTAGTGCAAAAGTTTGGTGGGACATCAGTAGAATCATATGAAAAAATGAATGAAGTATGTAAAATAGTAAAAGCATACAGAGATAATGATGAAGAGTTACAATTAGTATTAGTAGTTTCAGCAATGGGTAGAAAGGGAGCTCCATATGCCACAGATACACTTATAAATCTATGTAATTCAGTAAATGACGAACCAAATAAAAGAGAACTTGATTTAATAATGTCTTGTGGTGAAATAATATCAGGGACAGTTCTTGCTAATTTATTAAATGCAAAAGGTATAGAATCTGCTTTCTTTACTGGTCAACAAGCAGGTATAATTACAAGTGATGAGTATTCTAATGCAAAAATAAAATATATAAACCCTAAAAAGGTAAAAAGAGCATTAGATGATGGTAAAGTTGTTGTTATAGCTGGATTTCAAGGTGTAACAGATGATGGTGAAGTAACGACTCTTGGAAGAGGTGGAAGTGATACATCAGCAGTTGCTATTGGTAAATCTTTAGAATGTGAGACAGTTGAAATTTACACTGATGTAGATGGTATAATGACTGCAGACCCTAGAGTAGAACCAAATGCTAAAGTATTGAGTTTTATAGATTATGAAGAAGTATTTCAAATGGCAGATAAAGGAGCTAAGGTAATACATCCAAGAGCAGTACAGTTGGCTAAAAGTGGAAATATAACTCTAGCAATAAAAAATACAATGAATCCAACTTTTGAAGGTACAAAAATAGGTTCTTTATGTAAGCATTTAGAACAAAATATAGAATATGAACAAGAAAAAGACCTTAAAGTTGCTGTTGCAAATAAAGATAGTGTTGCTCAAGTTAAGATTAAATCAGCAGAAGAAGTGTTTACAGAAGTATTAAATGAAATAGAAAAGAAACTTATAAATATAGATATGATAAATTTCTTTATATCAGAAAAAGCCTTTGTTATTGAAGATGCTGATATAAAAGAATTAAAAGAAATACTGGATAAATTTGAATTAGATTATGAAGTAAATAGAGATTGTGCTAAAGTAACATTGATATGTTCAAGAATAGCTGATGAAATGTCTGGTATCATGTCAAAAGTAGTTAGAGGGTTATCAAAAGCAGGAGTATCTCTTTTACAAACATCAGATTCAAATATGACTATATCTTGTTTAGTTAGTGAAGAAGATATGCATACAGCAGTACATGCAATACACCAACAATTTTATGTAAAATAAGAATCGTAATGCAATTACTTTTATTCAAAATTTAATAATTTTGCTTATATCTTAATATATTTGATTTATTTGGTAAAACTAAGTTAAATATATTTTGATAGGAGTTTTTTTATGAAAGATTATAAAGATGATAATGAAACATTTGATAAAGATAATTGTAGAAGAGATTCTAGCTGTGAGGAAAGAGAATGTATAAAACAATTTGGCACTAGTGAGATGCCTCCTCAGCCTCCTAAAGATACCCAATGTATAACTATAATTGGAGAAATTGAAGGTCATTTTATAGGAAATCCTCAGAAAAAAGCTACGAAGTATGAACATATAATTCCAATGCTTTATTCAATTGAAGAAAGTAATGATGTTAAAGGAGTACTAGTTGTTTTAAATACTGTTGGAGGAGATATTGAGGCAGGTCTAGCTATTGCAGAACTTTTAAATAGTACATCCAAAAAAGTAGTTACTCTTGTATTAGGGGGAAGTCATAGTATAGGTGTTCCTCTTGCTACTGCTGGTGATTACTCATTTATAGCTCCAACTGCAACAATGATTATACATCCTGTAAGAACAACTGGACTTGTAATAGGTATAAATGAAACTTTCGAGTATTTTAAAAAGATGCAAGAGAGAATAATTCAATTTATCATAAGAACATCTAATATCGAAAGAGATATACTTGATAAACTTATGCATGAGAAAGATGAGCTTATAAGTGATGTGGGTAGTGTTCTAATAGGAAAAGAAGCTGTAGATTATGGGCTTATAGATGAAGTTGGTGGATTAAAAGATGCTATTAAAAAATTAAAAGAGCTTATAAAAGAGTCAGAAGAAGAAAAAAATAATGATTAAAATTTGTTTAAATAATAAAATTTATGATATAATGATGTAATAAAGTAGGAGTGTTAGTGTTAAGGCATTAGCACTTTTTGCTATGAAGGGGTAAAACTTGCTAAAAATAAGGAGTGATATTAATGGCCACGAAAAAGAAGAAAAAAAAGAAGGTAAATACCTTAAGCTTTAATGCAGAATATCATAATTTGATAACCATATTTATAGGTGTATTTTTATTATATAGTTTAAATTCTAATTCTATGGGATGGATACCTGTGATAATGCAAAATCTCTTTAAAGGATTATTTGGAGGACTTTCCATAGCAATACCATTTATAGTAATTATAACAGGACTTCTAGGATTTTTTGATGGAAATGAATATATATATAGACTGAGAAAGACTAAATTATACTACATAATTATTTTATTTATTTTTGTATTTTATGGATTGTTAAATGCAGGAACTCTTCCTGTAGATAGCCCACTAAAAGGTAATATGTTTGATGATGTTATGAAATTGGGTGTAAGTGGACAAGGTAGTGGTTTAATAGCAACAACCATTGCGTATTATATGAGTAAAATATTTGGTATAGCAGGTGGATGGCTAATAAGTATATTTGCTCTTATACTTTCTATAATGTTTATATTTAATATTTCTATAAAAGACTTGGTATCAAATGCAAAGTCAAAATCTAAAGCATCAAAAGACAGTAATTTAACTTTTAAAGATAAAATTTCAAATATGAAAAAATCTGCAATAGATATGATAACTGATGAAGTGGATGATACTACTGTAAACAAGAAGCCTGGATTTTTTAAAGGGCTAATGTCAAAAGGTCGTGACAATGAAGATGAAGAAGATGAATATTTAGAAGAAGAAAATGGTGATGGTGTAGACGATAAAACTATTAAAATAGTTGGTTTTAACAAGGCAGAAGATGAATATTTAGAAATATTAGAAGGAACTCAAAGTATGCCAGAACTAGATGTTTTAAAAGAGTTACAGAAAGCTACAAATGAAAATTCAGTTGTAGAGACTAAACCAGAAAAGAAAGTTGATATAAGCAAATCTAATTTAGCTGTAGAAAAAACTCAACCAATAAGCATTGTATCAGAGTCAAATAATGAAGACTATTCAAATTATAAAAAACCTGGTGTTGAACTTTTAAATAAAGTAAATAAAAAATCTGATGAAAATGGCAAAAAGAAGGTTTTAAAAAATGCCTCTCTTTTAGAAAAGACACTTTCAGATTTTGGAGTGGAAGCAAAGATTAATCAAGTTACAGTTGGTCCGACTATAACAAGATATGAGATACAACCAAGTCCAGGGGTTAAAGTAAGTAAAATTGTAAACTTAACTGATGATATAGCTTTGAGTTTAGCAGCTAAAAGTATAAGAATTGAAGCACCAATCCCTGGGAAAAGTGCAATTGGAATAGAGGTTCCAAATGAGGAAGCTCAAATGGTTGGAGTAAGAGAAGTTCTAGAAAGTGAAGAGTTTAATAATTTTGATTCACCTCTTGCAATGGGACTTGGAAAAGATGTAGCAGGTAAAATTATAATTGGAGATATAGGTAAGATGCCACATTTACTTATAGCTGGTTCTACAGGTTCAGGGAAGAGTGTCTGTGTAAACACTTTGATAAGTAGTATATTATATAAGGCAAACCCTGATGAAGTAAAATTACTTTTAATAGACCCAAAGGTAGTTGAACTTGCAAATTATAATGGAATACCACATCTTCTGATACCTGTAGTTACAGACCCTAAAAAAGCTGCTAATGCTTTAAACTGGGCAGTGACAGAAATGAATAGAAGATATAAATTATTTGCAGATGCTCAAGTAAAAGATGTAACAAGTTATAATGAAAAATCAGAGGAAAAATTACCTAAAATAGTAATAATAATAGATGAGTTAGCAGATTTAATGATGGCAAGCGCAAATGATGTAGAGGATTATATTTGTAGACTAGCTCAGATGGCCAGAGCTGCTGGAATGCACTTGATTGTAGCTACACAAAGACCATCTGTTGATGTCATAACGGGTGTTATAAAAGCTAATATACCATCTAGAATAGCATTTGCAGTGTCATCTCAAACTGATTCAAGAACAATACTTGATATGGGTGGAGCAGAGAAACTTTTAGGTAAAGGTGATATGCTATTTTACCCACTTGGAGCGGCAAAACCAGTTAGACTTCAAGGTGCATTTATATCAGAAAGTGAGTCAGAAAGAGTAATTGATTTTGTAAAAGACCAAGTTAAGGATGGAATAAAGTATGAGGAAGATATAATTGAAACTATATCTAAAGTTAACACATCAAAATCTAGTGATGAGGATGAATTTTTAAGTGAGGCAATAGAATTTGTTGTAGATAGTGGTCAAGCATCTGCTTCTATGTTGCAAAGAAGATTTAAAATAGGATTTAATAGAGCGGCTAGACTTATTGACTCTATGGAAGAAAGAGGTATAATTGGAGCTAGCGAGGGAAGCAAACCGAGAAAGGTACTAATAAGCAAACAAGATTTGCAGAATTTAGAAGGTGAATAGAATTGTCAGTTATAGAAATAGAAAAAGCACTTAAGCTAGAAAAAGTAGTTTTTGTAGATGTAAGAACAGAAGGGGAATATGAAGAAGACCATATATTAAATGCTTTTAATATGCCTCTTTTTAAAAACAATGAGCATAATGAAGTCGGAACTATTTATAAGATGCAGGGAAAACATGAAGCAATACAAAAAGGATTTGATTATGTATCATATAAGCTAAAGGATATATATTTACAGGCAGCAGAGCTTGCAGCAAATTATGATAATATCGTCATATATTGTGCAAGAGGCGGAATGAGAAGTGGAAGTATAGTAAATGTATTGTCATCATTAGGTGTAAATGTTTATCAACTTGAAGGTGGATATAAGGCTTACAGAAACTTTGTATTGGATTACTTAAGAAATATAATGAATACAAAGAACTTTATATCTGTGCATGGATTAACTGGTTCAGGAAAGACTGATTTATTGCATTTATTGAAGAAAAAAGAAATAGATGTATTAGATTTAGAAGGTATAGCTAAAAATAGTGGTTCAACCTTTGGTTTTATAACATTTGATGAGAAGCCACCATCTCAAAAGAACTTTGAAACTAATTTATTTGAAAGTATATTTTTCTCAAAGAAGGATTATATATTTGTTGAAAGTGAAAGTAAGCGAGTTGGAAGTGTCATAGTTCCTAATGAAATCTTCGATGCAATGATACGAGATGGGTATCATATACTACTGGAATGTGATATTGATAATAGAGTCAATAGGCTTTGTAGAGATTATATTTATGGTAAAGGTGAAGATAATATATTGGTTTTAAAAGAGTGTATAAATAAATTCAGAAAAAGATTGGGTCATAAAGAAGTAGATGGATATATTGATTTATTAGAATCAGGTAAATATGAAGAGCTTGTAAAAAAATATCTTATAGAATATTACGACCCACTTTATATGCATTCAGTGGAAAAATATAAGTACAATAAAATTGTAAATTTTGATGACACACAAAAAGCCCTAGAAGATGTTATAGGCTTATATGAGAGCATATTGGAAGGAGAAAAAAAATGTTAAAGATAGCATTAGAATCATTAGGATGCTCAAAAAATTTGGTGGATGCAGAAATAATGATGGGAATTTTAAATAAAAAGGGTTATAAATTAATAGGAGATTTTGAAGAAGCTGATGTAATTATAGTAAATACTTGTGGGTTTATAGAATCAGCTAAGCAGGAATCAATTGATACGATAATAGAATTTGCAGAATTAAAACAGACTGGTAATCTAAAGCTATTGATAGTAACAGGATGTCTAGCTCAAAGATACTCTGAGGAATTAAAAACTGAAATTCCAGAAATAGATGCAATAGTTGGTACAGGAAGCTACCAAAATATAGATGACATACTTAAAGATTTGAGTGAGAAACATCAAATTGTAAGCCTTGATGATATAGAGTTTGTATTTAATGAGGACTTATCAAGATATCTATCTACACCTAGCTATATGGCATACTTAAAAATTGGAGAGGGATGTTCCAATAATTGTACTTATTGTATAATACCTAAGCTTAGAGGTAAATATAGAAGTAGAAAATTTGAAGATATAATTAAAGAAGCGAATAAATTGGCTGAATCTGGAGTAAAAGAACTCGTAGTTATAGCTCAAGATACTACAAAGTATGGTTTTGATTTATATGGTAAAGAAAGATTACCAGAACTTTTAGAAGAGCTTGCAAAGATAAATGGGTTTAAATGGATAAGAGTCATGTACTCATATCCAGAATCAATAACAGAAGAACTGATTAAAGTTATAAAAGAACATGATAATATATGTAGCTATTTTGATATGCCAATACAACATGCAAGTAACAGTATTTTAAAGTTAATGAATAGAAAAACTAGTAAAGAGGATATATTAAATAAAATTAAACTTATAAGAAAGAATATACCAGATGCTATACTTAGAACTACGATAATAGTAGGTTTTCCTGGTGAAACAGAAGAAGATTTTAAACAGCTTGTAGATTTTGTCAAAGAAGTTAAATTTGATAGGCTAGGTGCATTTGCATATTCAAGAGAAGAAGATACACCAGCAGATAAATTACCAAATCACATAGATGAAGAAGTAAAAATACAAAGAAGAGATACTTTAATGATGATTCAACAAAAAATATCTGAAGAACTTAATGATAAAAAAATAGGAAAAACATATGAAGTCCTTATAGAAGAGCAAATAGAAAATAATGTATATACAGGAAGAACACAGGGTGATGCAGAAGAAATTGATAGTATAGTATATGTAAAAAGTGTAGATAATCTTGAAGTAGGAGAATTCGTAAGTGTTCAAATAAATGATGCAATGGAATACGATTTAATGGGAGATGTTGTATATGAACTTGCCTAACAAATTAACTTTGTTTAGAATATTTTTAATTCCAGTATTTGTTTTAATAATGTTATTTAATGTACCGAACAAGTTTTTATTAGCTTGTATTATTTTTATAGTAGCTTCAATTACTGATGCACTAGATGGAAAGATAGCTAGAAAGTATAACTTAGTTACTGATTTTGGGAAGTTTATGGACCCATTAGCAGATAAGTTATTAGTAATCTCAGCACTTACATGTATGATAGAAGATGGTCTTGTAAGTAGTTGGATGGTAATTATAATAGTAGCTAGAGAACTTACAGTTAGCATATTGAGGGCTATAGCAGCTGCTGATGGAAAAGTAATAGCAGCTGGTGGCAGTGGAAAGCTTAAAACGATAACTCAAATGATATCAGTAGTAATTTTATTGTTAGGGGCTCAGTTTGAAAATGAATTAATACTAAATATAGGTGGAATTCTTATACTTATAGCAACACTGCTTACTTTATATTCTGGATGGGAATACCTATATAAAAATAAAGAACTTTTCATGTCTTCTAAATAGAATCTTATCATTTAATAATCATAAATTGATTGATTAATAAATAAAAAATAGCAACTTAAAATTTTAAAAATGTAAAAAAGGGTATACTATAATAGTATATCTCTTTTCTTTTTTAGGAATATTTTCTTTTGTGTATATAATTATTGATAATGGTTTATAAATAAAATGTAGCAAATAAAAATATAATCATTAAGAGCGTTTTTAAATTGACTAGGTTTGATTTATGTTATATAATTAATATATAACAAGAGAACAAATGTTTGTAGATAAATGAAGGGATGGTATAGAGATGAGTGTAGATCAAGAAAAATTAAAAGCGTTGAATGAAGCTTTAGGTAAAATTGAAAAAGATTTTGGTAAAGGTTCAGTAATGAAATTGGGAGAAGCAACGTCTATGTCTATAGATGTTATATCAACAGGAGCAATTGGTTTAGATATAGCTATTGGTATAGGAGGTCTACCTAGAGGGAGAATAGTTGAAATATATGGTCCTGAATCTTCTGGTAAGACGACTGTTGCACTTAGTTGTGTAGCATCAGCTCAAAAAAATGGAGGAATAGCTGCATTTATAGATGCTGAACATGCGCTTGACCCAGTATATGCAAAAGCATTGGGTGTGGATGTTGATAATCTAATCATATCTCAACCAGATACAGGAGAGCAAGCCTTAGAAATAGCAGAGGCATTAATAAGAAGTGGTGCAATTGATATAATAGTAATAGATTCAGTTGCAGCATTGGTTCCAAAAGCAGAAATAGACGGAGATATGGGTGATTCTCATGTAGGTTTACAAGCTAGACTTATGTCTCAAGCACTTAGAAAATTAACTGGTTCGATTAAAAAATCAAATTGTGTTGCTATATTTATAAACCAATTAAGAGAGAAAGTAGGAATAATGTTTGGAAATCCAGAAACGACTACTGGAGGACGTGCATTAAAGTTCTATTCATCTGTTAGATTGGATGTTAGAAAAATAGACACAATAAAACAAGGTGACAAGGTTATAGGAAGCAGAACAAGAGTTAAGG
Source organism: Clostridioides sp. ES-S-0049-02 (assembly GCF_020658465.1). Taxonomy (NCBI): domain Bacteria; kingdom Bacillati; phylum Bacillota; class Clostridia; order Peptostreptococcales; family Peptostreptococcaceae; genus Clostridioides; species Clostridioides sp. ES-S-0049-02. The sequence goes on from NZ_JACVWG010000003.1 coordinate 258,373, forward strand.
TTGTTAAAAACAAAGTAGCACCACCATTTAAACAATCTGAATTTGATATAATGTATGGAGAAGGTATATCAAAAATTGGAGATCTTTTAGATATAGCTGCTGACATAGATATAGTTAAAAAATCAGGCTCATGGTATAGTTACAATGACACTAAACTTGGACAAGGAAGAGAAAATGTAAAAAAATTCCTAGAGGATAATATGGATTTAACTAATGAAATAGATGAAAAAGTTAGAACATTTTACAATTTAAATGAGGTTAGTGAAGAAGCCGGTACTTTGGTATCAGAAGAAGTTGTTGAAAAATAAGTGAAAATATAAAAAAATAACTATTAAATAAGGACATACCACGCTCCCTATTAGCTTGACACAATGTTGAAAAAATTATAAAATTAAGTGAGGATAAAATATCTAAATTTAATTTTAATTATTAGGAATATTTTTTAATCATAGTGATGACATTTTGGGATTATTAACGAAGGAGGTGGATGTCATAGATAGTGTAGTAATGATTGTAATAGGTGCAGCTGTTGGTATTATAGCTGGATATTTTGTTAGAAAAAATATATCTGAAGCAAAAATTGGACAAGCTGAAAACTTGGCCAAAGAAATAATAGATAAAGCACACCACGATTCAGAAACAGTACAGAAAGAAAAGTTATTAGAAGCTAAAGAAGAGATCCATAAATGGAGAACAGAAGCTGAAAGAGAAAACAAAGAAAGAAGAACAGAAGTACAAAAGTATGAAAAAAGAGTAGTACAAAAAGAAGAAGTCTTAGATAGAAAATTACAAAATTTAGAATCTAAAGAAGTAAATTTAAGTGAAAAATTAAAGACAGTTGAAAAGAAAGAAGAAGAAGTTGAAGTAATAAAAACTCAACAATTGGAAAAATTAGAAAGCATATCAGGAATTACATCTGATAAGGCTAAAGAAATTATTTTAACAAATGCTGAGAGAGATGTAAGACGTGAAATGTCTATAATGATAAAAGAGATAGAAGGTCAAGCTAAAGAAGAAGCTGATAAGAAATCAAGAGAAATTATAGGATATGCAATTCAAAAATGTGCAGCAGATCACGTAGCTGAAACTACTGTTACAGTAGTAAGCTTACCTAATGATGAAATGAAGGGTAGAATAATAGGTAGAGAAGGTAGAAATATAAGGACTCTAGAAACTTTAACAGGGATAGACCTTATAATAGATGACACTCCAGAAGCAGTAATTTTATCAGGATTTGATCCAATAAGAAGAGAAATTGCAAGAATTGCTCTAGAGAAGTTAATAGCAGATGGAAGAATACATCCAGCTAGAATTGAAGAAATGGTTGAAAAAGCGAGAAAAGAAGTTGACAATATTATAAAAGAATATGGTGAACAAGCTGCATTTGAAACTAGTGTACATGGAATTCATCCAGAATTAATAAGATTATTAGGTAGACTTAATTATAGAACTAGTTATGGACAAAATGTTCTTAAACATTCTATAGAAGTTGCTCATATAGCTGGTATAATGGCTGCTGAGATAGGTGCAGATATTAGATTAGCTAAGAGAGCTGGTTTGTTACATGATATAGGTAAGGCTGTAGACCATGAAATGGAAGGTACACATGTTGAAATAGGTATGGATTTACTTAGACGTTATAAGGAATCTAAAGAAGTTATACATGCTATGAGTACACATCATGGAGATTATGAACCTCAAACAGTAGAAGCTGTATTAGTTACAGCAGCAGATGCAATATCAGCTGCTAGACCTGGTGCTAGAAGAGAGACTTTAGAAGCTTATATTAAGAGACTTGAAAAACTAGAAGAAATAGCTAATTCATACGAAGGTGTAGAAAAATCATTTGCTATACAAGCTGGTAGAGAAATTAGAATAATGGTAAAACCAGAAGCTATAAATGATGAAGAAATACACTTATTAGCTAGAGATATGACTAAGAAAATAGAGGATGAACTTGAATATCCTGGACAAATAAAAGTAAGTATAATAAGAGAAACAAGAGCTATAGAATATGCAAAATAAAATATAAATATCTAAATGATAATAAAAATATTTTTAAAAATTTAGATTTGCCACAGGATTTAATAATTTATCCTGTGGCTTTTTAATTTTCAAGGTATAAAATGATATAATTTGAAATAATTATAAGGCTGATAAATATTAATTATAAAGAATTAATAAAATTAATCCTTATATACACATTGTTTGTATAATTATTTAAGTTTGTTTGATATAATGAAGTGATAAAATAATCTATTATATCTAAATAAATATTTTTAGGTTATATAATTTTTTTATATATTCAAATATATAAAAGATATACATATATTTTATGGAGGAAACTATTGTGGAAAAGAAAACATCTAGATGGTATATGTATTATTTACCAGTATTACTAACTTTATCAGTAATACTGTTGTTTGTTTGTGCTTTTAAATCAGATAAACATTCAAATCCTCGAAGCAATCTTATTCCAGTTTCATTTATTGGAGAATTTAGAACATCTAATTCTGAAAATCTTCAGCCGTTTATCAATGTTGACTCATTGAATGATATAAGAAAAGAGTCTATTTATTTGCGTGGACATTTTAGCAGAAATATTCCAGCTGGAGAGACACTTTTGCTACATATCAGCCATCTAAAAGTTGATATTCGTGTATCTAATAAAGAGGTATTTTCCATACAAGAAGGTAGAGAAAATGCACTAACAAAGTCTACAGGTCATCTTTGGACAGGTTTTAAATCTGATGGAATATCGGTTGACGATTTAGTTGAGATAAATATACAACGAGTGTACCCTAGTGGGCGAGCATTACAATTAGTATGTTTTTTTGATGAAATGCAGATTGGCTCCAAGGGCGATTTAATTGTTAGTATACTCCACGAAAACAGGATTGGTCTTATATTTACTATGTTAACAATATCTTTTGGCTTATTTGGTCTAATTGCAAGTATCATTTTGTTTTTTTTGAAAAGTGAGTTAACACGTCAGATTTTTTTGTTATCATGTTTTGCTATATTTGGAGGAATTTGGTGTTTAGCAGATTTTAATATACTTACTCTTATTATCCAATCTCCAACTCTTGTCAGTATTTTGGAATTACTGTCGCAGTTTTTACTTCCAACTTTTTGTATACTTTATTTGTCTACTTACTTAACTGAGTGGAGATTGAACGTTATAAATTTATGTGTGTATTTAATTATGACTATTATACTACTTTGTATTATTCTCCAAATACTTCATATTTATGATTTGCATGAGTTTCTGATTTTACAAAATAGCATCTGTATTCTAATTGTATTACTTGGTATGGGGTTCTTGGTTATTGAAATTATTATATACAGAGAATCTGATGCTAAGATTGCTTTGTTTGCTTATCTACCAGCAACTATAGGTGGTATTGCAGAAATAGCAAATTATTATACTATATACATTAGAAGTCTACCATTTTTTTGTATAGGTTTTCTAACCACTATTGTATTACAGATTGGGCATATGATGCTATCTATCAAAAGAAAGGAAAAGTTTCAACAGAGATTAGAGGGAGAATTGATGGAAAATCGTATTTCTATAATGCTTAGTCAAATACAGCCTCATTTTTTATATAATGCACTTAACACTATCCAATATTTGTGTAAACATGATTCTAACATGGCAGTTCATGCAGTAGAAAAATTTTCTTCTTATCTTCGTGGAAATATGGATTCTCTTACACAAAAAAAGCTAATTCCATTTGAAAAAGAATTAGCTCATTTAAAAAATTATTTGTACATAGAGTTATTACGCTTTGGAGAGCGTATAAAAATACATTATGAGCTTACAATTACTGATTTTTTTATTCCTGTTCTCACTATACAACCAATTGTTGAAAATGCGATACGACATGGTGTTACAAAACAAAAAGAAGGGGGAACAATTATAGTATCAACATCCAAGGATGAAAATAACATTTATATTGTTATAAAAGATGATGGAGTAGGTTTCCAACCCTTTGAAAGAGTTAATGATGGAAAAAGCCATGTTGGTATTCAAAATGTAAAAAGACGATTAGAGACACAATGTAATGGAATTCTAAATATAGAAAGTGGTATAGGAAAAGGTACAATAGCAACAATAATCATTCCTATTAGAAAGGGGTAAAATTATGAATATAATTGTAGTAGATGACGAGCAAATTGCTCTTAAAAATTTGAATGAAAAATTAACATATATTTCTGGTATTGAAAAAGTTACTCTTTTTGATGAACCTAAGTTGGCGCTAGAGTATTTAAAAAGAAATTTTGTAGATATTGCATTTCTTGACATTGAGATGTACGGTATGAATGGACTAGAGTTTGCATGTCTAGCAAAAGAAATTTTACCAAACATAAATATTATTTTTGTAACTGGTTATTCAGAATATGCGTTAGATGCATTTTCAATGCATGCCAGTGGATATCTTCTAAAGCCTGTTACAATAGAAGGAATTCAGAAAGAAATAGAAAATTTACGTTCTCCTGTTGTTTTGAACCATAAGAGCCATATATTTATTCATACATTTGGTAACTTTGAGGTATTTGTAGATGAAAAGCCATTAACTTTTAGTAGAGCAAAATCAAAAGAATTACTTGCTTATTTAGTAGATAGGAAAGGAGCAAGTGTGACTATTGCTGAAATTGCAGCAGTACTTTGGGAAGACAAAGAATACAATCGTTCTTTGCAAAATCAAACGCAAACTGTTATATCACATCTGATGAAAACCATAAAGGATGCAAAAATTGAATATGTAGTTATTAAAAAATGGAATAGCCTTGCAGTAGATATTACAAAATTTGATTGTGATTATTATAATATGTTAAGGTGGGATATGATGGCAATTAACACATATGCTGGAGAATACATGACAAATTACAGTTGGGCAGAATTAACTACAGGTATGCTGTATCAAAAAACTTTTAATTATAATTGTTAAAGATAGATAATATGTTTTTATACAGCAGAAGTTCTTAAGTTTTTTGTTTTGTTGATGTGCTTTGGATGTGCATTATCGATTATATTAATATATTATAGGAATATTAAAAATATATAATAATAAATAAAAATTATATAATAGATTTATATTATTAAAAATGATTTAGATGAGCAATTTATATGTTTTTACATGTAATATCTATGCATTAATGTTGATTTATGAAATTTAATATTTGAAATAAAATTAAGTTTTTGAGATAGTTTGCTGATTAAAATTAATTATATTGTAAGCACTAAAAAGTTGAGAATACAATGAGCCAAAGTGATGATGAAAGAGAGGATACATGATGAAAAAAAATACACTTTTACATACAAATGTTATTGTTTGCGTTATTATTACTATTGGTTTTATAGCTACATCTGTGATTGGGTACCAATCTAATACTAATATTTTTAAAAATGATATTGAACATGTATCTACATTGGCTGCTGAAGGTATTTATTATCAGATAGATAAACTTCTTTCACAACCTATAAATGTATCACTTACCATGGCCAATGATAGTCTATTAAAAAATTTTTTAACTAGTGAGAAAGAATATATAAATGATAGGAACTTTGTTTATAAATTACAGGATTACTTAAATACATACAGAAATAAATATTCCTATGATTCTGTTTTTTTAGTTTCAACCAAGACAAATAATTATTATCATTTTAATGGACTTGATAGGACACTTAGTGCTGACAACTCAGAGAATCAGTGGTATTATGATTTTTTAAAACAGGATGAAGAATATTCATTAAATGTTGATAATGATGAGGCAAGTAATAATAGTATTACTGTATTTGTAAATTGTAAGATAAAAGATGATAATGGATCAACTATGGGAATTATTGGGGTTGGATTAAAAGTTGACTCATTACAAATGTTACTTAAAGAATATGATGAAAAGTTTGATGTTGTAGCACGTCTAATTGATGATAAAGGATTTGTTCAATTATCATCTGAGGAAACAGGCTATGAACATGTTAATTTATTTGAAGACGAAAGTAGTAATTTATCTGCTTCAAAAGATTTAATCTTGAGCAATAAAAAAGAACAGAATAGTTTTTGGAATTCATCAGAAAAATTAAAAAGTTATGTTGTATATCAGTATATCCCAAGTTTAAAATGGCATCTTGTTTTGGAAAATGATTTGACTACAATGAGTAGACAACTTCAAATACAGTTTTTAAAAGGGATTGCAATTATAATTTTAATTATAATGTTTGTACTTTTTACAATTACACGTGTGCTTAAGAAATACAAGCAACAAATAATTAATCTCAGCTCTTCTCAGAAATTAGAATATCAAAAGTTATTGAGTAAATCTACTGAAGATCTCTATGAAAATATTTTTGAGATTGATGTTACTAATAACAAAGCTGGTTGTGAAGATGCAAATCGATATTTTAAAGAGTTTGGCTTAAGTCTTAGCACACCATATGATGAAGCACTCTATATAATTGCTAAAGGACAAATTAAAGAAGAGTATGCACAAGGTTATTTAGATACATTTTTACCTGAAAATGTTCTTAAGTGTTATAATAGTGGAATCAATAACATAAGTTATGACTTTTTAATTAAAAGAGATGAAGAAAATTATCATTGGATGAGGATTACTGCCAGAATTTTCTTTTGGACATCAGATGAATCTGTTCGCATGATTTCTTATCGTGAAAATATAGATGAAGAAAAAAATAGAGAATTGTTGCTTCTTGAGCGTTCACAACGTGATTCTCTTACTGGTCTTTATAATAAGGGAGTAACAGAGGACTTTATTAGTACATTTTTAAAAAGTGATAAAAATCAAAATTCAGAACATATTTTTCTGATTTTTGATATTGATGATTTCAAAAATGTAAATGATAGATATGGTCATGCATTTGGAGATTTTATTATAAGTGAATTTGCATTAGAATTAAAGTCTCAATTTCGTGAAGATGATATTGTTGGGCGTATTGGTGGAGATGAATTTGTTGTGTTGATAAAAGATTTCAATAGCAGTAATTATGTAATTATGGATAAATTAGAGCGTTTTTGTTCTAAGATTAACCAGAAACGTTTTGCTGAACATGAAGAATTTTCTATTTCATGTAGCATTGGTGTGGCAATATATCCTGAGCATGGCTGTAAGTATTCTGAACTCTATGAAAAAGCAGACCAAGCACTTTACTATACAAAGGGTCATGGAAAAAATTCTTTCCATATTTTTGGGGATGATTCTATTGATGGTATAGCATTTAATATAGACACTAGAGATGTAAAGTTATTGTTGGAGATGTCTACTGATGGTATTGCAAAATTTGCTTGTATGGAAAATTTGAAACTACTTTACTTTAATCAAAAAATGCTTGAGTTTACTGGTTATTCAGCTAGAAATGTTTCATCCAAAGATTTTGATGTACTTTCACCTATATCACCAGAGGATTTACAGGTTGTACTTGATACACTGAATAAAGCAATACCTAAGAGAGAAACTTTTGAAGTGATTTTTAACTTCCGTCATATAGATGGTCACTATTTCCCTGTGAGAATGCAAGGTAAGTTTTTAAATGAACTATACCAAAATCGTTACCCTGTTTTTTATGCAGTTTACACAGATATATCAAACTTTAATGTTTTTTTAGGAAGATAATTTAAATAAAACCTGCTAATATGAATGAATTATTTTTTAGCAGGTTTTAAAATTTTTTGTTCGTTAATTTTTATATAATTAAGTAATATAAGTCAATAGTTAAAGAAATTTTACCTTTTTAGAGTAGATTTTATTTATTATTTAAAAAAATAATTCTGAAGTTTATTTTGTCAGTGCTTATCATAAAGAATTTTATATTTATATATATCTATACTTATTGCAATTTTTCTTTAATAGTTTTGTATTTATTTGTACTTATTTTGAATTTGTTTACGAAATTTGCCTATAAAAAGTATATATAAAAATATAGTTTAAAATGGTATAATTAGTTATAACAGAAGGAGGTAATATAAGTGAGCCAATACATAAATATAAACTCTCAGTTAGACGCCCTGAAATTGAAAGAATTCGAGAAAGTATTTTACGAAAATATCAATAAGGACGTTAAAGTAGTGCCAAAAGTTACTCCTTTTAAAGGAATAAATACTGACTTGTTGTATGTAAAAGATGGAAAAATTTTATTTATAAAATTTATGGATACAACAGAAGACATATATTTTATTTTGGAAGAAGAGTTACTTGAAGTTATGCATGAGGAATATGAGCTTTTGAAACTAAAAATGGGACAAAAGAATAGAAATATAAGCTATAACTATGTTTACATTATGCCATATGTTGAAGTAGACGAAGCTTATGAGTTTGAAGAATTTGTGAATAATAATATAATAGATAAAAATAAGCTTCAAGATATAATGGCTAGTGCTTCACTGGATGAATATCTTAAGGAAAAAAATGATGAAATAAATTTAAATTTATTTTTATTAGATATATGTTCAGAATACTATATAATAAATGACACACTTCACCTAAACGAAAAATTTAAAAAAATTTCCTTCTATAATGATGACTATAAGTATACAGCAACTATGATGGAAGAAATTCAAATTAAAGATGCTATTTCTATTAAATATGGAAATACACTTATTGAAGGCGGTTCTGGTATAGGAAAAACGGCAAATATGCTTTCTAGAGCTATAAAACTGGCAAAAGTATATCCACATCATAAGTTACTAATATTTACACATACAAAACAACTATGTAATGAACTTCGAGAAAGAATAGAATTATTATATAAAGACAATAATAATTTAGAAGTTCATACATTTAGTTCCTTTATATTTAAATTAGCTAAAAAATATAATCTAATTATTGACTATAATATGTTAAAAAATGATTATGAAAAAACATTTAATAATCTTGTAAAGCAAGCACAAAACATTATAAAGAATAAAAATATGTTTAAGGCGATTTTTATTGATGAAGCAGAAAGTTTTTTAGATTATGAAATAGATTTTATAAGAGAGTTTTTATATAAAACAAAATTCATATTTAATGTGTATTCTTGTAACTCTTTAAATATCTTTAATAGACTAAATATATTTAGGAAACTATACAGCAATATAGAGTTTGATGATAAAATAATATTAAATAAAAATTATAGGCAAGCTAAAGAAATTGTTGATTTTACAAATAATTTTTCCAATAATTCTAACGCTTATATTAATGAATTAAGATCTAATACAAAGTTTAATACTTTTTTTAATACAAAAGCACTTAGAGGTGGTAATAAGTCGGTTGATATAATAAAAGTAAGTGATTTAGATGACCAAATAAGTTCTGTAATATGGGAAATCGAATATTTAATAAGCAAAAAAGGTCTTGATTATTCTGAAGTTGCTATTGTATATCCTTATAATAAGAAGAAATTAAAAAGTGGAAAAACTATTTATTTTCAATACATGTTAAAAAAGGCATTAGAAGAAGCACAAATTCCTTATATATGCGCAGAAGATAACTTAACAAACATAAGTAAGAAGATAGGAACGACAATAGCAAATATATATACAATAAAGAATTTAGAATATAAAGCGATAATAATATGTGAGTTAGAAATGTTGTATAATCAAACAATAAATGATACAGAGCAAGATTATCAAGTAAATGACTTTGTAGGTGATTTAAATAAGGTTTATTTGGCTATGAGCAGGGCCACTGACTATCTAAGTATAGTAACAACCTTTAATGAAGATGCAAGTGATATAATAAGAATTATTACAGAATCAAAAGAAGATAGGGAATAAAACATATTTTGAATTCAAAAAATTAAAAGAGACTGAATTGTGTAGAATAAATATTACCAACTCAGTCTCTTATTTTTTTAACTTACTTTTCCAATATTATCAAAAGGTAATAACCTTACCATGACCTTACCAAGAATTTCGTCTTCATCAACCATACCTACATCTGGGAATCTACTATCATTACTATTTTCTCTGTTATCACCCATTGCAAATAACTTTCCTTCTGGAACAACTGTGTCTATATCTCCAGAAGTATAATTATTATGTATATATGGTTCGGTTAGTAATTTGCCATTTACATATACTTTAGAATTTGATATTTTTATACTGTCACCTTCAGTAGCTATAACTCTCTTTATTAAATCTTTTTTCTTTCCAGTATCTCCATCAACTAAATTAGTTTTAAAAACTACAATATCACCTTTTTCAGGTTTACCAACTTTATATGATATTCTATTTAAAATTAGATAGTCTTTATCATCTAAAGTAGGATACATTGATTCTCCACTAACAATAGAAGGTCTTATAAATTGTAATATTACAAATGCAAGTACAATAGCCATGGCTATTGACTTAATCCAATCAAATATTTCCTTTTTAACACTCATAATTTTTCTCCTTATCATTTGTCATTAAATTAAAATACTCTAGAATAAAAAGAAATAACCAAGAACAACTATACCCAAAATTATTCTATAATAGCCAAAGACTTTGAAATCGTGTTTTTTGATATAATCCATAAAAAACTTAATAACTACGATTGAAACTATAAAAGCTACTACAGAGCCAACACCTAAAATAAGCCATTCAAATCCAGTAAATCCAAACCCAGCTTTTAAAAGTTTTAATGCACTAGCTCCAAGCATTGTAGGAATAGCTAAGAAGAATGAAAATTCTGCTGCTACGTATCTAGAAGTACCAAGTAATACTGCACCGATTATAGTTGAACCAGATCTAGATGTACCTGGAATAAGAGCTAGACATTGGAATAAACCTATACAAAGAGCTAGTTTATATGTAACTTGAGAAAAATCTTTATATTTTGGTCTTTTATTTCTATTTTCAAGTCCTATCATTATTATACCATATACAATAAGAGCAATTGCAACTACTGTTGAATTGAAGAATAATCTGTCTATATCATCCTCAAACAGTATACCAATAACTCCAGATGGTATAACTGCAATTATAACCTTAAGCCATAAGCGAACTGTTTCTTTTTTTTGTTTAGTATTTTTTGCACTATCAAAAGGATTTAACTTCCTAAAAAATATAACAAGTACAGCCAATATTGAACCAAATTGAATTACAACTAAAAATGTATTTATAAATGTAGATGAAAAATTCAATTTTATAAATTCATCAACTAATATCATATGCCCTGTACTACTTACTGGTAGCCATTCTGTAATTCCTTGAACTATTCCCAAAATGACTGCTTTAAAAACTTCAAGCAAACTAAATGTTTCCAAATTTAAATACCTCCAATACAAATTTATAGTAGCATATTTTATTCAAAGATTAATAAAATATGCCATCTTTTACTAACTTATAATACCATAGTACTGTGTAGTGCACAATGGAAGATTGATATTTTCATAAAACCTTCATAATTTAAAATCATAAACTTGAAACTTGTCTATTGAATAAGGGGTATATATGAGGGGGAAATATATGGTATAGTAAAAGTATAACTATTTTATTTTATGAAAAGGAAAGGAGTTATTATGTATAGTACGAAAATATTGGATGATTATGAGTATGAAACTTTTAATGTTTTTTCTACAAAATTAAACCCAAATACAAAACACGATTATTTATCAAAGGTTATGTTATTTAAAGAGTTTCTAAAAGGAAAGGAATTAATTTATGTAACAAAAGAAGATTGTAAAAATTTTGTGGACTATATACAAACCAAATATGCAAAATCAACTTGTGAAAAGATATATAGTTATTTACATAGTTTTTACAACTTCTTAAAAAAAGAAGGATATATAGATATAAATCCATTTAGACATGTAGAAAAACCAACAGTAACTAGAATAAAGACAAAGGATGATGTTTTAAGCATACAGGAAATAAATAAGCTTATAGGTATTTTGCCAAAACTGAATATAAGAGATAGAGTGATAATAGTCTGTTTAGTTACTACTGGGTGTTTATTAAATGAATTAGTTAGCTTAAAGTGGAAAGACCTTATGGTAGATGAAAACGATAACTCGTATGTTAGACTAGGAAAGGGAAGAAAAGAGAGAGTAGTAAAGTTACATCCATACTTTTTTAGGCTTTTAGAAGACTACAGAAACTATTCTGGACTTCCAGAAGTAATAATACCTAATGATGATTTTATTTTTACAACTCAAAAAAGCAATTCTATAACAGATAGAAATGTCAGATTGATAGTAAAAAAAGCATTAGATTTAGCAGGACTTTCTCAATATTCAGCAAGAGACTTTAGACATTCATTTGCAGCAATAAGTTTAAGACTTGGGGCAGATGAGAGTGACGTAAAAAATCAACTTGGCTGGAGTGATAAATACTATGCAATTAGGTATAAATATGTATTGAATTTTGTTGATAGCGAGATTGTGGATTATTTAATTGAAAAAGATAATCTAGATATAAATAAAAAATATTAGCACATAAAAAATAATCTATATAAATATGAACAAAAAATAAAAAAGCCTTGTTATAGTTCGTAAAATTATATATAATTATTTATGTACTAATATGTACATAATAACTATACAACAAAAGATTTAAGGAAGGTGCTAATATAATGATAGATAACAAATATACTACGTACTCAAATCCGCTTACAGATAGATACTGTAGTAAAGATATGAGTTATATATTTTCTCCACAATTTAAATTTTCTACATGGAGAAGATTATGGGTTGCTCTTGCTGAAGGTGAGCATGAGTTAGGAATCAATATAACTGAAGAACAATTAGATGAGTTAAGAGCTAATATAGATAATATAAATTTTGATGAAGCTAGAAAAATAGAAAAAGAAGTAAGACATGATGTAATGTCTCATGTAAAAGCGTATGGTTTACAATGTGAAAAAGCTAAAGGAATCATTCATTTAGGAGCAACATCTGCTTATGTTGGAGATAATACAGATGTTGTACAAATGAATGAAGCTCTAAAACTTTTAAGAGTAAAGCTTGTAAATTTGATAAACAACTTAAAAGAATTTGCACTTAAGTATAAGGATATGCCAGCTCTTGGTTTTACGCACTTTCAAGCAGCACAACTTACAACAGTAGGGAAAAGAGCTTGTTTGTGGGCTCAAGATTTAATTCTTGATTTAGAAGACTTAAATTATAGAATAGACAATATGAAATTAAGAGGAGTTAAAGGGACTACTGGGACTCAAGCAAGTTTTTTAAGTTTATTTGAAGGAGACCATGAAAAAGTAAAAGAGTTAGATAAGAAAATCTGTAACAAAATGGGATATAGTTCTTCTTATGCAGTAAGTGGACAAACATACACTAGAAAGCTGGACTATCAAGTAATAAGTGTATTATCAGGAATAGCTCAAAGTATGCATAAAATGACTAATGACATAAGACTTTTACAAAGTCTAAAAGAATTAGAAGAGCCGTTTGAAAAAAATCAAATAGGTTCATCAGCAATGGCTTATAAAAGAAATCCAATGAGAAGTGAAAGAATAGCTTCTTTATCTAAATATATAATATCTGAATCTATAAGCCCTGCAATGGTACAGGCTACTCAATGGTTAGAGAGAACATTAGATGACTCAGCCAATAAAAGATTAGCTATACCTCAAGCTTTTATGGCAGCAGATGCTATACTTGAAATAGGTATAAATGTAACTGATGGGTTAGTAGTATATGAAAATATGATAAATAAACGTGTAAATGAAGAACTTCCTTTTATGGCTACAGAAACAATACTTATGGAAGCTGTAAAAAGAGGTGGAGATAGACAGGAATTACATGAGATAATAAGAGAATATTCTATGAAAGCTGCTTATAGAGTTAAACATGAAGGTAAAGATAATAATTTAATTGAGCTTATAATGAATGATGATTCATTTAAAATGAGTAAGGAAGAAATATTATCTATAATGGACCCAAAAAACTTTATAGGTAGAGCCCCAGAACAAGTTGTAGAATTTGTAAATGAAGTTGTAGAACCAGCTATAAAAGATTATAAAGAAGATTTAGGAAAAGTAGATGTGGATTTAAGAGTGTAAGTTTTATAGATAAAATATAATTAAAAATGGCTATCTTATTTATAAATAAGATAGCCATTTTAATGGGCTAGCGTCTGCTCTTCACCGCTGTGAAGAGTTCTTCCTTATTTACTATATCATGAATTTAATAAAATAGCTATATAAATAATATTTAATCAGAGAAATATTATTAAAAATAAGAAAAACAATAAGATTACTAATTAAATTTAATCATTATTTAAAAACTATTGTACTTGCAATATTTTTAATGTAAACTGAAATAAGTTAGTTAGATAATTTAATAAATTTTAAAACAACTGAGGTGATTGTATGAAATACGTAGTAAAAGATACTATAAGTTTTTTGGTAAAAACATTTCCGAAGATTTATTCTAGCTTATATTTAGAAGACCTAAAAAAATTCGCACCAGACTATAATGTAAATAAAACACAATTAAGAGCATTAGTATTTATAAGAAATTATGGAGTAATAAGCATGACTGATTTATGCTCTAAATTAAATATAGAAAAAGGCAGTCTAACTAGTATGGTAGATGATTTAACAGAAAAGAAATATGTAACAAGAAAAAGAGATTTAGTTGATAGAAGAAAGTATTTAATTGATATTACAGAAGAAGGAGATAAGATAGCTTCTGATTTTATGGATAAATTGAGTGATGGATTAGAAGAGAAGCTTTCTAGACTAACTGAAGAAGATAGAAAGAACTATCTAGGAGCAATAAATACTCTTCAATATATATTAAATAAAGACGAATTTAGATAGAAAACTATGAAAAATCCCCTTTTCAAATATTGGTTGAAAAGGGGACTTTTTATCTGATAAAATTTACATAAAGTAAACTTTTAAAATTTATTTGTGTAAAGCTACATATTGCTCTAAACCTTCTTTTAATAATGTAGCAGCTCTATGAAGGTCAGTTTCATTTAGGATGTAAGCTAATCTTATTTCGTCACGTCCTAAACCTGGAGTAGCATAGAATCCTTCAGCAGGGCAAACCATAACAGTTTCATTATTTTTACTGAACTCTTTTAACATCCAGATTGTGAAATCTTCTGCATTTTCAACTGGTAATTTAGCAACTATATAGAATGCACCAGTTGGTTTTTTACATATAACACCTTCAACTTTCATTAATTCATTGTATAATACGTCTCTTCTTTTTTTGTATTCTTCATTAACTTCTTTGAAGTAAGAAGCTGGAGTTTTGTATAATTCAACAGCTCCTATTTGTTCTAATGTAGGAACACAAAGTCTTCCTTGACACAATTTAAGTATTTGAGCTATAAGACCTTTATTTTTACAAGCGATAGAACCAATTCTAGCACCACAAGCACTGTATCTCTTAGAAACACTGTCTATTATTATAACTCTGTCTTGTACACCTTCTAAGTTACCACAGCTAGTATACTCAAGTCCATCATAAACAAATTCTCTATAAACTTCGTCTGCTATTATCCATAGATTTTTTTCTTTAGCTATTTCAGCTAGGATATTAAGTTCTTCTTTTGTATAAATTGCACCAGTTGGATTTCCTGGGTTAGAAAGAATTATAGCTTTAGTTCTATCATCTACCTTAGAAGCTATTTCTTCTTTTGATGGAAGGTGGAAACCGTTTTCTGCTTTTGTTGTAACAGCATTAACTTCCACGTTTACACATTGACCAAATCCATTGTAGTTAGTATAGAATGGTTCTGGAACTAATAAATTATCTCCTGGGTCACAAACAGCCATCATAGTGAAAAGTAAAGCTTCACTACCACCATTAGTCACTAATAATTCATCTTTTTCAAAATCCATGTTGTAAGTTTTGTAGTAATTTTGAAGTGCTTCTAATAATTCTGGAATACCTTCAGAAGTAGCATATTCTAAAACTTCGCTATCAAAGTTTTTAACAGCATCAAAAAACCCTTGAGGAGTTTTTATGTCTGGTTGACCTATATTTAAGTGATATACTTTGATTCCTTTATCTTTTGCTGCTTGTGCAAATGGAACAAGTTTTCTGATTGGAGAGGCTTGCATTGCACTAACTCTGTTTGAATAATTCATTTTAATACCCCCTATTTAATTTAAATACGTATATTGTATTATGTAAATTGTATATTGGAATACAAGACATCTTTACAAGATAATAATAACATACTTATAGGTAAAAATCATCAAAAAAAATTAATATAGCTTTAAAATAAACTTTTAACAAATTACAGTGAAACACTCGTATTTATACTAATAAATTATATGTACATAAACTTATTTATAGTATGATAATATATGGATATATTAGTTATAATTTTTTTGTATTAGAAAATTAAAATACCTAATACTAAATATGTAAAATTATAAAAAATATTATAAATTTATTTAACAGATACAATAAATATCATATAATTATATTAAAGGCTATTAACTAAGAGGTGTTAATTATGAGAGAATTAAGAATAGATCCAATTACTAATGATGTTGTTATATTTGCTACTGATAGGCTGAAAAGACCATTAGATACAATTGATGTACCAAATGATGAAGAAGAAACGAATGAATACGATGAAGGATGCCCATTTTGTAAGGGAAATGAAGCTTATGCAACAGATACACTATTTGAAATAAAAGGTGATGAAGGTTGGCTTGTAAAATCTATATATAATAAATTTCCTATAATTGATGATTTGGCAAGAGATATATATGGTATTCATGAGGTAATGATAGAAAGCAATAAACATAACAGCAGTTTTTACAATATGAATCAAAAAGAATTTGAAGATGTTTTTTTTATGTATAGAAATAGATTTAAAGATTTGTCGAAAGATGACAAAGTAGAATATGTGAGTATTTTTAAAAATTTCTTGAGAAAGGCTGGAGCATCTTTGATGCATCCACATGCTCAAATACTATCTATGTCTTTTATTCCACCTGAAATTACAAATGAATTGTTGGTTTCAAAAGAGTATTATGATAGTAATAAAAGCTCTTTGTATAATGACTTGGTAGAAAATGAAATAAGTTTAAATAAAAGAGTGGTTTATAATGGAGACGCTTTTTTAGTGATTATACCATATGCAACTAAGTACAGTGGAGAAGTAAGAGTAATATTTAAAGACAACATAAAGTTTGATGAATTAACAGATAATAATGTAAAAGAGATTTCTATGATATTCGAAAAGTTATTTAAAAAATTATATAATATAAATGGGTATATGCCATTTAACTTATGTATCCATACTCATCCAACAAAAATTGAAACAAAATCATACTTTAATGTCCATATGCACATAATACCAAGAAAGTATAACCTTGGAGGATTTGAACTTGGAACAAATATGTATGTTTCTTCAATGAATCCTGAAGAATTAACAAAAAAATTAAAATTTGATTAAAGTATGTATCTTTTAGGTATTAAAGAAATAATGATTTTAAAATAAATTTATAGTATATTAATGTTAAAATAAAAACAAATAGAAAAATAAATAAAAAAACTAATAGAAAATTACTATTTAGATGAGGAGTGGAATATGAAATTTATATCGTGGAATGTCAATGGGATAAGAGCGTGTGTTGGGAAAGGATTTTTAGACTTTTTTAGAGATATTGATGCAGATATATTTTGCTTACAAGAGACTAAATTACAGGAAGGGCAAATAGAGTTAGATTTGCCAGGTTATTTTCAGTACTGGAATTATGCAGAGCGAAAAGGCTATTCAGGTACTGCTATATTTACAAAAAAAGAGCCTTTAAAAGTAATGTATGGAATAAATATAGAAGAACATGATAAGGAAGGTAGAGTTATAACTTTAGAATTTGAAGATTTTTATTTTATTACTGTATATACGCCAAATTCTCAATCTGAATTAAAGAGATTAGAATATAGAACTAGATGGGAAGATGACTTTATAGATTATTTAGTTAAATTAGATAATCATAAGCCTGTAATAGTGTGTGGAGATATGAATGTTGCACATAAAGAAATAGACTTAAAAAATCCTAAAAACAATACAAAGAACGCAGGTTTTACAAAAGAAGAAAGAGAAAAATTCTCTAAATTATTAGATAGTGGATTTATAGACACATATAGATACTTTAATCCTGATAAAGAAGGAGTGTATAGTTGGTGGTCATATAGATTTAATGCAAGAAAAAATAACGCTGGATGGAGAATCGATTATTTTTGTGCATCTAAAAAATTAGAAGATAGATTGACAAGTGCAAATATACATACTGAGGTATTGGGGTCAGACCATTGTCCAGTAGAATTAGAGATAAGATAGAAGTTTAATCAGGATAAAAATTGGGCTGTAGATGTAAATTTAAAGTTAATTATTCTTTTAATCTACATGCCTTTTTTTAACCTAAATAAATTTCACTTATTTTTTCTTTGCTTAGAGTTTTCTAATTCAAATTGATTTGTTTTTCCCATGTTGTAAGCTAAATTAATAATTTTTTTCTCATCTTTAGTCAAATCACGATTTAGAATTTTCTTAAACTCATCAAATAATTTATCATAGTCAACTCTTTTTTTATTAGAATACTTTATAGATTTAGATTTAATATTTGTATACACATATATATCAGGTACTATGCTTGGATTATATATCTTAATAAAAACCTTCGCTGTATAATATGCATCATTTAAAGCGTTGTGATAAGACATTTTTTCATCAAGTTCCAATATAGAAATAGCATTTTTCAAGCCAATACTTTTTCCTGCTGGATTATTAAAATATTTAGATGCATGTTGTTGAATATTAATATAAGACTTAGGTAAAATATCTGATGCTAGCTTATGATAATTGATATTTCTGTATAACTCCTTTAAATCTCCAACCCCCCAAACACATAGTATAGGGTCGTGTGATGCTATGAATTTTATGAAATTGTTGTAAACCTCAGGAAAAGTAGGTGAATCGTTAAAATCAGAGTCTTTAATATTGGTCATACGACTAATAAAAGGGTGCATTGCCTTGTATAGTGTAGGTTTAATATAGCTATTAAATGTATCTACTA
This sequence comes from Clostridioides sp. ES-S-0049-02, assembly GCF_020658465.1. NCBI lineage: Bacteria > Bacillati > Bacillota > Clostridia > Peptostreptococcales > Peptostreptococcaceae > Clostridioides > Clostridioides sp. ES-S-0049-02. The sequence goes on from NZ_JACVWG010000003.1 coordinate 277,369, forward strand.
TATTAAATTTAGAATCCAGTTTAATTGCTCCTATTTGTATAATTTCAAAAGGACATTTTTCATTGGATACAGTTTTATTGAGTTTTTTGTCAAATCCTTGGTTGAATTCCAAATCGAAAATTATGTATTCCATAAAGTTTATCTCCTAAATTTTTGTATTATTACTAGTATAGATTATATTATAAGCTAAATTAAATTTTTAAACAAAAATACTTTTATTTTAGTATACCCCATATTTATAAAAATGTTAAACTATTGTATGTATAATATTTTTCCAAGAAAAAATATTGCGAACTTTTTGTACTTGATATATAATAATATAAATAAAAACACGAATAAAACACGAATATTTTGCGAGGAAAATTCATAAATATAAGGAAAAATGAATTTTATCTTGTATATTTAATAAAATAAAATTTACACAAAAATCATAGGAGAGTGAAAAGATGGAGAGTTTATTATATGTAATAGAGAAAGATAAGCATACCAATGAAGAAATAAGAGAAATCCTAGAGAGCAATAAAAACATAAGGTTCGTTTCTTTAATGGGAGTTGACTTAGGAGGAAATGCAACAGATGAAAAAATTCCTGTAGAATTATTTTTAGAGGATATAGATAAATTCTTAGAATCAGCTATACAAACTGATGGTTCAAGTGTTGAACTTTACAATATAGCAACATTGAATAATGCAAAAGTAGACTTAATGCCAGATAAAAGTTGTCATTGGTATGTAGATTACAATATGGAATACATAGATGAAGAAGTAGGGTTGCCTGTAGGAACATTAAAGATACCTGCATTTCTAATACACGATAATAAAAAAGTATGTTCTAGGGGAATTCTTCAAAAAGCAGATAAATATTTTAAGAAATCTATGTTTGAAATATTTAGAGAATATCCACATGTAATAAACAATATAGGAATAAACTCAGTAGATGATATAGAAGAAATAATGTTAACAGCAGCTACAGAACTCGAATTTTGGGTTAATACTCCTGAAGATAAAGCTGACTTAGAAAAATTATATGTATCACAAAGCTTAAAAGAACAATACTGGAAAAGAACTCATGGTATTATAAGAACTTGTCTGGAACAAAGTTTAATAATACTTCAAAAGCTAGGTGTAAGCCCTGAAATGGCTCATAAAGAGGTTGGGGGAATTCAAAGTTCTATAAGTATAGATGGAAAAACAAACCATGCTATGGAGCAATTAGAGGTTTCTTGGAAGTTTTCTACACCACTACAAGCGGCAGATAATGAATTATTAGTAAGAGATGTTATAGAAGATGTATTTACATCGCATGGATTAGAAGTTACATTTAAAGCAAAGCCAATTCATGGAGTTGCAGGAAGTGGTGGTCATACACATGTAGGAGTAAGTGCAAAATTAAAAGATGGAAGTATCAAAAACTTATTTGCTCCAAAAGATTTAAAAGAAGACTATCTAAGTGAATTAGGGTATGGAGCTCTTATGGGACTTCTTTATAATTATGAAGTATTAAATCCGATTGTAACAGCTTCTAATGATGGATTTAATAGACTGGTTCCTGGATTTGAAGCACCTGTATGTATAGTTACATCTTTAGGTCATAGTTATGAAATGCCATCTAGAAATAGGTCGGTACTTGTTGGGTTAATAAGAGATATAAAGAATCCAAAAACTGTAAGATTTGAATTAAGATCACCAAGTCCTCTATCTAATACTTACCTAGTAATAGCAGGATGTTATCAAACAATGTTAGATGGTATAAAAGCAGCAGCTAAGAGTGGACTTAGTACTAAAGAACTAGAAAAAGAATTATCTAAAAATGTGGGAGAAGAAAGTTTCTATTTAGAAAAAGACAGAGCATATAGAGATGAAAATGATGTATTTGAACATTATAATTTAGAAGAAAGAAATGCAAGATTTGGAACACCTCCAGCAACAGTTTATGAAAATATGAAAAACCTAGAAATATATGCTTCTAAATTAAAATCTTTAAAACAAGGTGATGTATTTACTGATAGTATAATAGAATCATTTAAAGTTGGGGCAATAGATAAGTGGCAAAAAAAATTAAAAACTAGAATAATAGAAGCTGGAATTCAAAAGATAAGAAGTATTGTAAAAGTACACACAAAAGAAAATATGGATGCACTTGATGAAGTAGTTTGGAATTCAATATCAGACTTAAAGTTTAATATTATGAAAGATACTTTAACTAGGGAATCACTATTTACTAGAGTAAGAGAGGCTGTAGAAAATAAAGATTATCAAACTGCTTCGGATTTACAAATAGAACTAAAGAGAAGCATGGAAGAAATACAACAATTATATATGCAATACAAGAAAAATATATATTAAGATAAAGTAGTAATAATTTGATTTTGATGTTATAAAGGCAATTAAGTATGGTTAAATCATTTTGAGTTAAATCTCAAATGTAAAAACCATACTCAATTGCCTTTAATTTTGGATTTTAAGTTTTACAATAAAATTAATATAAAATTAATTATATTGATTATCTATTAATTCTGATATATAATCAGCAATTTCATCTGGATGAATGACTGTTTTAAACTCTTCTAGATTCTTTTTCATAAAATTTATTATAGAATCAAACTCATTTGATACTAACTTATAAAATATGTTTTTTAGGTCTAAGTCATCACTATAAATCATTCCAAGTCCTTTATCTATTATAAATTTAGCATTTTCAATTTCTTGACCAACTTTTGGCATTTTAACAAGTACTGGAGTTTGAGACTGGATTGCTTCAAATATAGTTGCTCCTCCAGGTTTAGTCAACATTAAGTCACATTCTTTTATCAGATTGTACATATCATTTACAAATCCAAGTACTTTTATATTTTTTAGAGGTTTTTTATGAGTTAAATTATCATATAGTTTTTTATTTTTACCTGTAACTATTGTAATCTCTATGGAATTAATATGTTCTTCAATGAAGTCATCTATCCAATGCATAAAATCCTCATCTATATCAAATAGACCTCTTCCTCCACCCAAAAGCAATAGCCTATATTTTCCATAACAAGGTTCTTTACTTTCAATCTGGAATCTCTTATCTACAGGAACACCAGTAACTTTTATGGAATCTGGACTTATTCCTTTTTGAAAAAATCTATTTTTTATCTCTGGAGATGGAACAAAATATAAATCTGTATTTTCAAAAACCCATTCCATACTGTCTACAACATCTGTGATAACTGTCAATGTTGGTATATTTATATCAGGGTTTTTTATCTTGAAATTATTTACACAAGCAGCAGCTAGTGGAAATGTAGAGATAATCAAATCTGGATTTATATCAGAAATATACTCAGAAAGTTTAGGTGTATATAATTTATGAGAGAAATCATGTCTTGAGTCAAACGATTTCTTAAAATAATAATAATAATTATATAATCCAGGAGTATATTTTGTATTGTTTTCATAAAGCTTCACCATAGGCTTATTCATCATAGGTATACTTGCATTTATAAAGTTTTGTATAACAACATTGTAATTACTATATTTTTCCATGATACATTCTTTAACTGCTTTTGCAGCACTTATATGACCAGCACCAAATTGAGCTGTTAAGATTAATATAGTTTTATCTTCTTTTGTTTTAGACAATTTATCACCACTTTCATAAAATATATCTGATTAGAGTATTATACATTTACATAAGAATTTAATCAATAATAATATTAAAAAATAACTATTGTGTAAAACATAGTACTGTGTTATTATAAAAACATAAGAAGTTTTAACATAGTACCTTGTAAAACACAATACTGTGTATTTAAAGAAAGGATGGAGTATATGAACACACAATTTAGAAAGGGTGTCTTAGAAATTTGTGTACTTGCTCTAATATCTAAAAAAGATATGTATGGATATGAAATAGTACATAATATTTCCAAAGTAATAGATGTAAATGAAGGAACGATATATCCTATTCTAAGAAGACTGACAAAAGATTTGTATTTTGAAACGTATATACTAGAATCTAATGAGGGTCCTGCTAGAAAATACTATAGAATAACTTCACTAGGAAAAGAAAACTTATCCAATCTGATGGAAGAGTGGAGAGAATTTGTAAAAGCTGTTGAGATTTTAATAAGTGAAGATGAGGGAGGTAATGAACTTGAATAAAACTGAGTTTCTGGAAATTTTAAAGGATTATCTAAAAAAGGATTTTTCTGAGAGCGAAGTTAATGATATATTGAGAGATTATGAAGAATATTTTGTAGATGGGATTATAGAGGGAAAGAGTGATATGGAAATAATAGCATCACTTGGTTCACCAAAATCTATAGCAAGAGAACTTATTCTACAGACAAAAGAAAAAAACATTGAAGATGAAAAAATAATAAACACAGATATTTTAAATGATAAGTTTAGTAAATTCAAGTTAGATATGAAAAAGGGTTATTCTATTTTAAAAGATGAAGCTAAAGAAAAGTACAATAAATCGAAAGAAAGAGTAAATGATAAGCTTACTCCAAGTATAGAAGAAGGTGTCGGAGGAGTATCTAGAGAAGCTATAAAGATTTTATTAGTATTTTTATCCTTATTATTGATTATTCCAGCATTTGCATTTGTATGTGCTATTATTTCAGTTGCTATTGGGTTAGTATGTACATTGATTGCTTTTGTCATATCAATTCCATTTGTGATTAAATTTATTTCAATGGTTCCAGATGTTACAATGTTTTGTATATTTGCGACTATAGCATTTATAGGTTTAGAGATACTGGCATGGCAAATTTTACTGTTTGTTATAAAGTTAGGTAAACAATTGTTAGGCAGTTATATAAATTGGATAAAGAGAAAAAACATTTATATAAATGCAAATAAAAAGATGGAAAAAAGAAATAAGGATACTTTAAGTGAGAAAGATTTAAATAAAGATAGTAATGAAGATTTATATGATGATTATTGTAATATAGAAAAAGAAGAGAATATAAAGGAATCTGATAATTACAACGATGATAGTATAAATTTTGAGGCAATGTATAAAGATTTTGAAGAAATAGATGATAAGAAAGGAGAAGATAAACATGAATAAGAAACTTGCCATATTTGCTGCGGTTTTATTGGTAATAGGTATAATTGGAACAACATGGTCAGGGATTTTAGTTATGCCAAGCTTAATAAACTTTGGACTCGAAAAAGAAGCTGAATTCAAAAAGGAAAATAAACTTTATCAAGAAAAAGTAAATATTGACAAGTTAGATGTATCTGTTGGCAATATAAATGTTACGATAAAGAGACATTCAAGTGAAGATGTACGTGTGACAACAAGAGGAAACAATGAATTTTACAAATATAATGTAACTTTAAAGGATAAGACATTAGTTGTAAAAGGTGAAAGAAAATATGAAAATCGTGTTAAAAAAATTAAAAATTTTGACCAATTATTCAATACATCTATAAATAATATGTTTTCAGGAGATTATAGGGAAATAGTAATCTATGTACCAAATAATGTAGATATAAATGTATCAAGTGTAGATTCATCTTTATTAGTATATGATAATGTAGCTTCAAGCAATATAACATATAAGACTTCTTATGGAAGATTTGAGAGAGTTATAACTGAAAATAATATAAATAAACTAGATACATTAAACTTAATATCTAGCAATAATCTTGAATTATCTACAAAATCAGTTTTAGGTGTTAAAAACGTAAATATAGAAACAGAATCATTAGATATATCTTCAGAATATGAAGACATATTTGTCAATAATGTAGAACAATATATACCTGAAAATATAAATATAAAAGAAAAAATAGGTAGAAATTCACATTACGATAACAACTTTAGCATATATTGTGATTTTCCAATTGCTAAAAATTTAGATATAGAGGTTCCAAATTCTAAAGTAAGTCTTAGTCTACCAGTAAATAAGTATAAGTTTAATTGCGATATAAAATCTAAAGAAAGAATAGAAGAAATTAATGATGAGTCAGAAGAATACAATGATAGTTCAATTGAATATGAACACAGTGAAGAAAATCATAACGCATATAAAAATATAAGAGAAATAAAAGGGCTTTTAAATGAAAACTTGTCGAATTTAGAACAAGAGTATACTATAAAAATAAATTCAAATAAATTAGAAATGTAAATAATTCATTACTATAATTAATAAATTGACCTAAAAGTATAAAAATATAGTCTATACTATGGTATAATAAGTATCGAAATAGAATTGGGAGAGGGATACTTATGAATAAAATAGCAGTAAGTTTTTTAATAATTGCTACTACTTTATTGAGTACAGCATGTATGGATTATAAAGTTGACAAAGTAGAATTGGTTGATTCTAGAGATTCTGCAGTTGTAAAGAAAGGTGAAGATATCAAAGAAGAAACTGATACAATTAATCCTAGAAGAACAGCTAAAATACCTATAGAGATAGTTTCAAAGGATGAAAAGATAGTAAAATACTTACAAATAGATGAAGAAAGTACATTAAAAGAAAAACTACAGTTAATCTTAGATACTTTATCACATGAGTATTTTAATGGTTTAGATATGGAAGTAGAAGTTCAGGAAAAAGATAGTCTAGTTAAGATAAACTTAGTTGAACCTGATGAAAAGGGGAGAGTTTCTTGGAAAGATGATTATTTAAATGAACAAAATATAATATATACTATAAATAATATTATCAAAAATGTCATTCAAGAAGATGATAATAGTATTTGGATTGAAGAAGTAGAGATATACTACAATGGAGAATTAATAGAGTTAAAATAAGAAATGATGTGTTTTATTTAAAAGCACATCATTTTTTTATAATTTTTTAATTCTTATAAAATCCTTATATTTATGATTTAGAATGATTCTTGTAAATAAGTTTGACAAAAGAAAGGATGAAAATTATGAGTAATTATATTTTGGAAGTAAAAGGAGTTTCTAAAAAGTTTAAGGAGCAGGTTGCAGTTGATAATATTTCAATTGCAATTAAACATAATTCTATTTATGGATTATTAGGACCGAATGGAGCTGGGAAATCCACTTTATTAAAAATGATAACAGGAATCTTAAACCCCACTTCTGGGAAGATATTATTTGAAGGTCATAGATGGACTAGAAAAGATTTAGCAAACATTGGGTCTCTTATTGAATCACCTGCGATATATGAGAATTTAACAGCAAGAGAAAATTTAAAAGTTCATACTACATTACTTGGTCTTCATGACTCTCGCATTGAAGAAGTTTTAGGGATTGTTGATTTAAGAGATACTTTTAAAAAGCGTTCAGGTCAGTTTTCTCTGGGTATGAAGCAACGTCTTGGTATTGCTATTGCATTATTAAATCACCCAAAACTTTTAATCTTAGATGAGCCTACAAATGGACTTGACCCTATTGGAATTGAGGAACTTAGAGAACTGATTCGTTCTTTTCCAAAACAAGGAATTACAGTTATTTTATCAAGTCATATTTTATCTGAGGTTGAGCAAGTTGTAGATGAAATTGGAATAATTTCTAATGGAGTAATAGGGTATCAAGGAGAAGTATCAAGGGAACAAAATTTAGAAGAACTTTTTATGAAAGTCGTAGCTGAAAATAGAAAGAGAGGTAAGTAACATGGAAAGATTTGTTAGAGCAGAATTCCTAAAGATGAAAGGAACTTTTGGAATGAGATTGTCTTGGATAGCCCCAATATTTTCTATACTTATCTGCTTTGGACTAGGTGGAGGACAAAATGGTGCTTACAATTGGTGGTATACTATGTTTCTTCCAGGAGCAATAACTTTGATTTGTTCTTTAGTAGTACAAAAAGATGAAAAAAAGAAGTATCGAGGTGTATTGTCATTGCCAGTTGACAAAAAAAATATCTGGACTGGAAAAATACTTTATTGTACCATTATACTTTGTATATCTTCAATTATTTTCATGATAGGGATAGTTTTTATTGGAGTAGTTTATAAGAAAACTATTTTAATAAATCAAAATATTATTGGAACTATAGTACTTATCTTACTATTTATGTGGCAAATTCCACTTTGTATGTTTTTAGCCTCAAAATTTGGTTTGTTTATTACAGTTTTAATAAATATGTTTTTCACTGTATTTGGAGTAGCAGTTTTTTCAACTACAAGTTCATGGTGTTTATTTCCATATTCAATTCCATCAAGATTAATGGCTGCAATATTGCATATCTTACCAAATGGACTTCCTGTACCAGAAGGAAATGAACTTTTAAGCACTAATGTCATTTTACCAGGGATATTAATATCTATTGCCTTATTTATATTATTTACTTTAGCTACAAGTGCTTGGTTTAAAAATAGAGAGGTGAAATAATATGGCACAACTAATAAGACTATTTAATTCTGACTTGATAAAACTAAAAAGAACTTACATAGTACTAATACACTTTTGTATTGCATTAGTAGGAATAGGCTTATTTTTAGGATATTACAATATTTCAGGTTATGATAGTATATCAAAGATAGTAGCATATTTACAAGTTATAGCTATAGCTTTCCCTTTATTATCAAGTATTATGTGTTCAATGTGCGTTGAACAAGAATATTACTCAGGAAATTATAAGCATATACTAACATCATCTAATCCAAAATACCTTACAATTATAAGTAAATATGTAATTTTAATATGCCTTGGTTTTGGAGCAACATTAGTTTCTGTGTTAGGTTTTGAATTTGGTATAGATACTATTTTTAATAATAATCATTTTACACTAAGTTTTTATATGATTTCAATTTTAATTTTAGCAGGAAGTAATCTATTTGAATATATATTACATTTATTCTTAAGTTTGAGATTTGGAAAAGGAACATCAATTGGAGTAGGTATAGTGGAGACTTTACTTTCAGCATTATTACTAACTGGACTAGGAGATGGTATATGGCAGTATATTCCTTGTGCATGGGGTGTTAGATTTGTAAGTGTTTGGGCATCTTTTTCAAGTTCTAAAGAAATTGAATCAATTCAAGAGTTTCAGTCAATAGGTTTAATTTGTGGCTTTGCAACTATTTTTACATTTGCAATTTTATGTATATGGTTCTCTAAATGGGAGGGTAAGAAATCTGAAGAATAAAATAATTAATTGTTTATTTAGATTATTTGTATTATTATATTATAGTATAATTTGATAACAGAAAAGAGATAAAAATAATCAGATATACAGTTGCTTAGGTGTTAATTAAACTGTTTGGAGGATATGATACGAATGTTTCGGAAAAAAAAGTCTAATAATAAAAAAGTTGTAAAGTTAAGAACTATTTTTGTAAGATATTTGTCTGTATTCTTTGTTACAACAATTACTTTGGGAGTTCTTTTAGTATTTTTGTTTTCTGTGTTATTATCATTAGGAGTAGTGTTGCCATCCAATTATACAGAAAAGCAAATCTACAAATATAAAGATGAAATTATTTCAAGTGAAAAAGTAACTAAAGATATAATACCAGATTTTTGTGACTATGGAATCTACACTTTAGATGGTAAATTGACTTCGGGAACTTTTAATAATAAAGAAGCAAAAAAAACCTGGAATTTAATGAAAGGTATTGAAGTAAAAAGTGGACATTCGTCAGACAATTATATAAAACTTTTTAGACAAAATGAAGTATGTATAATAAGATATGATATAGTATCAGAATTCAATTCTCCAGCTTTAAGAAAATATTTGCCAAAGCCAGAAGTATTAGGGATAATTATTTTTGTTGTAGCATTTTTTATTGAAATGGTTATACTATCAAAATCTTTTGGTAAAAAAATTAATGCAAAAATGGACCTTTTGAAAAATGCTACAGAAAAAATACAACAGCAAGATTTAGATTTTACAATAGAATCTAGTGATATTTATGAAATTGATAATGTTCTCTTTTCTATAGAAAAAATGAAGCTAGCATTAAAAGATTCTCTAGAAAAGCAGTGGAGACTGGAAGAAACTCGAAAAGAACAGATATCTGCATTAGCACATGATATAAAGACCCCATTAACCATTATACATGGAAATGCGGATTTATTGATTGAAATAAATGACAATCCTGAGCTATCAGAATATATGGAATATATAGCAAATGGTGTTACTCAGATAGAAAAATATATTAACACTCTAATATACATATCTAAAGCAGATAAAGGTTATACAATTAATAAAGAAAGTATTAATATTGATAAATTTATAGAGGATGTTTTGGTGCAAATAGAAGCACTCTCCAGTACAAAAAGTTTAGATGTGGAATTTTATAAGCAAGATGATTTACCTAAGAATATAACAATAGATAGAGAATTATTATTTAGAGCTATTATGAATATAATTTCAAATGCTATTGATTATTCAACAAATCAAAGTAAGTTATATTTTGATGTATTAGTAAATCAAAGATATTTAAAATTTGTAATTACAGATTGTGGAAGAGGTTTTTCTAAGGAAGATTTATCAAAAGCTACAGAACAGTTTTATACAGGCGATTCGAGTAGGAACTCTAAATCTCATTATGGTATGGGTCTATACATTGCAAATACTATTATACAAAAACATAATGGTAATTTAAATGTTGAAAATTCTATAAAAACTAGTGGAGCAATGATAACAATTGAAATACCAATAATTTAATAATTATATCCATTTTATAAATACCTAAATTTTATATACTTGGTAGGTATTTGTAAAATGGATAATTTTTGTGGTTAATTTTATATATTAATTAAATCTGATAAAAAGTTTTCGAACATCACTCCATCATTTCTATCAGTGTTAAATTGAGACGTATAATTTATCGTTTTATATATAAAATCTGTTGCAGTATTAACAGCTATTCCTAAGTCATGGTTATTCACTAGCATACCACAAAGTATAGATGTAAATATGTCTCCAGTTCCACTATAAGAACAGTTATTGTATTTAACAGAAGTAAAGAATATATGGTCAGTATCTCTATCATAAGCTAAATTTAATATATTATCATCTTCTAATATACCTGTGATTACAACTTTACTAGGTCCTAAAGAAGATACAGACTTTGCAATATTTATAAGTTCATCTCTATTATAATCCTTTTTTGTATAGTCATTTCCAGTTAAGAAACAAGCTTCTGTTAAATTAGGAGTAGTTAAATCTGAATGTCTAACTAATTCTTTAATTTCATGTCTCATTTCTTCTGTAAAGATTGGATACATAATTCCATTATCACCCATTACAGGGTCAACTACGATAAAAGCATTTGGATAATCATTTATAAAGTTTGCCACTATTTCAATTTGATGTTTTGAACCTAAAAAACCACTATATATACTATCAAAGTTGACTTTTAAATTTTTCCAAACAGTTGAATATTTTACCATCTCATCAGTGCAATCTAAAAATGTAAACTCAGGATAACCAGTTTGACTTGAAAGTATAGCTGTTGGAAATGGACAACATTGAACCTTTAATGCTGAAAGTATAGGTATAGCAACTGATAATGAACATTTTCCTATTCCAGATAAGTCATTAATTGCTGCGACTTTTTTTTGCATAAAAAACCCTCCATTAGTATGTATTAATCATAATGATATCAAAATATTTATATACATATATATTACTATAAAAAAAAGAAAAAAGTAGATTATAAAATAAAAATTTGTAAAAAAAACAGTGTATCAATACAATTAATTTTTAATATTGGACATAATAAGATAGAGAATTATTAAATATGAAAATTATTGTATATAATAATAGCTTTTTTGTGAATTTATTCGTAAGGTGTACTATTTGGGAGGTGTAGCTTTGAAAATACTGAAAAATAAAAATAAGTACATCAAAGGTATAATGGCATTTGTATTTTTATCTTTAGCTACTACAGCAGGTGTATTTTTAATTAATGATTTAAGTATGAAAAATATGAAAGAAAAAGTTATAGAATCTGCTACTGTTGAAGGTGATGATGTAAAAGACCAGTATAAGTTATTGCTTGAAAATTTATTTGACTACAGAAATAAGGCAATATTAGAGAAAAATGAAAATATTTTAAAAGGTCTTTATGAAACAGAAAAAAAGTTTGGTCTTTGGGCTTATGAAAATGAAGTAAAAAAGATGAAGTATTTAGAAAATTGGTCTAGTAAACAAGGTGTAAAGTTTAAAGACATAAAGACAAGAGTCAAAGTTAAAAAAATAAAAGAAAAAGAAAAAGACTTATATGGCATAATATGTTCTGTATCAACTGAGTATAAGTACTCATATGAAAATCAAAAGGACAAAGAAAATGTATTTAGAATAGGTACATATCACTATCTAAATGTAAAAATCATAGATAATCAATATGTAATAACTAAAGAGTGGTATACAGACCCTTTTGCAGATTCTTTAAATTTAGAAAATATAAAATCTGATGATATAAGAAGCTATATTGGTCAACAAAATGCTGTAGAGTTACAGCTTACAGAAGAGCAAAAGAAGGCTATAGATTATGCACATAAATACTGTGGAGCAGCAGCAGATGAAGAACATGGTATGAAGTTTAATCCAAATTATAGAGATTATAATCCAGAAGGTGGAGATTGTGCCAACTTTGCATCACAGATAATGTTTGAAAGTGGAAAGTTTAAGAAAAATTCAATCTGGAATTATAGTGAAAGAGCAGGAACAAAAGCATGGGTAAATGCGCAAGCTTTTAAAAATTATGCTCTCTATAGTGGAAGAGGTTCATTAATAGCTAAAGGTTCTTACGAAGATGTTTACAAAGAAGCTTATAATCTACGTCCTGGAGATTTTGTAGGATATGAAAAAAAAGGTAGAATAACACATGTTTCGACTGTAACGGGATTGGATTCAAGAGGATATCCTTTGGTAACCTGTCATAATACTGATAGAATGCTTGTGCCATGGGATTTAGGTTGGAGTGATAAATCTATAAGATTCCATATAATAAAAATAAACTATTAAAAATTTATAAAGAAAAATAAAGTATAAAAGATAACAATGATTTAATATTATAAATTAAAAAAAATGATTGTTAATGTATAAAAATAATAATAATTGACAAACATAGCTATATATGATAAAGTAGTAATAAGGTTACAGAAAAGAGTAGCTAAATAATTGTGTTTTTTTAGGAGGATTTATTAATGAAAACTGGTGTAGTTAAATGGTTTAACAATGAAAAAGGATTTGGATTTATATCTGTAGAAGGTGAAGGAGATGTTTTCGTACATTTCTCAGCTATAACAGGAGATGGATACAAATCATTAGAAGAAGGACAAAGTGTTGAATTCGAAGTAGTGGATGGAGCTAAAGGTCCTCAAGCTGCTAACGTAGTTAGATTATAATTAAAAATTCATATATATTAGTATTCTAGTAATATGACAGATAAGCCGCTAATCGTTTAGCGGTTTTTTCAGTTTTTTGTAAACTAAATTAATTGCAAAATAAATTAAAATTATTAAAATAAAGGCATTAATAATAAGATAAATATGTTAAAATTAATAGTGTAGAGTAAAATTATTATGGCTAAGTTTAAGTCAATTAACCTCTAGTTAATTTTCTATAAAAAGAATAAGTGACGCTGATAGACCATATAAAAATATTAATAAAGTATAGACATTTAAAGCTATTAAAAGAAAAACGCTTGTTACAGCGTATAGTATCTAAAAAATACTTAGAAAATGAGAAAGGAGAAAGTTACTGCAAAAAAGTAACATTATAAATATTGGATAATATTTATAAGTTTTCGGTAACGGTGGGTAGTGTAATGAACATATTATTCTTTCTAACACCAAAAAGTGAAGTAGCATATATATATGAAGACTACACTATAAGGCAAGCCCTAGAAAAAATGGAATATCACAAATACTCTGCAATTCCAATAATAAGCAAAGAGGGTAAATATATTGGAACTATAACAGAAGGTGATTTTTTATGGACATTAAAAAACGACTTAAATCTGGACCTAAAAGGATTGGAAGATGTTTCAGTAACAGATATAAATAGAAAAATGGATAATTCTCCTGTTTCCATCAATGCAGATATTGAAGATTTAGTAATAAAATCTTTAAATCAAAATTTTATTCCTGTTATAGATGACCAAGATACATTTATTGGGATAATAAAAAGAAGAGATGTAATAGGTTATTGTTATGAGATAATACGTGGATATAAAAATTTAGCAGATGATAATTAGAAAATTTTTTGAAACTTTTCAAGTTTCTACTTCTATTCTTTGTAATAAAAGAATAATAATATGAAATTAAATTCTTAAACTTTAATATAAAAGCTGTCTTTTCTAAAAATTATAGATAAGACAGCCTTTTTTATCTGTTGTTTTATTATTAGTCGTTGTATTTTACAAGATTTCCATATTTAGCATTAAGAGAATTTATTTTATTTCCATAAACTTCATTTTGTTTTTGGTATAATAAACTTTTTTCAACTTCATCTTTAACTTCATCAAATGTAGATTCTGTACTTTCTTGAAGGTCTTCTAACTTTATTATATGGTATCCAAATTGAGTTTTAACTGGTTCACTTACTTCACCTTTAGCCATAGAGAATACAGCTTCTTCAAACTCAGGAACCATTTGTCCTCTACCGAATGTTCCTAAATCACCACCCATATCTTTAGATGGGCAAGAAGAATGTTTAACAGCAGCATCTTCAAAAGATATTTCTTCTGATTTTATTTGAGCAAGTATTTCTTTAGCTTTTTCATCACTATCTACTAGTATATGTTTAGCAGTTGCACTTTCTGGTTTAGAAAAAGAACTCTTATTAGCTTCAAAGAATTTTACTTTTTCATCTTCTGTTACATCAACACTAGATAAAACTTTATTTATAGCAAATTGCTTTAATACATTTGCTTCTATTTTTTTCATTTCTAACTTAAACACTTCTTCTTCATCTAATTTTTCGTCCTTAGCATCTAAGAAGAATAGTTCTTGGTTTACTAAATCATTTAATAAATGTTTTTTTCCTTCTTCAGTTTTAAATTGCATTGCTTGATAAGGATCTAATGATTTTAATGCATTTTCAATATCAATATTAGTTATCTCTTTTTCTCCAACTGTTACTAAAACTTTTTTTTCCATATTTTCCATAATAGTTAACTCCTTTTATAGTGTATTTCATTATTAATATAAAGCTACCAACTTAAATAATATCAGAAAACGATGTATATGTCTAACATTTAAAGTCATATTAAGTCAAATAGACTTAGATTTAATAGAACAAGGTGATTACAATCAATAGAATTGAGGCCATAATTCCCACTATTCCTTCTTCATGTTTAAATTTAAGTGTTTTTACTATTGAATAATAAAAATATATTCCAGTAAAAACTATCTTTAGATACAAGAAAAATAAACTCTTTGGATATATCAAGAAACTAAAAAGAGTAAATATGAATGCAAGTAAAGTGCTTATCCTGTAAAAGAAATCTATTTGTGTAATGTCTTTATATTTTATTATAAATATTGAGTATAAAATGATGTAAATAATTGCAACAATTGTATAAGCAGTAAATAATGTATTTTCAAGAGTACCATTTGAAATTACTATCCACTTATACCACATAATTGGCCAAAAAAATAGTGCTAAGAACTTAAAATAATTATCAAAAAACTTTTCTTTATACATTCATCAAACAACCTTTCTTAAAAAAGCATGTATTTGTTTTTAGAATTTTAAATAATGTGCTATCATTATTATATATTAATATTGAGTTTATAGAAACCAAAATTTGCTAAAATAAATATATAGATTTTTGCTATTAAGTCAATTAAAATTACTACCATTTTATTATGAAATTGGATCAAATATGTAGAAATATGGCAAATTAGTTAATACAAGATATTTATTATTACCAAGTGGTAAAGTTTGTTTTTTTAATGATAAGAATTCCAATCTTTTTTGAAAAAATTTGATATCTACATTAAGCATATCAGCCATTTCATAAACACAAGTAATACCAGAATTAATTATATTTATTATATCTTCTTCTGTAATTAAAAATTCACAAGCCCATTTTAAAGCTTTATTTTCACATTTATCTATAATGATTTTTGTGTAATAATCATTATAAGAGGATATATAGTATCCAAAACTAGTGAAATGATGTCCAAGTTCCTCTGCTAATATGGATGTAAGTTTATTGGTATTTTGTTTTAAGTTACTGAGTAATGATATAACTTTTATACCATGCCTGTTTATATATAATCCTTCTAAGTCACCTGCAATATGAGTGGTATAATGAATTATTATCTCTTCCTGAGAAGCTAATTCAAAAAGTTTATCCAAATTATTCATAAAAATCCCCCTAATATAGAATGTATGTTTGATGAAAAGTTATATTAAAAGAGCAGAGAAATAAATCTGCTCATTATATAGTTTATTTTTTTTTATATTTATTTAGTAAAAATTCTATATAATCATTAAGTTGTTCTTGAGCTTCTTCAGGTAAGTCTTCATGTGGATTTTTTCTATGTGCCGCAACAGTGTCAATATTTTCCTTAACCAAGGTTCTTCCAAGAAGGTAATCAACTGATACATTAAATACATCAGCCAATTTATTTAAAATATGTTCATCAGGAAATCTGTTTTCTGTTTCATAGTATCCTAAAACTCTTTGAGAAACTCCTACTTTTTCACCAAGTTCTCTTTGAGTAAATCCAAATTCCTTTCTAAGTTCTCTTAATCTTTTGGCAAACATTATAACACCACCTTATGTATAAATTATAACAAATTGTTCTAAAAATTAAAACTAATAAAAGAAAAAAGAATGATTTTTTCTAAAAAATATTGATAAAGAACAAATAATTCTATATAATGAATATAGATAAGAACAAAATATTCTTAATTATACTAGGAGGAGAAAAGTATGTTTAAAAATAATTTAAAAGGTTACAGAGAATCTATAAGGTTGTCGCAAACTAAATTTGGAGAAAGCGGGAATTACAAATAATTATATATCAAGAGTAGAAATAGACATAAAAAGTTATGATTCATTTTGCATAAAAAATTCTGTTATTTCAGAACAAAATATGAATAAAATTTTTTGAATATATATAGAACAAAATGTTCTTTAAAGTTTGTGGAACTTGCAATAAGGCTATTGATTAGAAACTATCATTATAAAGTTAAGGCTAAAGACAATAAAATATAAAAAGGAGAAATACAA
This sequence comes from Clostridioides sp. ES-S-0049-02, assembly GCF_020658465.1. NCBI lineage: Bacteria > Bacillati > Bacillota > Clostridia > Peptostreptococcales > Peptostreptococcaceae > Clostridioides > Clostridioides sp. ES-S-0049-02. Next base: position 294,492 of record NZ_JACVWG010000003.1, read on the forward strand.
TGGATAATAAAAAAGATATATTACTTAAGGAAGTAGATGAAAGATTACATAATTACAAGTATTTGGATGTAAAGATAAAGAATATTAACCTAGATATAAAAAGATGTGAAAATGAATACTTTGGATGTGGAGCTGTAGTTTATACTGAAAAAACTAGTACTACATATAATATAAGTTCTTCTGTTGAAAATGAAGTTGTAAAAAAAGAGGAGAGATTAAGAAAATTAAAAATGGAAAAAGATGATATAGAAATAGAAAAGGAAAAAATAGAAAATGCTCTAACTTGTCTAAATGATATGGAGATGGAATTTTTTAATCTCTTTTATAATAGTAAGACTAAAAATAATATGACCTATATTTCTATGAAATTGCATTTAGATAGAACTTCTTGCTACAACTTAAAGAAAAAGATGATTTGTAAATTAAGTGAAATATTATAAAAAACATAACACTTTTACAACACTTTATACACACTATAGCAACAACACCCACTGAAATACATGAGATAATGTTATTGTGAAAGAAATCTATAGTGAGGGAGGTGAGGAATTGAGAAACATGATATTACCTAAAAATATAGAGGGAACATAACAATAGAGAAATTAGATGTATCTTTAAAAATTACTTATGCTACTCATAAGAAGTTTGCCACATTAAGTAAAAAAATATTTAGTGATAGCGTGGTGATTATTTGCTTAAAAACAAAGAAATATTAGAAACAATTATTGATATACTTAAAAAAAGTTTTGATGAAAGTATTTTTATTGATGATGAAAGTATGCAAGGTTCAGAAGGGTCTTGTTTTTTTGTAAGTATGGTATCAGTTCTTTGTACACCCATAATGTTAAAGACAAACAACAAAGATGTTGTTATGTCTATAAAGTATTTACCAAGACCACAATCAAATAATATAAGAATGTATGAAGTTTCAGATGAACTTGATAAGCTATTTAATAGAACTGTAAATGTAAGAGATAGAAAATTAAATATAGCTAAAATTGAACAAAGCATTAAAAAAGAGGAGTCAATTTATACATTGAACTTTTCAATTACATTAAACTTTCTTGATAGTGTATATGAAGAAGAAGAAGTATATGAAAATATGGAAGAAATAAATTTAAACTTAGGAGAGTGATAGTATGGCTATAGGATTACCAAGTATCAATATATCATTTAAGGAGCTAGCTACAACTGTTAAAGAGCGTTCAGCTAGAGGAATAATTGCAATGGTGCTTAAAGATACCAAAGCACTAGGATTTAATGAAATACATGAAAAAGAAGATATACCAGCTGATTTATCTGCTGAAAATAAAGACTATATAAATATGGCTTTGATGGGAAATGTCAATGCACCAAATAAAGTACTAGTTTATGTGTTAGGAGGAGAGGAAGAGGTTCAAAGTGCCTTAGACTTTTTAGAAACTAAAGAATTTAATTATTTATGTATGCCTAAAGCAATAGAAGCTGATAAGAATGTCATCAAAAGCTGGATAATTAAACTTAGAGATACAGATAAGGTTAAAGTTAAAGCGATATTGGGCAAAGTTGCAGGAAATCATGAGGGAATAATTAATTTTACTACAGAAGATACATTAGTTGGAACAAAGAAGTATAGTGCTGAGGAGTTTACGAGTAGAATAGCTGGTATTATAGCAGGAACACCTTTAAGTCAATCAATAACTTATACTAAGCTTGGTGATGTTATTGATATACCTAAAAGCACTAAAGCTGATGCAGAGTCAAAAGTTAATAATGGAGAGCTTATCCTTATTAAAGAAGCTGGAGCTATAAGAATTGCTAGAGGAATAAATTCTTTAACTGATTTAACTGAAGAAAAAGGAGAGATGTTCCAAAAAATCAAGATAGTTGACACTTTGGATATTATAAATAATGATATAAAGAAAGTAATAATAGACGATTATATAGGCAAGATTCCTAATAGTTATGATAATAAATGTATATTAATAGTAGCTATAAAAGAATATCTAGAAGAATTAGAAAAAGAAGAATTAATAGAAGCTGGTTCAATTATAGATATAGATATAGAATCACAAAAACAGTATTTAAAATCTAAAAATATAGATATATCTAATATGAAAGAGCAAGAACTAAGAGAAGCTAATACAGGTTCAAAAGTATTCTTAACATCAAAAATAAAGATGTTAGATGCTATGGAAGATATAGATTTATCAATAGAAATATAGGAGGATTATTAATATGGCAAATATGGAAGCTAGAAATGTAATGAGTGGTACTTGGGGAGAACTTTGGCTTGATGGAGATAAAGTAGCAGAAGTAAAGAAATTTCAAGCAAAGATGGAATTTACAAAGGAAGATATTATAATAGCAGGTCAAATGGGAACTGATACGAAGTATATGGGATATAAAGGAAAAGGTTCAATAACTTTATATCATGTCAGCTCAAGAATGCATAAATTAATAGGAGAAAAGATAAAAAGAGGTTCTGAACCTAGATTTGTAGCTATATCTAAGCTAAATGACCCAGATTCTTATGGAGCGGAGAGAATAGCAGTAAAAAATATAGCTTTTGATGACTTAACTTTAGCTGATTGGGAAGTTGGAGTAAAAGGAGAAATAGAAGCTCCTTTCACATTTACTGAGTATGACTTCCTTGATATAATTTAGTTTTATCTGGATAGTTAGTAAATATATAGTTAATAAATGCTGTTAGTTAATAGAAATTGATTGATAAAGGAGTAGATAATAATGAGTGAAAATGGATTATCAAAAAATATAAATATAGTAGACTTACTTTTAAATGTAGATACAGAAAATTTAGAAAGACCAAGTACTATAGTTGAACTAAAAAGATTATCTAATATATTTGGCCAAGAGTTTAAAGTAATGTGTAGAGCATTGACAATAAGTAAAGATGAGGAGATACAAAATACTTGTCTTAAAATTGATGAAAATATGAAAACGGATATAGACTTACCAGAGATGCAGATGCTTACAATTATAGAAGGTGTTTGTGATTTAGATGGAAAGCTTTTATTTAAAAACAAGGAATTAATGAGTAAATTTAAGGCTCCAACTCCAAAGGAATTAGCAAGAAAGCTATTGTTACCAGGTGAAATTACTAATCTATACAGAATCCTTCAAGATGTAATGGGTTATGGTAAAAATGCAGTCATAGAAGAGGTAAAAAACTAATAGGGACGGATACCAAGACCACAATAATGTATTATTATTGGAAGACAAAAGGTATTAGACCGTCCCTTTTTTATGCAATGGATAAAGGCGAATTAAAGCTTATTGAAGCTTTTTTCGCCTTAGAAATTGAAGAGGAAGTTGAAAAAATTAAGCATGGATACGGAGTTTGTCCTTTGACAGGAGGTGGTATATAGTGGGTAATGTAAGAGAAGAAGGTATAAATATGTATCTTACAGATAATTACACTCCAAAAATGAAGCAAATCATATCAGTTACTGAGACTTTTAGAAGAGTTACTGTATCTGTTTCTCCTTCAACAAATGCAATGGCAAATAATATTAAGAGTTCTATGGCTAGCGCAAGTAGTAGTATAAGTAGTGTAAATTCTTCTATAAAAAAAATGAAAGATAGCATAAAAAGTGTAAATTCTTCTATAGAAAAAATGAATGCAAGTATGAATAATTCAAATTCATCAAGTAAAAATTTTAGTGAAGATTTAGGGACAATTGGAAGAGAGGCAGAAAAGGCTAGAAGTAAGTTAGTTAGATTATCACAAATTGCAAATAGTAAAAAAGGAAGGGATACACATCCAAATGCAAGGTCCCAAAATAATAATTCTGAGGTTAATAAAGACGAGCGTAATAAACCTACAAAAATAAAAACTGTACAAGAGATTGTTCAGCGAGTTAAAACTAGAACAATAGATGTTCCCAAAAAAATGGTTACTGATAAATTACCTGGACTTAAGAATAAAATTTTTAATAGCAGAGTAGTGATGGATGTAAAAGGAAGTAACAGTGTTCAAAATATACTAAATATATTAAGTAAAATTAAAAATAGTAAATGGATTAGTGCCATTTCAGTTAAAGACTTAGCTAAAAATGTTTTAATAGGTACCTTATCAAAATTAAAGCAATTTGCTGGGAGAGTGTGGAGTGGAGCTATTTCAATAAAAGATAAAGCAAGTAGTGTATTAGGAGGAATAAAAGACAAAATATCTGATATTACTAATGGATTTTCAGTAGGTGAAGCTGTAAAAAAAGGTGTAGATTTAGTAGGTAAAGGGCAAAATCAAAAAGCTGTTTTAACTAATGTTGTTCAAAGAACTACAGGAATTAAAAATAAGGCTAAAGCTAAGTCTGAAGCTAATGATTATTACGATGATATAGTAAAAGATGTTGCATTAAAAACACCCTTTGATCCTAGTGAAGTTATTTCAATGAGTACTAAGGCAATGATGATTGGTGGAGGAGATGCTGGTAAATCAAAGAAGATAACTCAGGCTATGGTAGATGTCAGAGCATTAAATATGGATACCAGTAGTGAACAAGATGTGTCAGCAGCTTTTGTAAGTGCATCAAAGGGTAATATGGATGCACTAAATACTTTGGTTGGAGAAAATTATAAAACATTTGATGATGCACTTAAAGGTATAAAGGAGAAGCAAAATGGATTAGCTAATGAAATGGCTTCTACAATTCCTGGTTTATTATCTAGTGCATCAACTTACATTGATATGGGATTGAATAACATGATTGAACCATTTGATACTATATTACAAGGTGGATTAGAAAAGATAAATTCATTTTTAGAAAAAGTACCACAAAGTTTGGGTGGATTTTCTCAAAAAGTAGCAGATGTAATGAATGGAAAAAAGATTGCTGAAAATAAACAAAATCCAATTGAAACTCAGACAGCTACAGCACTAGGGCATATTCCAGGGGCAATAGGTAATACAGGTCAGATGCTTGCTCAAAATATTGATTTTACAGCATTAACAAATTCATTACTTCCTATAGTAAATCTTGTTAACGGATTATTAGACAGTATAAACAATAAATCACCAGTTGCACAAGGTATAATAAGTATATTTGGTACTGTAGTAACAACTGCATTTCAATTGATTGGACCTGTTGTAGAAGCCGTCAGCCCAATTATTACAAGAATTTTTACTTTTTTAGGAGAATATGCTCCTCAAATAAATAATTTTATAGAAACATTAGGAGTTATATGGAAAACAGTATGGGAGACATTAGGGCCTTTGTTAGAAACAGGATGGAAAATTGTAGAGCCAATATTAGGAGCTTTCTTTAACATATTAGATAAAGTGTGTAAAATAGTTAAAGATATATGTAAGTGGTGGCAAACTATGGTTAATAAGATAAAGAATGGAAGTATTACAGGAACTGTTTTAAAGTTAGTGGAAAAAAGTAAAAAAAATTATAAAGAGGATCCATATGCTGGAACAAAGGCTGGTGATTCTGGTAAAAATAATGCATTTGGTTTAAATTATGTACCATACAATGATTTTTCAACAAGACTTCATGAAGGTGAAATGGTTTTAACTAAACAAGAAGCAAATCAATATAGAAGTGGAAAAAATGGTGGAAATATAAGTATAGCTAAATTAGCTGATACAATAGTTATTAGAGAAGAAGCTGATATTGAAAAAGTAACATCAAAATTAGTTGCAAGCATACAAATGGCACAACTAGGAGGTGTTTTATAATGGAAATGTGGCTTAGACAAGCTGAAGATAGATTCAGATTTCCAGTAATACCATCCTCAATAAGTATAAATGGAAAAGCAACTATAAACTCATCAAATATACTTAAAGTTGGAGAAATAGCGACCTTTGGAGGAGTAGCCCTTAGAAGTATAAATATATCTAGTTTTTTTCCAAATAAGGAATACTCTTTTTGTAATTATAAAGGATTTCCATCACCATATGATTGTGTAAATAAAATTCAAAGGTGGATGAATGAAGGTTTCATATTGAGATTTACAGTTACAGAGACAAATATAAATATGGAAGTGATAATAGAAGGTTTTAGCTATGAAGAAAAAGATGGTACAAGAGATGTGTACTTTTCATTGGATTTAAGAGAATATAAAAGACTACAGATACCTAGAGCAAATCCTAAAAAGTAGCGTAATTGTTATAAAAAATTACTCAAAGTTTAAACAAAAAGGTAGGTGATTTTTTATTATAAAGATTTGGGTACACATAAAAAACGGAAATATATATGATATAAGCAATATTGTAGATACAGTTTCTTGGTCTGGAGACTATAAGTCTCCATCACGAACATTAGAGTTTTCAATAGTACAGTCAGCTTCAGATATTAATTTTCAGCAGATTGATATTCCAATAGCTAGTACGATTTGTTTTTATGTAGATGAAAAAGAACTTTTTAGAGGAATGATAATTAATAGGTCTAAAGACTCAAGTAGTGTTAACATCAATTTTACAGCTAAAGATATGGGATTTTTACTTTTACAAAGTGAAGTGTCATATAATTTTAAGGACAAGTTAGTAGAGGATATTGCAAAGCAAGTATTTGCAGATAATAAGCTTGCAATTGGTAATATACCAAAGACTAATGTAAAATATACTAAAATGTTTATATCTGTAAATGGATATGATACCATAATGAGTGCTTATACAGAAGCAAGTAAGACTACAAAGAAAAAATATATGATAGAGGCTAATCTTGATAAATTTAATGTTATTGAGAAAGGAACTGTTACATTAAATGTTACTTTTGAAGAAGGATTTAATCTTATCAATACAACTTTTTCAGAAAGTATGGAAAATGTAAAAAATAAGGTATTGGTAGTTGACCAATATGGTAATAAGATTAGTGAGAAGGTTAATGATTCGATATTTAAAGAAGTAAATGTAATAATGCAAAAAGTTATACAACAACAAGAAAATAGTACAACAGATGTAGAAAGTGAGTTTAAAGGAATTGAAAGGACTTGTTCTCTAAAAGGATATGGAGACATAAGCTGTGTAACTGGTAGAGGTGTAAAAGTAAAAGATTCATATACTAAGTTAGTAGGGTTATTTTATATAGATACAGATAAACATACATGGCAAAATGGAGATTATCAAATTGAACTAGAACTTAATTTTCAAAATATTATGGATGAAAAGTCTGTAGGGCAAGATGAGCAAAAGGAAATTGTTGATAGTGGTGATGGTATTATGAATGGGAATGAGGTTAAAGCTTTATTTACTGCATATTATCCTGCAAATAATTCTATGGAAGGTGGACTTTATGATGCACAAGGAAATAGACTAGACCCTAAAAAGAATACTTGCGCAGCACCAAAGAGTATAAAATTTGGAACAAAGATACAAGTAAAGGGAACTGGTACATCTAGAGATGGAAAAGTTTATACTGTTACTGATAGAGGAGGAGCAATAAATATAAAAAATGGAGTGTATCATTTTGATATATTGATGGCTAGTAATAAAGAATGTAATGCTTGGGGTAAAAAGAATGGAAAAGCAGTTATAGGAGATGGCACTTACTCTATTAATTCATCAGGAAAAGCTAAGACAGTTATAGATGAAGTTATGAAGCATAGAGGAAAAGCTTATAAGTGGGGTGCCACTGGTCCAAATAGGTTTGATTGTTCTGGTCTCATGGTATATTGTTTCAATAAAGTAGGGGTAAAATTACCAAGAACATCTAAAGAACAATCTAGATATGGAAAAGATGTAGGTAAAAATAATTTACAACCCTCAGATTTAGTGTTTTTTGGAAAAGAAGTTCATCATGTTGGGATGTATATAGGTAATGGAGAATTTATACATGCTCCAGGTACTGGAGATGTGGTAAAAATAAGTAAATTAAGTAAGAGAAAAGATTTTCATAATGCAAAAAGAGTTCTATAAAAGGTGGTGATATAGTGGCTAATCCAATCAATGAATTTATTGGAATAATGAGAGAAGAAGGTAAATTTCATAATGAACCTTCTTTTTTTGTTGGAATAATAGTAAATAAATTGCCTGATTTAAAAGTATCAATGAACAATATAGTTTTAGATAAAGATAATTTACTTATAGACTGTTGGTTGTTTGATAGAGCGACAAGGGATTTTATAACAAAACAGTCTGATAATCATACTCATGAATTGAATGAACCACTTACTAGTCAACTCAATAAAGGAGATACAGTAATAATGTTTAAAGTTGGAGAAAAATTTGCAGTAGTAAGTAAGTTGGTGAGTTTATAATGTCTAACATAATATTTCCATTTATAGGTGTTCCAGAGGATTACAGAATTCCTAAAAAAGAAGAATTAGGATTATTCCATGAAGTAGCATGGGACTTTGAAAAAGACGAGCCAATATTAGAAAATGGGGATTTTAAGACTGTTGAAAAAAATGAAGCCATAAGAGTTTGGGTTTATAAGTGTATAAAAACAAATAAATATGAACATGAAATTTACTCAGATGATTATGGAACTGAATTAACTGATTTAATAGGGCAAAAGTACAGCAAAGGTCTTACAGAAAGTGAAGCATCTAGATATATAAAAGAAGCTTTATTGATGAATCCATACATTCTACAAGTAAATGTATTAAATACTAACTTTAAAAAAGATGTATTAAGTGCAGATATAAAAATATCCACTATCTATGGGGAGGTGGAAATAAATGTATAGTGAACAAACCTATGAAGTAATAAAAAATAGAACTCTTAAAAATATAAATCTAGATGTTTATAAAGGAGAAGGCTCTTTTTTAAATGATATGGTTTCTGGAAATAACTTTGAACTTGCTAAAATGTATGTTGAACTTTCTAATATACATAAAATGGCTTTTATTGAAGATACTTATGACCAGTTACTAGATAAAAGAGTAAATGAGTTTGGTGTATATAGAAAACTTGGTAGTGAAGCTACTGGGGAAGTAGAGTTTATAGGGGATAATGGTGTAGAAATAGCAAATGGAACAATTATCTCTTATAAAGATTTATTATTTGTAGTAATAAAGGATGTTGTAATTGGTGATGAAGAAGGAAATATAAGTCCAGTTCAAGCATTAGAAATTGGAACTAAATACAATCTACCATCTGACTGTGAATTTAAGTTAAATGACACTATATTTGGGGTTGAAAAGATAACAAATATAAATAAATTTTCAGGTGGTACAGAAATTGAAACTGATGAAGAATTGAGAGAAAGGTTTTTCAAAATACAAAAGAATCAGGCAACAAGTGGAAATAAAGCTCATTATGAAGAATGGGCTCTAGAGGTTGATGGTGTATATAATGCAAAGATATATCCAAGGTGGAATGGCGCTGGAACAGTTAAAGTTCTTCTATTTGGTCAAAATAATCAGTCTGTTGAAGAAGAAATAATAAATAAATGTAGAGAACATATTGAAGAAGAAATGCCAATAGGGCCAACCTTAACAGTAACTACTCCAGTACCTATAAATATAAGTATAAGTGCTTCTATGGAATTAGAAGGGGGATACACTTTGGATATGGTAAAAAATAGATTTTTGGAAAATATAAATCAATACTTTAGAACCATAACTGGAGAAATTGTTTATACAAAAATTTTGGGTATTTTAATAAGTACTTCTGGAGTTCATGATTTAAGTAATTTACTTGTAAATAATTCAACAGATAACATAAAAATTGAGGATGATAAAATACCTAGTGTTACAACTTTAAATTTTAGTGAGGTGGAAGTTTTATGAAATTAATTGATAAACTTCCATTATTTTATAAGAATTATATAGTTGAAGCAATACAAAACTCTTATGATACTGAATTATCTTTATTGAAGGAAAATATTGATGATACTATAAATCAAATGTTTGTTGAGACATCCACATGGGGTCTTGATATGTGGGAACAAATACTTTGCATTCAAAATAATGAAGATTTAAATTATGAAACTAGAAGAAGTAACATAAAAGCCAAAATACGAAGTTTAGGAACAACTAAAATAAAGGTTATAAAAAACATATGTGAGGCCTATACAAAGACTAATGTTGAAGTAGAAGTTCTTAGCAATGAATTTATATTTATACTAGAATTTGTAGTTAATAATTGTAGTTATAATTCAATTGTAGAGTTAGATAAAGTATTAGAAAGTGTAAAGCCATGTCATTTAGAACATAGGTTTAAAATGATTTTGTTGAATAAAAATGAATTGTTTTGTGGAACTGCTGTAAATACAGGAGAAACAGTTACTGTATATCCATGGACACCATCAAATATAGATATATTTGGAGAAATAAGTATTACTACAGGAAATGATAGAAGTATGGAAAAAGTAATATTATATCCTAAACAGGAGGCGATATAAATTGGCAGAACAAAAATATTATACAATTTTGACTAAAGCAGGTAAAGCATCTATTGCAAATGCTACTGCTCTTGGCAAGAAAGTAGACTTAGTGAAGTTACAACTTGGAGATGGTGGAGGAAATGAATACAATCCAACAGAGGAACAAACATCTCTTAAAAAGGTTGTTTGGGAAGGTGATATAAGTAATGTAAAAATAGACGATGAAAATTCTAATTGGATAGTTATAGAAACTGTAATACCAGGTAGTATTGGTGGATTTATGATAAGGGAAGTTGGTATATTTGATTCAGATAATAAGCTTATAGCTGTATCTAAATATCCAGAGACTTATAAACCAACTGTTGATTCTGGAAGTGTAAAAGATTTAATTATAAGAATTATTTTGGTAGTTTCTAATACATCAAGTGTAAATTTAAAGGTTGACCCAACTGTTATTTTAGCAACTTTGAAAGATATGCAAGAACTAGATAAGAAAATAGATATAACTAAAACATTTTTGAAAAATGATATAGAAGCTGCTAAAACAGAGTTAAATACTAAAATTGATGACAATAAGATAGAGATTAATAACAAAGTAGGGGATACAACTTTACTCAATACGACAGATAAAACAAGTCTTGTAAATGCAGTGAATGAGGTAAAACAAGGTCTTGATAGTATAGAAACAACAGCAGAGAAAACAAGTTATGATAATACAGTAAGCAAACTTAATTCTACTAATGTCCAAGGGGCAATAGATGAGTTATGTGTTAGTGTAAACACTGCTAGAGTGAGTTTAATAAATGATATAAAAGATATGTTACCAATTTAAAGGTTATAACTTTAAATTGGTAACAATGGTTAGTAGAAGCAACAACATATGCTAGTAAAATTAAAAAAATATATAAATATAAAAGAGGTAGCATTTAATGCTACCTCTTTTTATAATTAAACTATAAAATTATTGTCTGTTAACTAAAATAGCTATTTTAGCATCTGGATTATAACTTATTTGAACCATTTGATTTTTCTTAATATGTTCAAGGTCTTCACCACCATAAGCAATTTGTAATTTAACTGGTAGTTTACCTTGTTTTATAATAGCAACATACTCTTTTTTACCTTTTTTCTCTAAACTAATCAAATTGCCAACATAAGGTTTAAAGTTTTGATACTTTTTACTAGAATTTCTTATGTAGAAGAAAGCACCAACAGCAATAACTAAATTTATGCCAAGTGTAACCCAAGAATTGATTTTCAGCATAGCTCCAGCGATTATTATCACGAACATTAAAACGATAGGTAATATAGCTTTCTTAAGAAGTAATTTACCCATTATTTCATTAGCCTTTTTCTCAGGGCCACTCATAGTTTTTGATCTAGCAAATGATTGCGCGAATTTGTCTTTTAAGCCCATTTTATCCTCCTAATTTTAATAAATATTTAGTTATAATAACGAGAGATTACTTGAAACTAAAAATTTACTACATTTATATTATGTTTGACTTTTGTATAAATAATTACATTCAAGTAAAGCAAAATATACTAATTATTTTATCATAAAACTATAAAAAAGAAAATAAATGAAATAAAAATATTAGAGCAAAGAAATGATGTAAAATCGTATCAAAAGCAACATAAAAATTATTTATCTATTTTTTATCTTTATTTTTATCATACTCAGTTTTTTCAAAATCTTTCTCTTTTTCATATTCATGAAGTTTTAATTCAATCATACCTTCTATTTTTGCTCTATCATAATCACTTAGTTTTCTAAAATTTTTTAAAAGTTTTATTTCATTAGAACTGATGCTATTAAATGGATAGTTTGGTGAGGAATCGCAAATTAAATTTGATTCTTGTGATATATTATCTCCATTTAATAGCCAGTCTACAGAAACATTAAATATATCAGCTATGGATTTTAATATCTCATAATTTGGTTTTCTAATATTTCTTTCAAATTTACTCAAATTATCACAGTTTAACATTTCTTCTAATTCATATTGCTTAAGGTTCTTTGTTTTTCTTAAATAAACAATTCTTTCTCCTAAAGTATCCATAAACACTCTCCATTCAATTAATGTCAGAAAGACTTTTTAAAATATAGATAGTTGCAAATTTAAGGTCAAAATGACATAAAAAATATTGACTTAAGGTCAAAATGACTTTATAATTAATTTAATGATACGAAATTACATCCTAATTTTAGCACAAAGTAATCAAAAAATCTTATTTAGTATTAAATAAATTCATGTACTTAATATTTGTACATATTTAAAAAATATACTAAACAGAGGGAGGTGTATAAGTTTAAAAATAAAAATAAATTATTTAGAAAGGGAACTTGATTAAATGGATACTCGAAAAAAATGGATACCTTTTTTGGGAATACAGGTCAAGCAAAGGCTTATTGAATTAAACATGACTCAAAGGGAATTAGCAAAAAAAGTCGGTGTTAATGAAAACTATTTGTCAGCTATTTTAAATGGCAGAAGGACAGGAAAAAAATATAAATCATCAATTTATCAATTGCTTAATATAGAATACTCAGAAGAAGATTAATATTAATAACTAATATATGAAGAAGGGACATATTCTTATGTGTAAATTAGATTCAGATGGAGTAATAGAGTGCTGTAGAGCAATTGATGATTTTATTACAGCTCTCAATGGTGTACGAAGTTTAAACATGGAAAAATTGGATATTTTAACTAAATATTCTACTTCATGCTCAATCCTTCTTAAAGAGGAAAATTACGAAGGATGTACAATTGTATATAAAAAGATGTTGGAAGAATTAAAGACGTAAGTAATATATTAATTAGAGATAGAAAGAATTACATAGTGATATAGAATATTTTTAAAAACATATAAAAAACATATAAACTAAAATATGGATATGTTAATTCAACTACAATAAATGTATTTGTAATTAAATCATAGTTTATTTGAGCAATTTAATATCCATATTTTAGTTGCCAATTTATCACAAAAAAAGAATCTCTACAAATGATGTAAATTCGTATCAAATTATGTATGTTTAAACTGGTTTATCGTTATCCTCAGTAGGAGAATGTTTTTCTAATTCTTTATATTCAGATATCTTAAACTCTAGCATTCCTTCTATTTTTATTTTATCACGTTCATTCAATTGCCTATAGAGGTTTAATACCATCATTTCATCATCAGTTACATGTAGATTATACAAATAATCTTCCTTATTTTCTTTAACACTATTATTGGAGTTTACTTTTTCTTTTCCATATAGAAGCCAGTCAGTGCTAACATCAAAATAATCAGCTATTGACATTAATATATCGCAATTAGGCTTTCTACCTCCAGTTTCAAACTTACCTAAGTTTTCAAATTTTAAAATGTCCATAAGTTTACGCTGGGTAAGTTTTCTGGAGTTTCTCAAATAAGCAATTCTTTTTCCTAAAGTATCCATGAAACACACTCCTTTCTTTTTATAAATAAAGTCCAAATGACATTAAAAATCGAGGTATATTCCTTTTGTTTTATAAAATTACTAAAATAAAGTCTAAATGACATTTTGCTTAAATTAATATACTCATACTATGATTTTAACATATTATAATTGAAAATATATGGTTTATTTTGATTTATAGATATCTTTTAATAGACAAAAGTAGATATTGAAAATAAAGTAGTTTCAATAATATATTTTATAGATTACTTTTAAAGTATATTTGGGTATGAAAATATAATTTTCTAATAATGAAGAATATATAAAAATTATATTAAGGATAGATATTAGAAAGAGAATAGTATTATACTGTAGTTTATATTAGTTAAAGATAAAGAATTTCAAATGTTTAAAATATAATATAGTCTTACAATATAATACTATTGGATTTGTTTATCTAGTTTTGTTTTCTTTATAGAATAACAATACTATGAATGCAAGTAAATTTACACAAAAAACTGTTATATACATCTGTCTAAATCCTAAATTTAGAGTAGATTGTAGTGTATTTTCTATTTTTGTTTTATTGTTTTCTATAGAATTTATATAATCTAGTTTTGACTTATTAAAAGCTTTTGGTATTTCATCTTTTAATTCCTGTGTTTTTGCTAGAACTAATTGAAGCGATTTTTTCTGTTGTTCCATTGTGTCAAGACCTTTTTCCATGTCTTGTTTTTTATTTATGGAATCATTTAATTTTCTCTGAAGTTCTTTCTTTTGAGATTCCATGTTTTTAAGTTTTTTACTTAATTCTTTTCTTTGAGATTTAGTTTTTTGCAATTTGGTATTTAACTCAGCTCTTGCTTTTTTTAGTTGTTGTATTTGAGAATTTAGAGCTTCTTTTTTTTCATTTAAATTTTGTTTATTTTCACTAGAATTGTTATTTTTATTTTCTGTAGAATCATTTTTATTACTGTTTGAGTCAGAATTACTAGTGTTATTTTGATCTTGATTATTTGATGAATTTTCATTATCAGAAGGAGTAGTACCCTGTGGTATTGTAGGTATTTTATTATAAGCAAGTGTCATTTCATTTATAGCTTTATCTTGTTTTTTTATACCTTGTTCCATACCTTTTATGCCTTTATCAGTGCCAGCGATACCTTTTTTTATTCCAGCTATTCCTTGATTAATACCAGTTCTAGCTTTTATCATATTATCAATACCAGTTTGAATTCCTTTGATGCCACTGTTTAGTTTGTTTTCACCTTCTTCAATGCCATTTATTCCACTTTGAGTACCATCTATTCCTTTTTGGACATTTAATTCTATTTTCGTAATTACAGAAGGAACTTTTTCATCAAACATTGTTGTTGATATTTCTTTTGTGATGTTGGTAATATTGGTTGTATCTGCTGATTGAACTTTGTCTAGTAAGTATTTTGGGAGTTTGCCATCTGTCATATCCATGTTAATACTTGATGAATCGTTCATGTTTGGTATAGAAATATTTTTCAAATTCTTAGCCATTTCTGGGTCTGACTTTAAATCATCTATCATAGTTTCAAGTTCTTCAAGTTGAACTATTTTAGGTGTTGATGGTTTACCAACTATATCCATAATATTATCCTGTACAGATAATCCTGCATGTGCTATAAATCCAATCATTATTGCAGGTGAAATTGAAGTTCCAATTGAACGTATCAGAGACAGTGTTGCAAGTGCAGAATTAGATTCTTCTATTTTTGTATTTGAAAGCATCATGTAATTTAAAGGTGTTCCCATAGTAAATCCCATTCCTAATCCCATAAATATAAGACTTACACATACACTAAATACTGTATTGGTTTTTAGTGCAATTAAAATCAGATAAAGAGAGCCTATCATAGATACTGAAAATCCAAGTAACAGTATCTTTTTTGCGCCAAACTTATCAATAAGTTTTCCGCTCAAAGGAGCGGCAATACCTGCAAATAATCCTAATATAGCAACAAAATATCCACCAGAACCAGCATTTATTTTTAATGCATTTTCAGCATATTGTGGAACAAATACCATACCCATCATTCCAATACCAACAATTAAAGACAAAATGAGTACTATTAGTATTCTTGGATTCAAAAAATATTCGAAATTCAAAATAGGGTCTTTAGCTTTATTTTCAACAAATATAAAAATAGGTATAAGTATTATAAATGTCAATAAATAAGGATAAACTGATGTATCTTGTAGAGAATTTTTAAAATTAAAAAAGTCTATATTCATAAGACCATATAACAAAGATACTATTATACATATCAACATTAATGTTCCTAATTTATCAATTTTCTCTGTAGATGTAGACTTATTATTTTTAATACATAGTATTCCTCCAATAATTATAACCAAGCATATTGGAAGGTTAACAAAAAACAACCACTTCCAATTTTGAGTTCCAAATATACTTAGTATTGTACTACCTATACTTGAACCTAAAATATTTGCTATACCATAAGTTGCTCCAACTAAACCTAAAGCCATACCTCTTTTGTTTTCTGGGAAAGTGGTTCCAAATTCTGCTGTAGCAATTGGCATAATTCCGCCTCCACCAATAGCTTGTATAACACGGCCAATTAGTAAAATGTAAAAGTTGGAAAATAATGATGATAATCCACAGATTAATGAGCCACTACCAAATAGAAATATACTAACTAAATATACATATTTTCTTCCTATTTTGTCTGCTAATTTACCAGAAATAGGGATTATAGATGCATATGTTAGTGTATATATAGTAATCATCCAAATTCCTGTTTTTTCATTTACACCTAGGCTATTTTGTATAATTGTTCTTGCTGGTGATACTATTCCAGTATCAATAGCTCCCATAAATATACCTAAAAGATAAAGAGTGAGTACTAAAAATAACTTTGGATTATTATCTTTGCTTTGAACACTAGTATTAGAATTCAAGGTAAACACCACCTTAATGTATTAATTTTTCAATATACGGATTTAAATCTTCAAATTCTATATGAAGATAGGTTGAGTATGAAAAAAACATTTTGATTATGATATTACATACTAATTTATCATTATTAAAGAAATCTTCTTGTTGTAAAGCTTCATATACTTTATTTGAAAGTTGCTCATGAAAATCATTTTTTTGTTTTTTCATTTCGATAAATCTTTTCATTTCAAAAGTATCTAAAAAATCGTCATATTGAATATTATGAACTTTGTTTATAAAATTTCTTATTTCTGTAAAGATAATATTTAGTTTTTCAATGTAATTATTACTATTTTTATTAGAGTATTCAATTCGCCTTATCAATAAATCCCATTCTGATTTTATAATATATTCTATTATTTCTTGTTTTGATTTGAAGTAATTATACACTGTACCTGCGCTTATACCACACCTTTGGGCTATTTTTCTTATGCTAATATTTGAGTAATCTTCTTCCAAAATCATATCTCGAGACACTTTTAGTATATCTTCCTTTACATTTTCTAAAATCTTAGGCATATGACCACCTCTTTCATTAAAATTATTATGAACACTGTTTATTATAAACCT
Organism: Clostridioides sp. ES-S-0049-02; assembly: GCF_020658465.1. Taxonomy (NCBI): domain Bacteria; kingdom Bacillati; phylum Bacillota; class Clostridia; order Peptostreptococcales; family Peptostreptococcaceae; genus Clostridioides; species Clostridioides sp. ES-S-0049-02. The sequence goes on from NZ_JACVWG010000003.1 coordinate 311,755, forward strand.
TTAAAATTTATTAATCAATATGCAAGCTATAATGTATAATATTAATATATAGATATGGCGTAAAATAGATGCCTTATTATATAAGTATTTAATCTAATTAGATTTATATTTTTTATATTTAAGCAGTAATATGTACTAAATTTATGTAATATTAGATTTTTCTTTTTAATAAGTTAATAATATTATTATATGATAAGGAGAATAAAATAATGGAAAAGAAATATGTAATGGCACTAGACCAAGGGACAACTAGTTCAAGAGCTATATTATTTAATAAAAAAGGCGAAATAGTAAAAATTGCGCAAAAGGAATTTAAACAGATTTATCCAAAAGCTGGCTGGGTAGAACATGACCCTATGGAAATATGGGGTTCACAAAGTGGGGTAATGAGAGAGGTAATAGAAACAGCAGGTATAAGACCAGAAGAAATTGCTTCAATAGGTATAACTAATCAAAGAGAGACGACCATTGTTTGGAGTAGGTATACTGGGAAACCGATTTATAACGCGATAGTATGGCAATGTAGAAGAACATCAGAAATCTGTGATGTACTCAAAAGTAAAGGATTAGAGGAATCAATAAAGGAAAAAACTGGTCTTTTGATAGATGCATATTTTTCAGCAACAAAGATAAAGTGGATACTAGATAATGTAGAAGGTGCTAGAGAAAAAGCAGAACAAGGCGAATTGTTATTTGGTACTATCGATACATGGTTAATATGGAACTTAACACGTGGGAAAGTACATATAACAGATTATTCAAATGCATCTAGAACAATGATGTACAATATAAATAACTTAGAATGGGATAAAGATATATTACGAGAATTAGATATACCAATAAGTATGTTGCCAGTAGTAAAACCTTCTAGCTATGTCTATGGGCATACAGATGAGCGTATGTTATCAGGGGCTAAAATACCTATTGCTGGATGTGCAGGAGACCAGCAAGCAGCCTTATTTGGTCAACATTGTATTGAAGAAGGTACTGCAAAGAATACTTATGGAACAGGTTGCTTCTTACTTATGAACACGGGTAGCAATATAGTTAAATCTAAACATGGTTTGCTTACAACGATTGCTTGGGGTGTTGATGGAAAAGTAACTTATGCATTAGAAGGAAGTATATTTATTGGTGGAGCATCTATCCAATGGCTTAGAGATGAACTTAAAATGATTGAATCTGCAAGCGACAGTGAATTTTATGCAAATAGAGTAGAAGATACTAATGGTGTGTATGTAGTACCTGCATTTACAGGTCTTGGTGCTCCATATTGGGATATGTATGCTAGAGGTTCAATATTGGGTCTTACAAGAGGTGCAAAAAAAGAGCATATAATTAGAGCGACATTGGAATCAATTGCATACCAAACAAAGGATGTATTAGAAGCAATGCAACATGATTCAAAATTAAAATTAAAGTCATTAAAGGTTGATGGAGGAGCCAGTAATAATAATTTCTTAATGCAATTCCAGTCAGATATACTAAATGTAGATATAGATAGGCCTAAAATAGTAGAAACTACAGCTTTGGGAGCTGCTTATTTAGCAGGATTGTGTGTAGGATTCTATATTGGAAGAAATGAAATTACATCAAAATGGTCAGTCGAAAAAGAGTTTAATCCAAATATGAGTGAAGAGAAGAGACGTCGATTATATAAAGGTTGGAAGAAAGCTGTATCAAGAGCTTTAAGTTGGGAAAAAGAAGATGAGTCAGAAATTTAAAGGTTAGATGTGTTTAAACTTAAAAGTAGGGCTTTGTAAAGCTCTACTTTTTTATTTTTACTTTTTTATTCTTAAATTTATATTTCTGTATAGTTGTAACCAAATAGTATAATCTATTTTTCATTTTCGTATAAAAACATTGGTATAGAATTATAAATATGCTGGTCTCCAACAACCAAAAGAATATCTCCCTCTAAAAATTCAATATATGGACCAGGAGAGATTATAAGTTCCTCACCTCTTTTGATTGCAACAATTGTAGCTCCTGTATTTTGCCAAAACTTAGTTTGTGCAGCTGTTTGGCCAATGTACTTACAATTAGAATTTATTGTGAACTGAACGGGCACTAAGGGGTTTATTATTTCTAGTCTATTAGAATAATCTATAATTTTATTTATAGTATCTAAGATTTCATTTTCTAGATTTGATTTAGTATCTATTAAATTGTAAAGTGTTGATTTATATGATGATATATTTGTAATGTCTCTATATTTTTTTATAAAAGAAGAAGCTTTGTCTGGTGATAGTACAATAACACCTTTACCTTTTATGCTTTTAACAACGCCAATATCTTCTAAAATTTTAACAGCTCTTCTTATAGTTTCTGGTGATACATTGTATTTACCAGCCAAAACAGAGCGTCCAAACAATACTGAATCTTCCTGTATTTCACCTGTATATATTTTATTTGCAATATCCAAAGCTATCTTTTGGTATATCGGCATAGTATAGTTTTTTTCCATTGTTTTTCCTCCAATATAAAATTTATGTTAAAAAATATATAATCTTAATAATACTATTGTATAATTTATAAATTTATATGTCTACATTATGTACAAATATTGTCGTCTTTTTAAAATAATATTTTAACATGCATTTAGTATACATATTTAAATTTTTCCATTCAAAGTATGAAATGAAGTATTTAAGGGAATGTAAAGACATTCTATGGACAAAAATAGATAATTATATAGATGAAATAAACAAATGAATGAAAAAAAACACTTCTGTCTTGCATACAAAGTTATTAAAATTGAAAAATGCTTTAAAAATGAAAGTTAAAAGCTATAATTCATCTATAAATAATTAATTATTAACTAAAAAATGGGAAAAATGTTTTTGAAAAAGAAGTACAAATGAATGTCGATTTAAATTAATTGCAAAAAAATTCCTTAAATGGTAAAATTATATTAATTAAATGTATTAAAATAGTTGAAAAAATAGATTGCATACAAGTAATAAAATATTTCATGCAATATATATAATAAACAAAATTTAAAAATTAAAACTACTTATTCTATCAAAATGTTAGCAAGGGGGGTCATAAATTGTATAAAGTAGATTTAAATAGCGATTTAGGAGAAAGTTTTGGAACATATAAGATTGGTTTAGATGAAGAAGTCTTAAAATATATTTCATCAGCTAATATAGCCTGTGGATTTCATGCAGGAGATCCTAGCCATATGGATAAAACAGTAAAACTCGCTAAAGAAAATGGAGTTAAAATAGGAGCACATCCAGGGTTTTTAGATTTAATAGGATTTGGAAGACGTGAGATGAAAATAACAAAACAAGAAGCTAAAGATTATACAAAGTATCAATTAGGAGCATTAATGGCATTTGCAACTTCAAATGAATGTAATATACAGCATGTAAAGCCACATGGAGCTTTATATAATATGGCTGCAAAAGATAAAAATTTAGCTATGGCGATTTGTGAAGCTATATATGAAGTTAATAAAGATATTACATTGTTAGGGTTATATAATAGTGAAATGATAAATTCAGCTAAAGAGGTTGGACTTAAGTTTGCAAATGAAGTATTTGCAGATAGAGCCTATGATAGCAACGGATTTTTGGTTCCAAGAAATGTAGAGGGAGCCGTTATACATGATACAAAAACTGCAATAGATAGAGTTGTTAAGATGGTAAAAGAAGGAACAGTGGAAACTATAACTGGCGAAATTATACATATTAAAGCGGACTCTATATGTGTGCATGGAGACAATCCAAAAGCAATAGAGTTTGTTAAAGAAATAAGAAAACGTTTTGAATTAGAAAGTATAGAGGTTTGTCCATTAGAAAATATGGAAGTTTGTTCATCAGAGGACACATTGTAAGACTGATAATATGAGGGGGAAATAAAATATGAGTACAAAAAATATTACAGATAACGAAAAAGGTAAAAAAGACGTTGGGGCACTTATAGGGGCCGCATTTATAATGGCAACATCAGCAATTGGGCCAGGATTTTTAACTCAGACAGCACAGTTTACTCAAGATTTTGGGCCAAGTTTTTCATTTGTAGTACTAATTACAACTATCCTTTTTATAGGAGCTCAAGTGAATGTATGGAGAGTAATTGGTGTATCAGGTCTTAGAGGTCAAGATATAGCAAATAAAATAGTACCTGGCTTAGGTTACCTAGTAGCCTTTTTAGTAGGCCTTGGTGGATTAGCTTTTAATATAGGAAATGTTGGTGGAGCTGCACTTGGTATGAATGTAATGTTTAATATGAATATGACATTAGGAACTGTATTAAGTGGATTAATAGCAATATTTGTATTTATGTCAAAAAATTCAAATTCTTTAGTAGATAAGATAACTAAGTTTTTAGCATTAGGTATGATAATTATAGTTGGATATGTAGCAATATCAAATCATCCTCCTGTTGGAGAAGCAGTTTATAGAATGGTAAAACCAGAAAATCCAAAGACACTGATATTTCCAATAATAACTCTACTTGGAGGAAGTGTTGGAGGATATATAACATTTGCTGGAGGGCATAGATTAATAGATGGTGGAATAACAGGTGAAGAAAATATAAAAGAAATAACTAAATCATCTCTTTTAGGGATATTAGTTGCAACTATGATGAGGGTACTTTTATTTTTAGCAATATTAGCAGTGGTTTCAAAAGGGATTCAACTTGACCCAGAAAATCCAGCAGCTTCAGCTTTCAAATTTAGTGCAGGAGCGATAGGATATAAATTTTTTGGGCTTGTATTATGGTCTGCTGCAATTACATCAGTTATAGGAGCTGCTTATACATCAGTTTCTTTCTTAAAGACGCTAAATCCTTTCATAGCAAAAAATGAAAAGTATTTTATAATAGCATTTATAGCTATATCAACACTTATAATGGCATTTATAGGAAAGCCAGCAACTTTATTAATTTTAGCAGGAGCTTTAAATGGTTTAATACTTCCAATAACTTTAGGAATAATGCTTATAGCATCTAAGAGAAAAGATATTGTTGGTGATTATAAACATCCTACATGGCTTTTGATATTTGGATTAATAGTAGTTTTAATATCTGCTTATGCAGGGATAACTTCTCTTAGTAGCCTGAGTACTTTATTTGCTTAATTTAAAAGAGGTGACATTTATGGAAACTAGATACTTGCTATCAGGAGACAAAGCAGTAGTTGCTGAATTTGGAAATGAAATATCGGAAGATATAAATAAAAAAGTAATTTCGTTTATGAGAGCGATAGAAATATCAAATCTCAAAGGTATTGTTACAGAAATGGTGCCAACATATAGGTCACTTATGATAAGCTACAATCCATTGAAAATAGATTTTGATAGTTTAATTGAGAGCTTAAAAAAAATAGAAAATAATTTAGAAAGTATAGAGCTGCCAAAACCTAAAATACATGAAATTCCAGTATGTTACGATAAGGTATTTGGTATAGATATTGAAACTGTCGCAAGTTACAATAATCTGACTGTAGATGAAGTCATAAATATACACACAGGCAGAGAGTATTTAATATATATGTTGGGATTTACTCCTGGATTTCCATATTTAGGTGGAATGGATGAAAGAATAGCTACACCTAGATTAGAAGTACCAAGAACTAAAATTTATGGTGGAAGTGTGGGAATAGCTGGTTCTCAGACAGGTGTATATCCTATAGATAGCCCTGGTGGATGGCAAATAATTGGTAGAACACCTTTAAAACTATATGACGAAAATAGAGAAGAACAAATTTTACTTCGAGCTGGAGATTTTATAAAGTTTGTTCCAATAACTTTAGATGAATTTATAGAAATTGAAAAAAATAATTTAAGTGTTTAAAAATAGTGATAATACAGGGAGTGGTATATATGGGATTTAAAGTAGAATTAGGAGGTTTCCAAACATTAATACAAGACAGAGGTAGAGTTGGATATGGACAATATGGTGTATCTGGGTGTGGAGCAATGGACGAATATGCACATAGAGTGGGAAATATATTAGTTGGAAACTCTGAAGATGAAGCTTCTTTGGAGGTTCTAATGTTAGGTCCTACAATTACCTTTGATGAATATACACAAATAGCAGTAACTGGTGGAGATTTAGGAGCTAGAATAAATGGAAAAGAGATTCAAAATTGGAGGTCATATCAAATAAATCCTGGTGACATATTATCATTTAGAGGTGTAAACTCAGGGGCTAGGGCATATGTATCAATAGCTGGTGGAATAGATGTTCCACTTGCAATGGGAAGTAAATCAACTTATACAAGAGCTAAGATTGGTGGATTTGAAGGTAGAGCACTTAAAAAAGGTGATTATATAAATACTTTTGCTCAAGAAAAAGATTTTACAATAAACAAAAAATTAAATTCAAAATACATTCCAAATTATAGTTCAGAAATAGTACTAAGAATTGTAAAAGGACCTCAATTTGATGCTTTTTCTAAAGAGGAAGTAGAAAAATTTCTATTAAATGAATATAAAGTTACAAATGAAATAGATAGAATGGGTTGTAGATTAGAAGGAGATAGTATAAAGCATATTAATGGAGCAGATATTATATCTGATGGTATTTCTTATGGAGCTATACAAGTACCTGGACACGGGAAACCTATCATAATGTTATCAGATAGACAAACTAGTGGTGGTTATACTAAAATAGGAAATGTTATAAGTGTAGATTTGTGTAAGTTAGCACAATCAAAGCCAAATGATGTAGTAAAGTTTGAGTTTGTAGATATATATGAAGCTCATAGATTATTGAAAGAACAAGAAGATAAGATTCAAGATATATATAAAAGTATGAAAAATATAAGAGTTGTTAAAGCCAAAGTATTAAACGATATAGCGGTTTAATTTAAATTTAATTAATATTAATTTTTGTTACAATTTAAAGTACAATTTAGAAATAGCTATTTACTATTTGCCATTATTAAAATGGTTTGAATTAGTCAAATAGCTATTTTTATTTGAGTAAATACATTAATTTTAAAAGAGCTTACGTTTTGGTTTTATGTATTAAAACATTTTACATATTAAACAATTGTATTGTAGATATTTACTTGGACTTTATTGGCCAAATGGGAGGTGATATAACACCATATCCACGAGCTGGTTTATCTTTACTTGGATTGATAATTTTATGAGGAGTATTAGCTTTTATAAATGTTGAATCCCCAGGATTTAATCTTACTATATTTTCACCTATACAAATATCAACTATACCACTTGTCAATACAACCACTTCTTCTGATGCATGAGAGATATAGTCTTTAGTATCTTCACTTTCTGGTTTAAGTTCAAATTCTAAAAATAAGATTGAAGGTGCAAAATCAGCTGTTGGCATTGGAGATACTATCTCATAAAACATTTCACTTTTTGGAAACTTCATCATAACTCTATCTTCTTTTCTGATGACTAAATCATCCGTGTTATTATCATCCATAAACATATATAAAGGAGTATCTAAAACTTCAGCGATTTTTCTTAATGAAGACAGGGATGGTTCAATAGCATCTCTTTCGATTTGAGATATATAACTTATAGATAAGTCTGTCAATTTGGAAACATCACTTAGTGTTTTTTTCTTGTTTTTTCTTATATTTCTCATCTTTTCCCCTAGCATAAGAACCTCCAAATAATAAAATTTATACAAAATATTCGATTAAAACAAAGTAATTATAGCATAACATAGAAGTAGTAGCAAGAAAGATGAATGGAAGATTTTAAGAATTAGCAATTAGTGAGGTGCAAATAAAATCTTATAAAAATAATTTGTTGATGAATCAATATAATGCAGAAAAATTTAATATAGGATTATTAATTTTAAAGGTATTATTGTAGGATATTTTAGAAAAAATTAAATTTTCAGTAAATTATATTGACAGATGTATTGAAGTAATAATATAATTTGAAGTATAAAAATAAAAAAATTAAATTATTACTTCAAAAATGAGGAGGTTAACATGAAAATAACAGATATTAAATTTGAAAAATTAAGAATCAAATTAAGAAAGCCTGTTGTAGTTTCGTTTGGAACAATTGAATATGGAGAGAGCATAATCTTAAAAATTGAGACTGATGAAGGTTACTGTGGATTTGGAGAAGCTGCTCCTCTTGCAGCAGTTACAGGTGAAGTTTTAGATACTGTAATTTCTATATTAATCATGTTTAAAAAGGAACTTATAGGTAAAGACCCATTAGATATTGAAACTATACATACAATTATGGATGGAATCATAATAGGTAATACTTCTGCCAAAGCAGCAATTGATATAGCTTTGTATGACCTTAAAGGTAAAATTATGAATGTACCTCTTTATAAAGTTCTTGGAGGATATGATAACAAAATTCAAACAGATGTAACTATAGGTATAGATAAACCAGAGAAAATGGCAGAAGAAGCACTGGGAAGAGTTAGAGAAGGTTTTAGAATATTGAAACTTAAAGCTGGAATAAGACCTGAAGAAGATATTGAAGCTGTAAAATTAATTAGAGAAGCTGTTGGAGATAATATAAGAATTAGAATAGATGCAAATCAAGGCTGGAATGTAAATAGTAGCATAAATACTATCAAAAAACTAGAAGAATTTGGCGTTGATGCGATTGAACAAGCACTTCCACATTGGGATTTAGATGGAACTGCTTACATAAGAAATAAGAGTAATACTAAGATTATGATAGATGAGTCATTACATTCACCAATAGATGCAATTAAAGCTATAAAGAAAAATGCAGTTGATACATTTAATATCAAGTTAATGAAATCTGGTGGAATTTACCCTGCAATAAAAATCAATAATATAGCTGAAGCAAGTGGGGTTAATTGTATGTTAGGATGTATGCTTGAGACAAGGATTGGTATAACAGCAGCAGCAAATTTAATAGCATCTAAGAAGAATATAACAGAAGCTGACCTTGATAGTTTTATGTTTTGTGAAGAGTTAGAAAGTATATCTGGAGGATTTGAAATGGATGGAGATATTATGAATCTTATCGACAAACCAGGTTTAGGAATAGAAGTAAACTTATGATGAAATTAGGGGGTTGAATATGAATACACTTTTTTCAAGTACAGGTAGTATACTTGCAATAATGACAGCTATGGTTGCATTTGGATTTTACTTACAAAAATATAAAGTAACTAAGAGTTTAGGACCAGCACTTACAATAATCATAATGGGAATAATACTTTCAAATTTAAAGGTAGTTCCAGTAAGTACAGAATTGTATGGAACTATTTCTACATATGCTATACCAGTTTCTATGACTATAATGTTGATGAGTGTTGATTTAAAAGAAATGACAAAGCTATCAAGAGAGCCTTTAATAGCAATTTTTGTGGCAGTATTGACAGTAAGTATAATGGCGTTTTTATTTGGATTGGTATTTGCAGGTGAAATATCAGAAGGATGGAAAGTTGCAGGGATGTTTGTAGGTACATATACTGGAGGAAGTGCTAATCTTACAGCTATTGGAACAGGTCTTAATGTAAGTAGACAGACTCTAGCAGCAGCGAATGCAGCTGATTATGTAATTGGAGTTCCAACATTAATATTTATGTTTGCACTTCCAGCAATATTAAAAAATTCTAAGAAGTTTCAAAAGTTTTGGCCATATCATTTAGAAGAATCAGAGTTAGAAGATTGCCAGAATGAAGAATTTATGGAATCAAAAGAGTGGAGCATAAAAGATATCGCTTGGATGCTGGCTATAGGCTTTGTTGTTACAGAGGTTGCAACAATTCTTTCAGGATATTTTAGTTCAAGCTTTAGCAGTGCAGCAAGAATTCTTTTAGTTACAACAATTTCAATTATAATTGCTCAATTAAAACCAGTAAAAAAATTAAAGGGGAATTTAGATTTAGGATTGTTTGTTGCATTATTCTTTTTATGTACAATAGGATTTTCAGTAGATATAAAAGAATTTTTAGGTTCAACTTTTACTATAACATTTTATTGCTTTAGCATAATCTTTGCTTCATTTGTCTTCCATCTATTTGTAACTAGAATGTTAAAGATAAAGTATCAATATGTAATACTTTCTATAGTTGGAGCAATTGCTGATGGTCCAACGTCAGCTTTAGTAGCCGCTTCAGCAAAATGGAATTCGCTTGTAAGTGTAGCTGTAGTGATGGGGGTAATTGGTGGAGTATTAGGAAATTATGCAGGTATATCGGTGGCATATGCAATAAAAATGGTTCTTGGTCTCTAGGAGGTGAATTTTATTGAAAAAGTTTAAGTTATATATATCTGGTTTGTATAGTGGTAATGTAGTATTTGATGAAACATTACTTATTGAAAAATTAAATCCTTTTACAAATGAAATAGAAGAAATAAAACCTATGAATAAAGATGAAGGAATATATTATTTAAATCTTACAAAAATAGATTTAAACTTCTTATTTGAAAACTTTAATGTTTATAGTAATAGCTTAATAAACACAGATAAAAGTATGGTTGTAAATGAGTTAGGAGAAACATATTCTAAGTTTAATGACTATATCTGGGTTCAAAGAAATAAAAAATTTCCTTTAGATGTAATTGTTTTGGATAATAAAATAGTTGGTTTTATATGCTTGTCCAGGGAAACTTGTACTATACTAATTATGGATGAATATGAGGATTATACGATATTAAAAGAGTGGAATAAAACACATAAAAATGAAGCGATATATCCTATAAAATTTGATGGAAATTATATGATTGATATGAAAGATGGAATAAAACTTTCTACAGATGTATATCTTCCTAAGTTTGAAGACTCTACTAAAAAAGTACCTACAATTCTTATGAGAACTCCATATGGAAAAGAAAATGACAAAGAAATATATTATAAGTATGTACAAAGGGGATATGCTGTTGTAATACAAGATGTCAGGGGAAGAAATGAATCAGAAGGTAAGTGGGAGCCTATGATTTATGAAAGAGAAGATGGAGATAGTACTATAAATTGGATAGTAGCACAAGACTGGTCAAATGAAGTTGTTGGAATGATGGGAGCCTCATATCTTGGTTATGTTCAATGGGCAGCTGCATCTTCAGGAAACAAACACCTAAAAGCTTTAATTAGTATAGTTACAGCAGGTAGTCCTTTCATTGACATACCAAGAAAAGGTGGAGCTTTTGTATCTGGAATGCTTGCATGGGCATTTATGGTATCAAGAAATAAAGTCGATAGAAGTAAAATGCTAAGAGATGACTGGGATGATGTTTTAAATATAAGACCGATACAAAATATACCTATTGAAGCACTTGGATATAGAATAGAATTTTTAGAAGAGTGGATAAAAAGAGTAGAAAAGGATGAATATTGGGATAGGATGGATTGGCATCTAAAAAAAGATAAAATAAATGTGCCTGCATTAGTCATATCTGGATGGTATGATGATAATGGTATGGGTACTACAGAAGCTTTGGATGTAATAAAAAATTATGAAAGAGGAAAGAGAAAGGCTATATTAGGTCCATGGATGCATAATTCAAACACGATAAGGGATATAAATGATATTCCTTTTGGAGATAATTCATTGAGATATGATGTAGACTATAACTATCTATTATGGTTTGATAAATACTTAAAAGGAGTAGAAAATGATATAGATAAGACTGCTCCAATAGAGTATTATTCAGTAGGTTCGAATGCATGGAAGATGGCAGATAATTGGCCAATAGCAAATAAAATAGATAAAAGTATCTATTTAATAAGTGGTGGAAATGCTAATACATCTTTAGGAGATGGAAAACTATCTTTTGAAGAATGTTCAAAAGAAAATTATGATAGTTACATATATAATCCAAAAGACCCTTCAATACAGTTGATTGATATGTCAGAAAATGAAGTGGGAGTTCCAAATAATTATAAAGATTTGGAGAAAAGAAGTGATATGTTGTGCTACACATCAGATGCTTTTAGTGAAGAATTTACTATAACAGGTGATATAAAGTTGGAATTTTTTGCATCAAGTTCGGCAAAAGATACTGATTGGGTTATAAAAATTATGGATGTGGATTTAGATGGAAACTCAATTAAATTAGCTGATGGTATACTAAGTGCTAGATTCAGAAATAGTTTTTACAAGTCAGAATTTATGGAAGAAGGAGAAATTTATAAGTTTACAATAACAACCTCAAAAATATCAAATACATTTAAAACTGGGCATAGAATTAGGTTAGATATAACATCTAGTGCGAAAAACTTTATATTCCAAAATAGTAACACTGAAGATAGTTATAATAGTATTGAGTATATAAAAGCAAAAAATACAATTTATCATGGAGGAAAATATCCATCTAGGTTGATATTGCCAATAGAAAACAATTAAATTGATGAATTAAATAATAAGGAGATGTAGTATTAATCAATACTATATCTCCTTATAGGTTAAAGTAATTATATTTGCTTATTAAATTTAAAACAATTATTTTGTAGCAGCAACAACGCTCATTTCAACTAATAAGTGTTCTCTAGCAAGTCTAGCTTCAACACAAGCTCTAGCAGGTTCAAATCCTTTTTCAACCCAAGCATCCCATACAGAGTTCATAGCTTCAAAGTCCTTCATATCTCTTAAATAAATGGTAACAGATAGTAAATGTTGTTTGTCTGAACCATATTTGTTTAATAAATCTTCTATTTTATTTAAAACTTCAGTAGTTTGCTCAACTACTCCTCCTTCAGCATGAGTTTGTCCACATAAATAAACTGTATTGTTGTGAACTACAGCTCTACTCATTCTTCCAGTTCCTTCATATCTTTTTATTTCCATATTTTAAATACCTCCATAATTAAAAAATCCACTAAAAATCTAAATAATAAATTAAAAAAAGTCTATACTATATAAAATTATAGTATATATTTGGCGAATAATCTATAAAAAGATATAACTTTTTACTTATAATTATTATTGTTATTAATTGAAAAGATTTATTAGTTACTTGACATAATTTATACTTTTAATTATAGTATAAATTGGAATATTTAGATAATTATTATTTAATTTAGAAATTTTAGTTTTTTAAGTAGTTTTTAAATATAGGTTTATGTATTTGTATAGAAAAGAGGTAAATATGAGTAGTACAATCAAATCAAATCGAATAAAAGGTATAATGTTTATAATAGCATCAGCTCTTGGTTTTGCAATGATGTCTGCATTTGTAAAACTGGCAGGCGATTTACCAAGTTTTCAAAAAGTATTTTTTAGAAACTTGGTATCGGCTATAATTGCGTTTTGGCTAATCATAAAACATAAAGGAAGTTTAACAGGTAAAAAAGAAAATATGAAGGTTCTTTTATATAGGTCAATTTTTGGAACTTTAGGGGTTATATTTAACTATTATGCAATTGATAAGTTGATGCTTTCAGATGCTAATATGCTAAATAAAATGAGTCCTTTTCTCGTAGTTATATTTTGTGCAATTATTCTAAAAGAAAAAATAAACATAAAACAGATAGGGGCAATTATAATTGCATTTATAGGAGCTTTATTTATAATAAAACCAACATTTAGTGTTGAAGTAATTCCATATCTAGGAGGAGTTGCAGGAGCTGTATTTGCAGCAATGGCATATACTTGTTTAAGAATTCTTGGAGATAGAGAAGATTATTATACAATTGTGTTTTTCTTTTCAGTTTTTTCATTAGTTACTGTAGGACCAATAGCTTTTGCAGTGTATGAACCAATGACTCTTATGCAACTTGTATATTTATTACTAGGTGGAGTATTTGCAAGTTTAGGTCAATTTGGTATAACTTTAGCATATAAGTATGCCCCAGCCAAAGAAATTTCTATATTTGACTATAGTAATATAATATTTTCAGCAATCTTGAGTATATTCTTGTTTAATGTTTATCCAGATATGCTAAGTGTTGTAGGATATGTAATAGTCTTTTCAGCAGCATTTTATATGTTTTTATACAATAAAAAATTAGACAAGCTAGAAAAAGAAATTGACAAGCAAAATAAATAAAAATAGTATTAAAATTTACATTAAAAATAAATAATATGATTCTAAAAAAGAATAGCATATTAAGTTAAAACAGCAGTTAAAAGTAAAAAACTATAACTGCTGTTTCTTTTATCAAAAATATCCAAATATATTTAAAAATAGAATATAATAAAGTAGTAGAATAATATAAAGGGGATAATTTAAAGTATGGAAAAAGTAAAAGTTGCTGTGGTTGGAGCAGGTAATAGAGGTACATATGCATATGCTCCATATATTTATGAAAATTCTGATACATGTGAGATAGTTGCTGTAGCAGAGCCAAAAAAAGGAAGACGTGAATTATTTGCACAGAAGTATAACTTAAATAGCAAAAATGTATTTGAAAGTCTAGAAGAATTCTTTAAACAGGATAAAATGGCAGATGCAGTCATAATAGCTACAAATGATGATAGACATTATGATGTAGCAAGTTTAGCGCTTCAAAAAGGTTATCATATATTATTGGAAAAACCAATGTCTAATAGTTTAGATGGATTAGTACATATAAATGACCTATGTGAGAAGTATAAAGATAAGATTTTTATGATTTGTCATGTACTTAGATATTCTCCATTTTACAATAAATTAAGAGAAATTGTAGAAAGTAAAAAATTAGGAGAATTAGTTAGTATACAATATAATGAGAATATAGGCTATTGGCATTTTGCTCATAGTTTTACTAGAGGGAATTGGAGAAATAGTAATGAGACAAGCCCTTTGATTTTGGCGAAGAGTTGTCATGATATGGATATTCTATTATATTTGGTAGGTAGTAGATGTAAAAAAATCTCTGCATTTGGAAGTTTAAAGCATCTTAATAATGAAAATGCTGGGGGAGAAATGGCACAGAATTGCCTTCAATGTTTGGTAGAAAAGAAATGTCCATATTCTGCAAAACAAATTTACCTAGAAAATGACAGAAATATAAATAGAGCTGTGCATATAAATCCTACAAAAGAGAATCTTTTAAAGATACTTGAGACAAGTCTATATGGAAGATGTGTTTACAGATGTGATAATAATGTAGTAGATAACATGGTAAATATATTACAATTTGAAAATGAAGTAACTGCTACTTTTAATTTATGTGCATTTACTAAAGAAAATGGAAGAACTATAAAGATGATGTTTAGTCATGGAGAAGTTGGTGGAGATTTAAATAAAAATGAGATAAGAATTAAAGAATTTGGAAAAAATGAAGAAGTAGTTATAAATCCATCAAATAAGAAAGATATGGTAGAAGAATATGATAGAAATCTCATAACTGAATTTATTAAATTAGTTTTAAATAAAGACTTAGAAAAAGGAAGAGCAGCAGCAAAAGATGCTATAGAAAGTCATGTAATGGCATTTGCAGCAGAGTATTCAAGATTGAGTGATGAAGTGGTGCATATAGATAAATTTTTTGATGATGCTATAAAGATGACTAAAGAAATAGAAGAAACTATATTTTAAATATAAAAGATTACACAAATAAAGATAGATTAGATAATAGGGATATATAAATCGTCTATTAAGTAATCTATCTTTTTATTAAGATTTTTTCTTATCTTTATCAAAAAAATCCATGCATTCAGATAAGAGATAAGAAAGTAAGGCAAATAAAATTTCTGTACTTAAAGGAATCATTATTGAATCCATAAATGTATCAATTATGTTCATAGCTAAAAAAGTCAGTATAAAATCAATTATAAATTCGCAAAATTTATAAATTGAATATGGCAATTTGTTTACATATCTAAATATATCTAAAATGGTAGTGCATAGAAAATCAATTGGGGTAGTTATACAAAAATATATTAAAAAGAAAATTAGTACAGACCCAAGAGATTTATATTCAAAACCTAAGAATGATAAGAAGCCAATTCCTATAACAGTGAAAATACAAAAAGTTATACCAAAAAAAACAGCAAAAAATAAAAATACAGAAATAAATTCGCCTAAAGGAATCCTTCTTTTATTACTTATCTTAATCAACTCCTTATGTATAACATGAAATTTATATAAATAACAACATTCTTAAAAATTCATAATAATCTTCTGTTTCAAATAGTATTGTTTGAGAATCTATTTTTTTCATACTTGGGTAAAAAGAAGCTTTAAAAGCCTTGTAATGTTCTCTAAACTTTATTTCAATTTTAAATTTGTTTGGTAATTTTATTAAGTGTCTAGATAAATTTCCAGATAAAGATTCTTGAACACCTTCTTCTATTTTTTTTAGTGCAAGATTTGGGTGGATTGAAATTGAGCCATTTCCAATTCCCTTTGAAACAGGAACAGTGATTATATTTGGGTTTAGTTTTTTTGCACTTTCACAAAGCATTTCATCTCCACTTAAAAATGCTACAGGAACATTATAGTATGCAGCAGCATAAGCATTTATAGTAAATTCAGATGCTATTTCATCATTTATTTTAAAATAGTCATAGTCAATATCCATAGTATGAGAAAGTGGATTCCCATTACAAGTAGCTCCAGAATGATAGCCAGTAAATACACATGCATCAAAACTTTTATCAATACCAGCCATCATAACTAGTGGGTCTTTAGTCCATCCTCTAAGGATTTTGACATTTTCAGGTAAAATATCTGGATTAATATTTCTACCACTATCATGTGCATCTTTAACAAGTATTTCATGCATACCAGACTGAGTAGCTCCATTACATGCAGCTGCTATTTCTTTGCTCATTTGTGTTCTATAGTGTTGTGAAAATTCACATTCAAGCTTTGTTTCATCCCAATTTACAATGCCACAAGTACCTTCTATATCGGCACTTAAATATAACTTCATAATATAAGCCCCCTTAAATTTATTATTAATGATAATAACAGATAACAGTAAACATACAATTAATAAGAGGTAGAAAAATATTATTTCTCATTATTAATTATTATTAAATCTGTAACTGAAAAATAACTGATATTAGAAATATAACACTAACTAGTATCTATTATCCTATTATTGCTATATACAATATTTATATAAAATTGTAACACAGAAGTAGCTACATTTACTAGTTTAACATACTTAAAACATTGATAGATATTATTTTTAAGTTTGTTCAATGGTTGTAGTGTTTTAAGATTAGGAGAAAGAGTGGAATTATAGAATTATTCTATAGAATTAGTAAAAAAGAAGATGTTTAAGGGGCTATAAATAGCTATCCATCCAAATAAATTTGCTGCTTGTAGACTAAATATTGTCATGAGTATTCTCCTTTATAATTATTTATATTAAGTATACAAGATAATTTGCCAATATGAAAGTGGATAAAATCAATTATATAATTCAAGAAAATGAAATACAACGAATACTTTATAGAATTAAAATATAATAAGGTAGAGTATTAAATTAGAATTTTTTAATTTAATACTCTACCTTTAATTTAATACTCTATCTAAAATAAATTAAAATTCAAATTCATTTTCCCAATCAAATTCCCCTGATTTTTCTACACATTTAGGCCAATGACTACACCATTCAGGGACTGAGGGATTTTCAACTCTATCAATACTTGGAGTATATGGTTTTAAGTCGATAACAGGGCTATTATCATTAGCATCGATATATGGAATTCTTATTATACCATGCTCATGGTCGATGCTAATAATTTGTACAGTAGTTAATGCTATTGGGTTAGGTCTAATAGGTGACCTTGTCGCAAATATTCCCATAACATCAGGTGCTTTTTTATAAGGCTTTGGAGTTTCTAAGATACTTCTTGCTTCAACATCATCAAATCCATCAAACCACCAGATTACATTTAAATGACTAAATTCATCAAGTGCTTTTAATGCAGGTATATACTTTTTATCCAATTTGATAGAAATTTCTTCACCTTGAACAAGTATTTTTCCTATAGGGTTTACTAAAATTTGTTTCATAATATTACCTCCAATTATTTGGTTTGTTATTTGTAATTTTAGAGTAAACCCTAACACCATGTGAGAGTCAATATAAAAAGGAGATAGAAGCATATAATTAAAAGGATAATACATTTTTTGAATGAAGCATAACACCAGTAATAAGACAATCTTCATCAATATCAAAGGTATCTGTATGAAGAGGAGAATTAATATTTTTTCCCTGATTTGCACAACCAAGGTGATAAAAAACACCTTCACAATATTCCAAAAAATATGAAAAATCTTCAGCACCAAGAGTAGGTGTATCTTTAATCAAAATATTTTCTTTTCCAAATAATTCTACTGCATTTTGTTTAACATAATCTACAAGAGAATTTGAATTTATAAGGGAAGGATAACCTTCTTCAATTTCAACATCAATATTTCCACCAAATGTTTTGCAAGTAAAATCACAAACTTCTCTAATTCGTTTTTTTGAAAAATCTCTGGTTTCCTGCGTTAAAGTCCTTAAGGTTCCTTTTATAACAACTTTATCGCAAACTATATTTTCTTTAATTCCGCCTTCAATTTTTCCTAAAGAAATAACTACAGAATCAGTGGGGTTTGTATTTCGACTGACAATTGTCTGCAAAGCAGTTATGATATGAGCAGAGATAACTATAGCATCAACACCTTGATGAGGATAAGCTCCATGGCATTTTGAGCCATATACACTTATACAAAGTGTATCTGTTGATGCATTTAAAGTATTGTATTTTAGTTCAATTAAACTTTTATCAATATTGGGATTTACATGAAGACCAAATATATAATTTACATCTGGATTTTTCATGCATCCATCTTCTATCATAAGTTTAGCGCCACCAATGGTTTCTTCAGCAGGTTGGAAAAAAAACTTTACATTTACATTTAAATAATCCTTTAATTTAAATAGTATATTACAAGTGCCAAGTAAAATAGCAGTATGTGCATCATGGCCACATGCATGCATTTTACCTAAATTAATGGATTTATAAGGAAGATTGAGTTTTTCTGTTATAGGTAAAGCATCTATATCAGCTCTTATAGCAATTGTCTCAAAGTTTGGATTTACATTTATATATGCAGTTACTCCTGTGTGATTTTCATATTCAATATAACTTATACCTATTTCATCTAAATATTTAATAATTTTTTTCTTAGTTTGAAATTCTTCTAAGCCAAGTTCTGGAGTTTTGTGTAAATCTCTTCTAATATCTATAACCCAATCATTTATATCATGGCAAAGAGCTTTAATATTAATCATAAAACACATCCTAACTATATTAAAATTAAAAATTTATTTTTCTTAATTATTATAATTATATTATTCTATATAAAACATTATTCTGTATCAAGTATAAATAAAATGTCTTATAATTATAGTAGAGATGTTTAGCATAAATTAGAATATATCATTTTAGAAGAAGAGGTGTTTAGATGTTAGGAGTAATTGCGCCTTCTGGACCATTGAGAAATATAAGTCTAGGAGAAATAAAATTTAATTTGGAGAAGTATGGTTATAAAGTTAAATTTTCTGAAAGTTGTGGACTAAATTATAAAGGTTATTTAGCTGGGAATGATGATATTAGAGTAAGAGATATAGAAGAGATGTTCTTAGATGAAGAAGTAGATATAATTATGTGTTTAAGAGGAGGTTATGGAACAACAAGAATACTAGATAAAATAAATTACGAAATAATAAAACAAAATCCTAAACCATTTATAGGTTTTTCTGATATAACAGGTTTAAATCTAGCTTTTTATAAAAATTGTGGTCTTTTACCATATCATGGAATAATGGCAGCGAATGTAGCTAAATGGGATGAATTTACTTATAAATCTCTAGTAGATGCTTTAGAATTTAAAGATGAATTATACTTAGAAAATCCAAAAGAAGAAAAGATTTATACTGTATGTGAAGGCAAAGCAGAGGGAATAATAATGGGAGGAAACTTATCTCTAATAATTTCTACAATAGGAACTAAATATGAAATAGATGCAAAGGATAAAATTTTATTCATTGAAGAAATTGGAGAATGTCAATATAAATTAGACAGGATGTTAACTCAATTGTATTCTTCAGGAAAACTGGATGAATGTAATGGTATAATTTTTGGAGATTTTAAAGACTGTATCAAAGAAGAAGATTTAATAGAACTATTGGAGGAATTTGCGCAGAAGGTTAATAAGCCAGCTATATATAATCTACAATCTGGGCACTGTATACCAATGATAACTATTCCTTTAGGAAGAATGTGTGAATTAGATGCAACAGAAAAAATGGTTAAATTAAAAAAATAGTGTATATATAAATATATTAGAAGTATGGTATAATCTTATACAAGTAAAAATTTAGCTAGGAGGATAAAAAATGTCTGATGATAGAATAATTGACTTTAACGAATTAAAAAACAAAGTTAAAGATTCTGATGTAGATAAATTTGAGCAATACATATATAACTTATATTTTTCTGTTATGGATGGAAAGATGTCGATGGCTGAATTTTCAAGAAAAATATTTGATTATATGAAAGATAATGACATATCTCAAGAAAAGTTTATGAAAATACAAAAACAGTTCATGGAAAGATATGGTATGGACACTGAAGAAGTAGAAAAACAACTTAGAAACTTTGGAATCGACCCTTCTACAGCAGGTTTTATGAGTAATAATACTTCCAGCAAAGTATCTACAGAAGATTTAGAATCGTTTAAAAAGAGTGCAGGATTTTATGAGAAATATGGTGAAAAAATTCAACCTAAGAGTTGTATAACAACATTCATAAAAAATGATTTAAATGATATTAATGTAATAATAGATCAAGAAAAAATAATGCTTTGTAGTGACAAAAAAATAAATCTTATGGACTCAGAATTAAATGAGTTTTTATTAGAATATAAGAATATGTTTAATAAAAAGATAAAAGTAGTTATGTGTGAAACTACAAATAAATACGATTATTAAAAAGTAAATTTAACTATTGAAGCGGTATAGTTGATTAGTATTATGTAAAAAATAGAAGTCGCAATTTAATTTATCCTACAGAAGATGTATAGAAGAATATTTAAATTGCGATTTCTATATTTATATACTTTAGTTATGTTAAATTAATTGTATTAAGTAATGTTTGTATAGAACAATCTTATTATCAAAGTTGTATCCCTATATAAATCTATAAAGTATTTATTATAAGCTAATTTCCTTTAATACCTTAATTCCATTTTGAAGCATACTATTAAAAAATACTAGGTTTAAAATCTCTGCAGGATGAACATTAGGAATGTCATAAGTGTCTACTAAATTCATAGGAACAACTATATTTTTTTCGATATTATATTGATTAAAATAAGATTTTAGAGTTATTGCAAATTGATATATACATATATCTGTGCAATCACCAACTATAATTATATTGTCTATCCCATCAAAGTCTAAATTTTCTAGTGCGAAAAATCCATTAGTAGAGTTTTTAGGGAAAACTTGTAGATTTTCTATAGATTTAATTTCGTCAACCAATTCACTTTCCACATCACTTTCTAAACAGTGAACAGGATAACTTAAAAGTTCTATAGATTTAGGTGTATGACAATCAGTAAATGCAATTACTTTATTTAGTTTATTTGATATTTTTTTTGCGAAAATTTCAATTGGTTTTATCAAAGATTCTACTCTGGGAGAGTATAAGGCACCTTGTTTTGCAAAACCATTATTGACATCAATTATAAATAAAACTGTTTTACTCAAATCGTAATTTTCTATTTTTTCTATTGGTAAATTATCCAAATTACTTTTTAAAGCTTCAAGTTCATTTAATAAGTTATCCATAAGTATACCTCCAAGCTAAATTTAATAAAATTGTACATATTAATCATATAAAAGTCAAGGAGTATAAACTACTATATAACTAGCTATATTGCTTTGATTGTAAAAGGTTTAAAGCTATATCTGGATAGTTAGTAAAAATACCATCTACATTAAGAGATAGGCAATGTAGCATATCTTCTTCTTCATTTACAGTATACACATTGACACCTAGTAAATTTTTGTGACAAAGTTCAACTAGAGATTCATTTACTAAAATTAAAGGAGGGTGAAGATAGCTATTTCCTAGAAATTTAGCAAATTCAACTACATTATTTATAGGTAAGTAGCATAATAAAGCTGTTTTTATACTGGGTTCTAACTTATGAAAATTTTTTAAGCTATTGCTATTAAAACTAGATATAAGAACTCTGTTTTTCATATTATACTTTAAAATAAGTTTCAAAACATCTTTTTCTATATTAGTGTAATTTACTTTGTCAGTTTTTAGTTCTATATTTAAGATAAGGTCTGTAGGCGAAATTAAGATTAAGACTTCTTCTAAAGTTGGAATTTTACATTCTTTATTGTTTTGGTAACCCTCAAAGGATGAGTTCAATGTTTTTAGTTTTCTTAAAGTAAGGTCTTTTACAAAACCATGTCCATTAAAAGTTCTATCAACCGTTTCATCATGAATAACTACAATTTTTCCATCTTTAGTCTTGTGAACATCAAGTTCTATTCCGTATATATCCATATCTAAGCATTTTTTAAAAGCGAGAATAGTGTTTTCTGGATATTTTCCACTAAAACCTCTGTGAGCATAAATGTTCATTTGTAAAGCTCCTTTCAATAAATATAACTTATTCTTATAAAATTTTAATTAATATAATATATCATATTCTAAACAATATAATTATACATTAATTAAATAACAATTTATATATTATATAAATGTAAGAAAATAAAATCATATCTGTGTTATAATATATTTTAAACATTATAAATATTACGAATTTAATAGTCATAATATATAAGTATAAGTTTATGCAAGCTCATGTGTTTAGAGCTTGCATATATATTATTAATATATTTCTGTATTTAAAAAAATGAAATTCCAAAAGAATTTTTTCTATAGATTTAGTAGTAAGGGGGAATTTTGATATGTATGAAGTTAATTTAGAACGAGCTATGAATTATTGGATGGATTTGTTAGATGATTATACCAATCTAGCAAAAATTCCAAATGATTTTTTTTATAAAGATTGTTCTGACGAAGTTGTAGATGAAATTTTTAAGATTGATATTGAAAAACATGAGAAACTAATTCAATATTCTAAAATGAATAATATAAGTATAAGTTCTATTATAGAAACTATCTATGGACTTATATTACAAAAGTATACATATGAAGATGATGTGGTTTTTGGAAAAACAATAAATATAATTCCTATAAGAGTTAAGGTTCGACAAAGCGAAAAGTTTATAGATGTTGTAAAAAATTTAAAAAGGCAATGGAGTAGGTCTTTAGAATATGGATACTATTTATTATCAGATATAGAGAATAAAAATCATCTGAATACTAAACTTATAAATACAATATTTGTAGCTAAAAGTTTTGATTTATCATATGACTATGACATAGAAAAAAAAGGATATGATTTATCTGTAATAGTTTATACTAAAAGGGCATTAAAAATAAAAATAAAATATAAGCCATCTATATACAAAAGAGAAACTATTAGAAGGATATTAAATCAATTTGATTATATAATAGAGCAGATAATAAGGAATAACAATATTTTAATAGAAGATTTAGAATTTGTATGTAAGAAAGAAGAAAAAATATTATTGAAAGATTTTAATGATAATCAATGTGAGATACCATATGACAGAATTTATATTAATTTATTTAGGGAACAAGTTGAGAGAACACCTAATAATGTAGCTGCTAGAGACGAAAATAGAAATTTGACATATAGAGAACTTGATGAGTTAACTGATAGACTTGCAGGTTATTTAAATTATATAGGGGTAAAAAGTGAAGATATAGTAGCTGTAATGTTGCCAAGAGACATTAATATAATTGTTACAGCCATAGGAATTATGAAATCAGGAGGAGCATTCTTCCCGATAGACACAAGTAATCCAGAAGAAAGATTAAATTACCTTCTTGAAGATAGTAATGCAAAAGTAGTAATAACTACAGACGAACTTAGATGTAAGGTTATAAATGAAAACACAATAGTAATTGATATAAATGATGAAGATATATTTAAAATTAGATATGACTTAACTGAAAAAATAACACCATCAAACTGTGCATATACAATATCTACATCAGGGTCAACTGGTAGACCAAAGACTATAGCTATAGAGCATAAGAGTTTAGTAAATATGTGTTATTATAGTATAGAAGCTATAAGTGCTACAGAAAATGATATATGTGGGATATATTTAAGTTTTAGTTTTGATGCTGTAATGAAACAACTATTTCCATATCTATTGATGGGTGCTTCAATAAACATTATGCCAGAAGAAGCAAAATTTGATGAATATACAGTAAATGAGTATTGTGAGGAAAATGATATAACCATATTAGCATTACCAACAGCGTTTGCAAGATTATTTATACAAAACTGTAACAACAGTTCACTTAGGGTTGTGCAGACAGGAGGAGAAAGATTAAAAGGATATAGAAAACGTAACTATGAGTTATATAATGAGTATGGACCAACAGAATTTACTGTTGTATCAACTTCTTTTCATGTGGATAAAGAGTATGGGAAAATACCAATAGGTAAGCCAATCTTTAATACTTATGCATATGTATTAGATAAAAAAAATAAACTATGCCCAATTGGAGTTCCAGGAGAACTCTGTCTATCAGGAATCCAAATATCAAGAGGCTATTTAAATAAAAAAGGTTTAACAGAGCAAGTATTTGTAGAAAATCCTTACAAAACTTGTGAACATAATAAATTAATGTATAGAACTGGTGATTTGGTAAGATGGCTAGATGATGGAAATTTGGATTATATTGGTAGGATGGATAATCAAGTAAAAATTGATGAATTTAGAATAGAGCTGTATGAGATTGAAAACATAATAAACAATATTACAGAAATTAAAAGTGTTGTTTGTATCTCAAGAACAAATGAGGATGGAGATATGTATATATGTGCATATTATGTGATTGATGATGAAGATAGTGAAAAAATAAATGACATAACAGTTAGAGAATATTTAAATGAGCATTTACCTCCATACATGATTCCAACAATAATAATGAGGATAGATAAAATACCAGTTACACCAATTGGAAAAGTAAATAAAAGGGCATTGCCAGAGTGATTTTGTATTATGACAGGTGTTATAAAGGAACTATAGAAGTTTCTTTATGACACCTATTTTCAAGAATGAATCAATTGACATAAAAGAAAGAATTTTCTGTACATTTTTACTGTGGTGAAAATCTGTTTATAAGGATGATTATTGTATTTTTTATACTTTTCCGTGTTTTAAAGTGTTTTTATAACAAATTTAATTTTAATATAAAAAAATTTTTTATTTTTTATCTTAATCCTTTTTAGTATAATCGAAAAATAAAAAGAAAATTAGCATAAAAATATCTAAAAATAGAAATTAATAATATGGGATTAAATTTTAGTAGTTTTTACTCGCTATTTGTAAAATAATAAAAAGTTAAGTTTTATATGTATATATGTTATAATATATACAAACTGAAAAGGGGTGAAAATTTTATGAACAAAAAATTACCTAAGGGAGCTTATGGTGAGGTTAGTGGAAAAGATTACGTTCCATACATCACAGATAAGTCCAGAACCGGTGGAAATGTAGCTGTATTGATTATCGGTATCATTTTAGCTGCCATTTTTGCCGCATCTACAACTTATTCTGGAATGAAAGCTGGTCTTACAGTTGCAGCAGGTATTCCAGGAGCTATAATAGGTTCTGCTTTTGTTGGAGCATTTGCTCGCCAAAAGGGTATTCTTGGTAAGAACTTAATCCAAGGTATGTCAAGTGGTGGGGAATCTGTTGCAAGTGGATTCATTTTCGTATTACCAGCAGTTATCTTAATTGGAAGCCAAATCACATTTTTAGAAGGCTTAGCTGTTGGAGTTGGTGGTGTTTTATTTGGTATAGGAGTTGCAGCAATAGTTCACAATTATTTAATAATTGAAGAACATGGTAAACTTATGTACCCAGAATCAATGGCTATATCTGAAACACTTGTTGCTTCAGAGGCTGGTGGAGACTCAATTAAATACATGGGAATTGGATTTGTAATAAGTGGATTTATCACTGTATTAACTGGTTCATTCTTAAATGTAGCAAACAATGTAATGAGTCTTGTAGGAAGTAAATTCTACAAATGGAAATTTGATATTGAAGTAAACCCTCTACTTTTAGGAATTGGGTTTATAGTAGGGCTTGAAGTTTCTTTAACAATGTTTGCAGGAAGTATCTTATCAAACTTTGGTATTGCACCTTTAATAGGTTACTTTACTGATATGGCTAAAGATGGAGCTATGGTATGGAATAATCCTGCAATGCCTCTTAACCAAATGGATGTTGGAGCTATATCTAGTAGTTATGTAAAATATATAGGTGCTGGTATGATGCTTTGTGGAGGTATTATTGGTGCAATAAAACTTATCCCAACTATAATCGCTTCTATAAAAGAAACACTTAAAGCTAAATCAAGTACTGGAGATGCAGAAGAAGGTTCATCTATACAAATGATACTTTTATTAGGTGGAGTAGTAGTTGGGTTCTTAGCAGCGTTCTTGATTTCTGGTAATATTGCTATGGCAATTATTGGAGCTATCATATCTCTTTTATTATCTTTATTATTCGTCATAGTAGCTGGACGTTTAACAGGAACAATAGGAACATCAAATCTTCCAGTTTCTGGTATGACTATAGCTTCTTTAGTTATTGTAACATTAGTATTTGTTATAATGGGATGGACTGATTTAGAAGCTAATAAATCATTACTTTTATTTGGGTCATTTATAGTTGTTGCTATTGCTATAGCTGGAGGATATACTCAATCTCAAAAAGTAACTTACATCATTGGTGGTAGCAAAAATGAAATGCAACGTTACTTCACAGTTGCAAGTATAGTTGGTGTTATAGTTGTTGTAGGAGTAATCTTATTACTTTCTGACCAACTTAAAGCTACTGGTGATAATGTACAATTTGCATTACCACAAGCAAACTTAATGTCAACATTAACTTCTGGTATTATGTCAGGTAGTTTACCTTGGGTTATGATTATTGTTGGAGTATTTATGGCAATTGTGTTATATGCATTAAACTTACCAATAATGACTATAGCTATAGGATTCTATTTACCAATAGCAACAACTTCTATAATATTAGTTGGAGCATTAATTCGTTTATTTGTTGAACTAGTATCTAAATCTGAAAAAGAAAAAGAAGCTAAAGTTTCTAATGGTATAAGTTTATCTTCTGGTCTTGTTGCAGGTGGATCTATCATTGGTTTAATAGGTATAATATTACAAGTAACTGGAGTTATAACTCCAAAAGTACCAAGTGGTTTTGCTGCTACAAATTCAATGGCAATTGCTTTATTAATAGTTTTAGTTGTACTTACAACATTACCTATCATTTTATCTAAAGTAAAAAATAATGAGCAAGAGTAATGATGTTTTAGATATTGTATTTAAAATTACTGATGGACTTGAATATGAAGTAGATGAAAATGGTATTGTAACTATACTTGAAAAACAGGACCATAAGATTCAAAAGTTTTTTAGAAAGTTAAAAGCTAGAATACCTAAATATAAAAAAATAGAGCTAGATGAATATTCTAGTTTTGTATTTTTACAAATTGATGGTCAAAAGACTGTTAGGGAAATAGGTGAAAACTTAGAATCCAAATATGGAGAAGAATCTCATCCACTTTATGAAAGGTTATTGGTTTTTTTAAATCATATTGATGTCAATTGTCACTATGTTGAAAGAATGGATATAGACTTATAATAAAGAATTATTATAGGATATATCAGAATATAAAAATTAGAAGATAGTTAAAAAAGAGCTATATGTTTTTAAAGACATATAGCTCTTTTAAATATTTATAATTTATAAACTTAAAGTAAAGGTTATTAAACTTAGATGTTTTAATATTATTTATTATTAGCTATTTCGTCAGCTAAATTATTTAGATATTCCCATCTTTCATATTTGTACTCAAGTTCTTTTTCCAATTTTGATTTTTCATCTAAAATTTCTTGAAGTTTAGTAAAATCAGTTGCAAATTTTGAAGTACTTTCATCAAGTTTTGTAATTTTAGATTCAAGTTTTTCTATGTCAGAATCAATATTTTCAAACTCTCTTTGCTCATTGTATGAGAATTTAAGTTTTTTATCATTTTTAGGTTTTTCTTTTTTTGGAGCAGTTGAATCATCATTTTTAAGTGATTCTTTTTTAGATTCTTCAAATTCAATTCCTTGAATCTCTCTATAAATAAGATAGTCACTATAATTACCTGTATAAATATGAATTTTTCCATTTCCTTCATATGCAAATATTTTATTACAGATTCTATCTAGGAAATATCTATCATGTGATACTGTAATTACTACACCTTTAAATTCATCAAGATATTCTTCTAATATTTTTAGTGTTTCTATATCTAAGTCGTTTGTAGGTTCATCCAAAAGAAGTACATTAGGAGCTGTCATAAGAATTCTAAGAAGGTGTAGTCTTCTTCTCTCACCACCAGATAGTTTGCCTATCAAAGTATACTGCATGGTACCATTAAAAAGGAATCTTTCACACATTTGAGAAGCTGTAATCCTAGTACCATCAGAAGTTTCTATATAATCACTAGCTTCTTTTACATAGTCTATAGCCCTTATGTCAATGTTCATATGAGAATCATCTTGAGAAAAGCAACCTATTTTTACAGTTTCTCCAATTGAGATATATCCACTATCAGGGGCTAATTTCCCATTTATTATGTTTATTAGAGTTGATTTACCCATACCATTTTTACCTATTATGCCAATTCTATCTGTACGTGCTAAAGTATATTCTAAATTATCTATAACTGTAACTTCTTCAAAAGATTTAGATATATTGTGTATTTCTATTATTTTATTTCCAAGCCTACTTGAGGCAACCGATATATCAATATTTTCATCAGGTTTGAAAGAGTCTCTATTTACAAGTTCATCAAATCTTTGTAGACGAGCTTTTTGTTTTGTGCTACGAGCTTGAGCTCCACGTCTAACCCATGCAAGTTCTGTTCTAATTAAATTTTGTCGTTTATCCTCAATACTTGATTCTAATGCAAGTCTTTCCATTTTCTTTTCTAAAAATATTGAATAATTACCATCATAGCTAAATAATCTACCTTTATCTAATTCAATTATTCTATTTGTAACACGGTCTAAAAAATATCTATCATGAGTTATCATAAGCAATGAACCTTTTCTTGAATTTAGGTATTCTTCAAGCCAATCGATGGTATCATTATCTAGATGGTTTGTTGGTTCATCTAGTATTAAAAGCTCACAAGGAGTAATAAGAGCTGAGGCTAGAGAAACTCTTTTTCTTTGACCACCAGAAAGTTCTATTATTTTTTGATTGAAATCATTTATACCAAGCTTTGTAAGTACAGATTTGGCTTCGCTTTCTAAATCCCAAAGGTTTAAAGCATCTATCTTCTCATGCATGGATAATAATTTTTTATTTAGTTCATCTGTAAAGTTAGAATTAAGTTTTTCTAAAGTTTCTTGGTATTTACCAAGGAGTTTTAATTCTTCTGAAGTTCCATTAAATACTTGTTCTAGAACAGTTGAATTTTCATCATAAGTTGGGTTTTGAGGAAGATATTCTACTCTAATACCATTAGCCTTTGTTATATTGCCAGTTTCACTTTCTTCAGTTCCTGCAATAATTTTAAGTAAAGTAGATTTACCAGTACCATTTACACCAATAAGTCCTATTTTTTCTCCATCATTGATACCAAGAGATATATTTTCAAGTAATTTTTTTTCAGAATAGCTTTTACTTATATTTTCCAATGTCATTAAATTCATATAATTCACCTTTATTTCTAATCTATTATTTTTCAAAATGTTGGTAGTCTGGGTTTTTCCAATATCCACCCCAACTCCAACCTCTGCTTACAAAAGCATTATAACAATCATCACCCTTTTTTATCATTCCAAATTTTAAAGCAGACCTATCTGCATAAACAGTGCTTACCTTAGGGCTAACATTGTCTCCAGAAACATGTGGGTTTTGTAATGGATTTATATCTATAGCACGTCCTTTACCATGATTTGAGACAGTATTTGTACCAGCTACAGTTCTATAACAAAATGCAGATGTATTATTATCAGACATAGATTTTTCATCTACAGCATCATAATCATCTATTAATTTAATTTTTTCAATTGGATATTTTTTTTCATATAACTCTTTAAAAATATCGACAACTTCTGAAGCTAGTTCACTATTTACTATCATCTCACCTTGATGAGTTTTTTCATCAAATCCGTAGTAGGTAAGTTGCAAGTAAGATAAACTATCAAATCCTATAGGTTCATCAGAAGGCATAGATTTACCAATCATTTTGTTTTTTATGTTATCTGGTATTGAAGAATATGAAAAAGTGGGCTTAATGTTGTTATCTTCCTGTTTTTTAGTAGAGTTTTGATTATTTTTAGAATCCTCTGTTGTATTGTTTTTATCTTGTATAGTTTCTTGACTTTTTATATTATCTTCTTTGTTGGATTTAGAGAAAAATATCTCATATATAGATAGTAAGGCAAGAAATAATACAGTTATTACAATTGTTAGCTTTAATTTATTAATCTTCTTTCGTTTTGACTTTTTACTCATATTATCCCCCATGTTAGATTCATATAAACTATATATATTATACCTCATAAAAATAAACTAGGCTAACAATATTTAGTTAACCTAGGACATTTCATCTATAGTTTCTCCTATTATTTTTATACCAGTTTCAATATCTTCAAAAGAGAGTCTCGAAAATCCAAGTCTTAAAGTGTCAGAACCAAAGCCATTTGTAAAAAATAAATCTCCAGGCATGAAGATAACATTTTTTTTGTAACATTTTTCTAATAGCTTTCTAGTATCTATATTCTTAAGCTTGATAAATATATGCAAACCACCATCACCTAAGATATATTCCGTTTGCATATATTTTTTTACACATTCATAGGCAAAGTTAAATTTATCCCCATAGAATTTACGTATTTTTTTTACGTATTTTTCAAATCCTCCATTACTTAAATAATCAAATAAAATACCTTGGTCTAAAAAAGATACATGTATATTTCTGCACCTTTTTACACTTTCTAACTTATCTATAACTTTTTTATCTGCAAAAATCCATCCAATTCTTATTCCAGGAAATAAAATTTTTGAAAAGCTACCAATATATACAACACCATTATTCATATTATCAAGAGAGCAGATGGGAAATATATGAGAACTATTGTAGAGTAATTCTTCATTAAATCCATCTTCTATAATTGCTATATTGTATTTTTTCATAAGATTATAGAATCTATATCTATTTTCAGGGGTCATTACAATCCCTGTTGGGTTGTGATAAGAAGGTGTAATATATGCAAATTTTATTTTATTTTTGTACTCAATTAAACGATTTTCGAGCATATTGAAATCTAAACCATTTTCAGATATATCCACACCTAAAATATTGAGATTGTGTGACTTCATAATTTTTATAGCTGTGTTGTGAGTAGGATTTTCACAAATTATATAGTCTCCTTCTTGAGTGAAAGAGGACATAATAATATCAAAGCCTTCTGTAAATCCATTTGTAATTAATATATCTTTGTTATTAATATCAACGCCCTTATTTGTCATATATTCAAGCAAATAGTCAATAAGAGGTTTATAACCTTGTGCATATCCATAGTTAAGTAGTTTGTGACCTTCTAATGAGATTCTATTTAAAAAAGATTTTTTTAATTCCTCCATATCAAATAAATCTCCATCAGGAGATATACTTTTAAATGATATTAGGTTAGAGCTCCAAGGTATTTCGCTTTTTATAATATCTAATTCATTAGCTTTTTTAGAGTATGTATTCTCTAAACAATCCCAATTTAAAGACCATGTAGTGTTTGAAGATTTATTTTTTGAATTAACAAATGTACCTTTTCCTGAAACAGAGTAGATTAAGCCCTCTGATTTTAGTTCTTCATAAGTTAAGACTATGGAATTTCTACTAACTTGTAAAAGCTGACTAAGCTCCCTTGTGGAAGGGAGCTTACTATTGTCTGGAATTAATCCTTTTGATATCATATCACTTATATAATTTTTAATTTGTATATAAATTGGTTCACTATCATTTAATCTTAGATTTGAAAATATCAAATTACCACCTCAAATTGTATTATCTAATTTAAAGAGTATTCTATAAGTTTATCTAATAATTGGCTATACTCAAGACCTTTAGCAGCGGCACTTCTAGGTATTAAACTAGTTTTAGTCATGCCAGGAAGAGTATTTAGCTCAAGAACATAAGGAATACCTTCACTTATAATCATATCAACTCTTACATATGCTTTGCAATTAAAAATTTTCCAACAAGTCTCAGAAATCTCATTTACTCTTTTTTGAAGTTCATCATCTAAATAAATAACTTCTTCTTTTGCTCCTTTTTCAAGTGAGTATTTAGCTTCATAATCAAAGAATCCTGAGTCTGATTTTATAGATATAGTAGGAAATACTTCGCCATTTAATATGAATGAAGTATATTCTCCACCTGGTATATATTTTTCAATCATTACAAACTCATCAACTTCTAAACCTTTACGAACTGCTTCTTCAACTTCATCTTTGGAATGGATGAAGAATGTAGCAACACTTGAACCTCCTGAATTTGGTTTTATAAATACTGGATAGCCTATTTTGTCTATCTCATCATAATTTATTTCATCAATTGATTTTACTAAAGCCCATGGAGCAGTAGGAAGGTCTGAATCTCTAAGCATTTTTTTAGTGATGTTTTTGTCCATACACATTCCACTACAAAGAGGTCCACATCCAGAATATGGTATATCCATAGTCTCAAGTACTGACTGAATGCATCCATCTTCACCAAATTTCCCATGTAGTGCTAGTACTGCAAAATCTGTATCTTCTGGTATTTTTGTAAATATATCTTTTTTATCATCTATTATCACCTTTACAACATCATATTTACTTTTATCAAGATTATTATATATTTCTTTTCCTGAATTTAAAGAAACTTCTCTCTCTGATGATATTCCACCCATTATAACTGCTATTTTCATATTATACACTCCTATTTTAAATTTTATTATTTTTAAATTAAATTTTTTAATTTACTTACTTAATTATATGAATTAATGGTTGATGATGAAAGTACCACTACATGTGAAGTTTATATTATGTGTGGTTTTAGAGTGATAATCTAACTTACAGATAGATTTGAATGATTTTTTAACTTTATTTATATCATTATTTTTGCTAAAATTAGTGGTATGAACTTAAGACTAGTCTTAGTGGCTATAAATCAAGGAGTGATAAAATTTGAAAGCAGAAATAATAAGTGTAGGAACAGAGATACTGTTGGGAGATATAGTAAATACAAACTCTCAATTTTTAGCTAAAGAACTTGCAGCATTGGGAATAGAAGTATACCATCAAAGTACAGTTGGAGATAATAAGCAAAGACTCTTAGAATGTTTTGATGAAAGCTTAAAAAGAAGTGATTTAGTAATTACTACAGGAGGTCTTGGACCAACTGGTGATGATATGACAAAAGAAACTGCAGCAGAGTATTTTGGACAGGAATTAGAATTACATAAACCATCATTAGAAGTCTTAGAATCATTCTTTGTTAAAACAGGAAAAAAAATAGCCGAAAATAATATGAAACAAGTATATTTTCCAAAGGATGCTATAGTATTAAAAAATAATAATGGAACAGCACCAGGAGCTATTTTAAAGAAAGATGATAAAAGTATAATAGTACTACCTGGACCTCCAAGAGAAATGAAGGCAATGTTTAATGAAAGTGTCAAACCTTACCTACAACAATTTACAAAGGAAATGCTAGTATCAAAAACTTTAAGATTGTATGGAATAGGGGAGTCAAACCTAGAATTGGAAATTTTAGATATAATTGATGAACAAACTAATCCAACAGTTGCTTTGTATGCAAAGGAATTAGAAGTTACAATAAGAATAACTGCAAAAGCTGAAAATGAAGAACAAGCTTTTGAATTTATAAGACCAGTAGAAGAAAAGATAAAGGACAGAGTAGGTAAATATGTATATACTGAAGGAGATATTTCAGTATCTGAAGGAGAGTCTGCATTAGAAGATGCTGTTTCTAAGCTTCTTGTAGAAAAAAACTTAACAATAGCAGTGGCTGAATCTTGTACTGGAGGTTTGGTATCTTCATCTCTTATAAACTACCCAGGAATATCTTCTGTATTTCTTGAAGGATGTGTAACATATTCTAATGAAGCCAAAATGAAAAGATTGGGAGTAAAAAAAGAAACTTTAGAAGACTTTGGAGCAGTAAGTGAACAAACAGCAATAGAAATGGCTGAGGGCGTTGCTAAAGGGCTTGGAGCTAATATAGGTATATCTACAACTGGAGTAGCTGGACCTGGTGGAGGAACTGAGGAAAAGCCTGTAGGGTTGGTTTATACTGCAATATATATAAATGGAAAAATAATAGTGAAAAAAAATATATTTAATGGAGATAGAAGAAAAATAAGATTGAGAGCTACTAGAGATTTACTTAATGAGTTGAGAATACAATTAGAAAAACTTTAAACTATTGTGATATTGATTATATTTAAAGTATTGGTATAATATAAAATCATTTTTGGAGGCTTTTAATTTATGATAAAACATATATTTTGTGATTTAGATGGAACTTTATATGAAAATGGAGCTATAACAAAAGAAGATATAGTAGCAATTGAGGAAATAGAAAAAAGAGGAGTACAGTTTAATGTTGCTACAGGTAGAGTTTTCAAACAGGCTCGTGATATTATCGAAGGGAGCTTAGATATGAATGGCTATTATATATGTGAAAATGGTGCATTTATACATGATAAAGATTATAATGTGATTTTTAAGCAAACTATAGATGATAAATTAGTAAAAAAAGTTATTGATAGATTTGAATCAACTGATGCACAATTGTATTTTAAATATAAAGGAGATGTAATTGTAGATAGTGACACAACAGCTTTTAGACATTATTCTAGCGATTTTATAGTGGACCCCGATTTTGAGAAAAGAGATAGTTTTGATAATCTTATAGGCAATATTGGTATATGCTCTGAAAATTTAGAAGAGTTGTCTAGAATAGAATTATATTTAAAAAGTGAGTTTAGTGAAGTGTTGGAAATATATTTTTCTAGTACTTATACTTTAAACATAGTTCCTAAAAGTGTATCGAAAAGAGGTAGCATAGAACATGTAATAAAAACTCTAAATGTAAGTCCAGATGAAGTTGCTACTATTGGAGATTCTCCAAATGATATTTGTATGTTAGAGGGATTTAAATATAGTTTTGTAATGTCAAAGGCAAGAGAAGAAGTAAAACAAAGTGCAAATTATGTAGTAGATAGTGTAAAAAGTGCTATAGATGCTATCATAAAAATAAACAGTTAGATATAAGATTGATGAGAAGTAATAAAAAATTAGTAAATTATTTTTGTTTGTTGATTTACTAATTAATCAATTTTATAAGGTATTACCTATTCAGTATAAAAAAATGACTGTTCAGTAGAATTATAAAACTAGATTTTATATTCTGTAGAGCAGTCATTTTGATTATATTAATTGTCAGTTTAAAATTCTTAAGTTAACCACAATTTGCTATATGGTATGATTTTATTGTATTAGCTAAAATAGAATCTAATATATAATTTATAACACTATTGCAAGTATACGCTGAAAATTTTAAATCATTCATATAGTCGCTTTTCTTTTTGTATTCATTGTAAAGTTTAACAAAAAATTTTTCAAATCCACTATTTATAGTATTACCTTTAATTTTAGATAAATCAACATCCTTTGCAAATGCTCCAAGTTCTCTTTCATAAGTAACATGTTTATTCAAACTATGCTTAAATTCCCAGCGTTCACTATGAGCTAAGCAGAAAAAATCGCATAAAAAGTGGCAGATAACACCAAGCTCTTGACTAAGTCTACTTACTGAAAAATATTTAGAAACACTGTCTATAGTAAGACTGCACAGATATTTTATTTTAGAAGCAATCATATTAAATGATTCATCCATATAATGTTTTTTTAATTTATATTTAGAAAAAGCATCTGGCTTTATATTACCATATATAAAATTTTTTTCGCTTATAAAGAATGTTTTATTTTCATCTATATTATTAAGTATCGATTTTGCCATAATAAAATGGGTATTCATTAACATATTTACACCTCGTATAGTTTATTAGACTTATTAAATATATTATTATGATATGATATTTATGATAAAAGTTTAATGGTAAATATATGAAATTAAGTCAATCACATTTATTTAAATAATTTCAACCATATTCATAATACCAGTAATTGGCGAAATTTACAATATGTAAATAATGTTAAGTTTTTATTTATCAAATTTAAAATTAAGTATTAGTATACTTTCTAATTAGCCTATTAGCCTTGGATTGAGAAATTTCAAGTTGTCTAGCTACTTTATAAGAACTACCAAATTTCTCATAAGCATCCAAAATTACATTTTTTTCATACTCCATAATCAAGGTGTCAAAGTTTTTGTTTTTATAATCAATATGTAGAGAATTATCTACATTGGTTGTGTATGTTGGAGGGTTATTTCCATAATTTACAATATTTACATTTTTAGTGAGTATACTTGGTAAATCGTCTGTTGTTATATGATTATCTCTACAAGTAAGTAAGATTTTTTGAATTATATTCTGTAACTCTCTTATATTACCTGGAAATCTGTAGTTTGCAATAATACTTATAGCTTCTTTTGAAATTGTCTTGTTTAGATTAAAGTCACTTGAATATCTATTAAAATAATATTTTATAATCTCTACTAAATTATCCTTTCTTTCTCTAAGTGGAGGGAGTTTTATTTCTATAACATTTAATCTATAATATAAATCTTCTCTAAATTTTTTTTCTTTTACTTTAGAAATTAAGTCAGCATTTGTAGCGGATATAATTCTTATGTCAACTTTTTTATTTTTTAAACTTCCGACTGGAGTAAAAGTCCTATCTTGTATCAATTGTAAAAATTTTGCTTGTAGATTTTGTGGTATATCACCTATTTCATCTAAAAAAAGAGTTCCTCCGTTAGCCAATTCTACAAGACCAACTTTACCTTTGGTACTTGCACCTGTAAAAGCACCTGAAGTATATCCAAAAAGTTCAGATTCAAGTAGTTGTGGAGATATGGTTGCACAGTTTATAGTTATAAATGGACCACTTGACCTGTTGCTATTGTGATGTATATATCTAGCAAGTGAACTCTTTCCTGTTCCAGATTCTCCTAATAATAGTACGCTTACATCAGTTTTAGAAACATGGTTGACTGTATTCATAATAGGTCTCATAACTATGCCATCCATAATTACTGTATCTTCAATCCTAAGAGCGGTTCTATATAGTGTTTCCACTTCAGATTTGTATTTTTTTACTTGTTTTTTTGTATCTTCAAGTTTATTTTTTATATTATTAAGTTCGGTTATATCTCTACAATTTTCAACAGTGAATTCTAGCTCACCATTTTCATCAAATACAGGACTTGCAGTTATAATAAGTTTTTTTCCTGTTTGAGTATCTTGTTCAAGTGAAAATTTAGACTTTGTTCTCAATACTACTGGTATGGGGCTTTTTGTTGAATATCCAGATTCTTCTAAGAAAGAAACATTTTTTCCTAAAATATCTTCTTTTTTTAGACCATAATTTTCTTCAAATGCCTTATTACAATATATTATTATACCTTTATCATCAGATGCACATATTTCGTCATGAGAAGCCTCTAATATTTTTTTATAAAACTCTAAATCTAAATCCATTTTCCCTATTGTCCCCCTAAATTTTTAATGATATATTAAAATATATTTAATTTATTAAATATAATTAAAAGTATAATCTTTATATAATACATAAACTTCAGTCTATTTTAACTTTGAATAAGTTATATATAACTTATTTTACAATTAAAGCGAGTCTAAATCAACTTAAAATATACTTGAAATAACTATAGAAAAGTTGAAAAACTAGTAATATTGTTGCAAATTCTAAGTTTTTAGTGTCGATATAAATAAAATAAAAGTGGCATGGTTTTTGCTTGATAAAAATGATGTGTATTGACTAAATAATAGTAGAGGGGTATTTAAGATGGGAGAAAAAAGTAAAGGGTATGTATTTATAGCAACAGCAGGAATCTTATGGGCTACACTTGGGTTGTTTGGAAAGTTTCTGATGGGAAGTGGATTGACATCAGAACAAGTAGCATTTACAAGATTATTTTTTGGATTTATAGTTTTAGGTGTTTATTCAGCTATAAGAACACCACATATTTTGAAAATAAACAAAAGAGGAATTATTTATTCAGTAATAATAGGAATTATATGTCAAGCTATGTTTAATTTATGTTACTTTAAAGCTATTGATACTGTAGGTGTATCTGTAGCAGCAGTTTTATTGTATACATCGCCATTGTTTTTAGCTGTATTTTCAAAATTTTTTTATAAAGAGAGTATTACTAGAAGTAAAATATTTTCGCTGATTTTTTGCTTTATTGGAGCTATTATGGCAGTAACTGGTGGAAGTTTAAATTTTCAAAACTTAAGTACTATGGGATTATTGCTTGGAATATTATCTGCAATAGCGTATGCACTTATGCCAACTATTAGTAAGAATGCCTTAAAAGAATTTTCAAGTTCAACAATATTAGTTTACAGCTTTTTATTTGGAGCGATATTTATGATTCCTTCTGCTAGACCATGGGAAATATTAACCTATGCTAAAGATTTAAATATTTTATCTTGTATGTTGATGTTAGGGGTTGTTCCAGCGGCACTTGCATATATTTTTTATGCAGCAGGTATATCTAAAGGTGTAGAGTTATCTGTTGCAGGTGTTGTAGCATCAGTAGAATTAGTTGGCTCTGTTATAATTGGATGCACTATGCTAGGAGAAAGTTTTTCTATAGGAAAGCTGTTTGGAGTGATGTTAATGTTGATATCAGCTGTAATAGCACTTAATCTTTCTTATGATGGAATAAAAATGTTCTATAAGTCTAATAAATTAAAACAAACTGAGAAAACAGAAAGTATTTAAGAGTATGTATTTTGTCCTTATATATTTATATAGGGGTATTTTTCATTGTAATTTTTAATATGAAATTTGCTTTGGAAACAATAAAATAACTATAGATAGATTTATGTTTATATAAAGCTATCTATAGCTATTATGTTATCTTTAATCATTTATTTAACCTTGAATAAATTTACACCCCTGATAGGAGTTTCGAGATTTTAATGTATCATCAATTTGATTTAAAATCTCCCATTTTTTTAAACTCCATAAAGGTCCAACCAGTTCATCTCTTTTACCATCGCCAGTAAGTCTATGAATTATCATAGTTTCAGGTAATATTTCTAGTTGGTCACAAACAAGATTAATGTATTCATCTTGGCTCATAAGAGTTAACATCCCATTTTGAAGCATTTTCTCCATAGGAGTATCTTTTATAACATGTAATAGATGTATTTTTATACCATCCACATTCATTTTGCCGACTGCCTTAGCAGTTTCCATCATCATATTATAATCTTCACCAGGTAGACCATTTATAATGTGTACAACTACTTTTATATTTTTAGCCTTTAATTTTTCAACACCTTCAACAAATGTTTTATAATCATGCCCTCTATTTATAATTTTAGATGTAGAATCATGAATTGTCTGAAGTCCAAGTTCAACCCATAGATTAGTTCTTTTATTAAGTTCAGATAGATAATCAACTACATCATCTGGTAAACAGTCAGGTCTTGTTGAGATTGAAAGACCTATAACATCATCAAGAGATAGTATAGTTTCATATTTATCTTTTAAAACCTCAAGAGGTGCATAAGTATTTGTATAAGCTTGAAAGTAGCCAATATATTTAGCATGAGGCCATTTTTTTAACATCATTTCTCTTATATTATAAAATTGATTAATAAGATTATCCTTAGGATTTCCAGCAAAGTCGCCTGAACCTTCTTTACTGCAATAAGTACAACCACCATAGCCAATACTTCCGTCAATATTTGGGCAAGTAAATCCTGCATTTATTGATACTTTAAAGACTTTTTCTCCAAATGTATTTCTAAGGTAGTAATTCCAAGTATGATATCTTTTATTATCAAAAGCATATTTAAATTTATCCAAAGTAATCACCTATTTCTAATAAAATTGTACATTAAATTTGTACAAAAAACATATTACCACAAATAGGTGACTTAAACAAATTCTATTTTAAGTAATGAAGAATAAAGCAACAAAATAATTAATACTTTCTAGATTTGTTTCCAGAAAAAAATAGAGCAAGTCCAAATAATATTATAAAAAATGACATTATTGAGACTATAAATCTAGATAAAAATAGTGGTGACAATATAAGGCATATACCAAATAAAGTTTTAACTATATTCCAAGTTGTAAACTTAGAATATGGATTATTTTTACTATTTACAAACACTACGAGTTGATTAAAAATTAAATAAAAGCCCAAAAGTAATGAGAAAATACTCTGTATTTTTTGAGGAAATATAAAAAGTAGTATACATGTAATTATTAGAATCCATTGAACATTGGTAGATGGTTTAATTTCTTCTTTAGTAGCATATCTTTTTAACTCATTAATGTTTTTAAGATTTAAATATGCAAAGAATAAAAGTGCAACTCCAAAAGTCCAAGAAATTAATTTTATACCTAGAGTTTTAAACGTAAGGCACAAGAATCCCAATATAACAAGTAACACTCCCATTATCATAAATTTAGTAGCATTTTCCTTTTTATTAAAGTTATCAAAATTGATATTAAAATTTGTATACATAAAATCACCTCCAAAATCAATAGAACAATTATAACAGAAATTTATACTCAAATAAAGCCACATAGTATAAAAATAAAACTCTAGTTAGTAATTAATTAATAGGTTGTATCATAAACTCTTATTAATAGAATTATATAGGAGGAGGTTTGTCCATGACAAAATTATGGGCAATAATATTTGCATTATTGGCGGGTGGGTCTACTGCTCTTGAAGCTTTTATAAATGGAGAATTAGGTAAGAGTACAACAGCATTGGTTGCCACCTTTATAAGTTTGACTGTAGGAGCAATATTTTTTCTTGCAAGTATAATAGTTGCTGGAGATTTAAAATGTTTAGTATCTTTAAATGGTTTTAATTATAAGTTATTGCTAGGAGGAGTATTTGGAGGGCTAATAATATATTTTACAGTAAAAGCAATTCCAAACTTAGGGGTATCAAATACACTTATATTAACACTTGTATCTCAAGTTCTAATCGGTTTTTTTATTGATAGTGTGATTTTGGGACAAGAAACAATGCATTTATACAAATACATAGGGGTTATACTTTTAATTTTAGGTACATTCTTTATAGTAAACTAATGATTTAAAATACTATATAATTTGCTATATAACTTAAAAATTTGGTATAATTAGGATAGTAAGTAAAGTTAAAAGAAAGAGGTGTTAGGAATGGCTGATGAAAAATTTGTAATGTCATTTAGTGGTGGTAAAGATAGTATATTAGCATTAAATAGAATGTTGGAAAAAGGATATAAGCCTGTGGCACTCTTGACAACTATAAGTGAAGAACATGGAAAATCATGGACTCATAACTTAGAGCATAAGATGCTTAAACAAGTAAGTGATAGTATTGGACTACCTCTGTTAGTTGCTGAATGTGGAGTAGAAGGGTATGAAGAGAGTTTTGAGAGAGCTTTAATAAAAGCTAAAAACATGGGAGCAACAATATGTGCATATGGAGATATAGATATAGAAAGTCACAAAAAGTGGGACTCTGACAG
The DNA here is from genome assembly GCF_020658465.1 of Clostridioides sp. ES-S-0049-02. NCBI lineage: Bacteria > Bacillati > Bacillota > Clostridia > Peptostreptococcales > Peptostreptococcaceae > Clostridioides > Clostridioides sp. ES-S-0049-02. The sequence goes on from NZ_JACVWG010000003.1 coordinate 353,558, forward strand.
ATGTGATGCAGTTGGTATGAAGGTAGAACTACCATTGTGGCAAGAAAGTAGAGAGGAATTGGTATATGAATTTATAGATAGTGGATTTTGTAGTGTCATAACAAAAGTAAACTTAAAGCATTTAGGAGAGGAATTTCTAGGAAAAAAATTAACCAGAGAACTTGTGAAAAAGATAAAAGAAACAGGCTCAGACCCATGTGGAGAGCATGGAGAATATCATACATTTGTAGTAGATGGGCCAGTATTTAGAACTCCTGTAGAATATGAAGTAAAAGGAAATGTAATAAAAGATGGTTATGGTTATTTAGAAATAAAATAAGTACATAAATAAAATACCTATTATACAATCTTAATGTATGCAAAGTATTGATGTTTGCAAGATTGTATAATAGGTATTCTGTATTTTATATATTATTATTGCTACTTTTGTTTAAGCTATTTTTTTTAGACTAGAATCTAATGTAGAAAAATTCTTCTTTAAGAAAATTATTGATGCAATAAGGCATATAAATTCAGAAACAATAGTAGTCATCCATATTCCTTGACCACCAAACATTAGTATCATTACAATTAAACTTAGAGAGACGATTATAAGACCTCTACCAAGAGATATAACTGTAGAAATTGATGGTTTTTCTACTGAAACAAAGAATCCTGAAATTATTACATTAAATCCAACTAACAAGAATGATATAGAGAATATTTTAAATACACGAACCCCTTCATTGAATAATATAGTTTCTTCTGGGTGAATAAACAGAGAAACTATTGGTTCTGAAAAAGTCATACAGATTGCAAATACAGCTATTGAAGCTATTATTGTAGCTTTTACACCCATCTTCAATAATTTCTTTACATTATCTATGTTTCCTGCACCATAATAAAAACTAGTAAGTGGTTGCATACCCTGAGTGATACCCATCATAGTCATAAGAACCAATGTGTTTATATAGTTTATAACACTATAATAAATAAGCGCATTTTCTCCTATATATTTAGTAAGACTCAAGTTAAAAAGTAAAACAACTATACCGCAGCTTAATTCAGTAGTTGAATCAGGGAAACCTATAAAGAGAATTTTTCTAAGTGTCTTAAAATTAACCTTAAATTTAGAAAAATTCAAAGTTGAGTTTTTTCTAAAAAAGTGTATTAAGAAAAAAACAGTAGAAAAAACTTGAGATAAACCAGTCGCAATACCAGCACCCTTTACACCCCATCCAAACTCTATTACAAATAAATAATCTAGTATGATGTTTGTAAGGGCTGATATTATAACACCAACAGTAGCCAATATTGGGAATCCATCAGTTTTTATTATAACTTCTAAAGAATAGGAAACTATAAAGAAACCATTAAAAAATATTATTATTCCTAGGTAGTCTTTAACCATACCAATTGTAGATTCTGTGGCACCTAAAAATAGTGCCAATCTATCTAAGTTAAAAAAGGTTACTGCCAATATAATTAATGATAGTATAATTATTGATACTAAATTAAATGAAAAAACTTCATTTGCAGATTTGATATCTTTTTTTCCTAGATAAATTGCGATTATAGTAGATGCACCAGTTGAAAATAACAAAGAAACCGCAAATATAAAATTAATAAAAGGCATAGATATATTAACAGCAGCTAAGGCTAATTCTCCAACTCCTTTACTTACAAATATTCCATCAACCATTGTATATAATGAGAAAACCCACATTGCAACTACAGATGGAGCTAAGTATTTAAAAAACCTTTTGCCCAAACTTATGTTTTCGTCTATAGATATTTTTGTATCCATTTATTATCACTCCTTGTAAAGCTATTATAAAAATTATGAAACTATTAATTAATAATTTTATTTATTACTAATATAGATGATAAACTATAGTATAGTACCAATGTCAACAGCAAATAGCAAATAATTATAAATTTTATTAAACAATAGTGATTTTAAATGTTTTATAAGTAAATTGTATTATCTATATTACTGACATTTAACTGACAAATAGAAAAAAAGTATTTTAACTGACCATCTAAGTGATACAGCTTTACCAAAATGCAATCCAAGAGTTAGCATCAGAAAAATTGGTATACCTATAAGGATATTTTTCTATTTTTCTAATAACAATTGTGCTTCTTGTTTTGTATAAAACTTAGAATTTGAATTATTTATTTTGCTTGGAGTTGCACCAATATTAGTGGATATATTTTAAATGATTCAAAGCCTACAGTAATATTAATTGAAAGTTTTTTCTGTGACAATAAAGAAGATTATTAGAGAGCTAGAAAACTTGGATATGAAAGTATGGCCAAGTTAATTGTAGAAGGTATATTAAATAAGAGTATTGTAAATAATGATGTGAAGCAAATGTATAAACAATCGTTTATAGTGGTAATGATAAAGTATCAGCAGACATTTTAGGACTATATTACAAGAGAGTAAAAGAAAATTATCTAGTTACAGATATAGAAGCCTATAAGCCACATTAAACACAAAATCTGTATGTAATTGGTGAAGTAACTTGCAATAAAATAAAAGAAATGAGTAAGATTATAGGAAAAAAATTCACTCAGATATATGACAATGATGTGTGGTCTACAATGGATAAGGCTAGAGAGTTTGTAAAAGCCAAATTATAGATTTAATATTTTATTATAAATAATTATGAAAAATATGGAAAATATGTTTAATATGATTTTGATTAAGGTATAAATTTAATAAATAGAATGATAAGGGGTGGATAAGATGTTAATAAATGATAAGAGTTTTTATCCAAATAATATTTATCCAGCGATAGACTTTCTCAAGATAAAAAGACAATTAAAATCAATATACAAGAATGATTTATCAGATTGTGGAAGCATATGTATAATAGAAAGAAAAGAATATTCTATAAGTATAAATAGCATCGGTGAGATAAATATATATTATGATTTAGAACATGAAAATAAGATACAAAGTATAATTGACGAGATTGAGCAGTTATTTAAGTCTCAAGTTGAAAATTTTAGTATATCAAAACTTAAGAATTGATGGTTAGAAGGTAGCAACTAGAGTTATTTGTTACCTTCTTTTTATATATTTTCTTTCTATAAATTTTTTATTTTCCATGTCATCCAACATTTGTAATGAAGTCATGCAATATATCTGGTATTCTTTAAACTCTATTGATTTTTTATTTGCTTTACCTAGAATAAGAATAAAGAAAATCAAGATAAAACTTTCAATGATAATAAAGTATATTTTTAATTTACTAATTATAATTACAAAGAAGGTTGTTAAAAATGCTACATACAAAGTAATATAAAATGAGGTTACAGGGTTATTTTTAGATTTCAAGGATGACTTAATTCTAGCCTTTTCTTATATTTTCAATAGAGTTCATTTCTTTCATATTATTATAAAATTTAAAACTATAATCATAATATTTTCTATATCAATTATTTCCTCTTTATGAATTTTTTCAATTCATCCATATTATATATCTCATTATTAGATTTAGGCATATTAAAAATCCTTCCTTAGTCCATCTACATTCTGTAAATAATATACTTTAATTTATAGCATATTTAAGAGTTTATATCAGCAATTTGTTGAACGATTTTATATAAAAATAGAGTTAGTTAACAAAAACAGGATGAAATCATACAATATTAGACTAAGCAAAAGGTGATAGAGTAATCATATCACCTTCTTTTGATTATCACTTATATTAGCATTTTATTATAAATAATTTATACAGTTATATATTTCTTTCTGACTAGATAATAGGATACTATTGTTATAATAGATACTAATATTAATGCTATTATTGCAACATCTAATTTTCTTATGAATAAACCTATAACTATGTACTCAAGTCCTATTACATAACGATAAAGTACTTCCAACTTAACAATTCTTTTTTTATCTATATTTCCATACATTGATTCTAATTTATTAAAATATTTTTCACTACAAAAAATAATTTTATATTTAATTAAGTATATTATTGTAGTTAATATTATAATTCCTATTCCAATAAATATAAGATAGGTATTCCAAAAGTTCATATAGTATATCTCCTTTACATAATAATTTTTATATGTTTTGCTTATATTCTTTTGTAAATAGAAATGGAACATAAAAAATTAAAATAAGTATGGATATTTCTAATATATCAGAATAAGTAATAGTTGAACAATAGGTAATACTAGAACCTGATATAAGAAAAGATGTATTATTTAAAGCGTGGATTATAGCACAAAACCATACATTTTTAGTCTTCATGTATACATATCCTAAAAATATTGAAATTCCAAATATATATATTGAGCGAGTTATTAAGCCTAATACTGGTGTTTCGGGTGTATATAATGTAAATATTAGAGGTAAATGCCACAAACTCCAACACATACTTAGTGCTAGAATACCAATTTTTTTACCAAATCTATCAAAAAATATATCTTGCAAAAATCCTCTCCAACCATATTCTTCACCAAAAAAAGGGTATATATATAAGAATAACATCATAGAAGAGAATATATAATTAAAAATACCTTCATAGTTAGGTTGATTTCCTTGTATTATTAGGCTAAGTGATTCTGGAATAATTTTGGAAAACATGAAATAAAAAATTAATAAACAACCTACTTTAATATTTTTTATAGGAGACAAATCTTTTATACTGTCAGAATAAAGAATAATAGATAAACTACTTATAATAACCAATATAGTATTTAATGATTGAAATTGCTGATTATTTATTAAGTTTAATAATTCAATAATAAGTAAAAATAAGTAAATTAGAAAAAATAATATTATTAATGAATAAAATTTATATTTATCATTAGTCATTCCTTCTGTATAAAATTTTGCGATTGCAACTGAGGATAAGGGCAATATCATCATAAATAATCCAAAATTTTCTGGGTCAATAAACTTATTGAAATATAATAGAAAACCTAATAAATAAGTTAAACCAAAAGTTATAGAAAAAAATATTATAATCTGTATTTTATTTCTTTTTTCCTCGTTTTCAATATATTTTGGGTTTAATAAATCAATCCATTTTTCTTTTAACTTCAATAGAAAAACCTCCTTTAAGATATGACTTTTTTTAAATAATCACAAAATTATATTAGATTTAATTTTCCTAATCAAAGTATAGCAGTAGTATAAGTATAAAGAGTGTCTAAAAAATTACAAATACAAATTGATTTAATTTCAAATATAATATAATAAAAATAAATTAATAAAATTTTATTTAGAAGGGCTAATTTTTATGGAAATAAAAAAGATAGATAGTAATTATATAGAACATTTACTTAATAAATTAATCAATGAAGATAGCATAAATGAAAATATTTTATCCAATTTACTTGAAGTGGAAGTAGAAAAATTAAAAAATTATAAAAAGTATGAAAAAGAGTTAACAATAGATTTAGATACTTGAGTAAATGGGTAAACTTAGCACTACAACTTGAATATACTATAAATGTTGATTAAGATTCTAGATTTAGAGGTATTTTAAGTTTATTAATTGATTTAAAGTAGCGACTTCCTGAAATATCAAGTTTTTTGACATTTGGAAAAATCGCATTTCCATCTTTTGATGCCAAGAAAAAACTGTCAGTAAAAGGGGGATATTCTTTAAATTTTTTGTTTTCATAGTACTTTTATTCTTTAAGCATATGAAAGATGTTTTAAATAATTTCAGTATATCATCGAGATGACTTATAAACAATAACACAAATTAAAAATACATCTTATTAAATTGACAAATATTTTAACTTATATTATTGATTATAAAATTAGAAACTTATATATAACGAAATGTTTTTATACAAAAATATTTCGTTATATATAAAATATGTATAAGATTAAAAGATAGTATAAAAACCAGTAAAGAGGTCTATATGTTAACCTCAGAAAGTTTAATATATAAGTAGTAGTTAGAGGATTGGAGCATATAGTAAAGAAGTTGAATTATTAAAAATTATATTGATTGTAATAACTTAACTTGGGAAGAATTTACTGTTTACAGTGCTTCATTATAGCATTTATAAAAGTATATATCTTATAAATTAAATTTATATTAATATGGAATATGTTAAATAAATATATTATTCACATATTCTGTAACAATTTTTACCACTTGCTTTTGCTAAATACAAAGCTTCATCTGCTTTAGAAAATAAGTTTTTATATGATTTACTTGAATCTGTAGCAAAAGCGATACCAATACTTAATGTTATTTGATGATTGTTTTTTACTTTTATTTTGCTTACATCAGTTAAAATATCATTAATACTTTTTATTACAAAATCCTTTGTCAACGATTTCATAAATATCATAAACTCATCTCCGCCAATACGAGCAACTATATCCTTATCATCTGCATTTTGCATTAATATTTTTGAAACAGCAACTAAAACTTCATTTCCTTCTAAATGTCCAAAAGAATCATTTACAGTTTTAAAGTCATCAATGTCAATGACCATTAAAGCTTCATTATTTTTTTGTTTAGTACTGTTAAGATACTCATCTATAAAATTTTCTGATGCTTTTTGATTATAAAGCTGTGTTAATGGATCTCGTTGAGTTTGAGCAATTAATTTTTCTAATTTAGATTTGTCTTCAGTTATATCTTTCAAAACGCCAATTGTTTTGATTGGATTATGATCACCATCATAAATAACTGAACATTGAACACGAATCCATCTCCATTCATCTTTAGTTAATGATTCTAACTGTCGTATTTCAATTGTTTCACGAAGATTTCCGCGAAGTACTTCTAATAATTTACCAATATCATCAAGATGAATGCTTTTTCCATCTTTCAATATGTTAGAATAATTTTTCGTTTCAAAATTTTCTAGTTCAATTTTTCGGTCTATTTCAACTCGTTGATATATCATAAAGTTATCGTTTTCAATGTCATATTCAAACATAATATCTGTAATGTTTTGTAAAGCAATGCGATAGCGTTCTCTCTCTAACTTTAATTCAGACTCTATATTTTTTAGTTGAGTGATATCTGTAATAATGCTATTAATTTTTACGATACCATCACTATTTAAGGATTTCATTCCAGAGTCTAATACCCACATTAATGTTCCATCTTTTTTACGTATTCTATATTCAGATGAATAGGTAGTGCCTTTTGCAAAACAACGTTGGCAATCTTCTAGTGCTTTAGGTAAATCTGGTGGGTATACAGCACCTACTGCAGAGCCACCACTCATTTCAATAAACTCATCGTATGTATATCCTAATATTTTGGGTAATCCTTCATTGACATAGAAGAATGAATATGTATTATCATCATTACTTCCTTTTAATCCACCATTGATATTATTGGTAATCATTTCAATTACTTCTGTTTTTTCCTTTAGTAATCTTTGCAAATAATCATAACTTTGTGTTCCTATTTTATTAGGGAAGAATTCATCAACTTGCATTTCACTATATGGATTTGATATGTGCATATGTCTCACCAATAACTGTCCATTATTTTCAATTATTTCAAATGTACAACGCTGACACACCTCTAAAATCATTTGGTCATTTTCTTTAGTACGAATAGTATATTTTCCTACTACAATACATCTATATTTATCTTCACTTACAACTTCAAATGTTTCATTATTCATATCACAAGAAGGGACTTCATTTTGACCAGCATAAAAATAGTCTTTTATTTCATTAAAAGAAGTGAGAAACTCTTGTTCTCCTGGACCAATCCAAGTAATATCTTTTGACAGATATCTTAATACCTCATTAATATCTCGATTTACATAAAAACTCATTAAAATATGTCTTACCAATTCAGGTGCTTTTTTTGAGAGTGTGCTCATGATATTCCCCTTTCTTAATATTATATAAATTAATTATATTATACATTAATGCTTTTAAATTAGAAAACTTTGTTGAACTATGACATTTCTATGAAATAAGAAAAATTTATGCAATATTTTAAGTAAAAGTAGGTTTTTTATATAAAAACTTATTTTATCTATGTTAACTCTGATTTATAGCATCAAATGATTTTATTATAAAAACACAAATAAATCAAAAATAGTTACTCTAAATAGCCTAGTGCCTTAAATTTAAATTAATTTTATTGCATTATATATTAACTTATAGCACATAGTGGGAATTTTATCATCAATTTGTCGAACGATTGTTATTAATTATACATAAATTGGAATTTTAATTTAATAAATCTATAACAGTATTTGTAATTTATTTATAGTTGAGACAGTTAAAATTAAATATCTATTAAATTTTTTATTTTATCAACATCGATATACATACCTTGTGCAATAGATCTTCCATCAATTGCAGAAAGATTACATTGTTTATACATAACTGTAACAATCTGACCATTACGTTTTATAAATCTGTATAAAAAAGGATTAATATTATTTGTGTCAATCATTTCTAAACTTTTTTTATAAACAAAATCTAAATCATCTGGATGAACAATTGCTCTTAAGTTGCCACTCATTTCACCAAAAAATTGTTCTTTTGTATAACCTATAATATCAAACATTTCCTCATTCATATATGTAATAATCATATCACCAAGTAAATCATAGCGAATGATACCTACAGGTAGCATTGAATAAAATTGTGATAAAGTACTACTTTCATCGAGATGAGTGTTTGTCATTTTAGGTATTGAATATGATTCAAATTCATTTATATAACCAGCAGTTTTAATTAAATCTAAATGTATTTTTGTTAAGATTAATTTATTTTCTGAAATAATACAATTTGCACTAAAATAGAAATTACTATATTTTTGATAATCAGTAGTTTCATCAGATAAAACAGCTTCTCCACTAATTAGTAATGAATCTGAACCAACATCATGTGGAGTTATACTTTTATAAAGAATAGAAAATTTTTTACCTTTGATATGTTTTTCAAAGTGTTCTATCACCTCAGAAAAAGATATAAGTTCTTTTTTGTTATAAAAATCAAACCATTTAATATTTTCAATAACATTTGCTCTTAGTTTTTGCATATCTTGCATAATAAAAAATGCATCAAAGATTTTTTCTATTAAAGATTTTCCTATATCAGAATATTTGATAAACATTTTATCTGAAGTATTTTTTTTAGATAGTAACTTTTCAAATTGCTTACATTCCATAGGTTTTGCATAATAAAAACCTTGAGCAATGTCACAGTTTATGCTTTTGATAAACTCTACTTGTTGTTTTGTTTCAACACCTTCACATACTGTAAGCATACCAAGAGCTCTTGCAATATTTATTATAGAATACAAAATTGTTGTATTTTTAAAATCATTTAAGTCATGGGATAAAAATATTTTATCAATTTTTATTATATCCAAAGGGAGATTTTGCAACATACCAAAGGATGAATATCCAGAGCCAAAATCATCTATTGATACAGAAAAACCAAAAGAACGTAATTCGTTTAGTTGTTGAATAATTGTATTTGTATCTTCTATTAATATATTTTCTGTAATTTCAATGCTAAAATTTGATGTAGATATACTGTATTTCTCAGTAATATTTTTTAAAGTACTTGGAAAATTAGGGTTAAAAAAGTGAAGACGAGAAAAATTACAACAAATTGATACAAACACATCATTGTTATCAATCCATCTTCTTATATTTCTACAGTTTTCTTCAAATAAATATAAATCTAATTCTATTATAAGTCCAGAGTGTTCAAATAAAGATATAAATTTATCTGGAGTGAGAAGCCCTTTAAGAGGATGTCTCCAGCGTGCAAGTGCTTCACATCCAACTATAGTATTACTTTTTATGTTATAAAGTGGTTGGTAAAATACCTCAATTTGTTTATCCAATAAAGCATATGATATTTCTGATAAAAATTCTTTATCACTTTCTAATTTATTATAAAAATTATTATCATTAAAATCAAATGAAATGTATCTATTTTTACCTTCACTTTTAGCTTTTTTTAAAGCACTATATACTTGATTTAAAAGTATTAAAGTAGTTACATCTGATTTACCATTCCAAACTGTACTACCAATACTAAATGTAACATTAGAATAGACTTCTTTTTCATTAGGAAGTTGTATTTTTAATTCCCTAGCAGATTTTATAATAGATGTTCCCATATCATCTAATTTTTCCTTTGATATATTTGGGATAGCAATCAAAAATCCTTCTCCTTTTAAATGGCCAACTATTCCTTTAGATTCTGGAACATAATACAATAGTTTTTGAATGAGATTAATTAATAAATTTTCTCCAACTAGGTATCCGTATATATCATTGAATAATTTAAAATTATCAATATTTAATAACATAATTCCAATAGAAGTATTTTTTGAAATACAATTATCAATATATTGATATATACATTTTCTATTTGGCATTTTAGTAAAAAAATCTATTTCGTTTGAGACTTTTAATTTACAATTTCTTTTCTCTAAATCTTTAGACAATAGTTCTACTTTTTTATTTAACATTTTTATATAATCATAATTTGGCATAGCATTCCTCCATAAGATACTTTGATTTTTTGATACTAACTGTGTTTATATTAAAAATATTTAAATGTTAATTAATATTTGAACAATATACTGAAATAATATATCAATATTATTAAATTTATAAAGGTATATTTTGGAAATAAAAAATATCATATAAAAACATAATGGCATAGATGTAAATACAAAGTCAAATATATCTTTTGAAAAGCGTAGAGTCAGAAACATCATAATCAATATTATAATAGAATAATGAACAAAATATAGATATATTTAGATAGTTAACAAAATACAATTTATTTTTGAAAACTTGTTTTAGACGATTTTTTAGTATATTCTAAAATAGAATTAGGGAAATAGACGAGTTATTTATTTTTAAGAAAAAATATAATTATGGAGGTCTTTATATATAAATGAAAGATTATTATAAAATAGGAGAAATATCTAAAATATATGGTATAGGAAGAGATTCTTTAATGTACTATGAAGAAATAGGAATTCTAAAACCATTTAGAGATACCAATGGATATAGAATGTATAATATATCTGATATATGGAAATTGAATTTGATAAAAGAATTTAGAAGTTTGAATTTTCCAATGAAAAAGATAAAAGAATATTTAGACGATAGAAGTATAGAATCTACAAAAACTATATTAAATGAAGAACTTGATTTAATTGACAAAAAGATGCTTGAACTTGTAAGTCACAAGGAAAATATCATAACAAGATTAAGTTCAATTGAAAGTGTGATTCAAAATACTAAAATAGATGAGATAGAAGTTGTATATATAGAAAAAAGAAAAGCCTTAGAATTAAATGCTGATATAGAAAGAGATGAGGATTTTGATTTCTTAATTCAAAAGCTTCAAAAAGAATATGAAGACAGATTTAATATACTTGGAAATAATAATATTGGTTCTGCTTTTTCTATTGAAGCAATCAATAATGGTATCTTTAATGAGTTTAAGTCTGTATTTTGTTTTTTGGAAGATAATGAGGAGATATATAATATAGTTTTTGATGAGGGGTACTATGTAACATTAAATTATACTGGAAGTAACTCTAATAATAAAATATATATGGAAAAAGTATTTAGATTTATAGAAGAAAATAATTATAAAATAAATGCTGCGCCAATAGAGATATATAAAATAGATATACATGAAACTGGAATTGTAGATGAATTTGTAACTGAAATTCAAGTTCCTGTAAATAAATAGCTAAATTTTAATAAACTAGACAATAAATAACATAAAAAAATGTAAATTTGCCACCAATTTGCCACTTTATTATAAAATCGGTGGCAAATTGTATTTTAAGAACTTCTAAAATATTTACTGTTTCATTTCCATTCTATGTGTGACATAAGAATAAGTCTTAATTATGTTTTATATTGGTTAAAGTATAAGTAGATAGTGTTTAGATTGAAAATTAGTAATAATTATCTTTATACCCAATTAACAATATATAATTTTGATTTTCGACAACATTTATTATTTGTTTACTATATAATTTAATTAATAATGTATAAACAGGGGGATATAGGATGAAAATTAAGGGATTATTAAAAATTAACATCAATATTTATCAGACTTAAATCTTATTAGATTGATAGTCATGGATGATAAAGTAGTTAACTTATTGTTTTGGAGGGGAATTTATGTTTGAGAAGTTTAAAGTATTAAAAAGTTGGCAAAAGATATTAATTGTTATTATAGGAATTTTATTATTACCATTAACATTATTATTATTGTCTATTCTATTTTTAGTAAAAAGTGTAAATAAAAATAGTAATAAAATAGTAAAAACATTAAAAGTTGTTATAAGCCTATTTGTAGTGTTTATACTCTTAATGTTCAATTGGGTATGGTGGGGAGCAACGTTTAAAGTAGCAACGGAACCTAACTTAAATGAGCAACAGGAAATAAAAAGAAAAGAAGAACAGGATACAAAAGACAAGGAAGTAAAAGAAAAACAAGAATTAAAAGCAAAAGAAGAAAAAGATAACTTAGAGAAACAAAAGAAAAAAGAGTTAGAAGAAAAGAAAAAACAAGAGGAGTTAGAGTTAGCTCAGAAAGAAAAAGAAGAAAAGGAAAAAGCAGAAAAACTTGATAAAGAAAGTGTCGATAAGTCAACTGAAAACGTTCAAGTTCAAAATCCTAAAACTGAAGAATCAAATCCAAACAACCAAAAAACATCTGAAACTGTATATGCAAATGGAGGAAAATCTAAATCAAATAAATATCATTCTTCTCCTACTGCACATAATATGGAAGGTGCAATTTCAATGAGTAGAGAAGAAGCAGAAGCAAATGGATATGTAGCTTGTAAAATATGTTATTAGTAACAAAGAAATAGACTAGTGTTTAGCTAGTCTATTTTTTATATTATATCTCTAAAGATTCTATAAGAGGATTATCACTAAACAACTTTAACAGATTTGTCTTTTTATATCCTTTGGGTAATTTAGTATAGATAATTACTTCTAGCCAATCTCCATCAATGCGTTTAATATTCATATTTATAATTTCAATTTTAGACTGCTTAAATTTTTCTTCAATATATGAGATTGAATCAGTGCTGTTAGAAATTTTGAGAGAGACCTGCTCTGCTGTAGGGAGTTTCATCCATTTCCTATCTCTATGAAGTAGTATTTGCGTGATAACGATAATAATGCTTGAAACAATACCAAGTAAGTATAATCCACAACCAATTGCAAGCCCTGTACCTGCTGTCGCCCATATACCAGCAGCTGTAGTAAGTCCACTCACTGATTGATTTCTGATAAATATCAATCCAGCCCCTAAAAAACCTATCCCACTGACAACCTGTGCTGCAACACGGGCAGGGTCTAAACCAATACCTGGAGTACCTACTACATCATCAAACCCATATTTAGAAACAATGATTATAAGTGCTGATCCTAGTGCTACTATAAAATGAGTTCGGATTCCAGCTTCTTTTAGCCTATTCTTTCTTTCATATCCAATCAAAGCTCCACATAAACCAGCAATAATGATTCTTGCTATATATTCAAATTGAATAAGTATATGATTATTCATCTATTTAGCACCCCCTTTTATGTAATATTATATATACTATAACACTACATTTTTTATGTGGATATAGTAACATTTGAAAATTATATGATTGTTGCACCTAAATCTAAAATCAGAAAAAGTATTTTATATATATAAAAATACTAGAAGGGATATATAAGATTATATGATTAAAGAGCAAACTTAAATTAATTAAGTTTGCTCTTTATAATGGTAAATATTTTTATTTACAATAATTAGACAAAAAAATGTCTGTATTTTTTATATCTGCAAAACTAGATTGTAAGGATGCCATAAATACTTGATGTACAATTTCAGCATTAATCTCTTTGTCATCCCAAAATAAATTTTTTGTTGTGCAAGCATCGCTTATAAGCGTAATATCGTATCCAAGTTTCTTTGCTGTTCTTACACTTGTATCAATACACATATGACTCATCATTCCACAAATCACTAATTTATCTATGTTTTTTTCTTCAAGACAACTTTGTAAACGTGTTTTAAAAAAACTATCTGGTGTATTTTTAATGATAATTTCTTCATTCTCAAGTGGAAAAACATTTTTATTTATTTTTGCACCATAAGTGTCGGGGAGAAAGAATGATGAAGTTGAACTCATTGATATATGCTGTATATGAATAATTGGTAAGTTATTTTTTCTAAAGAGTGTCAGTATTTTTTTAGCATTTTCAGCAGTTTTTTCTGTATTAAATAATTCACATTTCCCATTTTTAAAATAATCATTTTGAATATCAATTAAAATTAAAGCTATAGACATATTTATACCTCCTTATATATTTTAATTATAATACTGCTAAATGAAATGTAAATTACTTACTTTTTGGTATGTATAGAATTATTTATTATAACAGATTCCTTTATTGTCTAAAAATTCTTGTTGTCCATGTTCAAGCATATATTCTATACCTATTTCTTGCATTATCTCTACAGCTTGTAGCATTTTTTTGCCACGATTGGTAAGAAAATATTCAGTATGTAATGGATATCCAGTTGAACTGATTTTATCAACAATACCAAATTCTCTAAGTTCTTTTAATTGTTGGATTAACATTTTTTGACTTATTCCATCTATACTATGCTCTAAGTTAGAGAATGTTTTATTACATTGTCTCAACTTGAATACAATTATAGTCTTCCATTTCCCTTTAATGATATCATGTACAATTTCAAGAGGGCATGTATATTCATCTCTTATTTTTATAATATATCACCTCCATAAAATGATAATAAATTATATCACTGTTTTTATAATATGACAAATCTATATGAAGTATATATAAAATTTGTGTTTTATTAAGTTCTAAATTTCTTCTAATATAGTTCACACTTAGTACACAAATAGTTAGTAATATATAAGTAAGTAATATATTTGATACAAATTAAATAATTTTAAAATAATTTATGATAATTTAGAGGAGGAAAATATATGAATATATCAAGAAAAGCTATGAGAATAATAGAATTAGCACAAAGGATTGCAACCAAGAGAGGTATCTCAGTAGAAGAAGCCTGGGATGAGGCATTAAAAGAATATAAACAGAAATACCAACATATTGCATAGAAATTTAAAAATATAGTTCAATTTTGTAAAGTAGAAAATATAATATAATCACTGATTGATTTTTCTGAAAAAATTATAAATTTACAAATTTAAATTATTTACAAAAATTTAGAATATTTAGTAGAAGTTAATAACTTTAAATGATACTATAAATTATAAGGTATATCATTATTAACACAAAAGGAGGATGTACACTTGATTGTAAAAATAGATAATACTTTAGAAAAAAAATTCTGGCAATATGTATCACATGAAGAAAGTTTAAACTTATTTATAATTGGATATGTTGAAAACTATGGATTTAGTTCTGATTCTCAAGAAGTATGGTCTCAGACAAAAGAAGGAAGTATAACTTCTATAATATTAAAAAATAAGTCAACACTTATAATCTATAGTTTAGAAAATAATTTTGATGTAGAAGAAATGAAAAGCCATATAAAAGGATTAGATATAGAAAGTATAAGTGGAAAAAAGTGTGTAATAGATAGACTAGTGAGTATATACAAAGATTTTTATGAAAAATTGGATAATAAATTTTGTATATTAAAGAAAATAAAAGAGCTGGATTTTTCTACTATGAATGAATATAGGATAGAAAAGGCATATGAAAGAGACATTGATGAAATAGGAAAACTTTTAAATGAATCAGGATATAAGGTAAGTCCAAATTACATAGAAGCAAGAAAAGAGTACTTAAAAGAAGGTAACGTAAGAGCATATTTCATAAAAGATAATAATACTATGATTAGTACTGTATCAACTGGTATGGAAACTAGTTTTTTAGCAATGATAGTTTCTGTAAGTACAGACAAACAGCATAGAAAAAAAGGGCTTGCTAGTTATATGGTGTACAATTTAAG
This sequence comes from Clostridioides sp. ES-S-0049-02, assembly GCF_020658465.1. Classification (NCBI taxonomy): domain Bacteria; kingdom Bacillati; phylum Bacillota; class Clostridia; order Peptostreptococcales; family Peptostreptococcaceae; genus Clostridioides; species Clostridioides sp. ES-S-0049-02. Next base: position 369,534 of record NZ_JACVWG010000003.1, read on the forward strand.
TAAAGAACTATTGTCAGAAGGGAAAATACCATGTCTTTTTTATAATAATGAAATAGCAGGAAAAATATATCACGATATAGGATATGAAGAGATAAATGAATGGACAATGCTTTTTAAATAATTCTAAAACACAAAACTCCATCAAGAATTAAAGTATTTATAAATAGATTTATTTTTACTATAATTCATGAGGGAGTTTTATTTTAATTAAAATGTTATTTTTTACTGCTTAAATAGTCAAGTGTTTTAAGTTTGTAACCTTCTTTTTCCCAATGTGTAAGTACTTCATCCAATATCTCAGTATTAGTTGAAGAATTTGGATGTAATAAAACTATTGCACCAGGATGTGTTCTAGAGTAAATTTTGTTTTTAGCAAACTCATGAGTAGGTTGTTTCTTTTCATACCAATCTACATAAGCAAAACTCCAAAATATAGATTTATAACCCAAGTCTTGTGTATATTTTAGAGATTGTTCACTAAATTTACCCATTGGTGGTCTAAAATATTTAGGCATTTCTTTTCCAGTAACATCTTTATATGCTTTTTCTACACTTGTAATTTCTTCTTTGAATTTTTCAAAATCTGTAATCCCAGCCATTGATGGATGACTTTTTGAGTGATTACAAACCAAATGACCTTCTTTTTCCATACGTTTTATTAAATCTGGATTACTTTTTATATAACTCTCAACTACGAAAAATTGTGCCTTTGCATTGTGTTTTTTTAGTGTATCTAACAACTTTGGAGTGTTCCCACTTTCATATCCAGCATCAAATGATAAGTATATAACTTTTTCATTAGGGTTTCCTACATAATATGAATCATATTTCTTAAAAAAATTGGCTTCTTTTATAGGTGATGGTTGTTTACCATCCTCTCTAGGATTAAAATACCAATCATATTCATGTGTATCAAGTGTTGGACTAGAAATTTGAGTTTTTGTTTTATCTAGGGATTTAAAGTTCATACTAGCAATTCCAAAAAGTATTAAAGCGAATGCTCCTATCATAATGTATTTTTTCAGGCTATCTTTTTTCACAATGTCACCTCTTATTTAAAATTTCAAGTAAATCTTTCTTATAATATAGTTTGAATATTTATAGTTAAAAATATTCATATATACAAATAATAAATTAAAGAAGTTTCTTTTAAGATATATAAAATAACATTAATTATCTTAAACAAAATACATTATAAATGATAAAATATAAGGAGCAATTATTGTGTAGAAGTGAAATTGGTTTAACTTGAAGGGATAAAAAAATGAATAATATAATAAGTATATTGAATGATGTTGTTTTTTTAGATATAGAAGTTAGTGGAATAGACTATTTAAATTCAGAAATTTTAGAAGTTGGAGCTGTTAAAATTAAAGATTGGAAAGCTGAGACATATCAATCGTTAATAAAAAATAAAGCTGAAGTACCTATAGAAGTATTCTCTCTATGTGATAATCTTAAAAAAATTGATTTAGAAGATGCTTTTAATCTAAAAATGGTAGAAGAGGAGTTAAGAAATTTTGTAGGAGATAGTCTGATTATATGTCATGATTTAAGTTTTAAAATAAAGTTTTTTGAGTACTATATGCCAAAGCTAAAAAATAAATTTATTGATTCAATTGAGTTGGCAATTATTTTAGAGCCATATCATAAGGATTATAGTTTGGTGTATTTAAAAAGTATTTTAACTAGCGATAAATCTGAGACCAAGAATAGAGCTTTATCAGATGCTATTAATACTATAAATATTGTAAATTCTCTTTTAATAAGATTTAATAACCATGAGAAAACTAATTTAGAGCCATTAAGTTTTAAAATAAATTCATATCTAAATAAGTTTAATCTTGGAAAATGGGAATGGAGTAAATTTTTAGAAGAAGCAAACTATGATTTATCTCATGATGTAAGTATTATAAAAGAACATGAGGAGTTTAATCCAAAAGAAGAAAATATAAAAGAAAAAGAAACTTTAAAAATTTTACGTGAGCAAGAAAAGAAATATGAAGAATTATTAAAATATAAGCATATATGGGAGAGTAAAGAGGGATTTACATATGAATATAGACCAGGTCAGTATGAGCTTACTAAGGCAATACGAGAATTGTTTAGAAATAATGAAGATGACGAAAAAATTGCGTGCATAGAGGCGCCAACAGGGATAGGAAAAAGTGTTGGATACTTATTGCCAGCTATATTAGAAGCTAGAATTAATAAAAAAAGATTGCTAATTTCTACTGATACAAAAGAATTGCAGATACAATTGATAAATAAAGATATTCCAAATGTGTTAAATTCTTTAGGGTTAAATGGTAAAGTAAGTTATGGATATATAAAGGGAAAAAACAACTATATATGTATAGATAGATTAGAAGCATATATAGCAGATTATGAGTCTCAAGAACCTACTAAAGAAGAAATATTATCTTTAATATTTTTAGAAAGATTAGTTGAAGGTGGTAAATATGGAGATATAGAAGAAATAAATTATTGGGTGTTGGATAACTTCAAGGAAATAAATACTCACTTAAGAAATATAAGTTGTGACCCAAACATGTGTAAACCTAAAAAATGTAAAAAAGATTGTCTATATAAAAATAGGACAGAAGAGTTAAAAGATGAACATATAACAGTAATAAACCACTCTTTACTGGCTAAATGGCCATATAAAGATGAAAAGCCTTTAGAAAATATAATAGTAGATGAGGCTCACAATTTAACTGAAAAAGGATATGATTTTTTTTCAAGTATCATAAATTCAAAGTCTTTAAGATACTTATTGCAAGAAATTTATCCTTATGAATTTATACAAGATAGTAGTTTTATGTATAAAAAAACTAATACAAACATGAAGAAAATAAAGGCTTTTGATAAATTCTATCATATATTAAAAATTGAAAGAAAAGATAAACAAAAGATTGCTAGGAGTATAAATCTTATTATTGAAGAAATAGATTCAATATTAGCATTTGGCAATTGTAGTGAATATGGTAATGTAAGCAATTATAACCTAAGATGGGAATTAAATTTACAAATAGATGAAATTGCAGGAAAAATAAAAAAAGATGATATAGATACTGAAGTTAGCTATAGATTGTATAGTGAAAAGATAAAACTAAGTTGTGAAAAAATAATAAAAAATTTAGTTTCAATAATAATTGTAATTTATAGGAATATTGATGATGATAGTATAGATAAAGAAACAGATATATATAAGTTTGGAAAAGCAAAGACAAGAGATTTAGAGGATATAAAAATTGTTTTTGAAATTTTCTTAGAGTATGATGAGAATGATGATTATGCAAGAATAGTTGAAATTGAAAAGAATTATAATGATTTTGAATTTAGAGTAGTTCCATTAAAAATAGCAGATTTATTTGAAGAAAATATTTTATCTCAGCTAGAGAAAGGAATATTTTTATCAGCAACCTTAAGTTTATCTCAAAATATGTCTTATTTTAAAACTACATTGGGAATAGATAGGGTTAAGAATATAGAAAAAATTATAGAACCAATTTTTGATTATAAGAATATGGTTTCTGTAGTAGCGTTTTCTGATATTTGTGAGTATAAAAATGCTGAATTTCCAAATGAAATAAGTAAAATTATATCGAATATATCATGCATTACAGAAGGGCATATGTTAGCTCTTTTTAATAGTAAAAATAGACAAGAAAAAACTTATGATATATTAAAAAAATATTTGCATGGTTTAAATTTAGAAATTTATGCTAATAAAAAAGGTGTTAGACATCTTAATGATTTAAATAGAAAGTGTGTAGTACTTGGCTCAAAAGGATGTTTTGAAGGTGTAGACATTCCAGGCGATGGTTTGGTATGTGTAACTTTGGACAAGCTTCCTAATTTAAACCCTAAAGACCCTTTGTATTATACTATAATGAAGAAGTATAATATAGATTATTACAGTATAAATTATCCCCAGATGACTATAAAAGTAAAGCAAGCTATGGGAAGACTTTTAAGAAGTAAATATGATTATGGATGCTTTGTGATTTTTGATGTTGGCACTAATATAAGCACATTAAAAAGACTAGAGCAAGATTTGCATGGTTGTAAAATTTTAAAGATGAATAGTAACGATTTTTATACTTATGCAAAAAAACACTTAAATAAATCTAGAAGCCTAATACTAAAATCTGTTATATTTGATACTATAAAAGCATTACAGGTCAATACTAAAATAGAAAATGATGAAGTTGATAAAAATACTATAAAAAAAGATATCAATGAAAATATAAGGCAAAGAGCTGTAAAAGGAGAAGTATATCATATAGATATTGAAAACAAAGATATGAGAGTAAAGTATTTCGATAAAAATTATCTAATAAATCTAGATATATTTATGAGAGAAACATAAAAACTAATGGTGGGAGTGATATATTTGGCAAAACAAAAGTTTTATGCTGTAAAAAAGGGCAAAAAAATTGGAATATATGAGACATGGGATGAGTGTAAAAAACAAGTAAATGGATTTTCAGGAGCTGAATACAAGAGTTTTACTACATCACAGGAAGCAAAAGAGTATGTTTATGGAGCAACAAAACCAACATTTAAAGAAGATGAAGAATTTATAGAAGCATATGTTGATGGTAGTTATGAGCATTCAATAAAGATGTATGGTTCAGGTGTTGTAATTCTAAAGAAGAATGAAGTTATAAAAACTTATAGTAAAAATGGAAAAGAGCAAACTTTAGTAGGTATGAGAAATGTGGCGGGTGAGATAGAAGCTTCTAAAATTGCAATGCAGTACTGTATTGATAATAATATTCAAAACCTGATTTTATATTTTGACTATGAAGGTATTGAAAAGTGGTGCACTGGAGTTTGGAAAACAAATAAAGAAGGAACTATAGCATATAAAAACTTTTATGATAGTATCAAAACTGAGTTAAATGTCAGATTTATGAAAGTTAAAGCGCATTCTGGAAATAAATATAATGAAGAAGCTGATAAGTTAGCCAAAAAAGCTATTGGTATATAATTAGGAATTAGCATGCTATTAAAAAAACATTGACTTATAACCAAAAAAGCAGGATTGTATTATAATAAGATAAGTTTCTGATTTCAAAATAATTGATATTATTATCAATTAAGTAAAACTCATTTAATATAATGCAATCTGCTTTTTTATATGTCAAAAGTATAAAATTTTATATTATGTCTAATTAGAATTGACCATAAAGACCTTCAAGTTCTTCTTTTAACAATTCAGGGTCATTTATACCAATAGACATAGTTCTAGCTAATATATTTGCCTGGTCATAAGTTGATGTCCAAGAGAATACACCACCTAAACAGTTTCTAAGCACATATTGAGTTTTTAAGAATATAGATAATGAATCATCATATGACATTGCAAATTCTCCATCTTTAACTAAATATGGAACCTGAGCAACTCTATCAAATCTATATTCATATCCATTTTTATTTATATAATCTTTTCTAAGTTCATCATAAGTTCTTGTTATAGTGGCACCTAATCTTCCATAAAATGGAAGGCCAAGAAGGATTTTTTCAGAAGGCATTCCAGCATTTTCAAGGTTTCTAACCATTGTATCAACACTATATCCTGGTAAGGATAAGTCTGAGTCAAAAAGGTTTGCCTGATGTTTTCTGCCATTTGGCCCTGTTTCACCTGCTGTGAAATCATAACTCATAAGATTAAAATAATCTATTATTGGAGCTATTTTATCTATTTCAGCACTTGAGTTTATATATCCCATATCCCCTGTTCCAGCTACACTAAGCCATTTCTCATCTCCTATAACGTCTCTTATAGCTGTTAGTAAAAGTGTGAAATTTTCTCTATCTTGAGGTCTCGATTTTATACCAGCTGCACTACTTCCAGGATATTCCCAGTCGATATCAACTCCATCTAAAGCATATTCATTTATCATTTGATTGACTTGTCTTGCAAAGTTATATCTGGATGTAGGCGTTAAAGCTGCATCGGAGAATCCTTCAGCTCCCCAACCACCAATGGCTAGAATTACTTTTAAGCTAGGCTTTTCAGCTTTAAGCGCAAGCAATTGGTTTAGGAATCTAGGATAAGGAATAAATAAATTACCATATTGGTCTATTTCAGCAAATGCAAAAATAACTGCATCTAATAACTGAGCATCTACATTAGTTGGATTACCAAGAACATATTCCATTACAATAGGATTTATATCTGGACAATTTATATTTTCAACTATTGGATTATATGGGTCATTTATTTGTGGTCTAACTAACTTCTTTGAGTCTTTTAATGTTTTCATAGCTATTTTTTTAGAATTTTTTTCACTTGTATAATCATAGTTTTTATAATTTTGTTTATAGAAATCCTCATAGCTATTATCTTCTTTATCGCATTTATCATAGCTATTATCCTCTTTACTACATTTATCGTATTTGTATTTTATTTCATCACAGGATTTATCTTTAAGTTTATCCTGTTTGGAGTTATGAATTTTGTTAGTATTTTTAGTATGTTTTTGTTCACAATCACAACTATCTTTAACATCCTTATTGTATTCTTGTTTATGGTCATGAGATTTGTTTATACACTTAATATTTTCTTGTTCGTAATCATTTTCAATATTTTTAGTATGTTCTTTTTTACAACTGTAAGTATCATCAATATTTTTAGTATATTCTTCATCTGTGTAATTATCTGGCACAAAACATAAGTACCAATCCATACATGAATACTTTTTATTACAACTATTTACTCTATTTTTTAACTCTTTATAGTTTTTAGGATATGGCAAGATAACAGGCATTCCAGGGAACCAGTTTGCAGGAGTAACTACATTATCTCTATCACTAGTTTGAAGAGCATCTACTATTCTAAGTATTTCTGGTATATTTCTTCCTGTAGTCAATGGATAATAAAGAATAGTTCTTAATATTTGATTATTATCTATAATAAATACAGAACGGATAGTAGATGTATCACTCATTGGTTTTGATATCATGCCATATAATTTGGCAATTCTCATATCTCTATCTTCTATGATAGGGAATGGGATTTCTACACCTGTAAGTAAAAACATATTGTACATCCAAGCTAAATGAGAGCTATTGCTATCAACACTTAGGCCGATTAATTCTGTATTTCTTTTCTTAAATTCATCATAATATTTAGCAAAGCATAAAAATTCAGTAGTACAAACTGGTGTAAAATCACCAGGATGTGAAAATAAAACAACCCAATTACCTTTGTAATCAGACAGTCTAATAGGGCCATCTGTTGTATTGGCTTTAAAATCAGGAGCCTTGGATCCTAAACTTGGCAAATTTGGCATGTAAATCACCCCTCAATAAATTATCATTTATTTCATTCTATTAATTAGCACAGATTAGTGTTACTATTTTATTAAAATGAAGGAATACTAATGTCAAAAAAAGATATTTATTAAAAATATTTAATATTTTCGTAATATAAATGACAATAATAATTGCTATTTTTTTACTAATTTGGTATAGTAATGGATAAGGGGTAGTGTCAATATTAGTGATTATACGAGGTGATTGGATTGAAAAAAATTCTAAGAATTTTAGTTATCTCCATGATGATATGTTTTGCAATGACTTTTGCATTAGTATTAATAAATTCAGTTATGGGAGTACATGTAGGATTGGATTATTACTTTTTAATGGCGAGTGTGCTTACAGTATGCTTGACTACAGGAGTTGTTTTATGCAATGCTAGAAAAATATTTGCTAACAAAACTATACATACAACAAGAATGAAAAATGTCAGTGCTAATAAAAAACAAAAAAGTCATTCTAGGGATATAAAGAGAAAGATATCATAATTTATGTAAAGGAAATATTTATGTATAAAATAATGATTGGTAGGTAAAATAAAAACACGATTTAACTTGTGTTTTTATTTTTTTTCAGGAATTATGATATAATAACCAATAAGAAATTTAGTTTATCATAAATATAAATATTGCTAAATAGAGAGGGAACTATAATGAATTTTAGAGATTTATTTGAAAAAACTGTAGATTTTATTGATGAAAAAAGAAAATCTATAGTAGCAGTTTCATTATCAGCATTAGGCATACTTGTTTTAATCATAGTATTTTTCTTAAGTAGTAATGAATTTAGTGTAGGAAATGAAGCAAATGAGTTGTTAAAAATTGTAGAGAAAAGACAATACTCTATTGCTGTGGATTACTATGCAAGTGTAGATAAAAAGTTTTCTGATTCAAAAATGGAAAGGTTTAATAAATCCATTTCTAAAAAAATAAATAAATTATTATTAAATAGTGGTGACAAATATTTAGATGGAGATATAAGTCAAGAAAGTTTTATTGGATTAATAAATACAGTAAAATCATTAGATAAAATAAATATAAATGTAGATGATTTAATAACTCAAGCTAATAGAGTTGGAGAAATGTATAAAGAAGAAAATATTACTTACAATGTGGCAATTTCTTACATAAATACTATTTCAATTTTAAATGGTATAGGTGGCAACTTAGATGTATACAAGCAAAATGTAGAAACAATTAAAGAATCCAGAGATGTTTATGACTCTGCAGTAAAAGACCAAAAAGTATATAAATATTATGATGCTATTGAAAAATATAATAAAGTATTAAAAGAAGACGAAAAATATTACAACCTAGCTCAAAACGCTAAAAAACAATGTGTTGAAGAAATGTATGATTACTATATAAGTAAAGCAGAAGAAGCAAACACTTCTGGTGATTATGAGAAAGCATTACAGTATATAGACTATCTAAAAGAAGACTATTCAGACGATGAAAAGGTACAAAGTTTAGAGAAGAAATATAAAAAGAATTTATCATTGTATACTTTAACATCTGATGACATTATAAATATAATCTCTAAAAAAAGTGGGAAAGAAAAGGCAAATCTATCTATAAACTCACTTCCACAAATGGTAAAAAACGATAAATACTATTATGCTGAGGTATATGAGTATGATAAATTAATAAATGAAGTTTTAATAAGTGCAAAAACTAAAGATTTATATTCATATAAAGATGGTAAAAAAGATTATAAGGTGGACTATGGAGAAGGATATTTTAGAATATTAGAAGATGGAAGCTATCAATTTGGTATTACTAAAGATAAAGCTAAATTTGTGTTGACTAGTACTCTTGATGAAAAAGAAAATAAATACAAAAAGGTTGATATATTGGATATAGAAAAAGCTGATAAATATGTAAAAAGTAAAAAAAGTTTAGAAGAATTATTTGGAAAACAAAAAAATATTTATTATTATGCTGTAGTAAACAAAGGTTTATTTAGAGGAAAAGAAGTTTATGCTATCAACATATACAATGAAAAAATATATTCTATATCAGAAAAAGGATTGAGTGAATATTAGTTATTTATATTGATAATGTTAAATTATTATATAATTAAAAAGTTTTTGGGTTTTTAAGGCACATTATGTAGTAATATAATAGTAGGTGTATATAAATAATTTTATTGTAAGGAGAAGTAAGGGATGATTAATGTGAACAAAAAGCTAGTTATAGCTATTGGAGCTGTAGCATTATTATTAGTAATATTTGTAGGTATAATGTGTATGCAGTTTAAAGGGGAGAAAATAGCAAAAAACACATATGTTAATAGCATAAGTGTTGGAGGATTAACTAAATCTCAGGCTAAGCAGGAATTAGCTAAAAAATACAATTTAGATAATGTTGAATTTAATTACAACGATAGAAGTTGGAAAGTTAAAAGTCAAGACCTAAATTTATCTGCTGATTTGGATAAAACTGTAGAAAATGCATATAATTTAAATAGAAAGAATGGTTTCTTTAGCAACCTATCAAAAACTATTTCAGCAAATTTTGGTAAAAAGAGTAATTTAGTAGTAGTAACAAATTATGATAAAAATAAGTTAAAAACAGAAATGGAAAAAATAGCTAAAGAAATAGATGTAGAGGTAAAAGATGCAACAATTGATATAAGTAGTGATAAGGTAAAGGTTGTACCAGATTCTGATGGCCTTAAAATGGATATTTCTAAGAGTATGAATAGTTTTGACAGTCAGATTAAAAAAGGAAAGTATACAAATAAGTTAGTGGTAAAAGCTACTTCAGCAAAAATAAAAAAAGAGCAACTTGCTAATATAGACACAAATTTAGGTAAATATGCAACAACATTTAAAACTTCTCAGGTAAATAGAAGTATAAATATAAAATTAGCAACAGATAGTATAAGTAATATTTTACTTATGCCAGGAGAAACTTTTTCGTTTAATGAACATACAGGAAAAAGAAGCAAAGCGAATGGCTACAAAAGTGCTCCTGTTATAGTAGAGGGAGAAATGGAAGAGGATTATGGTGGAGGAGTTTGTCAAGTTTCATCAACTCTATATAATTCTGTTTTATATGCAGGCTTAGAAATTACTAATGTAAAAAATCATACTATACCATCAAGTTATGTTCCAAAAGGAAGGGATGCCACTGTTGCAGACAGCGGAATAGATTTCTTATTTAAAAACAATCTTAAGCATCCAATTTACATAAAAAATTATGTTTCAGGAAATCAAATTGTTTGCAATATATATGGAAGTGCAGAGGATAAACAAAATATAACAATATCAACAAAATTAGATGGAGTTTCACAAACTACAATGAAGAGGGTCAATGATTCTTCAATGCCTAAAGGAAAAGAAAAAGTAGATAAGAGTGGAAGAAATGCATACTCTGTATCAACATATAGAACATTTAATGATGCAAATGGCAAGAAAATTAAAACTGAAAAAATAGCTAATTCATATTATCCTAAGAAGGAAGGTATTATATTAGTTGGAACTATGGAACCAAAACCAGAAGAAAAGCCAAAGACAGATGAAAATAAAGATAATCAAAATACAAATAATCAAAATACAGATAATAAACCAAAACCAGAAACACCACCAACTGATAATAAACCTAGTGAGACACAACCACAACCACAAGCTTAAAGTTCTCAAGAATAGGATTTATGTAGAGTATTAAAAAATATAAATCTAAATAGGAGGGATTACTTTGAATTTAAATAATATAACTAATTACGTTCAAAGTATTTGCGAGAATATTTCTAATGTGTTAGATGTAGATGTTACTTTAGTTACAAAAGATTTGACTAGGATAGCAGGAACAGGAATATTCAGAGGTAAAATAGGAGAAACAATATCAGAGAAATCTGTGTATTCTCTTGTTTTAAAAGATGGAAAATCCTATGTTATAAATAAGGAAATAGAAGAGAACTGTAATAAGTGTGCAAATAGAGAAAACTGTAAAGAGTTAGCAGATATATGTACTCCTGTTAAAATGGGAGAACATATACTTGGAATATTGGGTATAGCTGCATTTAATGAAGAGCAAAAAGAAAAGATACTTTCAAAAGATAAGGAATTAACTGCTTTTGTAAGGAGTATGTCTGATTTAATATCTTTTAAATTGGATGAACTATACAAACAAGAGGTTAAGACTATGGATGACCTTGAAAGAGAAGCTATAGAAAATGCTATCAAAAAATATGGCAGTAATACAGAAGGAATGAAAAAAGTAGCAGAAGCATTGAATATAGGTATAGCTACTCTTTATAGAAAAGTAAAAAAATTCAACATTAAAAGTTAGTAATATTGTAAAAAAGGTAACCTTTTCATAAAAAGAATTGGATTACCTTTTTTATTGTGAGAATAATGGCAAAAAATGTATAGTTTTGACTTGACATATTAAATATGTTATCTTAAATATATATTTTGAAGTGGAGGTGATTATTATTTTAGTAAAAGATATAAAACAAGATATAGAAAACATGCCTAGAAAAATTTTAGATATATCTTTGATAGAAGAAAATAAAAGCGATTTAACTTTTTTTAACATAGAAGAAGAAGATGGTGATGAGACACTAAAAGCATTAAAACAAAGCTATGTGACTACTAATTATAAAGAAGAGACTCTTTTAAATTTACAAGGAGCTTTGAAGTCAAAGTCAGACACAACATCAAAGGAGTTGAAATTAGAATCATATAAGAGGTACAATAATGCATTGGACTTAGCGTATAAAGACTATATAACTAGTGCTGTTAATATGGTAAATAAAGCTTTAGAAATAAATCCTAAAGATATTGATATATTAAATCTTAGAGGGCTTCTAAAGTTATTAAAATGCGATTTTGCTAAATCATTTGAAAGTTTTTATACTGCTCTATGTTATGAAAATAATCATATATCAAGAAAATATGTTAATTTAATTTCATCTGAAGATTTCAAAACATTTTTAGGCAGATACAATCATTCTATAAGGTTTATAAATGAAGAAATGAATTATGAGTCAATACATATTTTGGAGAATATAGTAGAGGAAGAACCACAACTAATAGAACCATATGTAATCTTATCTTTATTGTATGATAAACTAGGTAATGTAAAAAAGAGAGAAGGATATTTGGATAGACTCAAAGAGATAGATAAAGATAATCCAGTATTTGAAAAAGAAGAAGAGAAACCAGAAGATACAAGTAAAAAAGAAGAGGAAAAACGAGTTAAAAAGAAGAAGAAGAATAGCTTACCATATATTATATTTGCTTGTATTGTAATTGCAATGGGTGTATATTTTATTCAAAGTAAAAAGAGAATAGAAACCTTGAATAATCAGATAAGTAAGAAAGATGAGAAGTTAACTGAAACTGATAAAAAACTGGGTGAAACAAATAAAGAATTAGAAAAAACAAATAAAGAGTTAGATGAAGCTAAAAATAAAGAACCAGAAAAAGAAATCACTGTAGCTAATGAGGAAGACTTATACTATAAGGCTTTAGATTTAAAGAAAAATAAAGAGTATGAAAAAGCGATAGATAGTTTCAAAAGTATAGTTTCCTCAGGAAAAACTAAAAAATACATTTCTGAATCAATATATCAATTAGCAATAACAAATAAAGCATTGAAAAATAAGGATGAAGCTATAAAGTATTATAAGAAGTATATAAATACGTATACTAAAAATGACCAGTACTATGATGATTCCTACTATGAGTTAGGCATGCTATATTATGATAATGGAGATTTAGAAAATGCAAAAAAAACTTTTTATAGTTTAAGAAGTGAAGTTCCAGATAGTATGTATAACAATTCAAAAATAAAAGAAATTTTAAGCAAAAAATAGATTTATATAATTAAGTTTTTTGAAACAACCAAGTATGTATTTTATTAAATTAAAATAAAAATAAATTTAAAGAGAGATTGTATTAAATCATAACTTTCTATTTGAAGAAAGATATTTGCTTGTTTATAAGACTACAAATATATGGTTTGAAACAATCTCTTTAGTTTTTGGAGGTGGAAAATGAAAGTTTTCAATCAATTAGTAATAATTTTATGTATATGGGTAATAGGAGAGTATATAAGCTCATTTATACAAAGTGTTATACTTATTCCTGGGAGTATAGTTGGCATGCTATTATTATTCATATTGCTACAATTTAAAGTGTTGGATTTAAGCAGTATAGAAAATATAAGTGGATTTTTCCTTGATAATATGGCTGTATTTTTTATACCAGCGGGAGTGTCTCTTATAAAATCACTAGACCTAATAAAAGAAAATGTATTAGTACTTTTACTAGTTATATGTCTAAGTACATTAGTAGTAATGTACACCACTGGAATTATAGTGGAAAAAATGATAAAAAAGAAGGAAGAAGGACAAAAGAATGTATAATGTATTACAAACACCAGTATTTGGTATAATAGTAACAATCGTGTTTTTTAATTTAGGGAGATACATTCAGCGAAAAACAAATAATCCTATATGTAACCCTATGTTAATTGCTATTGTAGGAATCATATTATTTCTAAGCATAACAAAAATTCCTTATGAAAATTACAAGATAGGAGCAGATAGCATAAATTTCTTTTTAGGACCTGTTACAGTAGTGCTTGCAGTTCCACTTTATAAACAGTTTGAATTATTTAAAAAGCATATGCTTGAGATTGTTATAGGAATAGGTTGTGGTATAATAATTTCTTTTGCATCTGTATTAATAATTGGTAAAATAGCTAATTCAGATGTAAGTATAATAAACTCTCTTATTCCAAAATCTATAACAACACCAATGGGAATATCTTTAGCAAATTCTTTAAATGGTGTAGAGTCAATAACAGTAGTAGCTATAATTTTTACAGGTATTTTTGGTGGGATGGTTGCTTCTACTGTATTTAAACTTGGAAATATAAATCATCCAGTTGCTAAAGGAATTGCACTTGGGACATCAGCACATGCTCTGGGAACAACTAAAGCTTTTGAACTTGGAGAAGTAGAAGGAGCAATGAGTGGAGTTTCTATTGGGGTTTCTGGTACGATTACAGTAATATTAATCCCAATTATAATGAATTTTATGTAAAAATATAAAGTAACAATAGGCGTCTTTGAATACTTAAAACAAAATAAAATAAAAAAATTTTAAAGTAAAAACTGAATGGAAAAATTGCAAATAATGAAATAAAAAAATCATGTACTGAAATTATAAAAATAAAAATTTCATTTAAAACTTAATTATGAATAAAGAATTATATGGTTAAGTTTACTAAAATACTATAAAAATAAATATTTAAGAAAAAATACTATAAATTTACTATATTGCAAGTTGCATAATATATAGTATCATATTGTGCTAGAAGAATTTTAATTTGGAGCATAAATGAGAGAATTTAAGTACTTTGAAATTTTGGAATATAAAAAAATGCACTAGACATATATATAAAAGATACTATAATAGATGATGTAATAGATGACAGTTCAAGAAACTCTATGAAAAAATTTGCTTGAAATATTATCTATTACATCAGTAATAATATATATAAAAGTAAGTTTTTAAAATTCTAAAGATTTATAAGAATTGAAGGGAGAAAGAAATGAGTGAAGTTAAGAATACCCTACAAAAACATCCAGCTTTAAGATATTCAACAATGCTACTGGGGATGTTGATGACATCTATAGGAATAAATGGGTTCTTAAGACCAGCACATCTATTAAGTGGAGGTGCTACAGGTATAGCAACATCTATAAACTATTTGACAAATATCAATGTGGGTCTATTAACATTTTTAATCAATATTCCAATATTTATTTTAGGTTTTATATACCTAGAAAAAGAATTTTGTATTTCAAGTTTATTAAATATGATTGTATTTTCATTATTATTAGGTGCAACTCAGGAAGTAAGTAATATCATACCTATCAATGATATATTGCTTCAAAGTGTGTATGGAGGTATATTATCTGGTTTAGGAGTTGGTATTGTATTTAGAACTAGGTCTTCTCAAGGTGGTACAGACATTATAGCTGCAATACTAAAAATCAAGAAAAATATAGAAATGAAAGATACTGCTTTAGCAATAAATGGTTTGATAGTACTTACAGGAAGCTTTTTATTTGGTTTAGATTTAGCATTATATACTCTCATAGGATTATTTCTAAATGCATATTCAATGACTTTTATTAAAGATGCAATGAATTATCAAAAATCTGTTATGGTAATGTCAACTGAAGTCGATTTGATAGCAGAAGACATAATGAGAAGTTTAGTTAGAGGTGTAACTTTCTTGGATGCAGAGGGTGCATACACTCATCAAAAAAAGAAGATTATATATACAATAGTTGCATCAAGTGAGATACCAAAGATAAAGGATATAGCTTTAAAATATGATAAAAAAGCATTTATATCTGTAAATGATGTTACAGAGGTAAAAGGAAGAGGATTTAAAGCAAAAGACTTATAAACTATAAAAATATAAGCTGAGGGTTTGTAATATGTAAATTTATATATTATAGTCCTCAGCTTCTTTTATTTAAAAATATAATAAATATGGTTTATTTACTATTTGTGTATCACTTTAAAAGAGATTATTTTAAAATTAAAATTGAAAAAATTACTCAATGTGTAGAAAACATGACCAGTATTAGGATATAATAAATTTAATAGATTTAATAAAATATCTATGAATAACGTTGGAGGAATGGCATTATGAATTTATCTAAAGAATATGTTGATTTGTATGATAATTATTTAAAATATATAAATGAAGTAAATAAAGAGATTAAGAGCATAAAAAATATGAAAAAACGTGTTTTAAAAAAGGGTGATTTTGCATCAGAAAGTGAAGTCTTGGAATTAGAAGGAAAAACAATTCGTGATATAGATGATGTCGATACAAAAAAGCCAAAAAACAAAATATATAAATTTTCTAATGGAGATGTATATGTAGGAAAGTTTTTAGAAGGAAAGATGGAAGGTCAAGGTTCATATACTTTTTTTGTTGATGAAGGAACTGATATGGAGTACATAGGAGAATTTAAACAAGATAAAAAAAATGGAAAAGGAAATTTTGTATTTTCAAACGGTAATGAGTATATAGGTTATTTTGAGGAAGACATGATGAATGGCATTGGGAATATGCTCTATAACAGTAAAGATGAATATATTGGAACTTGGAAGAATGGCAAAAAAGATGGAAAAGGTATTTATAAATGGAATGATGGATGTATATATGCAGGAGAATTTAAAGGTGGAAAGATGGAGGGATATGGTATTTGTTATAATAGTGAAGGAGAAATACTTTATGAAGGAGAATGGAAAAATAATTTGATTCATGGAAAAGGAACTTACATATGGTCAAAAGGAAAGAAGTATGTAGGAGAGTTTATGCATGGTAAAAAACATGGTCAAGGTACTTTTTATCTAAATAATGAATTAGTTTATGAAGGAACTTGGAAATTTGATAAGCCATCTATCTTTGATAGAACTTTAGATGAAATATTTTCATTAAGATTGTAGCTTTATCTATTAATAGGTAAAGCTTTTTTATAATACTTATTAAATAAAAAACATATAAAGAGATGTTAATAGGATTTAATTAGTATATATTATCAGTATTAATACATGATAATGTATATATTAGAAATTTTTAGTGAAGCTTTTTAAAGGAGGAATATATTGAAAAAATTAATTGCTTTAGTATTAGTAATACTTATTGTTTTATTTTATAGTCCTGAATTATTGAGAGAAGTAGATGATTTGAAGGAAAAATTTTTTCAAAGCGAAATATGGAATGAGTTTTTAGATAAAATAAACTTAAGTGATAATTCAAAGAAAAAGGAAGATGAGAAAAATCAAAGCTCACAACTAAATAATAATGGAGAGAATAATTTAAACGAGACTAATATAAAAAATTTTGAAAAACTAAATTTAGGAGAAAACTTAAATCAAGTTTTAGCTAATATTGGAAAGCCTGGTAGAATTGATACTAGTGAATATGGATTTGACTGGTATGTATATAATCAATATGGAAAAGATTTTGCAATGGTTGGTGTTGAAAATGATGAGGTAGTTGCACTTTACAGTAACTCTATGAACTCATGTGAAAATCAAAATATAAAAATAAATCAAGATAGACAAACAGTAAGAAACAAGATTACTCCATTAAAATATAAGAAAAAAGGAAATACTAGATATATAATAAATTCAGAAAATCAATATGATATAATAAATAAGGAAGGTAAATATATTACAATTTTCTACGATATTCATGAAAAAAATAGAGTTTGTTCATATTTAATAATTGATAAAAGTACAGAAGATGAGTTCAAAGAATTATATCCAACTGATAAAGAAGAACTTAAAAAATGCTTTGAATTTGAAATTATAGACCTTGTAAATAGTGTTAGAAATCAAAGAGGATTGAATTCACTAAGATACAGTGAGCAAGCCACTTTAAGTTCAAGAAAACACAGTGAAGATATGAGAGATAATAATTTTTTTGACCATATAAACAAAAAAGATGAAACTCCTTTTGATAGAATGAAAAGAGAAGGAATAATATATACTTCAGCAGGAGAAAACATAGCAGCAGGACAGATTAATGCAATATATGCACATGAAGCTTGGATGAATTCAGAAGGACATAGAAAAAATATTTTGGGGAATTATAATAATATTGGAGTTGGAGTAATATTTGGAGGAAGTTATAAAACGTACTACACTCAAAATTTTTATAAATAACTAAAATATTTGAAAGGAAGTTTAAAAATGACACCAGGGAAAAAAAAGACAATATTTAAGAGTTTAATAGCAGTAGTCTTGTTTTGTGGAATAATACTAATAGCCAATTTTAGTAAAGTTTCTGCTTTAATGATGGAAACGAATGAAAATATTTTAATTAAACATGGTTCAAGGGAAAAGAAACTAATAGCAATTACCTTTGATGATGGACCTCATCCTAAAGAAACTGATCAAGTTTTAGATGTGTTAAAGAAGTATAATGTAAAGGCTACATTTTTTATAGCTGGAAAACATGCACAGTGGTATAAAGAACCACTGGTAAGAGCAAGTAAAGAAGGGCATGAAATAGGAAATCATACTTTTAATCATCCTGATATAAGCAATTTAACTTCTAGTCAAATTGAAGAGGAGATTGTTAAGTGTGAAGAAATTTTAAAGAAAGTTACTGGAAAGAAACCTACATTATTTAGACCACCATTTGGGAGTTACAGAGAAAAGGATTTAGTAGAAATTGCAAAAAAGCATGATTACAAAGTAGTTTTATGGACAGGCGTAGATGTGAGGGATTGGAAAAATCCTGGAGCTAATAGTATCGCAGATAAAATAATTAATAAAGTACAAAATGGAGATATAATACTTTTACATGACTATGCAACTGATGATACAGTCAAAGCTTTGGATATATTTATTCCAAAGATGATAGAAAAAGGTTTTAAGTTTGTTACAGTTTCTGAATTAATTAAATAATTTTTTGGGGGGGAGATTTATAGTATGATTCTCATGATAGACAATTATGATTCTTTTGTGTATAACTTAGTACAATACATAGAAGAATTGGGGGAAACAGTTATAGTAAAAAGAAATAATGAAATAACATTAAGAGATATTGAAGAACTAAATCCAGAGATAATTGTGTTATCTCCAGGTCCATGTTCTCCAAAAGAAGCTGGGGTTTGTATAGATATTGTTGAATATTTCAAAGATAAGAAGCCTATACTAGGAATTTGTTTAGGTCACCAAACTATTGGACATGTTTTTGGTGGTAACATAATAAAAGCACAACAACCTGTTCATGGAAAAGTATACAGTATAAACCATAGTAATAAGGGAGTTTTTAGTAGTCTTAAAAATCCTTTAAATGTTACTAGGTATCATTCGCTTATAATTGATTCTGATACAGTTCCAGATGAACTTGAAGTTACAGCAACAACAAGTAAAGGTGAAATAATGGGAATTAGACATAAGAAGTATTTAATAGAAGGAGTACAATTTCATCCAGAAGCTATTTTATCAGAGTATGGTCATGAAATGCTGAAAAACTTTATAAAAGAAGCTAGGGAAAGGATACATAGATAAAATGATAAGAGAAATAAAGACTAAATTAAATTCTTTTGAGATATTTACTATTTTTAGAAATGAAAATGATAGTTTTATATTAGATAGTGCTATGGACAAAGAAAAGTTAGGAAGATATTCTTTTATAAGTAGCCAGCCATTTAAAGTGTTAAGATATAAAAATACTGATGAAAATCCATTAGAAAATTTGAAAAAAGAATTAGATAAATATAAAGTTGTAAATAAAACTGACTTACCGTTTATAGGTGGAGCTGTAGGATATTTGTCTTATGATTTGGGAAATTATATAGAAAAATTACCTAGAACTGCTATAGATGATATTGAGATGCCTGATATGTATTTTGGATTTTATAACCATGTTATAGTAATAGACCATTTGAAGGGAAAAACTTACATAGCCACTCCAGATATAGATATAAAAGTAGAAGAAAAAATAATAGCTGATATAGAAGAAAAAATATTAACAGGAGAGAAAAAAGGAATAGATAGTATATGCTATCAGGAAAAAGATGTAAAACCTATTCAACTTAAATCTAACTTTACAAAGGAAGAATTTAAAAATGCAGTTGGAAATGTTAGAGAGTACATAAGACAAGGTGACATATATCAAGCTAATTTGACACAAAGGTTTAGTGGGGAAACAGAATTGACAAGTTTTGAGTTATATAGAGATTTAAGAAGATTTAGTCCAGCACCATTTGGAGCATTTTTAAATTTTGAAGAAGCACATATCTTATCAAATTCTCCAGAGAGATTTATAAGATGTATTGATAAAAAAATAGAGGCAAGACCAATAAAAGGCACTCGACCAAGAGGTAAAAATAAGGAAGAAGATTTAAAGCTTCAAGAGGAACTTAAAAATAGCGAAAAAGATAGAGCAGAGTTACTTATGATAGTGGATTTAGAAAGAAATGATATTGGTAGAATATCCAAAACTGGAAGTGTCAAAGTTCCAGAGTTGTTTGTAATTGAACCTTATGCAAATGTAAATCATCTGGTTTCAACAGTTGTAGGTGAACTAAAAGATGATAAGGATGCTACTGATATAATAAAAGCAACTTTTCCAGGTGGTTCTATAACAGGAGCACCTAAAATTAGAGCAATGGAAATCATAGACGAACTGGAACCAACACAGAGAAATGTATATACTGGTTCAATTGGATATATAGGTTTTAATGGTGATATGGATTTTAATATAGCAATTAGAACTATAATAAAAAAAGACAAAAAAGTATACTTCCAAGTTGGAGGAGGCATGACTTGGGATTCTGACCCAGATGAAGAATACCAAGAAACACTAGATAAAGCAAAATCTATAATGAAAGCCTTGAGGGGATATTATGAAGAATAATTTAAGCTTTAATAGTAGCTTGAGTAAATTTGGAATTGGGTTATTTGAGACTATTAAAGTTAAAGATGGTATAGCTATAGATTTAAATACACATATAGATAGGATGCTCAATTCGATAACATGTTTGGATTTGAATATAAATTATGAAAAGCGATTTCTAATAGATGAAATTATTAAATACATAAAAAAAGAAAATATTATTAATAAAGCACTTAGGATTACCGTTTTTGATGAAGGTTACAATATATCTATTAGAGAAATTCCATATAATAAAGAAGCATATAATAAAGGTTTTAAATTGACTATATCTCCTATAGTTAGGGGAGATAGCCTAATTTATAGACATAAGACTACTAATTATTTTGAAAATATATATACTAAAAATATTGCAAATAAGAATGGATACAATGATGGTATATTTATAAATTCAGATGGTGTGATTTTAGAATGTTCTATGAGTAATATATTCTTTATAAGAGGAAGTAAAGTATATACACCCAGTAGTAAATTACCAATTTTAAATGGAACAATAAAAAAAAGGATTATAAAGATTTGTGACGAATTACATATAGAGTTGATGGAAAATGAAATTAACATATCAGAAATTAGTAGTTTTGATTTTGTTTTTGTCACAAATAGTCTTATGGGAGCAATGAAAGTTACAGAAATTGACAAGACAGAATTTGGCAAAGAAAATATTATTTTTAATAAAATAATAGAGTGTTTGTAATAAATTAAAATATTAACAATTTATTGGAGATAAGAGATGGCAAGTCATACTTATAAAGTATATAGTGAAAATATTAAAAAAATAATAGACAATCCAAATACATTAGCAGTATTTCTAGTGGGTTCTAGTAAAGATGTAGATTTTAGTTTTTATAATGTAGAAGTTAATGATATTGATGTATTCGTTTTTGTAAAAGAAGGGGAAAAACAAGAGCGAGTACTGTTTGAACAAAAGGGAATAGAATTTGATATAAATTATTTTTCAAAAGATGGTGTAAAAAAATTATTGTCAGATAGAGAGTACTTCTTTGTGAAAGAGATGAAGGATGCTAAAGTACTATTTGATATGGAGAATATATCCAATACTATAAAAGATATGAGCAGAGATATTTACTTAAAAGGTCCTAGCAAATTGTCTTTAGAAGAAAAGTCTTTTTTAAAACAAGATATTGAAACAAAAATATCAAAGTTGAAAAATAAAGAAAAATTTGATGTTTTTGAATATCATTTTTTGACGAATTTATATTTAAAAGATATAATAATTGGGTACTTTAATATAAATGATAAATGGGTACCAAAAGATAAAAAATTGCTAAAAGTTTTGAAAAAAGAAAATAAGGAACTTTTTAACCTAGTATCAAAGGTAAGTGAAAGTTATGACTATCAAAAACTTTTAGATGTTTATAATTATATTTTTAAAGAAATTGAGACAAAAAAGATTATAAAATTAATCTTCTAGTCACGAGTCAATGGGGGGAGTTTAAATGAATAAAGTAGATAAAGAAAAAATACAACATGCAGTAAGAGAAATATTAGAAGCAATTGGTGAAGACCCAGATAGAGAAGGTCTAATAGAGACTCCAAATAGAGTTGCTAGAATGTATGAAGAGATATTCTCTGGTCTTAGTGAAGAACCAAGAGACCACTTAAAAGTTCTTTTTGCAGATGAAAAGCATGAAGAACTAGTACTAGTAAAAGATATTCCATTTTATTCATGCTGTGAGCATCATTTGGTTCCTTTTTTTGGAAAGGCACATATTGCTTATTTACCAAAAGGTGGAAGACTTACAGGGCTTTCTAAGCTTGCTAGAGTAATAGACACATTAGCAAAAAGACCTCAATTACAAGAAAGAATTACTAAAAATGCAGCAGACATAATAATGGAAGAGCTACAGCCATATGGTGTTTTAGTAGTAGTGGAAGCTGAACATATGTGTATGACAATGAGAGGTGTAAAAAAGCCTGGTTCAAAAACTGTTACATCAGCAGTTAGAGGTATATTTGAAAAAGATATTGCATCAAGAGCTGAGGCTATGAGTTTAATTACTATGAAGTAGTAAATTATTGTAGATAAAAATCGTTTGATAAGATATAAATTTTAATTTAAGGGAGTGTCATTAACTGTGTTTGATTATGGTAAAAGAACTTATATAATGGGTATATTAAATGTAACTCCAGATAGTTTTTCTGATGGAGGAGACTTTAGTAATTTAGACATAGCAATAAAACATGCAAAAGAAATGGTTGAACAAGGTGCTGATATAATTGACTTAGGTGGTGAATCTACACGTCCAGGTCATAGATATGTAGATTCAGAGGAAGAACTAAGAAGAGTAATCCCTGTGATAAAAAAACTTAAAAAAGAATTAGATATACCAATATCAATAGATACTTACAAGGCAGATGTTGCAGAAGAAGCTCTAAAATTAGGTGTCACTATGGTAAATGATGTTTGGGGGCTTAGAAGAGATAAGAATATGGCTTCTGTAGTAGGAAAATATGATGCAGAAGTATGTATAATGCATAATCAAGATGGGACAAACTATGACAAAGATATAATGGAGTCAATAAAGGACTTCTTTAAAGAGAGCATAAAAATGGCAATAGACTGTGGTGTAAAAAAAGAAAAAATAGTTCTTGATCCAGGGATAGGGTTTGGGAAGACATTTGAGCAAAATATAGAAGTATTAAGAAGATTAAATGAATTGAAAGAATTAGACTATCCTATTTTACTTGGAACATCTCGAAAATCAGTAATAGGGAAAGTACTTCCAGTTGAACCTAAAAAGAGATTGGAAGGAACAATAGCTACTACTGTACTTGGAATAAGAGATGGTGTAGATATAGTTAGGGTGCATGATGTTTATGAAAATTTAATGGCAGCTAAAATGACTGATGCAATATATAGAAAGTAGGTGTAGTATAATGGATAAAATATTACTTAGTAATCTAGGATTCTATGGATATCATGGTGTGCTTAAAGAAGAAAATTTTCTAGGTCAGAAATTTTTTGTCGACATGGAACTTTATGTTGATTCAAGAGAAGCAGGACTTAGTGATGATATAAATAAATCTGTAAACTATGCTGAAGTTTATAGTGTTGTTAAGGATATTACAGAAAATAAACAATTTAATCTTTTGGAGGCTTTGGCAGAGAACATTGCTGAAGAAGTCTTAAATAAATTTAACCTTGTAAATGGAGTTATGGTTAGAGTTAGAAAGCCAGAAGCTCCTGTAAATGGAATTTATGACTACTTTGGTGTTGAGATAAGGAGAACAAGAGATGAATAAGGCTTATTTGGGAATAGGGACGAATATGGGCAATAGATTTGATAATTTATCAAAAGCATGCGAACTTTTGAGAGATAGTGATTCTATATATGAAGTAAAAGAATCAAAATTATATGAAACAAAGCCATGGGGATATACAGAACAAGCAGATTTTCTAAATATGTGTGTAGAGATAGAAACAGAGTTTGAACCTTATGAGTTGTTAGAATATTGTCAAAAAATAGAAGAAGAATTGCATAGAGAGAGAATAGTACATTGGGGTCCAAGAACTATTGATGTAGATATACTATTTTTTAATGATGTAGTTTCAACTGATGAAAGATTACTAATACCACATCCAAGGATTCAAGATAGAGCTTTTGTTTTGATACCACTTATGGATTTGAATGAGGAACTTTTAATAAATAAAAAATCAATAAAAGAATATTTAAATCTCCTATCTGCTAAAGAAATAGAAGAAGTAAAGGAGCTTGTAGGTTATGAGAAAAAACCTATTTAATGATAATTCAAAGATAGTGATAAATACAAATGATAAAGAAATAACTGTAAAAGAAGATAAACTTGTAATAGCTGGGCCATGTGCAATAGAAAGTTATGAGCAACTTTTAAAGACTGCTAAATTTGTAAAAAGTCATGGTGCAAATATTTTAAGAGGAGGAGCATATAAGCCAAGAACATCACCAAACTCATTTCAGGGATTAAAAAAAGAAGGTCTTGAAATATTAAAAGCAGTTAAAGAAGAGGTTGGGATAGCTGTTATTACAGAACTTATGGATATAAGAGATATGGATGAATTATATAGTATCAGTGATATAATTCAAATTGGCTCAAGAAATATGCAAAACTTTACTCTTTTAAGTGAAATCGGAAAACAAAATAAGCCTGTTATGTTAAAAAGAGGAATCGCATCAACAATTACTGAATGGATAGGTGCAGCAGAATATATAGCAATAGAAGGAAATAGTAACATTATAATGTGTGAGAGAGGTATAAGAACATACAATGATTATACTAGAAATACATTAGACTTAGCGGCTGTACCGATTATTCAAAAAGAAACGGGACTTCCTGTTGTAGTAGACCCAAGTCATGCTACTGGAGTTAGATATTTAGTAAAACCTATGTCAATGGCATCACTTGCATGTGGAGCAGATGGAATAATGGTAGAAGTTCATCCAGACCCAGAAAATGCTCTATCAGATGGGATTCAATCTCTCTGCTTTGATGAATTTGAAGATTTGATGAAATCAATTAGTGTTTATTAAAAAGAGGCAAGAGCCTCTTTTTTATTCGTGATAGTTTTGATGTAAATTTATAAGATAATAGATATATAATTTAATAGTTAGATTATTTGACATAAATAAAAATCTAATATTGATGTAATTAACATAAAAAATAAAAATTTTTTGATTAATAAGAAGGATATCAATAAAAAAAGTCGAATTCTGTATATTGAGTGATTGACAAATTTAGAATATAGTGTAGAATAGAAATGTTAACACAAAAAATTACACCAGAAGGTGATAATATGAATGATATAAAAGACGTTATCGAAGAAATAAAAGCTAGATGTGATATAGCAAGTATAATATCTGAATATATGAATATAAAACAATCTGGAGCTAATTATAAAGGATTATGTCCATTTCATGGAGAAAAAACTCCATCTTTTTATATAAATACATCAAAACAAATTTATAAGTGTTTTGGTTGTGGTGAAGGTGGAGATGTGATAAATTTTGTCATGAAAATGGAAAATTTAGATTTTATGGATGCTGTAAAAATTTTAGCAAATAAATGTGGTATAGAAATTAATACCAACATGAATGAAGAAACTAGAATGAAAATAGAGAAATCTAAAAAGTTTCAAGATATTCATACAGAAGCTGCTAGATTTTATCTTTCAAACTTATTGGGAAGTAAAAATCTTGGGTATGAATATTTAAGGATTAGAGGATTAGATGATAAAATAATTAAAAAATTTGGTCTAGGATTTTCTTTGGATTCATGGAATTCTCTTATGAATGCTCTTATTAATAAAGGGTATACAAAACAAGATTTATTGGAGTGCGGTCTAATTGCAAGAAATAGAGATGGAACTAATTGCTATGATAAATTTAGAAATAGAGTTATGTTTCCTATATTTGATTATAGAGGAAATATAATTGGATTTGGAGGAAGAGTACTAGATGATTCTTTACCAAAATACTTAAATTCTCCAGACACATTAATTTTTAATAAAAAACAAAACTTATATGGACTAAATTTTGCTAGAAAAAATTTAGATAATAAAACTATAGTCTTAGTTGAAGGATATATGGATTTAATTTCACTTTATCAGTATGGTATAAGAAATGTAGTAGCAACCCTTGGAACAGCCTTGACTGAACAACAAGGTATTTTAATAAAAAGATATGCGGATACTGCTATTATATCTTATGACTCTGATGAAGCTGGAATAAAAGCGACTTTAAGAGCTATAGATATACTTATTAAATTAGGTATTACTGTAAAAGTTTTGGATTTGAAAGACTCTAAAGACCCAGATGAATTTGTAAGAAAGTACGGACTTAGTGATTATAAAAAGGCAATGGATGTTTCTACTCACTACATAAAATATAAAATAGATCATCTTAAAAAAGAATTCAATATTCAAAAAGATGAAGAACGAGTGAAGTTTGCAAAAGAAGCTTCTAAGATTATAAAACAATTGACAAGTCCTGTAGAAATTGATTTTTATACAAAATATTTAAGTAATCAAATAGATATTAATGTCGAGTCTATAAAAAGGGAAGTGTATGGTAAAAACTACAATAAGCCATATAATAAAAACCAGAAAAAGATAGAAGAAAAAGTAATTGAAAAAGTCGAAGTTAGACAAGATGGAAAACAATTAGTTGAAGAAACTCTAATAAAAATAATGTTAGAAGACAAAAAAATTAGAGAAATAGCTCTACTTAAAGTAGAAGAAAGTGATTTTTTATTGAATGAAAGTAAAGAAATTTTAATTTACATGATTAAAAATCAAGAATTGGACAAAATAACTATTGACAAATTGAAAAGTTTAAACATATCCGAAGAATACTTAAAAGAATTAAATTCAATTTCTTTGAATAGTATAAACTTAGAGAACACAAAAGAAATAGAAGGAATAATAACAAATATCAGAAAGAACTCATTAGAAGAACAAATTAATAACTTGTTGAAAGAACAACAGGAATTAGAAAATAATAATGATATGAAAGAGGTAGATGGTAAAGTTATGGAAATTGCTTTAAAAATAGTTGAGATAAATAAAATTTTAAAAAGCTTGTAGAGAAAGGAGGTTTGAGTGTGGAAAATAAGTCGAATAAAAAAGAGTTAAAAAAAGTTACCGCTAAGACACTAATAGAAAAAGGAAAAAAGCAAGGTTCATTGACGCTTGCAGAAATAATGGAAGCTTTTTCTGAAACTGAACTTGATAAGGATCAGGTAGAAAATCTTTATGAAACTTTAGGTAATTTGGGAATAGAAATAACAGAAACAAAGAACTATAAAGCTGATATAGACTTTTCGGCTACTGATGACGATTTAAATATGAGCCACATAGATGAAGATGCAGAAGTAATTTCACATGAGGACTCTTCTGCAATAGAAATAGAAACTGTGGATTTATCTTTACCAAAAGGGATAAGTATAGACGACCCTGTTAGAATGTACTTAAAAGAAATAGGAAAAATTCCTCTACTTAAGCCACATGAAGAGGTAGAATTTGCTAGAAGAATGCATGAAGGTGATGAGATAGCAAAGCAAAGATTAGTTGAAGCGAACTTAAGACTAGTTGTAAGTATAGCAAAAAGATATGTAGGTAGAGGTATGCTTTTCTTAGACTTAATACAAGAAGGAAATTTAGGTCTTATAAAAGCTGTTGAAAAATTTGACTATACAAAGGGCTATAAGTTTAGTACTTATGCAACATGGTGGATAAGACAAGCTATAACACGTGCTATAGCAGACCAAGCGAGAACTATAAGAATACCAGTGCATATGGTAGAGACTATAAATAAATTAATAAGAGTATCAAGACAACTACTTCAAGAACTTGGAAGAGACCCAAAACCAGAAGAAATTGCAAAAGAAATGGAAATGACAGAAGATAAAGTAAGAGAGATAATGAAAATAGCTCAAGACCCAGTGTCTTTAGAAACTCCAATAGGCGAAGAAGAGGACAGTCATTTAGGAGATTTTATTCCAGATGATGATGCACCAGCTCCAGCTGAGGCAGCAGCATATTCTTTACTTAAAGAACAAATAGAAGATGTACTTGGCTCATTAAATGATAGAGAGCAAAAGGTATTAAAGCTTAGATTTGGTCTTGAGGATGGAAGAGCTAGAACTCTTGAAGAAGTTGGAAAAGAGTTTGATGTAACTAGAGAAAGAATAAGACAAATAGAAGCAAAAGCACTAAGAAAATTAAGACATCCAAGTAGATCAAAAAAACTTAGAGATTATTTAGATTAAAAAGATACATCATTAATGTTTTTGCAATAAAGGCCATGGGATAAGTGATATCTCATGGCTATTTTGTGGTAGAGATTTTATATTATTTTTTATCTTGGTTTTAGTTTAAAATCAAGAACAAATAAAAAGATTGAAAGGAGATATATCTTTGAAACTAACAGATAGATTATTAAAAATAGCATCATTGGTGTCAGATGGTAAAAAGATAGCTGATATAGGAACGGACCATGGATACATACCAGTTTATTTGCTAAAGGAGGAAAGAGTTCCATTTGCAGTGTTGGCAGATGTTAATAAAGGACCTCTTGACAATGCACGAAAAGAGGTCATACAGAACAATCTTTTAGAGAAAGTCGATTTACGATTGGGTTCTGGTATAGAGGTACTAGAAATAGGTGAAGTTGAAGAAGTAATAATTGCTGGTATGGGAGGTATATTGATAAGTGAGCTTCTAGAAGCTAAAAAAGAAGTAGCACATAGTATAGAAAAATTGATATTACAGCCTATGCAGGCACAAGAAGAGCTTAGACGCTATCTTCTGAATAATGGATATGAAATTTTAACAGAGGCTTTAGTGAGAGAAGATTTTAGGATATATGAAATAATAGTTGCCAAATATACAGGTAAAAATACTATAATAGAAGATGAGATACAGTTTGAAGTTGGAATAAAACTTTTAGAAAATAAAGATTCTCTTTTTTATGACTTTGTAGAAAAAAAAATAAAAACATATAGTGCTATAGTTAATCAACTAGAAGGTAAACATGGAGAAGAAATAGATAGGAAGAGAGAAGAAAGTAAAATAGCAATAAGAAAACTTGAAAATTTAATAAAATAAATAGGAGGTAAATATGTTACTGAAGAGTCTTACTAGAAAAATTGAAAAAAAGTATCCTCTAAGCTTAGCTGAAGATTGGGATAATGTAGGTCTTATAGTTGGAGATTTTGATATGGATGTAAAGAAGATTCTGGTATCCTTAGAAGCCAATGAAAATGTAATCAATGAAGCTATATCTCAAAATGTTGATTTAATTGTTACACATCATCCTTTTATATTTGGAAAAATTAATAAGATTAATAGCGCCGACTTAAAAGGTAGACTTATACAAAAACTCATTAAAAATGATATAGCCCTTTATTCTATGCATACCAATTTTGACATAGCATTTGATGGTCTAAATGATTATTTCATGGAGATTATGGGATTTAATAACTCAAAAGTTTTAGATGTCACTGAAAATGAGACTTTATACAAACTTGCAGTATATGCTCCATGTAATTATTCAGAAGTGTTGAGAAAGGCACTAAGTAATTCAGGAGCAGGCCATATAGGAAATTATAGTAACTGTACGTTTTCTATAGAAGGAGAAGGTCAATTTAAGCCATTAGAAGGCTCAAATCCGTTTCTTGGAAGTATAAATGATATAGAAAGTGTAAATGAGGTTAAAGTTGAAACTGTAGTACCACAGAAGCATTTAGGTGGAGTGATAAGTTCTATGATAGATGCACATCCTTATGAAGAAGTTGCTTATGATTTGTACAAGCTAGAAAACAAAGGAAAAACATTTGGATTAGGTAGAATAAGTAAACTTGATGAAAGTACAACATTAGAAAATCTTTCTAATAAAATAAAAGAAAAATTAAATATGAAGCATATAAGGGTAGTTGGAAGTCTTAATACCGAGATAACAAAAATTGCTGTTGTAACAGGAGCTGGTTCTGAGTTTGTGAAAAAGGCTAAGAGACAAGGCGCAGATGTTCTAATAACTGGTGATGTAAAATATCATGAGGCACAAGATGCACTTGATATGGGAATATGTATAGTAGATTGTGGACATTTTGATACAGAAGATATATTTAAACATGTTATGAAGAGATTTTTGGATGAATTTGAAGAGATTGAAACAATAAAAAGTAATGTATATTTAAATCCATTTAGTATCATTTAATGGTACTTGATAATAAAAGCACTATATAAAAAATAAATTTGATTTTGATTAGGGGGATAAAAATGAAAGTAGCAGTGATTTTTCATAGCGTTTGTGGAAGTACATATTTATTAGCAAGGGAGTATAAAAAGGTACTTGAAGAAATGAATATAGAGGTAGATATATTTAAAGTAAGTGATGAGGTTGCAAAAACACTTCCTCAGTACTATTTGATAAATTCAAAGGAACATAAAGATGAATTTGAAAGTATAAATGTAATTAAATCTGGAAAAGAATTACTAGATTATGATGCAATATTTATGGGTTCACCAACATATTATGGAAATGTATCTGGTCAAATGAAGATGTTTATGGACAGTTTTTCTGATGTATGGGTAGGAGCACCTTTAAGTGGAAAAATATTTGGTTGTTTTGCTACTGCAGGTTCACAACATGGAGGAGGAGAACTAGCTTTACAATCAATGAATATATTTGCTCAACATATGGGGATGACGCTTTTATCAGTTCCATGTACAGTAAGAGGAGGTCATCCAGCATATGGAATACTTCATATAGCAGGAGATAACTCTGATATAAGACCAAGTGATGATGTTAAGTTTGGTATAAGAGATTATCTAAACAGTCTTAGTATATATAAAAAATAGATATATTTTCAGCAATGGTTTAACCTTACAATTCATTTTATACTTGGACAGATATTATAATCTAAATAAGAGCTAATTAGAGTTTCATTAGACTAAAAAGATGTGGTGCGAAGGTTGTTTTATATAATAGGAGGATAGCAAAATGCGCTTTGAGAGGCTAAGAACATATGAAGATAAATTGTATTTAGAGGCAATAAAGTTATACAATGTAAGTTTTCCTTTTCATGAACAGAGAAACCCATCTTTACAAGCAGAAATTATGGGTCATGAAGAATATCAATTTAACTTAATTTATGATGAAAACGACATGGTTGGTATCATTTTATGCTGGGAAACAGAGAATTTTATTTATGTGGAACATTTCTGTATCAATCCTGAAATGCGCAATAAAAAGTATGGAAAAAGAGCTTTGGAGCTGTTAAACCAGCGAGGCAAAACTGTTATTCTAGAAATCGACCCTCCCATTAATAAAATTTCCATCAAGCGACAAGGTTTTTATGAGAGGGTTGGATATAAGGTAAATGATTTTGAACATATTCACCCACCATACCATGAAGAATGCAATGGACATCAGTTAATTTTGATGTCTTATCCAGAAACATTGACAAAAGTTGAGTATGGTAATTTCAATCAGTATTTAAGAAGAACAGTAATGGGGTTATGATTCAGAGTAGGTATAATTTATATGTGCCTTATTGAGATATTTTACGAAACATCATTTTTGCTGTTTTTAAAAATGGCAAGCATAAAAGAGTGGTATATATCAGCCCATTCTTGCCAATCATATTTTCATGCAAGTCAAGAATAAGGAAAACACCAAAACTCGTATAAACACTACATTTTTGTGAGTTGTTGGTGTTTTCTATATTTTTAACTCAGTTTTCTTTGCTTACTCATAATAACGAATGCCAAATCTTATATCAGTTTTTAATGCCATTTTCTCTCAGATATACTTTTGATGTCATTGTTCAATTTTAATACATAGATGTTCATTGTCGATATTCTCTTATTCTTCAAACAAGCTATATGGAACTTGTAAAGTTCTGCATAGTAAATTTATAATTAAAAGCATCTGTTTTTCTTTGCTTAATTCAGCAAATGATTTATCATGTAATAATCCACTGATACCTTTTAGTACAAATGGCGCAAGCCATTTAGACTCACTTAAGTCTTTTTTATCTGCTAATCTGAGTATTTCAATAATCATTGTTCTAAAAGAGGGCAGAATTGCTTCTAAGGTTAAGCTGTGAATAGATGATAAAACTGACCAATGAATAGCTCCATCAGATAATTTCGAAAATTCATCCATTCCGCTGTCATAGCATTCTATAAGTTGTTCCAATCTCATTCGTGGGGAAATCTTATCGGATTTCTGACTCATCAGTTTAGAAGTTCGCTCTCCTTGAATTTTCATGAAGAGTCTTAAGGCTTCATCAAATAATTCTTGTTTGGAAGAAAAGTAATGATAGAACATTCCAACTTCTCCACCAACCTCATTTAATATCATGCGAATAGAGGTGCTTTCATAACCGTTTTTTAGAAACAACTGTAAAGCACATTTAAGTATTTCTTCTCTTTTACCACCTTCTAAAATAGGTTTTCGTGCCATTTATTTAATCCTCCCTTAAACAGAATGGTGTTTTGCTTAAAGAATATCACAATGTATAAATAACGTCAATAATAAAAAGAATAATGTTCTTATAATTATTATTTGTGGATGAGTAATATGTTCAATTTTACCTAGTGCTATGATATATGTACTCATATCCAAAAGGAAAAATAAACAATAAAATATAAAGATGAATACAGGAAGGCAAAGAAAAAGAAGGCTAAAGCCCTCAATTTTTTATGTTTTAATCTCTAAAATCAACATTAGTAAATCCTGTTAGCGAAATGTCAATTTGATTTTTTCTCGTACCATTCTTATATTCAAATCCTTTATTCATCTTAGTAAAATAGTCTGGATAATTAATTAGACCATATTTAAGAAATTCTTTATCTGTTGCGGATAGAGAAATAGTGCTATTTTTGTATTGATTTTTTGAAGTAAATTCGATACTTGAATCTTTGGAAGTAACATTTATTGCATCAATACAATTTTCGGGTAAATCATAACTAAAGCTACCATCAAGCACATTTACATCCATATTGCATTTTATATTTGGAATATGGAGTTGAACATAGCTAGAATTGCCCATTTTAGCTGTTTTTCCTGATATAGATACAACCCATTTTCCGTTTTGTTCTATCATTTTAATATTGTAGTATTGGTTGTTGTAATTTGCTATTATTTTGTTGGATGAGGTTGGTAGTATTTCTACTCCTCCATTGTAGATGTCTAAAGAAACATTAAGGTTTTGTGCATTGTGAGGTAAGCTATCACTGCTTTTTTGTGAGTCTGCACCTACCTTGGAATTAGCAGAGGTATTGAAAGTTCCTCTATTGCTGATATCGCTATCGCCATGTATTTGTGATGATGTATGGATTTCTAAAGCTGTTGCTCCTGTTGATAATATAGTTATTATTAAAAATGTAATGAGTAGTAAAAACTTTGGTTTTTTCTTGAATTTCATAATTATTTTCAACCTCTCTTTTAATAATTACTTACTTTTTTTGATAGTTTTAATGGCAAAAAAATTCTGTAATTTATGTTGATATTTGACATATATGACTGTATTATTTTCAAGTTTTTATATGGGTGTGGAAAAATTTATGTCAGCTTGGATACAAGTAACTTTGTGTTGTATCTACATAGGTATTGAGGAAGTTCCTTAAAGTGTTTTGAGCATTTTCAATTAATAAAAATAATGATAAATAAATATATTTAAAGTGACCATACATATAGCCACTTTATTATATCGTATTAGATTATTATAAACGAGAAGCTTTACCAGAAATATGGTCTATTTCTATTTTAACTACAGTTGTCAAATTTATATCTTTTTCTATGTACTTCATACCTTCTTCAATAAAGCCCTTAGAATATTTTTTTATTATTTCTACAAGAGCATTTTTCTTTTCCTCATTGTCTACTGTTGAAGCTTTTCCAAATACTACAGCGCTAGCATATGTAGTACTAAATTTATCTGGAAGAACACTTTCATTAGCCACTACTAAGAAAGAAACCTTGTTATTTGCTGAGATATTATCTAATTTATGTCCACTTCTTGCACAATGAAAATATACAGAATCATTAAAGTATACATAATTTACAGCAACTCCATAAGGATAGCCATTTTCACTTATAGTAGAAAAAGTACCAAATTCACCATTTTTTAATACTTCTATAGTATCTTCTTTTGTCATTTCTCTCTTTTTTAATCTCATTTCTCTAAACATAATATCATCCTTCCTAATTCAATATTTAAATAAAAGTTTAAAGCATTTATAAAAATTATTCTACACTTTTTGTAAATTTTAAATAAAATAAAAAATACAGTTGACAATTATAAAAATTTAGAATATTATAATAGCAACAGCAAATTAAAAATCCTATGACAAGGAAGAGTAATTATGTTTAGCTTCAACATAGAGAGCTGAGGATGGTGGAATCTTAGCAAGAAGGAATATAGTGAATGGACCTTAGAGGAATAAATTGAAATCATATTTTTATGAGAGTAGACTTTATCGTCAGTCGCACGTTACAGCGAATAGGGTATGTAAGTACTTGATAATGAGATATATAAGAATTAAGTTTTAAGCTTATTTTTTATATAATTTAGGTGGCAACGCGGATAATCTCCGTCCTATTGATTTAGGACGGAGTTTTTTATTTTGCAAAAACTATTAATAAAGAAATTATATAATTTAAAATAAAAGGTGGTGATAGAGATGTTATGAACTTCTAAAGCTAAAGAGAATGATATGGAAAATTGGAACGAAAATGAAATAAATATTAAACAAATTAGGGGGAAATATTACAATGAAAACAAATACAAAAAAATTAACTTTAAATGCAATACTTTTAGCTATGGGATTATTGATACATCAACTTACACCTGCTATAGGACTTCCAATGCAACCAGATATATCACTAGCAATGATGTTTATAATAATGATACTAAATAAGGATGATTATAAGATTTGTTTGGTAGCAGGAATTGTAACAGGAATATTTGCAGCATTAACAACTAAATTCCCAGGTGGTCAGATTCCAAATATACTTGATAAAACTATTACAATAAATATAATGTTCATGATAATGTATATAATTTATAAATTACCATTTATGAAAAAATTGAACAGTAAAAAACAAGATTTAATAGCTGCAACAATAATATTCCCAGTAGGGACAGTTATAAGTGGAACTCTATTTTTACTAGTTGCTCAAGCTATAGTAGGTCTTCCTGGAGCTTCATTCACAGCGTTATTTATGGTAGCAGTGGTACCAGCAATATTGATAAACTTAATAGCTGGTATGTTATTATTTAAAGTAGTAAGTATCTCTATAAGAAGAATAAGTTATCAAGGATAAGATTATATTTTATAAGCATATGACAAAAATAAATAATAAATTAATAAAGAGGTATTAAGTTAAATGTAATCTTAATACCTCTTTTTAAATTAAATTATAACAATATCAAAGACCTATTTTATATGTGGTAAGGAGAGAGTAGTGAGTGTATCCTTAGAGTCTCAACTAGACAACAAAATTTATCTAATAAGCAAACAATTAATGCTTCTTTGTATCTAGGAGGTCTAACAGTAAGTGGCCACATATGTTTTAAAATAATGTCTGTTTCTTTTTCATTTATTTGAAAGAATAAATTTGCGTTTTTTAGTGCTTCTTTAGGATGAGTAAAACCATGTAATCCCTTTCTATCACCTTTATAATGCCAGTCATAAAGAAAAAAATCATGCAGTAGAGCCCCTCTAATAACGCTTTGAATTTCAACATTTAAATGCAATTTTTTACATAATAGATAACTATAATATGCTACTGATAAACTATGTTCAAGACATGAAACATTGCCATGATGAGGAAATGTTCTCATAAGTTGTACTTTTTCAGATGAAAGTATCTCAGAAGCACAATCATTAAAGTATTTAATTTCAGTTTTTGACAACATTATGCAAATCTCCATTCCTAGTAATATATAAATACTATATTTCAATGATAATATGAAATATTTCTTATCTTACAAAATATAATACCCAATAATACAAGTAAGATACCTTTTATGGTATTTAAAGTAAAAGAGATTTTATAACACTAAAAAGTGAAAAAATTAAAAATATAGCTATAAGAATATATAATATCTTTCCAATCGGATTTCCCAAATTTATAGTCCATCCTATGCCAAATCTTTTATCAACCATAAATGATGGGTCGTTTGGATTATTATATATAATACCTCCTATCCAGTACTTTTCATCATTATCTGGAGTATAAGAAGAATTGGATTTTAAATTTGGAGAATTAATATATGTTACCATTAAATAAATTATAACTAAAAGCATTATTATATTTATAACAGTTAATAAATTTGGATTTGTTTTTAATGATAAAAAAACGATAAAGAATTGTACTATCATCATAATCATCAATATAAAAAACAAATAACCAATTTTATTTAGATATTTAATGTTTTTAGTTTTACTTTCTTCAATTTTATTTGTATCTACTTTAATTCTCGCTTTTATAGCTCCAATAGAAGTTATATATAATAAAATCATTATACAAAACTCAAGACCTATTAATTTAAACACACCAAGATAGGATTTTTTCATAAATCCATCAGGTTTTCCTGTTATAGTAGAGTGCGTAGTAATTAAATCTGGTAATTGATTATAGTTAAGCAATATAAAAATACTTATTCCAAAAGTAAGTAATACTGGTATTAAATACAATATCTTAAATTTTTTTATTATTTTATTTTTTTCATTTATAAAATCCATATCTATTACCAATTTTGAGTCTGCACTTATCTGACTTAATTCAGTGAAAAACTTGGATTTAGTCATTTTAACTTCTTTATGAATATAGATATATAATATACTTTCATATAGTAAAAACCCTATAATACTAATAGAATAAGAAAATTCTATTTTATCAAACATAAAAACTAGAGCTAAAACTAAAATAAAAATCACAATGAATCCTATAGATAAAAGTTTTTTAAATTTTTTATCAAGTATTATAAAATCAGGATAGTTTCTATGTTCTTGGTTTATAGAAACACCATAAATGTGATTTTTGCCAATAAGATGTGGCATAAAATAAAAAGTAGCATACATCAAAATTAAGGTTGAAAATATTGTAAATAAACATTCAATCTTATTCATAGTATTTCACCTCATACTTATCAAATAGATTTTTACTTAACGTCAAGAACTCTTCTTTATTGATACCTGATAAATAAGATTTTGCTACTAAAAGTTCTAAATCAATTCTATTTTTTTGGCGAGTTGAATTTTCTGTTTCCATTGGAAGTTGAGCTACAATTGCACCTTTTCGCCTATCAATATTTAAAAATCCTTCTTCTTTTAGTTCATTATAAGACTTATTTACAGTATGTAGATTTACACCAATATTTTCAGCCATACTTCTTACAGATGGAAGTGATTCATTTATTTTTAATTCTCCTGAAGCTATAGCTTTAGTTATCTCTTCTTTAATTTGTACATAAATAGACTTATCACTATTAAAATCTAAATTTAAAATCATAAAAAACCTCCATAATATCGTTATAAATAAAAATACTTGTTATATATATAGTATAACATAAAAAACATTATCAAGTACAAAATATAAATTTATATTCTACAAGATGATTTATATTATTTGTAAAAATTGTAATTTAAAAATAACATAATTTTTATCAAAATAATACAGATACTATCTATAAATAGAAATCAGAAAGGAGAAAAAATATGTTAACATATTTAATTAAAAGACAAATGAATAAAAAAGATGATGGAATGAGTAAGCCAATGATGTTTGCAGGAGCCGTGATTACAGGAGTGGGTGCATATGCAACTTATAGGATGATAAAAAACATTAAATCTAAATCTCAAATGTCTCAAATGATTGATACAGAGTATTATGGAAATAATCAATACAATGACTATAAATATGATGAGTTTGGTTATGAATGTGATTGTAGTGATAAAAAACAAGATTATGAATATGAAGAATTAAAAAAAAAAGTAAGAGAATTTAATTCAAGAAGAATAAATTGTGAAAATTGTCCACATGTTTCTCAAGAAGAAATGATGCATTATGTAAATAGTGTTAAAAATGATAAAAAAGACATTGATTTACATGAAGATGACAAAAAAAATAATATTTATAAAGAAGAAGAATATAAAAAATATGAGGAAGAATAAAGTAAGCTTTAAATAGTTAAACAGATGAGAATACCAGTTTATATAAAATTAAATATCTAAAATGTGAGTTGTAGCTTAACTTGAGAAAAATCTATACTATTTTCAAAATAGTTAAGTGTCAACTTGCATTTTTATTTTTATGTTTTTTAGTAATTGTTTGTGACTATTTTGTAATTCTAAATATATTTTAGTATCTAAAACAATTGTGTATAATAAAAGTTGTATATGTAAATAGTTTAAAATTAAAATGTTAAGAAGGGAAATAGTTATGTTAAAGTTATTGATAGTTGAGGATGACAGTACTATCTCTTTTGGAATAAAGTATGCATTGGAGCAAGAGGGATTTAGTGTAGATATATCAAAGGATTTATCAAGTGGAAAAGAAATGATATCTTCTAATGAATATAGTATGGTACTACTGGATGTAATGTTACCAGATGGAACAGGATATGAATTTTGTGAGTATGTAAGAAAGTTTTCTCAGATTCCCATAATATTTTTAACTGCTTGTGATGAAGAAGTAAACATTGTACTGGGTCTTGATATAGGTGGAGATGACTATATAACAAAACCTTTTAGAATTAGAGAATTAATATCGAGAATAAAAGCTGTTTTAAGAAGAAAAGGTGACGCTACAGAAGAAAATAAGAAGATACTTAAATATAGAGATTTAAATATATATACATTAGAAGCTAGAGTATATAAAAATGACAAGGAAATATTTCTGACATCTGTTGAATATAAGCTTCTTTTAATTCTTATACAGAATAAAAATACAGTTTTGAGTAGAAGTCAAATACTAGAAAAGCTTTGGGATGTAACTTATGATTTTGTTAGTGATAATACTTTAACTGTTTATATAAAAAGACTTAGAGAAAAAATAGGAGATGACTTATGTAAACCAATTTACATAGAAACTGTAAGAGGACTAGGTTATAAATGGATAGGAAGTGAAAATAATGTTTCTATATAATCCTGAAGTAAAGAACTTTTTTAGTAAATATATTATTTTAATGTTGATGGTAATTCTTATATCAATTGGATTTGGTATAATCAATATAAATACAACTAAAAATACGATTGTAAAAAATAATCAAGCTATAATAGGAACCTTAGTTAACAAGTATCCAAAACTAGAAAGTGATATCGTAGATATAATAACACAAGGAAAGTCCATGCAAAATGTAGAATTTGGTGAGAAAATATTAAGTAAGTATAACTATGACAAAACTATTAGAATAAATTCTGAGCCTCTTACTTCCAAATTACTTTCAAACACTATAAAAATAAATATAATCTTAGTTTGTATAATTTTTATGATGATATTTATGTTGATACTTAAATATTTTAGAACTATATATAATGATTTATCAGATATGACTAAGTATGTTTACTATAGTTCAGAAGGAAAAGAATTTGATATGAAAAATAGAAATCAAGAAGGGCAGATAGGTCTTTTAAAAACAGAGCTATTGAAGATGACAACAATTCTTAATGAAAAAGTTGAACTTTTAAATTCAGAAAAAATATTTTTAAATAATACAATTTCAGATATATCACATCAGTTAAAAACTCCCATGACTTCCTTAATCATACTAAGTGATTTATTATATAATGATGTACCATATGAAGTGAAAATAGATTTTTTAGACAAGATAAAAAATCAACTAAATCGTATGGATTGCTTGATTAAAAGTATGCTTAAATTATCAAAAGTAGAAGCTAAAGTTATAAAGTTTAAGAGAGAAAAAATAAAGTTTAGTGAACTTATACATAGAGCAATCCAACCAATGAAAATACCTATGGAGATTAAAAACCAAAAGTTAAGTATAGAAGGCAATGGTAATGTATCTTATGTTGGTGATATTGATTGGTCAGTTGAGGCTTTAGTAAATATAATAAAAAATTGTATAGAACATACTCCTGAGTTTGGAAATATAAGTATAATTTACAAAGAAAATCCATTATTTTCAGAGTTAATAATAAAAGATGATGGTGAAGGTATAGATAAAAAAGATATACCACATATTTTTAAACGTTTCTATAGAGGGAAAAGTAGTTCAAAAGAGGATAGTGTAGGTATAGGGCTTGCAATGGCAAAATCCATAATAGAAAGCCAAAATGGAGATATTTATGTAAATAGTGAAAAAGGTAAAGGAACTGAATTTCATATAGCATTTCATAAGATATATGATGATAATAGTGACTAATCTGTAATATTTAATTCACTTTATAGTAATAGCTTGAGTCTAATATATGAAGTATAGAATATAAATATTGGAGGTAGTTATGGAAATTTTAAGAGTAGAAAATCTGACTAAAAGTTATGGTAAAAATGAAACAAAAGTCGATGCAATAAAAAATGTAAGCTTGTCTATAGAAAAAGGTGAGTTTATAGCAATAACAGGTCCAAGCGGAAGTGGAAAGAGTACATTATTACATTTATTAGGAGGTGTTGATAGACCTACTAGTGGTAAGGTTTATATAAATGATGTAGATATATATAATCTAAAAACTAAGGATTTGGCAATCTTTAGAAGAAGAAATATAGGTATTATATATCAATTCTATAATCTGATTCCAGTTTTAAATGTCAAAGAAAATATATTACTTCCAGCAGAGCTTGATAATAGAAAGATTGATAAAGAATACTTGAATGATTTGATGAAAACATTGGGTCTAAGCAACAGAGAAAATCATCTTCCTAATCAATTATCAGGAGGTCAACAACAAAGAACATCTATAGGACGTGCCTTAATTAATAGACCATCTATAGTATTAGCAGATGAACCAACAGGTAATCTAGATAGCAAAAACTCAAAAGAAATACTAGAGTTATTAAAATTATCAGTGAAAAAATATAATCAAACATTAATAATGATAACTCATGACAAAAATATAGCACTTCAGGCGGATAGAATTATAGGCATAGAAGATGGAATTATAAAAAGTGATGAGGTGATATAAATGAATCTATATACATCTCTAACTGTTAGATATTTAAAACAAAATAAAAGACGAACTATTGTAACTATAATTGGAATAATACTTTCCACTGCTCTAATTTGTGGTATAGGTAACATATTTGAAAGTTTTATGGATTATCAAATAAGAGAAACCATAAAAAATGATGGGAGTTTTCATGCTAAATTCTACAATGTAAACAAAAAAAATATAGACTATGCAACAAAATCGGCTGAAATAAAAAGTTATGCACTTACTAATCAACTTGGATACTCTAGAATAGAAGATACTGTAAATGGTATATTAAGCGTTAAGCAATATGATAAAAATGCTATGGAAGGATATAGAGTTTCTATAAAAGAAGGTAGATTTCCAGATAAAGATGGAGAAATTATTTTAAGTGAAAACATAGTTAATCTTATGGAGAAAAAGCTAAAAATAGGAGATAAGAT
This sequence comes from Clostridioides sp. ES-S-0049-02, assembly GCF_020658465.1. Classification (NCBI taxonomy): domain Bacteria; kingdom Bacillati; phylum Bacillota; class Clostridia; order Peptostreptococcales; family Peptostreptococcaceae; genus Clostridioides; species Clostridioides sp. ES-S-0049-02. Next base: position 411,428 of record NZ_JACVWG010000003.1, read on the forward strand.
AACCTTAAAAGTAGGTGATATGTTTGATAGTAATAACAAAAAAATTGATGATATGAGTGTATTTCATGAAGGTGATTATATTGCCAATGAAAAAGAAAAGACATTTAAAATTGTAGGTATAATCAAAAGGCCAGGGTTTGAACTCACTGACCAAGTTGCTACTGGTTTAACTTACTTTAATCCTATAGATAATAATAAAGAGACAGTGAATATATCAATAACAGCAAAAAATCCTAAAGATATATATGAAATAACAAGAAAAATAAGTAATAATATATATACAAATAAAGATAAAGCATCAAACTCTGAAATGATAAAATACAATGAACATTTATTGAGATTACAAGGAGCTAGTAAGTATGCAAATATAAATAGTTCTATAAAAGCTATAATTACTATGGTAACTATTTTAGTAATTATATGTACAATTGCTACAGTATATAATTCTTTTAGTATTTCTATAACTGAACGAAAAAAGCAGTTTGGAATATTAAATTCTATAGGAGCTACTACTAATCAAATTAAAAGATTAGTTTTTATTGAAGGTATTATAATTAGCTGTATTGGAATACCAATAGGACTATTGTCTGGAACAGTAGCTATAGATTTAGTATTTAAAGCTATAAATAAATATCTTACAGAATCAGTTGTATCACAGATGGGTTTACAAATAGTATATAATCCATTAATAATAATTATCAGTATAATAATTGTTTTACTTACAATTTTTATATCAATTCTCCTACCTGCAATAACAGCCTCTAATATTTCTCCTCTTAGTGTAATAAGGAGTAGTGGAGATTACAAAGTAGGTAAGGTTAAAAATTCGAAACTTATTAAATTAGTTTTTGGAACAGAAGGTGTACTTGCATATAAAAGTGTAAGAAGAAATAGAAAGAAATTTATTGTGACACTTTTTTCTTTAATAGTAAGTATAGTAATATTTATATCTTTTAGCGGATTTATGGCGAATTTCTTAAAAGGTGAAGAAATCAGAAATTCTCAAAGAAACTACGATTTATATTTAAGTTCAAGACAAATATCTAAGTCTATGGATGATACTATAAATAAACTAAAAAATATATCTGGAATAAAAAACTTTGAAGTAGCTGTAGGAGAGTATATTTCTATAGGAGTAGATAAGGATAAAATAAATAAATCTAAAGAAAATCTAATTAAGGATTATTATCAACAACGTAAGGTTGGAGATAGTTATGTATATGAGTTTAACAACAACGAACTAATTTTTCCTGGAGAAACTGCAATACAAAATAAAACAAAAAACTTAATAAAAGGCTCTTTTGATAAAGAAAGAGCGATTAAAGAAAATGGAGTGATATTTGTTAGAAAAAGTTACTTTGAATCAAAGGGTAAGAAAGGCGTAATAGAGTTAACTAATTACAAAATTGGAGATACTGTAACTTGTGAATATACTGGCGAAAATGATTCAAAGAAAAAAGTAAACATAAAAATTCTTGGTATAACAGATGAAAAACGTCTAGGAATGGGTTATCAAAATATGGGATTGCAATTTTTAACTTATGATGAGGTTGCTGAAAATATGGATTTAAAGTTAGAGAAAGGTATTGTCTTTATTGACTCAGGGGGAAGTGCTCAGACTAGGAAGAGTATAGAGTCTTTGGCTAAGAAAAATAATGTCAATTTTCATGATGAAAATACAAGTGACAAAAGTGAAAAGCAAAATTTAAAAGCTATTAAAGTTTTTGTATATGGGTTTATAGTAGTGATATCTCTAGTAAGTGTTACAAATATACTAAATACAATAAGTACAAGTATAAATCTAAGAAAAAGAGAACTAGCAATGATACAATCAATAGGTGTTACTCCTGTAGGTTTTAGAAAAATGATATACTTAGAAAGTTTTATCTATGGTATTTTATCTTTATTGTTTGGCGTACCAATTGGTATTGGGTTGATATTAATTATGAATAAATTAGTTTCAGGTGTAATTGAGTTTTCTACAGTTATACCATGGACAGCAATTGGCATATGCATAGTTAGTGTTTTTATAATAACCTTTATAGCAGCATATATACCTATGAACAAATTAAATAAGGAGAATATAATAGATAATATAAGAAAGGAAAGTATATAAAATACTATAAAAATAATTTATAGATATGTAAAATATTATTAAAATCGTTTAATTGGTATAAACTATAATTATGCTGATTAAACGGTTTTTATTTATATAAGAAATCTAATAAATAAATTGCTAGAGGTATTTAACTATTTAGAAAGAATTGGTATTATATAAAGTAGGAGTTTAGATAATAAAGAAAGATATTTGATTATATTGGAAAACAAAAGAAAAAGAAGGTGATTACTATTTCTCATATAACTGCTAAAAACATGTATAAAAGCTTAGAGGAAAGAATAAATAAATTTCCACAGGGTGCTCCACCCTCTGATACATTATATAAAATACTAAATGTACTTTTTACAGAACAAGAGGCAAAATTAGTGGCACAACTTCCAATAAAGCCTTTTAGAGTAAAAACAGCAGCTAAAATTTGGAGTATAAGTGAAAGTGAAGCATATAGGGTGCTAGATAAGCTAGCTAGCAGGGCACTAATACTAGATATAGAAGATAAAAAAGGTAAAAAATATATAATGCCTCCTCCAATGGCTGGTTTTTTTGAGTTTGCCATGATGAGAACAAGACACGATATAGACCAAAAACTTTTATCAGAACTTTACTATCAGTATATGAATGTAGAAGAAGATTTTATTAAAGATTTATTTTATTCAACAGAAACAAAACTTGGAAGAGTTTACGTTCAAGAAGAAGTATTGACTAATGATAATGAAGTAAGTATTTTAGATTATGAAAGAGCTACTCATATAATTGATGAATCGACTCATATAGGTATAAGCATGTGTTATTGTAGACATAGAATGCAACACGTTGGAAAAGCCTGTGATGCTCCTATGGATATATGTATGACATTTGACAATGTAGCTAATTCTTTAATAAACAATAAATTTGCAAGACGTGTAGATAAAGTAGAATGTAAGGAATTACTTCATCAAGCATATGAACATAATTTAGTTCAATGTGGAGAAAATGTTCGAAAAGGAGTTACATTTATATGTAATTGTTGTGGTTGCTGTTGTGAGGCGCTAGTAGCAGCAAAAAGATTTGGAAATCTTCACCCAGTACAAACAACTAGTTTTATACCAAATATAAACCATGAAAGTTGTGTAAAGTGTGGTAAATGTATATCTGCATGTCCAATAGATGCAATAAGTAAAGTAAAAGAAAATGATAAAGAATATATAAAAGTTGATGAGGATAGATGTCTAGGCTGTGGCGTTTGTGTTAGAAATTGTCACAAAAATAGTATTATGCTATTAAAGAGAGATGAAAAAATAATAACTCCTGCAAATTCAGTACATAGAGCAGTTCTCATGGCAATCGAGAAAGGGCAATTACAAAATCTAATTTTTGATAATAATGCCTTAGCTAGTCATAGAGCTATGGGAGCTATACTATCAGCTATATTAAAACTTGAACCAGCTAAAAAAGCTTTGGCTAGTAAGCAGCTAAAGTCAGTATACTTAGATAAATTACTAAGTATGAATGATAAATAAAGATTAATTTTATAATTGTAATAAAAACGGGCTATATTCAAATAAAATTATTTGAATATAGCCCGTTTTAAAATATTAAGCTATTTCTTTAATTTGTTTAAATGAATTTTCATTTCCATTTCCACCAATTTGTGTTACTGATTTAAATCTCATAGTTTTAAATAGTTCTTTTTGACTATAGTCTAGTAAATTTCCTACTAGTATTACAGGAGATTTAGTTTTTCCAGCTAAAACCCCAACAGATAAACCATCTATTAAATCATCTTGTTTATTGATTCCATTTTTAGCTACATATAGGTTGCTTATAGTAGAATCCTTGTAGAACTCTTTTATTACTTTTGCATTTGTTTCATTTCTAGTACTACCTGATATTCTTTGTGGATTTTTAAGTTTACTTTCTATATTTTTAGAAACTGTGTATTCTCCACCTATTATATAAGATTTATCTATTTTTTTATCTTTGAATAAATCATTTATTTCAGTTATATTACTATTTTCATTAGTAAGTATTATAGGCATATCATTTTGAGCTGATGCTGCACCAATACTTACTGCATCTGCTAATCCTTTTTCACCATTAACTACTGATATTTTTGATACATTACTAATTCCTTTTAATTCTTTAGCAAGATTTAGAGAAGTCTCATATCTATCATTTCCTGAAATTCTAGATACAGACATATTATCTGACTTTATAGTATCTAAAGATTTTTCGTTTACAGAAGCTTCACCACCGATTACATATACATTTTTAACTTTTAATCTCTTTAATTCAGCTAAAGTCTTCTCATTTATTTGAGAACTTCCAGTTAACAATATAGGAGCATCTTTTTTATATGCAAATGGTGTTGCAGCCAAAGCATCTGCAATTGCAGAATCATTTATTAAAACAGCATTTTCAGCATTTTCCCAACCTGCTTGGCTTATCTTAATAGAAGTTTCATATCTATCAGTTCCTGTTAATGCATTTGCATTTACTTCATCTTGGTATGTAACTTCAAATTTGGCATTTGGACTTCCTAAGAAAGCTATTACGCCTCCTTTTGGCAATCTAACTCTATTATTCTTTGTCACTAAAGAGTAATTTACAGGAGTTCCTTTATCATCATAAACTGCAAAAGATGAATTTTGAGGAAGATTAACTTCTATTTTTTTATTTGCTATATCATCGCCAATTTTGTACCATTTTGCATACCCCTTTGAATCTATTTGATATGTAAAAGATTTTTCTGATGATAAATTAGTTAGGGAATCTTCACTTACATATGTTTGTGTTGCAAATTTTAGGTATTCTGTACCATTTTCTTTATACAGTTTGATATCACTCAAATCACGACCCATTACACCAGGTATTTCTATAAAAGCATTTGAATTATTCTCATCTATTATTTTAGTATTAGCTAAAAAACCTGGAGTTTTATCAGAAACACCAAGCATTGCTTTAACAGAGCCAAACATATAGTATTGAGAAGTATATTTTTCATCTACTAGATAGTAACCTTTTTCACCTCTTTTTTCCCATGCTTCTTTGACACTATTTGATATATTATTGTCATCTACCTTTTGAGCTACATAGTATAAACTTGCTGTCTGACCTAATCCAGGAACATCATCATAAGAGCTCATATTTAAATATGTGATATTATTTTTTTCTTTTACAAATTTTAGGCAACTATTACCTTTTTCAGATACAAATCTATCTTGACCTATGTATACATATTTATCTTCAGGTCCATTTTCTATGTATGGAGAAGATACTGTTAGAGTACCATTATCATTAACATCGATTTTTAGCATATTTGAAGAAGCATAAAGTCCACTATTTTCTTTTAAGTAACTTGGCATTTTGACTTGTTGTGGCTTACTAAATGTTTTATCAGGTTTTATTTCTTTAATTTTACCTTTTTCTTTTAGTGCAGATAGTAAAATTTCTTGTCCGATTACTTCGTTAAGTTGACTACTTCCACCAGAAGAAACAACTGCAACTGCCATATTTTCATCTGGAAGCACTGTAAGATTACTATGGAATAATAAAGAATCTCCACCTTTTGTAAGTGCTTTTAGATTATATTGATTAAATGGATAAGTGTTGACACAATCCCATCCTAAACCATATCCAAGGATAGAGTCTTCTCCCTCAGGCCATAGACCATTTAAATATTCTTTACTTTCCATAGCTTTTACTGAAGCAGGAGAAAGAATTCCATTTGATTTTTTCATAAATGTTTGTGCAAATGTACATAGATTTTCTGCACTTGAATATAAGCCACCCATACCTATAGTATTAAAGTTATCTTGTGGAACTGCATCTTCCCAATAAGGTACATAGGCTTTTGCAAGTTTTGAACTATCAAAGCTATTTTCTGGAGTTTTTGTGTTTTGTAAGTTAAGTGGATTATTTATGTACTTATCAAGAAAATTAGTAAATGACATACCAGATACTTTCTCTACTAAAATTTCAGCTAAAGTAAATCCATCATTACAATAAACGGAAAAAGCTCCTGGCTTAGCTTTTAATCTTTGTTTCTTTAATTCTTCTAAGAAATTATCATGACTATAAGAATCATTGTCTCCCAATAAAAGGGCATTTTTTAAACTTCCTCCCATTAGCCCTGATGAGTGATTTAATAACATTCTTGGAGTGATTTCTTTATATCTATCATCAGCCATCTTAAATTCAGGTATATATTTTACAACAGGAGTATCTAAATTTACTTTTCCCTGTTCAACCAACTTCATAACAGCTGTAGTAGTAAATACTTTACTGATAGAGGCAATATTATACATATTATCCTTAGTTAAATTTTTATTATCTTGTTTGCTGTATACTCCACCATTTCCAGAAATCTCAATTTTACCATTATCAATTAGAGCATATTGAGCGCTTACAGCACCATATTTAGATAGTAAAGTTTGAATTTTCTCTTTAGCAAGAGCTCTAGTTTTTGTGTAAGACTCCGAACCTTTACTATAATCATTTAACTCTATATCAGAGCTTTGATACTTATCGGAGATATTGTTTGTGTCATTATCAGCAAAAGTAATACTTGGAGTAGCAGTAAATAACATACTAAGTACTAATGTGCTAGATAATAACTTACATAATCTTTGCTTAAACATATTAAATTACCTCTTTTCCCTTTTAATAATTATAATTAGCATAACATTCTTAATTATTTTAATCAACAGATTATTGTTCAAGAAAAGTGTATTTATAATAAGTATACATTTTATATATATGAGAAAAATAAAAATACAATATTTTGTTATCTGATAAAAAATAAAGGGTATAAGTAATATATAAATAAAATGGAGGAATCTTAAATTATGTACAAAACTATAAATAAAAATCAACTTAAGGAAATGATGAAAAATGAAAAAGATGTTTTATTGTTAGATGTAAGAACTAAAGATGAATTTAATGAAAGTAAAATAGAAAATGCGATAAATATATCTTTACAAGAGTTAATTAATAATATAGATGAAATTTATGAATATAAGGATAAAAAGGTAATAGTTTATTGTAGAAGTGGTCACAGAAGTGTTACAGCATGTAATTTATTAGTCGAGGAAGGTTTTAAGCATTTGTATAACTTAAAATCTGGAATAACTGATTATATGAATTAAATACTTAGGTTATGTTAGGTGAAGTAATTTAATATTAAATTTTTATGATATGCTTTTATAAATTATAAAGGCATATTTTTATTTAAAGAAAATAAAGCTAGAATATATGTAAAAGTTATAGTTATTTTTTAGAGGAAGAGAATTACAAAGGATTAATGTAACTACAAGTTTATCTAAAGATATGCAGAGTGGTATAAAAAGTGTCAATCTGTGTATCTTTAGATATAGAAGTAAGAGATAGAGTATAATGCTAAATTGTATTTGTAAAATATATGTATCTCTGATTATTGAGCTGGTATATATTTAAATATTCATAAGATAAGTTAGAAAAGAACGAATTCTTTCTATCTTTTCATCATTAGAAATGTCATTACGTAGTAATATACCTTGTTGACCGTATACACAAAAGTATGCTGTTGTATCGGAATCAGGAACATCAATTTCTCCTCGCGAATGAGCTAGTTCAATTTGTTTTTTTACAATTGGCAAAAGCTTTTCACAGACTTTTAAAGATAACTGGTCATGAATTTTTTTGTTTTGTTCTCCATGACATATTTTGTAATAAAGATTATCATCAGTTTCTATATCAATAAATGTTGGTACTTCTTCAATTATTTGTTTTAATGTTTTATTTTTATCGTTTAGTATAGATAGCATTTTATCTACTAAAGTTTGTGCATACTGATCTATAGCACTATCAAATAAGATTTCTTTTGATGGAAAATAACGATAACATAAACCTTGTGCAACATTCATATATTTTGCAATATCAGTAATAGAAGTTTTTTCATATCCATTTTCATAAAATAACTTCATTGCAGTATCTAAAATTTCTTGTCTACGCTCATTAGGTTCTTTAGTAATACGTGGCATATAGCATCCTCCTTCTGATTTCAAGTACATAATAGCATATGGGATTTTGAAAGTCAATGAATGAATATCAGTCATTTATAAGTAATTGTGAGGGATAGTCTATTAACTAGAAAAAGGTAGTAACTGAGAAGCTACTACCTTTAATATAAACTTAAACTATAGATTATTTTTATAGGATTTTTAAAGATATAATCAAGTGTTTAATGTCCAGTTAAATTACTATCACCAAATTTTTTGTTAAATGGTTTTATAACTCTATTTATAGGCCCTTTTAAAAGTACATTTAAGCAGATGAACAAAATCATAAATAATAGTAATACTAATACATCCTTAATTAAATTTGGAGGATATATACCACCAACAGCCTCCCTTGTGGCACCTATTGCGTAAGTAAATGGCATTATAGGGTTTATTCTTTGGAAGAATGTAGGTGTAACTTGTATAGGGAATGTACCACCAGAAGAACCAATCTGTACAACTAGTAGTACTATTGCAATTGCCTTTCCTATATTTCCAAACACAGACACTAAAGAGTAAACTATAAAATTAAACACCATACTAGTAAACATGAGTAGAATTATTAGTAAAATTGGATGTTCTGCTGTTACTCCTAATAATAATATATCTCCAGTTCCAATTATAAATCCTTGAACGAGGGCTATACTTAAAAAAGTAAGTCCTCTTCCAAAATAAATCTCATAAGGTTTATAGTTTCCATGTACAGATGTAGATAATAATGCTGAAAGCAGTAATATACCTACCCATGTAGAAAGAACACTATAAAATGGTGTCATTGCAGAACCATAGTTGGCAATTGGATATAATTTTTCTGTCTTTACTTCAACAGGTTCCTTTAAAAAGTTTGATTTTGTCAATATATCACTTTCAAGTAAGTTAACTAATTTTTTCATATCCTCGCCATTGCTAATTTTACTTAAAGTATCAACTAAGTCATCCAACATTCCTTTTGCCAAAGGCAGTTTTTCTCTTATTAATGATATACTTTCTTGTGCATTTCCTGAAAGACTTAAAGAAGTAGTAAGAATTTCTTCAACCTTTGGAAGTTTTGCTTCTGCTTTATCTAAAACAGTAATTATATCATTTGCTACATTTATGCTTTTTTCAAATATACTGTTTATAGGTTTTGATATTTTTGAGTCAAAATTATTCAAAATATTTAAATTAATTCTTCCTATACCATTTGATAAACTTAAAACATTATTTAAGGCACTTATAGATGGCTGTTGCCCAGATATAACCTTATCTTTAATATCATTTAATGTTGATATAGAAGAATCTATTTTATTGCTGGAATCTTCAAGGCTATTTATTACATCATCCAGTCTATTGTTGGATGTAAGCTGATTCAATTTAGTTAAAAAATCTTCTAAAGTATCATTTAAAGATTGTAAGTTAGAAAGCTTTTCTGATAAATTGTCTATCAATTTTGGTACATCTTCACTTCCACTGTTTACAGCATCAATTAAATTTAATGTAAGAGAAGAAGCAGAAGATGAAAGGTCAACCATTAAATTTAAATCAGACTTTATAAGAGGAGAAAGTTCATCTACATTGTTATTTGTATCCTCTAAGAATTTTTTTACATCACTTGATAATAATTTTGTATCATTTAAAGTCTTTTTAATTGTAGGTAAATCAGCCTTAATATCTCTAACTGTACCTGATAATTTTGAAGTAGCATCAGCAGCTAAATCGACCGTTTTATTTATATGGTCAAATCTTTTTTGAAGGTCCATAAGAGAGTTTTCAACTTTTGTTAGTTTTGGAAGACCATGTTCAATTCCTGCACCAACTCCATTTGATACACCAAGAACTATTTCACTCACTGTCTTTATTATTGTTTGATTAACTTGTAACTGTATTGCAGAAGCTCCCTTGTCAGTAATCTTTGGTGCAACTGCATTTATCTTTTCATTTACTGTATAGATAAGTTCACCCTTTTTGACATCATCTGTAATTAGGGAAGTTAAATCTTTTGTGAAATTCTTTGGAATCTTAAGTGATGCATAATAAGTACCTTTTTTAACACCTTCAAGAGCCGTTTTCTCATCTACAAACTGCCAACCTAAACTTTTATTATCTTTAAGTTGTTCAATTAACTGGTCTCCGATATTAATTTTCTGTCCTGCTATCTCATTACCTTTATCTTCATTTGTTACTGCTACAAGCATATTAGCAGTACTCCCATATGGGTCCCAAGATGCTTTTATGTTAAACCAAGCATATAAAGATGGTAAAAAAGCAAGTCCTACAACTATTATAAGTACTGCATAATTTCCACGTATATCTTTTAGGTCATTTTTAAAAATTTCTAATATATTTTTTAAACCCTTTGAAGGTCTTAAATTTTTCATATTATTCCAGTTTAAAATTTCTTTTAAACCATTTGTTTTTTTCAAATCTCTCACCTCCTGAATATTTTAATAGATAAAAAAGTTAGATTTATAATCAATTTTAAATTATATTACTTTTTACACAAATAGTAAAGTTAAAGTTTTGTCTTAATTTTAATACATATATATTATATATAATAGTATGCTATAAATATATATAAATATGGGAAATAAAAACAAATAATTTATAAAATATATAGTATAAAAATTAAGAATAAATCAAATATTTATAATTGATATAATCAATTAAATTATTGATTGTGATATACTTTTAATAGTTAGAAAATGCTATGAAGGGATGGTTGAATGAGGTATTTTAAAAAATATATAAAAAAATATATAGTGTTGTTTTTAACAGCAATATTTTTCTTAACATTGGAAGCTTTTTGTGATTTGGCACAACCAACTATAATGGCTAAAATAATTGATATAGGGGTTTCAAATAAGGACTTAGATTACATATTATCAACGGGAGCATTAATGATAGGTATAACTTTTTTAGGAGCAGTATTTTCAATAATAAGAAGTATAATCTCAGCAAGAGTTTCTCAGTGTTTTTCTTATGATTTAAGACAGGATGTATTTGAAAAGATAAATACATATTCATTGAAGCAAGTAGATAAATTTGGTAGAGCCTCACTAATAACAAGAATTACTAATGATATTAATCAGATACAATTATTTGTTCATGGAATGATGAGAGTTTTTATAAAATCACCAATTATGTGTATAGGAAGTTTAATTATAGCGATAAAATTAAATTTAAAAATGTCAATAATTATTTTAATTGCAGTTTCAATTATATTTATTATAATATTGCTTAACATGAAGATTGGATATAAGTTGTTTAAAAAAGTACAAGAAAGTACAGATAAGATAAACTCAAAATTGAGACAGTTTTTAGGTGGAATAAAGGTAGTTAAATTATTCTGTAGATATGATTATGAGAATAAACGTTTTGAAGAATTAAATAATGAACTTTTTCAAAATAGTAGAAAAGCCACAACAATGATGTCATTTTTTAGACCAACAATTACAATAATTATTAACATTGCTATAATAATAATATTGCTAATTGGGAGATATTTAATTTATTCTGGAGAAATTAAAATTGGAATTATAGTTGCCTATGTAAACTACATGACTAGAATATTAACATCACTTATAATGATTTCACACGTTTTTAATGTTTTTGTGAGAGCAAAAGCTTCTTATGAAAGAATAAGTGAAGTCCTAATTGATGAGAATGAAGAAGTAATTATCAAAAATACTGATTTAGATGCTAAAGAAAGAGAGTTAGAATTTATAAATGGTGATATAATTTTTGAAAATGTAGATTTTTCGTATAATAAAAATATAGATGAGAAGATATTAAAAGACATATCTTTTAATATAAAAGAAGGGCAAAATATTGGCGTGATTGGTCAAACTGGTTCAGGAAAGACTTCTTTAGTCAATTTAATCCAAAAACTATATATAGTTGATAAAGGAGATATTAAGATTGGAGAGCATAGCATATACAGTATATCTAAAGATAGTTTAAGAGAAAAAATAGGTGTAGTCTTTCAAAATAGCAGTGTGTTTGGAAAGAGTATATCAGAAAATATAATTATGGGAAGTAAAGATATAAGTAAAGAAGATGTTGTAAAAGCATGCGAAATAGCAAATGCAAATCAATTTATAACAAAACTTGAAAATTCTTATGATGAAGTTTTGTTTCAAAGGGGTAAAAACCTATCAGGAGGACAAAGACAAAGAGTTACAATAGCTAGAGCTATAGCAAAAAAACCACAAATATTAATTCTTGACGATTGTTTTAGTGCGATGGACATCAATACAGAAACAGTTATAAGGAAAAATATAAAAGATTATATAAATAATTTAAGAGAAAATGAAAACAAGAAATGTACTATTATAACTATTTCACAAAAAATTAGTTCTATAATTGACTGTGATAAGATTTTAGTCTTAGATGAGGGAGAGGTGGTTGGATTTGCTGCACATGAAGATTTACTGGTTAGTTCTCCAACTTATAAAAAGATTTTTGAGTTGCAAAATCTAGTAAATGAAGATGTAAATTAAGGAGGAAGTGTATTGAATTTGAGTACTGGAAATCAAAAGGTGAGTAGATTAAAGAAAAAAGCAAAGCCTAAAGATTTTAAAAAAACATTTAAAAGAGTTTTTATGTACTTTAAAAAAGATAAAAAAATTACTAGATTAATTTTTTTACTAGTAATAATTGATTCAATTATATCAACTATAATACCATATACTCTTGGAAAAGTAGTTGACATAATAAATATTGATATATATTCAAAGTCTATTTTCTTAAAAGGAATACTTATTTTACTTTTATTTTATATAATTGAATTTTTAGTTAAGTTGTTCAAGGGGATATTTACAGCTAGATTATCTCAAAGCATAGTTAGAGATATGAGAAGTAATTTATTTCTAAAATTCAGGAATTTACCAATAACTTTCTTTGATAAGAGTGCTACTGGAGATATTATGAGTAGAGTAACAAATGATGTTGATAATATTAGTACAGGTATTTCAACTTCATTAGTACAATTAATTACAGGAATTTTGAACATATTGCTAACTTTCATTATGATGTTTATATTAAGCCCTATTTTAACTTTTTGCAGTATCGTATTAATACCAATAGTAATGTTTCTAAGCAATTTCATTGCAAAGAGGACTAGAGTTTTTTTTAAGCAACAACAAGTAGAATTAGGAAAACTAAATTCTCATATTGAAGAAATGATATCAAATATAAATGTAGTAAAAGCTTTTAATTATGAAAAAAAATCTGTAGGTGATTTCAAAGTAATCAATGATAGGCTTTTGAGTATTTCACTTAAATCACAGATTTATACATCTCTTTTAATGCCTATTATGAACGTAATTAGTAATATAGGATTTGCAATTATATGTATTATAGGTGGAGTACTTGCGTCTAAAGACGTTATAACTATAGGCGTTATAGCAAGTTTTTTAAGTTATGTAAGACAATTTACAAGACCTTTAAATGAATTAGCTAATTTATTCAATACATTGCTTTCAGCTGTAGCAGGATGTGAAAGAATCTTTGAAGTTATGGATGAGCAAGAAGAAGAACAAATAAATAGTAACACTAAAAGTGACATTTACAACAATAAAAATAATAATTTAAAAAAATCTTTTATAAATGGAGATATTGAATTTAAAGATGTAAGTTTTTCATATGACTCAAAAAAGAATATTCTAAGTGATATAAACTTAAAAATCAAGGCTGGAACATCAAATGCCATAATAGGAGAAACTGGCAGTGGAAAAACGACAATTATAAATCTGATTACAAATTTCTATCAAGTAGAAAAAGGGAAGATATTTTTAGATGGGAATGATATATATTCAGTTGATAGGAATTGTTTAAGAAATTATTTTGGAGTAGTTCCACAAGAAAGTTATATATTTAATGACACTGTTATGGAAAATATAAGGTATGGAAACCTAACAGCAACTGATGAACAGGTTATATCTGCTAGTAAAATAGCAAATTTACACAAGTTTATAATTAAAATGCATGGAGGATATGAGACTGTTTTATCAGATAGGGGTGAGGATTTAAGTGAGGGGCAAAAACAATTAATTAGTATTGCTAGGGCGGTATTAAAAAATGCACCAATACTTATTTTGGATGAAGCTACGAGTAATATAGATATAGCAACTGAAGCTAAGATTCAAGATGCAATAAATAATGTGACTTATGGAAAGACTAGTATAATTATAGCTCATAGACTAAGTACTATATCAAATTGTAACAATATAATAGTTTTAGAAAATGGACGAATTGTAGAATCTGGAAATCATAAAGAACTAATGAAACTCAAAGGTCATTACTACAGAAATATACTGCTGACAAATCGAAATTAAAAATTAATAAAAAATTTTAAAAAAAATTGTTTGAAGGTATATGACACGGGTATATATAGACTAACTTAGAAAATAAAAAATTAAATTTGATATATAAAATATTAGGAGGAAATTAATTATGAAAAAATTTGTTTGTACAGTATGTGGATATATACATGAAGGGGATGCTGCACCAGCACAATGTCCAGTATGTAAAGTTGGAGCTGATAAGTTTGAAGAAATGAAAGGCGAAAAGAATTGGGCTGATGAGCACAGAATAGGAGTAGCTCAAGGTGTAGATGAGGAAGTAATCGAAGGATTAAGAGCTAACTTTGTTGGTGAGTGTACAGAAGTAGGAATGTATTTAGCAATGAGTAGACAAGCTGATAGAGAAGGATATCCAGAAGTAGGAGAAGCTTATAAGAGAATAGCTTTTGAAGAAGCAGAACATGCTGCTAAATTTGCAGAACTTCTTGGAGAAGTTGTAGTTGCAGATACAAAAGAAAACTTAAGAGTTAGAGTTGACGCTGAATATGGTGCAACTGATGGAAAATTAAAATTAGCTAAAAAAGCTAAAGAATTAGGATTAGATGCTATACATGATACAGTACATGAAATGTGTAAAGATGAAGCTAGACATGGTAAAGCATTCTTAGGATTATTAAATAGATATTTTGGAAAATAAATTTAATATAAATTAAGTAAACTTTTAGGAGTATTTCATTCATGGTTTTTAAAGATTATGAGTGAAATACTCCTTTTTGAGTAAATTAGATTCTAAAACAGTAAATTGACATACATATAGGAATACATTAAACTAAGTATAAAAATATTGACTATTTAATAAAGGTGGTGGATAAACTGATTAAGTATACACATAAAAGTAAAATAGCTATTGTAGTGCTACATGAAATTTATGGAGTTAACAATTTTATAAAGGATATTTGTGAAAAATACTATCAAGATGGATATGATGTATTTTGCCCTGAACTTTTGGGTAGCGGGAAAGTTTTTTCTTATTTAAAAGCTCAAGATGCATATAATTTTTTTATAAGTAATATAGGATTTAATGTCTATGAAAAAGTAGAAAAACTTATAAATGATTTAAAATTAAAATATAAGCATGTATTCGTTATTGGATATAGTGTAGGTGCAACAATTGCATGGAGATGCAGTGAAAATTCCTTATGTGATGGAATAATTTGCTGTTATGGTTCTCGAATTAGAGATTATATGGATGTAATTCCAAAATGTCCTGTTTTATTAGTATTTGCAAAATACGATTCATTTGATGTTGAGTTTGTTGCTTCTCAACTTGCCAAAAAACAAAATATTCAAATTGAAATCGCAGAGGCAAATCATGGTTTTGTTGATACATACTCAAAAAATTATTCCAATATTCATACACAAACATTTAATCTTCAACAAATAGAATTTCTATCTAAATATTCAAGTTAATAGAGAATATAATTATTTATAATAGAATTTAAACTTTGTTTGTCACACTCTCATACACAGAAGAAGAGAGTATGTCAAAATACATTTGTTTGTTGATATTTTAAAATTAGATAAAGACATTTTTACAGAAAAAGATGAAAGTAATAATGAAAATGTTTCTAAGTAAGAATTAAGTATATAAATAAATATAAAATAGATAAAAAATATGTTAAGACAAATAAGATTTGTATGAGGAATAAAAGTAATTGAGAGAAAAAATCAAAAGAATACAATAATCACTTGCAAAAACTATACTATTATGATAGACTTAAATCAAAATTAAGAATTGTAAAAAGAAGGAAAAAAATAGGTAATCATTTTAATGAACCACAATTTAAAAATAAGATACTAGAATTTAAATAGAAGGAAAAGTTTACATATAAATTTAAACTAGTATAAGGAGGAATATCGTATGCCATTAGTATTATCAAATATAGGAGAAGAAGTAGTTATAAAGAAGATTTCAGGAAGTGATAAGACAAGAACATTTTTAAATAGCATAGGATTTGTAGTAGGAACAAATGTTAAAATAATTTCTAAGATAGATGGTAATTTAATAATAGATGTAAAGGATACTAGAATTGCATTAGACAAAAAAATGGCAAGTAGAATAATAATATAGGGAGGTAGTAATATGAACAAGCTAAAGGATATTAAGTGTGGGGAAACTGTAAAAGTTAAAAAATTAGAAGGAGAAGGAGCTACACGAAGACGTATAATGGACATGGGAATTACAAGAGGTGTTGATGTATTTGTGAGAAAAGTAGCTCCTCTTGGAGACCCAATTGAAATAACAGTTAGAGATTATGAACTATCAATTCGTAAATCAGATGCAGAAAAAATTATTGTGGAATAATAAAGTTAATTATAGTAAAGTTAATGCAATTATATAGTGAGAATGATTTTCTGTATCAAAAATAATTTATATATCTAAATATTAATGGAGGGAATGTAAATGTCAATAAAAATAGGTCTCATAGGAAATCCTAATTGTGGCAAGACAACAATGTTTAATGGACTTACAGGTTCATCACAATATGTTGGTAACTGGCCAGGAGTAACAGTTGAAAAAAAAGGTGGAAAATTAAAAGGAAATAAAGATGTAGAAATAGTAGATTTACCAGGTATTTATTCTCTATCACCATATACATTAGAGGAAGTTGTTACACGTAATTTTATGCTTGATGATAAACCAGATGCAGTAATAAACATTGTAGATGCATCAAATATAGAGAGAAATTTATATTTAACAACTCAGGTTTTGGAATTAGGTATACCTACTGTTATAGCTCTTAACATGATGGACGTTGTTAAGAAAAATGGAGATAAGATAAATATTAAAAAATTATCAGAGGTTATAGGTTGCCCTGTAGTAGAAGTAACAGCTGTTAAAGGGCAAGGAATTATGGAAGCTGCTCAAAAAGCAATTGAAATTGCAAGTGGTAACAATAAATTAGATTTTAAGTTACCTTTTGTTGATGAAAGCAAAGGAGCAATAGAAAAAATCGAAAAGATAATAGAGGAAAAAACTCCATATATAGATATGGAAACACGTTGGTTAGCTATAAAGTTATTTGAAAGAGATGAAAATGTTATACAAAAGCTTGATATTTCTAAAGTAATATTAAATGACATAGAAGAGATAACTAGAAATTGTGAAGATGAATTGGATGATGATAGTGAAAGTATAATCACAGCAAATCGTTATGAATTTATTAGTTCAATAATTTCAAGCATAATAAAGAAAAATAGAAATGGTAAAGAAACTGTTTCAGATAAAATAGATAAGTTTGTAACAAACCGTATATTAGCACTACCTATTTTTGCACTTATAATGTGGGGAGTTTACTACATAGCAGTAAGTTCATTGGGTGCTATAGCAACTGATTGGACAAATGATGTATTGTTTGGAGAAATTATTCAAGGTAATGTAAGTAATTTCCTAGCTTCCGTAAATGTAGCTGATTGGTTACAAGGTCTTGTAGTTGATGGCTTAATTGGTGGAGTTGGAGCTGTATTAGGATTTGTACCACAAATCATGCTTTTATTTTTGCTATTATCAATACTTGAAGATTGTGGATATATGTCACGTGTGGCTTTTATAATGGATAGAATATTCCGTAAGTTTGGTCTTTCAGGAAAGTCATTTATACCGATGCTTATAAGTTCAGGTTGTGGAGTTCCTGGTGTTATGTCAACTCGTACTATAGAAAATGATAGAGATAGAAAAATGACTATCATGTTAACTACATTTATTCCATGTGGAGCTAAGATTCCAATAATAGCTTTATTTGCAGGAGCACTGTTTGGAGGGGCTTCATGGGTAGCACCATCAATGTATTTCTTAGGAATTGTAATGATAATTGTTTGTGGAATTATATTAAAAAGAACTTCTTTATTTGTTGGAGAACCATCTCCATTTGTTATGGAACTACCTCAATATCATGTTCCTAGTGCAAAAGGAGTTTTAATTCATATGTGGGATAGAGGAAAAGCATTTATAATCAAAGCAGGTACAATTATCTTTGTTGCTTGTGGAGTAATATGGTTCTTACAATCATTTAACTGGTCACTACAAATGGTAGATGCAGGAGATAGTATATTGGCTAGTCTAGGAAATATAGTTGCACCAATATTTGCACCTCTTGGATTTGGAAACTGGCAATCATCAGTAGCAACAGTTACAGGTCTAGTAGCAAAAGAGAATGTAGTTGGAACATTTGGCGTTTTATTTGGTATATCAGATGCAACAGAACAAGACCCAACACTTCTTGGTTCAGTTGCAAGTATGTTTACAGTAGTCAGTGCATTTTCATTTATGGCATTTAACATGCTTTGTGCACCTTGTTTTGCAGCTATTGGTGCTATAAAAAGAGAAATGGGTTCATGGAAATGGACATGGATTACATTAGGGTTCCAAACTTTAACAGCTTATATAGTTGCTCTTCTTATCAATCAAGTTGGAAGTGTACTTTTAGGAACTGGTGGAAGTATTGCTGGGGCAATAATATCTATAGTTATAGCAATAGCTGTAGTATTTGGGGTTTTAACTTATTCAAATCGAACAATAAAAAAAGATAAAATTGGTAATTTGAGCTATATGAAAAATTAGTTCATATAAATAAGGAGTGATGATTATGGCTACATTTATTATAGCAGCTATTGTGGTAGTATTAATGGCATTGGCTGTGATGCATATGGTTAATAACAAGAAAAAGAATGGCAGTAGTTGTGGATGTGGTTGTTCTGGATGCTCAAGTAGTAAGAGTTGCCATGATACTAAAAGATAGATAAAATAAGAGTCTGATAATAAAGTAAGTTAAACTTTTTATCAGGCTCTTATTTTTTATATAAATAATAAATTTCATATTTGAAGTCAATTAGACTATATTATATTTTTACTGTATAATTATAGACAAATATATGATTAGGAGGGATTATTGCTAAATACAGCAATATAAATGTTTATTATGTTTAAATTTGATGTAACAAATGAACTTATGTGTATAGCAAGAGGAAGTGGTAAATTTTTTGCTAAAAAAGGTGCTATGGTAGCATTTAAAGGAAATTTTAACTTTGAAAAATTAATATTAGGCCCAAATAATGGTGGTGGTTTAGGTAGAGCATTGCTAGGACATGTTCAAAGGTCATTGACAGGAGAACAAATGCCAATAATGGTTGTTGAAGGTGAAGGTGAAATTTACCTAGCACAAAATGCTTATCATGTAGATGTAATATCAATTGACCCAGGTGACTCGATTTGTGTTGAGAGTGAAAACTTATTAGCATTTTCAGAACAACTAGATTATAGTGTAAAATTAATTGGTTCAGGAGTAATATCTCAAAAAGGACTTTTTACTACACATTTAATAAATAAAACAAGTCAAAATCAAGATATTGCCATAATAACAGATGGGAACCCTCTAATACTTGAAGGGCCTTGTTGTGTCGACTCAGATGCGTTAGTAGCATGGACTGGAAGGGAACCATATCCTAAAGTAGCAAAACTATCATGGAAAACTTTTGTTGGTCAGACTTCAGGGGAATCTTATCATATGGAGTTTGTTGAGCATGGTCAAATTGTTATTATACAACCATCTGAAAGATTGTCCAGCTTGAATACAGATGCAACACCTTCTGACAGAATGAGGTCAGGTGGAGTAAGAATTGGTATAGATTAATTTTTATAGTGAATTTTAATTGTAGCTTAAAATATATTTAAAGAATAAAAAGGGTAGCAGGGGTAGGTATATTAAAAAGGAGTATTAGATGCTGGAGAGAATTCATAGAAAGTTTAAAGGATATTACATTTTCTTACTAATCTTAGTTTTATGGAAAATTGTATGTGTTTTAGGTATATGGAGTAGCTATATTTTGCCTCCGCCTGAAAGAGTTTTGGAAACTTTTATAAAAATGATAAATGATGGTTCTATTTTTTTAAATGTTTATGCTAGTGTGAAGAGGATATTTATAGGTTTTTTAATAAGTTCATTGATAGCAATACCACTTGGAATCGTGTTTGGTGTAAATAAAAAAATGTATGAATATTTCAAGCCACTATTTGAATTTATGAGAAGTACACCTCCACTAGCCTTAATACCTATGCTGATTTTATGGTTTGGTATAGGTGAAGAGTCTAAAATTATAATTATAGTTTTAGCATCGTTTTTTCCAATATTTTTAAATACACTAAAAGGGATAAAAAATTGTGACAGTAAATTAATTGAAGTAGGCAAGTCTTTTAATTTATCTAAGAAAAGAATTTTTTGCAAAATAATAATTCCTAATTCTATGTTAGATATTGTTGTTGGACTTAGTTTAGGTCTTGGGTATAGCTTTAGAGCTATAATTGGTGCAGAACTTATTGCGGCTTCTTCAGGTTTAGGATACTTGATTTCTGACGGTAAGGATATGTCAAGAACTGATATTGTACTGGTTGGAATTTTTGTTATTGGTTTTTTAGGTATACTTTCAGATTATCTATTTTCAATGGCAATAGCAAAATTTAGTAAAGGGAAGCAGGTTGATTTAAATGGTTAGAAATGGATTTTTATTAGAGAATATACATAAAAAGTATTTAGTTGATAATAAAGAACATTTAGTGCTTGATGATATATCATTAAGTATATCTAGCGAAGAAATAACGGTTATACTAGGGGAAAGTGGCTGTGGGAAGACAACCTTGCTTAGAATTTTAGCAGGTCTTGAAAGTACTACTAGTGGAAATGTATATTTTTTTAATAATGATAAAAAGTGTATCCCAAAAGTAGGAGTTGTTTTTCAAGAAAGTAGACTAATGCCATGGCTAAATGTAAGTGAAAATATACTTTTACATACTGAAAAAAATAATAGAAATAAAGTTGATTTAGATAGATATTTAAAGATGATGAAACTTGAAAAGTTTAAGAACTCATATCCAAATGAGTTATCAGGAGGAATGGCTCACAGGGTAAGTATTGCAAGAGCTCTTTCTTTTAATCCAGATATTCTATTGATGGATGAGCCATTTGCAGCATTAGATTATTTTACAAGAAGAAAAATGCAAAAAGAAGTAGTAAATATCCATAAAAATACTAAAAAAGGGGTAGTATTTGTAACTCATAATATAGAAGAAGCTATGGAAATAGCAAAGAAAATAATTGTTTTTAGTAAAAATAAAGGGATTAAACAATTTAGTGTCGAAGATGAATATAATAGAGATTTAACTAAAAGCTATTATATAAGCTTAAAAAAAGAAATATTAAGGGAATTGGGGGAGTTTTAAGTGATTAAAAGAAACAAAAAAATTTTAGCAGTAATGACATCTTTAGTAATGGTATTGGTTGGGACTGTGGGATGTTCAACCAAAGAAGAGGGTAATAAAGATGTTCCTACAAAAAAAGAGACTAGTTTACCTAAGGAAATAAATTTAACCTATGTGAAGTCTCCACTTAACGTTCCAAGTATACTGGAAAAGAAAGATGATTCATTTGGTAAGGAATTTAAAAAGGATAATATAAAAGTTAATTTTCATGAACTAACAACAGGCCCAGAACAAACTCAGGCACTAGCTGCTGGAGAATTAGACTTTTTACATGCATTAGGTGGAACATCTGCTATAATAGCAGCATCTAATGGAGTTGGACTTAAAGTTACAAATATCTATAGTAGATCACCAAAAGGATATATGCTTATAACTAACAATGAAAATATCAAATCTATAAAAGATTTAAAAGGTAAGAAAATTGTAGGTCCAAAAGGGACTATACTTCATCAATTATTGATTGCTGCACTTGCTAAGGAAGGTTATACGATAGATGATGTTGAATATGTAAACATGGATATTCCTAGTGCTGCCTCTGCATTAGAAAGTAAAAGTGCAGATGTTGCAATGCTTGCAGGGCCAGTGGCTTTAAAAACAATAAATGCAGGTAGCAAAATGATAGTAAATGGAGAAGGTTTAGTTAGTGGAATAATAGTTACTGCAGTAAGTGATGATTTTGCTCAAAAATATCCTGAATTAGTAAAAAGATTTATGAAAGTTCATGAAGAGACTTTAAAATATATGGATGAGAATAAAGGTAAGGTAATGGAAGAGGTATCAAAAGAAGTTGGTTTAACTTTAGATGAAACAAAGGAAATGTATTCTTGGTATGATTTTAGTTCTAAGATAACAGATAAGGACATAAAAGAGTTAGAGGACACACAAGAATTCTTGATGTCTAATGGAATGCAAGAAAAGAAAATAAATATTAAAGATATGTTATATAACCAAAATTAGTATATTAAGAAATTAGCATATTAAAATAGAAAATACATCCTTAAGTTATTGTGATAATAACATGATAAAAAAGGATGTATTTTTATTTTTAATTATTTTATAGAATAAAATCTAATTAGAAACAGCTTACTATTTTATCTACACTTATGTAGTCAAGTAATTTTCTCATTTTTTTACGATGAAGCAAGAACTTAGAATATGTGTCTTCTGATTGTTTTGGATCACCATAAACTTTCCAATACCTAATCATAGAAACTTCATAGTTACTATATCCCATAAATCCAATTACATCTTTAAGGGGATATCCTAAAAAAATACCTATTTCATCAGGAAAAGTATCAGTTTTAAGCTTTTCAACTAGATGCTCTAAATAAGCATTTACATTAGTATTTTGTTTGTATCCTAAAAACTTCAAGAAATTTACTGTTTTTTTACATTTTAATCTTTCTGACAATGCTGTTTTATTTACAAATAAAATTTTTAATCCTTTTTTTTCTTTATCAATAACTATAAAATCTATTCTTTTACAATTATATAGATATTTGTAAATATCATTAATTTTTTCCTCTCTATTTACATCAGTAAATGAAATATTTATTATTTCAGCAGGTTTAGAGCCTAAAAAAACTGGACCTAAAACTTCTAAAAGCCATTTTATATATGATGATTCAATTTTATTCTTACAACAAAATTGTGAATTGCAACAATGCATAAAAGATAACCTCCTTCAAATGAAAATTAATATCAATTAATTAAATTATACTATGAATGATAATCAATATCAATAATAAAATTATATTTTTTTTATTAATTACTTATCTATTATAATTTCCCAAAAAATAAATTATAAATTGTTTAATTTTAGTAAATAAAAAATAAAAATATAGAAATACTAAATTGAGAAAGAACTTTATTAAAACTTTTTGTAATATAAAACATCTAGGAGGATAATAAAAATGAAATTAAAAAGAACTTTATTTGTAGGACTAGCGTTAGTATTAGCTATAGGTATGACTGCTTGTACTAAAAAAACTGAAAAACCAAATGAAAATGCAGGAAAAAATCCAAATGAATCAGTAAACAACAATGAAGGTTATATGAATTATTATTCAACAAGCTATAATGATTATATAGCAGGTTTAAATAGATATTCTATTTATGATACTCCAGAAAGTATAAATAATCAATTTAAAGATAAAGAATATCCAGGAAATGAAAAATATTTAAGTGATGTAAAGGCTGCATACAAAGACAGTAGAGACAAAATACAATCATTTGTAACATCTATTAAAAAAGATGGTAAAACAGAAGATGCTGAATTAAAGAAAATGAATGATGAATTAATAACTGAAGGTGAAAGATTAGTAAAAGATATAGATGCTAGATTAGAGAAATTAGATAAAGTATCTGATGAAGATATGAAAAAAGGTCAAAATGACTTTATGAAACTAGTTCATGGAACAGAAAATGTTGGAAATGATATAGGTAGTGGTTTTAGAAAAATGATAAAAGACATGAATGATAGATTAGGAATAACAGGAAATAATAAAAAATAGTAGAATAACCTGCCAATATCAACAATAAAAATTATTTTATAAAGCGCTGTAAAGCCACACGAACACTATGTTTGTGTGGCTTTATGTGTTTCTATTTTAGTTGCTTAAAAATTCCGTTTTACGCCTATTTGATTTCAATATTCAATGATGGCTTATAAAAACAGTAAAAAAATATAAAACGAGAAATTTTCAGGTATAGTATCTAATCGAATTTTTAGCCTTGTTTTGTTGCCACATACAGGATAGCGTATCTACTCTATTTTTATAATGCTTTACTTTATTTCGATAAATAATTTAGAACACGATTATTAAAATCTTTTGCTTCCTCATACGCAGCATGTCCAAGACCTTTATATATAAATAATTCGCTGTCCTTAATTTTATCAGTTAATTCAACAGAAGAAGTTACACCAACTATCTTATCGTTATCGCCCCCAATTATCAAAGTGGGACATATAATATTATTCAACTCCATATATGCATCATGCTGAATACAAGAGGATGCTTGTATGAGAAACCGTCTAAAATCTTTAGGTTTACCGATTTTCCCAAGCAAAGGGTAAAGAAAACGATATTTTTTTAGATAATTCTCTGAATAAGAATTTTCTGATATGTCAATCATTAGATACTTATATTTTTCTTGCTCTGCCAATGTAATCCAATTCCCAACAACTTCTTGTATGTTTTTATTCTGCTTTGATAGCGTAACTGCCAGTACGAGTTTCTCAATTAAATCGGGATAATCAATAGCAAGGTATTGTGCTATCATTCCACCTTGAGAAATACCTAAAACTTTAGCTTTAGTGATACCAAGTATTTTCATGGCTTTCGCTTGGTCTTTAGCCATATCTCGTGTAGAATAACCTTCTTTTAAATGGTTTTTTCTGCTAAAAACATATACTTTATAGTCTTTGGCGTACATGCGATATGCTATAGCCATTGCGATAGCCATTCTTTTGACTGTGGTTAATCCATCGCCTAGTCCAGGAAGCATGATTAAAATATCACTACCATTTCCAAAAGAGATATAGTCCATATCTGTATCGTCAATGCTGACGCATCCACCTTTTGCCTTCCAAAACATAACTGTATCCTCCTTTTATTTTAAAAGCCCCATTTTTAATATTTCCAGATATTCTGTTAGACTTTTTACATATTCATTTTGTATGTGTTCGAATGAATAGTTATCTATTTGAGTACTTACTAAAAAAGAATCGTTAAAACCTTTTAGAAACCACTTCAAAATGTCGATAGTTTTCTGCTTATCCCAACGAAAATTACTCAAATCAATATCTTTAACTAGATTGTCATATACATCAAATTCCTTAATACTATATCGTTCTATGGTCTTTTGGTAAATCTCAGTATCACTTCTTGTAAATGCACCTATTAACAATTTTGCTTTTTCAGGATTTTGAATATACCAAGAAAATTCTAAAGCAGAATATTCAATTATTCGTTGGAATAACTCTGGTGAAATGGCGATTGTCTTTTTTTCTAAACTTTCAATAAAGTCTGCTGTGACGGTATCAAGTATGAAAAAATACAATTCCTCTTTAGTAGAAAAATATTTAAACAAGCTACCTTTACTAATACCAGAGCTTTTAACTATTCTATTGGTGGAACTATTTGTATAACCATATGTTGCAAATTCAGATATTCCCACACTAATAATATTCCTTTGTTTGTCTTCATTAAGCTCAAAAAATAATTTTGTAGGCATGATATCTCCTTATGTAATGACCGACTGGTCATTTCCGTTGTACAATATTAGTGACCATGTGGTCACTGATATTTAGTATACTTATTAGTCACTTACTTGTCAATGAGTTTTTCAAAAAAATGTTACAAGTGGAGATATTATAATGCTTTATTACAATCTTTTCTTACATAGTGACGTATTTGGTTTTTGCCTGCCAACGAGACTGTATTTAAAGTTCCAATAACTCCAGTTCAGATGATTAGTATTTTCACAAATATTTACTTCGCATTTTAAAATAGTTCGTTTTTATTTTTTACTCCAAGTTCTTTGCAAATAAGTTCTTTATATGCTTCTACTTTTGCTGGAAAATCACTAACATTCTACTCGAAGAAATCCACATCCAAATAGAAATTAGATAGAACAAGTATCAGTTTTGTCAAAATAATTGAAAGAGTAGTATCTTGATATCCATTTTCTAAACTGATATGAGGTTTTATGAACTTTGTTTTCAATTCAGAATAATAAAAAATAAAAATTTCAAATAAATTTATTGACAAATATTATTAATAAATATATTATATATAACATAGCAAGAAATGATAATCGAATTAAATTAAATAACGTCTTATCAAGAGTGGTGGAGGGACTGGCCCTTTGAAACCCGGCAACCAGTATATTTTATATACATTGGTGCTAAATCCTGCAACTAATATAGTTGATAGATGAGTATAAATAGCTTTCTAAGCCTGAGTTTATACTCAGGCTTTTATTTTGTTAGATACAAATTTAAAATACATAAATAAAAATAAACATACAAATTGAGCAGAATATGTGGGGAGGAAATTTTATGATTAGCATAAAAAATGTTAATAAGTATTATGGAAAGACTCAAGTACTTAAAGATGTAAGTATTGAGATAGAATCTGGAGAAATTTTTGGAATAATAGGTCATAGTGGTGCTGGAAAATCAACACTACTTAGATGTATAAATGGGCTAGAAGAATATCAAGAAGGTAGTGTGCTTGTATCTAATAAGGAAGTAAAGTCATTAAATGAAAAGCAAATGAGGGATTTAAGAAAAGAGTTAGGTATGATTTTTCAACACTTTTCATTACTTGAAAGAAAAACAGTGTTTGATAATGTAGCATTACCTTTAGAGTGCTTTGGATATACAAAGGCAGAAATAAAAAAAAGAGTTTTAGAGTTACTAGAAGTGGTTGGTATATCTGAAAAGAAAAATGATAAACCAAGAAACTTAAGTGGTGGTCAAAAACAGAGAGTTGCAATTGCTAGGGCTTTAGCACTAAACCCACAAGTACTTCTTTGTGATGAAGCAACTTCAGCACTAGACCCAAATACTACAAAATCAATTCTTTCATTACTTGAAGATATAAACAAAAACCTAGGAATAACAATAATAGTTGTAACTCACCAAATGGAAGTTATAAAACAAATTTGTGGAAGAGTGGCAATAATGGAAAATGGAGAGGTATTAGAAATAGGAGATACAGAAGAAATTTTCTTGAGAAATACTAAAGGACTTAGAAAATTAATAGGTGAAGAAAGTATAATTTTACCAAAAGGAACAAATATAAAAATACTATTCCCTAAAGACATTTCTAATGAAGCTATTATTACAACAATGGCAAGAGAGTTAAACATAGATGTATCTATAATATTTGGGAAATTAGAACAATTTAAAGAAGATATTTTAGGTTCACTTATTATAAATGTTTCAGATAAAAGTGGAGATAAAGTAAAACAGTATCTTACAGATAAGGACATAAGATGGGAGGAAATGATAAATGAATAGTCTAATTGATTTTTTAACAACACTATTTCCAAATGCATTACTACAAACTTTATATATGGTCATAGTACCAACTGTAGTGGCAACAATATTAGGATTTATACTAGCAATTATATTAGTGGTGACAAAACCAGATGGATTAAAACCAAATAGTACGATTAATAGTGCACTAGGATTTATAGTAAACATATTTAGAAGTTTCCCATTTATGATACTTATAGTTGCAATGATTCCAATAACAAGATTAATTGTTGGAACAAGTATAGGAGAAACTGCTGCAATAGTACCAATAACTATTGGTGCAGCACCATTTATCGCTAGGATTATAGAAAGTTCATTAAACGAAGTTGATAAGGGACTAATAGAGGCTGCCAAATCTTTTGGAGCTACAAAAAAACAAATAGTATTTAAAGTTATGATAAAAGAAGCAATGCCTTCAATAGTATCTGGAATTACATTATCAGTAATTTCTATACTTGGTTATACAGCTATGGCAGGTGCAGTAGGAGCTGGTGGACTAGGTAATATAGCTCTTATTTACGGATACCAAAGATTTGACACAGCAGTAATGGTTTATACAGTAATAGCACTTGTAATACTAGTTCAAATAATACAAGGTTTAGGAAATCTAGCTTATAAGAAACTAAAATAATTTAATCAATAAAACATTTTTAAAGGGGGAGTAAAAAATGAAATTAAAAAAATTATTATCAGTAGCATTAGTGTCAGCAATAGCAATATCAGCAGTAGGATGTTCAAACAAAGAGGATAAAAAAATATTAGTAGGGGCATCATCAAATCCACATGCAAAAATATTGGAAGTTGCAAAACCTTTATTAAAAGAAAAAGGATATGATTTAGAAGTAAAGATATTTGATGATTATGTGCTTCCAAATACAGCTTTAGATGAGGGTTCTTTGGATGCTAACTTCTTTCAACATATTCCATTTTTAGAGGAGACCGTGAAGGAAAAGGAATATAAACTTACTTATACATCTAAAGTTCATATAGAGCCAATGGGATTCTATTCAGAAAAAGTTAAATCATTAGATGAAGTAAAAGATGGAGCAGTTATAGCTGTACCAAATGATGCGACTAATGGAGCTAGAGCACTTAAATTATTAGCAAAGCATAAATTAATAGAAGTAAAGGATGGCGAACTTATAACTAAAAAAGATATAACTAAAAATCCTAAAAATATACAAATAAAAGAAATGAATGCAGAACAATTACCAACAGTATTAAAAGATGTTGATGGAGCAGTAATAAATTCTAACTATGCTTTAACAGCGAATTTAAATCCTACTAAAGATGCAATAGTAATAGAATCAAGCGATTCTCCATATGTAAATATAATTGCTTGTAGAGAAGATAATAAAGATAGCGATAAGATTAAAGCTTTATCAGAGGCTATGAATAGTAAAGAAGTTAAAAAGTTTATACAAGATGAATATAAAGGAAGTATAGTTCCAGCTTTTTAAATTAAATATACAAAATCTATAAAATGAGTAAAATTTTAAAAACTTTACTCATTTTTTTTTATAACTAGAAAGTGACAAATTTTTTGGGAGAATTGTGGTAACATATTTATAGATAAAACTATATAAAAATGAAGAAGTGGTGGAGAATATGGAATCTAAAGGAACTTTAAGGAAGAATAAGGGCTATATATTGGCTAATGGGTTATTTTTAATTATTGCACTTTTGAATATAAATTTGTATACAGTTTCCATAAATATGTATAGAATAATTTTACTTTGGATATTTGGATATTCTATAGTTTATATAACTAGTTTTGAAAAAGATGAATTTATAAACATACTAAAATTAGGATGCCTTGTATTAGTTTTTGTGGGGATTTTAGGCATAGCAGAATTAGAGATTCAAAAATTCCAAGTTATGATACTCAATTTAAGTATAATTAATATATCTACATTTATATACTTAACAATTTCTAAAATAAAAAAGCTGAGAATAAGTCATTTGTTGATTTTCAACAGTACTTTTGTAATAGTAGATTATCTTCTAAGAAGTATTTTTAATAACTTTTATTTGAATATGATTATTATGGCAATTAATGTTGTCATGTCTTTGTTCAATTTATTGTTTGTATTAAACAAAACTAATAGTGAAACTGAACATTATAGCTTAATAAAAAATTTATCATACTTTGCTTTATTTGCAACTATTATAGGTTTTATAA
Source organism: Clostridioides sp. ES-S-0049-02 (assembly GCF_020658465.1). NCBI lineage: Bacteria > Bacillati > Bacillota > Clostridia > Peptostreptococcales > Peptostreptococcaceae > Clostridioides > Clostridioides sp. ES-S-0049-02. The sequence continues at coordinate 441,382 of NZ_JACVWG010000003.1, forward strand.
CAACTTGTCAAATTAGTATAGTAGATACAGATAGATTAATAGGAGTAGTGTATTTATTGTTATGTAATTATACTTACTATGTGTATGTATACAGTCTAATTAATAGAGTGGTATATCCATATTATGAATTAAATTCAATAAATAAGAAATTAAGTAAAAAGTCAGAACAATTAAGTAAGATAAATCTAGCAATAGAAAAGGACATGACTATACAGAAAACATTAAAAAATTACATAGATGAAAGAAAAGAGTTATTAAGACAAGCACTTGATACTATACCAAGTGTATGGATAATAACAGATTATGATTTTAATATAAGTTATACAAATAATGCATTTAAAGATGAATTTTCAAAGGATATGAAAAACTTTTATCACATATTAAATTTTATAAAGGAAGATGAGCATGTAGCTGAAAAGCTAAAGAAATTTGATACGGATATAAGTATAATTGATAAACAAGTAGAGTTGAATAATAAAATATATTTGTTAAGTTTAAGTAATAATGAAGAAGAAAGTAATTATTTAATAAGCTTAAATAATATTACAAATGAAATAAAAATGGATAAAGAGATAAGGGCTATAAATAAAGATTATGAAAATATAATATTAAATATACCATCTCCTATACTTGTAAGAAGTGCAGAAGGTGGTATAAAGAAGAATAAAGTAATAAGCATAAATAAAAAATATGAAAAGAGTTTTAAATGTACACCAAAAGAGCTAGTTAATATGACATTAGAAAAATATTTTGAAACCTTTAACATAGATTTTTTTGATAATAGAGAGTTTAAAAGATTAAATCTAACAAAAGAAAAGAAAGCTGAAATAGTAAGTTATAATGATACGGCAAATTGTATAATTAATTTTGTAATGTCTGATTCAGAGGGCGAAGAACATGTTGAAGAAGTGAGAGTTGGAGATTATTGGTCAAATAATAAATTATTTAAGTTACTTACATTTAGAGATATAACTAAAGAAATAAATATACTTAGAACAGTAAATGAACAAAAAATAATATATGAAAAATTATTAGATGCTATACCAGAGGCTATTTTTCTTGAAGATTTAAGTACATCAAGAGTACTCTATACGAATAGAGCTTTTAGAGAATTATTTGGAATATCAAGTGATGTACTAGGCGTAACAACACAAAAATATAGAAATATCTTAGTAAAAAAATACATAAACAATTTAAATATAGGTGAAAGAGAAAAAAGTATTCATATAGTAAATGAAAACAATCATATTAAAGAAGTAAAGATGATATCAAGAACCTTATACTTTGGGCAGAAGAGAAGTAGAGTGAGAATAATTAAAGATTTAAGTGTACAAAGAGAGTCTGAGAGACTTAAAAAAGCATTAATAAAACAAAGACAGTATGACCAGATGAAGATGGAGTTCTATGCTAATATATCTCATGAACTTAAGACCCCTTTAAATAATATCTATAGTTCAGTTCAGCTTATCGAGAATCTTTATAAAAAAGGAAAGATAATTGACTGTCAAGATATATTAAGAGAACACATAAAAATAACTAAACAAAACATGTTTAGATTATTAAGATTAATAGATAATATAATAAATATTTCTCAAGTTAAATCAGAAATATATAAGATTAAAGCGGTTAACTTTGATATTATCGATATAACAGAAAGAATAGTTACATCCATTAGCAGTTATGCAAAATCTAAGGGAATAGACTTAGTTTTTGATACAAATGAAGAAACCATGAGAGTAGGACTTGACCCAGAATCTATAGAGAGGATAATATTGAATATATTATCAAATGCTATAAAGTTTACTTTAGAAGGTGGAGAAATACTTGTAGGAATATATAAAGAGGGTGAAAATGTAGAAATACTTATAAAAGATACTGGAATAGGTATAGAAAAGGAGAAATTAAACGACATATTTAATAGATTTAAACAAATTGAAAATAGTGGTATATCAAACGAATTCGGCAGTGGAATAGGATTGTGTCTTGCAAAATCGTTAATTGAAATTCAAAATGGAGAAATTTATATAGATAGTAAATTAGGAGAAGGAACAAAGGTAAAAATAATATTCCCAATTAAAGAAGTAGTTGAAGAAGTCTATGATAAATCAAATTACAACGATAATATTGAAAAATTCGAGATAGAATTTTTTGATATATATAAGTAGTAAATATTGAAATCCATTATTTTATATATTAATATACAATTAAAAGCAGACTAATTTTACTTATGATTTTAGCTGTATTTAACTGACTATAAATAAACTTTATGAGGTGAAATTTTGGAAAAGGATTTTTTTAGGAAAAATGGAATTGATTTAGCTAAATCTATATTAGGTAAATATTTAATAAGAAAATATGAAAATAAAACAATTGTTACCAAGATAGTAGAGACAGAGGCATACATGGGTATAAATGACAAAGGCGCACATGTATATGGTGATAAAAGAACTGAGAGAACTAAGCCTCTCTATTTAGATGGTGGACATATATATGTTTATTTAATTTATGGTATGTACAATTGTCTAAATCTATCAGCAAATACAGAAAATGTACCAGAGTGTGTGTTAATAAGAGGTGTCGAACCAATAACTTCTTTAAATGAGATATCTGTAAATAGATATAATAAACTGTATGATAATTTGAGTAAGTATCAAATAAAAAATATTACTAATGGACCAGGAAAACTTTGTAAGGCTTTAAAAGTAGATAGAAGCTTAAATAGTAAGAGTATAATGGGTGAAGAATTGTATATAAGTGACTTTTATTATGATAATGAAGGAAAAAAAGTATTTAGTGAAGATAAATTGGATATAAAAACTAGTAAACGTATAAATATAGACTATGCAGAAGAAGCAAAAGACTTTTTATGGCGTTTTTATATAGAATAGGTACTGATATCAATAAGATATATATTTATAAAAATTATTTTTTATAAATATATATCTTATTTTTTATAGAATTTTTATTTTAGTATAAATAAATTTATAAAGCAGGAGATGTATTTTCAGTAGATTTTTATAATTATTTTCAATTGTTTTGTTTATACAAACAAAGATATATTTCAACAAAATAAGTATGATAATATTATACTATAAAATAAATGAATATTAACTTTTGGACGCATTTTATTAAGAATAGTCGTGTTTATATATAAAGTTAGTTTATTTTATATTAAACAGATTATTTATTACAACAAATAATTATTTATAAAAAATAGAAAAATTTTGACAAAAAAAGAAAGTATCTTTAGAATAGAGATATATTTAAAATCGTATGATTGAGGTTATAAGGTGATTTCATATGGTTTATTATGAAAATTATTGTTAGACAGAAAATTTAAAAATGGAATTTAAAAAGATGATAAATATTTTGATAACGATTGTTAAATTAGGAAATAACAAGTCTGTATCTGTATAAATATTAGAAAAATATGTATAGTTTTAGACTGTAAAATATAAGATATTGTAGAAATAAAAAAAGGCATTGAATAGATACTATTAAATTGTAAAATTATGTTATAATTATTGTAAAGGATGTAAAAATCTGTAGAAATAGCAATGTAATAAGCTTAATTTTTAATAGTTAAATTCAAATAAACTATATAATGCAATGTACATAAATTAAAGATAGTAATCTGATAAAAATTATACTAATAAGATTTATATATTATGAACTATATAAACAATAAAGTAAATTATAGGAATAACTTAAGTTTTATAATATAGTTTTATAATATAAAAAAAGTCATTATAATCAGATATATTAAAAAATAGAAAAATGATTAATAAATTTTATTAAATTAGGTAGAGAGATATATATAATAAATTATAAATAATGATAAATGTGTAGACAAAAGAAAGTGAATAAATTATATTTATACTAATAAAGTTTTTTTGAGGTGAAATATTATAGATATAATAGCCTATATTTATATTCTTATATTTATATTATGAAAAAATTAAAATTATTTAGGGGTGATGGTTTTGAATAAGGACATAGGAGCAAAAATAAAGCAACTTAGAACTCAAAAACAAATGACACTGAAAGATATGAGTGAGAAAACAAACTTATCAATTGGATTTTTGTCACAGCTTGAAAGAGGATTAACAAGTGTGGCAACAGATTCATTAGGTAAAATAGCAAATGTATTGGATGTAGATTTAACTTACTTTTTTATGAAACCAAAGGAGCATAAGAGACCTGTATTAAGAAGTTATGAAAAAGAAGTTTTTGATGTAGAAAATTCAACATTTATACATTATCATTTATCATCTAATTTAAAAGAAAAAACTATGTTACCAAGATTAATTGAAATTCTTCCAAGTAAAAGTAGTGAAGAAATTTGTTGCTATGTACATAGTGGTGAAGAATTTGTATATGTTTTAGAGGGCACTCTTACAGTGTTTTTGGGTGACGAGCAAATTGAAATGTATCCAGGTGATACAATACACTATAATAGTGAAAAGAACAATCACAATTGGGTTAACTATACTAATAAGATGGTAAGAATTTTAGTGGTAAGTATACCAAATCCATTTGAAAATTCTGATACAGTTAAAGAAGCTTAAAGTTTAGTTATTACTTATTTAAGGAGGAGTATTACAGTGAAAAGAATTGGATTTATAGGTGCAGGGAATATGGCCAGTGCTATGATAGGTGGTATAGTAAATTCAAAATTAGTTGAACCTAATATGGTAACAGCATCAGCATATACTCAAGGAACTCTTGATAGAATACATGCAAATTTTGGTATAAATACTACAAAAGATTCAAAAGAGGTTACTAGAAATTCTGATATAGTAATTGTAGCTGTTAAGCCAGACATATATGATGATATTTTAGAAGAGATAAAAGATTTTGTAGATGATAGTAAGATTATAGTTACAATAGCAGCAGGAAAATCTATAAAAGATATAGAGGCAATTATAGGTGAAAATAAAAAAATAGTTAGAACTATGCCTAATACTCCTGCACTTGTAAATGAGGCTATGTCTTCAATATCTATAAATAAAAATATAAAAGATGAAGATTTAGAAGCAGTGGTAGAAGTATTTAGTTCTTTTGGAAACACTGAAGTCGTACCAGAATATCTTATAGAAGCAGTGATTGGAGCGAGTGGTTCTGCACCAGCCTATGTGTTTTTGTTTATAGAAGCTATTGCAGATGCAGCAGTAATTGCAGGAATGCCAAGACAACAAGCATATAAATTTGCAGCACAAGCAGTTATGGGTTCTGCAAAAATGGTACTTGAAACAGGAAAACATCCTGGTGAACTAAAAGATATGGTATGCTCACCTGGAGGGACTACTATAGAAGCAGTTAAAGTCCTTGAAGAGGAAGGTTTTAGAGCCTCTGTTATAAAAGCTATATGTGCATGTATAGAAAAATCTCAAAAAATGAGCAAGTAATAAGAATTTATTTGAGATAAAAAGAATTGCCTTTTATAGAAAATTTCTATATTAGGCAATTCTTTTATTTACTTAATTTTTAAAATAAACCTGAAAGCCAATTCTTTATTTTTTCAAAGAAACCAACTGAGTCATTAGTATTGGATTGATTTTCAGAATTATTAGTTGTGTTATTTTCACTTGATTGAGTGTTATCATTATTCTCGCTATTATTTTCTGAGTTATCCGTATTATTAGAGTTAGTACTATCTTCTGAGTTATCTGTATTATTAGAGTTAGTATTATCTTGTGGATTTATTTGAACACCTTCTGTAGAGTTTATCACAGCATTTGAGCCAAGAGACTCATCATTAGTGTTATTTAAGATTCCCAAATCTTTTTTATCTCCTCCTGAGAATAAACCAGAGAACCAATCTCCTATTCCACTAAACCATCCACCTATAGTATCTAGTATTCCAGAACCTTTAACACTATCACCTAATTTTTTTAGTTGTTCATTTACATTGTCTGATACATTATCCAATGTATTTTTCATATTATTGTAATCATAATCTTGGTCAGCTATTTTTTTCATTACACCTTGAATTTGTTCTTTTTGTTCTGGTGTAATAGTAATATTGTAATTGTTTACAACATTATTTATCGTATTAGCTATTTGATTAGTATCCTTTGTACCATTTTTTACAATTTCTGTTTTGATATCATTCATCACACCAGTTGCTTTTTCTTGACCTATATCATCTCCTAAATCACCTGTAACCACTAACTCTTCAGAAGCAATTTCCTTTTTTGTTTCGTCAAGTTTTTTTCCTGATGCATCTTCAAATGCTTTCATAATTCCTGTCAATGCACCAGTACCACTTACAGGATATGGAGCAGCAGCAATAACATTTGCATTTTCAAGACCAGCTGTTGTAAGTGTTGAAGCAATCATTGAGCTAGTTACCCAAGTTAAATTTGCTGTTTTAACATTAATTCCATTGCCATTTGTTGTAGGCTCAACATAAGAGCAAGAAATAGTAACTTTACCAAGTTGGCTCTCTGTTGCAACACCTTGTAAATATTGTCTTTCTTCTGCATTTGTTACATCTAAAACTAAGACTTGGTCTTTTTTAACTCCAAAATAATTAAGCATTTGTTGTTTTTGAGATTCTGATAAGTTAGCTCCAAGTGTAACAACATTTGTTCCATCTGCATAAGCAAGGTTTAAACTTCCAAACACAAGCATAGTAGATATAATAATAGAGCTAATTTGTTTTTTAAACTTCATAATAATCCTCCTAGATTTAACATACATTACATTTTCAATATACATTTTTATCAATATACTGAATAAAAATATGTGCTACATTTCTATTATACTAAATATAAACTATTTTTTAAATCAATGCGATTACAAGTTTGTAATAAAAAAGGTAATATAAGGTAAATAATAAAAAAATAATTTTTATAAGAGATTGAAAAAACAATTAATGTAGTATACTATAATATAGAAATGATTATGATAATGTTATAGAATCGGAAGGAGAAAAAATAAATGTCAAAAGAATTAGTAAAAGACAGAGTAATAAAATATTTAATAGAAGATTTATTGGTACCTCAGGACATGATTGATACAAATGTTGAATTAGCAGAATTTGAAGAAGGTGCAGAGGGAACTTTAGATATTATTGTAAATGTTAAAGATGATGAGGATTATTACGCTCCAGTAATGATAGTGCAGTGTTTAGATGAAGATGTAGAATTAGAAGGGGAAGTTTTACAAAAACAAATAGAATTTTTAGAAGAAGTAGATAACATAACTATGTCAGGTAGATTGGTTTTAACTAATGGTGATGCTATGATGTATGCTGATTGGAGAGGCGAAGAATATGATACTGAGGCAGCACTTCCAACTTATGATATAATGGTAAAAGAGTTTAATGAGATGGAACAACAAGTTAAAGATTCAGAAGAAGAACATCATCATCACGATGAAAATTGTGGATGTGGATGCAATCATCATGAAAAGTAAATAACAAGCATATATATTAAAAAAGACTGTTTAATCAACAGTCTTTTTTTAGACATATATCAATCTAAAAACTTAGGATATAACAATATATAATAAAATAAATTATATATATAAGGAGGATATTAGGGTTAGAGGTAGAATAATATTATAGGTATAGTTTTTATAACTTTGTATACATAATATACAAAACAACTTATTTGAAGAAGGGGATATTATGTAGTTGTAGATTATGTAGTTTTAAATTATTTATTTTTGTTTTAGCAAATTCTATGAATAGAAGGGGTTTGATTATGGATACTAAAAAAGAAAATAATTATGAAAATTATATTTGTGTGGGTTCATCAAATGTATCAAATGCGATGAAAATGTATTTAAAGGAAATTGAGGAATACAAAATGTTGTCAGCAGGAGAAGAGGTAGAGCTGGCAAAGGAAATAATCAACTCATCTTCAGTAGCAAAGGAAAAGTTTATAAATTCAAATTATAGGTTGGTAGTGAGCATAGCAAAAAGATATAAAAGAGATAGTATTGATATGCTAGACTTAATTCAAGCGGGAAATATAGGACTCATAAAAGCAGTAGAGAAGTACGATTATAAAAAAGGATACAAATTTAGCACTTATGCTACATGGTGGATAAAACAAAGCATAACAAGATATATTGATGATTGCGAAAATACTATTAGAATACCTATACATCTTCACCAAAGAATAAATTTTGTAAAGAAAAAGAAACAAGAACTTTTAAATGTATTATTAAGAGAACCAACTGTAGATGAGATTGCAGATGCTTGTGGTCTTGAGGTTGAGAAAGTATTGGAATTATTAAAACGAGATAAAAATGTTGTATCTTTGGATACACCATTAAAAGAAGATGAAGATAGTAGTTTAGTTGAATTTATACCATCAGATGCTGATTTTAAAGATGTTGTAATGCATGAAGTGGAACAACATAATTTAAAAGAAAAAATAGAAGAATTACTTACAGGTCTTGGAGAACAAGAACAGCAGGTTTTGAGAATGAGATTTGGCATTGATGATGATGCCCCTAAGACATTAGAGCAAATTGGAAAGGTGTTTGGAGTTACTAGAGAAAGAATAAGACAAATAGAAGCTAAAGCAATAAGAAAATTAAGACATCCAAGTAAATTAAAACAATTAAAGCATTTTTATTAATATTTATAAAGCGAATATAAAAGAAAGTAGGAGAAAGATTCTCCTACTTTTGTTTTTTCTTTTGTCATACTTACACATAATCAATAATGGTTTTTCAATAGGAAAATATGAGATTAATAAAATAAAAATTACCTTTACATTACTTTAACTTGCAGAAAAGTTGAGCTTTTATTAGCTTATTGACGACTATTAATAATCATATTGATGTACTTTATTTAAAATGCACTTATATATCTCTGTTAAGTATTCTTCATTGAGGAGAATACTTTTTTGGATTTTCTTTAAATAAATAGTTATTTAGTAAAAGTGATTAAAATTTTTCAAAATAGATAAAATATGTTAAAATATAACTTAAAAATGATTATATATTTTCCTTATGTTGAGATTATTAAGTTATAAGAAATGAATAAAATGAAATTTAAAGATATTGCTAATATAAGTGTTTTGTTTTACCTAGATTAGAAAATAATAACTCCATTTCTGTGAATTCAATTAAATTTATTCTATTAGATTTAAATTGCGATTATAGAAAATGTTGTATAAATAAAAAACATAAAAAATAATGTTATTTATGATATATTAAAGAATAAACAACTACTATTATCTTCAGAAAATGTAGGAATAATAGATTAAATTATATATAATAGGCTAGCTTTTACTGAACTAAAAGAAGTGTGTTAGAAGTGGAGTGATGAAATGAGCAAAGTGGCTAAAGCAACTTTTTATTTGATGATAGTTACTGTAATATCTAAGATTCTTGGCATGGGTAGAGAATTAGTTTTATCATCAATTTATGGAACAGGTTTGTATACAGAAAGTTATTTGACAGCTATGAATATACCAAATATTATATTTGCAGCAATAGGAACTGCTATAGTTACTACTTTTATACCAATGTATCAAGACATAAGTAGTAAACAAGGTGAAAAACAAGCAGTAAAATTTTTAAACAATGTCTTAAATATAATAGTTGGTATATGCATAATTGTAGCTATACTGGGTGTGATTTTTTCAAAACAACTTGTGAGTATATTTGCTATAGGATTTGAAGGCGAGAGATTTGAGCTTACTGTAAAATTTACTAAAGTACTTATAACAGGAATAATATTTATAGGTATTACTAGTGTTATGTCAGCATTTTTACAAATAAAAGAAAATTTTATCATAGTTGGATTTGGTAGTATACCCTATAATATAGTAATAATTATTTCAATAATGATAAGTACCGTGTTTGGACCATATGTACTTCCAGTTGGTGCGGTAGTTGCTATGATAGTTCAGCTACTTTTTTACATGTTTTTTGTTAAAAAAACAGATTACAAATATTCATTTTACTTAGACTTTAAAGATGATAGTCTTATAAAATTGCTGGTATTACTTTCACCAGTGTTTATAGGTGTTGCTGTTAATCAAGTAAACTCATTAGTTGATACAACTTTAGCATCTACATTAGTTAAAGGTAGTATACCAGCACTTACTTATGCAGATAGGTTAAATGGTTTTGTTACAGGGACATTTACAGCCTCAATAGTGTCTGTTATGTACCCAATGCTGTCAAAATTAAGTGCAGAGAATAATCAAAAAAAATTTACTAGTTCAGTTAAATCTAGTGTCAATATGATAATAATTTCTATGATTCCTATTTCAGTTGGGTCTATTGTTTTTGCAAATCCAGTTGTTAGAATTATATTTGAAAGAGGAGCTTTTGATGCTAGAGCAACTCAAATGACAGCAACTGCTTTAGTTTTCTATGCAGTTGGAATGACTGCATTTGGACTTAGAGATATATTAGGTAAAGTTTTTTATTCATTACAAGATACAAAAACACCTATGGTAAATGGTATTATATCTGTTTGTGTAAATATAGTGCTAGATTTAATTTTAATAAAACCTATGGCTCATGGTGGTCTTGCTCTTGCAACTAGTTCATCATCAATTGCATGTATATTGTTACTTTTCATAAATTTAAGAAGGAAAGTAGGTTATTTTGGACAAGATAAGATAATAAAAGCAACCTTAAAATCATTAGTAGCATCAGTTATTATGGGAATTTTATCATATTTTACGTATAAATTTATATTTGGACTTTTAGGCGTAGGTACACTTAACGAGTTAGTATCATTAACCATTTCAGTAATAGTTGGAGGTGGAATTTATACATTACTAATGACCATTTTTAAAGTTGAAGAAGTTGATATGATATTAAATATTGCAAAAAGAAAGTTACACTTAAAAAACTAGTTTAACTATATTAATTATATATTTAGGAGGATTTTATGAAACACATATTAAAAACAGTAGACCATACTATTTTAAAGGCTACAACGACATGGGAAGATATTAAGATTTTATGTGATGAGGCTATAAACATGAATGTAGCATCAGTTTGTATACCACCATCATATGTAAAAAGAGCAGTAGAATATTTAAATAGTAAAATAAAGGTATGCACAGTAATAGGATTTCCCCTAGGATATCAAACTACTGCAACGAAGGTATTTGAAGCTGAAGATGCAATTAAAAATGGAGCAGATGAAGTTGATATGGTTGTAAATATTTCAGATATTAAAAATGGGGACTATGAGAAGATAGAAAATGAGATAAAAGAAATAAAAGCAATTATTGGAGATAAAATATTAAAAGTTATTATAGAAACATGTTATTTAGAGGAATATGAAAAAGTAAAGATGTGTGAGATAGTAACAGTGTCTGGTGCAGATTTTATAAAGACATCTACTGGAATGGGAACAGGTGGAGCTACTTTAGAAGATATAAAGCTTATGAAAGAGCATGTTGGAGAAACTGTTAAGATAAAGGCTGCTGGAGGTGTTAAATCGATTTCTGATGCAGAAAAATTTATAGAGGCAGGTGCTGAAAGATTAGGTACTAGTTCAATATGTAAAATATTAAAAAATGAAGACATAACAGGTTATTAAAACTATTAATTAATGGATAAAACAATGACAACTAGATATTAGTTTAATTATAAATTTATAGAATAAAAGGCAGAGGGAAATTTCCCTCTGTTTTTTTTATTTAATCTTGACAGAGAAAACTTTATAATATATTATAGTCTTATAGTTAGTTACTTAAGTAATTAACTAACTTAGGAAGGAGGAACCTATGAAATTAATATTAAATAATGAAGAACCCATATTTATTCAGATAGCACGAGCAATTGAAGATGAAATACTATCAGATGGAATAAAAGAAGAAGAGCAGGTTCCATCAACAACTGAACTTTCAAAGCTTTATAAAATTAATCCTGCTACAGTCTTGAAAGGAATAAATACATTAGTTGATAAGAATATTTTATACAAGAAGAGAGGGATAGGAATGTTTGTATCAGAGGGGGCAAGAAGTATAATAAAAGAAGTTAGGAAAGAAAACTTTAAAAATAATTTTATAAAAAATCTACTTCAAGAAGCAGATAAATTAGAGATAAACAGAGAAGAATTAGTTGATATTATAATAAATTTTAAGGGGGAGTAATGTATGAGTAACTCTATCAGGATAAAAAATTTGTCTCATAGCTTCAAAAAACAAAAGATTTTTGATAACATGTCTCTGAATTTTGAAGAAAATAAAATATATGGTTTATTAGGAAAAAATGGTGCTGGGAAAACTACATTATTGAATATAATAGTAAATCAATTAATTCAAAGTGAAGGAGATATAGAAATTTCAGGAAAAAATATAAAAGAAGATTTAAAAGTATTGGAAGATATTTGTATTGTAAGAGAAAAAGAATTTTATAATTCAGACTTTAAAGTAGGTCAAATATTCGAGTTTTCTTCTAGCTTCTATAAAAATTATGATAAGGCATTAGAAGAAAAACTATGTAAATATTTTGATTTAAATATAAAGAAAAAGTATAGAAAATTGTCTAGGGGAATGAAGACTATACTTTCAAATATAATAGGAATTTGTTCCAATTCAGCCATCACTATATTTGATGAACCAACAATTGGTCTAGATGCAGTAAACAGGCAAGAATTTTATAATGTAATCTTAGATAATTATATAAAAAATCCAAGAACGATAATAATATCAACTCATTTAATTGATGAAATAGATGATTTATTAGAGCATGTAATAATATTAAATGAAGGTAAGATTATTATAGATGAAGATATTGATACTATAAAACAAAAAGCTCATTATATTACTGGAAGCAGAGAAGAAGTAGAAAAGTTAGAAGCAATAATAAATGTAAAGCCTAAGAAATCATTTGGAAATACAGTTGCCTACTTTTACTATGGTGACTTTAGTAAAAACGATGAAAATATAATTGAAAATTCAAATATAGATGTAGGATACATAGGATTACAAGATATGTTTGTAAGTATGACTAAAAAGGAGGTTTTGTAATTGAATGAATTAAGACCATATATGAAATTTTTTAATAAAAATACAAAACTATATATAATTTTATTTTTGGTAATGGGTGCTTTTTTAAATGTTTTACCACTTATTATTGTAACTTTTGCTAATTTGCCTAAACAAGACTTATCATCTTTCACAACGACACTTTTAAACTATATAAGTATACTAATATTTGTATATGGAATATCCATAGTAAATAAAGATTTTTCAGGGGCTTTAAGTATAAGGGCAGATAGAAAGAATTGTATAAAAGCTATTATACTAACCTTAATTATTTTGTCCTTTGTTCTTTCTATTATAAGTATAGTTTTAATATTTTTATCAAAGTTATCTATGGAGTTTATAACTGGTTATAAGGTGGATATATTATCTTTACTGAAACAAGATTTACTTTGGATCTCTATACCCACAATAATAGAATCATCAACAGCAAATATGCCACTAGCTTACTTAAATTATTTTATAAATTTATGTATTAGTGAAATATGTATAGGTTTGATAGGCGCTTTATTGGGTGCTTTTACTTATAGGGTTAGAAAAGCTACTAGCTTTACTCTATTGATAGGACTACCAATATTGATATTAATTTATGTAGTTAATTTTGCAATTAAACATATGCAAAAAATGATTACATATTTAGATAAAATTATTATTTTATTTGAAAATACTTCTATTTTATTAGGGTTAAAAGTAGGAACTATATTTGTTTGTGTAGCCTTAATAATATTACTACTTAGAAGAGCTCCAATTAAGGATTATGCAAATGATTTATTATAGTTAAAATATAAATTACCTTAAAAGTAGATTTAAATATTAATAGTAAAAAGCCCTTAAAAACCATTTGTTTTGGATTTTAAGGGCTTTAATTTCATTGCAAATATAAAGTTTCTAAAGAGAAATTTAAATACGGTCACTTTAAGCTAGCTTTACTAATTTTAACAAATATATATTTTACTAATACTTATATTTACTCTTATATTTTTTTATAAACAATATAGATATAAATATAGTTATAATTTCAGCAAATGGAACAGTAAGCCATAATCCATTTAGATGCAATATAGGAGGAAGAATTACAATTCCTATAATTACAAAAACAAAGGCACGACTAAAAGATATAATAGCTGAAATTTTTCCGTTGTGAAATGCTGTGAAAAATCCTGATGCAAATATATTTATACCAACAAATAAAAAAGCAAAAGCAAATATTTTTAGACCTTGTAAAGCTAAACCAAATACTCCATTATCAGGATTTACAAAAACCCTAACAATAAGTGGTGCAAAAACTAAAGCTACAATAAAAACTAAAATAGAAGAAACAAATATAAATTTTAAAGAATGCTTAAATGTTTCTTTTAACTTATCACTATTTTCAGCACCAAAATTATAACTTATCAATGGTGATACTCCAGCAGCAAAACCTAGATAAACCGATGTCATCAAAAAGTGAGCATAAAGTACTATAGTAAGAGCTGCAAGTCCAGTTTCTCCAGCTAATCTTAAAGCAACTATATTAAATAAGAATGTTGTAATTCCTGTAGATAATTCTGTAACCATTTCAGAAGAACCATTTATCATTGTATCTCTTATAAGTCTAAAATCAGTTTTTGGTTTTTTTAATTTTAATGTAGATTTACTTGATAAGAAGTAGGCTATACCTAAAATACAAGTTAAAATGATACCTATAGCAGTTGCAACCGCAGCACCTAGAAGACCCATTCCAAAATATTTAATAAACACATAATCTAATATTATATTTGTTACACCTCCAATTACTGATAGAAATAAACTAAGTTTAGAGTTTCCATCAGTTCTTGTAAAATATTCAAATATAAATTTTAAAATATAAAAAGGTGTACATAAAATCATAACCTTACCATAAGTTATACAATAAGGTAGTAGTTTATCTGTTGCTCCAAGTAAAATAGATATTTCTTTGACAAAAAAATACGAGATTACTGTGAATAAAATTCCAATAATCAATGAAAATAAAACTATAAAAGAAAATGTAGAATTGGCTTCATCTTGTCTATTTCCCCCCATACGTATAGAAACTATAGCTCCTCCACCAGTTGCCATCATTATTCCAAAACCACAAACAAGGTTGATTATGGGTAGTACAATATTTATACTAGCAAGAGCATCTGAGCCAACTAATGTTGACACAAATATACCATCTATTATTGTGTATAAAGATATAAATACCATGGATATAATTGCAGGAGAAACAAATTTTAGAAATTCAAAAGTAGTGAATTTTCTTGTAAATAAATTTTCCATAAATTTTACCTCCTTTTATTACTCTCTATATATAATAAGGTATATAGTAACTATATAGTCAAGAAAAACTTTGTTAATATTATAAATGGCTTTAAATCAATAATAACTTATGTTTCGTAGGATTTATAGAATAGCGATTAATGAACTTTTATTGAAAGAATAACTATACTCTATTGAAAAAGATAATTATATCTTAAGAAAATCTTTAGAAATATAGGTATATAATCTTAAGTTTTACAGCTTATCATATATATAAGATTTTGTTTGATAAGAAGTATATTTTAGTAACTATATATATTCAATATAGTTTTCCTTAGGTTGGCTATTATTTATTAAATATAATAACTATAGTATAGAGAATAGGTTACTTTTATTTCAATCAACAATTTTATATATTATATAGATATTAGGAGTGTGAAGTATGAAAAGGTTTTTTGTATTAGTTTTGGGATGTGTTTTTGCTTTAGGTATACTTTCTGGTTGTAGTAAAAAAGAGTCTAAGCCTATAGACACAAGCGAAAAGAATAGTGAATGGTTTTTTAATCTAGAAACCAAAGATGTAGATGGAAATAAGGTAACAAAGGAGGTGTTTTCAAGTAAAGACCTTACTCTTATTAATGTTTGGACTACCTGGTGTGGTCCATGTGTAGGTGAGATGCCAGAACTTGAAGCTTTATCAAAAGAATATGCAAGTAATAATTCAAATGTAGCTATAAAGGGATTAGTTGTAGAAGTGGATGGAGCTGATATGAAAACTGGTCTTTCGGATGAAGAGAGAGACTTAGTTAAAGATATTATGAAAAAATCAAATGCTACCTATCAACAATTAACAGTATCTGAAGGTTTGAAAAAGACTGATTTTAAAAGAATTATAGAGTTTCCAACAACTTATTTTGTAGACAAGAACGGGAAATTTGTAGGTGACAAAGTTGCAGGTGCAAATAGCAAAGAAGAATGGAAAAAAATTATAGATGAAAGATTAAAGATGGTAAAAAGTAATGAGTAACTTTATTAAAGAAAATAAAAAAGGTATTTCTATTATTGTAATTGGTATTTCATTTATTGTATTGGGCATATATCGTGGAGAAGCAAATATAGTATTAACTAAAGCAATTATGATTTGCCTTGAATGTATTGGTATTGGTTAGGAGAGCAATCATGAAGTTATTATCAAAAATAAACAATAATATAAGAATTATTACTCAGATTGCATTTACAGCATTAACAAATGGATATATAAATGGTTTTTTGCAAGGGACTATTTATGGTGGAGAAAGTAAAAACTTGTGTGTACCTGGATTAAATTGCTATTCTTGTCCAGGGGCACTAGGTGCATGTCCAATGGGTTCACTACAAGCCGTTTTATCAAGTAGGGATTATAAATTTTCATTTTATGTTGTAGGATTTTTAATGGCATTTGGAGCTTTTTTTGGACGCTTTGTTTGTGGATGGCTTTGTCCTTTTGGACTTATTCAAGATTTATTATATAAAATACCATTTCCATTAAAAGTAAAAAAAGTTTATGGTGACAAATATTTAAAATATCTAAAATACATAGTTTTAATAGTTTTTATAATTATTTTACCAATTACTATTGTAAATGTAGCAGGTGGTGGTAATCCTTGGTTTTGCAAGTGGATTTGTCCTTCAGGTACATTATTAGGTGGGGTACCTCTTATTTTAGAAAATGAAAGTTTAAAAGAATCCATAGGATTCTTATTTAGCTGGAAATTAAGTATTTTGATATTGATTTTATTAGTGTCAATAATGATTTATAGACCATTTTGTAGGTACTTATGTCCTTTAGGTGCAATTTATAGTTTCTTTAATCCTATTTCAATATATAGATTTAAAATTGATAAAGATAAATGTACAAATTGTACAGTATGTCAGTCAAAATGTAAGCTTGATATTCCAATATATGAAGATGTAAATAGTTTAGAATGTATTAGATGTGGTGATTGTATAAAAGTGTGCCCTAAAAATGCAATTACTGTAACTTTTTCAAAAAATATAAAGAATAAATCAATATTTAAAAAAAATGTAAGGGGAAATAATTTAATGAAGAAGATTACTATATGTATTATGATGTTTGCAATCTCAGTATTAGTATTAACTGGGTGTAATAATGACAATAAAATAAAAAGTGAAGTAGATAATATGTTTAATGCAATAAAGACTCAAGATTCTGATAAAGTAGATAAATATTTTCCAGAATCAGGGTTAGGTAGTTTTATCTATAGTGACAAAGAAGGATTTAAAATGTATTCTAAAAATATGTCTTGGAAAATCGAAAATATAAAGAAAAAAGACGATAAAGTTATTGTAGATTTAAAAATTAATAATACAGATATGGTTTCTATATTAAAAAAGAATCCTCCTAAATTAGGAGAAATGATGCCTAATCCAACTATGAAGGACATTGATTCTGCAAATAAAAAAGAGTTTACAATTGCTTTAGAAGTCGTTAAGTCTGGGGAAAATTATATATGTAAAGCTAGCCCTGAATTTGCAATGAAACTTTTAAATGTAATTACTGGAGGAGGTACAGATTATCTAGCTGAGTATAATAAAGATTATTTTAAAAAACTTGATGGAGAATAAAAAAACTAAATTTATAGATAAAACATACTCAATAATTTATTAAAATTATGGTCAATATGTAGAAGTTTATTATGTAAAAGTTGTTTCTTATAGAAATAAAGATGCTAATAAAGAACATAATTGGCAATATAAATATTTACTTGAATTATATAAAAATAATTAAATATGTAACATAAATAGTATAATAAAAGTGGCACTTAATTATAAGTGCCACTTTTATTATACTATTTATGTTATTTATAAGAGTTTATGTAGGTATTTTTTATAGGTTATAAATAGATTATATTGATTTGAAAAATTAAGTATTATAGTAATTATAAGTTTTAAATTTTAAGTTTTAAGTTTGGGACATGATATAAAGGATGATTCATATATTTTTCATAATTAGAACGAAGAATAAAATTATGTGTAGCTATGTATATTTGTTCTCCAATGTCATTGTTTAGTTCAACTCCCAATTCTTCACTTGCCTCTTTAGGAAATCCAATATGACCTTCATTTTTAATTGTATTGATAACTTTTTGGATGTTCATCATTTCGTTATCTTGAATAGATATATCAGGGCGTTCTTGGTAATTATCATTTACTAATTCTGGATAGAGTGATAACATATTAGATGTTTCAATCCAGCCTGCGTGAAAATCATTTGGAAATAATTTGATTTTTTCTTTAATAGAATTAGAAAATTTTCTTAAGATTCCCTTTTGTTCGCAATTAAAAATTGAACCCATAGGTGCAATGGAAATTATGCCATATTCTTTGTTGATTGATTCACAGGCTTGTTCTATAGCAATTGTATGTAGTGGGTCAGCATGAGCAGATATAACAACGATATTTTTAACACCCCATTTGACTATGTTCTTTAATGTACTATAAATTATTTTGTAAATTAATTCACGGCTAATATGAATATTACCTGGGAAAGTTCCCATATCTGCAAAGCCCAAAGGTATTATAGGCAGTTTTCCATAACAATAGCTAGGTAAAATTGAGTCTAGTTTATTAATTGCAAGGTTAATCCATTCATCTGTTTCATAAATATCCACACCTATTGGTAAATGTCTACCATGTTCCTCAATTGGAGCTATACCAACAAATACTACTAGTTTTTCTTTGTCTAAATTCAAAATATCTTCCCATGAAAGAGTAAGTAAGTTATAATTCATAGCCTTGAACCTCCTGAAAATTTATTTTAGTAGTGATGTTATTTTCTATATACATAATAATTAACACTAATATGTATATATAGTACTTTATATAAATAGTAATATATATATATATTAGTGTCAAGAAAGAAATAACTCTGATTTTAAAAACAACGACGATTCTTTTAATAATTGTTAAGTGAAAAAGTTAATGCTTATAAATTTATTACAATATTTTTTAGACTAAATATAAAGAGCAAGTATAGTACTATTAAAAAATAGAAGATATTTATTCAAAAAACACCAATCGGAAATTAAAACAAAAAACTTTATGGTATTTATGAAAACTTTATTAGAAATACAATTTAAATTATATATTATAGAAGTTTAAATAATAAAAGTAGTAGATATTTTGATTTCTAAGGGAAATAGTATTTAAGAAAATTGGAATATAGAAATTTGAGGACAAGGTAAAAGTGATAGAGAGAAAATTTTATATAGAATTTTCTCTCTATCACTTATGTAAGTAAACTATGTAACATTATTTTATTATTTATGTAATTATTTTTGTTTACAGATGTATTTTATAGACCAAGATTTTCTCCAACTAATATTACTTTTATCTTATTTGCTGGACGACTGATTCTTGTAGTTACCATATATGCACAAATACTTTCAGGACTTGTGCAATCTATACAACTACCATTAATATAGCAAGGAGTATTAACATCTTGAAAACGCTGTACAACTGCTGGTGCAGCAATTGTTCTAGTTCTTTGTATTGCATCACCAATATTTTTTACAATCTTATTCATGCCAGCAACAACTATAACATTTTTTGGTCCAAAAATCATTGCAGCTACACGATTTCCATTCCCATCAATATTAAAAAGCTGACCATCTTCACTAATAGCATTACTACTCATTAAAAAAGTATCACATAGAAGTGCTTGACGCATAATTTCTGTTCTTTCTTCTGGACTTTTTGCCAAATCCCTATCAATAACTTTATATCCTTTATTTTTAACAGCAATTTGTACACCCATTTCCTTAAGAGTTTCAGAACCTCCCCATGAGACTGTATGATTTTGAGGAATTAAATCTAAAATTTGTTGTAAAGCATCGTTTTTAGTTTTACAGTAATAAGCATCAAAATAGCGTTTTTTAAGAGCTGTAACGATGTTTGGACCTAACTTATCGTAACGTTTTTCTAATGGTGTTTGTCTTATCATACTAAAATCACTCCTGTATTTAAATTTTAAAGTTGTAACTATTATGCTAATTAAATTTACCTACTAGATAATTGCATAAATAAAGATAAAGAAAAGATTATACAAAATAAGCTTACATAAAACCAATTTTATTATTAACTTTTCCTAAAATTATGAAAATAGTTACAATATAGTTATAACACAAATAAGTTTTTATTATAAGATGTATATTATTAATTTTTAGTAAATAATCAAGTGGAAAAATAGTTCTGTTAAGAGTTCTTATTTTTAAAACTACTATATAAGAATGTTGTAAATTGTAGTTGATTATATGATTTTTTCACAAATATTTATTATAAATAAATGACTTAAGTTCTGTTGAATAATAAAAAAGTAAAGAAACAGTTTAAATGCATCTTTACTTTAATTAATTTTATGTTATATAAATTTGTTTAGAGTTTTTTAATTACATATTTTTGTAGTTTTCCAATATTCTGATATAATGATTGGCTTCTCTTAACACATGGTCTGCTAAAAGTGGCAATATTATAGATTTTATTTTACATTCTTCTATTCCAGATACTCCAGCCTCTTTAAAATCTTTGAATTCAACTGTTTCATCTAGAGTTTTATCTGTCATACTATTTATAGTAGCATCATTCATTTTATTTGCTTCTTCTATTAATTCCTTAAATTTTGCAGCAAATTCGTTTGAAGTATTGATTAGTTCATTTTCAGATGGGTCAAGTAATCCTCTCATAAACAATGCATGCTCCATCATAATTTGGTCCCAAAATAATTCTATCTCTTTAAAATCTTTTGAATCAATATCTATTTTATTTTCTAGGTCAATTACATAGGAACGATATAAGTTAGCTTCATGTATTATATGTTCAATAAGTAGAGGGTAATTTGAGGTAAATAGATTGCATGATAGCACTCCATCTAGAACTCTTTCTTTTAGATTAATAAGTCCATCAAGTAACTTTAGTGAATCTGAGTTAAGCTGAGCTACATAATTTACTAAATCTTGGTTAACCTGTGGATTTACACCACTTTGTAAATTTAATTCTCTTGTGGTTATGTTTTGATTTATTTCTATTCCTGTAAATTCCTCTGTCTTTTTTTCTGCATTCAATGTATGACTAGTGACAATTTCTTCTGAATATAATATATCAGGTCTAATTACACCATTGCTAGCACTAACAGCATATGATAATAATTCCTCAAATTGCTTTTTATAGTGGTCAGCTTCTAGAGCAAGATTGTAATCCTTAGGTGTGAATCCTGCTTCCAAAAAAAGAGAATGCTCTTTCATGATTCTTGAAAAAAATAAGTGTAATTCAAGTGATAAAATAACATATTTTTGATTATCTATCATAACTTCCTCCCTTTAAAAATTATCTTGTTTATAATACTTTATTCTTAAGATTTGATTTTATGTATATTAGAAATAAATTAATTAAATTCTCTTGTTACTAGTTTTAAGATTTATTATTAGATTTTAGTTTTGAATACATAACTTTTGGATAAAACTATTAAAGCTAAAATACATAAAAGTAGGCAAGAAGAATCTTATATAAAATTCTTTTTGCCTACTTAATATACTTGACTTTATGCCAAACCACACTCACATAATAAAATCATTATTCTATGGAGACATGACTCCACAGTATCTTCGCCATATTTTTTAATAAAATCATCGATTTGAGTTTCTATAAATGAATAGTATTCTTTTAAATTAGCAATATATGCAGTCATTATATGGACACATTCATCAATTTTATCTTTAAACACAACCAATCCCCCTAAAAAACGAAAAATTAAAATATTCAGTAAATAGCATGTATTATTTCATTTGATAACCTATATAGTATGATATATTGGCTAGAAAAATTTTACAAGTGGGTATGCAAAACTGGTTGTTATAATTGCAAAACTGGATAGCTGTTTTGTTATATGTTCATGAATAAGAAACCAAGTAAGATATTGGGCAAATCCATTATCAAATAGATTTTTTATATATCATTTAAATTGGTAAATAGGATATTGATGTATTTTTTTTTATCAACTATAATTTAGAATATGAAGTGATAAATTTCCCCAGTAAATTAAGCTATTTAATGTGTATATATAAATGATTAAGCAATCCTCTGTAATAAAAAATAATTTTGGAAATGTTGTTATAAGTAATAGTAACAATGAAGGAGGCATGTATATGAACAGACATAACATTGAAATTATATTAAATCAGATAAAGACTAATATATATATTACAGATATTCATACTAATAAAATTATTTTTATGAATGAAAATATGAAAGAAGAATACAGTATTTTAGTTCCAGAAGGAAAAGTCTGTTGGGAAGTATTATATCCCGAAAAAAATATTCCTTGCAGTTGTTGTAAGATTTCAGAATTACTGGCGAGCAATAAAAAAGGAGTATCAATAAAATGGTATGAAAAATGTAATAAGTTAAATAGAGTTTTTGAGAATTATGATAGTTTAATTACATGGTATGATGGGACAACTGTTCATATACATCAATCTATAGATATTACAAACTCTATAGATTTAAACAAACAACTTAAGATTGATGAGTTTTGTCACGTATCAGATAACGATGAAAAAAAAGAGAACTTTGAGTATTTAAATATATCAAGAGATAAATTTGATTATGATTCCACTTTACTTTATGATGCTCTTATTAGAGGTACAGATGAATATATATATATATGTAACTTCAAAACAGGAGTATTTCGATATTCACCATCACAAGTTGAATTATTTGATTTACCAGGAGAAATTGTGGAAAATCCACTTGAATATTGGAAAAAAATTGTACATCCAGAGGACTGGAATCGTTTTTATAAGTCAAATATGGAAATAGGTAAAGATTATATGGATTATCATACAGTTGAATTTAGAGCTAAAAATCGTAGTGGAGAATATATATGGTTAAAGTGTAAAGGCCAATTAATGCGTGATGAATTTGGAGAGCCAAGTATTTTTGCAGGAATTATGACGCAGTTAGGTAAACAAAATAAGATTGACCCATTAACACAGTTATTGAACTACTATGAGTTTATGAGTGTATTTGAAGAAAAACTTTCAAATCCCATGATTGAAAAATTATGCATAATGCTACTAAATATTGATGACTTTAAGAATGTTAATGAGATGTATGATAGAGCCTTTGGAGATAACATAATAAAAACTTTAGCACAATCTATAAAATCTATTTTGCCAGGTAATGCTGAACTTTATAAACTTGATGGTGATGAAATGGGAATTCTTGTTGATAATGTTGAAGAAAATGACATTCGAATTCTATATGAACAAATACAGAATTTGATTATACATCTTCACTTGTGGAGAAAATATGGATTAAATATAACAATTTCTACTGGATGTGCTATATATCCAAAGCATGGAGATACAGTAAAAGAACTTTATAAATATGCTAGCTATTCTTTACAGTATGCTAAAGAACATGGAAAGAATAAACTTGTTTTTTTCTCTGAAAAAATCTTGAAAAATAAAATGCATTCATTGGAAATGATGTGGGAGTTGAAAGCATCAATTAATGATAATTTTCGAGGATTTAGTCTTAGATTTCAGCCACAAGTAGACACGCAAAGTCATAAAATAATAGGTGTAGAAGCACTTTTAAGATGGACTAACCAAAAAGGTGAAGCAATTTCTCCTTTAGAATTTATTCCAATTTTGGAAGAAAATGACATGATAAATGATGTGGGAGCATGGGTACTTCGAATGGCATTACGTACTTGTAGTGATTGGATTGATTATAATCCTCTTTTTACAGTAAGCGTAAATATTTCAGCTGTACAAATATTAGAGGAGACGTTTATTGAGGATGTAATTAAAATTATATCTGAGGAAAGTTTTCCTTATCAAAATCTTGTATTAGAGTTGACAGAAAGTCATACAGTACAAAATATGAGTATTTTACAAGATAAGTTTGAAATTCTACAATGTTTAGGAATTCGTATTGCTATGGATGATTTTGGTACAGGGTACTCTTCTTTAGAGATTTTAAAATTTTCTCCAATAGATATAGTTAAAATTGATAGAGTATTTGTCAAAGACATATTAAAAAGTAAGTTTGATGCTACATTCATACGATTTATTGTTGCAATTTGTCATGATGTAGGCATAAGAGTGTGTTTAGAAGGAGTAGAAACACAGGAGGAGTATGATTTAGTTAAGCAAATGAAACCAGATTACATACAGGGATATTTTTTTGGAAAGCCGCAAACAGCAAGAGAAATTTTAGCTATTTTAAAATTAGATATCTAATACTAATCAAATTTTCAATTTCACATTTACTTATATAATCTAGCAAGTAAATATATTTTAATTTTAACTGACATTTAACCTTAGATAAAAATAAAGAAAAAGTAAAATATAGGTAGATTATGTAAATATATATGCTATAATAGGGTTAACAAGAAGAAGCAGTCTACAATCTAAAGAGTGAGGTTCATGCGTAAAGAATATCCTCCCAACGTTAAGAAGGGAGGTGAATTGTGCATGGATATTTTTTTACGAGGTGTACTAGAACGTTTAGTTGCCAGTTTTATAGTTAACAAACTATTTGGAAAATGTAAAAAACCACTCGAAGCGGCAACTAAGAGTGGTTGGGAATTTGATTTAAAAATCACATTCCGTAAAAATGAGTAATTTTAAATTACGAACTCCACTCTACTGACAATAGATTGTAGTTCTTCTTGTTTTTTATTATACCACAAATTGATACAATTATTCAAAAAAAATATTTATATAATATGATATAATTATATAAATTTTGCAGTAATTTATGTATGTGATAGCTGCTATCAATTGAACTGTTTGTAGCTCACTGGAGATTTAACAAAAGGTATAAGCTATGATAGTGTCAAAGCAGGAAAAGCTAATAAAGCTAGTAATATGATTGATGATGCTAGTTCAATTCTAATTATGTTCAAAATCTATTAATATACTATATTAAGTATTTGAATTGAGATTAAAATCTCATACAATTTTGTATCTTAATTCAAAGTCTAAAAATCGGGTGGGACTTGGTAACTTCACTCATTATACAGGTACTGGTGTTTAATCTAGGTTCGATTCATAGAACTTGAGACATAATATGTAATTCCACCTTAAAAAGACTAAGTTTGGGTAAGTTTAGTCTTTTTAAATTCTAAAATTCTTCTAATGCAGTTCATATTCAGTACACAAACTTTTGGTAATATATAAGTAAATCAAAGATTGTATAGACACTAAATGAATTCAAATATACATACTTGTACACAAAATATATGATAATTTTGGGAGGTATAAACATGAAATGTCCTAACTGTGCTAGTGAGAAAATTCAAAAAAATATTAAATGGGGAGGAAAAGGAAATGCTGGTAATGTTGGACTAAGATATAGTTTACTAGGAGTAGCAACCGTATATTCTGATTTATGTTTGGATTGTGGTGAAATAGTTAGAACATACATAATGGAAAATACTGATGAGGATTGGCAGATAAAGAGAATAAAGAATATAAAAAAATAGAATAAGTTAAAAGGCTATCTTTGTAGATGGTCTTTTTTTATATAATAGATTGAAAAGGAGAATGAATTATGAAATTTGAAGAAGTATTACCACTAATAAAAAATGAAGAAAAAGCATTTAGATTATGTTGGAATGGGAAAGGAATGTATGTGCAAATGGATAAAGGCGGAAGTTATGAGTTTTCAGAAATTTATCCATTCTTTGTAATAAAAAACACATTAAATTCTTTTAATACATGGGTTCCAAGTGTAAGTGATATATTTGCAGAGGATTGGGAAGTAATAAGAGGAGAATGATAAGGGATGGATAGGATGTTAATAAATGATAAGAGTTTTTATCCAAATAATATTTATCCAGCAATAGACTTTCTCAAGATAAAAAGACAGTTAAAATCAATATACGTTTATGAGATTGAACAGTTATTCAAGTCTCAAGTTGAAAATTTTAGTATATCAAAACTTAAGAATTGATGCTTAAGAAGGTAGCAACTGGAAATAGTTGTTACCTTCTTTTTTAATAAATTTAAATTTTATAAAACAATATATCTTTTCCTAATTAAATAATAGGATATTATTGTTATGATAGACACTAATATTACTGATATTATTGCAGTATCAAGTCTTCTTATTAATAAACCCATGATTATATATTCTAAACCTATTAAATAGTGATAAAATATTTCTAGTTTAGTAGCTTTTTCTCTATCTATATTCCCATATTTTAATTCTAATTTATCTAAATATTTTTTCTTACAATAATTAGTTTTACCCTTAATTAAATATCCTACAGTAACTACTATTGTAAATGTTACTCCATAACTTAAAAATATAATGTTCCAAGAATTCATAGTAGAGATACCTCCATTTAGATTTATTTTCTTAATCAAAGTATATCAGTAGTATAAACATAAAGAGTGTCTAAAAAATTACAAATATTAACAAAGGGAATAAAATTATAGTAAAAGTTTTAATAATAAAACGAACAAAAACTATCATACTAAAACATAAGACATGTTATAATTGTATTACAAAGTTTCATTAATTACACTAAAAGCACTTCTGCAAAAGAGTGCTTATTTTTTTTGAATTCATTAATATATATGAACTATTAAGAACATTACTCAACACACCTTAAAATTGATTTAAATAGGTCTTTTTAACAACCTAAATCATATGATATAATAAAAAAATAGAAGTGTACTGCCAATACACTCCTATAGTTATAACTAAGCATTCTCATGTTGGGGAGTGCTTTTTTCATTTTTCCAAACAATATTATTTACTTCATCAATAATTATCAAATCAATCTCATTTTCTTCTAATATTTCTGTTGCAGTAAAAATTAGATTATCTAAGTCAAAACTTCGAGTTATTTCTAGTTGATTGTTGTTTAGAGTTCTTTTTAGTATGTAAGTCTTAAAACGCATTTATATCACCTCTTATATTTATAAAAAAATTAAACATATATTAGCCTCTAAAATAGTTACATTAACTTGTGTTTTTAATAAACTTGTATTTACTCTTTTTTATCTAAAAGTATATTTATAAGCAAATATGCAACAAATAAAAAAATCTCAATGACACATAGTGTTATAGCTATAACTAGAAGTGATTGATTTTTCCATGCACTATAAGCTATGATGAAAAGAAATGTAAAAGCGCATAATGTATAATTCATAATTTTAACTAATATATGACTTGTTTTCATTGTTAAGTATAAGTCTCTTTCATCTGCATTATCCTGTAATTCTTCAACAATGCCTTTTTTTGAAGAAGCATTGTAAAAATTAAAGATTGCTATTGTAATTAAAAGGAATGATGCAATTAGGAATCTTTGTTCTTTTAAAATGCAGTAAATAACTATGCTAGCACAGCATAACATAGAAGCTATAACAGCTACTATAAAACCTCGTCTATTCTTTACTTTCATGTTTTTTGTCCTCCATTTCTTTATTTTCTATTAAACAACATAGTTCTTCAATAGTTGTACCAAACACTTGTGCCATACGATAGGCAAGCATAAGAGAAGGACTATACTGCTCCTTTTCAATAGAAATAATTGTTCTGTTTGATACATGGACTAAACCAGCAAGTTGTTGCTGTGTTAAACCCATATTTGTTCGAAATTCTCGCACTTTTGTTTTCATTCCATACCCTCTCTCTATATGAAGCTAACTTCATGTGAAGTTAGCTTCATAATATCCTAAAAAGAGTAAAATGTCAATTTTTTTAGAGAAAAAATAAAAATAAACTAAAAAAGTAGAATATATTGTAAATTTTATCTGTAGTTTTTGTATTAAAAAGTTCCTACTATTAGTTTAAGTTAAATTTTATGTTATATAGAAAGAAGGAATATATTATGCTAAATAAAAAATTACCAGATGCAGAATGAAAACTCATGAAATTTATTTGGAATTCAGGATATAAAACTGTAATATCAAAAGATGTTGCAGATGAAATGGATGAAAACTATGGGTGGAAACATACAACTACAATTACAATCTTAGTAAGACTAACTAAAAAAGGTTTTTTAATATCTCAGAGAATTAGAAAACATGTACACTATACAGTATTAGTGAAAGAAAAAGAATATTTGAAATTAGAAAGAAAAAGAATTTTTTGAGGTTTACATAACAATCCTTTATCAGAACTAATTTCAAAGCTACATAAAGAGGAAATAACAGAAGACAAAATAACAGAAATATGAGAATGGATAAAAACTTGGAAATATGAAGATTAATAGAGTAAAAGGTAGCTACTAATATAAGTGCTACCTTTTTATTGATGTGGATAAGATATGGAAAATTTATATAAAATTGTGGGTAAAATATTTTACTGACATCTAACTGACATTTGACCTTTAAAATTAAAAATATATTGATTTTATTAAATAATAACTACTTGATTTAGTAAATACTAAAGGATATAGTAACTATATAGACAACAAAGCGAAAAGGAGTGTACAAACCTTGGAAAAACAGTATTTTACTACAGGTGAATTTGCAAAACTATGTGGTGTTTCTAAGCAGACGTTGATTTTTTATGATAAAATAGGGATTTTTTCACCTGAATATAAAGATAAAAACAATTATAGATATTATTCAGTATATCAGTACGATACATTAGATATATTACAATCATTAAGAGAAATAGGCATGAGTTTAGAAGAGATAAAAGAATATATAAAAAATAGAAGCCCTCAACATTGTGTAGAAATGCTTAAAGAAGAAGAAAAAAAGATAAAAGAGAAAATAAAAAAATTAAAACAAATAAGTTCTAAAATACAAAACCGGATAAATACTACAGTTGAAGGTATTTCTAAGATATATAATGAAGAAATTTATATATCCAATAGATGTGAAGAATACTTAGTATTATCAAGTGATTTGAGTAGTATAAATGATGGCAATTTTATGATGGAATTGATTGATTTTACAAATTACTGTAAGTCAAAAAATCTGTATCAGGGGTATGAACTAGGAGCAATAGTAAGTAATGAAAATATAAAAAATGGAGAATATTTAAGTATATCAAGTTTTTATTTAAAAATAGATAAAAAAATAAAAGATAAAAAGCTATATATAAAGCCAGAAGGAATGTATGTGTGTATAAAGCATATTGGGAGATATGAAGACTCATATAAGTCCTATGAAAAATTAAAAAAATATATATACGATAATAACTATAAAATTATTGGTAATTCATATGAAGAAAGTATACTTGACTTTTTTTGCGAAAATAATGAAGAAAATTATATGACTGAGATTTCAATTCAAATATCTATATAAGAATTAAAAATTAAAATAGAGGTATATTCACGTGATAAGTAATTTTACTTATCACCTGAATATACCTCTATTTTAATAATAAAGTATATGAATTTTTAAATAATACTTATAGGATAAAGTTTAATGTTAACTAAATGCTAATTATACAAATAAATTATAAACAAAAGTTGTTAAAAAACAAACAACAAAAGCAAGTACAGTAGGCATTAAAAATCCTAAGGCAGTCCATTTTAAACTTCCAGTTTCTCTTTTTATAGTTAAAAGTGTTGTTGCACAAGGCCAATGAAGTAAGCTAAATAACATAACATTTAAAGCTGTTAAATAAGTCCAACCATGTTCTCTAAGAACTTGACCTAGAGCACTAAAGCTATCTAATTCTATCATAGAACCAGTTGCTAGATAAGCCATTAAAAGTATAGGTACAACTATCTCATTTGCTGGAAAACCAAGAATAAAAGCCATTAATATGAAGCCATCTAGGCCAATTAGCTTAGCTAAAGGGTCTAAAAAGTTTGCAACATGTGATAATATGCTCAAATCTCCTATATAGATATTTGCAAATATCCAAGTTATTACACCAGCAGGTATAGCCACCATTACAGCTCTTCCTAAAACAAATATTGTTCTATCTATTATAGAAGTATATAAAGTTCTACCTATTTGAGGAACTCTATAAGGAGGAAGTTCTAATGTAAATGTAGAAGGAACTCCTTTTAATAATGTTTTGGAAAGAGTATAAGAAACCAACAATGTTATTATAACTCCTAAAATTATTAATAAGGTTATACAAAATGCAGTTGCTATACTAGATACAAAAGAGCTAGTTACAACAGAGCTAAAAAATATTGTAGATATGGCTATTAAAGTAGGAAAACGACCATTACAAGGTACAAAGTTATTTGTAAGTATAGCAATAAGTCTTTCTCTTGGAGAGTCAATTATTCTACAACCAATAACTCCAGCAGCATTACATCCAAATCCCATACACATAGTCAGGCACTGTTTACCATGAGCACATGCTTTTTTAAATAGATGGTCTAAGTTAAATGCAACTCTTGGCAAATATCCAAAATCCTCAAGTAATGTGAATAATGGAAAAAAGATTGCCATAGGAGGTAACATTACAGAAATTACCCATGCTAAAGTTCTATATAATCCTAATACTAACATATCATTTAACCACAATGGACAATTAATACTATTTAATATATTTGAAATACTTGGTTCAAATCCAAGTAATAAATTAGATAATAAAGTGGATGGATAGTTAGCACCTTCTATAGTAATCCACAGTATAGTACCTAATAATAAGAGCATTATTGGAAGTCCAAATATTTTAGATGTTAATATTTTATCTACTTTTTCTTCTCTATCTGTTGGTTTTTTAGCATTATTAGAACAACACTTATCACTTAATTTTTTAGCATAATCATAATTGATTTTAGTAAATTCATCTCTAGTCTTCTGTTTGTTTATATCATTTGGAACTTTTTTCTTTACTTCGTTAATAGCATCTATAGAATCTTTATCTATATAATTACTCATAGATTCAAAAATACTTTCATCGCCATCAATAAGTCTAAGACCCAACCACCTAGAATTTATATTTGGCATGATATCATCTAACTCTGGTTGAATTGATTTTACTGTGTTTTCTATATTTTCGCTGTATTTTACTGGTTTATTATTAAACTTGTATCTATCAAAAGATACGTCATTTAAAATTTCTAATAGTTCACCCATACCAGAACCATTTCTTGCAGCAGTTAAAACAACTGGAATTCCAAGAGATTCCTCTAAGAAATCTTTATTAATATTAATACCTTTTTTTCTAGCTTCATCTATCAAATTTATACACAAAATGACTTTATCTGTGAGTTCCATTACTTGAAAAACTAAATTTAAATTTCTTTCAAGACATGTAGCATCACACACTACTATTACTGCATCTGGATTACCAAAGCATATAAAATCACGAGCTACAACCTCTTCTTGTGACAAAGCAAATAGAGAATATGTTCCTGGTAAATCTATTAATGCATACTCTGTATTTTGATATTTGAAATTACCACGAGCTGTAGCTACAGTTTTTCCTGGCCAATTTCCAGTGTGTTGTCTAAGTCCAGTAAGATGATTAAATACAGTACTTTTACCTGTATTTGGATTACCAGCTAGTGCAATTACAAACTGGTCTTCCTTGTTATCTATATCAAACATGTCTTTTAAAGAATTCATTTTAGTTGAGTTGTGTGTTAAACCCATATTAATATCCTCCTGCTAGAAAATTTTAAATGTCAGAAACTAATATTAGTCTACTTTCTTCTTGTCGTAGAGCTATCTTGCTACCTCTGATGTTGTAGACAGTTAAATTATTTTTTGGTCCTTTTCTAACTACATCTATAACAGCTCCTCTAGTAAGACCAAGCGCTAACATTCTCTCTCTTAAATTACCACTAGATAATATATCTTCAACTTTAACAGTTTTTTTCACTTGAATATCATTAAGGTTTTTCATAGTAGCACCTCCATGCATGAAATTTAGCCTGAGCTAATCTTCTTATTTTAAACTATGCACTATGCTATTACCTTGTTACTTTTTGCAAAAAAAAGATAGGCAATATGCCTATCACAAAGTTGGGTATAATTCTTACTTTTGGGGAAAGTAGAATATAGAATAAAAATTAACATTTTGAATCTATATAATTATTGAATTTTGATAATAAAAAAGTCAGAAAGCGCAAAAGCCTTCTGACTTATATAAGGTATTTTCAAATACCTAGATATCAATTCAATATTTAATTTATGATTTAATTATATATTAACAATGTTAGCTTGTCAACACTATAATCTCATTTTAATATGTTCAATACCTGCTTCATCATACACTTCTGAAATTTCTTTAAAACCACAAGATAAGTAAAGATTTTTTATGTAAGCCTGTGCTGATAAGGTTATATTATTTTCATGCAAATTAACCTTTATAAAGTCTATAGCACAGTCCATCATTTTCTTTGCCAAGCCCTTTTTTCGATGAGTAGAAAGAACTAAAACCCTACCAATAGAAACATCATTATAAGAGCTATATTTTTTAGGGATTATTCTGGCATAAGCACAAATCAACCCATTCTCTTCTAAAAATATATGATAAGAGTTTTTGTCTACATCATCATAATCATTTAATGAAAATATCCTCTGTTCGCATGCAAATACTTCATATCTTGACTTTGCTATTTCGTAAAACTCATTTAGACTTAAATCATTAAAGTGTTTTATTTTAAACATAATAATTACCTCCTAAGTATATTAAAACCAAATATTAAGATATATTATACCATTTTATAATTTTTAACAGTAATACTTTTATTAAAATAGGTATGTGTTAAAAATATTTTAAAAAAGTGTTATACTGTATTAAAAACAAAATATTAGTTAGAAAAATTATGGTTTGTGGAGGAAGTTGTTTTGAATACTACCAAAAAATTAACTGAAGCGGCTTTATTGTCGTCTTTATTTATAGTAATAACAATTATAGCTGTAGGGACTGGGTTTGGATATGCCATTTATTTAGATTTTATAGTGCCAATATTTTTTTGTATAATATGTTTAAAGTGTGATTTAAAGTATACTGTTTTATCTGGAGTTATATCTCTTTTAATAATTTCCTTGGTGCTTGGAAATTTGGGAACTGCTATTTGGGCAAGTCAGAGTGTATTACTTGGTATAATATGTGGTTATTTGATAAGTAAATCATCAACAGTTATGGATGATTTAGTATATGGTTCAATTATTGGAGTCATTATAATGGTTTTTATTGATATATATGCTTCAGCATTAATAGGATACAGTTTTATGAGAGAATTTCAAGGATATAGTAAATTGATTTATTTTAATGAATACTCAGATTCTATTTTTTACTTACTGATAGCACTGTTTCCTTTTGGAATGGTTTTTTGTATATACTTTTTAAGTTTGATTATGGGACATAAATTACATATTTTAAACTCTAATGCATTAAAAAAGTTTCTAGTGTTTAAGAGTTTTAGATTTTTAAATCAATTTTTATGTTGCTCAAAGAAAGTTTTTTATATGTGTGTGTTTTATTTAACTATTTTTGAAGTTACAAATATATTAAATATTAAAACTGAGTTAGTTTACTTAAAAACAATTTTTATATCAATTGGATATTTGTGTATGTATTTTGTTATTAGAGATTCCTGTATGTCACTACAAAATTTTATAATAACTAAATTTGGAAAAGTAGCATACGCTAGAATTTCTTTTTTGATAGTAGTTATATCTTTATTTCTAATGTTTAAGATAACTGTTATGGGATTAATAATTATAAATGCATTTTTAAATAAGAAAATGAATATAAGATTGACTCAAATTAATATTGTCGATAAACAAATAAATATTTTAATTGAAAAATAAACTTTATGCATTGGTAAAAAATATAAAAAAGTAGTATAATGTAAAAAAACATGTATATAATAATAAAAAAGGTTGACAAAATGTAAAAATAATAATATATTATGAGTAAGTTAAGAAAAATTTCTTGTAATTGATGAAATAATCTGAATATATAAGTGCTGTGAAGAGAAGAAGTAGAGCTGAATTTTATTTAACAGAGAGTTCCAGTTTGGTGAAATGGAATAAATTGATTTAGTTTGAATACATCTTGGAGCAATATCTCTGAAAGATAACAACCACTAA
Source organism: Clostridioides sp. ES-S-0049-02 (assembly GCF_020658465.1). Lineage (NCBI taxonomy): Bacteria > Bacillati > Bacillota > Clostridia > Peptostreptococcales > Peptostreptococcaceae > Clostridioides > Clostridioides sp. ES-S-0049-02. The sequence continues at coordinate 475,673 of NZ_JACVWG010000003.1, forward strand.
GAGATATCGGAATAGTACACGTTATAGTACATGAGTAAACAAATTATACTCTACAGAGATTAATATCGTGAGATATTAGTGAACTAAGGTGGTAACACGTAAGCAATGCTTTCGTCCTTTTAATAGGATGAGAGCTTTTTTTATTATAAAAATAAAAATCATAGATTATATAAATATTTTAGGAGGAATGAAAATGAAATCAATAAACGAGCAAATGCGAATCATTATGAAAGGTGTAGACGACTTAATAGACGAAAAAGAGCTAAGAGAAAAACTTATTAAATCAGAAAAAGAAGGAAAACCTATGATAGTAAAATTGGGGTTAGATCCAAGTGCTCCAGATATACACTTAGGTCATACAGTAGTTCTTAGAAAGATGAAACAATTACAAGATTTAGGTCATCAAATAGTAATTATAATTGGAGATTTTACAGGTAAAATTGGAGACCCAACTGGAAAATCTAAAGCTAGAAAAGCTTTAACAACAGAGCAAGTTCTTGAAAATGCAAAAACTTATCAAGAACAAATATTTAAAGTTTTAGATAAAGAAAAAACTATTGTAAGATTTAATAGTGAATGGCTAGCTAAATTAAACTTTGAAGATGTAATAAAATTAGCTGCAACTATTACTGTTGCGAGAATGTTGGAAAGAGAAGATTTTAAGAAGAGATATGAAGGACAAATGCCAATATCAGTGCATGAATTTTTCTATCCATTGATGCAAGCATATGATTCAATAGCATTAGAAGCTGATATAGAGCTTGGTGGAACTGACCAAAGATTTAACTTATTAATGGGAAGATCTTTACAAAGAGAATTTGGTATGGAATCTCAAATAGTAATAATGATGCCTTTAATAGAAGGTTTAGATGGAAAAGAAAAAATGAGTAAGAGTTTAGGTAACTATATTGGAATAGATGAAGAAGCTGGAATAATGTACCAAAAATCTATGGAGATTCCTGATGAACTTATAGTTAAATACTATAATTTAGTAACTGATGTTCATCCTGATGAAGTTAATAAAATTGAAACTCAGTTAAAAGATGGTTCAGTAAATCCAAGAGATATAAAAATGAATCTAGCAAGAGAAATAGTAACTTTATACCATGGAGAAGAAGCTGCTAAAGAAGCTGAGGAAAGGTTTAAATCTGTATTCCAAAAAGGTCAAATACCTGAAGATATACAAACAATTCAAGTTAAACAAGAAGAATTTGATTTAATTGAAGTATTAGTTTCTAATGAGATTGTTAAAAGTAAGAGTGAAGTTAGAAGATTAGCATCTCAAGGTGGAGTAAAAGTAAATGGTGAGAAAGTGGAAGATTTAAGTACAGTTGCTAAAGAAAGCGAACTTGTTGTTCAAATAGGAAAGAAAAAATTTGTAAAAATAGAGTTAGTAAAGTAAAATAAAAGCAAGTTCGTTGGTTATATAAAAGTATAATCAATGAACTTGCTTTTTTATTATATTAAGGTTTTAAATTGGTAACCATTATCTTTAAAATATGTTATAATTTGGTCTAGTGCATTTACTGTTTCTTGCTTTCCATAAGTATCATGCATTAAAAGTACAACTATTTCTTTACCTTCAGAAGATTTCTTTGCATGTTCAAATAACTCTTGAGCATTTTTCTTTTTACCTTCTGCATCAGCATTTAGAGCATTCCAGTCTATTGATGCCATATTTTTTTCTTTTAAGTAGTTACCTAAAGGTTCCATATTTTTCCATGACATATATCCACCTGGGCATCTAACTACATGTGATGAAAAATTCTTTCCTAGAACTTTTTTCATGGCTTCATCTGTTTTATTAAGTTCATTTACAAATGTATCAAGATTTAGGCTTCTGCCAGGGTATAGTTTTTTGTAGTCATGAGAATATGAGTGATGAGCTATTGCATTTCCCTCATCAAATGTTCTTTTTAAAATTTCATTGGCACCTTTTCGTTCAAGAGAATCCCCCTTAATAAAGAAAGTTCCTTTAACATCGTGTCTTTTTAAGATATCTAGGACTTGTGGAGTATTAGTAGTAGATGGTCCATCATCGAATGTAAGGAATACTATTTTTTCTCCATTATTTGAATAGTCGTATTTGTTAAGTTTATCCCAAACTGATTTTGCGTCATATCCATATTCTTTTGCAGCTTCTTTTTTTGCACCAATGATAGGCTCATTTTTTTCTTTTTCAATTCTTTCTTTTTCTAATTTTTCAGCTTTAAGCTTTTCTTGAGTTTCTTTAATTTCTCTTTTCTTGGACATATCCGCCCATGCCATAGAAAAAATACCAATAACTATTACAACAATTATAGTAAGTGCCATAGTTTTCTTTTTTCTTTTTTTTACCATGATTTCAACATTCCCCCTTTTTGTCGAATTGTATCAAAAATATATTATAATTATATCGAAGAAAGTAGAAAAAGTAAACCGACAAAGTTGTAACTAAAATAACTAAAGTGTAACTTATACAACATTATTTGCATAATATTAAATTATCCTAGATATTGAAATTATCTATAAAAAAATTTAATATAAGTAAAAAAAATATAAAAAAGGTAAAAATTTATTAAAAAGGTGTTTACAAAAAATGATTAATATATTAATGTTAAATAGTGGATATAAATCTAGATTTAAAATACTGAAAAAATTTACTATAACTATATAAATTTATAGTAATGCTTATAGAAAAACTCTCTTGCTGTTTAGGGGGTTTATAATTTTGCAAAAAAATAAAAAGGAGGGGGCTTTATTGAAAAAATACTTTGGAGAAATAGGACTAATATTCATAGCAATTATATGGGGAAGTGGCTTTGTAGCAACCCAATTTGCACTAGATGGTGGGCTTACACCTCTACAAATAATAACTATAAGATTTTTCTTGGCAGCTGTAATTATGAATTTATTATTTTTTAAACAAATTCGTGCCAATATGGGAAAGCATTTATTAAAAGCAGGAGGGCTTTTAGGAATATTTTTATTTTTAGCCTTTACAGTACAAACCATTGGACTTATGTACACTACACCATCTAAAAATGCATTTATAACAGCAGCAAATGTTGTAATAGTTCCATTCATAGGATTTATACTTTATAGAAGAAAACTAGATAAAATAGGATTAATAAGTAGTTTAGTAGCTCTTGTAGGTATAGGTATACTTTCTTTAGAGGCTGATTTCTCTATTAATTTTGGAGATTTATTAACACTGATATGTTCATTTGGATTTGCATTTCATATATTCTTTACTAGCGAATTTGCTAAAGATAACAATCCAATGGCATTAACAGCTATTCAATTTACTGTAGCATTTTTACTGTCTTTAGTAGTTCAGACATTTGCAGGACAGTTGAAAATGGAAGCTGAATTGTCTGGATATATGGGAACTATATATTTAGCTATATTTAGTACTTCAATAGGGTTTTTATTCCAAACTATATGTCAAAAGAGAGTTGATGGAACTAGAACAGCCATAATACTATCTACTGAAGCTATATTTGGGACTATATTTTCTATAATAATTTTAAAAGAACCTATTACAGCCAAATTAGTTATTGGTAGTATATTGATATTTGGTGCAATTATAACAGCAGAAACTAAATTATCATTTTTAAAAAGTAAAAAAGTAGAACTTAAAGAGTCAAAAGATTCTTCACTAGAAAGCATTTAAATAGACAATTGTTTCCTAATTAATCAAATAAAGTATATATTATGTAGAAATTTGACATCAAAACTTAGTTGATACCAATGTTTCAAAGTGATAAAATTAATTAGGAAATAAATTTTATTTTTAGTGTTTAAACTATAGTACATGGGGTATATATATTCTTGTAGCAAGTTATTAAACTTTAAAATAAAAATTTAATTAATATAAAATTGGGAGGAATTTAATTATGAAAAAATTTGTTTGTACAGTATGTGGATATATACATGAAGGAGATGCTGCACCAGCACAATGTCCAGTATGTAAAGTTGGAGCTGATAAATTCGAAGAAATGAAAGGTGAAATGGTTTGGGCTGACGAACATAGAATAGGAGTAGCTCAAGGTGTGGATGCAGAAATAATCGAAGGATTAAGAGCTAACTTTACTGGTGAATGTACAGAAGTAGGAATGTATTTAGCAATGAGTAGACAAGCTGATAGAGAAGGATATCCAGAAGTAGCAGAAGCATATAAGAGAATAGCTTTTGAAGAAGCTGAACATGCTGCTAAATTTGCAGAACTTCTTGGAGAAGTTGTAGTTGCAGATACAAAAGAAAACTTAAGAGTTAGAGTTGACGCTGAATATGGTGCAACTGATGGAAAATTAAAATTAGCTAAGAGAGCTAAAGAATTAGGATTAGATGCTATACATGATACAGTACATGAAATGTGTAAAGATGAAGCTAGACATGGTAAAGCATTCTTAGGATTATTAAATAGACATTTTGGAAAATAATAATTAAAAACATAGATTAAAAGGAGAAACTTTGGTTTCTCCTTTTTTAAATTATACAAAAAATATAAAAAAATCTTTGTAATAAAAGGGTGAAGATAATATGAAATCGGTATCTGTTAGAAGCTGTAAAAATTATGAGTATGAAAATGTAAGATTTTCTATTGAAAAAATTTTAGATGACATTGGAGGGCTTAACAAGTTTGTAAAAGAAGGAAGTAAAGTACTTGTAAAACCAAATCTACTGATGAAAAAAAAGCCTGAAGAAGCTACAACTACTCATCCTATGGTAGTAAGGGTTGTATGCGAAAAGCTTTTAGAATTAAACTGTGATGTAGTAGTAGCAGATAGTCCTGGTGGACCATATAATCAAGCCTCTCTTAAAAGTATATATAAGACATCTGGAATTGAAAAGGTAGCAAATGATTTAGGTATCAAATTAAATTATGATGTTTCAGATGTTAAGATACATAGTGAAAAAGCGCATGCTCTTAAATATATGGATATTATTAAACCAGTAATAGATGCTGATTATGTAATAAATCTTTGTAAATTAAAAACACATGTGATGGCAACTTTTACTGGTGGAACAAAAAACTTATATGGATGTATAGCTGGATTAAAAAAAGCAGAAATACATTATAGATTTCCTACAGAGGAATTATTTTGTGAAAATGTACTTTTAGATATTTGTGATTATGTAAATCCGACACTGACAATTATGGATGGAATTGTAGGGATGGAAGGGGATGGTCCTTCAGCAGGAAACCCTAAAGAAATAGGTGTTTTATTAGCATCACAAAATCCATATGCTATAGATGTTGTTGCATGTAAGATTATAGGTTTGCTTCCAAATAAAGTTGCTACAATTAGAGGGGCTATTAAAAGAGAGTATATAAAAGAAGACTTTTTAGATATTGAGATTGTAGGAGAAGATATAAAGGATTTAATTATAAAAGATTATAAGGTACCAATTGTAAGTAAAGATTTAAGGCTATTTTCTGTAAAATTGCCAAAATTTTTAAATGAACCTATTTCAAAACTTATAACACCAAAGCCAGTGGTTAGATTTAAGGATTGTATAAAATGTGGAAAGTGCAAGGAAGCTTGTCCTGCAAATACCATAGAGATAGGGAATAGAGGTGCTCTTATAGATTTAAATAAATGTATAAGATGTTACTGTTGTCATGAACTTTGTCCTAAAAAGGCTATTGATGTCAAACGTAATTTTGTATTTAAGTATGTAAAATAATGTATAATATTATATGAGTCTATATAAATGAAAATTATAAAGGAGAAATAACATGATTTTAATTAAAAATGGTAGAGTGATAGACCCTAAGAGTCAAAGAGATGAGAAAATAGATTTAATTATAAAAGAAAATAAAATCTATAAAATAGGTAATTTTGATGAAAATGATGAATTTGAAAAAATAATAGATGCTAGTGGGAATATAGTTGCACCTGGATTAGTAGATGTACATGTACATTTTAGAGACCCAGGATTTACATATAAAGAAGATATAGATAGTGGAGCTAAATCTGCAGCTAGAGGTGGATTTACAACCGTTATATGTATGGCAAATACTGACCCAATTGTAGATAATGAAGATACTTTTAACTATGTGAAGGAAAAAGCAAAAAATGCATGTATAAATGTTTTACAAGCAGCAGCTATAACAAAAGGTTTTGAAGGTAAAGAGTTAGTGGATATGGAAAATCTTAAAAAGGCTGGAGTTCCAGGATTTACTGATGATGGATTACCTTTAATGGATAGCAGTCTAATTATGGAAGCAATGATTAAGGCAAAAGAGTTAGATGTACCACTTAGTTTTCATGAAGAAGACCCTTCTTTAGTTGGAAATCCTGGCGTAAATGCAGGAAAGATAGCTTCAGAGCTTGGTCTAAAAGGTGCATCGAATGTAGCAGAAGATGTAATGGTTGCTAGAGATTGCATGTTAGCACTAAAAACTGGTGCTAAGATTGATATACAACATATAAGTTCTGGGGTTTCTGTTGATATGGTTAGATTTGCAAAATATCTTGGAGCAAACGTAGTTGCAGAAGCTTCACCACATCACTTTACACTGACTGAGGAAGATGTATTAGAGTTTGGAACAAATGCAAAAATGAATCCGCCTTTAAGAACTAAGTGGGATAGAGATAAGATTATAGAAGGATTAAATGATGGTACTATTGAGATAATAGCAACAGACCATGCACCTCATAGTAAAGAAGAAAAAGATAGAGAGTTTATAAAAGCTCCAAGTGGTATTATAGGGCTTGAAACTTCGTTGTCTCTTGGAATAACAAACTTAGTATATAAAAATCATCTTAGTATGATGCAGTTAATAGAAAAAATGTCTACAAATCCTGCAAAACTATACAATTTAAATGTTGGTTTTATAGAAGAAGGAGCAGTAGCAGATATTGTTATATTTAATCCTGAAGAAGAATGGATAGTTGAAGATTTTGCTTCTAAAGCTGACAATTCCCCATTTAAAGGTAAATCTCTATATGGGAAAGTTAATTATACTATATGTAATGGAGAAGTTGTATACAACGCTTAAGGTTGTGTTTTAAGGGTGGTGAATACAGTGATTGAAAGCATTATATATTAGACAAATGAATCATAGTGATTTTAAGGATATTTAGAGCATATTAAATTTCGAGAGTATTTGAGACTAAATCCAGATAAGGTTAAAGAATATTCTGACTTAAAAAAGAAGCTAGCAAAACTTTATAGGTATGATGTTAACTCTTATTGTGATAACAAAACAGATTTCATAAGAGGCATAATAGATTAGATATTAATATTAAAAATATTTAAAGCAAATAATTCATTAGTAATTTTGAAAATAACAATGCACTATTATATTTGATTTGAAAAAGATTAAGTTCTTAATCTATCATATATAATAGTGCATTAAATATTTAAGCATGTTTTAGAAAACAATTTAAAAATAATAACTTATTAATGGAAATACTATTTATAAATTGCCTTTATAGGGTCTAGTTTAGAGGCTTTAAAGGCTGGTATTAAACCAAATACAACTCCAGTTAATATAGTAGCCAAAATAGCATAAAGTAAGCTATTTAAGCTAGGAATTGCTTCAAATCCAATGTATTTAGAAACATAGTTAGTAGCAATAAATCCAACTATAGTTCCTAAAATTCCTCCACATACCGTTATAAAAACAGCTTCAACTAAAAATTGAAATAATATAGACCTAGGTTTTGCACCAATAGCACGTCTTATACCAATCTCTCTTTGTCTTTCCATAACTGATACATACATTATATTCATTACACCAATACCACCAACAAACATTGCAACTACAGTTATTATAGATACATATTTATTGACATTAGAATTGATGCTTTCAAGATAAGCTGTTTGTTCAGTTGGGTCTGGTGTAGTATAAGAACCATTGATACCAGGATGCATTTCATATAGTTTAGCTATAATATTGTTTGCAACTTCATTCACATTATATCCTTTAGAACAAACTAAGTCTAACTGATAAATTTCAGTGGAGTAAGAGTTTTGACTCATTAGACTATCAAAAGCTTTTTTAGGTATAAGAGAAGTTATAAATTGCATATCTTGATAACCTCCTAAAAATCCTCCAGCTTGTTGTTGGTTAGAAGAATCATCCAATACTCCAATTATTTCAAATATAGTTCCATTTACATTAATACCATGGCCTAAAGCGTCTTCTGGATTTTCAAAAATTTCACTTGCACTTTGCTGTGTAAGTAGAATTACCTTTCTTTTTTCATCATCCAAGGAAAAATCTCTACCACAGATTAAATTTATTTTTGAATCTTTTTTTACTGGTCCAACTTCCACATAAGTCGTTTTTTTATCAAAAGATGCCTCAGAAGAATAAGTTGAATCAAGATTAAATCCATCTCTTGCAGGAGCAATTCTTTCTACACCTTCAACAAATGATAATTCTTCTAAATCTTTTGCATTGAATGGCTTTAAAAATATACTCATATCATTGGTAAGACCTGTGTTATCAGCTGATTCAAATGAAATAGTAGTTTTATTAGGATTAGCGTTATTTACAGATTTCTTGATTTCTTTTTGAAATCCATTACCTATAGAACTAACAAGTATTACTGAAGTTATTCCTATAATAATCCAAAGTAAAGCTACAAAGACACGAAGCTTGTGCCCCTTTAAATTAGCCAAAGAATTTTTTAATAAGCCCATGATTACACCTCCGAAGTAAACACACCATCTTTAAGTCGTATGACCTTAGTTGCATACTTAGTCAAATCCTGATCATGTGTAACCATTATTATAGTCTTGCCTTGTTCATTAAGTTCTGTCAAAAGTTCCATAATTTCCCTGCTAGTTTCACTATCCAATGCTCCAGTTGGTTCATCAGCAAAGATTATTTGAGGGTCATTTGCCAAACAACGTGCAATAGCTACACGTTGTTGCTGACCACCAGATAATTGAAGAGGTTTTTGTTTGATTTTATCTAAAAGCCCAACAGATTTTAGTTTGCTCTTAACAATTTCTTCTCTTTCAGATTTTTTTAATATTTTATTGTAAATTAGAGGTAGCTCTACATTTTGATATATATTTAAAGTTTCTATTAAATTAAATTGTTGAAAAACAAAACCAATATTGATATTTCTAAAAACAGAACGCTCATTTTCACTGAGATTAGTTACATCTGTGCCATCAAATATATATCTTCCTTCGTCAAACACATCAAGAAAACCTAAGATGTTAAGTAAAGTGGTTTTACCACTACCAGATTTACCCATTATCATGACAAATTCTCCAGATTCAATTTCTAAATTTAAGGATTTTAAAACATGTAATTCATCTTTCCCTACTTTGTAATATTTTTGAATATTTTCTAATTTAATTAACATATGTAAATTAATTCACATCCATATTAACTTCTTTTAAATTTTTGTCTGGAGTAGCATCTCCATTATTATTAGAGCCAGCAGTTACACCATCACCTTGAACTGGGTCTCCTTCTTTCATTTCTTTAGTAGGGTATTTTATTACTATATCACCTTGTTCAAGACCGCCTCTAATTACAGCAAAGTCATTATTTTTACTTGCAACATCTACAATTTGTTTTTTCAAGATTCCATCTAAGTCTTTAAATACATATGAGTGTTTTTTATCCTTAAGTACACAAGATGCTGGTATTTTAAAGCTTGAGTTAGCTACTTCAAGTGATGCTTGAAGATGGAATCCATTTGTCAACCCTTCTTGGTTATCAAATGCTATGTTTATATCATAATAAGATAAAGTACTTTGTTGAGCTCCCATCTCGCTACTTGGAGTAGATGGCTTATCAGATATAAAACTTATTCTACCAGTAAGATTTTGGTCAGTTGAGAAAACTAATATATTAACCATTTGGTCAATTTTCATCTTAGGTAAATCTTGTTCACTTGCTTGCCCCTTCATATAAAACTCTAGACCTTGAATAGTCATAAATGAAGCTGGTTGGTCTGGATTTCCAGTTTGGTCATTTAAATATACAGTACCATCAAAAGGAGCAGTAGTTCTATCATATGCTTTCTTATCTAAAGAAGCTATCTGAGAGTTTAAAGCTGTTATTTGTGCATTTATAGAAGCTATAGCATCTCTATTTTCATCAATATTTGCAAGTGATATCTTTTGTTTTTTATATTGGCTAAGTTGTGATTTTAGACTATCTATTTCTGATATTATAGTTGGATTTTTAGCAGTAAAAAGAAGGTCTCCTTGATTTACCTTTTGACCATTTGTAACATTTACATCACTTAACTCATAATCTCCAGAAATATTAAAGTCTTTAGTTTGCTTAGGAACAACCATACCATTTATAAATATTTTTTCGTTTTCTGGAATAGTGTATGTTTCTATGAAGTTTTCATTAGTTTGTAATTCAGTATTTTTTGAATCGACATAAGCAAGTACCCCTAATATTAAAAGTATGATTATCACGATTCCTGCATAGATTTTAAATCTCTTGTTTTTAAAAGGATTATTTTTAAAACCTTTATTTTTAGCTTTGAAATTATTACTTCCAAAGCTAGTATTTTTAAAGCTATTACTCTTAAAGCTACTATTTCTAAATTTTTTATTTTTAAATTTTTTTAGAAAAGACATGTTTTCCTCCTTTGTATAAAAACTACTTATTATATACTGGGATGTACATATAGAATCATTATAAGAAGCATGTTGAATATAAGTCAAATGAAAATAACTTATCAATATATAAGATACTATAGATAATCTTTGAATGTAATAGTAATTTTTGTATATTGATTGTACTCTGAATCTACATCAATTTTATGGCCAAGTTTGTCACAAAGTTCTTTTACTAAATAAAGACCAAGCCCTGTAGATTTAGTGTTATTTCTTCCATTATTACCTGTAAATCCCTTATTGAATATTCGATTTAAATCTTCCTTTTTTATACCACAGCCAGTATCTTCCACCCTTAATTGTAAATAATTTTTGTGGGTTTTGCAATAGATAGATATATTATCTTCTATTGAGGCATATTTTAGGGAATTATTTAATAATTGCTCGAATATGAAGTGAAGCCATTTTTCGTCTGATAAAACTGTATAATTCAAATTATTTAAGTTTAAAATTATTTTTTTTGAGATAAAATATTTTGAATATTTTCTTATAATATCTCTAAGAATATTTTCAATATTTACTTCTTGAATCAAAAAATCTTTATGAAAATCTTCAAGTCTAGATAAATATAAAATTCTTTCAACAGAATTTTCAATTCTAAATATCTCTTTATCAATATCATCTGAAATTTTTTCTTCGATTAAATCTTCGTTTTGTTCAAGTACTAGTTTAATTATTGCTATAGGTATTTTTATATCATGTACCCACATACTCATAATTTCTTTATTTTCTTCAAATTTCTTAGTATTGATATCTATTATATCATCACACTGGTTTTGATAACCTTTAATTATATCCAAATATATTTTTTCTTCATTTGTACATTTAACTAATTCTATATCATTAGTACTAACTTTGAATGTATTATTTTTAATTTTCTCTAAAAATCTATTTTTCTTAATGTAGCCAGTAAGTATATATATAAATGAAAATACTATATTTACAATTAATATGTATACAATAGTATCTACTAAGAGAGCATCAATAGGAGAAAATATAATAACTGCTATCGTAAAAAGTAAGAAACCAAAGTTGTATACTAAAAATTCGAGTTTATCTTTGAGAAAATCTTTAAAACTCATAAATTCACCTACTTAAAACTATTTTAACTGATTATATAACCTAATCCTCTTTTAGTTTCTATAAAGTCTTCCAATCCAATTTCACTTAATTTTGAACGTATTCTGTTTACATTAACAGTGAGAGTATTATCATCTACAAACCAATCATTATCCCATAATTTTTTCATAAGTTTATTTCTACTAACTATTTTACTTTTATTCCTCATAAGTTCATGAAGAATTTTAATTTCATTTTTGGTTAGCTCAATAGTACTATCTTTATAACATATAGTTGCAGTTGATAAATCCAAAGTAACCCCATTATGGACAATTTTATTTGAATTATTATCAACAAAATTATAAGTTCTTCTTAAAAGAGCATTTACTTTAGCTATTAAAACATCTATAGAAAATGGTTTTTGTATATAATCATCTGCGCCTAGATTTACACCCATTATCACATCCATATTAGAATTTCTTGAAGAAATAAATATTATTGGAACTTTGGAAATTCTTCTTATCTCATTACACCAATGAAATCCATCATAAAATGGAAGATTTATATCTAATAAAACCAATTGTGGTTTATAATGCTTAAATTCTTCTATTATGTTTTCAAGATTTTCTATTTGATAGACAATATGTCCCCATTTAGAAAGACAATCTGCTATTTGATGTTTTAATGAAACATCATCTTCAATTACCATTATTTTAAACATTTTTACCTCCTAATCCAGAATAGTTATATTAACATAACTATATTTTACTTGATAAGTTCAAACATTTCTACCTTATAATTTAAAATAATTATATTAATATAACTATATTTTACTTGACAAATTATATTTTAAATATAATTCTAGTAAAAAGGAAGAAATATAATTAATACTTACAGAAATGTAACATTATATTAATATAAGTAAATGGTTAAAAACTACTTTAATATATATAATATATTTATAAGAATTGGAAAATGAGCAATTATGTTGAGGAGTGGTAAGTAATTATGGAAGAAATATTAATTGTTGAAAATATAAAAAAAGAGTATGGTAGAAAAGGCTCAAAATATGAAGCTTTAAAGGGAATAAGTTTTAAAGTTTATAAAGGCGAATTTGTAGGTATTATGGGTTCATCTGGAGCTGGAAAATCAACTCTTTTGAACATTATTTCTACAATAGATTTGCCTTCATCAGGAAATGTTTATATAGAGAATAAGAATATTATTAAAATGAAACAAAATAAATTAGCCGACTTTAGACGTGATAATCTTGGATTTGTATTTCAAGACTCTAACCTTTTAGATACATTAACTATAAAAGAAAATATAATGCTACCTCTTTCTTTAAAAAATGAAAAAGTATCAGTAATAGAAAGTAGAATAAAAGAAGTTTCAAAATCACTAAATATAGAATCAGTATTAGATAAATATCCTAATGAAGTCTCAGGTGGACAAAAACAAAGAGGCGCTGTTTGTAGAGCAATAGTAACAAAACCATCATTAATACTTGCAGACGAGCCTACAGGAGCATTAGATTCTAAATCTGCAAGGGATTTATTAAATTCTCTAGTAAAATTAAATAAAGATAACGATTCAACAATATTAATGGTAACACATGATGCTATAAGTGCAAGTTTTTGTAGTAGAATACTCTTTATAAAGGATGGAATAATCTTTACAGAACTTATAAAAGGAGAAAGCACAAAAGAATTCTATAATAAAATACTAAATACAGTTTCCTTAATTGGAGGAGTTAATAAAAATGAGTTTATTTAAAATTGCTATAAAAAATATAAAAAAGAACTTTTTAAGCTATTTTATGTACTTCGTTTCAATTGTATTTAGTGTATTTATATTCTTTAGTTTCAAGTCAATAGAGTACAATGAAGCCTTAAATTTACTTGGTAGAAAAACTAAAATAGGTATTAATACAAGTTCAATTGTAATAGTGGTATTTGTTTTTTTGTTTATATATTATTCAAATTCATTTTTCTTTAATAGACGTAGGCAAGAGATAGGTACTTATAGCTTGATTGGAATGAGAAAAAATCAGATAGGCAGAATATTTTTATATGAAACTTTTTTGATGGGAATCTTTGCAATATTAATAGGAATATCTTTAGGTTTTTTATTTTCAAAGCTTATGACAATGATTCTTGTAAAATTAATGAAAGAGATTATAGTAGTAAAGATGACTTTAAGTATAAGGGCTTTAATTCAGACATTAGGAATATTTTTAATAATATTTGTAGTAATTGGAATGAGAAATATTATAGTTATTAGGAATAAAAAAATTGTAGAGTTATTTAAGAAGTCACCAGAAAAATATACAAATAAAAGATTTATAAAGCTAAAGGGAACTCTTGGAGTTTTACTGATAGTATTTTCTTATTTAATGTCAGTTAGTCATTTCATTGTTGAAAACATAATGTTTTCAGCTTTTATATTAATTACAATAATACCAGGTACTTTTTTATTTTTTTCATCAATAATGTCGATAATTATAGATGTTGCTAAGAAGAAAAAAAGTTTTTATTACAAGGGAAGAAATCTAATTGCATTTTCAGAACTTGGATTCAAATTAAAGAATAATAGCAGAGTATTGGCAATAATAGCAATATTAATAGCTACAAGTGTAACTATGTTAGGATTTACAATATCAATTTATTACGATATAGATAGAAATATAAATGAAAACTACAAGTATAGTTATACTATAAATGCAGAAAATTCTCTTGTAAATAATGAAATCGATAAGCTGCTATATAAATATAAAGAAGATGATAAGGTGCTTTTTGATAAGACAGTAGCGTTTATAAGTAGAGATGTAAATTTTAAATTGTATTATAAAAAAGGAGGAGTTTATAGAGAAAATACAGTGATTGTAGATTTTATTAAAGAAAGTGATTTTAAGAAATTAAGACAATATCAAAACAGTAATTATGAAGAATTAACTTCAGAAGAGCATGTATATTATGTTTCAGATTCATATAAGAGAATGTTTCTTAAAAGTACTGGTACTCAAAAAATAGATGTATACATTAAAGAAAAAGAGAAGATGAATTTATTTACAGTTCAAAAAAATATTTTAGAGCCAGAAATAAATTTACAATCAACATTTGATTTAATTGTGGTAAAAGATAACATATTTAATAGATTAAAATCAGGAGGAGAATCGAGATTATTAAGATTAATTGATATAAAAAATGAAAAAAAAGAGTTTGATATGTCTTTAAGATTAAAAAATATAGTTGATAAAAATATGGAATCAACTTATCCTTTTAATTTTACATCAAATGTCGAAAACTATAATGATTTAATTAGAGTAAGTGGTCTTATGTTATTTATAGGTATATTTCTATCTGTAGTATTTCTTTTGTGTACAGGAAGTATAATTTTATTTAAGCAATTATCAAATATATATGATGATAAAGAACGATATATTATGCTAAAAAAACTTGGGGCAAATAATCAAGATATTGAGAAAATAATATCAAGACAATTAAAAGTTGTATTTTTGTTGCCATTAATTGTAGGTACAATTCATAATTTATTTGCTATGTCAATTGCTCAAAAATTTATAACTAGCCCATTGCTTATACCAATTATTACAACACTAGCCATTTATTATATAGGTTATTTTATATATTATTTTATAACATTAAAATACGCTCAAAATATGATAATAGATTAAGTTGTAGAGTATTTTTTACTTAATAAGAATTAAATACTAAAAACAAGATAGCTTATCTAATCAAAACAAAAAAATATTATAATAATGTAATTAAGTCTTGGAAAAAGTTTGTATTTTGTATCAGTTGTATTAATTAATGTTATATAATAAATTTAAGGAAAATATAAAATAAAAATGACAAGGAGTTGAAAATTATGATGTTTGATGCTCATCAACATAAATATCCATCAATAAGAAATGTTATATATGCTAAAAATGGAGCAGTTGCAACTTCAACGCCATTAGCTTCTCAAGCTGGGCTTGAAATACTAAAAAAAGGTGGAAATGCTGTGGATGCAGCAGTTGCAACTGCTGCTACATTATCTGTAGTTGAACCTACAAGTAATGGAATTGGAGGAGACGCATATGCTCTTGTTTGGATAGAGGAAGAAAAACGATTATATGGACTAAATTCTAGCGGTTTTGCTCCAGAAAGAATGGAATTAAAAAATTACAAGAACATGAAAGAAATGCCAAAGTATGGATTTGGAGCAGTAACTGTACCTGGAATACCTGCAGCTTGGGCAGAATTAAATAAAAAGTATGGAAAACTTAGTCTACTAGAATGTTTATCTCCAGCAATTAAATATGCAAGAGAAGGATATGTTGTTTCTCCTAATGTATCAAAAGTATGGAAAAAATCCTATGAACTATATGAAAAAGAATTTGTTGGAGAAGAATTTAAGTCATGGTTTGAGACGTTTTCTAAGGATGGTAAAGCTCCAGAAGCTGGTGACATATTTGTATGTGAAGAGCATGCTAATACATTAGAAGAAATAGCCAATACACAAGCTGAAAGTTTTTATAGAGGTAGACTAGCAGATAAAATAGATGAGTGTTCTAGAAAGTTTGAGGGAGCTATAAGAAAAAGTGATTTAGCGAGTTTTTATCCAACTTGGGTAGAACCTATAAGCACAGAATACAAAGGATATAAAATATTTGAAATTCCACCGAATGGACATGGAATAACAGTCCTAATGGCATTAAATATATTAAAAGAATTGGACATAAAAGGAGATATAGAAAATGTAGATGACATACATAAGATTATAGAAAGCTTAAAACTGGCTTTTGCAGATTCTAAAACTTATGTAACTGATATAGAACATATGAAAGTAAAGGTTCAGGAATTATTAAGTCAAGATTATGCAAAAAAGAGAAGTTTATTGATTGATAATGAAAAAGCTTTATACCCAAAAGAAGGAGAACCATATTGTGGTGGAACTGTATATCTTTGTACTGCTGACAAAGATGGAAATATGGTTTCATATATACAGAGTAATTATATAAATTTTGGTTCTGGGATAGTAATACCAAACACTGGTATTGCACTACATAGTAGAGGTAATAATTTTAACTTAGACCCTAAACACCATAATGTAGTAAAACCATTTAAAAAACCTTATCACACAATAATACCTGGTTTTTTAGGTAAAGATGATAAGGCAATAGGTCCATTTGGTGTAATGGGTGCTTTTATGCAACCACAGGGACATCTTCAAGTATTAACGAGTATGATAGACTTTGGTTTAAACCCTCAAGAGGCATTAGATGCTCCAAGATGGCAGTGGATAAAAGGTAAAGAGATAGAAGTTGAATCAGAGATGCCAAGACAGATGGTAGATGCTCTTATTGAAAAAGGTCATGAGATAAAAGTAATTCATGATAATGTTGATATGGGTAGGGGACAAATAATCTTCAAAACAGAGCAAGAAAGTTATGTTTGTGCAACAGAGTCAAGATGTGATGGTCATGTTGCAGTTTATTAATATTGTAAACTAAATTTATATTTAATGACTAAAGGAATCTATATGAAATGATGATAATAAAAGGCGAAAGTCTACAATGACTAACGCCTTTATAAAAAGCTAAGATATATAATATGCTAGATTTATTTATTATTAACTTTATTCTTGTCCAGTTTTAACTTCGTTGTCATCATAGCTAATCCAGTCACTAAAGCTACCAACATAAATCTTATGGGGCATATTAAGTTCTCTAAGTGCAAGGCTGTTAACACAAGCAGATATTCCTGAACCACAAGACAAAATTATTTCTTCATAATTGTTTAAATCCTTAAAGAAGTCTTTTAAAAATTCAGTATCTTTAAGTGAGCCATTTTCAAAATCACCTTTTATTAAATCCTTGCAAAAGTAATTTTTTGCACTAGGTATATGGCCAGCTTTTGAATATGCAGGTTCAACTAAACCTTGGTATCTTTCATTAGCACGACAATCTATAATCACAGTATTTTTGTCATATAATTTAGACTTAACATATTCCATTGGAACAACTAAACTGTCATTTACATTAGGCTTAATTTTTTTGTCTGTACAGTTTGGAATATTTATTTTTTCTTCTAATTCTCCACCTTCTTTTACAAAAGCTGTTATTCCACCATCTAATACATAGACATTTTCAAGACCTAAGTGTTTTAATTGGAAGAATAGTCTACAAGCACCATTTAAATCTCCATCATCATAAGCTACAATTGTAGTGTAATTATCAACACCCATTTTTTCTAACTTTTCTTTTAATATAAAAGGGTCTTGTAAAGGATTTTTACCGCCATGTTCTTTTGTAGGAGATGATAAATCCTTGTCTATATCCAAGATAAAGCTACCTTTTATATGTCCTTTTTTATAAGAATCAATACCATAAGTTCTATTGATAAGGTCAAATCTACAATCTATAACAACTAGATTATCATTATGTTCTAATTTAGATATAAGTTCTTTTGCAGAAATAATATTTTTCAAAAAACAAACCTCCTATTTTTAATTATTTTTATGTGTATTCATAATAATTATTAACTTTATAAATTAATATTATTATAAATTATTACATAAGTAAATAAATCTTTAGAAAATATAAAAATTTTATATAAAAATTCAAATAATTAATGAATATTAAAAATTTTAGATATATAATAAAATAAGAGTATATTTTAGTTTATATAAAAGCTGGTATTGCAATAGATTAAAGCCTTATACATGTTTAGTTTTTAAAGAAATCTGAGTTATTATGAAAACCTAGGTTAATTTATTAAACAAATAATTGAATAAAAAAAATTTATTATGTATTTATAAAATTTTTGTTACAAATTTGGCATAATATAGTATACTTTAAGTGTGTATTAGGTTAAATCTATAACAAATTATACATATAATATGGGTTTTAATATTTGTTGGAATTTAAACGTAATTTGTTAATATCAACTATTTGTAATTTGGGCAGTTATAATTATTTTACAGGGGGGATGTCCAATACAAAACATTTAATCGAGAACTAATATTGTATTATAATTAGAGTTATAGTTTTGTGTGTTTATGTTTTAATTAAATTTAAAGTGGGAAAAATATATTTGTTAGAATGGAGAATAGCGAGATGAGTAATAAAATAGTTAGTAAGAGACAATTAACAGATAGTATTTATTTGATGGAAATAGAGGCTCCTAGAGTTGCAAAATCTTCTCAGCCTGGTCAATTTATAATAATTAAAAATGATGAAAAGGGAGAAAGAATTCCTCTTACAATAGCTGATTATGATAGAGAAAAAGGAACAGTAACTATCGTATTCCAAACAGTTGGTGCTTCAACTAAGAAATTAGCAATGTTTGAAGAAAACGATTTTGTAATGGACTTTGTAGGGCCATTAGGACAAGCAAGTGAATTCATACATGAAGATATAGAAGAATTAAAAAATAAAAAAATCCTATTTGTAGCTGGTGGAGTAGGTTCTGCTCCAGTGTATCCACAAGTTAAATGGTTTAAAGATAA
Source organism: Clostridioides sp. ES-S-0049-02 (assembly GCF_020658465.1). Lineage (NCBI taxonomy): Bacteria > Bacillati > Bacillota > Clostridia > Peptostreptococcales > Peptostreptococcaceae > Clostridioides > Clostridioides sp. ES-S-0049-02. Next base: position 494,843 of record NZ_JACVWG010000003.1, read on the forward strand.
TGGATTAGATGTAGATGTAATAATTGGTGCAAGAACTAAAGAATTAATCATATTAGAAGATGATATGAGAAAAGTAGCTAAAAATGTATACATATCAACAGATGATGGTACATATGGATTTGATGGAAGAGTTACAGATTTATTAAAAGATTTGGTTGATAATCAAGGCAAAAAATATGACCAAGCAATAGTAATTGGACCAATGATAATGATGAAATTTATGTGTCAATTGACTAAAGAATTAAACATACCTACTATAGTAAGTTTAAATACAATAATGATTGATGGAACAGGTATGTGTGGTGGTTGTAGAGTTAGTGTTGGAAATGAGACTAAGTTTGCATGTGTAGATGGTCCTGAATTTGATGGACATTTAGTTGATTTTGACCAAGCTATGAGAAGACAATCTATGTATAAAACTCAAGAAGGAAGAGCTATGTTAAAACTTGAAGAAGGCGATAGTCATCATCATAGTAATTGTGGATGTGGAGGTAACAAATAATGGATGCTAAAAAAGTAAAAGTACCAGTTAGAGAACAAGAACCTGCTGTAAGAGCAGCAAACTTTGATGAAGTATGTTTAGGATACAATAAAGAAGAAGCTATGGCAGAAGCTAATAGATGTCTAGGATGTAAAAAACCAAAATGTGTAGGTGGATGTCCAGTAGGAATTGATATCCCAGGATTTATAACAAAAATTAAAGAAGATGATATAGAAGGTGCTGCTAAAGTAATAGCCAAGAGTAGTTCACTACCTGCTGTTTGTGGTAGAGTATGTCCACAAGAAAGTCAATGTGAAGGAGTATGTATACTTGGAATAAAATCAGATGCAGTATCAATAGGAAAATTGGAAAGATTTGTAGCAGATTGGTCAAAAGAAAATGATATAAACTTATCTGACACAGAACCTAAGAAAAATCAAAAAGTAGCTGTAATAGGAAGTGGACCAGCAGGTCTTGCTTGTGCTGGTGACTTAGCTAAAAAAGGCTATGATGTAACAATATTTGAAGCAATGCATGAACCAGGTGGAGTTTTAACTTATGGAATACCTGAATTTAGACTTCCAAAACAAGCTGTTGTTCAACCTGAAATAGATAATATAAGAAAATTAGGTGTAAAAATAGAAACTAATGTAATTGTTGGTAAAACAATAACAGTAGATGAACTTATAGAAGATGAAGGCTTTGAAGCTATATTCATAGGTTCAGGAGCTGGTCTTCCTATGTTTATGAACATACCAGGAGAAAATGCTAATGGAGTATTTTCTGCAAATGAGTTTTTAACTAGAGTAAACTTAATGAAAGCTTACAGAGATGATTATGATACACCTATTAGTTCTGGTAAAAAAGTTGCTGTAGTTGGTGGTGGAAATGTTGCTATGGATGCTGCTAGAACTGCATTAAGATTAGGTTCAGAATCATATATAGTTTATAGAAGAAGTGAAAAAGAGCTTCCAGCGAGAGCTGAAGAAGTACATCATGCAAAAGAAGAAGGAATTATATTTAATACATTGACAAATCCTAAAGAAATTTTAGTAGATGAAAATGGATATGTTAAAGGTATGGTTTGTATAAGAATGGAATTAGGAGAACCAGATGATTCTGGAAGAAGAAGACCTATAGAAATAGAAGGTTCTGAATTTGTACTTGATGTAGATACAGTTATAATGTCACTTGGAACAAGTCCAAATCCATTAATATCTTCTACAACAAAGAGTCTTGATATAAATAAGAGAAGATGCTTAATAACAGATGAAAATGGTCAAACTTCTAAAGAAGGTGTATTTGCAGGTGGAGACGCTGTTACTGGAGCAGCAACAGTAATATCTGCAATGGGTGCTGGTAAAACTGCAGCAGCTTCAATAGATGAATATTTAAAAGCAAAAGTTAATGCTTAATTTGTAAATTAAATATACCAAGTTAGAATAATTTCTAGCTTGGTATATTTTTTTGAAAAATTATATAATAAAGCCATAGTTACTATTGTAATATTTACTATTAAGCAACATAATTTTGTTTAATTATGGTAAAATAATATCGAATAAAGATTTTATAAGGGGGAAATAATGTGTGGTTGGCAGAATCAGAGTTATCAGACTTGACATTAGAACTTATACCTAAAAAGAATATTTTTGGTATAACGGTTACATATATTAGTGCAACAGATATTGAAAATGTAAGCATTTTAGATAAAGCAAGTATAAATTACTTAAAAAATAATATTCCATCATTAGAATATAGGCCTTTCCTATATAAAATTGAAAAATTAAATGTGCCAGTTTTAAATTATGAATCTCGTATAAAGGATTCATATAAATTTAAAGAAAGAATACTTTTGGATTATTCACATAGAGTAATGTCACAAGTTATTAAAGAGCCGATTGAGTATGTATTACAATAGTATAATTAATGGTGTTTAAATATGAGAAAAAGAGAAAAAATATTTGATGGATTAGTTTTTAGGTATATATTAATTTTATGGATGTTATTAATTTTAATTGATTTTACAAGTACAATTATATATGCAAGTAATTCTATGGAGGTTGCTTCTAAAAATATGATTGAAGCCTCAAAAAGAGAATTAGAAAATTATTTAAGTGTCAATGCATCCTTATTAAAAGCTCTTAGTCAAGACGATAGATTTTCTGATGCCAGAACTTCTCTAATTGAAAAAGGTAAGTTATTAAGACCTTATCAAAAACAATATAACCTTTTTATGCTTGGAATAACTGATGCACAAGGGAATACTTCAAGTACATATAGAGAAAGGGTTGGGACAATAAAAGACCGAACTCATTTTCAGAAGGTATTAGAAACAAAGAAAATGGTGATTTCTGACATTACAGTTAGTAAGGTTACAGGAGATAAAGTATTTATTATATGTGTACCTATTATAAAAAATAATGAAGTAACTGGAACTATTTTTGCTTCCTTTTATTTTCAAGATGTAAATAAGATAGTAAGTAGAAGTAATTCTGATGATTCTATTAAGTTTTTAATGGTAGATAAAAATTATGCCATTATTTCTCATCAAAATAAAGACTATGTCCACAATAAGACGGACATGTTTAGTATAGAAGGAAATATTATAGGGTCCAGTAAAAATGAAATTTTAAAAAATATAGATGAGAAACGTCAAGGTGGTTTTTTATCATGGGATAATTGGAAGTTATATAGTGCAAGATATACGAGTATCGAAGGAACTGATTGGACGTTAATATCAAGTTGTGATGTCTTTAAGAACTTTAAAAGCTTGATAATTGATTTTATAATCAAGTTATTTTTCTATATATTAATATTTTTGATATTGTGGAAATTAAGTAATGTTACACTAATAGAACAACTGAAAAAATTAGCTTATTATGATTCCTTAAGTGGAATAAAGAACAAAGAAAAGTTTAAAAAAGATTCTATATATATTTTACATAATTATTATAAGGATGATTTTTACTTAGTTCAATTGGATGTCAATAAATTTAAATACATAAATGAGATGTTTGGTTATACTGAAGGAAATAAGATATTAATACATATTGCAAATGTGTTAAAACACAATACAAACAAATATGAACTTTGTGCCAGAATGGATAATGACCACTTTATATTATTGCTTTCTTGTAATACTGATACTGACCTTTTAAATAGACTAGCTAAAATAAATAATGAAATATGCAATTTAAGTACTAGTAATTCTTCACAATATAAAATTGTTATGTCAAGTGGCATATATAAGATAAATAGAAGTGATGATATACAAAAAATTGACTTGTTAATTGATAGAGCGAATATTGCTGCAAAAACAAAAAAAGATAAGTATGAGCATTCATATTCATTTTTCAATGAAGATACAAGAAATCGATTATATAGAGAAAAGAAATTGGAGGATAATATGAATAAAGCTTTGGAAAAAGGCGAGTTTGTAGTATATTACCAACCAAAATATAGTTTAAATGATGGAAATGAAATTGAAGGAGCAGAAGCTCTAATAAGATGGAACAATCCAGATATAGGATTTATTTCACCCGTAGATTTTGTACCTTTATTTGAAAGAAATGGTTTCATTGTAAATATTGATATGTTTGTATTTGAAGAAGTATGTAAGACCTTGAGAAAGTGGCTAAACAAAGGTTATAACCCTGTGCCAATCTCAGTGAATATATCTAGAGTTCATTTACATAGAGATAATTTTATAGAGAATATTACTGAATTGATAAATAAGTATAATATATCTCCTAAGTTTATAGAACTTGAATTAACAGAAAGTGTTGTATTTGATAATTTAAATATATTGATTGATATAATTAAGAGGCTTAAAAAGATAGGATTTCTTATATCAATGGATGATTTTGGCTCAGGATATTCATCCTTGAATCTATTAAAGGACCTTCCTTTTGATATTTTAAAATTAGATAGAGGCTTTCTAATTGAAACAACAGATACAAAACGTGGAAAAATTATTATCTCTAAGATAGTAGAAATGTCAAAAGCGATTAATATTAAAGTTATATGTGAAGGTGTAGAAACCAATGAGCAAGTAGAGTTTTTAAAAGAAATAGGATGCGATAAGGTTCAAGGTTATTTATTTGCTAAACCGATGGTACTTAGTGAATTTGAAAAGCTTCTAAAATTTTAGTTGAATTAATTATTAATACTAATTAGTTTGTTGATACCCTAACAATTAACTTACAAATATGTAAGTTAATTGTTAGGGTATTTTTATGGTTAAAATGGGATATTCACGATAATATATTACTGTAGTGAAAATAAAAAAGTAATGGAGAATATAAAATGAACATATTAAGTATTAAAAATATATCAAAAACATATTATGGAAAAGTTCCATATAAAGCATTAGATAGTATTAATTTAAGTATAGAAAAGGGCGAATTTGTAGCTGTTATGGGTCCATCTGGAAGTGGCAAATCTACTCTCTTAAATATAATATCTACAATTGATAAGCAGAGTGAAGGCCAAGTTATATTAAATGGACAGGATACAAGTAAATTAGAAGGAGAAAAATTAGCTGAATTTAGAAGAAAACAACTTGGTTTTGTATTTCAGAATTTTAATTTGATTGATACTTTGACAGTTGGTGAAAATATAATGTTGCCACTTACACTAGATGGTAGAAATGTTAAAAAAATGAACAGGGAAACTAAAAATATATCTGAATTTTTAGGTATTGATAAAATTTTAGATAGAAGAACTTATGAGATTTCAGGAGGACAAGCTCAAAGATGTGCAATTGCTAGAGCAATTATAAATAACCCATCATTACTTCTTGCAGATGAACCAACAGGGAATCTTGATTCGAAATCCACTGATGATGTTTTAGAGTTATTTGCTAAGATAAACAAAGAACAAAATGTAACTACACTTATGGTAACTCATGAAGCATATAGTGCAAGCCATTCAGATAGAGTTGTTTTTATAAAGGATGGATGCATATATACAGAGATAAAGAAATCAGGCACGAATAGTTCTTTTTACAATAAAATACTATCTGTCTTGTCTCAAATAGGAGGTGTAAGGTAGTGACTTTTGGAAGATTTGCTTATAATAATATAATTAGAAATTTTAGAGCATATTTAGCGTATTTTTTAAGCTCAATTTTCTCTATAATGATATTTTTTGTATTTGCAGTATCTATGTTTCATCCAATTATAACGGATTCTGGAATCCAAAGTGGTTCTACTGCATTTATGGCTCTTATGATTTCAGAATTAATAATATTAGGATTTAGTCTGCTTTTTATATTATATTCCTTAGGAAATTTCTTAAAATCTAGATTAAGAGATTTTGGAGTTATGATAATAATTGGAATGAGTAATAAACAATTGAAAAGATTGATATTGATTGAAAATTTAATAATAGGATTATTAGCAATAATGTTAGGAATACTTTTAGGGCTATCTATTTCTAAGTTATTTTTATTGTATTTAGGTAAAATATTTTATATGAACTTGACAGAAAGTTACTTTCCAATAAAAGCGATACTAATGACAATTATATCTTTTATGTTATTATTTTTGATAACAGGACCACTTAGCTTAAAATTGTTAAACAAAAATAATATTTTTGAACTTTTAGTAGGCACAAAGAAACCTAAAAAAGATATAAAACCTTCAAAATTATTTGGAATACTTGGTATATCATGTCTTATGACAGGATATGCTATGATACTATTTGGTAATAAGTTAAATATAAATGGTGATATGTACATGATAGCGCTGTTGATTACTCTAGGAATGTTTTTATTTTTTTCTCAGTTTACCATTTTAATATTAAAGCATATGAAAAATAGAGAGAAGTTTTATAAAAACAAAATAAATATGTTGCTTATAGGTAATTTAGTATATAAGATGAAAGATAATTCTCGATTATTGTTTTTAATGACAATACTTTTATCTGGTACTTTAGTAGCATTTACAACAACTTTAACGCTTGTAACTTCACAAGGTAAATCCTCTAAAAATAATTTTCCAATGGTTTACTCATATTTCTCAGAAGACAATAATAACAAAAAATATGAAGACTTAGAAGAAATTAGAAACACAATAAAAGAATATGATTATAAGGAATTAAGTTTTCCTATGCTTGAATATAATAATGAAGTATTATTAAGTATGATTAACTATAATAAATTATCAAAACAATTGGGATTAGATAAAATTAATCTAAAGATAGATGAGGGCATTATAGTTCCTAGATATAATTCTAAAGAGCATATAAATTCTTTAAAAGAAATTAAAGCTTATAAGATAAAAAATGTAAACATAAAGATAAAAGAATCAACAGATAGGATAATTTTTCCTACAGGTATGTTTAGTAAAATTATAGTTATACATGATAATTTATATAATAATATACAAAGTAAGTTTTCAAAAATAAACTTTCATGGATTTGATTATGAAAACTGGCAAAATAGTGCTGATATAACTGAAGCATTAAAAGAAAAACATTTTAATCTAGATAGAAATGATATGAAGTCATATTTTTTAACCTTACCAGATATGTATTTAGCTGAGTTACAACAAAGTAAAATTCTTCAATTTATGGGTATTTTCATAGGTGTTATTCTGTTTATGGCAGTTCTTAGTTTTTTGTATTTTAGACTATACACAGATGAACCTTTTGATAAGGTTAAGTACAACAATCTATCAAAAATAGGTCTATCTTTTAAAAATATGAATAAGATTGTTAGTATAGAGATAGGTATACTATTTTTTGTACCTTTTATCATAGCTATTGTAAATAGCATATTTTCTTTACTCTTTTTAAATAGTGTACTAAACAATAGTTTTAACTTAAAAAATTGGGGTATATTATTAGTGCTCTCATGTATATATTCACTTTATTTTCATTTACTAAAGAAATTTTATATTAGAAAAGTTTGGTTTTTTGATTAAAGTGGTATATAATATATATTATAGAAAATTAATATTTAAAAAGTAGTTAATATTAAGGGAGGGCATATGCACCTCCCTTGTAATATGTGGAAAATTAAATATTAGAAGAAGGAGGAGACTTGATGGATAATCAACAATTATTAGGAACGGAACGAATCAGTAAATTACTACTGAAATACTCTATACCGGCAATAATAGGTATGCTGGTAAATAGTCTATATAATGTGGTAGACAGAATTTTTATTGGGAACATACCAGGGGTTGGACCACTTGCAATAACAGGTCTTGGTGTTACGATGCCAATAATGACAATAATACTTGCATTTGGTATGTTGATAGGAATAGGAACAACGACAACTATATCGATAAAACTTGGGCAAGGTAAAGTAGAAGATGCAAGGAAACTTATAGGAAATGCAATGACATTAGCTGTAGTTACAGGAATTATAATAATGGTACTTGGGATATTATTTGCAAATAAAATACTTACATTATTTGGAGCAAGTGAAAATACATTAATATATGCAAAGACATATATAAATATCATCTTATTAGGAACAATAGTAAATCTTCTATCCTTTTCTTTAAATCACTCAATAAGAGCTGACGGTAGCCCTAAGATTTCAGCAGGAATAATGATAATAGGATGCCTAACTAATATAGTTTTAGATTGGATGTTAATATTTGGATTCAATATGGGAATACAAGGAGCTGCAATTGCTACAGTAACTTCTCAAGCTCTTACAGCCATTTTAACTATAGGCTACTATATAAGTGGAAAATCAAATTTAAAATTCAGTAAATCTCATTTAAAATTAGATAAAAGATTAGTAGGTGCAGTATTTGCAATAGGAATGTCACCATTTGCTATGCAACTTGCAGCAAGCTTAGTTCAAGTAATATCAAATATTGCACTTAAAACTCATGGTGGAGATTTAGCTATAGGAGCTATGGCTACAATTTCTTCTATAGCAATGGTATTTTTAATGCCTATCTTTGGAATAAATCAGGGAGCGCAACCCATTATAGGTTTTAACTATGGGGCTGAAAAATACGATAGAGTTAAAAAAGCATACTTAGGTTCATTAGTAGTAGCTACTATAATTTTATGCATGGGTATGGTAGTAATTATGCTTTTCCCAGAGGCAATTATAGGGATATTTAATAAAGACCCTGAGCTTATGAGTATATCTGTAGATGGTTTAAAAATATACCTACTTATGTTACCAATTGTAGGTTTATCAATTACAGGAACAAACTTTATACAATCTATAGGTAAAGCAAAAATGGCAATGTTATTAAGTCTTCTAAGACAGGTAATTTTATTGATACCAGCAGTAATAATTCTTCCTACATTCTTAGGTTTAAAGGGTGTATGGACAGCTCAACCAGTATCTGACTTTATAGCCACAGTAATTACAGGTGTAGTAGTATTTAGAGAGTTGAAAAGATATACACCTAAAAGTGAACGTTTAAGTGAAATAACAACTGAATAAAAAGTATAATTTCAGATAAATAAGTAAAAAATTGTAAAAAATACAATTATATGATAAAATAAAACCGCTGTCAAAAAGAAGAGAAATTCTAATTATGGAGTGATTTTATGGAATTTACAAAAAAAAGCAAATTAAAAAATATGTATGTAAACATGAATGTAGCTAGAATGTTGTCTAAGATAAATGAGTATAAGGGTAGACAACTGCTTTACAAAAAACAACCAAAAGAAATTTTAGAAAGTCTAGAAAAAAAATCTTTAGTAGATTGTTCAGAATCTACATATATTGGAAATCAAAAAGAAAGTAATACTTTTAATTTAGAAAAATTAATAAGTAATGAAGTCACACCTAAAAGTAGAGAAGAGTTAAGTATTGTTGAATACAGAGATGTAGTAAAAACTATTAACAGTGCTTATGAGAGTATACCAATAAGCTCACAAACAATTCTTGAACTTCATGGATACTTATATAAATTTTCATCTACCAGAGGGGGAAGCTATAAATCAGAAAGTGGATTCTTTGAATATAATTTAAAAAATAGTGACTTCATAAATGTTGATGCAAGTGTTAATAAGGTTGAAAAAGCTGTAGAAGAAATATGTGAAGCTTATAATACATTGATAGATGAGGATGAAATTGATATATTAATATTAATTTCTGCATTTGTGTTAGATTTCATCTTGATACATCCATTTAAAGAAGGTAATATAAAAATGGCAAGAGTACTTATACTATTGCTGTTAAACAAAAATGGATATGAAGTTGGAAGATATATAAGTTTAGGAAAAATATTTGATGACAGTTCATATGAGTACTATAGTAACTTAAACTATTTGAAGTCATCTATAGGGAATGAAAAATCAGATATGAATGCTTGGATTGAATATTTTTTAGAAACTATATTGACTGCATATAAGAAGTTAGATGACAGTTTAAATGTATCTGATAAGAAAAGACAGACAAAAACTAGTAGAATAGAAAAAATAATAAATTCTACTCTTGGATATTTTACAAAAGAAGATATAAAGGACTTGTGTCCTGATATTCCAGAACCTACTATAAATAGAGTTTTTAATAATCTAAGAAAACAAGATAAGATAGAGGTTGTTGCAAGGGGAAGAAGCGCAAAATGGAAGAAGAAGTATTAAAAAATACTTTAATAATTTTAATGGTATAGTGTTAAAGCACTATACCATTTTTTATTGAAATTAGAAACTCTGAGAGGAATTTACATAACTTTATGGAACACTTATCTTATCTAAAATACTATAGGTAATTTCTTGATTAGAATTTTAAAATATTTAAAATTATATTATATAATAAATTATGTTTTATTCCTGTACTCTATCAATTTACTTTTTAAGATTATTTAACAAATATATTTCTACTAACTTTATAATTTAATTACAGAATAGAATGGTTATTTTTGTGAAATAATAATATAAAAATAATCTTAGGAGTGAGCTTATGAAGAAAAAATTATTATATATAAATGTGAATTCAAAACCAGAAGATTTATCTTCAAGTAAAACTGTAGCAAGAAAGTTTATCAATAAATTTATAGAAAAAAATAAGGATTTCGAAGTTGAAGAAATAGATCTTTATAAAGAGCATATACCAAGACTAGAATATCAATACTTCGAAAAGAGAAATAGTATAGTCAGCGAAGAAGCCGCTAAGCAATTAGATGATAAGGATAGAAAAGAACTTGCAAAAATTAGAAGCCTTTGTGACCAATTTGTGAGTGCAAGTGTATATGTAATAGCAGCACCTATGTGGAGTTTATCTTTTCCAGCACCACTTAAAGAATATATAGATTGTATAATTCAAGATGGAAAAACTATATCTTTTGAAGGTGATGATAAACCACAAGGAATACTGAATGATATTGATAGAAGTATGGTATATATACAATCTTCAGGTGGACATATACCATGGGTACTAAAACCAGTTATGAATAAAGGGGTAAATTATGTGGAAAGTATCATGAAATTTATAGGAATCAAAAAATTTGATGAATTATTAGTAGATGGAACTGGAACTAGTGAAGAAGAAAGACAAAGTGCAATAGAAAAAGCATCTGAAAAAATAGAAGGCATAGTAGATTCTATGAAGTTTTAGTTATAATATTTTATTTTATTGAAAATATAAAGGAAAAACCTCTCTTAATGTAGAAACCTATATTGAAGGAGGCGAAAATCATGCGAGAAGAAAAAAGTAATGAGAAGTATGATTGTTATTGGTGTAATCAAGAAAATAATTTCCATGTAGAGATAAAAGACAATGTAGTGATGATAGATGATGGCACTGGTATACTTAAACAAGCCGTTTTCATAGGGTATAAACAAATTCAAGTTAATTTGAATTGTTCACATTGTCAAAACTTAAATAGAATAAAATTAAATTTGTAAACTTTAGATATGGAGATTCTTGAAAGAGTTAAAAATAGAAAGTATTAATATTTAGACTGAAAATTATATTGTATACAATAATGATTAATTTAAGCTGTATTGTATTTTAATATTTATTTTCAGTCTTACTTTATTAAAATTATTTTTTGGGAGTATCTTGGAAAAAAGTATCTACTATTTTTTCTGAAATACTTTTTAATTGGTCAGCCATTGAAGTTAGGCTTAGTAAGGCTATCAATAAATCACCTTTATTTTCTGGATTAATACTGATATTTTCAAAATTAGACTCTATAAAGTTTGGCATATTATTTCTTTGCCTTTCTTTTATTGATATAAACTTTTCATAACATGCCACTAAATCTTCTCCGTTGAAGTCATCTTTTTCGTATACACCATTTAAGATTCTTTTAATCTCTTGTATTGTAAGTGTATTTTTCATAGAATAAATGATTATCATTTGTAAGATTTGTTCTTTGGTATATTTTTTTCCCTTAATTGGTTTGATTAATCCTTCTTTACTATAATTATTTATCATTGTTTTAGTGAGAATTTTATCATCCTCAAATCTTTTATTGGCAGAAAGTTTACTGTCAATTAGAGAAATAATCTGATCCATATATAGGTCAATAGATGGAATATCATTTGAAGTTATATCTGTATTATTTAGCGTTTCCAGTATTATGGTATTTAATTCATTGTTCATCATATGTTACCTCCATAATATTTATAATACACTAATTTAGAAAATAAAACAATATTAATGGTTGCAAAAGATATATAAAGTGGTATAATTAAATTTATAATATAGTATTAAAAACTATATATAAAATGTAATTTTTAAAATACATAATTGTAGGAGGATGAAATGTATCAATTTTTTTTAAAGGGTAGAGACCCAATCAGTAGTTTAACTCATTTTATAGGGGCTTGTTTATCTCTTATAGCTACTATAATTTTAATTTTTCAATCTATATCTTTACAACAAACTTCTTTTTTGATGATAGTGTCTGTGTCTGTATTTGGATTATCATTAATTGCTCTTTATAGTGCAAGCTCATATTATCATTTTTTAAAAGGTACACCAGAACAAGAATTATTTTTCAGAAAAGTAGACCACGCAATGATTTATGTATTGATTGCTGGTTCATATACACCAATATGCTTATATTTTATGCAAAAAGAAGAGGGAATAATATTTACTACAGCAATATGGATAGTTGCATTTATTGGTATAGTAATAAAAATATTTTGGATGGATGCACCTAGATGGTTGTCTACAAGTCTATATTTACTTATGGGGTGGGCAATTGTCTTTGATATAAATGCATTTAATTCAATTCCTAAGGATTGTCTTAACTTATTAATAATAGAAGGTGTATCTTACTCTATAGGTGCAGTTATTTACATTATTAAGAAGCCAAACATAAGTCCTGAATTTGGATTTCATGAGATATTTCATATTTTTATTATGTTAGGTTCTTTATTCCACTTTTTAGCTGTTTTATTGTATGTTTTATAGTTTAAGAATCCAGTTAATTGATACTAAAATTTCTACAATGAAGAAAATAAAAAGAACTGTCTTATATAGAATCTATCTTCTACTATAAGACAGTTCCTTATTATAAATACAATTATATTTATAATAACCTGTTTATAAAAATAGCATATTCAAAATGTCTATTCCATAATTCCTTTAATGTATTTCTCATTTACGACATATAGTTTGAATTTATGTACTATAATTATATCCTCTAAATTCTCTGACACACTAACAATTCTAACACATTTATTTCTAATTTCTACAGGCAAATCTAAATCATTTGTTAAATTTACATAGTCATCATATTTATACATAAAATCATCCCTTTACATTAAGATATACTTATTATACTATATTTTAATAAGTTTTTTTAAATTATTACAATTTTTCCCGAAATTTCATTTTTTATACACAAAACTTCCAAATTAAGTAAAGATTAAATATCTAACTGTACAAATAAAAAATCATATAAAATATTTTATTTAAATTTTTAAATAACTATTGCCAATTTTTGAAAAGTATATTATTATTAATAGTAATAAAAAAACTGTAAATTTAGAATATTAATAAAAAATATTTGGGAGGAAATTATCATGGTGAGATTAAATGTAGAAAAATTAAATATAAAATTAAATCATCACCATCATCATAGATTAAAGGGATTGTAATATGAAATTGATTCATAGACACAAGCCCTGTTTTTAGTGTAATTGGTCTTGTATCTATGATGGGAAGTAATTTTAAAAGAAAATTATAGCCATATAGGTATAAAGCCTATATGGCTTTTTTATTGTTTTAAATTTGCAAATGTAAGAGTAATTTTAATGAAAAGGGTGAGAGTATGAAATTTTTAAGAATTGAAGATGAGGTTATTTATTCTAAAAAAAGATACAAATTAAAAAGAGAAATAGACAGGCTTTTCTTAGATGAAGAATATTTTCAAATAGAACCACAATTATTTGAAGAATATGATGAATTTACAAATATAAATAGTAAAATCCCAAAAGAATCTATGGTAAAGGTTGTAAATGGAAGAGTAATGGTGTTAAGAGCTGATATAACTACAAGTATAATAAAAAGCCTCATACCAAGATGGGAAGAGGGTTTAAAACTTAAACTTTTTTATAATTCATCTATATATAAAAATAAGAATACAGTTGGAATAAAAGAGATAAGACAGATAGGTTGTGAGTATTTAGGAGAATCTTCTGTAGAAGCAGATAGAGAAGTGGTAAAATTGGCCCTTAAGATACTTGAAAAGTACAACAATAATTTCATTTTGGAAGTTGGGAGTAGTAAATATATTAATGGATTATTAGAGGAATTAAAATTGAATAAGAATTGTGAAAATCAAATTAAAAACTTATTATATACCAAAAATAACCATGAATTAAAAGTATATATTGAAGATTTAAAAATTAAAAATGATGTAAAAGAATTATTATCAAATATCTTAAGTTTTCAAGGTAATCTATATAATGTTATTGAAAAGGCGCAAAAATTCTATTGTAATGATAAGATGAAACAAGCACTTGAAGAGTTAAAACAAATAAACGATTTAATTGAGGAATGTAATTTTTTAGATAAAGCTAGATTTGATTTATCAATGATTACAATGCTTGACTATTATGAAGGAGTTATGTTTAGAGGATACTATCCAGACTCATATAAAGAAATTCTAAGCGGTGGAAGATATGATTCTCTAACTAAAGAGTATGGAAAAGAAATTCCAGCTATTGGATTTACATTAAGTGTTGATGAGCTAATGAAGTATGTATATAAGTAAGATTGAAAAGGAGGTATTATTTTGGATTATTTAACTATAGCACTAGCAAAAGGAAGAATAGAAGGGGAATCATTTAAAAAATTTAAAAAAATGGGCTTGGGAGACAGTATAGATACTGATACAAGAAAGTTAATTTTTAAAGATGAAAAAAATAAAATCATATATATACATGTAAAACCATCAGATGTGGTTACCTATGTTGAAAAAGGAGTTGCTGACCTTGGTATAGCAGGGAAAGATACTATTTTAGAAAATGAAACAGATGTATATGAAATATATGATTTAGGTTTTGGAAAGTGTAAATTTGCAGTAGCAGGATTAAAGGGAGATAGCATATATAGAAAAGATGAATATTTAAAAGTGGCAACAAAGTACCCAAATATAGCAAAAAAATACTTTAAAGAAAAAGGTCAAAAAATTGAAATAATAAAACTAAATGGTTCTGTTGAACTAGCTCCAATAGTAGGCTTATCAGATGTAATTGTTGATATAGTTGAGACAGGTAATACACTTAAAGCAAATGGACTTGAAATATTAGAAGATATATGCGATATAAGCGCTAGGATTATATCAAATAGAGCTAGTTATAGATTTAAGTATGAACAAATTCAAAATATAATTCGTTTGTTTAAGGAAATTGATAACTAAAATATAATTAAAATTGACAAGGAGAGGTTTAGATTGAGAGAAAAAGAAAGTATAAGAGAACTAAAGGGATACGAACCAAATCATGTAAATTGTAAGGTAAAGCTTGATGCAAATGAAGGAAATAAAAAGTTGTTCAAGTATCTTGTTAAAGAGCTTGGAGATAGCGATATAGATTTAAATTTATATCCTGAAGACTCTTATAGCGATTTAAAAGAGTCTATAATAAATTACATAGATATTTCTGGAGTAAGTAAGAAAAACCTTTTAGTAGGAAATGGTTCAAGTGAAATAATTGATTTGATAATACATACTTTTGTAGATAAAGATGAAACAATATTAAGTTTTTCTCCAAGTTTTAGCATGTACTCTATATACAGTCAGATAAATGGTTCAAAGTTTATAGGTGTTGAGAGTGATGAAAATTTAGTTATAAATATAGATGATGTAATTGAAACAGTAAAAGAAAACAATCCAAAGATAGTAATTGTTTGTAATCCTAATAATCCAACAGGGGCAATACTTAAAAGAGAAGACATAATAAAACTTTTAAACTCAACTAACAGTTTAGTAGTTTTAGATGAAGCATATATGGATTTTGGGGAAGAAAGCATGTTAGAGAATGTTTTTGAGTATGAAAACTTAATCGTTCTTAGAACTCTATCAAAGGCATTTGGATTAGCTGGGATAAGAACTGGATATATGCTATCTAATAGTAGTTTGATAAACTCTGTTGAGAAGGTAAGACCTCCATATAACTTAAATTCATTGTCCGATTTCATTGCTACAAGAGCATTGAAAAATAAAGAAGTAGTTAAGTCTTATATAGATGAAGTAAAAAAAGAAAGAGAAAAATTGTATAAAGAAATAATTGATATGGGTATCAAAGCGTATGAGTCACAAGCAAACTTTATATTATTTTACTCTGAGATAGAAAATTTATCACAAAAGCTGATTGATAGAGGAGTACTAATAAGAAAGTTTAGTGGAAAACTAGAAAATTATTATAGAGTTACAATTGGTGATAAAGAAGAAAATATTATGTTTGCAAATGCTATAAAAGATATTTTTCAAAAGGAGAATTAGGTATGAGAGTTTGGAAGATAGAAAGAAATACACTTGAAACACAGATTTTAGTAGAACTAAACATTGATGGTACTGGAAAAGTTGAGGTAGATACTGGAATTGGATTTTTAGACCATATGCTTACTTTAATGGCGTTTCATGGTAAGTTTGATTTAAAGATTATTTGTAAAGGAGATATATATGTAGATGACCATCATAGTGTGGAGGACATAGGTATAGCTGTAGGAGAGGCATTTAAAAATGCTTTAGGGGATAAAAAAGGAATAAGAAGATATTCTACTATCTACATACCTATGGATGAATCTTTATCCATGGTGTCTATTGATATAAGCAACAGACCATATCTTGTATTTAATGCAAAGTTTGATACTCAAACGATTGGTAGTATGAGTACTCAATGTTTTAAAGAATTTTTTAGAGCTTTTGTAAATGAATCTAGAGTAACTTTACATATTAATCTTTTGTATGGAGAAAATGACCATCACAAAATAGAAAGTATTTTTAAAGCATTTGCAAGAGCATTGAAAGAAGGTAGCGAAGTAATTTCCAATGAAATAGCATCTTCAAAGGGGGTCTTATAAAATGAATATAATAGTAGATTATGGTCTAGGAAATATAGATTCTGTATCTAGAGGTTTTAAGAAGGCTGGAATAGAAACTAAAATTTCTAACAATTTAAATGAAATAAAGGAGGCAAATTCACTAATACTTCCAGGTGTTGGAGCTTTTAGAGATTCTATAAATGCTTTAAATAAGCTAGATTTGGTGCCAATAATAAAAGAACATGTGTCAAAGGGAAAGTTTTTAATAGGCATATGTTTAGGCATGCAATTACTTTATGAAAAAAGCTATGAATATGGAGAATATGAAGGGTTAGGTCTTATAGAAGGTAGCATTGATAAACTGGATATAAGTTTAAAAGTTCCACATATGGGATGGAATAATCTAAAATTTAATAAGAAAAATGATGATATTCTTAAATATATTAAAGAAGATGACTATGTATACTTTGTTCATTCATATTATGCAAATTCATCAAATGAAGAACTTGTTGCGTTTTCAGAGTATGAGAAGAAGATTCCAGCAATAGTTAGAAAAGATAATGTATATGGTATACAATTTCATCCGGAAAAAAGTGGAGAAGTAGGTTTAAATATATTAAGAGCATATGGGGAGATGATAAAATGATAATATTTCCAGCAATAGATATAAAGGATAACAAGTGTGTAAGATTAACTCAAGGTGATTTTGACAAAGTAAATGTATATTATGATAATCCATTAGAAGTAGCATATAAATGGAAAAATGAAGGTGCAGAATATATACATATAGTAGATTTAAATGGAGCTAGAAGTGAATTTGGTGTAAATACAAAAACAATTGAAAATATAGCAAACAATATAAAAATACCTATTCAAGTAGGTGGAGGGGTTAGAGATAAGGAGAAAGTTCAAAGTTTAATAAAAGCAGGTGTTACTAGAGTGATACTTGGGAGTATCGCAATTGAAAATATGGAGTTAGTTGAAGAGTTGGTTAATGAATATCAAGAAAAAATTGTTGTTTCAATTGATGCTAAAAATGGAAAGGTAGCGGTTAGAGGTTGGGAAGTTGTAAGCAATGTAGATTCTCTGACTTTATGTAAACAACTTGAAAAAATAGGAGTAAAGACGATTGTTTATACAGACATATCAAAAGATGGTATGCTTCAAGGTCCAAACTTTGATATATATGAAAAAATATCAAAAGAGACATCTTTAAATGTTATTGCTTCTGGGGGAGTGACTTCTATTGAAGATATTAAAAAACTTAAAGATATGAACTTATATGGAGCAATAATAGGTAAAGCACTTTATGATAAGAAGATAGACTTTAAGGAGGCTCAACAACTATGCTTACTAGAAGAATAATACCATGTTTAGATGTACGAAATGGAAGAGTTGTAAAAGGGAAAAAATTTACAGATATAGTGGATGTGGACAGTCCAGAAGTCCTTGGAAAATTTTATAGTGACTGTGGCGCAGATGAACTTGTATTTTATGATATAACTGCATCAAATGAAGAAAGAAAGACATCTTTGGAATTTGTATCTAAAGTTGCAGAAAATATAAATATTCCATTTTGTGTAGGTGGAGGAGTAAATAAATTAGAAGACTTTACTAATATTTTAAGAAAAGGTGCAGATAAAGTTTCTATAAATTCATCAGCAGTAAAAAATCCTGAATTAATAAGAGAAGCCTCACTAAAGTTTGGTGCACAATGTGTAGTTTTATCAATAGATACAAAAAAAAATGAAGCGGGTTCATGGAGTGTATATGTAAAAGGCGGTAGAGAGAAAACAGATTTAGATGCAATTGAATGGGCAGTCAAAGGTGTTGAACTTGGAGCTGGAGAGATTGTTGTAAATAGTATGGATGAAGATGGAATGAAAAATGGATATGATATAGAGTTACTGTCAAAAATAACATCTTTAGTAAATGTACCTGTCATAGCATCTGGAGGGGCTGGGAAAATGGAAGATTTCTATGAAGCAGTCAAAGAATCTAATGTAGATGGAATCTTAGCAGCATCTGTTTTTCATTTTGGAGAGATAAAAATAAAGGATTTGAAAAAGTATTTAAAAGAAATGGGTGTAGAAGTAAGATTATAAATTAAATATCTATAAGGAGATTGGAAAAATGAATGATAAATGTAATAATGTATGCAGTGAAAAATTTGAAGAATTTATAAAAAATGTAAAATTTGATGATAAAGGATTAGTTCCTGCTGTTGTTCAGGATGTAATAAGTAAAGATGTATTGATGTTAGCATATATGAATGAGGAGTCTATAAAGAAAACTTTAAAAGACAAAATAGCTTGTTACTTTAGCAGAAGTAGACAAGAATTATGGGTTAAAGGTGAGACATCTGGAAATATTCAAAAAGTGGTCAAGATTTCTTATGATTGTGATGTAGATACAATATTACTTTTAGTTGAACAAACAGGTGTAGCTTGCCATACAGGTAATTACTCTTGTTTCTATAGAAATTTATTTGATGATACTGATAAAATTGACTTTGAAGTACAAAAAAATACATTAAAAGAATTATATGATTTAATAAATGAAAGAAAAAACAATCCTATTGAGGGGTCTTATACTAACTATCTATTTGACAAAGGTTTAGATAAAATTCTTAAAAAAGTTGGAGAAGAAAGCAGTGAAGTAATTATAGCCTCAAAAAATGAAGATAAAAGTGAACTTATTTATGAGATTAGTGATTTAGTATATCATACATTGGTTTTAATGATAGAAAAAGGTGTTGAAATTGATGAAATAAAAAAAGAATTAATTAAAAGAAGAAAATAGAATAAAAATAGATTGATAGAAAATAAGAAAGTATACCGTTTTTTAAAAAAAACGGTATACTTTCTTATTTTCTATTTTATATTGTAGAAGAAAATCACAGGTTTCTTACTTAAGTTTATTATGTATACAATTTATCAATAAAACGATTATAATACATTATTTATTTTAGAAAAAATATAATTATATAATTAATATTTAAGAAAAATAATTTTAAATTAATTTTCATATTGAATAATATGGGCTGAAAAAGGATATGTTTTAAGATGAAATAGATATAAATTTTAATAAAAAGTAAACGTTTTCAAAACTAATATTTTATTTTTTACTAAAAAATAAAATATTAGTTTTGATTTATGGTTTAATTTGGGTTATAATAAATTGTTAAATTATTTATTACTATAAAATAAGCTATAAAATAAATAAAAGTGATACTATTTAGTCAAAAACATTAATAATAAAATACAAATTACAAAAATATAATAAAATGTTTTTGAAAACAGTGAAAATTTATTGCAAAAGGTTTAAATTAACTTTTACTTGTGGATAGAATCTATTCTAATAGATAAATAGATATTGAAATGTAAAACAATTTAACTGTTATGAAGAATGTATCATCATATTGGGATTTTTAATTTTTATAATTTTTTTAAAAAATTTTAATTTTACTTAAAAATTAAAATTTATAAAAGTTTAGCATATGTTATTTTATCTTAATAAATAATAAAAACTATTTTTCTATAATATTGGCATAGTAGATGCTTATATAACTATGAAATTAAAATTAAATAGGATGAAGTAGGAGGAAAAAAATGGGAAATAGTGAGCTAAAAAAGACTCTTGGTGTATCTGCAGCATTATCAACTGTTGTAGGTTCAGTAATAGGAGCAGGTGTATTTTTTAAACCGCAGGCAGTTTATACATTAACTGGAGGAGCTCCAGGACTCGGTATATTGGCATGGTTAATAGCAGGAATCATAACTATAACAGCTGGTCTTACAGCTGCAGAGGTATCAGTTGCAATACCAAAAACTGGTGGAATGATGGTATATATAAAAGAGATTTATGGAGATAAATTGGGATTTTTAACTGGATGGATGCAAATTGTATTATTTTATCCTGGGATGATGGCAGCATTAGGTGTCATATTTGGAGAGCAAGCATCAGCTTTAATTGGTAATTCATCATTATTACTTCCAATAGCAATTGGAATTATAGTGATAGTTGCAGGGCTGAATATGTTGGGTTCAAAAACTGGGGGAGCTATACAAACAATTTCTACAATATGTAAATTAATACCACTTATATTAATAATGATTGTTGGATTTATTAAAGGCGGTGGAGATAATCCAATACTTAGTCCTATGGTTGGTGAAGGATTAAGTCTAGGAAGTGTAATAGGTCAAGTTTTAATTGCTATATTATTTGCATTTGATGGATGGATGAATGTTGGTACTTTGGCTGGAGAAATGAAAAATCCAGGAAAAGACCTTCCAAAAGCTATAATAGGTGGATTATCAGTGGTTATGGCTGTTTACTTTGTAATAAACTTAGCATATCTTTGGGTATTACCAGCTAGTGAGCTAGCTAATTACGCTTCACCAGCATCAGCAGTTGCTGAGGTTATATTTGGTTCAATAGGTGGAAAAATAATATCTGTAGGTATATTAATTTCAGTATTTGGAGCATTAAATGGATTCTTATTAACTGGTTCAAGAGTGGCCTATACTTTAGCAACAGATAAAACTTTGCCTAAATATAAAGTATTTTCTAAATTAAATTCTGCTCAAGTTCCAGCAAATTCTATAGTATTAGTATCTGTTCTTGCAGCTATCTATGCTTTATCAGGTCAATTTAATTTATTAACTGATTTAGCAGTATTTGCTACTTGGATATTCTATGTATTGACATTTATAGGGGTAATGAAGCTTAGAAAAACTCACCCAGATATACCAAGAGAATACAAAGTACCACTATATCCAATTGTTCCAATAATAGCTATAGTGAGTGGTATATTTGTCGTAGTTAATCAATTATGCTTCGCGGGTATGAAAACTACTATGATATCTGTTGGAGGTCTTATAATAACAGCTATAGGCTTGCCAGTGTATGCTTATATGACTAAGAAAACAAAAAATGAGTCTAACTAGTTTATAAATACTTTATGATTATATAAAAAATAAAATCTCAATCTATAACGTAGATAGATTGGGATTTTATTTTTTTATTTTTAGCTTTTATAATTACACCTCTAAAAAATCACCTGTCTTAAAATACTCTATTTTGTCTCCAAGTAATTTTTTCATGTAATCAAATGCAACTAATCCTGTACAATGGAATGTATATATTTTCTGAAAACCAATTGTGTTAAGTTCCTTTATGACATCATCTATGTATTCTGTAGAACAGTTAAGTCCACCTTGTTTTGATAAATTATCCATATGAAATCCTCCAATAATAAACTTAATTGATTTATCTGGAAAGTATTTTTTAACAGTATGAGCGATATTTACAATTCCACTATGACTACAACTACTTATTATTGATACATAGTCTCCATCCACATATACTAAGAATAATTCGTGTTTAAAATCATCTTCAATAAACATATTGTCCTTAAATTTTAACAGATTTTTATCTCTACAAAAGAAATCCTTATTATTGTTTTTATCAGAGAAGATATAAAGATTTTCACTAAGTTTGTAAAAATCATCTATCCAAATAAAGTTTTTATTAAAATCTTCAAATAAGCCCTTTCTATTTCCTATATAGTAGTTTTCTTGCTGATTTTCGTTATGGTAGAAATATTCATATAATTTAGCTTGAGATTTTATATAAACGTTAATATCTTTATTAATTTCAAAAAATTTATCTATACCACCAATATGGTCGGAATGATTATGAGATATTACAAGTGCATCTAAATTTAATAAATCAACATTTAAATTTTTAGCATTTTCTATAAAATTTCCACTTTTTCCTGTATCTAATATATATCTTTTATCATTAATTTCTAAAAATAAAGATAAACCATGTTCAGATTTTAAGTTTTTGGAGCCAGAAATATTTTCAATTAAAGAAATTACCTTCATAAACAATACCTCCCAATAATATTTTTAGAATTTTTATACAACTAATACTTATATTGTAACAAATTATTATGTTGTAATGTAAAAAGTTTCCTATAAAGTATAACACTTTGTAGACAAGTTTATAAATTTTTATTTAATAACAAAAACAAATGTATATGAATATATAAAATATAAGGTCAAAACAAGAAATAATATTATTTTCTTAATATATTTCTTATTTTAAATTTCTATTTTATAGAAAAAAAATTATAAATTTTAAAAATTAGAAACGACATTTTAACTAGTATTAATTGTAAAAAACACTATATAATACTCAATTTTCAACATTCTATACAATTATACAGAAATTATACAGCATAATAATCAGCAAAATAACAAATTTTAAAAATTAAGTAAAACTTTTTGTCGAAGTTCAACGTCTATATATATGTAGTGTAGATTCTGATTCTAAAATACTACAAAAATATAAATGTAAAAATATAGTAATATTGGAGGTCGAACGATGAGAAATAAAAAGAAAAAAATAAATAGAAAGAGATTGTATTTGCTTTTAAGTGCTATAGTAGTCTGTTTAGCATTTATAATAATTGGCATACGAGTTAGTTATATGAACATGAAAGAAGATGAAATTAGTAGAAATGCTAAACTATCAAGTTCTACTATTACAGATATAATATCTAATACATCAGCAGAAGTTAGTAAAGGGCCTAGTAAAAGTTCTGGAAAAGTAGCATACATAACTATAGATGATGGTCCATCTAAATTTACTGACCAAATGATAAAAACTTTAAATAAGTATAATGTTAAAGCAACTTTTTTTATGATAGATGGAAATATGAAGGAATATCCACAGCAAGTTAAAAATATAATTAAAAATGGGAACACAGCAGGTTTTCATAGTGTATCTCATGATATTCATAAACTTTATGTTACTAGTACATCAGCAAAAGATGAATTTGATACGAATGATCAGACTCTTTATAGTATAACTGGTAAACATTCAAAAGTAATAAGAATTCCTTATGGAAGTAAACCATATACTCCACAAGCTTCATATCAAGCCTTAGTTGATGCAGGGTATAAAATTTGGGATTGGGATTTAGATACTGAAGACTGGAAATCTAATTCTGCACAAATTGTACAGAATGTAAAAGCTCATATTAAGAATAGAAAAGGTGAAGATAAGGATCAACTTGTAGTTTTAATGCATGAGAAAAAACAAAGTGCAGAAGCTTTAGATTCAATTTTAAAATTTTTATCAGATGAAGGCTATGAATTTGCAGCAGTAGAGCAAAATCAGATACCAAAAAATTATTGGTTACGTAATTTGGAATAGTAAAAATAAAAAATGTTGATTAAGAGTTTTAAAAATTGAAAATAAAAAATGAGTGAGGTGTAAGTGTTTTGAATAAAAAACTTTGTGTAGGAATGGTCGGAGTACTATCTTTAATGATGGTTGGTTGTAATAAAAGTTTAGCTAAAGTGAATGATGTAGAAATCACAAAGGCGCAATATGAAAAAACAAAGGCAGTATTATCTGCTACTAACAGTTATATAAATGGTCAATCTTTAGATGAAATGGAAAAAAGTTTAGATAAAAAAGGTAGAAATAAATTAGAAAATGTTATAATATCGTTTATGGTGGATAATGAACTTTTATATCAAGAGGCTAAGGATAAAGGATTAACTCCAAGTAAAGGTGAGATAGACTCAAAATATCAAGAACTAGAAAATGAAATGAATTTGAATACAAGCTATAAAGAAAAAATGGACAAAGCAGGTGTAGATAAGGAATATTTAAAGCAAGAAATATCTAGAGATTTAGCCATAGACAAAAGTAAAAAAGCCTTTGAAAATAAAATAAATATAAGTGATGCTGAGATGGAATCTTATTATGTAAATCATAAAAAAGATTTTAACGTAGAAGAAGTAAGTGCTTCTCAAATATTGATATCAACTTTAGACAAAAATAAAAAAGAAGTAAGTAAGGATAAAAAAGAAGCTTTAAAAAAAGAGGCAGAGAGTATATTGACTAAAATCAAAAATGGAGAAAGTTTTGAAGCATTGGCTAAAAAATATTCAGATGACAAAGCGACTGGAAAAAATGGAGGTCAGCTAGGATATTTTTCAAAGAATGATAAAAATGCTGAATTTACAAAAAAAGTATTCAAATTAAAGAAAAATGAGGTTTCAGGTGTTTTTGAAACTAGTTATGGATATCATATAGTCAAAGTTACTGATAAAAGAGAAAGACAAAAAAGTCTTAATGAGTGTCAGAGTTTAGTAAGAGAATCTATTTTAAACGAAAAATATATTGAGCACATAAAAAAATTGAATGAAAGTGCAAAAGTAGAGAGATAGAATCTATAAAAACTCAATCCTAGCCTGTAGCCGGAGGGAGATTTTACAGGAATGTTTAAGAGTTTAAAGAGAAGGAAAGTTGAGAGATACATTATCGATAATAAAGACTCTTTTTATAGAATTGCATATAGTTATACAAAAAATGAAGAGGACGCATTAGATGTGGTTCAAGAAGCCATGTATAAGGCTCTATATTCAGTAGAAAACCTTAAAGAAGTAAATTATATAAAAACATGGTTTTATAAAATTCTAGTTAGAACGAGTATAGATTTTATTAGAAAAAACCGCAAATATAATAATATGACAGATATCACTCTTATAGATGAGACAGGAGAATGTGATAAGTATACTGATTTAGACTTAAAAAAAGCATTAGAAGAATTACCTATTGAATATAAATCTATTATAATATTGAGATTTTTTGAGGATTTAAAGATTGAAGAAGTAGCAATAATATTGGATGAAAATGTGAATACTGTTAAAACTAGGTTATACACTGCTTTAAAAAAATTAAAATTAAAAATTGAAGAGTAGGGATAAAAAGAATGACGAACAAAGAAAGGTTAGATAAGTTAAGAGATGAGTATCATAAAATTCCAATACCAAAGAAACTAGATACTATAATAAATCATAAAAAAATAAAAGATATATATTGCGAACAAAATAAAAAGATAAATAAATGGAGATTTAAAGTCATTATGGCTTCAGCCTGTATGTTTATAGTATTAGTAAATATTAGCCCTGTATTTGCAGATAACTTTTCTAAATTACCTATAATTGGAGGATTAGTAAAAGTAGTAACTATAAAAAATTATAGTTTAAAAAACGAAAACTATGAAGCTAAAATTGATATTCCTAAAATACAAGGTTTAAAAGATAAAAATTTAGAGAAGAGATTAAATAATAGTTTTATGGAAGATGGAAAGAGGCTTTATGATGAATTTCAAAATAGAATGGAAAAAATAGAATTATCAAAAAATAAGGAACATAAGTATTTAAGCTTAAGTTATAGTGTTAAAAATAATTCTAAAGATTTTCTATCAATAGAAATGACAAAAAATGAGATAGAAGCATCATCATATGTGAGCAAAATACATTATAATGTTGATAAAAAAAGACAAATAGTTTTAACTTTACCTATGCTTTTTAAGGATGATAAATATATAAAAGTTATTAGTAATAATATAAAAGAACAAATGCGAAATCAAATGAAAAATGACAGCATAAAATCATATTTTATAGATCAGGGAAAAGATTCTCCTGTTAAAGATTTTAAAACAATAAATAAATATCAAGATTTCTATTTTAATAAAAATGAAGACCTTGTAATTTGTTTTGACCAGTTTGAAGTAGCACCTGGTTATATGGGTTCAGTAGAATTTGTAATTCCATATAAAGTAATAAAAAATTTGTAAATAGAATAGTAATTTATATATAAATATATTAAGGAGGTTAATATGAATACATATAAAAAACTTAAAAAATCTATATTTAAAATTGCTGTGATTTCAGTGTGTCTACTTGTAGCATTAGTAAATGTAAATCCTATATTTGCAGGAAGTTCTTCTGATAGAGTTATAAAAAATAATCCGATAAAAGTGATAAATGCTAAAAATTATAGTTTGAAACAAGATAATTATGAAGTCAATATCAAAATTCCTAAGATAGAAGGTTTAAAAGATAAAGATTTAGAGAATAAATTAAACAATGAATTTATGGAAAATGGGAAAAAACTTTATAGTGAATTTCAAAATAAAATGAAAAAAGAAAACAATAAAGGTCATAGATACTTAAATGTAAGTTATAGTGTAAAAAATAATTCTAAGGACTTTTTATCTATAGAAGTTAAAAAAGAAGAGATAGAAGCTTCCTCATATGTAACTAAAACACATTATACTATTGATAAAAATAGAGAAATACTATTAAACTTACCAATATTTTTTAAAGATAGTAGATATATGGATGCTATAAGTGATAATATAAAAGGACAGATGAAAAATCAAATTAAGAAAGACAATACAAAATCATATTTTATAGACCAAGAAAAAGATTCCCCAGTAAAAAATTTTAAGTCTATAAATAAGTATCAAGATTTCTATTTTAATAAAGATGGAAACCTTGTAATTAGTTTTGATGAATATGAAGTAGCTCCTGGGTATATGGGGCCAGTTGAGTTTGTAATACCAGACAAAGTAATAAAAAACTTAAAGTAGACATATAGAAGATTTTTAAATAGACTAGTAAGGAGAAATATATGAATATATATGAACAAGCGATAAAGTTAATAGAAAATAATGAGGACTTTGCATTTGCTACAATAACTTCTCACTCAGGTTCAACACCACGTGAAACTGGAGCAATGATGATTGTAAAAAGTGATGGCTCTATATTTGGTTCTGTAGGTGGGGGAAGTGTAGAAGCAACATGCATAAAACATTCAATTAATGTTATAAAAAATAGAGAGTCAATGTTGTATAAATTTACTCTAAATAAAACTGATATAGCAAAGCTTGGAATGATATGTGGTGGTACTGGAGAAATACAGATAGATTTTATTGATAGTAATTTGAAGAGCAATTTAGAAAGATTTAATAAAAACTTAAAAGAAAATATAAGTAAAGCATATATATTTGGTGCAGGTCATATTTCAAAAGATGTAGCAGTAATATTATCACTTCTAGAGTTTAGAACAATAGTAATAGATGATAGAGAGGAATTTGCTAATTCTGAAAGATTTCCACACTCAGAAGTGGTAGTTTTAGATTCTTTTGAAAATATACCAGATTTTCCAATTGATGAGAATAGCTATATAATTATTTTAACGAGAGGTCATCTATATGATTCAAGTTCATTGGAATGGGCTCTTAAAACGAATCCTTGCTATATAGGTATGATTGGAAGTAGAACAAAAATTGGATTGACATACGAAAAACTTATGAAAAAGGGGTTCAGTAAGCAAGAACTAAATAAAGTACATGCTCCAATAGGAATAAAACTAGATGCTCAAACACCAGCAGAAATAGCTGTGTGTATAGCAGCTGAACTTATAAATTGTAGAGCAAATAAGGAAAAAAGAAATTAATGAAAATGATGAGCAAAGGTTATCAGATTTTAAATATTAATTTTAAAAATAAAGAAATAGAAGCAGTATTACTGTATAAAAATAGAAAAAATATTTGCATAAAAATAGACTCATTTGGCAAAGTAGTTGTAATAAGTCCACCTAAAGTTTCTAAAAAAACAATAGAAGAAATAATAATTAAAAAAGGAGACTGGATACTTAAAAAATCTGGTGAGTATAAAGACAGAGAGGAAGCATACAAGCAAAGAACATTTATGACAGGTGACAAATTTCTTTATCTTGGTGAAGAATATTGCTTAGTTGTAAATAAAACTTCGGATGATTGTGCGAAAAAAAGTAAGTGTAAAATAAATCTTGAAGAATATAAAATAATTGTTAAAACAAATGACCTAAGTAAAGATTTTATCAAAAAATCTTTACAGTGTTGGTACAAAAATGAAAGTCAAAGAATTGTTTCAGAAAGAATCGATTTTCTTAAGTCGAATTGTGATATAATGAAGCAACTAACACCAGTTAATGTAAAAGTAAAAGAACAAAAAAGTAGATGGGGGAGTTGTACATCTCAAAAAAATATTTATATAAATTCAAAAATATCTATGGCGAGATTAGATGTAATTGACTATATAATAGTACATGAGTTTAGTCATTTATTACATATGAATCACTCAAAAAAATTTTATGATTTGGTAAAAAATATTATGCCAGAGTATAAAGATAAAGAAACTTGGCTTAAAAAAAATGGATATAAGATAATAATATGAAAACGATTATTTCAAATGTTCATTTAAAATATAAAAAAGTGATTATTGCGAAGAAAAAAAATAATCTGAAAATTTTAAAAAAGTCGTTGACATTCCAAAAGATAGATAATATAATCTATATTAACAGCAAAACAAAGTTAAAAAAATTAGATAGATAAAAGCAATGACAGAGACAACAATACTAATAGAGTTATCTACAGAGAACCAATGTTGCTGAGAATTGGTGTTAACAGTAGTATAATGATCACTCTGGAGCTTTTGTACTGAATATATTTTAGTAAGTACAAACGTCTGCCAACGTTATATGGCTAAGGTTAAGGTAATCAATTACCCGACCTGAAAAAAGAGTGGTAGATATATTTTTTATATCTACAAATAAGGTGGTACCGCGGAATTTAACTTTCGTCCTTATAAGTAATATTTATATTGCTTATAAAGATGAAAGTTTTTTTATTTTGAGCGATATAAAAGATTAATCCATATAAAATTAATGAAAATAATAATAAAAAATAAGGAGGAGTTTTTTATGGAAAATACTGTATATGCTAAATTAAACCAAGGAATAGATTCTTTTTTAAGAGTGGCGATGACACTTAGAAGAAGAGAAGTTGATATACAATCAATAAGTATGACTGTAGATAATATGAATAATTCAGGTATAAAATTGATAGTAAATGAAGAAAAGACATCTCTAGATAGTGTCTTAAATCACATGAAGAAACTACATGATATAAGAGAAATAACTGTTGAACAAGTAAGACACTAATTAAATATGACTTATAAAAATTAAAAACTAGTATGAAGAAACTAATGTTTAAATAAAAACTAAAGAAAAATATTAGATGAGAAAAATTTTAGATTAAAAATACGATTATTATTGAAATTATAAACCTATTACAAATTCCGAAAACTGAAAATTATAAATATTAAGATTATTAAAACTATAAATATTGAGATTCTGAAGATTAAAATTCTATAAATTAGAAAATAAAGTTTGTTAAGTAGCATAGAATCAATGATAATGAGTATAAATTTCTAATAAAAATAAATATCACAAAATAATTGAGAGAAAATATTGGGAGGAAGTAAAGATGGCAAAGATGTATTATGAAAATGATGTAAATTTAGAGGTTTTAAAAAATAAAAAGGTTGCAGTTTTAGGATATGGAAGTCAAGGTCATGCACATGCACAAAATCTTAGAGATAATGGTGTGGATGTAGTGATAGGACTTTATGATGGAAGTAAGTCAGCGCAAAAAGCAAAGGAAGATGGATTTGAAGTAAAAAGTGTAGCAGAGGCTACGAGAGAAAGTGATTTAACAATGTTGTTAATGCCTGATGAAAAGCAAAAGAAAGTTTATGAAGAAAGCGTTAGAGATAATTTAAAAGAAGGTCAAACATTAGCATTTGCACATGGATTCAATATACACTATAATCAAGTACAACCACCAGAATTTGTTGATGTTGTAATGGTAGCTCCTAAAGGACCTGGTCACTTAGTTAGAAATGTATTTACTAAAGGAAGTGGAGTTCCAGCATTGTTTGCAGTATATCAAGATTACACTAAAAAAGCCACAGAGACAGTTTTGGCATATGCAAAAGGAATAGGAGCTACAAGAGCAGGTGTTTTAGAAACTACTTTTAAAGAAGAAACAGAAACTGACTTATTTGGAGAGCAATCAGTACTTTGTGGTGGTATAAGTGAACTTATAAAATTAGGATATAAGACACTTGTAGATGCAGGGTATCAAAAGGAAGTAGCATATTTTGAATGTCTACATGAAATGAAACTAATAGTTGACCTTATATATGAAGGTGGATTTGAAAGAATGAGATACAGCATAAGCGATACAGCAGAATATGGAGATTATGTATCTGGTAAAAGAGTAATAACTGATGCAGCAAAACAAGGTATGCAAGATGTATTAGAAGATATACAAAATGGAAAATTTGCTAAGGCATGGATTAAAGAAAATGAAGAAGGGCGTGAAAACTTCCTAAAAACTAGAGAAGCAGAATATGCTACAGAAATAGCTGAAGTTGGTAGAAATTTAAGAAGTATGATGTCATTCTTGAAATAAATATATTAAATGGATTAGTTTGAGGGAAAGAGTGGTGCATAGTAGTGCGTATGAACGGAGCAAAGGTAATTTTAGAATGTTTAAAGAAAGAGGGAGTTGACACAATATTTGGATATCCTGGTGGAGCAGTAATACCTCTTTATGATGCTCTATATGATTATACAGATTATTTTAAACATATAAGGACTTCACATGAACAAGGTTTGGTTCATGCAGCAGATGGATATGCAAGAAGCACTAATACAGTGGGGGTTTGTTTTACAACATCTGGACCAGGAGCAACGAATGCTATAACTGGTATAGCAACAGCCTTTATGGATTCTTCTCCTATGGTTGTAATTTCAGGTCAAGTTCCAACTAGTTTATTGGGGAAAGATTCTTTTCAAGAAATTGATATAACTGGAGCAACCTTATCTATGACAAAGCACAATTATCTAGTTAGAAATACTAAAGAGTTAGTACCTACAATAAAAGAAGCTTTTAAAGTTGCAAACTCAGGTAGAAAAGGACCTGTACTTGTGGATGTTCCAAAGGATTTGTTTTTAGCAGAAATGGATTTTAATGATGAGGACTATGGTTTATGTCAAATAGATGAGTATATGGATTATAAGGATGATTTTGACTTAGATGATGAAAACAACTTTAAACTTTTAAAAGATGCAGTGGAGATGATAAAAGAGTCTAAAAAACCTATAATATATGCTGGTGGAGGTGTTAAATCATCCAATAGTGAAGAAGTTCTTGTAAAATTTGCAACTAAGATAGATACACCTATATTAAATACACTTATGGGACTTGGAAATATAGATAGAAAAAATGAATTATCTCTTGGAATGGTTGGAATGCATGGAAGTAGAGAAAGTAACTTAGCACTTTCTAATTCAGATTTAGTGATAGCGATAGGTGCAAGATTTAGTGATAGAGTAATAAGTAAAAGTTCTGAATTTGCTAAAAATGCAAAAGTAATACACATAGATATAGACCCATCTGAAATAAGTAAAAATATAAAGTCCAATATATCTTTAGTTGGAGATGTAAAGATGGTTCTTAGTCTACTACTAGAAAGAGTTGAAGGTAAGGACAATAGCAATTGGAAAGAGGAAATAAAGACCTTTAGAAAAGGTGAGGGTGTAGAGGAAAAAGAGTTTCATCCACAGAATATACTTAGAAAAATAAACGAAAAATACGAGCAATTGGCAAATCCAACTGTAGTTGTTACTGATGTTGGCCAGCACCAAATGTGGTCTGCAAAGTATTGGGATTTTAAAGGAAATAAAAGTTTTATAACATCAGCAGGTCTAGGAACTATGGGATTTGGTCTAGGAGCAGCTATTGGAACTAAAGTTGGTAATTTAGATAAAAATGTAGTTTTAGTTACTGGTGATGGAAGCTTTAGAATGAATTGTAATGAGTTAGCTACAGTTGCAAATTATAATGTACCTATGCTTATTTTATTGCTTAATAATAGAACTCTAGGAATGGTAAGACAATGGCAGAAATTATTTTCTAATCAAAGATACTCTCAAACTGATATTAATGAAAATGTAGACTATGTTAAGCTTGTAAATGCTTATAATATAGATGGATATAAAGCATGTGATATGGAAGGATTAGAAAGAGTTTTGGATGCAATAGATTTTAATAAACCTGTGTTTTTACAATGTGATATAGATAAAGACTATGATGTTTATCCTATTGTAGCTCCTAATGATGCATTAGAAAATTTGATATGTAACTAAAAATTGATACTGAATATTGATAAAGTTTTTTATTAAACTTTTATTGATATTCAGTTTTTTATTTTACAATAATCTCAAGTATAGATTAATATTTTTTAGTTTTATAATAATTTAATTCATGTATGATAAAGTATTGATTAAATATTAATGATGGAATTTAGAATAATAATGTAACTTAAGTAAATAATAATTCTGAATAATAATTTACGGAGGTATTTATATGTTTAAGCATGATAAAGCTTTATTAAAAGAAGTAAAAGTAGAAAGACCAAACCCTCAATATGCCGTTTTGATGCAAGAACAGTTAGGTGGTGGAAATGGAGAATTAAAAGCAGCAATGCAATATTTAGCTCAAAGCTTTAGAATAAAAGACCCTCAAATAAAAGATTTATTTCTTGATATAGCAGCAGAAGAACTTAGTCATATGGAAATGGTAGGTCAAACTATAAATTTATTAAATGGGCATGATGTTGATTACAAAGCAGTTGATACAGGGGAAATCGAAACTCATGTCTTAACTGGATTATCACCAGTATTAATAAATTCATCAGGAGCTCCATGGACTGCTGATTATGTTACAGTTACAGGTGATTTAGTAGCTGATTTACTTTCAAATATAGCTTCTGAACAAAGAGCAAAGGTAGTTTATGAGCATCTATATAGACAAATTGATGATAAATATGTAAAAGAAACAATTGATTTTTTACTTAATAGAGAAGAAGCACATAATGCTTTATTTAGAGATGCTTTAAACAAGGTTAAAGATACAGGTTCAAACAAGGATTTTGGAGTTACAGAAGATTCTAAGTTATACTTCGATTTATCAACTCCAGGACCAAATCATGATACTAAGATAGATATCAATCCTCCTTCTTTTGAAAAACCTTTAAAGAAATAGCTTGATATTTCTTGTATTGTTTTGTTTTGGTAGGTATTTTAAAAATTATTTGCCTAGAGGAATTAAGTAGATAAAAACTTAAATATATACAGTTAAAAATGGGTATATGCTTATTATAAGTGTATATCTATTTTTTTATTGCAAAACATATAACAAAATAATAAATGAGGTGGTATTATGGCAACGAATAAAAAACCTAATAATTTAATAAGTGAGAAATCTCCATATCTTCTGCAACATGCATATAATCCCATAAATTGGCATAGTTGGAATGACGAAACTTTTAAAAAGGCAAAGGAAGAAGATAAACCGATATTTTTAAGTATTGGATATTCAACTTGCCACTGGTGTCATGTTATGGAAAATGAATCTTTTGAAGATGAAGAAGTTGCTGAAATAATGAACAAAAACTTTATAGCAATAAAAGTAGACAAGGAAGAAAGACCAGATATAGATAGTGTGTATATGACAGTTTGTCAAGCAATGACAGGTAGTGGTGGATGGCCAATGACTATAATAATGACTCCTGATAAAAAACCTTTTTTTGCAGGAACTTATTTTCCAAAATACTCAAGATATAATAGACCAGGTGTTATAGATTTATTGGAAAATGTATCTGACAAATGGAATACAAATAAGGATATGCTTATAAAATCTGGAAATGAAATAGTAGAGGCTCTTAAAGATGATTTTGGAGTGAAAAATACAGATGGTGATTTATCAAAAGATATGTTGAGTTCATCAGTTAGAATATTTAAAACTATTTATGATGATAAATATGGTGGTTTTGGTAATGCACCTAAGTTTCCAAGTCCTCAAAATCTTATGTTTTTGATGAAATACTATAGTATAGAAAAAGATGAAGATGTATTAAAAATGGTGGAAAAAACTTTAGATGGAATGTACAGAGGAGGTCTATTTGACCATATTGGATTTGGTTTTTCAAGATATTCCACTGATAAAAAATGGTTAGCACCTCATTTTGAAAAGATGCTATATGACAATGCTATGCTTACAGTTGCATATTTAGATGCATACAAGATAACCAAGAAAGAGTTATATAAAGAAATTGCTATAAAAACTATAGATTATGTAATTAGAGAGATGCAAGATAAAGAAGGTGGATTTTATTCAGCACAAGATGCAGATAGTGAGGGCGAGGAAGGTAAATTTTATACATTTAATCCACTTGAAATAATTGATATATTAGGTGAAGAAGATGGAAAATTCTTTAATGATTATTTTGATATAACTAGTAGTGGAAATTTTGAGGGGAAAAGTATTCCTAATCTCATAGAAAATAAAGAATATGATAAGTATAATGAAAGAATAGCTAATTTGAGTAAAAAGGTATTTGAATATAGGAGAGAAAGAACTTCTTTGCATAAAGATGATAAAATTCTGACATCATGGAATGCATTGATGGTAGTAGCTTTAGCAAAGGCTTATAAAACTCTAAAAATGGATAGATATTTAGAGTATTCAAATAAGTGTATTGATTTTATAAATAGTAATCTTGTGAATAAAGCAGGTAGATTATTAGCTAGATATAGAGATGGTAGTGCTGATTATTTAGCATATTTGGATGATTATGCATTTTTGATATGGGCATATATAGAACTTTATGAATCAACATTTGATATAAAGTATTTAGAAGAGGCATTAAAATTAAATGAAAGTTGTATTGAGCTTTTTTGGGACTATGAAAAAAGTGGATTTTACCTATATGGTAAAGATAGTGAAAATTTAATAGCAAGACCAAAAGACTTATATGATGGAGCTATTCCATCAGGTAATTCTGTACAATTATATAATCTTATAAGACTTGCAAAAATTACTGGTGACAATAAACTTGAAGAATTGTCATACAAGCAATTAAAGCTTTATTCAGATAGTGTAAAAAATTCACCAACAGGATATAGTTTTTATATGCTTTCATTAATGTATGAACTTTATCCTACAAAAGAAATCATATGTATTTTAAAGGAAAACTCTGATTTAATTGGTTTTAAGACTTTAGTAAGTGAAAATTTTTTACCAAATTCAACTTTTTTAGTAAAAAAATACAATGAAGAAAATACTAAGATAGATTTTTTAAATAATTATAGATTAAAAAACGACAAAACTACTTATTATGTATGTCAAAATAATAGTTGTAGTCAACCATTTAATGATTTACAAAAGCTAAATGATATAATTTTTATGAGAGACTAATTATAATGTTGAAAGAACTCAGTATTGATATTTGATACTGAGTTCTTTTTGCAATAGTTATTCACCTAGTTACATTTTACTGTTCTCCTTTCTTTTTAGGGATATTTACGTAGTTCTTATTATTAGGCAAAATAAATCATGGTATTCGCACTCCATTTCTTGATTTTATCTGGTTCTCCATATATAATATATGCTGATATATTATAACGAAAGAACCATTTGAATATGGAATATATGTCTTGCCCCTAAGTGGCGATAAAATGGGGCATTTCTGAAAGATGGTGCAAAATATACTGGAATTTTCAAAAATTGATTATATGTGGCTAATACTAAAAGACTCTAAAAAGTCGTATAGTAGAACAAAGAGGAGAAAGGAGCTATAATATGAATAATGTTGTGATTATAGACGATGACAAAGAGCTTTGTGCTCTTATGAAAAAATGTGTAGAGCAAGAAAATTTATCTGCTATTATTGCACATGGAGGTGTGGAGGGATTACGCCTGACTGATGAAAACAAAAATAGCTGCTCTCTTGTGATTTTGGATGTAATGATGCCAGACATAGATGGGTTTCAAGTTCTGAAAAAAATTAGGGAAACAAGTAATGTCCCAGTACTTATGCTTACCGCTAAAAGTGACGAGAATGATAAAGTTTCTGGGTTGCGTCTAGGTGCTGACGATTATCTAACAAAGCCATTCTGCATAAATGAGCTTATGGCTCGTATCAATTCTCTTATTCGCCGTTATACTATGTTAAACCCTACTTTTGTAACAGATACAGATTGCATAATAATAAAAGGCATGGTTATTGACAGAACAAATCGCGTTGTTTCCGTTGACAATATTCCTGTTCAGCTTACAAGCAAAGAATTTGATTTACTTTCTTTTCTGGCTTCTAATAAAGGACGAGTGTTTACCAAAAAACAGATTTATATGCAAGTGTGGGGAGAAGAATATGCTTTTGACGATAGTAATATTATGTCTTTTATCAGTAAATTACGGAAAAAGATTGAAGCAGACCCTGGACATCCATTTTATATTTTGACAGTCCGAGGTGTTGGCTATCGTTTTAATAAGGAGGCATAACCTAAATATGAATGTTTATCTGCTTTTTGCATTTGCTCTTGCTTTAATTATTATAGTGTATCTCGTTTCTATTTTGTGGCGTGTCCGAACACAGCTTGCACTTATAAAATATGCTTTAGAAGATATAAAAAACGGGAACCTTAACCGACGTGTTTTAACAAGGAAGAGTGATATAACAAGACAAATTTGCTATGATATTAACGAAATTGCAATCAACAGTCAATCACAGCTTATCCAGCAGAAACAATCGGAACAAGCATACAAACAGCTAATGACAAGTCTTTCCCATGATGTAAAAACTCCACTTGCTTCTTTGGTTGGTTATTTGGAGGCAATCGAAACTGATATTGTTGTAGGAGAAGAAAAGGACGAATATATACATGTTGCGTATAATAAAGCCCAACACTTAAAACATTTTGTAGAAAATCTATTTGAATGGGTGAAATTGGATTCTAGGGAACAGATTTTTCATTTTGAACTTTTCGATTTGAATGAATTATCTCGTAATATTATAGCTGATTGGGTTCCTATTTTAGAAAAATGCCATTTTGAATATGAAATTGATATACCTGAAACTGAGTATGCTATGCACATAGATGTAAACGCATATACCCGCATTCTTAATAATCTATTACAAAATATCATTAGGCATAGTGATGGAGATAAAGTAACACTACATATTTTTGAAAATGAACAGCAAGTCAAAATTGTAGTAGAAGATAACGGGAAAGGAATATCTTCTGATAATCTCCTACATATCTTTGAAAGAATGTATCAATGTGACCATTCTAGGTCATCAAAAGGTAATGGCTTAGGATTGGCGATTGTAAAAGAACTTATCAATGTTCACAAAGGAACGATTACCGCCAACAGCACCATTAATATGGGGACTATATTTACAATATTGCTTCCGAAAGCTCTGTAAAATGCAGGGCTTTCTTTCTGCTAAAACAAGATAAAAGCAAGGTTTTGGCAAGGTTTATGTTGTATACTTCTAATTGTGATTGTTTCTGATATTCTATCAGTTATCACATGACAAAAGTAGTTTTATGGAAAGTGAGGAAATTTTATATGAATGATTTTGTGATTGAAACAAAACATCTGACAAAAGTTTATGGAGAACAGGAAGTGGTTAGCAAAGTCAATCTCCATATTAAAAAAGGTCAAATTTATGGTTTGTTAGGACGCAATGGAGCTGGTAAAACCACGATTATGAAAATGATTTTAGGACTGACGCCTATCACTTCTGGCGAAGTAACTGTATTCGGAAAAAATATCAAAGGTAGAGAAAAACAAATATATCCCCGTATTGGCGCAATTATTGAAACACCAGGATTTTATCCAAATTTAACTGGAACAGAAAATCTTGAAATTTTTGCGAAGCTGCGCGGCACAGCCAGCCCACACGCAGTTGAAAACGCATTGAAAATAGTAGGATTGCATTATAAAGACAAAAAGCTGTTTGGTAAGTATTCACTTGGAATGAAACAGCGTCTGGGAATTGCAAATGCTATTTTACATGACCCAGAAGTGCTGATTTTGGATGAACCTACAAATGGTCTTGACCCTATTGGCATTGCTGAAATGAGAGATTTTATTAAACATTTAAGTGTTGAGTGTGGAAAAACGATTCTTATTTCAAGTCATATTCTTTCGGAAATTTCATTATTGGCTGATGATATTGGAATCATCAACAATGGTGTCCTCTTGGAAGAAAGCAGCATGAGCCAACTAGAAAAGAAAAATCGTAAATATATACTGCTGCAAGTGTCAGATACTCCAAAAGCTTTACTGATTTTAGAGCGTCAATTCAACTTAAAAGATTATTCTGTTCAAGACAGCCATAGCTTACGTATTTACGACACTAATCTGAATATGGGTGAAATAAATAAAGCCCTTGTTATGCAGAATGTTACTGTAACTAGTTCGGGGATTTGTAATGATACTTTAGAGGACTATTTCAAAAAAATTACAGGAGGAGAAGGCATTGCTTAAATTTATTCAAACAGAATTTCTTAAACTGCGCCGCAAGAAACTTATTTGGTTAATGTTGTTAGCTACTCTCATTATGCCATTTTTCGCACTATTATATTTCAAGCATTTGGGAGAAACTGATGTTGACCCAATACAATTTTATAAATGGTCTGCGTTCAGTTATACTATTTTTATTATTTTGCCTGTCGTTTTGGGAATGCTTTGCACGATACTTATGCGCGAAGAAAATCAGTATGATATACTCAAACAACTTTTGATTGTGCCTATAAGCAAAATGGGATACTTTTTCAGTAAATTTTTTGTGGTTTTGATTTACTCTATTTGTTTCATGCTGATTACAGCCATTGCTTCTATTATATTCAGTATACTTCCTGGATATGTCGTATTTGAATGGGGAAGCGTTTTATATTTACTGAAAAAATGTTTGGAATTTGGTGTTATTATTGCTTTTGTAATGCTACCGATTTTAGCAATCGCTGTGTCGCAAAAAGGATACATTCTCCCAACTTGTATAACATTGGTGTATGCCTTTTCTGGTTTTATCTTAATGACAGTAAATATGTATTTACACCCGTTATCCAGTATGGCAGTTATCGTTATGCGAAATAAAGATATCCCAGGTCTTGTATATACACAGGCAATTAACATTCCACTTGCATTTCTTTGTATTTGCATTTGGGATATTGTTTCAATAGTACTTGTAAATATAGCATTAAGAAAAAGAAAGTGAGGTATGAATCATGCAAAAATTACTTTGGGCTGAAAGCCAAAAGCTTCGCCGTTCAAAGGTTGTTTGGATTGCAGTTTTTGCAATAGTTATGGTAGCTACTATGATTTTTGCAGGAGGACAAGGTGTGCATGATGGACCAGATTTACACTATGGATTAAAAACTGTATATGAGGGCTCTCGGTATATAGACAATGCAGGGTGGTATATGGACGAAGTTCAACCCTGGGCAACTTTTTTTGTTCTTCCAGCAGTCATTGCCCTTTTAGGGAGTTATATGATTTGTCGTGAAGAAGATGATGATACCATAAAATCTCTGCGCCTAATTCCTGTAAATGAAGCAAAATTAACCATTGCAAAAATGATTGTTACTTTTGCATTTAGCATACTCCTTTATTTGTTGCTCTTTGCCATAACATTTTTGACTGAAGTTATTTTACATCTTTCCGATTTATCAGTAGAACTGATTTTAAGTTCTTTGAAAGAATATTTTTTAGGTGGTGTAGGTGTATTCCTTGCAATTTCACCCATTATCGCGCTGGTATCACGTATGAAAAAAGGGTATTGGCTTGCGTTAGTATTTACTGAAATTTATTCTGTTACTGGACTATTTGCTAGTATGTCAAATACTCTAAAAACCTTTTATCCTATTTCAGCTATATTTAACTTTTCTGGTTACCACATAACCACTGTAGGAAAAATAATGGGGAGTACTATAATATTGTTGCTGTGCATCTGTCTTTCTGCCTTTATACTGAAAGGGCTAAAACATAGTGAAGAAAATTGAAATAGGTAATATCAAAATGAAGAAGATGAAAAAGCTGATTATGCTTATTGTATTTCTATTACTCTTTGATATGCTACACTGTTATATCGAATGGAAATTCAACAATGACTCACCTAAAGGGATAATAGAACTAATAGATGAGTGGACTGACCAGATTGGTCTGCATCATGTGATGGGTGTATTTTTTTATTCGAAAATGCAACTGGAATCATTTCTGTGTGGCGACTAAGAGTGAAAAGTAGAAATTCCTATCAGAAATGATGAAGCCATTTGAAATTTCAGACAATCATAGAAAACCAGTTTGGTTACATCTATAGATAATTCATCTATGTATTTTAATGTAAGAATAAGCTTATAATGTTTGAGAATCTTATCTAAGCAACTTACTATAATCTGATTTTCATAATCTCGCATGATTTCAAGTTCAATGACCTTAATACAGTCAACAAAAGACTATAAAAGTTATTCAAATTTATAAAAGGATAAATAGATTTAAGGTAATGTAAAATAATTTGTGCTTCAAGGTTAATAAAAATCTTCTTTATGGCAATGATTTAAATATAATCAAATGTCGTAAAGGAGATTTTTTATGAATACTTTAAGAAAACAATTAGTCAAAGAAA
>NZ_JACVWG010000004.1:0-238838 GCF_020658465.1 Clostridioides sp. ES-S-0049-02
TACAAGCAGGGGGTCGCAGGTTCGAGCCCTGCTGGTCCCACCATTTGCGGCCTGGTAGTTCAGTTGGTTAGAATGCCAGCCTGTCACGCTGGAGGTCGAGGGTTCGAACCCCTTCCAGGTCGCCAAATTAAATAAGCGGGAATAGTTCAGTGGTAGAGCGCAACCTTGCCAAGGTTGAAGTCGCGAGTTCGAATCTCGTTTCCCGCTCCATAATGATTTGGGTGCATAGCTCAGCTGGATAGAGCAACGCCCTTCTAAGGCGTGTGTCCGGGGTTCGAATCCCTGTGCGCTCATTAAGAAAAGTTTACTATATTTATAGTAAACTTTTATATTGTTTAAAAAGACACAGGATACATGCATGTCACCTGTGTCTTTTTAAACAATATAAAATTATATAAGAGTTACATTATATTCATTAATATTGTAATCATATTAATGGTAATGTATAATAGTCTACAAGAAGTTTATAGAAAGATTTATTGCATAGATTTAATTAATTAGTAAATAGGCTCATATACATTATACTGTATACTTTATAGTACTAAGATATTAGAATACTATTTAAATTTATAAATTAATTTCTTATACTGAAAAAGAACGATGAAATCTACTATGAAATACTAGAGATTCTAAATACTTGATAATATAGTGCTTGTAGATTATTGTATTAAATGAATTATTATACTTATAAGTAATATATCTATGACTTTGAAATAGATAAGTTGTTTTAATTATTTTTATAATAAAAGATAATTTCTAGAAAAGATACATAATAAGATATTAATAGAACTTGATATAAATTATTTATAAGATAAATTATTAGTATAAGATAAAAATAATATTACTAATATAATATTAATAGAAATATAGAAATAATGTTACAATTTTATATAATTAATAAATAGATTATTAAATTTATTGTAGCAAACATATATTGAAAAATAATATTTATTTTGAAATAGATTTTATAGTATAAAATTGCATCAAGGCGCGAGTACTATTTTGTATTCGCGCCTTGATGATTTGAATTATTTAAACTAGATTTAACTTTAATAAAAAATATATATTTAATGAGCAATATTTTTAATGTATTTAGAGATTATTTAACAATCTCAATCTATAAAAATAGAATTATTTACACAAAAGTTAAATAGTTTGTATAGAGTTAGATTTATATAGTATAATACATAGTGTAAATAATTAAGAAGTTATCGAACAGGAGGATAAAACTGTGTTAGATATAAATTCTTTTTTAAATGAATTTTTTAATATAATATTAAGAATGAGTATATATGATTTAATTGACATATCCATAGTAGCATATATTTTTTACAAAATATTTATGTTTATAAAAGATACAAGAGCAGAACAAGTATTTAAAGGTATAATATTTCTTTTGCTAGCAACTCAACTTAGTAACACTTTTAAATTGCATACCGTTTATTGGATATCTCTTAAGGCTCTGGATTATGGAGTTATAGCAGCTCTTATAATTTTTCAGCCAGAATTTAGAGCAGGACTTGAACATATAGGAAGAGCAAAGTTTAATTTATTTGGAAAAAATGTAAATACTTCAGAAGAAACTCTTAATAGAACTATAGAAGAGATTGTAGAAGCTTTATATTCACTTTCTAGACAAAAAATAGGAGCTCTTATCATAATGGAGAGAGAAACCAGAATAAGTGATATAATAAATACAGGAACTATAATTGATGCTGAAATTTCTAGGCAATTATTGATAAATATATTTATACCAAATACACCATTACATGATGGCGCTGTTGTAATTAGAGATTCTAAGGTAAAGGCAGCTGCATGTTTCTTGCCATTGACAGAGAGTAAAGATTTAAGTAAAGATTTAGGCACTAGACATAGAGCGGGAATAGGTGTAAGTGAAGTATCTGACTGTATAACACTAATCGTATCAGAGGAAACTGGAGGCGTATCAATTGCTAAAGCTGGTAAGTTATATAGAGATATTTCTAGAGAAAGAATGATGAATATATTACGTAGTAATCTAAAAACGAATACGGAAACAAGAAGTTTTTTCAAAGGTGGTATATTTAAATGATAAATAGACTAAAAAATAATACCAAAATAAAAATAATATCATTTTTAAGTGCAATTGCTTTATGGATGTATGTCATGGCTGTAGTTGACCCTGAAGAAACTAGAGGGTTTGAAGATATACCTGTATCTATAAGTAATATGAGTGATTTAAATGATAAAAATCTTGTTATATATCCAGACGAAAAATTAACAGCAGATGTGTATATAAAAGGTAGTTTATCAAAGGTACAAAAAGTTAAAAAAGAAGATATACATGTATATGGAACTGTTGAAGACCCAATACAAGGTAAGAAAGAAGTATATTTAAAAGCAAATATTCCTCAAGGTGTTACTTTAGAATTTAAGCATGATGTTTTAATAGTAAATCTTGAGAAAAATATAAAAGAAAAAAGAGATATAAAGGTAGAAGTAAGTGGAAATTCTAAAAGAAATATAGATAAAATTGAACTGAATAAAAATTATGTCGATATATCGGGTCCAATGAGTCTAGTTAAGGAAGTTAAGAATATAAGAGCTAATCTAAATGTAGGTAATGAGACAGAAGATTTCTCTAAAAAATTGGATTTAATACCTTTAAATAGTGATGGAACTAAGGTTGAAGGTGTGACACTAAGTTCAAATTCTGTAACAGCAAGTGTACAATTATTAAAAGAAAAAACTGTACCAATAAGAGTAGATTTAAAGGATAATAATCAAGATAATAATACATTGAAAAATTATAAATTAAGTAAAGATGAAGTTAGCATAAAAGGTAAAAAAGAAAGTATAGACAAAATAAATTATATTAAGACAAAACCTATTGATTTAGTTGATTTAGCTAATGGAGAGGAAAAAGAAGTGAGTCTAGAGATTCCAGAAGGAATAACTATTGATGATAGCTCTATAACTATAAAGCTAAATGAAACAAAACAATTAAGTGCTGAGTTTGTATATAGTTCAGAAGATATTATGTTAAGAAATATTC
Organism: Clostridioides sp. ES-S-0049-02; assembly: GCF_020658465.1. Lineage (NCBI taxonomy): Bacteria > Bacillati > Bacillota > Clostridia > Peptostreptococcales > Peptostreptococcaceae > Clostridioides > Clostridioides sp. ES-S-0049-02. The sequence continues at coordinate 3,035 of NZ_JACVWG010000004.1, forward strand.
CAGCAAATATGGACAATCCGAGTATAATTTTTACTGGAGATATTCAAGTTGTTGTAGAATCAACAGAAGATTTAAGTAAGCTAAATAAAAAAGATATTTCGTTATATATCGATTTATCAGAAGCACCTACTGAAAATGGTAAATATAAAATAAAATATGAAACAACATATCAATTTAAAAAAATAAATATAGAACCTAATATTGTTGAAGTGGAATGAACAAATATTTTGAATATTTAGTTGTTACAAGATGCGACAAAAAAATCTATAAAATTAAGTTTGTTAATTTTATGTTTTTGTTGCATCTTGTTTATTTTAGTTATATTATAAAATAAGGACAATGAGATATTTGTTAAATCTAAAAAGTGTTAGATATATGAAAAAAGACTGATAAATAGATTTAAATAAATATTTTTGAATTAAATATTTCAATTATCCCTAGGAAAACGTTGCTGAACGAGTTATAATTTAATTGAGATATAAAAGTTCTATTTCAAAAAATTCAAGATGAGGTGGAAATGCATGAGAAGTTTTGAAGAAGTAATTAAGTTTGCAAAAGAAAGAGGACCTAAAACTATATCAGTAGCATGTTGTCAAGATAAAGAAGTTTTAATGGCAGTTGAAATGGCTAGAAAAGAAAAAATAGCAAATGCCATTTTAATAGGTGATATAGAAAAGACTAAAGAAATTGCAAAAAGCATAGACATGGATATCGAAAATTATGAAGTAATAGATATAAAAGATTTAGCAGAAGCATCTCTAAAATCTGTTGAATTAGTTTCACAAGGAAAAGCCGATATGGTAATGAAAGGCTTAGTAGACACATCAATAATACTAAAAGCAGTTTTAAACAAAGAAGTGGGTCTTAGAACTGGTAATGTATTAAGCCACGTAGCAGTATTTGATGTAGAGGGGTATGACAGATTATTTTTCGTAACTGATGCAGCTATGAACTTAGCTCCTGATACAAATACTAAAAAGCAAATCATAGAAAATGCTTGCACAGTAGCACATTCATTAGATATAAGCGAACCAAAAGTTGCTGCAATATGCGCAAAAGAAAAAGTAAATCCAAAAATGAAAGATACAGTTGAAGCTAAAGAACTTGAAGAAATGTATGAAAGAGGAGAAATCAAAGGTTGTATGGTTGGTGGACCTTTTGCAATAGATAATGCAGTGTCTTTAGAAGCAGCTAAACATAAAGGTATAGATCATCCTGTAGCAGGAAGAGCTGATATATTATTGGCTCCAGATATCGAAGGTGGCAATATATTATACAAAGCTTTAGTATTTTTCTCAAAATCAAAAAATGCAGGAGTTATAGTTGGAGCTAAAGCACCAATAATATTAACTTCTAGAGCAGATAGTGAAGAAACTAAGCTTAACTCAATAGCCTTGGGCGTTTTAATGGCAGCAAAGGCTTAAATTTAAGGGGGAAATAGGCAAATGAGCAAAATATTTAAAATCTTAACAATAAATCCTGGTTCGACATCAACTAAAATAGCTGTATTTGATAATGAGGATTTAGTATTTGAAAAGACACTAAGACACTCTTCTGAAGAAATAGGAAAGTATGAGAAGGTTTCAGACCAATTTGAATTTCGTAAACAAGTAATAGAAGAAGCATTAAAAGAGGGTGGAGTAAAAACATCTGACTTAGATGCTGTAGTAGGTAGAGGTGGTCTTCTTAAGCCTATAAAAGGTGGAACTTACTCAGTAAGTGATGTTATGATAGAAGATTTAAAAGTAGGAGTTTTAGGAGAACATGCTTCAAATTTAGGTGGTATAATAGCAAAACAAATAGGTGATGAAGTTAATGTTCCTTCATACATAGTAGACCCAGTTGTTGTGGATGAACTAGAAGATGTTGCTAGAATTTCTGGTATGCCTGAAATAAGTAGAGCAAGTGTAGTACATGCTTTAAATCAAAAGGCAATAGCAAGAAGATTTGCTAAAGAGATAAACGCAAAATATGAAGATATAAATCTTATAGTTGCACATATGGGTGGAGGAGTTTCTGTTGGAGCTCATAAAAATGGTAGAATAGTAGATGTTGCAAACGCATTAGATGGAGAAGGTCCTTTCTCTCCAGAAAGAAGTGGTGGATTACCAGTAGGAGCATTAGTGAAAATGTGCTTCAGTGGAGAATATACTCAAGATGAAATTAAAAAGAAAATAAAAGGTAATGGTGGATTAGTTGCATATTTAAATACTAATGATGCTAGAGAAGTTGAAGAAAGAATTGAAGCTGGTGATGAAAAAGCTAAATTAGTATATGAAGCTATGGCATATCAAATCTCTAAAGAAATAGGAGCTAATGCAGCAGTTCTTAAGGGAGATGTAAAAGCAATATTATTAACTGGTGGAATCGCATATTCAAAAATGTTTACAGATATGATTGCAGATAGAGTTAAATTTATAGCAGATGTAAAAGTTTATCCAGGTGAAGATGAAATGATTGCATTAGCTCAAGGTGGACTTAGAGTTTTAATTGGTGAAGAAGAGGCTCAAGTTTATGATAACTAATGATAAAAGAATAAGAATCATAACAGGTCACTATGGAAGTGGTAAAAGTGAATTTGCGATGAACTATGTTGTTAAATTAAGAGATATGGTTTCTGGCAAAGTTGCTATAGCTGATTTGGATGTGGTGAATGTATACTTTAGAACTAGAGAAAAGAAAGAGTTAATGAAATCTTTAGGTATACAACCAATAGATAGTTCAATTAATGCTCCAACATTAGATTTACCAGCAGTATCAGCAGAAGTAATGTCACCTATGGTTGATCATTCATACAATTCTGTTATAGACTTAGGCGGAGATAATGTAGGTGCTAGAGTTATAGGAAGATTTAGTCATTTATTAAAAGAAGGCGACTATGACATGCTTTTTGTAATAAATGCAAATAGGGAGAAAACTCAAACTTCTGAAGAAGTTATCCAATATATAAAGGAAATAGAAAAATCTTCTAAACTAAAGGTAACAGGTCTAATTAATAATACTCATCTTATTAGATTTACTACTATTGATGATGTATTAAGAGGTCAAAAAGTTGCAGAAGAAGTTTCTAAGGAGTGTAATATACCTATAAGATATGTTGCATGCTTAGAAAATCTTGTTGAACAATTACCAAAAGATTTAGAAGGAGAAATTTTTCCAATAAAATTATATATGAGAGAAGACTGGATGTAGTTTGAGCTCAAATATATAGAAAGTTTAAGGAGGCTTAGGTAAATGGCTAAAGGAAAAGTATCTTTTAATCAAGAACGTTGTAAAGGTTGTGGATTATGTGTTGAAGCATGTCCAGTAAAAATCATACAATTAGACTCAAACACAATAAACAAAAAAGGGTATAACCCAGCAACTGTTTCTGAAATGGAAAAATGCATAGGATGTGCAAGTTGTGCGACTATGTGTCCAGATGTAGTTATAACAGTAGAAAGAGATTAATTTAAATTAATATTTAAGGGGGAATTTTAATGGCTAAGATACTTATGAAAGGTAACGAAGCATTTGGAAAAGCAGCTATAGAAGCTGGTTGCAAATATTTCTTCGGTTACCCAATAACTCCACAAAGTGAATTACCAGAATATTTATCAAGAGAGTTACCTAAAATAGGTGGAGCGTTCGTTCAAGCTGAATCAGAAGTTTCTGCGATAAACATGGTTTATGGTGGAGCAGGTGCAGGAGCAAGAGTTATGACTTCTTCATCTTCACCAGGAGTTGCTTTAAAACAAGAAGGTATAACATATGCAGTAGGAGCAGAAGTTCCTTGTGTTGTACTTAACGTAATGAGAGGTGGTCCAGGACTTGGAAGTATACAACCTTCACAAGCTGACTACTTTATGTCTACAAGAGGTGGAGGAAATGGAGACTACAGAACTCCAGTATTCGCACCAGCTACAGTTCAAGAAGCTGTTGACATGATAATGGAAGCTTTTGATGTTGCAGATTACTACAGATCACCTGTTATGGTAGTTGCAGATGGTATGATAGGTCAAATGATGGAGCCAGTTGAATTCAAAGCTCCTGAAAAGAAAAGAGAATTGCCTCCTAAAGATTGGGCAACTGTTGGAACTAAAGGAAAAAGAGTACCTAATGTAATAAACTCTTTATACTTAGAGCCAGAAGTATTAGAAGATCACTGTTGGCACTTAGAAGCTAAATTCAATGAAATGGAAAAAAATGAAGTACAATATGAAATGTACAAAACAGAAGACGCTGAATTTATATTTGCAGCTTATGGAACTACTTCAAGAATAGTGAAAAGCGCAATTGATATATTAAGAGAAGAAGGAATAAAAGCAGGTCTTATAAGACCTAAAGTATTATGGCCATTCCCATTTGAAGCATTTGATCAAATCCCTAGTGCTAGAAACATATTAACTGTTGAAATGAGTATGGGACAAATGGTGGAAGATGTAAAAATGGCAGTAGAAGGTAAATTACCAGTTTACTTCCATGGAAGACCAGGAGGAATGACTCCAACACCAGCAGAAATAGTTGAAAAAGCTAAAAAAATTATTGCCGGAGAATTGGTTGCAGGAGGTGCTAGATAATGGCTGTTGTATTTAAGAAAACTGAAGGGTTACAAGATACTCAAACTCACTACTGTCCAGGATGTACACATGGTATAATCCATAGATTAGTTGGTGAAGTATTAGAAGAATTAGGAGTATTAGGTGATGCTGTAGGTGTTGTTCCAGTTGGATGTTCAGTTTTAGGATATAAATATTTTAACTGTGACACTCAAGAAGCAGCTCATGGTAGAGCACCAGCTGCTGCTACAGGAATAAAAAGAGTTCATCCTGAAAACACAGTATTCACTTATCAAGGTGATGGAGACTTAGCTTCAATCGGTACTGCTGAAATAGTTCATGCAGCTGCTAGAGGAGAAAAAATAACTACTATATTTGTAAACAATACAACATATGGTATGACTGGTGGACAAATGGCTCCAACTACATTAGTTGGACAAAGAGCTACTACTGCTCAATCAGGAAGAAATGCTGAAACTCAAGGTTATCCAATAAGAGTAAGTGAAATGTTAGCTACATTAACAGGAGCTGTATTTGTAGAAAGAGTAGCAGTTGATACTCCAGCTCATGTTAGACAAGCTAAAAAAGCTATAAAGAAAGCATTCCAAGTTCAACAAGCAGGATTAGGATTTGGAATAGTAGAAGTATTATCTACTTGTCCTACAAACTGGGGACTAGCTCCAAATGATGCTTTACAATGGTTAAGAGACAATATGATACCATACTATCCATTAGGAAATTTCAAAAATGTTGAAGTTGAGGAGGTGAAGTAAATGTCTACAGCTAGAGTAATATGTGCAGGCTTCGGAGGCCAAGGTGTTATGTCTATGGGACAATTACTTACTTATGCAGGAATGTTAGAAGGTAAAGAAGTTTCTTGGTTACCATCTTATGGACCAGAAATGCGTGGAGGTACAGCAAACTGTGCAGTAACTGTATCTAGTGAACCAGTTGGTTCTCCACTTATAACAAATGATGCAACTGCAGCTATATTATTAAATATACCAGCATTTGAAAAATTTAAAGATGATGTTGTACCTGGTGGAAAAATAATAGTAAATAGCTCTTTAATAAAAGAAAAAGTTGAAAGAACAGATGTAGATGTTTATTATATCCCAGCAAATGAATTAGCTGTTGAATTAGGTAATGATAAAGTTGCTAATATGATAATGCTAGGAGCTTACTTAAAAGTAGCTGATACAGTAGATATAGAGTCTGTATTAGAAGCATTTAAAAAAGTTTTCGGACCTAGAAAAGAAAAATTTGTTCCATTAAACAGAGCAGCTTTACAAAAAGGTATGGATGCTACATGTTGCGGAGCAACTAACTAATAAAGAAAAAAGATGTCAAAAAAAAGACAATAGAATTATTTCTATTGTCTTTTTTGCTGAGAAGTATTAAAATATTTTTATGACTGAAATTAAGAATATAATAGTATTTTATGAATTATAAAAATATAATACAAATTACAAGCTTTTCAATTATGAAAGGAGAATATTTAGTGAGAAAGTATTTTGGAACAGATGGAGTTAGAGGAATAGCAAATACAGAATTAACATGTGACTTAGCATATAGACTTGGTAGAGCTGGTGGATTTGTTTTAGCTCAAGGAGACCATAGAGTAAAAGTAGTAGTAGGTAAAGATACTAGAATATCAGGAGATATGCTGGAGGCATCTTTAATAGCAGGTCTTATGTCTGTTGGATGTGATGTTATTACTGTTGGAATAATACCAACCCCTGCAGTTGCATATTTAACTAGAAAATATGGTGCTGATTGTGGTGTGGTTATATCTGCATCTCATAATCCTGTTGAATATAATGGAATTAAATTCTTTAATAAGAATGGATATAAATTGGATGATGAAATAGAATTAAAGATAGAAGAATATATAGATGACATGGCTAAAGTAGATTGTATGCCAGTTGGTGAAAATGTAGGACGAAGATTACATGAGCATTATGCACAAAGAGATTATGTAGATTATTTAAAATCAATAATTAACACTGATTTTAGAGGATTAAAAGTGGTTTTGGACTGTGCTAATGGTGCATCGTATAAAGTAGCACCAATAGTATTTGATGAATTAGGAGCAAGTGTAATTTCAATAAATAGTTCACCAGATGGAAACAATATAAATTATAAATGTGGCTCTACACATCCAGAACAACTTCAAAAGGCTGTTTTGGAACATAATGCTGACTTAGGTCTTGCGTATGATGGAGATGCTGATAGATTAATTGCAGTAAATGAAGAGGGTCAAATTGTTGATGGAGACCATATAATGATATTGAGTGCTTTAAATTTAAAGAAAAATAATAAATTAGCACAAGATACTTTAGTAGTTACAGTTATGAGTAATATAGGATTAACAATAGCTGCAAAAGAAAATGGAATAAAATTATCTACTACAGCAGTTGGAGATAGATATGTTTTAGAAGACATGGCTAAAAATGGATATAATCTTGGTGGAGAACAATCTGGACACATGATATTCTTAGATTACAATACTACAGGAGATGGAGTTCTTAGTTCTTTAATACTTGCAAATATAATATTGCAAGAAAAGAAACCTTTATCAGAACTTGCATCAATAATGAGTCAATATCCACAAGTACTAGTGAATGCAACAATAAAAAATGAAAATAAAACCAAATATATGGAATATCCAGAAATAAAAGCTGAAATAGAAAGAATAGAATCTATTTTAGATGGAAATGGTAGAGTCTTAATAAGACCATCAGGAACTGAACCATTAGTTAGAGTTATGTTAGAGGGTAAAGAGGAAGGTCAAATAAAAGAATTAGCAACAAATTTAGCTAATCTTATACAAGAAAAATTATCGTAATTTATAAGGGTATTCTCAGATATAAACCCTGAGGACACCTTTCTAAGCGCCAGAACTTAGTTATAGGCACAAGAATTAAGTATTATTGGAACTAAGTTGACGAGGTCAGAGTTAATCGAATTGTCGGCGGATGCTCTGCGGTGTGTTTACCATCGAAAGACTTCTTTAAATAATAGGAGTAATCCTATGGACAAAGGGAAGCCAAAGTAAACTTATATGACCTAACTCTTAAAATATATAAATAATATTTTTAGGAGGACACAAATAATGTGTGGAATAGTTGGATATTTAGGAAGTAGAAAGGCAGCAGAAGTTATCATAGAGGGGCTTTCTAAGCTAGAGTACAGAGGTTATGACTCAGCAGGTGTAGCAGTTAATGGTTCTAATTGTGATGAACTTAATATTAGAAAGTTCAAAGGTAGACTTTCTGTGCTTGCAGAAGATTTAGAAAAAAATCCTATTGATGGAAATTTGGGAATAGGACATACAAGATGGGCAACTCATGGAGAACCATCTGATGTAAATTCACATCCTCATTTTAATCAAGCTAAAACAATAGCAGTTGTTCATAATGGGATAATAGAAAATTATATGGAAATCAAAGAAGAATTAATTTCTGAAGGTGTTAAATTTGAATCTCAAACAGATACAGAAGTAATAGCACATTTAGTAGATAAATACTATGAAGGTAACTTATTAGACGCTGTATATAAAACTATATCAAAATTAAGAGGAGCTTATGCATTAGGTGTTATATGTAAAGAACATGGAAATGAATTAGTTGCAGTAAGAAAAGATAGTCCTCTTGTAGTTGGTGTGGGTGAAGGCGAAAACTTTATAGCATCAGATATACCTGCTTTATTAAAATATACTAGAGATGTTTATTTCTTAGAAAATGGAGAGATAGTTCACCTAAAAGATGAAAATGTAACAATTTATGATTCTAATAGAAATGTTGTAGAAAAAGAAGTATTCCATGTAACATGGGATGTAGAAGCTGCATCTAAAGGTGGATATGATTACTTTATGTCAAAAGAAATACATGAGCAACCGACAGGAGTTAGAGAAACTCTAGAAAGAAGACTTGATGATAATGGAAATATAATTTTAGATAGTATAAATATTTCTAAAGAAGATTTAGATAAAATAAATAAAGTTTATATAGTAGCTTGTGGAACGGCATATAATGCTGGATTACTTGGTAAGTATGCTATAGAAAAATTTGTAAATATACCAGTAATAACTGATATAGCATCAGAATTTAGATATAGTGACCCATTTGTAGATGAAAACTCATTAGTAATATTAGTTAGCCAATCTGGTGAAACAGCAGATACTTTAGCAGTACTAAGAGATTCAAAAGCTAAAGGAGCAAGAATACTTTCAATAACTAATGTTGTAGGTTCATCTATAGCAAGAGAATCAGATGATGTTTTCTATACTTGGGCAGGACCTGAAGTAGCAGTTGCATCAACTAAGGCATATACAACTCAAATAACTTCTTTATATATGATAGCTTTAGATTTTGCTATTAAAAAAGGAACAATAACTAGAGAGTTTTATGATGGTATGATTACTAAGATGAAAGAAATACCATCAAAAATACAAGAAATATTAGATAATGAAGAATATATAAAAGAAGTTGCTAAAACAGTTGTTAGCTCTGACCATGCTTTCTATTTAGGAAGAGGTATAGACTATAGTTTAGCAATGGAAGGTTCATTAAAATTAAAAGAAATATCATATATACATGCAGAAGCTTTTGCAGCAGGAGAATTAAAACATGGAACAATAGCATTAATAGAAAAAGGAACTCCTGTAATTGCTATAGCTACTCAAGAAAAATTATTTGAAAAAATGGTTTCTAATATGGAAGAAGTAAGAGCAAGAGGAGCTTATGTTGTAGCAATTGCTCAAAGTCATAATAAAGACGTTGAAAAAGCTGCTGAAAAAATAATTTATATACCAAACTCAGATGATATTTTATCACCAATATTAGCAGTTGTACCAATGCAATTACTTGCTTATCATGTTTCTGTATTAAGAGGTTGTGATGTAGATAAGCCAAGAAACTTAGCTAAATCAGTAACAGTTGAATAAAAATATATTAAAAAGTGCATAGATAATATCTATTAGAAAAAACTCATTCTATTTGTTATAATTTTATAGAATGAGTTTTTTATTATAGAAAAAAGCTATTAATCAATATGGAGGTGTATTTGTATAAAAGAGGTAAAGTTAAAATTAGAGACGTTAAAAAAAATCGAAAAAAATAACAATGATTGTATAAATTGCAAAAAATGTTTTAAGGTATGTCCTATGATGAAAGAATTTGGAGACTCACCAAGAGAACTTATGATAGACATTTTGCAAAATAAATCAATAAATAAAAATATACCATATTCTTGCATGTTATGTGGAATATGCAAGGTAGAGTGTCCAAAAGATATAGATTTAAAAGAAATGTTTTTTGATGTAAGGAAAGAAATATTTCATAGCAATCAAAAAGAATTAAATGATATAGGATATAGAACAATAAAATTTCATCAAACTAATAGTTTCTCTTCATTATTCTCAAAAAAATTTATTAAAAAAAACACCAAAAAGATTTTTTTTCCAGGATGTAGCCTTTCTAGCTATAGTAGTGACTTAGTATTAGCAACATATAAATATTTAGAAAATCATATAGAAAATATATCCTTAGCTTTTGAATGTTGTGGCAAGCCAACTTTAGCTATGGGAGATACAAATAAATTTGATAAATATTATTCTAAAATAGACAAGCTATTTAGAGAAAATGATATAGACGAAGTAATCGTAACTTGTCCAAATTGTTTTAATACTATAAGAAATAATAGTGATATAAAAGTGACTTCAATATGGGAAGTGATAAAAGAATATGGACTTCCAGAAAATCTAAAAAATCATTATGATGATTTAAATCAGGAATTTTTATTACATGACCCATGCCCTATAAGAAATGAGCATAATATACATGAATCAGTCAGATATATACTAGGTTTTATGGGAATAAAAATAATTGAATTTGAAAAAAATAGAGAAAACACAGAGTGTTGTGGCTCTGGAGGTATGGTAAGAGTTACTAATAATGAAGTTGCTATAAACCAGACCAAAAATAGAGCAAATAATGAAAAAACAGATTATGTAATCTCATACTGTCAATCTTGTTGTGAGTCTATGTTAATGGCAGATAAAAAAGTACTACATGTATTAGATTTAATTTTTGATGTTGATGTTATAAACAAAAATAAATTAACCCAGAAAAAAACATCATCTATTAAAAAATGGAGTACAAGGTATAAAGGAATAGAAGTAGCAAAGAAGATGAATATAGAAACTTAATAAATTCCCATAAAAAGTATATAAGCTAATGAAAGGAAATAATATGTTAGATACACATGCAAGAAAATATGTAGAGCCATTTATAATCAAAGGAGCAGAGTTCTTTTTAAAACTTAAATTAACTCCAAATAACGTGACAATAATAGCACTTATAGTTGGAATATCTACGTCTTTATTTATATATCTCGATATGAAAGTGCTAGCAATAATTACATTATGGGTTTCAGGATACCTAGATGCTGTAGATGGTGATATGGCGAGAAGTAGTAATAAAACATCCTTATTTGGAACATTAATGGATATTACTTTTGACAGAATAGTAGAAATAAGTATGATTTTAGTATTTGGCTTGAAGATGATTGATGTAAGGTTAAATCTAATGATTCTTTTAAGTAGTATTCTTATGTCAATGACTATATTTTTAACTGTTGGGGCCTTAACTGATAAAAAAGGTATGAAATCATTTTATTATCAAGCTGGTGTAGCTGAAAGGAGTGAGGGATTTATACTTTTTACTTTGATGATTTTATTTCAAAGTTATATTGGAACGATAGCAAATCTATTTTCTATAGTCGTTTTATTTACAGCAGTTCAAAGACTACTAGAAGCAAAAAAAATATTATAAATTAATTTTTGAGAGGGGAAAAAATGAAAAAAAGGATATTAACAATATTATTATGTTTAGGGCTCGTATTTGGATTGGTAGGGTGTTCAAATAACGATAAAAAAGAAGAGCCTCAAAAAGATATATTAAAAAGTAGCAATGAAGAGATTTTAAAATCTGCAAAAGGTACAACAGTTAACTTTTATGGATATGGTGGAAATGAAGTAATGAATAAATGGTTTGATAGTTATGTAATTCCAAAGATGAAAGAAGACTATGACATAACTGTAAAAAGAGTAGGAATGGATATAGAAAACATTCTTAATAAACTATTGTCAGAAAAACAAGCTGGAAATGCTAAGGGTACTATAGATGTGGTTTGGATAAATGGAGAAAACTTCAAAACAGCAAAAGAGAATAAATTGCTATTTGGACCTTTTGTAGAGAAACTTTCTAATTATGAAAAGTATGTTGATTCATCTTCTGAAGATATTACTACAGATTTTGGAGTTAAGGTAGAGGGGATGGAAGCTCCTTGGGGTAAATCTCAATTTGCAGTTGTAACAGACACATCTAAGATTAATACAAAAATAACTGATGCAAAAACACTAAAAAAAGTAATTGTATCTAATCCTGGAAAATTTACCTATCCAGCCCCACCAGATTTTACAGGAAGTGCATTTGTTAGAAATATAATATATGATGTAGTAGGATATGATAAAGTAAAAAATTTACCAGAAGATGAAGCTAAAGTAAAACAAGTCATACAACCCGCTATGGAGTATCTTAAAGAAATAAAACCATACTTATGGAATAAAGGTAAAACTTATCCTGCGACATCTTCTCAGTTAGATAATATGTATTCAGATAATGAAACCTATTTTACAATGACTTATGCTCCCAATGTATTATTAGGAAGGATAGAAAGTGGAGAGTTTAGCAAATCTACAAAAGCAATAGAATTTGAAAAAGGAAATATAAGTAACACACATTTTGTTGCTATACCAGATAATTCTCAAAATAAAGAAGGTGCAATAGCGTTAATAGATTTTTTGATGAGTATAGATGCACAATCCTCTAAGACAGAAACTAAAAATTGGGGAGATACATCTGTTTTAGATATGAAGAAGATTCCAGGTGAAGATGTTAAGAAATTTAGTGAAACTATAGTATTAAAAAATTCAGTTCCAGAATTAAAAGCAGGAATAGTTCCAATAATAGAAAAAATATGGACTCAAGAGGTACTAGAAAGTGAAAAGCAAAATAATTAATGATAAAATAATTCCATATTTATTAATAGCACCTGTATCTATCATCTTGATACTTATAATGGGTGTAGGAATTATAAATTGCATTTCACAAAGTCTAGGATTTTTTCCTCAGATTGGTCTTGAGCAAATTACATTAAGTTATTATAGAGAAATTTTTAGAGATTCTAATTTTTTAGAATCTCTTATCTTTAGTTTGAAGATTTCTTTAGTGTCATCAATTTTGGCTATTATTATAGGTATACTTTTAGCATATATAATGTCTCAAAATAAATTTTCTAAAGTTAGATATATGATTCTAAATGTTCCACTAGTAGTTCCACATATAATAGCTGTATTATTGGTATTTATAATATTTTCTCAAACAGGTATAGTTTCAAGAGTATTTTATTTTTTCAATATAATAAAGGATTCATCTGAATTTATACCAATGGTTTCTGATAAAAATGGAATAGGGATAATTTTAGTTTATTTGTGGAAAGGAATACCATATATAACACTGATGGTTTATAATATATTGAAAAATATAAATGATAATCTACAACAAGTGTCTATAAATTTAGGTGCAAGTAAACTTCAAACGTTTAGATATATAGTGTTGCCGCTTGCTATGCCTACAATAATTTCTTCATTTATAATAATTTTTGCCTTTTCATTTGGTTCTTTTGAAGTACCTTTTTTAATAGGTGCATCAACTCCAAAAGCATTACCAGTTCAAGCATATCTGAGTTATTCTAGCTCAGATTTAATGCAAAGACCAATCTCAATGTGTATCAATGTTGTATTATCTGGAATAAGTTTTATACTATTAATAATTTATGATAGATTTTTTAATAAAATATCAAAATATAATGTATAGGAGTATCTATGAGTAAAAAATTTAATATAATTCTTAATATCATGTTTGTAGTTATTATAGCTCCTATAATATTATTGTCAATATGGGGAGTTGTAAATACATGGGCATTTCCAAATCTTTTACCTAAGGAATTTTCATTAAGAGGATTTAGATATATTTTGGATATAAATAATCTGAATATCATTTTGAGAAGTATTATAATATCAATAACTGTAGTCTTAGTTACTATTTTATTAAGTATACCAGCATCTAAAGCGTTAGCACTATACGATTTTAAAGGAAAAAGGTTTTGTGAGTTACTGATATTGTCTCCAATTATAATTCCACTAATATCTGTTGCTATGGGCATACATATAGCATTTATTAGAATAGGTCTGGCCAATAATATTTTGGGAGTAATTATTATAAATATACTTCCATGTATACCATATTCAGTTCGAATAATAACAGATGTTTATAAATTAATAGGTGATAATTTAGAAATACAAGCGAAAGTACTTGGAGCAAGTAGATTTAATACATTTAGATATGTAACTTTCCCTTTGATTTTGCCAGGGATATTGGGTGCATCAAGTATGTCTTTCATAATATCCTTTAGTCAATATTTTTTGACTCTTCTTATAGGCGGAGGTAGTGTCATAACTTATCCAATGATTATGTTTCCATATATACAAAGTGGAGACAGGACAATCGCATCTTTGTATAGTATGCTCTTTTTAATAATAAGTTTATTTATCTTGATAATAATAGAATACAATGTAAAAAAGAACTATAAGCATATTCAAAATACAAGGCTATTTTAGTACGATTGGAGGTGTAATAATTGTCATCAGTTAAACTTATAAATTTATGTAAGAGTTTTAACAAAATCAAAGTTTTAAACAATATGAATTTAGATATAAAAGAAGGAGAAATAGTTTCTCTTTTAGGTCCATCAGGTTGTGGAAAAAGTACTACTCTAAAATTAATTGCTGGTATTTTACATCCTGATTGCGGAGATATACTTTTAAATAATGAATCAGTATTAGATATACCTATAGGAAAAAGAGATACTGTAATAGTTTTTCAAGATTATTTATTATTTCCACATATGACTTTATATGAAAATATAGAATTTGGTCTTAAAATGAAAAAAATAAATAAGAATATAAGAAAAAGTAAAGTAAACGAGCTTATAAATTTAGTTAAGTTAAAAGGATATGAAAATAAATATCCAAACGAACTCTCAGGAGGACAACAACAACGTGTTGCAATAGCAAGGTCTTTAGCAATAAATCCAAAGGTACTGTTATTAGATGAGCCATTTTCAAATTTAGATATTAATTTACGCAATGAAATGAGGGAATTTGTATTAGGATTACAAAAACATCTAAAGATAACAACGATATTAGTAACACATGACAAAGAAGAAGCGTTAATGATGAGTGATAGAATAGCAGTTATGTTAAATGGTGAGGTTAAACAATTCGACACACCTGATAATCTTTATGAAAATCCCAAAAGTAAAGAAGTTGCAAATATATTTGGAGAAAAAAATTATTTAATCGGAAATATAAGAAATGGAGAATTTGTAAATGATATAATTTCTATTAAATTAGATAAATATAAAAATATAAATATAGATAATGTAGAGTTAATGATACCAAAAGAAAGTATAATCCTAAAAACGATTGATAATGATGTAGGAAGACAAGGGTCTATATTAAAAAAAAGATATGCAGGAGATAAAGTTTACTATGATGTAGATATTGATGGAACGGTATTAAAAGCTAGTAGCAACAATAATTTATATGAAATAAATGAAAAGGTAGATGTGTTTATGGAACAAAGAAAAATTCTATTCTTTCCTGTTGAACTATAGAAAAAAACTATGGCTGTAAACAAGTAAATAAGTATCAAATATATTTTAATTTTGTTATAATGAATTCGAATACTATAATAAAATAAGATTTTATATCAAAAAAGGGAATATTTTTAATATTTGGAGGGTAATTTTATGAAATTTAGTAAAAGATTTAAAGTTTTAGCTATTGGTTTAACTTTAGTATTAACATTAGGGAGTGTAGTTGGTTGTGATTCTAAAGAATCAGAAAAACCAAAAGAATCTTCTCAAAGTCAAGATAAGGCTAGTTATAAAGAAGCCACAGGTGAAGAGGCTGTAAAAATGATGAAGAAAAATAAAGAATTATTGATATTAGATGTAAGAGGTGCAGAGGACTATGCTAAAGGTCATATTATAAATGGTATAAATATATCAGTAGATGATTTAGAAGATAAATTAAGTGCTTTAGAAGGATATAAGGATAAAACTATATTAGCGTATTGTAACTCAGGTAAAAAAAGTGCAAAAGCTGCTGAAATATTAGTAAAAAATGGATTTAAAGATGTTTATAATGTAGAAGGTGTGAAAGATTTTGATTATGAATTAGTTACATATAATGATATAACTGCGCCTGAAATGTTAAAGTTAATAAGCGAAAATAAAGATTCTATAGTAATAGATGCTAGAAAGTCAAAAGAATTTGAAACTGGACATTTAAAAGAAGCTATCAATATAGCACTAGAAGACACAGAAAAGAAAATGGGAGAACTTGATAAAAATAAGGATATAATTTTATACTGTAGAACTGGAAATAGAAGTGGGCAAGCAGCTAAAATACTTTCAGAGAATGGATTTACAAAAGTATATAATTCAGTTGATGGTGTGGATGAATATGATTTTGATTTAGTTAAATAGATTTAAAATAATAAAAGATTGATTAGAAATCGGAGTACAAATTATGTCGAAGAAATTAAGAGAAGAAATAGAAGAAGGTTTTTGTGCTAATGTTAAATCAATTTCTACAGAAGATTTGAAAGAGAAAGTACAAGATGAATCTTGGGTTATAGTTGATACTCGTTTAAATGATGCATATAATGGCTGGAAATTAGATGGAGTAAAAAGAGGTGGACATATAAGAGGAGCAGTAGATTTTTCTGCGAATTGGTTATATGTAGACTCAGATAAAAAAGACAAAGTATTAGAACAAGCACTAAAAACAAAAGGTATTGATTTAGATAAAAATATAGTACTATATGATGCTAATGGAAAAGATGCTTTACTTGTAGCTACTTACTTATCTAAAAAAGGATATAAAAATCTATATAAATATGATATTAAACAATGGGCAAATAATGAAAATCTTCCAATGGAAAGATATAAAAATTATCAAATGATAGTACCTGCTTCCATAATAAAAGATATCTTGGATGGAAAAATTCCAGAGACATTTGAATATTCTAAGAATATAAAAATGATTGAAGCAAGTTGGGGAGAAGAAAAAGAATCTTATGCAAAAGGGCATATACCTACAAGTGTTCATATAAATACTGATATTATAGAACCTCCTCCAACATGGATGCTTACTAACAATGATAATTTGGCCAAATTTGCTTTAGACTATGGATTTACAAAAGATGATACTGTGATAGTTTCAAGTAGCGCATCTATGGCTTCTTATAGAATTGCTATTATATTACGATATATAGGAGTAAGAGATGTAAGAGTTTTGAATGGTGGAATAAACTCATGGTTATCAGAAGGATATGAGCTGGAGTTAACTAGTAATCCAAAAAGTTCATGTACTACTTTTGGGGAAAATATACCAGCTAATCCACAACTAATTGTTAGTATACCAGAATTAAAGCAAAAACTAAGAGATAAAAATAAATTTACATTAGTGGACAATCGTTCTTGGGATGAACATATAGGTAAAATATCTGGATATAGCTATTATGATAAAAAAGGTCGTATACCAGGAGCCTTATATGGTCATGCAGGTAGTGACAGTGTATCACTAGAAGAGTATCGTAATATAGATAACACAATGAGAAATCAATATGAAATATTGGCAATGTGGGATAAAGAAAATATAGATACTAATAAACAACTTGCATTTATGTGTGGAAGTGGATGGCGTGCTGCAGAGGTATTAACATATGCAAATGTTATGGGACTTGAAAATACTTCTCTCTATAGTGATGGATGGATGGGATGGAGTCTTGATGATTCAAATCCAATTGAAACAGGAGATTCAAAATAGAATTTTGTAAAAAATATAATATAATTGTTTAAAATGAAGGTATATTCAGTTTATTAAGTTGAATATACCTTTGTTATGTTTTAAAATATAAACATAGTTAGAATATGCTTATATGGATGTGCACTTATTTAAACATATTATTAGCAATATAGAATTATAAAATTATATATTATGAGGTGTGAAATATGATTAGTAAAGATGAAAAAGCAAGGTTAAAAGCTGAAGGTATATTAGCCCAAAGCCAAGAAGGGTATTTCTCAATAAGAATATTGAGTAGAGCGGGAAACTTTACAGCAGAACAGCTTATCAACTTATCAAAGTTATCTGAAAAATATGGTAGAGGTTATTTAGGTGTTACTACTAGATTAGCTGTTGAAATACCATGGATAAAGTATGAAGATATAGATTTAATGAAGGAAGATTTAAAAGCTGTAGGGCTAAAGCATGGTGGTACGGGTAAAAAAGTAAGACCATTAGTCGCATGCAAAGGTACTGTATGTCAACATGGAATATATGATACACAAGAATTATGTGGAAAGTTACATGATTCATATTTTGGATATGATTTACCATCTAAAACTAAAATTACACTAGTTGGATGTCCAAATAACTGTGCAAAAGCAAATACTAATGATGTGGGTATAGTAGGTCAAGTATACGTAAAATTTAATGAAGATAAATGTAAAAATTGTGGATTGTGTACATCATCTTGTAGACAAAAATCAGTTTATATGGAAGATAAGAAATTAGTGTGGAATAAAGAAGAATGTGTAAATTGTGGAAAGTGTGCTCAAGTATGTCCATTTGGAGCTATGGAAGTTGATAAAAAAGGACTAGCTGTTTATCTTGGTGGTAGAATGGGAAGAGGCTATAGATTTGGAGATAGACTTAGTAATTTGTATACAGAGGATAATATAGAAGAATTAGTGCAAGATGTATTTTATACATATAAACAATTAGCAAGTCCAGGAGAAAGAATAAGTAAAGTATTAGAGAGAATTGGAATCGAAGAGTTTGAAAAACATTTATTTAATATAAAATTACAAAATGCATAAAAATACATATTGATAAAGTATATCTCTCTTAAATTTGTTAATAATTCTGTTATAGAGAAAAACAAATTTAAGGGGGATTTTTATTATGAAGATAATAAAATTAGTTGTAAGTTTTTTTATGTTAATGGCTATAGGCATGACAATATCTTATGCAGATGCAAATATAAATACTAGATATAATAAATTAATTAGTGCTCTTGAAACTTCAGAAGCCGATTTTAAATATTATAATATGAAAATTAATTCTGTTATAAATTACAATTTATCAAATAAAGAATTACATAATATTTTTCTAGAAATAATTAACAATCTAAAGTTAGATGAAAAAGGAATAAATTGGAACCAAAAAGGGTATGGCGATGAAATACAATTATATGCTACTATAAAAGATAGCGATAAAGAAATTTCTATAAAAGGAATAAATAAAAATAATAAAGAAAGCTACATAATAGTTGACATATTGGACAACAAAGTATATAAACATAAAGAGGATATTTATAGTAGTGTAGAAAACGTGTTAAATAAATATTCATCTCAAGTAGATGTATCTGCTTGTATTGTTGGAGAATACACAAAAAGGTTACAAAACCACAAATATGATGATATTTTACAAAAAATATTATATAATATGAGTGCTAAGCAAATAGATAAAGTGAAAGACGTAAACTTTTTATCTATAACAGCATATAGTAAAGTATTAAATGATGATGATTTAGAATATTTAGGGGAAAAAATCAATTTAAATATAGGAATTAAATATAATGAGGACGATGGAAAAACACTCATATATATTGCCACACCAATTATAAAATTAGATTATTAATTATGAGGAGATCAGAAAATATGGCTAAGATAATAGTAAAAAAGAGTAATCCACTTAAAGGTAGTGTTAAAATAGATGGCGCAAAAAACGCAGTTTTACCAATAATAGCAGCAACTTTATTAGCAAACGGGAAATCAACTTTAAATGGAGTTCCAAATTTAAGAGATGTTCATGTTATATCAGATTTATTAAGACATGTAGGAGCAGAAGTTGAATATAAAGAAAATACACTTACTGTTGACGCAAGTAATATAAGAACTTGTGAAGCTCCATATGAGCTTGTAAGAAAGATGAGAGCTTCTTTTTTGGTTATGGGACCATTACTTGCTAGATTTAATAGTACAAAAATTTCTATGCCAGGAGGATGTGCTATAGGAACGAGACCTATAGATTTACATTTAAAAGGATTTAAAGCTTTAGGTGCAAAAATAGAAATGGACCACGGTTTTGTTGAAGCAGCAACAGAAAAATTAGTAGGAAATAAATTGTATTTAGATTTCCCATCTGTTGGAGCTACTGAAAATATAATGATGGCAGCTTCTTTAGCAGAAGGAACTACAATAATAGAAAATGCAGCAGAAGAACCAGAAATAGTTGACTTAGCTAATTTCTTAAATGAAATGGGAGCAGATGTTAAAGGTGCAGGTACTAACACTATAAAGATAAAAGGTGTTAAGGAGTTAAAAGGAGCAGAACATAATGTAATTCCAGACAGAATAGAAGCAGCAACTTATATGGTTGCAGCAGCTATGACAAAAGGTGATATAACAGTTGAAAATGTTTTAATGGAGCATTTAAAGCCAGTTGTAGCTAAATTAAGAGAAGCTGGTTGTGAAATTACAGAGATGGACAATTCTGTTAGAGTAGTAGGTCCAAAGGTATTAAAGCCAATAGACATAAAGACTTTACCACATCCAGGGTTTCCTACAGATGTGCAAGCTCAATTTATGGCTATGCTTACTGTAGCTAATGGAACTGGTGTAGTTATAGAAACTGTTTTTGAAAATAGATTTATGCATGTTGCTGAATTCAATAGAATGGGTGCTAATATAAAAATAGATGGAAGAAGTGCGGTTGTTAATGGAGTAGATGAATTACACGGTGCAGCAGTAAATGCTACTGATTTAAGAGCAGGAGCAGCGCTTATTTTATGCGGTCTTATAGCAGAAGGAGAAACTCAAATAGGAGAAATATACCATATTCAAAGAGGTTATGTTGATATAGATAAAAAGATAACAGCATTAGGTGGTCAAATCAAAATAGTAGAAGATTAATAATTGGTTTAGATAAGTAAGTTATAAATTGATAGGGTTGTTCATATACTTAAATACAAGGTTTTAAAAGCTAAGGAGGAGAGTATATGAAGAACCCATTGGTTGTTTTGTTAGGATTTGTAACTTGCTCTGTGTTAGTCCCTTCATTGATAACTTTAGTTTCTTACAAAAATGTGGAGCTAACTGAAAAACCAGAGAAAGTAGTTTCCATAAACAAAACCATTAAAAAAAATGATATTAAAAATGAAGGTAAGAAAGAAGATAAAAAGGTAGTAAACTATGAAACTGTAGACAAAAAAACACCAGTTATAAATGTCTATAATCACATGTCAGGTAAAGTTGAAAAAATGGACATGGAAAACTATTTATGTGGAGTACTAGCTGGTGAGATGTCCTCGGATTTTGATATAGAGGCCTTAAAAGCCCAAGCTGTAGCAGCTAGAACGTATGTAGTATATAAGCAAGAACATGGGAAATCAAGTAAACATAAAAATGCAGTGGTATGTACTGATTATAAACACTGTCAAGAATACAAGAGTTATGCGACTCTTAAAAAGTTGAATGGTGAAGAATGGATTAAAAATAAGTATTCTAAAATTAAAAACGCAGTTAAAGGCACTAAGGGGCAGATAATAACTTACAATGATAAGGCTATACTTCCTCTTTATTTCTCTACCTCATCAGGGAAAACAGAGAATAGTGAAGAGGTATTTTCATCAAAATATCCTTATTTAAAATCTGTAGAAAGCCCATATGATAAGTATTCTCCCAAATTTGCATCAACACTTAAAATAAGCAACACAGATTTTGTTAAGAGCCTTAGAAAGTCTTATAGTAGCATTGTGATAGATGTAAATAATTTGAGTAAACAAGTTGCAATAACTGAAAGAAGCGATGCTGGAACTGTAGAAAAAATAAAATTAGGAAACAAAGAAGTCACAGGAAAAGATGTGAGGACTGTTTTTAACTTAAATTCTGCAAACTTTGATATAAAATTTGGAGAAGGATACATAGATTTTGTAGTAAAAGGATATGGTCATGGAGTTGGTATGAGCCAATGGGGAGCTGAAGGTATGGCAGAAGAAGGCTATAAATACTATGATATATTATCACATTACTATACTGATACAAAAATAAAAGATATATACTAATAATTGTATAAAATACCAAAAACACGTCAATAATCCAAATGTAGAAATATATTTGGAGGTGCGAAATGAAGAAAAAACTGTTAGAAAAAGATGGTTTTTATTTATCTTTATTTGTATGTGTTTGTTTATTAGCAGTAGGTGGAGTTTGGTTTACAAATAATAATGTAGATAAATTAGCTTCTAATAAAGGCATGATAGAAAAATCTAATAAAGATAGTGAAGAGGAAATACATTTAATTGAAAAAGATAAGAAAGATGCTATCCCTACTGCGACAGATTCAAAACAAAACTTAGAAAAAGCTAAGGCAAAAGAAGAAAATAAGTCAAGTACAACAAAATTAAATTA
This sequence comes from Clostridioides sp. ES-S-0049-02, assembly GCF_020658465.1. Classification (NCBI taxonomy): domain Bacteria; kingdom Bacillati; phylum Bacillota; class Clostridia; order Peptostreptococcales; family Peptostreptococcaceae; genus Clostridioides; species Clostridioides sp. ES-S-0049-02. The sequence continues at coordinate 25,246 of NZ_JACVWG010000004.1, forward strand.
CATTGGTGATAAGATAATAAGAGAATATTCAGAAAAAGAACCTAGTTATTCTAAAACATTGGATGTTTGGGAAACTCATAAAGGTATAGATGTTAGTTGTACTAAAGGTAAAGAAATAAAATCTCTATTAAACGGAATGGTAGTAGATGTATTTGATGATGAAGAATATGGAAAATCAGTAAAAATAAAAAGCGACAATAATACTGTAGTAGTATATTCAAATCTAGATGAAAATGTTAGTGTTAAGAAGAATCAGAAAGTAACAGAAGGACAATCATTAGGGACTGTAGGAAGTACTTCTCAGATAGAAAGTGAAGAGGGTATACATGTGCATTTAGAAGCATATAATGGAGAAAAATCTATAGACCCAATGAGTCTAATTAAGTAAAAGTATAACAAGTTTAATCATATTTGGTTAAGCTTGTTATATTTTTTGGTGTTTTTACATATATATCATTAAAGCTATTATGTGAGGGGGGTAATCTTTGAGATCTCATATAGAGGAAAGAGCCATAGTGGTAGCAAAATATATACTTGAAAAAAACACTACAGTAAGACAAACAGCCAAGACATTTGGAGTAAGTAAGAGTACAATTCACAAGGATGTTACAGAAAGATTAAAGGAAATAAATCCATCCCTTGCCAAAGAAGTTAAAAGTGTGCTAGACAAAAATAAATCAGAGAGACATATTAGAGGGGGATTAGCAACGAAATTAAAGTATGAGAAGGAACATAAAAAAATGTAGGTTAAAAACCTACTTTTTTTATTACATTAAATTATTGTAAGAAATATATTATATAATTATAAATAGCAAAAGAATAATACTCTCAAAACATTTATTTTCTCTTGATTAAAGCGAGATTTTTGTATATGCTTTATTATAGGAGTATTAATAAATAGGCTTATAATATAATCTAATATATAAATGAAGGAGTTGAAAAAATGGCTGGAGCTGATATAGGCATAGATTTAGGTACTGCAAATGTACTTGTTTATGTTAGTGGTAAGGGAATCGTTTTAGAAGAACCATCTGTTGTTGCAATAGACAACAGAACAGATTCTGTTTTAGCTGTAGGAGAAGAGGCTAAAAAAATGATAGGAAGAACACCAGGAAATATAGTTGCAATAAGACCTTTAAGAGATGGTGTAATTTCAGATTATGATGTAACTGAGAAGATGTTAAAATCTTTTATAGATAAGATAGTTGATAAAAAGGGATTTGGAAGATTTTTCATGCCTAGAATTATGGTATGTGTGCCAACAGGTGTTACAGAAGTAGAAAAGAGAGCAGTAGAGGATGCTACTAGACAAGCTGGGGCTAGAGAAGTGTATATCATAGAAGAGCCAATAGCAGCAGCTATAGGAGCTGGTGTAGACATATCACAACCTAATGGTAATATGATTATAGATATTGGTGGAGGAACTGTAGATATAGCCGTAATATCACTAGGGGGAGCAGTTGTAAGTGAATCTATAAAAGTTGGCGGAGACCGATTTGATGATGCTATAGTTAAGTACATGAAAAAACAACATAATCTTCTTATTGGAGAAAGAACCGCAGAAAAAATTAAGTTTGAAATTGGTTCTGCATTTAAGAGAGAAGAAGAAAAGTATATGAAAATAACAGGAAGAAATCTAATTACAGGTCTTCCTAGTTCTATAACTATAAACTCAGCAGAAATGTTAGAAGCCCTTAGAGAATGTGTTGAACAAATAGTTGTTGCAACTCATGCTGTTTTAGAAAAAACACCACCTGAATTAGCAGCAGACATAGGTGATGTTGGTATAATAATGACTGGCGGAGGCTCATTATTATATGGATTAGATAAGATAATAGAACAGAGAACAGGAATAACTGTTACAATAGCAGATGAACCACTATCTTGTGTTGCGAAAGGAACAGGGATTGCTTTGGGCTCAATAGATTTACTTGAAACAGGTGGGTCTTTCAAAAGAAAATAATTAGGAGAGTTTAAAATGTTAAATATAGATGAAATAAAAGAACTAATACCACATAGATATCCATTTTTATTAGTGGACAAGATTACAGAGTTAGAAGTTGGAAAAAGAGCTGTTGGTATAAAAAATGTAACAGTTAATGAACCATTTTTTCAAGGTCATTTTCCAAATTACCCATTGATGCCAGGAGTGCTGATAGTAGAAGCTCTAGCACAAGTGTGTGGAGTAGCAATGATGTCTTTGGAAGAAAATAAAGGGAAATTAGGTGTATTTGCTGGTATTGATAAAGTTAGAATCAAGAGAGAAGTAAGACCAGGAGATACATTGACTATGGAGGTTGAAATGACAACGCTTAGAAGAAATATAGCAAAAGCAGATGCTAAAGCTTATGTTGGTGAAGAACTTGTCTGTAAAGGTGAGTTAATGTTTGCTCTAGTAGAGAAATAAAATTTTTAAGAATGAAAAGCATTAAATAAAATAGAAGAATAAATATCAAAATAAAAAGGTAGATAATTTGGAGTATTTATTAAATTAAATACTCTATAGTATCTACCTTTTTAATACAAAAATTTTTATCAGTTACCTTATATAAGATTTAAGTAGATACCAATAGTGCTAAGGCTATTGTTTCAGCTAAATCTAGTATAAAGCTAAGACGTATATTATTAAATGAAAGTCTGTTATTTTCATCAATTTTATCTACAATTCCTACTATAGAATAATTTCCTATTTGAGGTAGTTTTTTTCCCACACCTTTTCCGGGCAGGATAGGTCCTTCTCTAATCTGTATATTGCCTATGTTACTCTGTGACCCCAAGCAAGCATCTATAGCCAAGAAGTTACCTTGCATATGTGTATTTTTTATAGTATCTAAAGACTCATATATATTTAAGGCGTGAATAGGGTTATCTAGTGTACCGTAAACGGGGTATTTAAATTTACTGTTTTTAAGTATTGTTCCAACTAAAGGGCCTAAAGTATCACCTATAGCCCTGTCTGTTCCTATGCAAACAACAATCGTATTTTCATTAATTATGGTTTTGAGAACTGAACTTAGCATCTGTATAACATCATCATCGCTGTAATTTACTTTAGCTAAATACAATAGGAACACCCCCTTCAAAAAAATATATGAATAAAAAACACTAAAAAGACCTAACTTTAAATTTCAGATAGAGATAATATTTTATTTGTCTCACAAAAAAAGTAATAGCAAAAATATGACTAAAAATCTTGACAAAATTTTAAAAAAATAGTAAGCTAATAAAGTAAAATAAAACTTAAATCTTGATTACCTTATCAAGAGCGGCTGAGGGATAGGCCCTGTGAAGCCCAGCAACCACCCAAATGGGAAAAGGTGCTAATTCCTACAAGACAAAAGTCTTGAAAGATGAGGTCAGTTAATTAGTATGCGATTACGATTATTAACCTCTTCTTATAAGGAGAGGTTTTTTATTTTGAGTAAAATTTCTAAGAATTGAAGATAAGGTAAAATCTATAATAAAAATTAAGAATGAATAAGGAGGAACAAAAATGGCAAGACATTTATTTACGTCAGAATCAGTTACAGAAGGACATCCTGATAAGATATGTGACCAAATATCAGATTCAATATTAGATGCATTGTTAGAAAAAGACCCACAATCTAGAGTAGCTTGTGAAACTACAGTAACAACAGGCTTAGTTTTAGTAGCTGGAGAAATAAGTACATCTGCTTATGTAGATATACCTAAATTAGTAAGAGAAACAGTAAAAGAAATTGGATATACAAGAGCAAAATATGGATTTGACTGTGACACTTGTGCAGTTATAACTTCTATAGATGAACAATCTGGAGATATAGCTATGGGAGTTGATGAAGGTCTAGAAAGTAAGACTGGAGAAGAAATAGAGCAAGAAATAGAAAAAGTAGGAGCTGGAGACCAAGGTATAATGTTTGGATTTGCATGTAATGAAACTCCAGAATTAATGCCACTTCCAATATCATTAGCTCATAAATTATCAAGAAGACTTACAGAAGTTAGAAAGACAGGTTTAGTTGATTATTTAAGACCAGATGGAAAAACTCAAGTTACTGTTGAATATGAAGGAAATAAAGCTGTAAGAGTACATACAGTTCTTATATCAGCTCAGCATTGTGAAACAGTATCAAATGATAAGATAAGACAAGATTTAATTGAGCATGTTATAAAATCAGTTATACCAGCTGAATTACTTGATGAAGATACTAAAATTTATATAAACCCAACAGGCAGATTCGTTATAGGAGGACCTCAAGGGGATACAGGTCTTACAGGAAGAAAAATAATAATAGACACTTATGGAGGATATTCTAGACATGGTGGAGGAGCTTTTTCAGGAAAAGACCCTACAAAAGTTGATAGATCTGCTGCTTATGCTGCTAGATATGTTGCTAAAAATATTGTTGCGGCTGGACTTGCAGATAAATGTGAGATAGAACTTGCATATGCTATAGGTATAGCTAGACCATTATCTATATTTATAGATACTTTTGGGACAGGTAAAGTTTCAGAAGAGAAGCTTGTTGAACTAGTAAACAAACACTTTGATTTAAGACCAGGAGCAATAATAAGAGATTTAGATTTAAGAAAGCCTCTTTACAAAAAGGTTGCTGCTTATGGTCACTTTGGTAGAACGGATATAGATTTACCATGGGAAAGAACTGATAAAGTAGAACAATTAAGAAAAGACGCATTAGGTGAATAATGCTTAGATAAGGAGCTGCTAGAATGTAATTTTAAAATTACGTTTTAGCAGTTTTTTATTTTATGATTAAATATATTTAATAAATACTAATTTTAAATCATATAATAAATAAACATTATTTAGTGAGATTAATATATTTCATTATATAATATTGCATTAAATTAATACATAGTAGAAGGCATATGTTAAAAATTGGTTAAGATTTCGTTAAGTAATGTTAAATAATTCAAAAAATATTGAAAAGCATCAATAATACAACTAATATAGTCTTAATAAACTTAAATTAAATTTTACTTATTAAAAAATTTATTTTATTTAGGAGGGAGTAGTGTGTATGTCGGATAAAATAAACATCAAAATGGTTATAAGTTTTGCTGGAGCATATGTAGCGACTGTAATAGGTTCTGGATTTGCAACTGGTCAAGAGATAGTACAATTCTTTACGTTTTATGGGTATGCTGGAATTATAGGAGGAATAATATCTATGGTATTATTCTCATGGTTTGGAGCAGAAGTTATAGAAAAAGGGAGAGAATTAAAGCTTAAAGAACCAATAAAGATTTATCAAGTATATTGTGGAAAATATCTTGGTACATTTTTTGAGTGGTTTGGACCATTGTTTTTGTTTGGTACATTAGTAATAATGATTGCAGGAGCAGGAGCTACATTATCAGAGTATTATGGTCTAAATCCATATGTAGGTAGAATTGGTATGGCAATCGTTTCCCTAATAACTGTATCTCTAGGTTTGACAAGGCTTTCAAAGATACTAGGTAATATAGGTCCTATAATAATAATATTTACACTTTTAGTAGGAGCAATTAGTCTATTTAGTAATATTGGCGCTTTATCAAATGCAGGAGCTATAATTGATAGTCTAAACGTTAAAACTGCTACATCAAATGGATATTTCTCAGGTGTACTTTATACTTGCTATAATGTAATAATAGTAATAACATTTTTAACTGGAATGGGAGCTTCAGCAAAAAATAAGAAAGATGCTGTATGGGGAGGTATAGTAGGTGGAGTAGCCCTTATGGCAGCTGCTATAATGATGAATCTAGCATTACTTTCAGATGTAGGAAATATATACACAAAAGAAATACCAGCTCTTTATTTAGCTGACAAGATATCTCCAATTATAGGTATTTTATTCTCAGTAGTACTTTTATTAGGAATATATACTACAGCTGTACCATTATTATGGTCAGTAACTAATAGATTTGTGGAAGATGACCATCCTAAATTTAAAATAATAACAGTAGTAGTAAGCATATTAGCATGTATAGGAGGATTATTACCATTTGATAAGCTTGTAGGGACATTATATCCATATACAGGTTATATGGGAATTTTAATTTTACTATGTATGCTTTATCGAAGAATTACCAAAACTGAAGGATACAAGGAAAATAAATCTGAGGTAAATTAATATCAAAATAAATTTGTGAAATTTAATCTATGTTTTAGAAGTAAGCTGGTTGAAATAAAATAATTATTTATATATGGTACCTTTACTTTAAGGTACCATATTTTTAGGGTGCAGATTTTTTTTGTTTCTGATAAAATGTATAATAGTTAGAAATTAAGTTAAGTATAAAAATATAGAAAAATTTTCTGATAGAATCCTATCATAGAACTTAATATATTTAAGTATACTAACATACGAACGGAACAATTATTAGTATTTTTAGGAGATAAAAATGGAAAAATTAGAAGGAATGATAAGTGAAATAGTCTTTAAAAATGAAGATAATGGCTATACAATAGCTCATCTGGTAAATGAAAATGATGAAATTGTTGTTGTAGGATGTATGCCTACTTTAGCAATGGGAGAGAGTATAGAGGTTGAAGGTAAATGGGTAAACCACAAAATTTATGGAACTCAATTTGAAGTGAATAGTTTTATGCCAGTGACACCATCATCTTTGGAAGGAATTTATGTTTACTTATCTTCTGGTATGATACATGGAATTGGCGAAAAAATGGCTAAGAGAATAATTGATAAGTTTGGTGTTGACACACTAGATATAATACAAAACTACCCAGAAAAATTACAAGAAGTAGAGGGGATAGGTAGTAAAAAGGTAAAGCAAATAGTAAAGAGTTATGAAGAAGATAGAGAATTAAGAAACATAATAATTGAACTATCTCCTTTTGGAATAACACCCAACTACTGTCTAAAAATATATAAAAAATATAAAAGTAGTGCAATAGAAATTATAAATAAAAATCCGTATCAGCTTGCTGAAGACATAAGAGGAATAGGGTTTAAAGTAGCTGATAGTATAGCTAATAAAATTGGTATAGATAAGAATTCTAAAGATAGAATATGCCAAGGAATATTATATACCTTAAATAAATCACTAAGTAATGGGCATACATATTTGCCAGAACATATTCTAATACAAGATTCGGAAAAATTGTTGGAGTTAAGTGGAGACATAGTAAAAGAATGTGTAATGATGTTGGTATATAATCAAAAAATACATATAGAAAAAGTAAATAATGAAAATCTCATATATCTTATGCCCTACTATTTGTCTGAAAATGGAGTATGTAGTCAAATAGTAAAATTGTCGCAGTATGAATTTGAAGATTTGAATATAGATATAGAAAATGAAATTAAAATTTTAGAAGATGATAAGAATATTAAGTTAGCAGAGAAGCAAGTTTTAGCAGTTAAAGAATCTGTGAATAGTGGCGTATTAATTATAACTGGTGGGCCAGGTACCGGAAAAACTACCACTATTAATGCAATTATAGATATATTTGAAAATAATGGGAAAAGTGTAACTTTAGCTGCTCCAACGGGAAGAGCAGCTAAGAGAATGAGTGAAACTTCTAATAAAGAAGCAAAGACTATACATAGATTATTAGAAATGGGATTTTCAACAGATGATGATTTAACATTTTTTAAAGATGAAGAAGACCCAATAAATTCAGATGTAATAATAGTCGATGAAGTATCAATGGTAGATATTATCTTAATGTATAATTTACTTAGAGCAATAAAATTAGGAACAAGAGTAATATTAGTTGGGGATAGCGACCAATTACCTTCTGTAGGTGCAGGCAATGTACTTAAGGACATGATAGATTCAAATATTATAAATGTAGTCAAATTAAATGAAATATTTAGACAAGCTCAACAAAGTATGATAATTGTGAATGCGCATAAGATAAATAATGGAGAACCACTTCATTTAAATACAAAGGGAAAAGACTTCTTTTTTATAAGAAAATCAACAAATGAAGAGATATTAAATGAAATAATAGGTTTGGTAAATGAAAGATTACCTAAATTTTATAATGTCGATAAACTAAAAGATATACAAGTGTTATCTTCAATGAGAAAAGGAGAGCTAGGAGTTACCAATCTTAATATAGAGTTACAAAAGTATCTTAACAAAAAGGAGAAGTTTAAAGTAGAAGAAAGTTTTTCTAAAAGGTTGTTTAGAGTTGGTGACAAGGTAATGCAAGTAAAAAATAATTATACAAAAAAGTGGGAGACAGAAGACCAAAAGGAAAGTGGGGAAGGTATATATAATGGAGATATAGGCTATGTATATCATATAGATAAGGATAAGAAAACTATTTATGTACTATTTGACCAAACTAAAATTGTATCATACTTATATGATGAATTAGATGAGATTGACCATAGTTTTTGTACAACCATACATAAAAGTCAAGGAAGTGAATTCCCAGTCGTAGTGATACCAATAACTTGGGCTCCTCCTATGTTACTAAGTCGTAATTTATTATATACAGCAGTGACAAGAGCAAAAAAATTAGTTGTGTTAGTTGGAGATGTGAAATATTTGGAATATATGATAAAAAATAACAGAGTAAATCAAAGATATTCAAACTTAGGATATAAGTTAAACAAATTCAAACAAGAAGGGCTGTTGATAGAGTAAATATGAAAATATGCAATGATAATTTTATTAAGAGTCTTAGAAATCTAATTAATAAATGTCTGGATTTTATTTATCCTGAAAATATAAATTGCATAATTTGTGATAAATCAATAAAAAAAACTAATACCTATTCAGTCTGTAAAAGTTGTTTTAATGAAATGAATTTTATACTAAATGGGTGTATAAAATGTGGAAAGCCAATAATACATCATTCACTTGAAAAAGAATTTATTGAAGGATGTAGCTATTGTTTTGATAAAAGTTTTTATTTTGACAAGTCAATCTCCTGTATTGAATACAACGAGATAACTAAAAAAATAATATTAGGATTAAAGTACAATCAAAAAACATTTATGGCTAAATACATAGCGCAAATAATGAAAGAAAAGTTGGATTTAGAAAATGTGAAATTTGATTATATATTATTTGTTCCACTTCATAAGAAAAGACTTAATAAAAGAGGATTTAACCAAGCACAAAAAATAGCTTTGAGTTTGAGTAAAATAATCAATGTTCCAATGTTAGATTGTATATCCAGGGAAAAAAATACAAGGATGCTTTATAAGTTAAGTAAACAAGAGAGAAAAAAGGAATTAAAAAATGTATTTGCTGTTAATGAAAATATTAAATTAATAAATAATAAAAATGTACTTTTGATAGATGATATATTTACAACTGGCGTGACAACAAATGAAATATCTAAGATTTTAAAGTTATCTGGTGTTAATAAGGTTTTTGTAATGACGTTGCTTACAAGAGCAAATGACAACTACGTTATGGAATAATCTTATATATTGACAATTTTACTTTAAAATATTAAAATGAATAAGTGATATTTAGGTCTGTGGTTGAAAGTCCAAGCCAGTCGCAGGCAAAAGGATCCACGTAAGTTAACACTAAAAATTGGGTTAATGAGCATGGTGCGGCTTAGAAGTAAGACCTACCGATAATAAAATCGAGAGAGAGTAGTAGTGCGGCGAACCCAAGCGAACCCTCCAGTAGGCGAGTGTGGGGTCAAAGACCAGGTCAGCTAAATATCATATTAAAAGAGAGCTAGCATAATGTTTTTATGTGTAGCTCTTTTTTATATATAATAAATTTAGATTGAATCATAAAGAGGTGATATATATGAACAAAAGACAAGAGAACTTGTTGACAGTATTGCTATTGAAAGAAGAATTTATAAATATCAATGACATTGCTAACGATTTTGAGTGCTCAGAGAGAACAATAAGAAATGATTGTAAGTACATTGATGAATGGTTGTCTACTTTTTGTAGTGCTTATATTAAAAGAAAGCCTAAAATAGGAATTAAGTTTAGTGGAGATGATACAGATAAAATAATAGTAAACCAGAAGTTAAGAGGTGAAGTTAAAAGAGTAAATAGTGAACTCCATAAACAAGTTGAGATATTGAATCTATTACTTTGCAATAATAAGAAGATTACCTTAAATGATTTGTCCAATAAATTGTATATAAATAAAAATATTGTTAGGGAAGAAATAAATACATTATCAGTAGAATTAAGTAATTATAATTTGAAAATTTCAACTAAAACGGGCAGTGGTATATGTATTGAGGGAAATGAGAAAGACATAAGAATAATGTTAGTGGCATTTTTATTTAAATATATAGATAAATACAGACTAAACATGGATGAAATAGAATATTTCCATATAGTAGACATAATAGTTGTCAAAAATATAATGTCTATAATAGAAGATAAAATGGATATAAGACTTACAGATGTTTCATTCAGGCAATTGATGTTATTTTTACTTATAAATATCATACGAATAAGGTTGGGGAATTCTTTTGAAATAGTAAATATTAAAAAAGAATTAAAGTTAGAAATTCTTATATTAGATATAGAAAATGAGTTGAAATCCAGTCTATCTATAGTATTAAACCATGAAGAAAAATTATTTATAGAATCACTAATACTTGGCATGAATAAACAAATAAATAGTAAAGATACTAAAAAATCACTATACCTTAATGAAGAATTATCAGAGTATACAAAAAGAATTATAAATCTGGTATCAGAAGAATCGGGTATAAACTTTAATAATGATATATTGCTTTATGACCAATTAATATGTCACTTAAATGTTACAATGCACCAAATGCAAAGTAACGTTTATTTGGAAAATCCACTTTTAGATAATATAAAAAATAAATTTTGTTTTTTATTTACAGTAATTTCAAATTCAATAGGAATTGAGCAAAAAGGAACACAAATAACTGAAGATGAAATAGGTTATCTTACTCTTCACTTTCAAACATCTTTAGAAAGAAAAAGTAATAAGAGAGAATCAACTAAAAAAGCAAGTATCGTGTGCCCATTTAGTTTTGGAGTAAGTATGTTACTAAAAGTAAAGATAGAAAAGAGATTTAATAATATAGAAATAGTTGAAACACTAAGGGAAGAAGATTTAAGAAGAGATAACTTCAATAAAATGATAGATTTTATAATTGCATTTCAAGAATATGAAAATGTACAAAAGCCAATTTTTATAACAACGCCACTATTTACTGATGAAGATGAAAATAAACTCAAAGAATTTACCAACAAAATAAAAGAAAAAGATACATCATATAAACTTATGAATAGATTAATGATGTCTGATTATTTAATAAGAGAGCTAGAACATAATGATATTTATGAGGCTATAGCATACTTAACTAATTTATTAATCGAAAAGCATTATGCAGATAAAGAATATTTAAATTCTATTATAGAGAGAGAAAAGGCATATCCAACTAATGTTGGGAAAGGAATATTATTTCCTCATGGAGATATGAAGTATATAAAACAATCTGTCTTATGTTTTGCAAGATTGAAAACACCAATAAAAATTAGAAATGGAAAATACATAAAGATTATACTTTTATTAGCTTATAAAAAAGATGATGATAGAAAAGTATTTAGAGAATTATTCAAAGAAATATCTAAATTGACAGAAGATGAAAATATGCTTGATGTGCTAAGTAATTGTGATATTAAAAATATAAAAAATATTCTTATATAAATTTATATCAAAATGTGAATAAGCACAAAATTTTCCATGTAGTGGAAAAAGTTGTGCATGTTTTTTTGTTTTTATAAGATATTATATATCTATCAGATAGAAATCAGTTAAAAGTAGACAAGTAATTTAGGAGGAAGAAATGGAAGAAATAGTATTAAAGATTATAATTCATGCTGGAAATGCAAAATCTATGCTTTATGAAGCTCTTGATTGTGCAAAGGAAAACGATTTTGAAAAGGCTGATGAATTAATCGAAAGTGCAAATGAAGAAATATTAAAAGCACATAAAGTACAAACAGAACTTATACAAAAGGAAGCAGGAGGAAATAAATCAGATATATCTATTTTACTAATTCACTCTCAAGACCATTTAATGACTTGTATGAGTGAAAGAAACCTTATAAAAGAAATGATAGTGCTAAGAAAAGAAATTCAAAAATTAAAATAAAAAGTAATTAAGGGGGATTTAAGATAATGAAGAGAAAAGTATATTTATTTTGTAGTTTTGGTATGTCAACAAGCTTACTTGCAGGAAAGATGCAGAAAGTAGCAGATGAACACAATTTACCAATAGAAGTAGAAGCATTTCCAATAGCAGAAATTGATAAGATAGTTGCAGAGAAGAATCCAGATTGTATATTGTTAGGACCTCAAGTTAAATACATGCTAAAGGAGTTAAAGCCAAAGTTTGAAGCTCAAGGAAAACCTGTGGATATAATAAACGAAACTGATTATGGAACTATGAATGGAGAAAAAGTACTAAAGCTTGCTATAAAATTAATAAAATCTAAACAAGCTTAAAATATAGTAAAAAGATACTGAGAAATGAGGGTGGATAGATGAATAAATTGGAAAGAATACTTATGCCGTTGGCTGAAAAAATAGGTAAAAATAAATTATTAATTGCAATTAGAGATGGTTTTTTAGTATCATCACCATTATTGATAATAGGGTCATTATTTTTATTAGTAGCAAACTTCCCAATAAAAGGATGGGACGAATTTGTAGGTCAAATTTTTGGTCCAGATTGGGCAGTAAAATTACAACAGCCAACTATAGCGACTTTTGAAGTAATGACTTTACTTGCAGTTTTAGGAATTGGTTACTCTTATGCTAAACAAATAGATGTAGACCCAATTGCATCAGCAGCAGTTGCAATAGTCGCCTTTTTTATAGTTACACCATTTGTAATACCATATACACCAGAAGGAACAAAGGCAGTCTATATGGTAACTGGTATCCCATTAGGTTGGATGGGTTCTAAGGGAATGTTTGTAGGAATGATAACCGCAATAACATCTGTTAAGTTATTTGCAGTAGTTGTCAAAAAAGGGTGGACATTGAAGATGCCAGATGGAGTTCCTCCAACTGTTTCAAAATCATTTGCTGCATTAATACCAAGTGCAATAGTTATGGTAGTTTTCTTTTTAGTTAAGATTGCTTTTGAAGCTACACCATATGGAAGTATACATGAATTTATATTTAAGTTTTTACAAATGCCATTATTAAAATTAGGAAATAGTTTAGGTGCTATGGCAATAGCTTATATATTCTTACATTTATTCTGGTTCTTTGGAATAAATGGTAGTAGTGTTGTTGGAGCTGTCTATAATCCAATATTAAAAATTTTATCAGCTGAAAATTTAGCGGCTTTTCAAGCTGGTTCAAAAATACCAAACATAATAACTGGTCAATTCCAGGATATGTTTGCAACATTTGGTGGGGCAGGTAGTACACTATCCTTAATTATAGCTATGTTACTTATATGCAAAAGTAAACGTATAAAATCAATGGGTAAATTATCAATTTTACCAGGGATATTTGGAATAAATGAGCCATTAATATTTGGTCTACCAATAATGCTTAACCCAATATTATTGATACCATTTGCAATAGTTCCAACAATAAACATAATAATAGCTTATTTCTGTATGTCAGCAGGATTAGTACCACTTACAAATGGAGTTCAATTACCATGGACAACTCCAATTATATTCTCTGGATTTCTAACAACAGGATGGCAAGGTGCTTTATTACAAATAATACTTCTTGTACTAGGAATATTTATGTACATGCCATTTATAAAGATGTTAGATAAACAATATTTAAAAGAAGAAAAAACAAATGTTGAAGAGGAAGATGATGATATATCTTTTGATGATTTAGTATTATAGGAGGAAAATTATGAAGAAAATAGTTATGATATTGGATCAAATACAAGCAGGTGCAGGTGGGAAAGAAAAAAGCAATATACCTCCTGCTGGAAAATCAAGTCCATTAGGTCCAGGTGTAATGATGGAACCATTTTTAAAAGAATCTAAAGTAATAGCAACACTTTTCTGTGGGGATGAATTTTTTATAAACAATGAAGAAGAAGTGACAAATAAAATGATAGCTATGGTTAAAAAGTTAAATCCTGATGTAGTAATTTGTGGACCAAGTTTTAACTATGAAAATTTTTCTAAGATGTCAGCAATATTATCTAAAAATATAAATAATAAAACAGATATACCAGCTTTTGCAGCTATGTCAGAAGAAAATACATACGTAATAAACGAATACAAAAATAATATATGTATAGTTAAGACACCTAAAAAAGGTGGAATTGGACTTAATGATTCACTAAACAATATATGTAAATTAGCAAATTCAATAGCAAATAAAGAAGACATAACTTTAATGAAAGAAGAATTTTGTTATTAATTAACACTTTACTAGGGGACAGGTTTAAGTAAAATATTATTTACATTAAAGTATGTGGATAGAGTTTCTATAATTAAGGAGGGATTTTCTGATATGTGGGGAATGATAGCAACATGGAGAATGGCTATAGAAGGAATCACTGAAGCATCAGAACATTTAGAAAAAGGAATGGAAGCAGGAGATGCTGTAGAACTTGCTGTAAGAAGAGTCGAAGATTATCCATTCTATAAATCGGTTGGATATGGAGGACTTCCAAATGAAAATTGTGAAGTAGAACTTGATGCTGCATTTATGGATGGAAACACACTAGATATAGGAGCAGTTGCAGGTATAAGAGATTATTCTAACCCTGTCAGCATAGCTAGAAAACTAAGTTATGAGAAAGTGAATAATTTCTTAGTTGGAATCGGAGCTGAAGAATATGCCCATAAAAATGGATTTGAAAGAAAAAATATGTTAACAGATAGAGCGAAACTACATTATAAGAAGAGAAAAAAAGAAACTTTAGATAAAGGATTAAGCCCATATGCTGGTCATGATACTGTTGGGATGATATCTTTAGATAGAGATGGAAAGATGTGTGCAGCAACCTCAACAAGTGGTCTATTTATGAAGAAAAGAGGTAGAATAGGAGATTCTGCACTATCTGGTTCAGGGTTTTTCGTTGATAGTAACATAGGAGGGGCTACAGCTACTGGTCTTGGAGAAGATTTGATGAAAGGGTGTATATCATATGAGATAGTTAGACTTATGAAAGAAGGAAAACATCCACAAGAGGCATGTGATATAGCAGTAAATGAGTTAGATGAACAACTTATCAAAAGACGAGGAAAAGCTGGAGACTTATCATTAGTTGCTATGAATAATAAAGGAGAATGGGGAGTAGCTACAAACATAGCTGACTTTACATTCTCAGTAGCTACTAAAGCAGAAGCACCTACAGTGTATATATCAAATAGAATAGATGGTAAAACTATACATAAGGTTGTGTCAAACGAGTGGATGGAAGCATATGAAGCTAGGATAAAGGCTCCAATAGAAGTGAGTGAATAAAGTTTGTATTTATGCAGTAAAGTAGAGTCTTTAATATTTAAAAGGAGATTTTTATGAATATTATAAACAATAAAGTAGACGAGATAAAAGAACATTTATTAAGTGATATTGTAGATATTGTAAAAATACCTAGCGTTGAAGGGGAGTCAGAAAATGACTTCCCTTTTGGCGAAAAGGTAGGAAAAGCACTCAATAAAGCACTAGAAATTTCAAGAAAATTAGGCTTTAAAGTTAGAAACTTAGACAATTATATTGGTTATGCAGAATATGGAGATAGCGAAGATTATATCTGTGTAATTGGCCACATAGATGTAGTACATGAAGGGGAAAATTGGATATATCAACCTTATGGAGGAGAAATATATAATGGAAAAATCTATGGTAGAGGGGTATTAGATAATAAAGGACCTATAATGTGTGCTTTATATGGATTATATGTTATTAAGGAATTAGGTTTAAAGTTAGATAAAAAAGTTAGGATAATTTTTGGCACAAATGAAGAAAGTGGATTTAAAGATATACCATATTATTTAAAAAAGGAAAAACCTCCTATAATGGGGTTCACACCAGATTGTAAATATCCTGTTGTATATGGTGAAAAAGGTATGGCGAAAATTATAATCAAAAATAACTGTAACTATAAGGAAGATACATTTCTAAGCTTTATAGAAAATATGTCTGAAAAGGTGATTGTCACAAATCAAGAGTTACATAAAGAGAATAGTTACATAATACTGGAGATAAAGGTAAAATATGAATTTAGTTATAAACTAGAAGATGTCTTAGATGAAATAAAATCTAATTTTCCCAATGGTACAGAGATAGAAGTAATTTCTAATTTTAATCCTGTATATTTTGATAAGGATAGTGAGCTTGTTAAAAAACTTCAAATAGCTTATGAAAGAGTAACATCATTAGATGGTACTCCAGTAACAACTAATGGAGGTACATATGCAAAAGTAATGCCAAATATAGTTCCATTTGGACCTTCGTTTCCAGGACAAAAAGGAATAGCACATAATCCTGACGAATATATGGATATAGATGATATAATCTTAAATGCAAAGATATTTTCAAATGCAATATATGAATTAGCAAAGGAGTAGTTATGCTAGAGATAATAGGAATGACAGTAGAAGACGCTAAGATTATAGAAGATTGTGGCGCAGATAGAATAGAATTAGTTAGTGCTTTAACTGAAGGAGGGCTAACACCAAGTTTTGGACTTATAGAAAGTGTTGTTAACAGTGTAAAGATACCTGTGAACGTAATGATAAGACCACATGCTAAAAGCTTTGTATATAGTAAAGAAGACATAAATATAATGTTAAAAGATATAAATACAGTCAAAAAGATTGGAGCTAATGGAGTTGTATTTGGAATGTTAGACAAGAATAATAATATAGATGAAGAAAATTTAAATTTTTTGTTGCAATATTGCGATAATCTTGATGTTACATTTCATAGAGCAATAGATGAATCAAATACAATAGAAAGTGTTAATCTTTTAAAGAATTATGACAGAATTACAAATATATTAACGTCAGGGGGAAAGGGAAGTATAAGAGAGAATATAAAAATTATAAAAGATATGATGCTTAACTCTAATAATATAAAAATTCTTTTAGGTGGAGGTCTTAATTTTAATAATATAGTTGAAATAAAGGGAGTAACTAAGGCAAATAATTTTCATTTTGGTACAGCTGTTAGAATAGATAAAAATCCATTTGAAGATATAGACAGACAAAAGCTAAAACAATTAGTGGATATAATTTCGAAATAATATAAACATATATAATTTATATAACTTATTAGATTAAATAAAGAGTGTTAGTCAATTGTAGTTTGGGTATATGAATATTATGAGTATTGATTAAGAAATTATTGTTATGATGCTTTACTATTTTTAGATAATTTTGAAGTTAAACTAAATAGTGAAAGAAAAAATGAAATATGGAGGTCTTAGAAGGTGTATAACTATGAAAAATTTATAAAAGTTAAGTAACATATAATACATATAATTTCCTAAAATTACCACTTTATGACATGAATTCACATATTAATAAACAATTATTGGAGATATTTGTGGATAGAAAGGATAATAAAAATAGCTTTAAATACACAGGAACAAGAGTTATTAACAGTTTTATCCACATTATCCACAGGGTATTATTATAATATTAATCCACATAAGCATTAAGGTGATTAAAAATGAAAAATAATTCTATCAATTGAATAGAAAAAATCACAAAAGTTAATAATAAAAGAAGGATTATGAGATTTCGTGTAGAATATATTATTAAGTATAAATTTTCTTATACTGGCATAATTGAAGGGAGATGTACTTATGAACATAATTATATCTGGAAAACAAATCGAATTAACTGATGCAATAAAAAATAAAATCGAAAGCAAGTTAAGTAAGTTAGATAATTACATTCATCCAGACACTGATGTAAAGGTTACAGTAAGTGCTAAAAAAACAAGACAAAAAATAGAAGTAACAATAGCTACTGTAAATGGTCCTATAATTAGAGCAGAAGATATGCAGGAGAATTTATACACAGCTATAGATGTTGTATATGATAAATTAAGCAAACAATTAAAAAAATATAAAAAGAGATTACAAGATAAGCATCAAGACAATAAGAGTATAAGATTCCAAGATGCAGAGATAAATCTAGCAGATGAACAAGAAGATTATGAAGATGAAAATCAAGATATAGTAATTCAAAGACGTAAGAAATTTAGTGTTAAGCCAATGAGCGAAGAAGAAGCTGTATTACAAATGGAATTAGTAGGACATGATTTCTATATGTTCAAGAATATAGATTCAGATGAAATAGCTGTAGTTTATAAACGTCATAATGGCGGATATGGTATAATAGAACATGAATAAAGCAATTTAGATTTAATCATATTAGCTATCGATAAATTATTTATCGATAGCTTTTTAAATTAATATTAAAAGTATAGTTTTTATGGTAAAATGAATAATAGTACAATAAAGAACGAGGAGAGATGTAAAATATGAGCTTTATGGATAGTTTATTCAACATGGCAGATAAAAAAGAATTGAAAAAGTTCAATAAGACTGTTGATATAATAGATTCATTAGAACCTAAATTTGAATCTATGGCAGACTCGGAACTTAAAAATATGACAAATACATTTAAAGAAAGATTAGAAAATGGAGAAAGTATAGATGATATACTTCCAGAAGCATTTGCAGTAGTCAGAGAGACTTCTAAAAGAGTATTAGGTCTTAGACACTACAGAGTTCAAATGATTGGAGGTATAGTATTACATCAAGGAAGAATAGCTGAGATGAAAACAGGTGAAGGTAAAACTTTGGTTGCAACTGCTCCTGTTTATTTGAATGCTCTTACTGGAAAAGGTGTACATGTTGTAACGGTAAATGATTATCTTGCAAAACGTGATAGAGACCAAATGGCAAAAGTTTATGAGTTTTTAGGAATGAGTGTAGGTGTTATTGTACATGGTCAAAATCCAAAAGTTAGAAAAGAACAATATGATTGTGATATAACTTATGGTACAAATAATGAATATGGATTTGACTATTTAAAAGACAATATGGTAATACACAAAGAGCAAAGAGTTCAAAGAGGATTAAATTATGCGATAGTGGATGAGGTCGACTCTATACTTATAGATGAGGCTAGAACACCACTTATTATATCTGGTCCTGGAGATAAATCAACTCACCTATACTCAGATGCAAATACATTTGTGTTAACTTTAAAACCTGATGACTATGAATTAGAAGAAAAAGATAAGGCTGTATCTCTAACAGCATCAGGTATACAAAAAGCAGAAGTATATTTTAATGTTGATAATATAACAGATATATCTCATACAGAGTTATATCACCATATAAATCAGGCTTTAAGGGCACATGTAATAATGAAAAAAGATGTTGATTATGTTGCTAAAGATGGAGAAATAGTAATAGTTGATGAGTTTACTGGTAGACTTATGTTTGGTAGAAGATATTCAGAAGGCTTGCATCAAGCAATAGAAGCAAAAGAAGGTCTTAAAATACAGAGAGAATCTAAAACACTAGCTACTGTAACATTCCAAAATTACTTTAGAATGTATAAAAAACTTTCAGGTATGACTGGTACAGCAAAAACAGAAGAAGAAGAGTTTAAAGCAATATATAAAATGGATGTCTTCCAAGTGCCTACTAATAAGCTTATGGTGAGAGAAGACTTGCCAGATTGTGTATATAAAAGTGAGATAGGTAAATTTAATGCTGTAGCTGAAGAAATAATTGAAAGACATAAAGTTAATCAACCAATACTTGTAGGTACAGTTTCGATAGAAAAGTCAGAACTACTATCACAAATATTAAAGAAAAAAGGTATTAGACATGAAGTATTAAATGCTAAACACCATGATAAAGAAGCAGAAATAATAGCTCAAGCAGGTAGACTTGGAGCTGTTACAATAGCTACTAACATGGCTGGTCGTGGTACTGATATAGTTTTAGGTGGGAATCCAGATTTCTTAACTAAGAGAGAAATGAGAAGAAATGGATTTAAAGAAGATGTAGTAAATAGAGTTGATACTCCAATAGAAGGAATACCTGTGGCAGGAAATGAAATTTTGTTTGAAGCTAGAGCAGAGTACGAAAGATTATATAAACAATTTAAGCAACAAACAGAAGACGAACAAAAACAAGTAGTAGAAGCAGGTGGACTTGCTATAATTGGTACAGAAAGACATGAATCTCGAAGAATAGATAACCAGTTAAGAGGTCGTGCTGGTCGTCAAGGTGACCCAGGTAGCTCAAGATTTTATATAGGTCTTGATGATGACCTTATGAGATTGTTTGGAAGCGATAGAATATCTGGAATCGTAAATAAAATAGGTCTTGAAGAAGACATGCCTATAGAACATAGAATATTATCTAAGTCTATTGAAGGTGCACAAAAGAAAGTCGAAGGTAAAAACTTTGGAATAAGAAAACATGTACTTCAATATGATGATGTTATGAATAAGCAAAGAGAAATAATATATGCAGAGAGAAAACGTGTATTAGAAGGTGAAGATTTACAAGAGCAAGTACAATCAATGACTCATTCTATAATAGAAGAATCAGTGACTCTTTATACAAAAGATAAAGGATTTGATGAAGAAGGATTTAAGGAACATATGTATAATCTGTTCTTACCAAAAGGTAGTATAGAAATCCCAGAGATAGAAAAGCTTAATCCAGTTGAAATAACAGAAAAAGTTTATGAAATAGCTATGAAGATATATACTGCAAAAGAAGAACAAATAGGTTATGAAAGAATGAGAGAAGTTGAGAGAGTTATCTTACTTCAAGCTGTTGATAATCATTGGATAGACCATATAGATGCAATGGATCAATTACGTCAAGGTATAGGGCTTCGTGCTGTAGGTCAACAAGACCCAGTTATTGCTTATAAAATGGAAGGTTTTGATATGTTTGATGAGATGAATAAACATATTAAAGAAGATACTGTAAGATATTTATTTAATATAACAATAGAGGCTCCAGTAGAAAGAAAAGCAGTTGTAGATGTTGAAAATCTAACTTCTCCCTCAGATGGAACTCTTCCAACAAGCAAAACTATTAAAAAAGATGAAAAAGTTGGAAGAAATGATTTATGTCCTTGTGGAAGTGGTAAGAAATATAAAAACTGTTGTGGAAGATAGTTTTGGAGGATTAAATGTTAAAGATACAAGAGTATAGACATAGTGTGGAGCAAATAGCTTCAAATTTAGAAGAATTGAGGGTTTCTCTTTGACGTAGCTTCATTGATGGAAAAGATAAAAATTAATGAAGAGAAGATAAATAAACAAGATTTTTGGAATGACAATGAAGTAGCGCAAAAAGTACTTCAAGAAAACAAAGCTTTAAAAGAAACTATAGATGAATATGAAAGTCTAAAAAACTTATTAGAAGATGTAGAAGTATTGATTGAAATAGGCCTAGAAGAAGAGGATGATTCTGTTGAAAAGGATATAGAAATGTCTATAGAATCAATAGAAGAAAAATTATCTGAGATGAAAATAAAAACTCTTTTAAATGGCGAGTATGATAAAAATAATGCTATATTATCTATAAATGCTGGAACTGGGGGTCTAGATGCTCAAGATTGGGCTCAGATGCTTTTAAGAATGTATATAAGATGGGCAGAAGGTAAGGGTTATAAAGTTAAGCTTTTAGATATAATATCAGACCCTGAAGCGGGAATAAAGACAGCTACAATTCTTGTAGAAGGAACCAACACTTATGGATATTTAAAAAGTGAAAAAGGGGTTCATAGATTGGTAAGAATATCTCCATTTGACCCATCAGGAAAGAGACATACTTCATTTGCTTCTATAGATGTAACACCAGAGTTAGATGAAAATATAGAAGTAGAAATTAATTCATCAGATTTGAAGATAGACACATATAGAGCGTCTGGTGCTGGAGGACAACATGTAAACACAACTGATTCAGCTGTTAGAATAACACATATTCCTACTGGTGTAGTGGTTCAGTGTCAAAATGAAAGGTCTCAACATTTAAATAAAGATAGAGCTATGAGACTTTTGATGGCAAAATTGATAGAGTTAAAAGAATTAGAGCAAAAGGAAAAAATAGAAGATATACAAGGCAAATACTCACAAATAACGTGGGGTAGCCAAATTAGGTCCTATGTTTTCCAACCATATAAGTTAGTCAAAGACCATAGGACAAATGCTGAGTTTGGAAATGTAGATAGTGTGATGAATGGAAATATAGACTTGTTTATCAACGAATACTTAAAAATGAATAAGACAGTTTAATAAACAATGTACAGTAATTAGGATAGATATATAAGAAGGTTAGTGCTTACTATGCACTTTACAGCACTTAGGCTGAGGACTACAACCCTCAGCCTTCGTTCTGTTTGTTATACTTATGAAAAAACTAACATTAGGAGTGAAAAAAATTGGATATAAATCAAATCTTAAAAAATGAATTTAATCTCAAAGATGAACAAATAAATAATACGCTAAAGCTTATTGATGAAGGAAATACAATACCATTTATAGCTAGATACAGAAAAGAAATGACTGGTGAGATGAGTGATGTCACATTAAGGGAATTCTATGAAAAATTGATGTATCTAAGAAACCTTCAAAGTAGAAAAGATGATGTAGTTAGATTAATAGATGAACAAGGAAAATTAACAGATGAGATAACACAAAATATAGAAAAAGCAAAAACACTACAAGAAGTAGAAGATATATATGCTCCATATAAACAAAAGAAAAGAACTAGAGCAACAATAGCAAAAGAAAAAGGGTTAGAAAATCTAGCAGTATCAATACTAGAGAGTAATCTAGATAATATAGATTTAGAGGCGAAGAGTTATATAAATGAAGAAAAAGAAGTAACTTCTGTTGAGGATGCCTTAAAAGGTGCAAGAGATATAATTGCAGAAACAGTTTCAGATGATGCGAAGATTAGAAAATACATAAGAGAGCTTGCTTTAAGAGAAGGAATGATAGTTAGTAAAAGTTCTACTGATGAGAAATCAGTTTATGATATGTATTACGATTATAGTGAAGCAGTGAAAAGTATGGCTCCACATAGAGTTTTAGCAATAAATAGAGGAGAAAAAGAGAATTTTTTAAAAGTTAAATTAGAAATAAATAATGATAAAGTTTTAAATTATATAGTAAATGAATATGTAAATGATAAAAACTTTAAGAATAAAGATGAAATTGTAAATTCAATAGAAGATTCATATAAAAGATTAATTTTCCCATCGATAGAAAGAGAAATAAGAAATCATCTGACAGAAATAGCTCAAGAAAGGGCTATAAGTGTATTTGGAAAAAATGTTAAAAGTTTATTACTTCAACCACCAGTTAAAGATAAAGTAGTTATGGGATTTGACCCTGCATTTAGAACTGGTTGCAAAATAGCGGTTGTAGATAAAAATGGTAAATTATTGGACTATACAACAGTATATCCAACAGACCCTCAAAATAATGTAGAAGGGGCCAAGAAGACTTTAAAAGAATTAATTGAAAAATATAATATAGACATAATTTCAATAGGAAATGGGACAGCATCAAGAGAGTCAGAAACATTTGTGTCAGAAATGATAAAAGAGATAGATAGAGACATTCAATATGTTATAGTCAGCGAAGCTGGTGCATCAGTTTACTCAGCATCTGAACTCGCAAATGAAGAACATCCAGATATAAATGTATCAATAAGAGGAGCTATATCTATAGCGAGAAGACTACAAGACCCCTTAGCAGAACTTGTGAAAATAGACCCTAAGAGTATAGGTGTAGGCCAATATCAACATGACTTAAATAAGAAGAGATTAGAAGAAGTATTAAATGGAGTTGTTGAGGATTCCGTAAATAGTGTTGGAGTAGATTTAAATACTGCATCATATTCTCTATTAGAGCATATTGCAGGAATAAGTAAGGTTATCGCAAAAAATATAATAGCATATAGAGAAGAAAATGGAGACTTTACATCAAGAGTACAACTGAAAAAAGTAAAAAGACTTGGCCCTCAAGCATTTACTCAATGTGCTGGATTTATGAGAATCTTAGATGGAAAGAATCCTCTAGATAATACAGGTGTACATCCTGAAAGTTATGATATATGCAAAAAAATGATTGAAATAATAGGATATTCTTTGGATGATGTAAAAAATAAAAATATAGAAGAAATAGATGAAAAAGTTAAGGAAATTGGTTTGAGAGAATTAAGTGAAAAATTGGAAGTAGGCCAAGTTACTTTAAGAGATATCATAGCTGAAATTAAAAAACCAGGAAGAGACCCAAGAGAAGAAGGAATAAAGCCTATACTTAGAACTGATGTCCTAAAAATTGAAGATATACAAGAAGGGATGTCTTTAAAAGGTACAATAAGAAATGTTGTAGATTTTGGAGCATTTGTAGATATTGGAATAAAAAATGATGGGTTAGTTCACAAATCAGAAATGAGTAATAGCTTTGTAAAAGACCCTATGAGTATTGTTACAGTAGGTGATATAGTAGATGTAAAAGTAATTGGAATTGATTTAAATAAAAAAAGAGTTGCATTATCAATGAAAAAATAGGTTAATTTATGTTTAGTTATGATACTTATGTGTAACAATTATAAATGTAAGTAGCATAATAAAAAATTTAAGAAATTATGAAATGAGATTGTAAAGAGATAATATTTAAAATAGTTAGTATAGTATTGAAAATCAGGAGGAAAATGAATGGTTTTTATAAAAAATGGTAGTATAAATACCATAACAAATGGAATAATTCAGGGAGATATACTTATAGATCAAGGAAAAATAATAGAGATAGGAAAAGACTTAATAGCACCTTTAGATGTAGAGGTAATAGATGCAAGTGGTAAATTTGTGTTTCCAGGGTTTATAGATGCCCATACTCATTTAGGATTGTGGGAAGATGGTATAGGATTTGAAGGAGCAGATGGAAATGAAGAAACTGATCCAATAACACCACAATTAAATCCTATAGATGGGATTAATCCAATGGACAGAACATTTAAAGAAGCTTTTGAAGGTGGTATAACTTCTGTATGTACAACTCCTGGAAGTGCAAATGTTATGGGAGGTCAATGTATAGCTATAAAGACCTATGGGAAAAGAATTGATAAAATGGTAATAAAAAATCCAGTAGCATCTAAAATAGCCTTTGGAGAAAATCCAAAAAGCTGTTATGGTCAAGATGATAAATCTCCACAAACTAGAATGGCAATAGCTTCATTACTTAGAGAGAATCTTAAAAAAGCAGAAGAATATTTAGAGGAAGTCGACCTGTATGAAAGTCATGATGATGAAGATTGTGAAAAACCTGAATATGATATAAAAATGGAAAGTTTAATACCCGTTTTAAGAGGAGAAATTCCTTTTAAAGCACATGCCCATAGAGCTGATGATATGTTCACAGCCATAAGGATTGCAAAAGAGTTTAATTTAAAGCTTACATTAGACCATTGTACAGAAGGTCATCTTATAGTGGAGGAGCTATTGGAAGAAGGATTTCCTGTAATAGTAGGGCCATCATTATCAGAAAGGTCTAAATTTGAACTTAGAAATTTAACGTTTAATACAGCTGGAATACTTTCAAATGCAGGACTTGATGTATGTATAATGACAGACCATCCAGTAATACCAGTTCAATATCTTCCAATATGTGCAGGGATAGCAGTTAAGCATGGAATGAAAGAAGAAAAAGCAATAGAATCCATTACAATAAATCCAGCTAAGACTCTAGGAATTGAAGATAGAGTAGGTTCTATAGAAGTTGGTAAAGATGCAGATATAGTAATTTGGGATAATTCTCCACTAGAGATTCAAAGTAATGTACTTTACACTATAATAAATGGGAAAGTAGTGTATGAAAAAAAATAACTTGACAATTATTAAAAAATTAACTAATATAAGAGTGTAAGGAAAATTAAAAAATCAAAGAAGATCTTCGGGGCAGGGTGAGATTCCCTACCGGCGGTATAGCCCGCGAACTACTTATGTGGTTGATTTGGTGAAATTCCAAAGCCGACAGTAAAGTCTGGATGAGAGAAGATATTTATGGAATATAAATAAGTTTATTTTAGTTTGTTTAAACTATATCCATAAAAACTCGAAGATAAGGTCTTCGAGTTTTTTGTTTTTCCTAAAAAAATATAAATATATTTATTAGGAGGATAATAATTATGCAAAGTACAGCAAAAAGAAGTAATATGATTTCAACAAGAACTTTAGTAGTAATGTCAATTTTATCAGCAATATCTTATTTACTAATGTTTATTCAAGCACCAATACCAGGTATATTTCCAGATTTCTTAAAAATTGACTTATCAGATATTCCAGCAATATTTGGAGGGATGTCTTTAGGACCATTAGTTGGATTTGGAATAGTTGTAGTAAAAAATATACTACAAGCGATTACAGCAACAACAACTGGAGGAGTAGGAGAGTTTGCAAATATATTAATTGGTGGTTCTTATGTAATGATACTTTGTTATTCATATAAGAAAAGTAAAGATTTAAAAGGCATATTAATTGGATTTGTATTAGGAACAATAGCTATGACTATAATTGGCTCAGTGTTAAATTACTTTGTAATGTTACCACTTTATGGTCAATTTATGAGACTAGATGCTATAATAGGGTTAGGTTCAGCTATAAATCCTAAGATTCATGACCTATTTACTTTTGTAATTTGGATGATAGCTCCATTTAATGTACTAAAAGCTGTGATAATATCTTTAGTAACATTACCACTTTATAAAAAAATGGGAAATGTAATAAAAAAATAATCAGACAAGAAAATATAAAATTTTAAAATTAAATATATTGGAAAGCCATAATTTATTTATAACTTCAGTCTCATGTTGTGATTGATGTATTAAATACATTATGGCTTTATTAATTTATCAAAAAATGTATTTAAAATAAGAAATATTTAGACAGATTTAATTTTTAAAATAAAGGAAGAATTAAAACGATTAACTATTAAAATACTAAAAAGGTATCTACAATATGCAGAGCGAATTCATAATAGACAAAAAATAAAGTTATTATTAAGAATAAATAATGTTTTGAATTGTAATTCTTAATAATAACTAATTTAATGATGATAGGAGAGTAGATTTATGAAAGTATGTAAAAAAATGAAAAAAGTATTTTTAGACGATAAAGGGTATTATTTTAATAGTGATTGGGAAAATATTCATATAGGCATTGATAGTAAAATGTTAGGAGATTCTTTAAAGTATATTACGAATGAATATATTGAAAATATGGAAAGAGTGAAGTATGACTATCATGAATTAGAAAATATAAATAATCAAACAGATGGTATGTGTATTTTAGCTATAAGACAGAATTATAAAGCTTTGAAGTATGTAAAAGAGCAAACAGAAGAATTATGTTTAGAAGCTATAAGGTACAATTATAGAGCACTTGAATATGTAAAAGAACAAACTGAGTATATATGCCTTGAAGCAATAAAAAAAGATTGCAATGCACTTAAGTATGTAAGAAATCAAACAGAAGAACTTATTATAAAAGCAATAAGATGTTCTTCTAATATAGATGTTGTAAGTATATTAAAAGCTTTAGAGGTTCAAACAAGAAAAATATGTTTAGAAGCAATTAAAAAAGATGGCAGGTGTCTTGCATATGTTAGAGAACAAAGTGAAGAATTATGTATAGAAGCAATAAAACGAAACTATAAAGCACTTAAATATGTACAAAACCAAACAGAAAAAATGTGTATTGAAGCTGTAAGTCAAAATGGTATGGCATTACAATATGTAAATCAGCAAACAGAAAGAATATGTTTAGAAGCAGTTAAACAAGATGGAAGAAGCCTACAATTTGTTAATAATAAGACAGAAGAAACATGTATAAGAGCTATAAGATACTTGGATAAAAAGTACAATATTAAAGATGTACTAAATTACATAGATAACTATACAGAAGAGATATGTACAGAGATTGTAAGACAAAATGGAAAGATGCTTATGTATATAAAGAATCAAACAGAAAAAATGTGCATTGAAGCAGTAAAAGAAAATTATAAATCTCTCAAGTATGTAAAAGAGCAATCAGAGGAAATATGTAAAGAAGCCCTGAAACAAAATTGTAAGGCAAAAGAATATGTAAGGATTGCTATTGATGATTATATATAAGTTTTAATAGAATCATTAATATTGAAAGATAAACAAAAAAGATAAATAGAAGTACTTTATAATAGTTGGGGCTTATACTATAATTAATTAAGCAGTGATATAAATTCACACGACGATTATATCAAGATGGAGATGAATTAATGGCAAAAATATATTTAGAAAATGAAAGTAAAACTAGAGAAATAGGATATAAATTAGGTAAATTATTAAAAGAAGGTAGTGTAATTTGTTTAGTGGGGGATTTAGGAGCTGGAAAGACCACAATGACACAAAGCTTAGCAGACTCATTAGGTATAAATGATTATATAACAAGCCCAACTTTTACTATAATAAACGAATATGAAGGAAAAATACCTTTGTATCATTTTGATGTTTATAGAATTGGTAGTAGTGATGAAATGTATGATATTGGATATGATGAATATATAAATTCAAATGGAATCTGTATAATTGAATGGGGTAATTTAATAGAAGATATACTTCCAAAAGAATATTTAAACATAGAATTAAGGTACAAAGATGAAGGAAGAGAAATGATATTAACTCCAAAAGGAGATTATTATAAAAGTATAGTTGAGGAGTTGATTAAATAATGAAGATATTAGGTATAGATACATCTTCTATGGCAGCAAGTGTAGCAGTTGTTGAAGATGATAATTTAATCTGTGAGTTTACAGTAAATAACAAAAAAACTCATTCACAAAAGCTTATGCCAATGATAGAAAATATGTTGGATATAAGTGATTTAAACATAAAAGAGATGGATTTGTTAGCTATATGTATAGGCCCTGGTTCATTTACAGGTCTTAGAATAGGTATGGCTACAGTAAAAGCTATAGCCCATGTAAATAATCTACCAATAATAGCAGTAAATTCTTTAGAATCTTTAGCAGGTAATATGAATTTATGTGAAAGAAAAATATGCTCTATATTAGATGCACAAAAAAATCAGGTGTATTCAGCTAAATATAAGTTTGAAGATGGAGAGTTAATAGAGTTAGATAGTGTCGATGTTGTAGAATTTGAAACTTTACTAAAGGAAATTAAATCAAGTGATGAAGAATTTATAATAGTTGGAGAAGCTGTTTATAAATATAAGGATGAGCTAGAAAACGTAAAAAATATAAAGATACCTTCACCAGCTCATAATGTATCTAAAGCAGGAAGCTTATGTTCTGTAGCACTAAATAAATATAGTAAAAATATAGATGTACATACTTGTTATACAATAAACCCTATGTATATCAGAAAATCTCAGGCCGAAGTACAATATGACGAAAAAATGAAGAGGATAAATAATGAAAGATAATACAAAACAAATAATAGATGATGTAAAAATAGAAGAAATGACTATTAAAGATATAGATGAAGTTTTTGAAGTGGAAAAAAATTGTTTTGAAGATTATTGGTCAAAAGAATCTTTTAGAAAAGAGTTATCTAATGAAGTAGCAAAGTATATAGTAGCAAAACTAGATGGAAAAGTAGTTGGATATGTTGGAATTTGGCTTATACTTGATGAAGGTCATATAAATAATGTGGCTGTTCATAGTGACTATAGAGGCAAAAAAATAGGAGATAAGTTAATAAAAAGATTAGTTGATTTATGTAAAGATAATAATATTGCGTCTATGACATTAGAAGTTAGAGCATCAAATAAAATAGCACAAAATCTATATAGAAAATATGGATTTAAAATGGGTGGAATCAGAAAAGAATACTATAATGATAACAAAGAAGATGCAATTATAATGTGGAATCAATTAAAAGAGGTGTAGAGTTTATGGGTGATATAATAACATTAGCTATAGAGAGTAGCTGTGATGAAACAGCTGCATCAGTTTTAAAAAATGGTAGAGAAGTACTTTCAAACATAATCTCTACTCAAATAGAAACACATAAAAAGTTTGGCGGAGTAGTACCAGAGGTGGCTTCAAGAAAACACGTTGAAAATATTGATATAGTTGTTCAAGAAGCTTTAGATGGGGCAAATATAGGATTTAATGATATAGACCACATTGCAGTTACATATGGCCCAGGACTAGTAGGGGCTTTATTAGTAGGATTATCTTATGCTAAAGCACTTGCATATACATTGGATATTCCTCTTGTAGGAGTAAATCATATTGAAGGACATCTAAGTGCAAACTATATAGAGCATAAAGATTTAAAACCTCCTTTTATAACATTAATAGTATCTGGAGGTCATACTCACTTAGTAGAAGTTAAAGATTATGGTAAATATGAAATTTTAGGAAAGACTAGAGATGATGCATCTGGAGAAGCCTTTGATAAGATTTCAAGGGCTATGAATTTGGGGTATCCAGGAGGACCTATTATTGATAATTTAGCTAAAAAAGGGAATAAGCATGCTATAGAATTTCCAAGAGCTTATTTAGAAGATGATAGCTATGACTTTAGTTTTAGTGGTCTAAAATCTTCTGTATTAAATTATTTAAATGGAAAAAGGATGAAAAACGAAGAAATAGTAGTTGAAGATGTTGCTGCATCTTTTCAAGAAGCAGTAGTTGAAGTTTTAGCTACTAAAGCATTAAAAGCGACAAAAGATAAAGGTTATGATGTTATAACTCTTTCTGGTGGAGTTGCTTCCAACTCTGGTCTTAGAGCTAAAATAACAGAACTTGCAAAAGAGAGTGGAATTATAGTTAAATATCCTCCTTTAATTTTATGTACAGATAATGCTGCTATGATAGGTTGCGCAGGATATTATAATTTTATAAACAATAAAACACATGATATGAGTCTGAATGCAGTTCCGAATCTTAAGATAAACCAGTAATATAAACTAAGTTTAAAAATATATTGATCAAGTATTTTTATAAAATTAAATATAGTATATGTTAAAGCTTAAAACAAGACAATGGACAATCTTTATATTTTAATAAATCAGTAGGTTTTTAGATATTTAGATATAAGGTAAATTTATGGTCTAAAATGTTTTAAGTTTTATTTTTTTGTAGAAAGATTATTTTAGAAAGTGGGTAATAGACTCTTTTTTTCCCTTCTTAAAAAGTTTTATACTAAGTATAGAAAGTTTAAGGAGGGGAAGAAATGAGTCAAAGTAAAGAAGATAAAATAAGAAGTATTTTAGAAGCAAAAAATATTAAAGCAAATTTTCAAAATCAAGAAAATTTAGATGAACTTAGTGAAAAAAAAGCAAGTAAAAGAGCAGATGATTTATTGAATGTATATTACAATACATTGTCTACAGCTGAT
The DNA here is from genome assembly GCF_020658465.1 of Clostridioides sp. ES-S-0049-02. Lineage (NCBI taxonomy): Bacteria > Bacillati > Bacillota > Clostridia > Peptostreptococcales > Peptostreptococcaceae > Clostridioides > Clostridioides sp. ES-S-0049-02. The sequence continues at coordinate 56,594 of NZ_JACVWG010000004.1, forward strand.
ATGGAATTTCCATATTGGTACAATAGAGAATATAGAAAATCAGATGGGGATATAGCAGTAGTTAGAAGAGCTAAAGCTCTTAAAGCTGCTTTTTCTCATATGACACCAAATATAATACCTGGTGAGAAGATAGTAATGCAAAAAACACGCCATTATAGAGGTTCTTTCCCAATGCCTTGGGTAAGTGAAAGTTTCTTTGTTGCTCAGGGAGAACAAATGAAAGAAGAAGCAAAGAAATTAGCTAGTAATACAGCAGATGAGCTTACAAAATTTGGTTCTGGTGGAGGAAATGTAACTGAAAGTTTTGGAAATGTTGTTTCAATAGCTGGTAAATTTGGAATGAGAAAAGAAGAAGTACCTGTTCTTGTAAAAATGGCAAAGGAATGGGTTGGAAAATCAGTTGAAGATTTAGGATTTCACTATGAAAAGATGATGCCAGATTATGATTTAAAAGAAAATTTAATGAGTACGCTTATATGTATGTTTGATTCAGGATATACACTTCCTCAAGGTAGAGAAGTTATAAACTATTTTTATCCTTTAAATTATGGATTAGATGGAATTATAGAAATGGCAAAAGAATGTAAAAAAGCAGTTGCAGGAAATGCATCTGGAGATGGGCTTATCGGAATGGATCGTCTATATTTTTATGAAGCTGTTATTCAAGTCATTGAAGGGTTACAAGCTTGGATTTTAAACTATGCAAAACATGCAAAATATTTAGAGAGTATAGAAACAGATTTAGAATCAAAAAAAGAATATTCAGATTTAGTAGAGATATTAGAACATATTGCACATAAACAACCTCGTACATTTAGAGAAGCTCTTCAATTGACTTATACAATTCATATAGCATCAGTAAATGAAGATGCTATATCTGGTATGTCTATAGGTCGTTTTGGTCAAATTTTATATCCTTGGTATGAACAGGATATGGAAAAAGGACTAATTACAAAAGAAGAAGTTATTGAATTATTAGAACTTTATAGAATAAAAATCACTTGTATTGACTGTTTTGCTTCAGCAGGTGTAAATGGAGGAGTCTTATCAGGAAATACATTCAATACTTTATCTATAGGTGGGTTAAGAGAAGATGGTTCTACAGGAGCTAATGAATTAGAAGAATTATTATTAGAGGCAAGTATGAGATGTAGAACTCCTCAGCCTAGCTTAACTATGTTATATGATGAAAAACTTCCAGAAGATTTTTTAATGAAAGCTGTTGAATGTACAAAACTTGGTTCTGGTTATCCAGCATGGGTAAACAATTCAAATGGGACAACATTTATGATGAAGCAATTTGCTGATGAAGGAATGACTGTTGAAGAAGCTAGAGCATTTGCATTAGGTGGATGTCTGGAAACATCTCCAGGATGCTGGAAACAACTGACTTTAAATGGAAAGACATATTCTATTGCAGGTGGAGCAGGACAATCTGCTGGTTCTGGAGTTCACTTTATTGCTAATCCTAAAATATTAGAACTTGTTCTTATGAATGGTAAAGACCATCGTATGAATATACAAGTATTTGAACCTCATAATAAGCCATTAGATACTTATGAAGAAGTTGTAGAAGTATTTAAAGACTATTATAAACAAGCAATAAATGTTCTTGAGAGAGCAAATAATATTGAGTTAGATATATGGAGAAAGTTTGATACTTCTATAATAAATTCTCTATTAAAACCAGACTGTTTAGATAAAGGTCAACATATAGGAAATATGGGATATCGTTATAATGCAACATTAAATGTAGAAACTTGTGGAACTGTTACTATGGTTAACTCATTTGCTGCACTTAAAAAACTTGTATATGATGACAAAGCTTTTACAGTTGAAGAAATGAAGGATGCTGTATTAAATAATTTTGGATTTAAAGATGCATTAGAAGTTGGTAATTATTCTATGGCAGACCAAGTAAAAGTGGATAAGACTGGCAAATATGATGCTATTTATAAGGCCTGTCTTGATGCACCTAAATATGGAAACAATGATTTGTATGCAGATATGATTCTTAAAAATTATGAAATATGGCTAGCAAAAGTGTGTGAAGAAGCACAATCTTTATATGCTAAAAAAATGTATCCTTGTCAAATTTCTGTATCTACACATGGACCACAAGGAGCTGCTACTTTAGCTACCCCAGATGGTAGATTAAGTGGAACAACATATTCAGATGGTTCAGTTTCTGCATATGCAGGAACAGATAAAAATGGTGTGTATGCATTATTTGAATCTGCGACTATTTGGGATCAAGCAGTAGTTCAAAATTCTCAAATGAATTTAAAACTTCATCCTACAACTATTAGAGGACAACAAGGAACAAAAAAACTGTTAGATTTAACAAGAAGTTACTTGAGAAAAGGTGGATTCCATATTCAATACAATGTTGTGGACTCAGAAACTTTGAAAGACGCACAAAAAAATCCTGATAATTATCGTCAACTAATGGTACGTGTTGCTGGATTTACTCAATACTGGTGTGAACTAGGTAAACCAATACAAGATGAAGTAATTGCTAGAACAGAGTATGAAGGGGTGTAAAATATGAGAAAACATAGTGATTGTATGAATTTTTGCGCAGTAGATGCGACTAAAGGGATTTGTAGATTATCAAAACAAATGATTAATTTAGATGATGAAGCATGTTCAGAAATAAAAGTAATGCCAAAATGTAAAAATTGTAAAAATTTTGTTGATGCTAATGATGAAGGTATAGGTAAATGTGTTGGGCTAGAGAATGAAGATTGGGTATACTCAACATTAAACGCAATTACTTGTGAAGGGCATGTGTTTAATGAATAGTCAAAGACAATTAGAAGGAATGATTTTTGATATACAAAGCTTTTCAGTTCATGATGGGCCAGGTTGTAGAACAACTGTGTTTTTAAATGGATGTCCACTTAGTTGTAAGTGGTGTGCAAATCCTGAAAGTTGGACTGTTAGACCACATATGATGTTTAGTGAGTTGTCTTGTCAATATGAAAATGGATGTACTGTATGTCATGGTAAATGTAAAAATGGTGCATTGAGTTTTGACCTTGACAATAAGCCAGTCATAGATTGGGGCATATGTAAGAATTGTGAGAGTTTTGAATGTGTCAACTCGTGTTATTATAATGCGTTTAAATTATGTGCAAAGCCATATACTGTAGAGGAACTTGTAAAGGTGATTAAGCGTGATTCTAATAACTGGAGAAGTAATGGAGGAGTAACATTTAGTGGAGGAGAGCCACTACTTCAACATGAATTTTTACATGAAGTGCTATTAAAATGTCATGAAACAAATGTGCACACTGCTATTGAAACGAGTGCATGTGTTTCAAATGAAATTTTTAATAATATATTTAAGGATATCGACTTTGCATTTATTGATATAAAACATATGGATAGAGAAAAGCATAAGGAACAAACAGGTGTGTATAATGATTTAGTATTAGAAAACATATCAAATCTTGTAAACTCTGACTGGGGTGGAAGATTAGTACTTAGAGTACCAGTTATTTCAGGATTTAATGATAGTATAGAAAATATAAATGATATTATATCTTTTATGCATAAAAATAATTTAGTAGAAATTAATCTGTTACCATTTCATAGACTAGGAGAGTCAAAATGGATTCAATTAGGTAAAGAATATGAGTATTCTGATAAAGGAGATGTTGATGAAGAGCATCTTGAAGAATTACAGGACATATTTTTAGATAATGGCATAGCCTGTTATGTTGGGCATGAGACTGCTTTTTAGAAATAAATATTATGAAAATTAAATATTAGTTTGTAGAATCGAGTTATCGCATGAGTAAATTAAATTTGTTCTGTGATAGCTCTTTTTTACGTATTTTAATTAAGTATATTTTAACTTGTTTTATATAAAGTTTATATTTTAAGTTAAAAATATGTACGAGAATAAAGGTATACAAATACTCTTTTTTAGATAATATTTGAGTATAAATAATATATTTAGAATATTTTTTTTAATAAGGAAATATCAACAAAAGGGAAAATACTAAGAATATAACCATTACTATTCATGCTTTACTATGTAGTTCATCAAGTATTAATTAAAAATATAATGGACATAAAAAATATCATAAATATGTGATAAGATAAATATATAGAAATATTTTACTTATTTTTGGGTTGTTATATATTTAGGTACTGGGGTGATATAGTTGAACCAAGAAATATTTTTTAAAGTAATGAATGAAATATTGGAAAATATTGATGAAGGGGTACATTTTGTTAATAAAGAAGGGAAAACTATAATCTACAATGATTCTGTACAAAAAATGGAAAAAATGAATAGACATGATGTTTTAACTAATTCATTTTTTGATATAGTCAGCAAAATGAAAATAAATAGAAGTACACTAGTAGAAGTTTTGGAAAAAAGGGAAATTATTAAAGACAATATTCAAAAATATCTAGATAAAAATGGAAAAGAAATAACAGCAATAAATACTACGATACCAATTGATATTAAAGGAGAATTTGTAGGGGCACTTGAAATATCAAAGAATATGACAACTATAGAAAATTTATTAAACAGAAGCTATAAAAAAAATTTAATTAATAAAGTTGACAATAAACAAAAAAAGGGCTATGAATTTGATGATATTTTAGGGGAAAGTAATCTGATTAAAGAGGCAATAGCAAAATCTAAGAAAGCTTGTAAGTCTGATGCCTCAGTATTTATATATGGTGAAACTGGGACAGGCAAAGAGCTATTTAGCCAGTCCATTCACTATGGAAGTAATAGAAAAAATTATCCATTTATAGCACAAAATTGTGCAGCTTTACCAGAATCATTATTCGAAGGAATACTATTTGGAACTGCTAAGGGAGGATTTACAGGGGCAATAGACAGGCCAGGTTTATTTGAGCAAGCTAACAAAGGGACATTATTATTAGATGAAATAAACTCCATGCCTATTATGTTACAGGCTAAATTGCTAAGAGTTTTGCAGGAAGGTTATGTAAGAAGAGTTGGAGGGACTAAGGATATACCTGTTGATGTAAGAATTATTGCAACAACAAATGAAAGTCCAAAAGTTATTTTAAATGAGAATAAAATGAGAAAAGATTTATATTATAGGCTTAACATAATAGATATAAAAATTCCTCCTCTTAGAGATAGAAAAGAGGATATATCTGTATTATGCAAAAAATTTATTTCAAAGTATAATAAAAAGTTAAATAAAAAAGTAGTAGGTATTTCAGATGAAGCTATCAGGGTTTTAAAAAATTATGACTGGCAAGGGAACATAAGAGAACTAGAAAACATAATTTATTGTACTATGAGTATGATGGAAAACGAGATACAAATAGAAACAAGCATGATTAATTTAAATGACTATTACAATCTTAAAGAGAATAAAGAGGGGAATACTTATTCTTTAAATGATTTAGAGAATAAGACACTTAATAATGTTCTCAGTGAGATAGAAGAGAAGTATATATATGAATCATTAGAAAAGGCATCATATAATATAACTAAGGCTGCATCAATTTTAGGTATGAATAGGCAAAATTTACAATATAAAATAAAAAAATATAATATTAAAGTCCTATAAAGAAGTAAAATAAAGGCGCAAAATTATTATAAAAGAGCAAATTTTTTTGCTCTTTTTTTATTTCTCAGAAAAAATATTATTTTTTATTTATGAAAATACATAACAAGATAATTATAGTTTCAACGTTCTAATAAATATTTATTTTTGTTTTGAAGTTGGCACGATTCATGCTTTAACTAATAATTAAGAATATAAATTTTTAGGAGGGTGTATATATGAGAAAAGTAAGAGTTGGTATATGGGGATTTGGAGCTATGGGGATAGGCATGGCTAATATGATTTTAAAAAAAGAAGGTATAGAAATAGTATCTGTTTGCAGTAGAAGTACTTCAGGTAAAAGTATGTATGATGTCCTAGGAATTGAAAGAGGAGAAAGAACAGAAGTTATTATCAATGGAAATTATGAAGAAGTTTTTAAAGAAAAAAGTGTAGATGTTGTTTTATTAGCAACTGATTCATTTACTAAAAAGGCTTTTGATAAAATAATGTTCTTATTAAATAGAAAAATAAATGTTATATCAACAGCAGAACAAATGGCATATCCACAAGCTGATGATGCAGACTTGGCTAAGAAAATGGATGAAGTTGCAAAAGAGAATAGAGTAAGTATTCTTGGAACAGGAATCAATCCAGGGTTTGTACTAGATTTACTAGTATTAGCGCTTTCAGGTACTTGTGAAGAAGTTAATGGTATAAAAGCGAAGAGGGTAAATGATTTATCACCATTTGGAAAATCTGTTATGGTAGAACAAGGTGTTGGAGTAACAAAAGAAGAGTTCATAAAAGGTGTAGAAAATAATACTATAGCAGGTCATGTAGGATTTGTAGAATCAATAAATATGATAGCTGATGGATTAGGATGGAAACTAGATAAGATAGAACAAACAAAAGAACCAATAATGACTACAGTAGATAGAAAATCTAAGTACGGAGAGGCATTGGCTGGAAATGTTGCTGGTTGTAGACAATGTGGATATGGATATGTAAATGGAGATGTTTTAATTGAAATGGAGCATCCACAACAGATAATACCTGAAGCAGAAGGTATTAAAACAGGAGACTATGTATCAATAAAAGGGATACCAAATATTGATTTACAAATAAATCCTGAAATACCTGGAGGGGTAGGTACTTATGCAATGATAGTAAACTCTATTCCATTAATAATAAATGCTAGACCAGGCCTTAAAACTATGTTGGATATACCAGTACCTAGAGCAATAATGGGAGATATAAGAAATCAGATAGAAATTGAGTTAGAAGAAGAGTCAAAAGCAAATTAATAAAATAACAGTTAGCTGATAAGGGGATGAAAAAATGGATGCTAAAATTAATGATTGGGTTATTATACACAATATAGTGTTGACTCCAGAAGAAAGAGCTCCACAAGTTCCAGAGGATACTAAGAAAGTATCCTTAGAAATGTGGGTTAAAGGGTTTATACAAAAGGATGCCTCTATAGGTGATTTAGTAGAAGTTAAAACAATTACGGGTAGACTTGTAAAAGGTGATTTACTTAAAGTAAATCCATATTATACTCATGATTATGGTAAATGTATACCTGAGTTACTCCAAATAGGAATACAGGCTAAAGAAATATTATTTGGAGGTGTATATAATGAATAATGCAGCATCAATGAAAGATATGAGCTATCAAGCTGTCATGGGAAGAAACAATGAAATAATGAAAAACGCAATTGGATTGGATTACTCATCTTTTGAACAAGAAGGAATAGGATTTGACTATGAAAAAATGATGGGTGAAACAGGATATACATTACAAGATATTGAAGCAATTCAATCACAATATGCTGTTGGAAATACTCCTATAATAGAACTTAAAAATTTAACTAAGTTGGCCAGAAGATGTGCTCCAGAAGGTAAAGGTGCTAGAATATTTGTAAAAGATGAAGCAATGAATGCATCTGGTAGTTTTAAAGCAAGAAGATCAGCTACTGCAGTATATCATGCTAAAAAAATGGGATATAAAGGTGTAATAGCAGCTACTAGTGGTAACTATGGAGCAGCTGTAGCATCTCAGGCAGCAATGCAGGGTTTAAAATGTATAATAGTTCAAGAATGTTATGATTCTAATGGTCTAGGTCAACCTGAGATTATAGAGAAAGCAAGAAAATGTGAGGCATATGGTGCAGAAGTTATTCAATTAACTGTTGGACCAGAATTATTTTATACATTCTTAGTCCTACTAGAAGAAACAAGCTATTTTAACGCATCGTTATATTCACCATTTGGAATTGCAGGTGTAGAAACTTTAGGATATGAGCTAGCTATTCAATTTAGAGAAAAATATAAAAAAGACCCTGATGTAGTTGTTTGTACAAATGCAGGTGGAGGTAATCTCACTGGAACAGCAAGAGGACTAATAAAAGCTGGTTCTCTTAACACAAAAGTAGTTGGAGCAAGTGTTGATTTAAAAGGATTACACATGGCTAGTGATAGTCAATTTAATAAAAAATCATTTACAACAGGACATACAGGTTTTGGTATACCATTCTGTACATGGCCTGATAGGTCAGATGTACCTAGGTCTGCAGCTAGACCACTTAGATATATGGACAGATATGTGTTAGTAAAACAAGGAGAAGTTTTCTATACAACTGAATTATTGGCACAGTTGGAAGGTATAGAAAGAGGACCTGCTGGAAATACATCTTTAGCAGCAGCATTTTCCTTAGCACAAGAATTGGATGAAGATAAAGTTGTAGTAGTACAAGAGACAGAGTATACAGGTGCAGGTAAACACATATGTCCACAGCTTACATTTGCAAAAGAAAATGGAATAGATATAAAATTTGGAAATCCAAGAGAAGAAATTGCAGGAGTAAACTTAATATTACCAGAAAGACCAGAATTATTAAAATGTGTTGATATCGACATAAATAAAATAAGAAAATCATTTATAAAAAATTGTATATCTCATAATGGTATTGATAATGTTAATAGTCTAAGTAATGAAGATATAGAGTTTCTAATGAAAGAAGTAAAAAGTTCAAGAGATTTTGTTATTGATACGTTAGATAATTTATAATAATTACTATTTTTTAATTTAACATGAAATGAATAGTTGGAAAATTCACTTAAATTAATATGAATGGGGGAATGTTCATGAAAAAAAGAGAGGATGATTTTGAGGTTAGAAGAAAACATCTTCAGAAATTGAGCGATGATGAGTTAAAAGAAAGATTTTGGAGTTTAGCTGCCCAGATAGTAGAACCAATGATAGACCTTGGCAAAAAGAATACAACGCCATCAATAGAAAGGTCTGTTTTGTTAAGAATGGGATTTTCTTCTCTTGAGGTAAAACCTATTTTAGAAGGTGTTATGGAAAGAGGTCTTATAGGTAAGGGAGCAGGGCATGTAGTTTATAAGCTTGCTAAATCTAAAAATATATCAGTTAGAGAAGCTGGTTTATTATTAGTTAATGGTGAATATTGGGATGAAGTTACATGTTTATTTAGAGAAGGGGTAGAATCATGTTAAAGGAAAATAAAAAATTAGATATAGACTATATATTAAAAGATTTGGATAAATATAAACCAAAAAGAAGAGGTTGGGTTTGGAGAGAACACTTGGAAAATCTTGAAATGGGACCTTTTGAATATAAAGACTGTACAAAACCTTTAAAGAAGAGTGTAGGGTTACCATCATCTAAATATTTTAATAATATAGACCCTCAACCAAGCCCAATTATTACTACTGAAATAGCTTCTGGAAGATTTGAAGATGATATAAGAAGAATGAGGATGGCAGCTCATCACGGTGCTGACCACTTAATGGTCATTAGAACTGCTGGGCAATCACATTTTGACGGACTTATAGAAGGAACCCCTCAAGGTATAGGAGGTGTTCCAATAACAAGAAAACAAGTAAGAGCTCAAAGAAAAGCTCTTGACTTTATAGAAGAAGAAGTTGGTAGACCTATTAATTACCATTCATATGTAAGTGGTGTTGCGGGTCCTGAAGTAGCAGTAATGTTTGCTGAAGAAGGGGTCAATGGAGCACATCAAGACCCACAATATAATGTTCTATATAGAAATATAAACATGGTAAGATCTTTTGTAGATGCTTGTGAAGCTAAGCAAATAATGGCTTTTGCAAATATAGCTCAAATAGATGGAGCACATAATGCTAATGCTACGGCTAGAGAAGCATGGAAGGTAATGCCTGAACTTATGGTTCAACACGCTTTAAATTCTATATTTTCAGAAAAAATAGGAATAGATAAAAGTAATATATGCTTATCAACAGTGCCACCAACAGCCCCTCCAGCACCATGTTTAAGAATAGACTTACCTTATGCTGTTGCACTTAGAGAATTATTTAGTGATTATAAGATGAGAGCTCAAATGAATACTAAATATATGGAATCATCAACTAGAGAAGCAACAGTTACTCATGTATTAAATTTATTAACATCAGTACTAACTAGAGCTGACATACAATCAACTATAACACCTGACGAAGGTAGAAATGTACCTTGGCATATATACAACATAGAAGCATGTGATACAGCAAAGCAAGCTTTAGTTGGCATGGATGGTCTTATGGATATGATAGAACTTAAGGATGTTGGAGAATTAAGATACAAAGCAAGAGAGCTTAAAGAAAGAGCTGTACTATATATGGAAGAAATCTTTGAAGTTGGAGGATATTTTGAATCAGTAGAACAAGGATTCTTCGTTGACTCAGGAAATTATCCAGAAAGAAATGGTGATGGTATATCTAGAAAAATAAAAGGCGGAGTTGGTGAGGGTACTGTTTATGAAAGAGATAAAGATTATTTAGCACCTGTAACTGCTCACTTTGGATACAATAATGTAGCTCAATATGATGAAAAAGCTATAGATAATCCATCAATATTAATAGATGGATGTACATTTGAAAATCCAAACAAAATAATATATATCGATGAACTTGATGATTTTGATAATGTAGAAAATAGACTAAAAGAATCAGAGGAATACAGAGGTGGAACTAAAATCAAACCTGAAATGGAATGGTGTGCAGATGGAATTGTGATGATAACAATGATGCTTCCTACTGATAAAAGAACAGCTGAGTTTGCAGCATTGGAATTTGTCAAAAAAATGAATTTACAAGAAGTTGAAGTTATAAGTAGAGAAGTTATGCATGAATCCGAAGGCACTAGGATAGAAGTGAAGGGAAGAGTTCCATTTGATATAGATTTAAATGACTTAGTAATACCAGAAGAACCTAAAGTACTAACTGATGAAGAAATAAGAGCAGATATAGAAGAAAAGCCTATGAAAATAGTTTCAGCTACAGTTGGAGAAGACGAACACTCAGTTGGTTTAAGAGAAATAATAGATATAAAACATGGTGGTATTGAAAAATATGGTATAGAATGTCATTACTTGGGAACTTCTGTACCTGTAGAAAAATTAGTAGACGCAGCAATAGAGCTAAATGCAGATGCAATACTTGCATCTACAATAATAAGTCATGATGATATTCATTATAAAAATATGAAGAAATTACACGATTATTGTGTAGAAAAAGGTATAAGAGATAAAGTAATGATTGCTTGTGGAGGAACACAGGTAACACCTGAAATAGCCATTGAACAAGGAATAGATGCTGGATTTGGAAGAAACAGCAAAGGTATACATGTAGCCACTTTCTTAGTTGAAAAAAGAAGAGAAATGAATAATAAATAATGGAGAATAAAAAAGTTTCTTTAAAAATAGATGTGTTGGTAGCTGAAATAGGAAGTACTACCACTGTAGTAAACGCTTTCCATAATATTGATTCTGATAATCCTGTATTTTCGGGTCAAGGTCAGGCTCCAACAACAGTATTTGAAGGTGGCGATGTAAGAAATGGCTTATCGGGTGCTATTAAAGATTTAGCTAATAAATTATCTGTAGATGATATAAAGTATAATGATATGTTTGCAACTTCTAGTGCAGCTGGTGGATTAAAAATGACTGTTCATGGATTAGTGTATGATATGACAGTAAAAGCAGCTAAAGAAGCTGCTCTAGGAGCTGGAGCTGTTATTCGTCAAGTAACATCAGGTAGAATTAAAAGAACTGATTTAAAGAAAATAAAAGAAATAAATCCCAACATAATCTTAATAGCTGGTGGAGTTGACTATGGAGAAAGAGATACAGCTATTTATAATGCTGAAATGATAGCTTCTATGAGTTTAGGTATACCAGTTATATATGCTGGTAATGTTGAAAATCAAGAAGAAGTAAGGTTAATATTTGAAGATACGAATTATAAGCTTTATATAACAGAAAATGTATACCCTAAAATAGATTTATTGAATATAGAACCTACAAGAAAAATCATTCAAGGTGTGTTTGAAGACCACATAACTACAGCGCCAGGAATGAGGTATATCAAAGAAATGGTTAATGAAAATATTACCCCAACTCCAGGGGCTGTAATGGAAGCTTCTAAACTTTTATATAAAAATATTGGAGATTTATTAACTCTAGATGTAGGTGGAGCAACTACTGATGTGCATTCTGTTACATATGGGAGTGACTATATTAATAAAATATTAGTTAATCCTGAACCTGTAGCTAAGAGAAGTGTTGAGGGAGATTTAGGTGTATATGTAAATATGAAAAATATAGTAGAAGTTATAGGTAAAGAAAATTTACAAAATGAATTATCTATAGATATTGATAAAGTAATAGATAATTATCCACCAATACCAAAATCAAAAGAAGAAATATTATTTGTGGAGAGATTGACAAAAGAAGCTGTTATTAAAGCTATGTTAAGGCATTCAGGGAAAATAAGAAATATTTATGGAACAACTGGAAAAACCAAAATTGCAGAAGGAAAAGATTTAACAGAAGTAAGATATATAGTGGGTACAGGGGGAGCACTTACTAGGCTCCCTAGTAGAATTAAAATATTAGATGGTATAACTAAATACAATAAAAATAAAGAATTACTATTTCCAAAGGAAAAAACAAAGATATTGATAGATAATGACTATATTATGGCATCTATAGGGGTTTTATCTAAAAAATACGAAGAAGCATCTCTTAAGCTCCTACTAAAAAGTTTAAACTTCAAGGAGGAAGGACTATGTACCCTAGATTAGAAATAGATATAGAAAAATTAAGACATAATGCTAAAGTAATTTTACAGAGTTGTCATGAAAGAAACATTAAAGTATCTTTCGTAACTAAATCATTTTGTGCACGAAAAGAAATAGTAGAAGCAGTATATAATGAAGGAATAGATCATATAGCAGATTCAAGAATACAAAACTTAAAAAAGTTACAAAATATAAATTTACCTAAAATACTAATTAGAATACCCATGATAAGTGAACTAGAAGAAGTTATCAATTATTGTGATATAAGTTTTAACTCAGAATTAGAAACTATAAAGAAATTAAATGAATTATGTGAAAGTAAAAATATTATTCATAATATAGTTCTTATGTTTGACTTAGGAGATTTACGAGAAGGGTATTTTTATGAAGAAGACCTCTTTAATAGTATAAAAGAGATAGTAAAACTAAAAAATATTAAAATAATTGGTATAGCTACAAACTTAACTTGTTATGGAGCTATTATACCATCTAAAGAAAATACAGGTAGGCTAGTAAGTATAGCTCAAAAGATAGAAGGTAAATTTGGAATAAATCTAGAAATAGTATCAGGAGGTAATTCAAGTTCTATACATTTAATGACAAGTAATAATATGCCAGAAGGTATTAATAATTTGAGAATAGGTGAATCTATTTTACTTGGTAGAGAAACGGCATACGGTAAAAATATAAATGGGACATATCAAGATGTATTCAAATTAATATGTCAAATAGTTGAATGTAAAGAAAAACCATCAGTTCCTATTGGAGAAATAGGAGTTGATGCGTTTAGAAATAAACCTGTTTATGAAGATAAAGGAATCTTAAAAAGGGCAATTATAGCCATAGGTAAGCAGGACATAAATATTGACTCTTTAATTCCAATAGACACTGATATAGAGATATTAGGGGCAAGTTCAGACCACATGATATTAGATGTAAGTAATACAAAATGTGATTATAAATTAGGCGACAATGTAGATTTTTTATTAACTTATGGAGGTATCATGTCATCTAGTACAAGCGAATATGTTTCAAAGAAAATTATAGTATAGTGTTCAAATAATTAGGAGGAAATTATTTTATGAAAGAGCGAGAATGTAGAAAAGCAAATCTGTTTGATGCAATGATACCAATTACTTGCTTGATATTATTTTTAAGTTTAGGGGTATTAATGTATGGCTCATCACCTCATGTACCACTAATAGGAGCTGCAGCAGTAGCAGGCCTTGTAGCTGTATATAGGCTTGGATTTAAATGGAAAGACCTAGAATTAAGTATGTTTAATAGTATAAAGATGGCAATGCAAGCAATCTTAATCATAATTATAATAGGTGTGCTTATAGGAACTTGGATAGTAAGTGGAGTAGTTCCATGTATGATTTACTGGGGACTAAAAATTTTATCACCAAATATTTTTTTAGTAGCATCCACATTAGTCTGCTCAATAGTGTCTCTTGCAACAGGGTCATCTTGGAGTACAATGGGTACAGTAGGCGTGGCACTTTTAGGAATTGGGCAAAGTTTAGGTATGCCAACTGGATTAATAGTGGGTTCTATAATATCTGGAGCTTACTTTGGAGATAAACTATCACCTTTATCTGAAACGACTAACTTAGCACCAGCAATGGCAGGAACAGATTTGTTTACACATATAAAATATATGTTATATTCAACTATACCATCATTATTAATTTGCCTAGTAATTTATGGTGTAATCGGAATGAAGTATTCAGGTCAAGCATTAGATATAAAACAGATAGAGCTAATTAGGTCTACATTAGATTCTACATTTAATACTTTATCACCAGTATTATTATTAGCTCCAGCAATAGTAATTGGATTGGTTATATTCAAAGTTCCTGCTATACCAGGGCTTATAGTAGGTGCTGTATTAGGAGTATTGTTTGCAGTAGTTTTCCAAGGAGAATCTATGAATGTAATATTAGATGCAGCACAAAATGGATATGTTTCATCAACACAAGTAGAAGAGGTAGATGCTTTATTGTCTAAAGGTGGGATTATGAATATGATGTCTACTGTATCTTTAACAATATGTGCCTTATCTCTTGGAGGTATTTTAGAAAAAACAGGCATGCTTGAAGCAGTAGCTTCTTCTTTACTAAGGTTAGCAAAGGGTGTATTTGGAACAGTATTATGTACAATGGTAACTTGCACAGTTACTAACATAATAGCAGGAGAACAATACTTGTCTATAGTTATACCAGGAAGAATGTATAATAAGGAATATAAAAAGAGAGGTATACATCCTAAGATGTTATCAAGAGCTTTAGAAGATAGTGGAACTTTAAGTTCTCCATTGGTACCATGGAATACATGTGGAGCGTATATAACAGCAACATTAGGTGTATCTGCATTAACGTATGGTCCATATGCATTATTAAATATCATAAATCCATTGGTATCTCTAGCATTAATTGCATGTAAGTTTAAAATAGCAAAAATAGAAGATGAACCTGAAACTTGTTTGAATTTTGATGTTTGATTATAGTATTTGATATATGTTACTTATTAGAAAAAATAAAGGCCTAAACTTTGTGTAAATAATAAAGTTTAGGTCTTTATTAACTTTTTCTATAGATTTTAAATAAAAAAGAATGTCAAGCAATCTATAAAATATTACTGAATTTTTTCTCTTGGAATATATAATTTTGAATCTTCTGACTTATCTTTGCACTCACATTCAATTTTTTTATTTTTTTTCATAAGTACATATAAAGGTACTATCAATAACATTGCTCCTAATCCTATCAAAACCCTATTTTGAGTTATAGGTTTTGACATATCTTCAACCCAAGCTTGTTGTAACAGCCATAAACTACCTAATATAGCTACTGTTGGTATAACAGGGCCAAAAGGAATTTTAAATGAAGCCTGGATATCTGCTCTTTTTCTTAAAACTATTACGGCTAAACAAGTTGGTATGTATTGAGCAAATCTGGCAATTACACTCATTACTGCAAGCTGTTCAAAACTTCCAGTTAATACAAGTGGTATGCAGAAGATTAAAGATATTATTATTGCTACATATGGAGCATCATATTTATTTGTTTTTCCTATAAATGCTGGAAGAGAGCCTTCTTCTGCTAGAGCAGAACCACACTTGGGAGTTACTATTGAAGAACCTATATTTATTCCAAATATAGATATTAATGTTGCTACAGATATAAATACTTTACCATAATTGCCTAAAAATACGCTTGAAGCGTCTGCGATTGGAATACTATTTTCAAATAATTTGTCTCCAAGTATACCCATACAGACAACTTGAATTAAGATATAAATTATTGCACATATAAATATTGTAGTTATTAATGCTATTGGAAGATTTTTTTTAGGATTATCCATTTCTCCACTTGCTACAACAAATGATTCAAATCCAGTAAACGCGTAAAATACTAATATTATAGCTGGTCCTATACTAGAATTTACAACATTGCCTGAAGGAACAACATTACCAAATTTTATAAAGAATATTCCTACTATTACAAAAACTATTAATGGTACTAATTTAGCTATGGTTATTACATTATTCATTATCTTTGTACTTTTAATTCCAAATAAGCTATTTATTGAAAGTAATGTTACTAATGCCACTGCGATATATCCTTTATATTCAGTAGCAGCTTCTGGCCAAAATGCACCTAAAGCTGTTGCAAATCCTACTGCTAGTGTAGACCATGATATGATTCTAATAACCCAAGACATTGTACCAACTTCAAAACCTATAAAATCACCAAATGCCTT
This sequence comes from Clostridioides sp. ES-S-0049-02, assembly GCF_020658465.1. NCBI lineage: Bacteria > Bacillati > Bacillota > Clostridia > Peptostreptococcales > Peptostreptococcaceae > Clostridioides > Clostridioides sp. ES-S-0049-02. The sequence continues at coordinate 73,040 of NZ_JACVWG010000004.1, forward strand.
TTTGGAGTATAAATATGCACCTCCATTTTTGTCAAATATACTTCCAGCCTCTGCAAAACATAAAAGTATTGATAGAACCAGAAGTGTAGCAAAAATATATATAAATATACTATTTTGGCTCGCTAGATTGTAAACTTTACCTGGTAGTAAGAATATACCTGAACCTATGATACTATTAATTCCTAATAATATCATACTAAATAACCCTAATTTTTTAGCTTTTTCCATATTAATTTATCTCCTATTCTTTTATTAATTACCATATTAATTAAAATATAAAGTATTCATTACATGCATCATAACTCCTATTGGAAGACAATCCTCATCTACATTAAATTTAGAGGTATGAAGAGGTGAAGTCAGTCCTTTTTCCTCGTTTTTGCACCCTAAATGGAAGAATGCTCCTTTGCAATGTTCTGTATAAAAAGAAAAATCTTCACCACCTAATGAAGGGTTTGCTCTCAGTATAAATTTTTCTCCTCCAAGTAATTCCTTAGTACTTGAAATAACAGTATCTACTAATTCCCTTTCATTTATAACAGCAGGGTAATTTTCATCGCTCACGTGTAATGTTCCAATACATCCAAATGCAGATGCTGTATCTTCAACAATTTTAGTAATCTTATTAATTACAAAATCTCTTGTCTCGCTATTTAAAGTTCTCAATGTACCCTCTAATTTTACATCTTCACATATTACATTATGTGCATCACCACCATATATTTTGCCTATAGTCAAAACTGCAGCATTATTTGGTTCTAGGTTTCTACTTATTATGGTTTGTAGTGATGTAACAATTTGTGAAGCTGTGACTATTGCATCAATACCATTTTCAGGATACGCACCATGAGCTCTTTTACCCTTAACACTTATTTCTATAGTATCAACACTTGCATTTAATGTGTCGTATTTCGTTTCAATAAATCCTGTTTTAATGTGTGGCATGACATGAAGCCCAAATATATAATCAGCTTTAGGGTTTTCTAAACACCCATCCTCAACCAAGAACTTTGCTCCACCAAAACCTTCTTCTGCTGGTTGAAATAAAAATTTTACATTTACATTTAGATTATCTTTCATTGAATAGAGTACTTTGCATGCTCCAAGTAACATTGTTGTATGCGCATCATGACCACAAGCGTGCATTTTTCCATTATGTATTGATTTATAAGGTATATCGTTTTCTTCTTCTATAGGAAGCGCATCCATATCTGCTCTTATACAAATAGTTTTATCTGCATTTTCTTTTAAAATGTATGCCATAATTCCATTGTGTTTTGTAAATTCCATATAATCAATTCCTATTTCTTTTAAATAAGAAATGACTTTTTGTTTTGTAAGATTTTCCTCAAGAGCTAATTCTGGTATTCTATGTAATTCTCTTCTAACATCTATTAACCAAGGTTTTATAGAATTACAACTTTCTATTACAAAATCTTTTTCCAATTCTTTAACTTGATTTTTTAATTTTAAAGCTGGTTGCATTTTTATTCCTCCAATTACTTTTTATTGTCTTGTTAATATAGTTAAGCAATTATTATGCCATGTTTTTTTACTTAAGAATTTTGTTTTTTATAAAAATATTGAATAAAAAAAATCATTATATTGTATGGAAAGTATGAAAAATAAATATTATATTGCAATTTTCAGTAAAAAATTTTGTTTTAGATAAAGATTGCACTATATATGAGTATTTATAAAAAAAATAGGAAAATTGTTATTTATCCTATTCCTATTAATTCCTATTAATTAGATAAAAATAGACTATAATTTTGATGTATTTAGCAAACAAAAAAATCTACTAAGGAGACAAACTATTCCCTAATAGATTCTTTATTTAATAGTTGATAAACTTATAGAGTTTCATACTTTAATTTACTATAAAAGATTTCTCCTTTTTGAGTTATTTTACTTCCATATCTTCCCGAATTACAAATTATAAATTCTTCTTTTTTTAGATATTCAAATATTTTTTTTATTTTACCTTCAGTAATTTGAATATTTTTATCTAGTAATCTTTGCAAAATTAGTCCTCTACCAATACCAACATCTGATTCTTTATTTAAAATCAACAATTCTATTATATTTAAAATATCATTTTTATTATACTTTAGTTTTAATGGGGAATTCTTATTATCTAAAGTCCTTAAGTTTGGAGGTAAGTCCTTTTCAAGTACAATATCATCACACATAATATTTAAGTAAGAGGTTACATTTTGGAGTTCTCTTATATTACCTTTCCATTTATAGTTTTGTATAAGTTCTTTTGCCTCTGGTGTAATCAATAACTTTTTATTAATTAAATCTTCCATAATAATTAAGATATCTTCTTTTCTCTCCCTTAAAGGAGGTATATTTATTGGAATTGTATTTAATCTATAATATAAATCCTCTCTAAATCTACTATTATCAATCATTTGTTCTAGGTTTTTATTAGTAGCCGATATGATTCTAACATCTATGTTAATTATATTATGAGAACCAACAGGCATTATTTGTTTTTCTTGGAGAACTCTAAGTAGCTTTGTTTGTAGTTCTAAGGGCATGTCGCCAATTTCATCTAAGAATATAGTTCCATTATTTGCTAATTCAAATAATCCCTGTTTTCCTTCTTTTAGACCCCCAGTAAAAGTACCTTTATCATATCCAAATAACTGACTTTCTAGTAAGTTTTCAGGAACAGCTGCGCAATTTACTGCTATAAATGGCTGATTTTTTCTAGTTGAATTATTGTGTATAGATTGGGCTATGAGTTCTTTACCAGTTCCACTTTCACCTCTAATAAGTATACTTAAATCAGATTTAGAAACTTTTTTAGCTAAATCTATGCATTCAAGCATCTTTGGGCTATTTGTTTTTATATCTTTGAATGTATATTTCGCTATTTGCCCTTTTTCTCTTAATTTTTTAGTTAAATTTTGTTCCAGCTTTTTTATGTATGTTATTTCTTGTAAACTGTAATATGTACCCATTTTTTCATCTTTATTGTATATGTTTTTTTTATTTACATTTATATACTTTTTATCAAATATAATAACCTTGTCCAATATCTCTTTTTCACTTAATAAAACCTTTAAACTATCTATAAACACTTCTTGAATATATTTACCATAGATATCCTCTTTTATGTTTAAGATGTCTTTTACTTTACTATTATATGTATTTATTACACCATCTTTTGAAGTAAATAATATTCCATCTTTTGATAAGTTCAATATTGTATCTAATTCTTCTATCTTTAAAAACAGTTCTTTATATTTATCTTTTATACCTGTGTCTAAACTTATTATTTCTTCTGAGTATTTAACCAGATTAGATTGTATTTCTTTTGAGTCGATTTGTAATAAGTTTATTATTTCTATAAAGGTAGAAATATCTATATATCTATGACCTAAATCAAAAATATCTGAGATAGAACTAGGGACTTTTTCTGGAACTCCTGGAGTTATAGCTATCTTTATATCTTTATAATTATTTTCGTTCATATATGGAACTGGTCTAATATTAGTTACTCCAATCTTATAAAATAAGCTTATAGTCTCTAAAGTAGTTTCATCAGAATCATTTACAATTAAAGCATTTGTACCTTGTGGTAAGGATAATAAATCATATACTTTATCTTCCTTAAAAGTTCTTCTTATTACAATAACTTTTTTCTTGTCTAATATATTATTTATAATTTTGTCTAATCTTTCTACAGACATTACCAATATTACATCATCATTTATAATATCATCATTATTTATTTCATCTATAAAGTATCTGTTAATTTTTATGTAATCTCCAAAAACTAACTTTAAGTTATTTTCCAAAAAATCTATTAAATCTTTTCTGCTATCATTTACCAAAGCTACTGATTTTTTCATTGATTTCTCCTTATTTATATAATAAATAGTTTTTAATAATATTTACAGGAAGGTTATTTCCATAATCAATATATCTTATTGTATCTAAAATTGTACAAAACTTATATAATATTAATACTTAAACTATTAAACATTATTAATACTATAAAATAATTTAATTTTAATATCTTTTTTATATAACATCAATAACTTTATATATAACATTTTAAATTTAATAGCGTTTTATACAAAAAAGAAGGTGCCTAGATATGATTTTTTGAGAATCATACATAGAAACCTTCTTCCTTATAATTAAATCTTGTCACCAAATCCCCCTAATTGTTGCTTAAAATTCAAAATGTATGTATATTTTTCATTTCTATTCGATTAAATTATAATATACATCTAAAAAATTTATTTTAACAAATTCTATTGATAATACAATTTCATAAATATAGAATTATATTAAAATAAATAATATATGAAAATATATATGTATAAGTTTATTCTGCTTGAGTAGAATAGATTTGTCAAGATTAATTTAATTGTTATATTATCTTTTGTTAAAAATTAATCTAAATTAAAATATATGAATAGAATATTTTATACAATATATCATAAAAGGAGAATTTAATGAAAGCAGAAGAGACGAGCATATACCCAATTATTAAAAATAATTTAAATCAAGTATCCATTGTTGAATATAAAAAAGGGCAAAGATTTGTAGCATCAGATGAAGATTTGCAAGAAGTCTTTTTTATAATAGAGGGAGTTGCATTAGTAGAATGTTCCACTAGAGGAGGAAATAAATTTCTTGTTGATATTGTACCAGAAAATGAATTTATAGGTAAAATTAGTTATATATATGAACATAACTTGAAATGTGATATATTTGCAAAAACTAATATAAGATTATTTAGATTTAAAAAAGATGTATTTGATGAGTTATATCTTAAAAGAGATTTTATTGAATTATTTCACAGTAAATGTACAAGAAGAATATATGAGTTGTACAAAACTAGAATGGTAAGAGAATTATTTTCTTGTACGGAAGTTATTGCTTATTGTATCCTAAAAAAACAAGAGCATAGTATATGTAAAGCAAAGCATATTCGTAATTTTAGTGAAATTTATTCAATCAGTAGAAAAAGTAGATACCACTCCCTATTGAATTTAATTGAAAAGGGTATAATTAAAAAAATAGATAGCACATATGAAGTTTTGAATTATGATAAATTACATAGATTAGCCTTTGAAGTAAAGGAATTTTTAGAAGATAAATAGTTATTAATATTATTATTATTTAATTAAAATATAATATAATAATTTATATAAAAAATAAAAAATAGCTTCACTGAAAACTAGAAATAATTTAGCTGTTTTCAGTGATACTATTTTAAAGTATTATATACTACTAAAATACACTATTGTTATTAATCAATTTCCTTAACTATGTTAATAGCCCATTTTTTAGATAATGCTCTAGGTACCCCAAATATAAATTTTACAACTTCTTCACTGTAAGTGAGTAGAACAAGGATAAATATAGGTGCACCTTTGAATGCAGCTATAAAAGTTAAAGGAAGTGAAGCTAACCACATACATCCTAATTCTAAAAATAGAGCATATTTAGTATCTCCACCACTTCTCAAAATACCAATTATAATTAATGTATTAAATGATTTTAGAGCCATTAGTATACCCATTATAAAAAATATTTTAGTTATATCAGAAGACAAGCTATCAGAAACACTGAACATCTTTAATAATAATGGGATATTTAAAATTAAAATAACTCCAAGTATTAAACCAGCTAAAAACACTAGTATAGAAAATTTCTTAGCATATTCAATGGCTCTTTTGATATGGTCAGCACCAAGTTCATTACCAAGCATAATAGATGCACCAGATGCAATACATACAGCAGTCATTATAAAGAAGTTACCTGTACTAGTTGCTATTTGACTTGCTGCTATAGCAGATGTACCTGCTCTTGAATAAGCAACAGAATATAGGACAGTTCCAACTGCCCATGCAGAGTCATTTACAAATATAGGGAAACTCTTTGATGAAAAAGATTTGATAAAAATCCTATCGATAGCCTTTAGATTTTTCAACCCAAATTTTAATATATAGTCTTTTTTATAAAAATACACATAAGTAAGCATTAAAATTAATTCGCATATTCTTGCAATTACAGTTGCTAAAGCAGCTCCTTTTACGCCTAATGCAGGAAGCCCTAAATTACCAAATATAAATCCATAATTTAAAATAACATTTGTTACAAGAGCAAATGCACTGCAAATCATACCCAACTTAGGATTCCTAACACCTCTAGAACCAGTACTAAACACTGTACTTATAGCTATCAATGGATAACTAAATACTGCGATACTAAAATAGTCTATACAAAGTCTTACAACCTCTGAATCATAAGAAAATATGTGTATTATTGGTTTTGGTGTTAGTAGAGCAGGGATAACAAATACAAAGCTTAAAGCAAGTGCTAATATACAGGTAAGACCTGTAACCTTTCTTATATTACTAATATCTTTTTTTCCATAAAACTGTGAAATAAAAACTCCAGCCCCGCCTGTAATACCAGACAGAGACATATTAAAAAGAAAGAAAAATTGGTTTGCAACTCCAACTGAAGCTACAGATACTTCACCTAAACTACTTATCATAACTGTATCTATTACATTTACAGATGTAGAAATTAAGTTTTGTATGATAATAGGTATACATAAAGATAGAAGTATCTTGTAAAACCTTTTATTTTCATCCTTTAAAGAAAACAATGCTTGCAAATAATCCTCTCCTTTTTACATAAACTCTTCCCACTCATCATATAGAGAGGAAAGTTCATTTTCTAAACTGATTTTTTCTTGACTGACTTCTTTAGCTTTCTCAGGATTAGAGTATACTTCTTCTTGACACAATAGCACATCTAATTCTTCAATTTTAAGTTCTAGTTTTTCAATTTCTTTTTCTATACTTTGCCTTTTTATTCTATTTTTCTTTTCTGATTCTCTTTGCTCTCTTTCTTTTCTTTTTTCATCTTTTATTTGAGTCCTTGTTTTTTCTTCTTTCTCTTCAACAATACTCATTTCTTGAACTTGTCTTTTCTTATCAATATAATAATCATAGTTACCTAAATATTCAGTAACTCCATCTTCATCTAAAACAAGAATCTTATCTACAACAGTATTTAGAAAATATCTATCATGTGATATTGTAAATATAGTACCATCATAATTAGTTAATGCTTCCTCAAGAACCTCTTTAGAATCAATATCTAGATGGTTAGTAGGCTCATCTAACAATAAGAAATTTGCATTTGATAATATAAGTTTAAGTATAGCCACTCTAGCTCTTTCTCCACCACTTAATGTAGAAATTTTCTTGAAAACTTCTTCATCAACAAATAAAAATGCTCCTAACATATTTCTTAAAGTGGTTTGAGTAAGATGATTATTGTTTTCCCAAATTTCATCAATTATAGTGTTATCCAAATTAAGAGTTTTTTGTTCCTGATGGAAGTAAGAAACATGGACATTAGTTCCAAATTTAATATTACCATTAATAGGTTGTAGCTCATTAGTTATTATTTTAAATAATGTAGACTTACCAATGCCATTTGCACCTATGAGAGCAACTTTCTCTCCTCTATATATGTCTAAGTTTAAATCTTTAAAAAGTATTCTTTTTCCATATCCCATAGAGACGTCTCTAATTTGAAGGACATCATTCCCACTTTGAACAGATGGAGTAAATTGTATACGAGCTTTTTTTCTATAAGCTTCTGGCTTATCTAAAACATCCACTTTATCCAATGCTTTTTCTTTGCTTCTTGCACGTTTTAGGTGCTTTTCCCGACCATACGCCTTTAGTCTTTCAATAGATTCTTCTTGTTTTTTTATTTCTTTTTGTTGGTCTTCGAATTTTTTTAGTTCTAGTTCTTTTTCTATTTTAGACAGTTCAACAAATTTAGAATAGTTACCATTATATACTCTAAGTCTTTTATTGTGAATTTCAAAAATTCTATTTACAGCTTGGTCTAAGAAATATCTATCATGAGATATTAGCATAACAGTACCTTTGTATTGTTTTAAAAATACTTCTAACCATTCTATTGCTTCAGAATCTAAGTGGTTAGTAGGCTCGTCAAGTAATAATAAAGTTGGTTTTTTAAGAAGTAATTTTCCTAAAAGAACCCTAGTTTTTTCACCACCAGAAAGTATACTTATTGGTTTATCCATATCATTGTCACTAAATCCTAATCCTTTTAAAACTCCCTTAGCTTCAGACTTATATCCATATCCATTTAAATCTGAAAATAATTCCAACTTATGTGAATATTCATCCATGATTTTTTCTAAAATTGGAGAGTTTGTTTTTGTGCTTTCCTCAGATATTTTAACTTCCAATTCTCTTAAATAGGACTCCATATCTATCAAATCTTTAAAAACTTCCAACACTTCTTCTAAAATGGTATTATCCGAATAAAAATTGGTATTTTGTTCTAAATATCCGATTTCACAATCTTTAGAAGTGTAAATATCTCCACTATCATAGCCATAAATTCCTGATATTATTTTAAATAAAGTAGTTTTTCCAGTACCATTAATGCCAATTATACCAATTTTATCGCCTTCATTTACTGTAAAACTAATATTTTCCAATATAGAATCTATACCAAAACTTTTATTTAAGTTGTTACATGACAAAACAATCATAAATTTCTACCTCCTTGAACTATCTAAAATTATAATGTTTTGATATAATATAATCAAGGTTATATGTATTAGTTTTGAAAAAGAAATATTTTATTGTGAATCAAACAAAAAAGAGGACACTTTTAGGAGGTGAAAATGTTGGGAAATAAAAATATATCAATGGCAGTTATAAGAAGGCTCCCAAAATATCATAGATATCTTGGAGACTTATTAGATAGGGATATACAAAGAATATCTTCTAAAGAATTGAGTGATATAATAGGTTTTACTGCTTCTCAAATAAGACAAGATTTGAACAACTTTGGTGGATTTGGACAACAAGGGTATGGTTATAATGTAGAGGCCCTTCATACTGAGATAGGTAAAATACTTGGATTAGACCGACCATATAATGCAGTTCTTGTAGGAGCAGGTAACTTAGGACAAGCTATAGCCAATTATGCAGGATTTAGAAAAGCTGGGTTCGAGATAAAAGCTTTATTTGATGCAAATCCTAGAATGATAGGTTTAAAGATAAGAGAATTTGAAGTGTTAGATTCAGACACTTTAGAAGAGTTTATAAAAAACAATGATATAGATATTGCTGTATTATGTATACCTAAAAATGGAGCACAAGAAGTTATTAATAGAGTTGTAAAAGCTGGAATAAAAGGTGTATGGAATTTTGCACCATTAGATTTAGAAGTTCCGAAAGGTGTTATAGTTGAAAATGTAAACCTAACAGAAAGCTTATTTACTTTATCATATTTGATGAAAGAAGGAAAGTAGACAACTTAAACATATTAATAATAAGTAACTATGAAGAGTATTGAGAAAGTCAGAAGATTTAATATTAAATCATCTGGCTTTTTAAAATATTAGGATAAAAGTTTAAATAATGTATGCAAATAAATAATATTAGGGAGCGTGAGTTTTGTGGAGGAATTATGGAAAAAAGCAATTGAATTTCATGGTCATGAATGTCCAGGTTTAGCTATAGGATTTAAAGCGGCACTTGCAGCAAGAGAATATTTAGGATGTAAACAATCAGGAGATGAGGAAATTGTATGTATTTCTGAAAATGATGCATGTGGAATAGATGGTATACAAGTTGTATTAAGTTGTACAATGGGTAAAGGGAATTTGCTGCTTAGAATGACAGGGAAATCAGTATACCATTTTTTTAATAGGGAAAATGGAAAGTCTATAAGAATATATGTAAAGTCAAAACCATTTGATATGGATAGAGAAGGGTATAAAAAATACTTATTGGAAAGTGAATTTGAAGATATATTTGAAATTACAGACACAAAATTAAGACTTCCAGAAAAGGCAAGAATATTTAAGTCTCTTAAATGTGAAGTGTGTGGAGAGTTTGCACCTGAGCAATATATAAGAATTCAAAATACAAAAAAAGTATGTCTTGATTGTTTTAGTAAATATGAAAGGTTTTATGAAGAAGATTAATAAAAAAATTTAAAATTATGTATAAAAGATAAGATGCTATATTTTTAACATTAAGCAAAAAATTTAAATGGATACTTAAATTTTTAACGTTATTAGATAGCATTTTTGTTTTGAAAAATATTTATGATATAGAATAACTTAAATTTAAAAAAGTATATATAATTTGTGCATAATTATTATTAAGATTAGTTTATAGATTGAAATAAGGGGAGAGAAACTTTTTATGTATAAAATAGTTATATGTGATGATGAACTAGAGACTTATCTTTTAAATTGTCTTAAAAAGATAAGAGAGAATTTGCAAAAATTTATAGTAGTTACAAATAATGGAGAAATAAATAAAATTTTTATTAATGATATAACACATACATAGAAATTGATAGAAAAAATTTAACAATACATACTAGATATAAGGACTACAAGATTAGGAAAAGTATTGGAAAATGGAGCTAGAATTAGAAACTCATAATTTTTTTAGATGTCATAAAAGCTTTTTAGTCAATCTAAAGCAGATTGAGTATTTAAAAAAAGGTGTGATTTCAATTTATAGTGATAATATACCTGTAAGTAAGCATAATTAAAGAAATTAAAAGATAAGTTATCTTATGTATTGGAGGAGACGCTATGTTAGAGAATGACTTATTCTGACAATACAATAGATATTTTGACAATAGTAATAGAATGTTTGGTATTTAAATTTTTATTAGATGAAATTTTTTACATTAGAAAAACAAAATGTTTGTACTAATTTCCTTTTTAATACTTATGTCTTTGTGCGCTATTTTTAATTATGTGAACATGTCAAATGTTATAAGTACTTCTATAAATATAAAATTATTTATGAGAATTATTGTTAGTTTAATATTTCTAATATAAGTGACAATGCAATAGAAGCATGTAAAAAAATAGATGATGATAGTATACAAAAAGAAATAAAAAAAAGAGTTTGCACATGGAATAGGTATAAACAGTGTAGAAAAATCTGTTAAAAAATATGTAGAAAAATACCTGTTGGGGCTTTAAATTGACCTGTTAGGGCATAGATATTGAAATAGTTAATAATAGATGTTATCTTTTAAGCATAAAAATAATTTAATTGAGAAGAAAAAATATTAAATTATGTGCTGAAAAGATAACATCTATTTTGCTTTATAATAACTCAATAAACGATGAGAATTGTAAAATTTGCACTTATGTATTGGTTGTATCTTTATTTTTTATTATTGTAGGTATAAATATAAAGCGAATTTATAAATATTCTTTTTATATATCATCAGCAATAATGTGGATTTTTATAATGTTAATCTTAGGCATTTAAAGTAATGTGGAGAATTTTAAAGTATGAAAAAATTATCAAATATGATATATAAGAAATATTGGTAAATTAGCAGTGGCAAAATTATATTTCTATCAGCAAATTCAACTTGTGCTTAGACATTATATCAATCAAAAGTACCAACAAACATTTATAAGTTTAAAAAATTTTAAATTATTGAAAGGGTGATATTATGACATATGAATTTAGTCAGTATAGTAAAAAAATTATATATAACAATAAAGTTGTATTAGGGAATACAAAAACTGGTCAATGGATAAGGATATCACAAGAAGTTTTCAATATATTGGATTCATCTATAGAGAATAAAATCTCATTAGAAGAATTAAAATTAAATCTGTATGATGATGAGGACAAGAATTATATTGAAAATCTATATAAAAAGCTAATTTTTATGGGAATACTTGATGATGGAAAAAATAAACCAGAGTTCACTAATAAAATAGCTTCAGTTGAGATGACACATAAATGTAATTTAAATTGTATCCATTGTGGAATAGATGCAGATAGTATGAAAAATAGTACAAAGGAAGACTTAACAACTTCTGAATTGAAAGATATATTAGACAAATTAATTTTATGGAATCCAGAAAGAATAATGTTAAGTGGTGGGGAGCCTATGATTAGAAATGATTTCATAGAACTATTAAAATATTTAAAAGATCATTACAAAGGAAAAATAATAATATCAACTAATGGGACTCTTATAAATAATGAAAATGTAGAAATATTAGCTGAATGTGCATCTCAAATTGATATAAGTTTAGATGGATATGATGAAAAAACATGTTCAATTATAAGAGGAAAAGGTATTTTTAACAAGGTTATTGAAAGTGTAAAACTTCTACAAAACAATGGATTTCATCAAATAAGTTTATCTATAGTAACAGGTGATAAAAATGAATACATAGAAGAGAAGTTCAGAGAATTAAGCGATAAACTAAAAACAAAAGCTATTATAAGAAGATTTATGAGTATTGGAAGAGGTAAAGATAGTAAGGAAATATTTTTGACAACTAATGATTCAGAATTTAAGATTCCAGACAAATTTTTAAAGAGAGAAAGCAGAAGACCTATTAAATTTTTCAGTTGCGCTGCAGCTAAAAGAGAAGTTTTCATAACATACAATGGAGATATATATCCTTGTCCATCTTTTATGAAGTCAGAATATAGACTAGGTAATTTAAATGAAATCAAAAATTTAGAAGATACAACTAATAAATATGATAATAGCAAATTGTATAACATTAGTCAATCAAACTGTATTAATTGTGAAGTTAGTTTATTTTGCTGGTCTTGTATGTCTGAATTTAAAAGAATAATTAAGAATGAAAGAGTTTTTGAAAAAAGGTGTAAAAAAATCAGACCAATATTATTTGAAGAAATTTGGGGAGAGAAGGTTTGTTGTGATAGTTAAATTTTGGGTAACTAATGACTGTAATTTGAAGTGTAATTATTGCTATGAGGGCCAGGATAAAGCTAAAAAATACATGTCTAAAAATGTTATTGATAAGGCTATAAATTATACGTTGAACTACATTAAAAAATTAAATACAAATGAATTAATAGTTTCAATACATGGAGGAGAACCATTTTTAGCATTTGAAATAATTGAATATATAGTAAATTGTTTTAGAAGACAAGTGGATGAAAACCGTATAAATATTTCATTTGCAACTACTACAAATGGAACAATTATGAATAGAAAAATAAAAGAGTTTATTATAAAAGATATTAAAAATATAACTTTCAGCATTGATGGAGCTAGGGAAACACATGATATGAACAGACAGTTTAAAAATGGGAATGGAACTCATCATATAGTATTAAGAAATGCAAATGAAATACTTAAATATATTCCTAATATGAGAATAAGAACTACATTTGATAGTAAAAGTGTTAGAACTTTATATGAAGATGTTAAATTTCTGATTGAAGGTGGCTTTAAATGTATAGTGCCAGCTCCAAATTTATTTGATAAAAATTGGGATGAGGAATCATTATATATATTACAAGCTCAAGTTAAAAAATTGAAAGAATATTTAGAACACAAAGAAAATGTAGTGGTCAGTATACTTGATAAAGATTTACACTTTAAAAAAAGCTGTTGTGTTGGAGGAAGGTCAGGCTTTGATATAGATCCTGATGGAAACTTATATCCTTGTATTTTATCAGTTGGTATTAATGAATTTTGTATAGGGAATTTGAAGGATGGGATGGACGAAAATAAACTAGAAAAAATATTGAGCTATTCTAAAAAGATAAATCCAGAGTGTAATGGATGCGATTTATACCAGTACTGTGATGGAGCTAGATGTAAGATAATTAATAAAATAATTACAGGAGATTATCTTTTACCACCTCCTATGCAATGTGCTATGGAGAAAATGAGATATAAATTTAATATAAAAAATATCTTTATATAGATAAATTTGATAGCTATGATTTTGAAATACACATAGTATTTTAAGATAAATTATAAATTTATAAAAGGGGGAAATGTATATGTTAAAGGTAGAAAAAATACAGGACAAACAAGAGGTAGAAGTTTTATCTCAAAGTAGAGATTGCTCAACACAAGCAGATCCAGATGGTAATTATTATGCACCTTGTTGGGATGACTGTACAGCTGACGATAAACCAGCATATTTTGGAAGTCAATATTGGTAAAATTAAATTTTAAATGACAAAAGTAATCATCTTTATATAAGATGATTACTTTTATCAAATGCAAAATGATATTAATTATATGAGACATAAGGAGGACATGATGCTGAATGAATAAAGATTGTTTTAATTTAAGTAAAAAATATATAAAAATGTATAGAAAAAGATCTATATCAATAGTACTAAGCATGATACTTTCTATAGCTCTCATTGTTGGTATCGGAAGTTTATTAGAGACAACAAGATATGCAGAAATACAAAATATGAGGTATACTCAAGGAATTTATCATGTAATATTTAGTGATTTGAATAAAAAACAGATTAAAAGGATTGAAGATAAAGCTAATATAGCTAACATGGGTTTGAAAGTATACAATGCTTCAACATCAAAAGAAGAAAAGCAATTAGTTGAGCTCACTTTAGTAAACGAAGATTATATAAAAAGCGACTCCGAAATAATAAAAGGAAGATTTCCAAATAAAAAAAATGAAATGATTGCTGAAAGTTGGGTATTGAAAAATTTAAGTATTAAACCTGACATTAATCAAGAAATTGAGTTGAAAGTTAAAGATGATAAAAAAGGATTTAAAAAAGAAAAATTCAAGATAGTTGGTATTATTAAAGATAGAGAGAGTCATAAGGCAATTGCTAATATGGAACTAATGTTACCACTTGATTTGTATAATATGGATAAAATAAATACATATATAGCATTTAAAAATAATATTGATATAAACAATGAAATAAATAAAATAGCAAAAGAAAATTCCATCCCTAAGGAAAATATCAGACCTCATAATGATTTAATAGGTTTAGAAACATCAGAAAATAAAGAAATTTATAATAAGTTTAAAATAGTTTTAGTAGTAAGTTTAATATGTGGAATTGTTATATATGGAATATTCAATATATCTATATATAACAGAATGGGAGAATATGGTGTATTAAGAGCAATAGGAACTAATAGAAATGGCATGTTTAAAGTTATATTACAAGAACTAAGAATTTTATATTTTATTTCGATACCTATAGGTATAATAACAGGATATTTAGGAGCTAAAATTTTTTATAAATTAGGTGAAAATATAAATACAAAATTTATATTAAATGGTGAAATCATAAAAATAGGTTTGATTTTTCCAGCAGACATAATAATTTTATCAATCTTATCAATTGGAGTTATTATAATATTAATAGCTTTTTTAACTTGTAGGAATATTATGAACAATACTATTATAAGTTTGATAAAAAGAAGCAATGATAATGTATTTGAAAGAAATTTTGTTAGTTTTAGTTTCTTTAATAGGTTTGTAGAATTTTCTAAGGCAATTTCTCTTAAAAATATATTTAGAAATAAAAAAACTTTTTTTATGATAATCCTTTCTATGTGTATTTGTGGAACTATGTTTGTTCTATTGAACTATAATGGGTATCTAAAAGAGAAGAGATATCCAGTTTATTTTTCTAATTTACATATGAATTCTGATTTTATGATGAATATATACAATGATAATAAGAGTAGTGGAATAAATGAAAGTATTTTAGAAGAGATAGAAAAAATTGAAGGTGTAAAAAATATAGAGTCATCTCAAGTTACATATTCAAAGTTAATAATGAATAATATAAAAATTTTGAATAAAGATTATTTTAATGATTTAAATTATTATAATAAAGATACTCCTAAAAAAGAGTATTTGATGAATGATAAATTAATAAAAGAGACTATTTTAAAGAACAACTTTAGAGGATATAATGATAATGCTCTTAATAGATTGAAAGATTATATTATAGAAGGAAATATAGATATAAATAAAATTAAAGAAAATAATTTGGCTATTGTATATATCCCTCAAATAAATGGAAAAAATCCTGTTCCACAAGTAAATGGAAAAAGTGTTGTAGATATAAAACCTGGTGACGAAATTAGTATAAAATTTAGGAAAGATAATATTATAGATGATAAGTATTATAAATTAACTGATTACGATTCAGAATATGTATATAAACAATTTAAAGTTGGAGCTATAGTATCATATGATTATATGCATGAAGCGTATAATACAACTAGTAATAGCGTGGATGTTATTGTCGACCAGGAAACATTTAAAGCTAGCACAGGTATAAATGATTATTATTCTGTTAATATCAACTTAGATAGAGGCGCAGATGATAAAAATATAGAAGATAAAATATCAAAAATCATATCAAAATCAAATGCTAAAAGAATAATATTGACAAATATAGTGAAGCAGAAACAAGATGTTGAGATATTAAATAAAAAAATCAAAATTTATAATACAGGAATAGTATTTATAATTTTTATAATTACTATTATAAATGTGATAAATAATATAGGATATAGCATAATCTCAAGAATCAATGAATTTGGAATATTAATAGCAATAGGAGCAAATCAAAAGATTTTAAATAAAATGATAGTATATGAAGGTATATCTTATGGAGTATTGTCAAGTTTAGTTACCGTTATATTATCATGTATTTTGCAGAAAAGAATATATCTCAATAGTGGAGTATCAAGTTTAGGAATAGAATTTAGCCTACTATATTGGGATTATATATTAATTACAGCAGTAAATATAATTATAGGAGCTGTAACTGCTCATTTGCAATTCAAGCAAATTAAAAGCAAACGTGTGGTTGAATGTATAAATGGAGTAGAATAAAGTTACAGGAGGAAAAATGAATATATTAAAAACAATAGACTTGTGCAAGATATATGGGAGAAAGGAATCAAGAGTTGAAGTTCTAAGAAATATAAATATTGAAATTGATAAAGGCGAATTTGTATCAATAATGGGTCCAAGTGGAAGTGGAAAAAGCACATTGCTTTATTTATTAGGAGGTATTGAGAGAGCTACTTCTGGAAAAATAATTGTTGATAATAAGGATATAAATATATTTTCAGATATAACTATGTCAGAATATAGAAGGAAAAAAATTGGTTTTGTATTTCAACAGTATAATCTAATCCCAATACTTACAGTTGAAGAAAATATTAAACTTCCACTGTTAATGGGAAAAGAAAAAGTTGATGAGAATTATATAAACGAATTAATAGATATGCTTGGGCTTAAAGATAAGAGGAAATCCCTTCCAAGTCAGTTATCTGGGGGTCAACAGCAAAGAGTTGCTATAGGACGAGCATTATCTACATCTCCAAGCATTATATTAGCAGATGAACCTACAGGAAATCTAGACAGTAAAAATAGCGATATAGTTATAGATCTTTTAAAGATGTCTACTAAAAGGCTTAATAAAACATTACTTCTTGTAACTCATGATAATAATATTGCCAAAATTTCAGATAGAGTTATTTCTATAATTGATGGGAAAATAAAAGAATAGGTGATTTTACAATGAGCAGAGTGAAAGTAGCAATATTAGATACTGGAATAGATATTAAACATGACTATTTAAAAGAAAATATAATTGGAGGAAGGTCATTTATATTAAATGATAAAAATATATTAATTGGAGATGAATACAGTGATGATAATGGTCATGGGAGTGCTTGTGCATCTCTAATAAAAAAAGAATTTAAAGATATAGATATATTTGCAATTAAAATATTGGATAGTCAAGGAAGAAGCAATATACAAGTTCTTGAAGAAGCATTAAAATTTATATTGAAAACAGATATAAGGTTGATAAATTTAAGCTTATCAATAAAGGAAAATAAATTTCAAAGTGATTTATATAGTATATGTAAAGAATTATTTTTAAATGGGAAAATAATAGTAAGCTCACTTGCAAATAGATATAAATCAAGTTATCCATGTATATTTGATAATGTAATAGGAGTAAAAGGATTTATCTTAGAGAATAAGGATTCATTTTGGTACAATAAGGATTATGACATACAATGTGTAATAGACAACAATTCTTATTTAAGTTGTAGTTTAAATAACTCATATCAATTATTTGGGAAAAGCAACAGCCAAGCTACAGCTAGATTAACAGGAAAAATAGCTAAGGTTATGTCAAAATATCCCAAAATAGAATTGGAAGGTTTGAATGAAGAACTTGAATCTTTAGCATTAAAAAATAGATGGTCTGAGAGTGACTTATTATCAAGTAAAAGATATTATGATAATAAAGTTGAACCATATGACAGTAATAATTATATTTTAAAAAGTGTAAAGGAAACTTTGAAAGAAGTATTAAAAATAGATAATAAGAGTGAAGATATATATGATTATAATTTGTTTAGTAATAGAGTTGGTTTAAATGATCATAATTGTTTCAGTGTAATAAGAAAAATGGAAGAGAAATTTAATATAAAAATTGAATACATAAATGTCTCAAGATATGACTTTGTGTCAGTACATACTCTAACAAAACTTGTTGAGTTAAATATAAATGGACAAGTGTGAATAATATTTTATTTATGAAGTTTTGTTATGTTTAGATGCTTGGGAGGTAAACTTTTGAAAAATAAAAAAAATATAAAGAAATTTCTAAGAATGGTTTTTAAAAATAATAGAGTTGTTATTATGATGGCATTTATTATCGTATTGACAATATCTGCTTTGGATTTAGTAATTCCTCAAGTGATAAAAATTATATTAGATGATGCTATACAACTAGGGAATGTAGAATTGCTGATAAAGCTTGTTATAGTATTTTCTGTAATAAAGATAACCGTGGCATTATCTGAAATAGCTCTACAATATATATATTCAAAGATGAAAAAAAGAATAACAATAAATCTAAAATTAAAGCTACTAAAACATCTATCAAAACTATCTGGCAACTATTACACAAATATAAAATCTGGAAATATATTAACCATATTAGAAAATGACATATTTATAGTTGAGAATTTTGGGATAGAAATGATATTTTCTTTGATTGTAAATGTTATAACAGCTTTTTCGGCATTAGTATTTTTAGTTAATATTAGATTTGATTTATTACTTATAGTTTTAGTAATTCAGATAGTAATAATATTTAGTCAATCGAAATTTACAAAAAAAATAGCACTTAAGACAAAAGAAATAAGAACAGATTCAGGAGATGTGTCAAACTTAGTTCAAGAATATGTTTCTAATATGATGAATATAGTGATATCAAAATCAGTATTAAAGTTTTTTAGAACATATGTAAAAAAAGAAAAAGGAATAGTAGATAAATGGATAAGGCTCAATACAATAATTTCAACAAATATTTCAATAGCAATGATATTGAGCAGTTTAATAACAATATCAATTTATTGTTATGGAGGAATAAAAATAATAAAGGGGGAAATGAGTATAGGGGAACTTATTGCATTTCAACAATATACAAGTATGCTGATTATGCCTTGCACAAGTATAATTAAGTCTAATACTAGAATTCAACAGGCATCAGTCTCCATAGATAGGATATTTAATGCATTGGATGAACCAGTAATTATAAAACAAAATAATAATGGAAATAGGTGTAAAGAAAATTTTGTAGGCAATATCGAATTTAAGAATGTTGAATTTTCCTATGATAATGAGATTAAGACTATAGATAATCTAACTTTAGAGTTTAAAAATGGAAAAACAACTGCATTAGTTGGATCTAGCGGATGTGGTAAATCTACAATAGCTAGGTTGATATTTAGACTTTGGGATATTGATAAAGGAAGTATAAAAGTAGATGATGTTGATTTAAAGGATTATAATTTAGTGGATATAAGAAAACAGATATCTGTTATAACTCAAGACTTACTATTATTTGATGATACAATTTTCAACAATTTAACTTTAGGGAATAAAAATATATCTAAAAACGATGTAGAGTATATCTGTAAAAAAATCGATGTGTATGATTTTATAAGCAACCTTGAGAATAGTTTTGAAACTATAGTTGGAGAGAAAGGTGTAAAACTATCTGGGGGACAGAAACAGAAAATATCTATTGCAAGAGCGTTGCTAAGCAATTCTAAAATATTGATATTTGATGAAGCAACATCAGCATTGGACAATATATCACAAAGAGATATATTAAAAAATATAAATGAGTTTTTGAAAAATAAAACAACTATAATTATAGCACATAGACTATCGACAATAAAAAATGTAGACAAGATATATGTCATCAAGGACGGAAAATCTGTAGAGGAGGGAACTCATGAGGAACTTATAAATACTGGAAAATATTATTATAGTTTTTTAAATGAACAAGAATATGAATGTGGTATTGGATAAAGAAGAGAGTGCTCCAAAATGGTTTTAAAGATCATGCAATAGAGCCTCTCTTTTTAGTATACAAAATAAGCATCCTGTAATAGATAAGCTTGTGATAATACACATATTTAAATAATAACATATCTGTTCAATGCCTTTTTATTGAAAAAACTAAAACAAATAAACTAAAAAATATTTTAAAATAATAAAAAATCAGGTTTTGAGTAATGAGAGTACGGTGTATATTTTTAGAAATAAAGTATAAGAGTATTGAATATATAAAATAGTTTTTAAAAATATTAGATTTATATTTAACTCCATATTATATGCTATTTATAGAAAAGTAGAAAATAAGAATCCTGTGGACTTGAGAAATAAACATATGTAAAGAAACTTATAGTAATATTCATAGATTATATTTGAATTTTTTTGATGCAAAACAAGATATAACTTGTGAAAATAGAATATGGTATATAGGTGATATTAAAATTAATAGCTTAGAAATGAGTCATATTTAACGAATAATTTAAAACTGATTTATTTATATATCAGAGTATCATTCTAAAATATAAAATACAATTAAGCTATAAATAAAAGAGACTGATTAATATTGATAAAATCAAATTAAGCCAGTCTCTTTATGAATAACCAATTATTATTCTGGTTGAGGTGCATCTACAGGACAAGCTCCTGCACAAGAACCACAGTCTATACAAGAACCAGCATCTATAACATATGCGTCGTCTCCAGCTGATATACAGCTAACAGGGCATTCAGCCTCACAAGCACCACAGCTTATACAAGCGTCAGTAATTTTATATGCCATTTTGAAATCCTCCCTTTTATATGTATTGTAATTCAATAACATTATAACAAATATTATTGAATATAACAATTAAATTAATTCTACAACAAAAACTTTATTATGATATTCTTATTTTAAAGTTTTACAATAAAGTTTAATCTGCTTATATTTTTATTTATCTTAGAGAAGTTTACCTTAAAAATAAAATTAAAGTTTAAAAGTTATGTATGGAGTACATTTAAAAATGTTATACTTTTAAAAGAGTATATTTTATTAAGAATTTGTTGCTTTAAAGGAGATTTAACATGAAAAATAAGTTAGTTTACATATGTATTATGAGTTTATTGTTATTTGTAGTAGGGTGTTCTAATAATTCTGAGAAGGAAAATAACATTAAAAAAGATTCTAATAATAATCAAAGTCAGGTTGAAGAACAAAAAAGAGAGCCTGTAAAACAAGATATAACTATAAGTTTTGCTGGTGATGTAACTATGGGAAACTATAAAGGTTCATCATACTATGGTAGTTTCGACCATGAATTTGAAAGACAAGGAAAAGATAATGATTATTTTCTTAAAAATGTAAAATCTATATTTGAAAAAGATGATTTAACAGTAGTTAATTTAGAAGGTCCTCTTACTAATGCATCAAAGGCGAAAGAGAAGAAGTTTGCATTTAAAGGCAAACCAGAATATATAAACATTTTGAAGTCTGGAAGTGTAGAAGCAGTAAGTGTTGCAAATAACCATTCAGAGGATTATTTTGAGGAAGGTATGAAAGATACAAAGTTCATACTGGATGAAAATAAGATAAATTATTTTGGTTTAGGTAAAGACGCAGTAATAGATGTTAATGGAATTAAAGTAGGTTTATTGGGATATAATGGATTGTCAACTGAATACAATGAAAAAAACTTAAAACAAATGGAAGATGATATTAAAGCCATAAAAGAGAAGTCAGATGTTGTTATGGTTTATTTTCACTGGGGAATAGAACTGGAATATTATCCAGATAAAAAACAAAAAGATTTTGCTCATTATGCAATAGATAAGGGTGCAGACCTGGTTATAGGTTCTCATCCTCATGTAGTTCAAGGTATAGAAAAGTATAAAGATAAGTATATAGCTTACAGTTTAGGAAATTTTTGTTTTGGAGGAAATAAGAATCCTTCTGATACAGATAGCTATATATATCAACAAACTTTTACCTTCTCAGATAATAAACTATCTTCAATTAAAGAGCCAAATATAATACCAACAGCAATAACATCTAGTAGTTCTAGGAATAATTATCAACCAAAAGTACTAGATGGAAGTGAGAAAGGTAGAGTTTTAAATAAGCTAGAAAAAATAAGTAAAGATTTAAATAATTAAAAGTGTAAAAAAAAATAAATATATATATTTATTTTAATAATTTATATTTTGTTTTAAAGTTGGGAAAACGTGGTATTAAATAAGTAGATTTTAATAGTTAAATTATAGTCAATTGCTATAATACTATCAAATCTACTTTTTTAATATAAAAATATAAGGGGGAATTTGTAATGGCTTGTAACACTTGTAAAATGTGCGAAAGTGCGGACAAGAAATTAGAAAGTTTTGTAGCTTCAAAGGATGTTGAAACAGCATTTCATAGAACAGAAGATCAAAAGGTTAAATGTGGTTTTGGACTTCAAGGAGTCTGTTGTAGACTCTGTTCAAATGGACCATGTAGAGTAACTCCAAAATCACCAAGAGGTGTATGTGGAGCAGATGCAGATACTATAGTAGCAAGAAACTTTTTAAGAGCAGTAGCATCAGGAGCAGCTTGTTATTTACATGTGGTAGAAAATACAGCTAAGAATTTAAAAAATGTTGGAATAACTAAAGGTGTTATTAAGGGAGAAAAAACATTAAATCAATTAGCAGAGATGTTTGGAATAGAAAGTGATGAAAAATACGATAAATGTATAAAAGTAGCTGATAAAGTTATAAATGATTTATATAAATCAAGAGATGACAAGATGGAATTAGTAGAAAAAATAGCTTATGCACCTAGAGTAAAAAAATGGAAAGAGTTAGGCATAATGCCTGGTGGTGCAAAATCAGAAGTATTTGATGCAATAGTAAAATCATCAACAAACTTAAACAGTGACCCAGTAGACATGTTAGTTAACTGTTTAAATTTAGGAATATCAACAGGGTTATATGGTCTTACTCTAACGAATCTTTTAAATGATGTTATGTTAGGAGAACCAGTTATAAGAATGGCTCCTGTAGGATTTAATGTAATAGATCCAGACTACATAAATATAATGATAACAGGTCATCAACATTCAACATTTGCAAATTTCCAAGATAGATTAAAAGATGAAGATGTTATAAAGTTAGCTCAATCTGTTGGGGCAAAAGGATTTAAGTTAGTAGGATGTACATGTGTTGGTCAAGACTTACAATTAAGAGGAGAACATTATCAAGAAGTATTTGCTGGTCATGCGGGTAATAACTTTACAAGTGAAGCTGTTTTATCAACTGGAGCAATAGATATAGTTCTTTCTGAATTTAACTGTACTATACCTGGACTTGAGCCAATAGCAGATAAGTATAAAGTAAAAATGGTTTGCTTAGATGATGTTGCTAAAAAAGCAAATGCAGAATATATAGAATTAGATAGAAGTAATTTAGATGAACTTAGTAATTCATTAATACAAAAATCACTAGAATCTTATAAGGAGAGAAGAGGAAGTGTTGAAATAGATATACCAAAAGACCATGGATTTGAGCAGTCTTTAACTGGTGTAAGTGAAAAGAATTTAAAAGCATTTTTAGGAGATTCATGGAAACCTCTTATTAATTTAATTGCAGAAGGAAAAATTAAAGGGGTTGCAGCTGTTGTAGGATGTTCAAATATGACAGCAGGAGGTCATGATATAAATACTGTTGAATTGACTAAGGAGTTAATTAAAAAAGATATTATAGTACTTTCAGCAGGATGTTCTACTGGAGGATTAGAAAATGTTGGTCTTATGTCACCTGGAGCAGAAGAATTAGCAGGGGAAAACTTAAAAGAAGTATGTAAGACTTTAGGAATACCACCAGTATTAAATTTCGGGCCATGTTTAGCTATAGGTAGACTTGAAATAGTAGCAACAGAGTTAGCGGCTGAGCTTGGAATAGATTTACCACAATTACCATTAGTGCTTTCAGCTCCACAATGGTTGGAAGAACAAGCATTAGCTGATGGAGCTTTTGGACTTGCTCTTGGTTTACCTCTTCATTTAGCATTACCTCCATTTATAACAGGAGGAAAGTTAGTAACAGAGGTATTAACAGAAAAATTAAAAGACTTAACAGGAGGACATGTTATAGTGAATCCAGATCCTAAATCTTCAGCTGATCAATTAGAACAAATAATAATAGACAGAAGAAAAAATTTAGGGTTAAAGGATGTGGAATGTAATGCATAGAATTTTTATAAATAAAGATTTATGTACAGGCTGTAAAAGTTGTGTATTAGCTTGTATGTTAAAGCATAATAAAGATTATAACATGTATACTCTTGATTTAGAAAATGTAGATAATGATAGTAGAGGGCATATAGAACTAGATAGCAAACATAATAATCCAGTTCCAATTCTTTGCAGACACTGTGATGAGCCAGAATGTGCTTTAGCATGTATGAGTGGTGCAATGCATAAAGATAGTCAGAGTGGAATCGTTTCATATGATGAAGAAAAATGTGGTTCATGTTATATGTGTGTAATGTCTTGTCCATATGGATTATTAAAACCAGATGATAGAAGCAAGCAAAACATACTTAAATGTGATTTATGTAAAGATGAAGAATATCCTAGATGTGTAGCTAATTGTCCAAGTGGTGCAATTGAATTACAGAAGGAGGAAAATGATGAATTATGTAGTGTTAGGGGCTAGTGCTGCTGGTATAAATGCAGCAAAAACATTGAGAGAATTAGATAAAGATTCTAATATAGTGGTAATTTCTAAAGATGAAAATATATACTCAAGATGTATGCTACATCATGTTATATCTGAACACAGAACTTTAAAGCAAATAAACTTTGTTGATGAAGACTTTATGGAGAAAAACAACATAAACTGGATTTCAGGTAAAACGGTTAAAGGAATAGATACAGATAAAAAACTAGTTCAAATGGAAGACATCGCTGTAAATTATGATAAGCTTTTAATAGCTACAGGTGCATCTTCTGCTATTCCTCCTATAAAGAATTTAAGAGAAGGAAATTTTGTATACTCTGTAAGAAACATAGATGATATTTATAAAATAAAAGAGAAGGCAGAAAAATCAAAGAAAGTTGTTATAATAGGGGCAGGATTAGTTGGAATAGATGCTTTAATTGGTCTATTTAAATATGAACAGCTGGATATTTCAGTGGCCTTTATGGAAAAATATATTCTAGATAGACAATTAGATGAATATACAGCATCAGTATACGAAAATAAATTTAAAGAAAAAGGCGTAAAATTTTATCCAAGTGCATCAATACAAGAAATTGTTTTAGATGATAGTAAAGATGTTAAAGGCGTTGCATTTTCAAATGGAGAAATTCTTGATGCAGACATGGTAATCGTAGCTACAGGAGTGAAACCTAATGCTGACTTTTTAGATGAAACAGGAATAGAATATGATAGAGGCATAATAATAGATGATAGATGCCAAACAACGCAAAAAGATATCTATGCAGCAGGGGATGTTGTAGGTAAAAATGCTATCTGGCCTATAGCTGTAAAACAAGGAATTATAGCTGCACACAATATGGTTGGAAAAGATAAAAAGGTAGAAGATGAATTTGCTTTTAAAAATAGTATGAATTTTATGGATATACCAACCATTTCTATAGGCATGAATACACCTGTAGATGATAGTTATAAAGTATTAACTAGACATGGAAATGATTGTTATAAAAAGTTTATTTTTAAAGATAATATAATCTATGGAGCAGTTATACAAGGAGATATTTCATATGTAGGTGTATTAACTTATTTGATAAAAAATAAGGTTGAAATATCTGATTTAGAAAATAGGATATTTGATGTGTGTTATGCAGACTTCTTTAACATAAAAGAAAATGGAGAGTTTTGTTATAGTGTATAATACATAGCTGAATAGAAGCTTATAAGAATATAATAAATAGAGCTATTTTAATATAGAGAATTTTTACTTTATAAAAATCTTTACTTAAAGATAGCTCTATTTTTATAATTAAGTTCAAAATTTGATTAATTTATAAAAATATCTATTTTGAACAAGAATACATGTAATCTCTAGTTAGAGGTAAATCATTTTTTATGCCTTTAGTGAAAAGTATTTGATGTATATCTATAATGCCAGTATTAAAAGCAGCAGCACAAGAACAAAGATATAAATCCCACATTCTTATAAATTTATCATCAAACATTTCTTTAATCTTAGGAAGATTATCATAGAAATTTTCATGCCAAGATAATAAAGTTTTTACATAATGTAATCTTAAACTTTCAACATCTATAGTATGATAGTTATAATCGCTACAAATATGTATCATTTCTCTTAAGCTAGGGATAACTCCACCTGGGAAAATATATTTTTTTATCCAAGGGTCTCCATAAGATTCTTTTAAGCCACTTATATAGTGAAGCAAAAATAATCCACTATCTTTTAGGACAGCATTTACATTTTTAATAAAAAGTTCATAGTTTTCTCTGCCAACATGTTCAAGCATACCAACGCTAACAACTCTATCAAATGTAAGGTTTGATTCTTTAAGTTCTCGATAGTCCATAAGTTTTACTTCAAGGTAATCTTGAAGATTCTCTTCTTTAATTCTAGTATTAAACTCTTTAAATTGTTCTTCGCTAAGTGTAATTCCCACACCATGAATTTTATATTTTTTTGCAGCTTCTATTAATAGAAATCCCCATCCACAACCAATATCAAGAAGACTCATACCTTCTTCTAAATTTAGTTTAGTTAATATGTGATGAACTTTATTAACCTGAGCCTCGTAAAGATTATCATTATCATATTTAAAATATGCACAAGAATAACTAAGTGTTTTGTCTAGCCATAAACTATAAAAATCATTTCCAATGTCATAATGAGCGTGTATTTCCTTCTTTTGATGTCTCATCGAATTAGATGAATGTAGCAAATGTTTTACAGCTGAGTTATCAATACTAAATTTGTCTATTTGTTTTAGAAGTAGGTTTAAGGTTAAAAATAAATCTCCTTCAATTTCAATGTCTCTATTTATATAGGCCTCTCCAAGTGCTAAAGATGTACTTTTTAATAATTCAGATTTGCTAATATCATTATTTACAATAACTTTAAATTGAGGAGAGCTATCTCCAACTAGAAATTCTTCCCCATCTTTAAGCCTAACTAGAAATGGTGTTTCATTAAATTTTTCTAAATAGTCTTTTAAAAAATTTTTTGTAATGTTCATATTACCAGCTCCTTTTAATGTAAATCCAGTAAGTTTTCCTTGCTTTAAAGTATATTATATTCCTTTTTTTTAAAAAGTAAAATTTTTTTTGTTGATTTTTCGTTGAATCAACTTTTTACTTTATAAAGGAATCTTATCTTTTAGTATTTTATTTATTTTATAAATTTTAGTATTGGATATAATATTCAATTAGTAGTGATATAATAACTTTAATTAATAATAAAGTTTTGAAGCAATTAGTCTGAAACTATTTAATAAAGGAGATATCAAATGGAAGTATATGCTTTAGTTGGGTCAAGTGGTACAGGAAAAAGTTATAAGGCACTAGAGTTTGCATATGAAAATGACATAGATTATATAATTGATGATGGTATTTTAATATATAGAAATAAAGTTTTAGCAGGTATATCAGCAAAACAAGCAAAGACTACTGTTGAGGCAGTTAAAAGAGCTATTTTTTATAATTTAGAACATCGGCAGAAGGTTAGAGAGGTAATAGAGAAGGAAAATATAAATAAGATTCTTGTTATAGGAACTTCAAAAAAAATGATTAATCAGATTGTAGATAGATTATCAATCGGAAAAGTTTATAAATTTATAAATATTCAAGATATAAGTACTAAATATGAAATAGCAATAGCAAAACAATCTAGAAAAGAAGGAAATCATGTAATTCCTGTTCCAGCAGTTGAAATAAAAAATATGACAAGTGGTCTTAGTATAAATCCATTAAAAAGGCTTTTTAGAAAAGGAAATAATATAAATATGGTCGTTTTAGAAAAGACAATTATAAGACCTACTTTTAGTTATATTGGCAAAGTTTATATTGATGCAGATGTAATTAAACAAATAATTGAATATGAAGTGTACAACTTTGGAAGCATTGATAGAATAAATAAAATCAATATAGAGAATTGCAATAATTTTATGAATATTTTTGTAAGTATAAATATCAATGATTTAGAAATTATAAAAAAAATTGAAAGTATGCAACAGATAATAAAAAAGTCTATTGAGAGAATGACTTTAGTTAATGTACAAAAAATAGATATTAACATTCATAAAATTAAAAAAATAAACTTCCTCCCATGTTAAAAAATAAACTGAAAAAATGATATACTAATTTGCAATAAAGTGTGCTATAATTAAACTGTAAATTTAGGAAATGGTTTTTCTAAATGGAGTATACATAATTATAACGTATTTATAAGGGGGCTTTCAAATGTCAGGAAAAGATGTAAATGTCTTCGAGATGGCGCAATCTCAAGTAAAAAATGCATGTGATAAATTAGGTATGGAACCAGCAGTTTATGAATTATTAAAAGAACCTATGAGAGTTATTGAGGTTTCAATTCCAGTAAAAATGGATGACGGTTCTATAAAAACTTTTAAAGGATTTAGATCACAACATAATGATGCAGTAGGGCCAACAAAAGGTGGAATAAGATTCCATCCAAATGTTTCAAGAGACGAAGTAAAAGCTTTATCTATATGGATGACTTTCAAATGTTCTGTAACAGGTATACCATATGGTGGAGGTAAAGGTGGAATAATAGTAGATCCATCAACTTTATCTCAAGGTGAATTAGAAAGATTAAGTAGAGGATACATAGATGGAATATATAAATTAATAGGTGAAAAAGTTGACGTTCCTGCACCAGACGTAAACACTAATGGACAAATAATGTCTTGGATGGTTGATGAATATAATAAATTAACTGGACAAAGTGCTATAGGTGTTTTAACTGGTAAACCAGTTGAATTTGGTGGTTCTTTAGGAAGAACAGCTGCTACTGGATTTGGTGTTGCTGTAACTGCAAGAGAAGCTGCTGCTAAATTAGGAATAGATATGAAAAAAGCTAAATTAGCTGTTCAAGGTATAGGAAACGTTGGTTCTTACACAGTTCTTAACTGTGAAAAACTTGGTGGTACTGTTGTAGCTATGGCTGAATGGTGTAAATCAGAAGGTTCTTATGCTATATACAATGAAAATGGTTTAGATGGTCAAGCTATGTTAGATCATATGAAAGAGCATGGTAACTTATTAAACTTCCCAGGAGCTAAGAGAATATCTTTAGAAGAGTTCTGGGCTTCAGATGTTGATATAGTAATACCAGCTGCATTAGAAAACTCTATAACTAAAGAAGTTGCTGAATCTATAAAAGCTAAATTAGTTTGTGAAGCTGCTAATGGACCAACTACTCCAGAGGCTGATGAAGTATTTGCTGAAAGAGGAATAGTTCTTACTCCAGACATATTAACTAATGCTGGTGGAGTTACAGTTTCTTACTTCGAGTGGGTACAAAACTTATATGGATACTACTGGTCAGAAGAAGAAGTAGAGCAAAAAGAAGAAGTAGCTATGGTTAAAGCATTTGAATCTATTTGGAAAATCAAAGAAGAGTACAATGTTACAATGAGAGAAGCTGCTTATATGCATTCAATTAAGAGAGTTGCTGAAGCTATGAAATTAAGAGGATGGTACTAGAATTTACTCTTAATAAATAATAGGATATAATTATTTAATATATAAAAAGGGCTGTACTATGTACAGTCCTTAAAAGTTATATGACTCAAAGTGATTTGGGTCATTTTTTATTTTGTAGAACATATTAGTGTAACTTATGAAAAAAATTAAATACAATTAGAAGCAATAAAACTAAAGTTGATGCAATTAAAATTATTTACTTTCAAAACATTTACAATGTAATATTAATGGGTTTTAGATAGAGTCTATATTTATGACTTAAACTAATTCTTGTCAATTGACGTGCTAATTATGAATAAGCTATAATTAAATAAAAATAGTTTTATAAACTTAATTGAAAAAATATTAAATAAAAATAAATATATTTCTAAAATAAATATGATTTAAATAAAAGAGGTTTTGTAAAGGAAATCAAAAACTAGTTTAACTTTAGTTAAATCTCCATGTTTATATAGAATCAATACACATTGAAGTAAGATGGACATTTATTATTACATAAAAAGTCATAGAAAGAACTTAGAGAGCTAATTAAATTCAAATACAAAATACTAATAAATAAGTTAGGTGAAAATATATGGTTAATTCAATTCTAAATGGTATTTTTAGAACTGTTATAGTAAGTAGTTTAAGTATTCTTCTGATATTGATTTTCAAGAAAAATGTATTTAAAAGATTTAGTAAAAAATTTAATTATTACATATGGATGATAGTTGTTATTAAGCTGTTATTGCCCTTTACATACTATACCTTTACAATAAACATCTTGAGAAGCAAAGAAAATATCAATATTAATAATATTAATTTAGAGGGATTCAATAATATTTCAACTTTAAAGAATAGCATCTTATTGTATGCTTGGCTTATAACTGTAGTAATATATTTAATTTATAATATCTTTAAATACATAAAACTTAAAAACTTAATAAATGATTTATCCTATGATGTTGAGGATGAAGAAGTAATAAATCTTTATAAAGATATATTAAAAGAATTTAATATAACAAAAGATATAAAATTAAAATATTCTTATGAAGTTGAAACACCAGCATTTTTTGATTCATGTGTACTTTTACCACCACATGACTATAAGCTAAAAGAACTTGATTGGATTTTTAGGCATGAACTTATGCATTTCAGGAGTAAAGACCTTTGTCTAAAGTATGTAATGATATTTTTGAAAATAGTATATTGGTTTAATCCATTTGTATATATAATGGACAAACATATAGATTTAGATTGTGAACTTTATTGTGATGAAAGAGTTTTAAAGAATCGTAGTGAAGAAGAAAAACAAGATTATGCTCTAACAATTATAAATGCAATGAGAAGAGGTTCAAACATTTCAAATAAATTTGTGGCTGGATTACATAAACAATCTGATATTAGAAAAAGAGTAATGAATATGTTTAATGAAAAATATAAAAATGGTATTCTAATGGCATTAACTTTATGCTTATTATCTTCTATTACTTTTCTGAAAATTAGTTCAACCAGTATTGTTAATTTAAATGTATTACCTAAAAATATGGAAGAAACACAAATTATTGGTAGTACAGTAGTTTTAACTTTACCATTTACATATGCAGATGCTCCTGAAAAAGTTAGAGAAAGATATAAAAAAAATTGTGAAGCATTGGGCATGATTCCTAAAGATTCTGATATTATAGATACTCCCATACAATATAATGATGTATTAATGCAATAGTTAAATTGTCTAGAGTCATCAATTAAACCTTCTTATAGATACTCAATTATGATATGGGTATAGGAATTTATCCATATCAAATAATAAAATATAATTATCCAAGGTATAAAAAAATTGTATTGTGTACAAGCATTAAAAATTAGATGAATCAAAATTATTTAAGACATTTTTCAACTGTTATTTATAATATTATGATAAAATATTAAAAATAAAATTTATAGATAATTATTTTAATTAACTAATGAAAATTGTGAGCTAATTCTTGCTAAGTTATAATTAAACAAAGATTATTTATTATTATAACTTATGATAATTCAAAACAATAAGAAATAGATATATTAAAGAGTAAAGAATATCTAATAAAAACAAGAAATAATATATATTTAATATGCTATTAAATGTATATAAATATTAAAATAATTTTATTAAATAAACATTTAAATTGAAAATTTAAAAACATTTTATGAAAAATTTAACAAATAATTAAACTTAAATATAAAATATTAAAAAATAAGATGGGTGAGAATTAATGACTAACTTAATTCTAAATGGGATTTTTAGAACTACTATAGTAAGTAGCTTAAGTATTTTTCTGATATTGATTTTTAAGAAAAATGTATTCAAAAGATTTAGTAAAAAATTTAATTATTACATATGGATGATAATAGTTATTAAGTTGTTGTTACCTTTTACATACTATACATTTACAATAAACATCTTGAGAAACAAAGAAAATATCAATATTAATAATATAAATTTAGAAGGCTTTAATAATATTTCAAATTTAAAGAATAATATTTTATTATATACTTGGCTTATAACTGTAGTAATATATTTAATTTATACTATATTTAAATACATAAAACTTAAAAATTTAATAAATGATTTATCCTATGATGTTGAGGATAAAGAAATAATAAATCTTTATAAAGATATATTAAAAGAATTTGATATAACAAAAGATATAAAATTAAAATATTCTTATGAAGTTGAAACACCAGCATTTTTTGATTCATGTGTACTTTTACCACCACATGACTATAATTTAAAAGAACTCGACTGGATTTTTAGGCATGAGCTTATGCATTTTAAGAGTAAAGACCTTTGTCTAAAGTATGTAATGATATTTTTGAAAATAGTATATTGGTTTAATCCATTTGTATATATAATGGATAAACATATAGATTTAGACTGTGAACTTTATTGTGATGAGAGAGTTTTAAAGAACCGTAGTGAAGAAGAAAAACAAGACTATGCTTTAACAATTATAAATGCAATGAGAAGAGGTTCAAATACTTCAAATAAATTTGTGGCTGGATTACATAAACAATCTGATATTAGAAAAAGAGTAATGAATATGTTTAATGAAAAATATAAAAATGGTATTTTAATAGCATTAATTTTATGCTTATTATCTTCTATTACTTTTTTAAAGATTAGCTTAACTAGTATCATTGATTTGAATATATTGCCTAAAGATGTAAAAGTTACAGGAAACATTTTTTCTATGACAGTTTCAACCATACCATTTACATATGCAGATGCTCCTGAAAGTATGAGAAGAGAACATAAAGAAAACTGTGAAAGTATAGGATTAACTCCTAAAGATTCTGACAGAATGGAGATTGTTGTAGAATTTTATGATATACTAGTAGAACCATAATCAAATTTAAAAAAATTATAATCTAAAAGTCACTTTTATAAAGGTGACTTTTTACTTAGAATAAGTTAAAAAATTCACTATATTTCTAACTTTATAGAAGTTTTATTAAAAAATATACGATGCATAAAAACGCACAAAAAAACACATAAAACAATATTTATGCGTACTTTAGCTTCAAAAGGTACAAAATTCTTTACTTTTACAAACTCATATTATATAATGAAGTAAATAATGTATATTTAGGTGACATATTGGATAAACTAATTAATTATTATTTATTAATATAATGATACTATAAAAGTTATATAAAGAGGTTTACAAAAAAGTTACAGATAGAGCTTTTATTAATGTATTGTGTATTAGTATTTTATCCTTAGGTACTCTTCACCTACAAAATAGAATCATAAGATAATTATGGGAAAATTTTAGGAGGTTTATCGTGAAGAAAAAGATATTAATACCAGTATTTGCATCAGTTATGGCATTATCAGTAAGTTCAATTGTAAATGCAGATGAAATAAATGATTCATCTCAAAATAAAGATGATAAAACAAATACTGAATTAAATTTAGGCGAATATAAAGAAGTAAAATATAAAGTTGCAAGAATAAAAGATGGAGTAGCTATAAAGATAAGAGAAGAAGGTCAAGTTCAAAATATAGCTTATTCTGGAGACGAATTTACAGTTCTAGGAATTCAAGGAGAATGGGTTAAAGTTAAAGTTGAAGATGGCGAAGGTTGGTTAGCTACTAGATATGTAGATATATCTGAAGGGGTAGGATATACTAACGCTGATAAAGTAAACTTAAGAAAAGATAAAAGTGAAAATTCAGAAGTAATTGGAGAGCTAGAAAAAGGAAGCTCTTTATTGGTTTTAGAGGAAAATGGAGATTGGTTGAAAGTTAAAGATGGAGAAACAGAAGGATATGTAAAATCATCTTATGTAACTGATAAAGCTCCAGTAATAGAAGAACCGCAAGTAGACCAAAATGTTACTCAAAATGGAGATTCTACAAACACAAATAACACTCAACAAAACAACACAAATAATAATCAACAAAATAATAATTCAAATGTGCCAACAGCTAACTCTAATGCAGTTCAAGCTGTACTTAATTTGGCTTATTCTAAGCAAGGTTGCCCATATGTTTGGGGAGCAGAAGGGCCAAATACTTTTGACTGTTCAGGATTCACACAATATGTATACAGAAATGCAGTAGGAAAGAAGATACCAAGAACATCTAAGGCACAATCTAATTATGGACAAACTGTAAGTAAGGCAAATTTACAGCCAGGAGACTTAGTATTCTTTACAACTAATGGTTCTGGTTCTGTTAGTCATGTTGGTATATATGTAGGTGGAGGTAATATGATACATTCACCATCAACAGGAAAAACAGTCCGTGTAACTAGTATAAATTCAGCATACTATACAGCGAGATTTGTTACAGCAAAAAGAATCTTATAATCGATTTGTACTATAACAAATTGATAAATACATAAATACAAATGCTCTATATTATATTTAATTTAATCAGGAAATATAAAATGATTATATGTTAAATGCAATATAGAGTGTTTTTGTATTATCTTAAATTTTGATGTGGACTTATATTAATATTACTATTAAATAGTATTCTTTCCAGATAATGATTATTTGCGCAATACCTTGACAGGATAAGGTAAAGGTGATAAGCTACTAACAGTACAAAAATACTTTTAATTTTAGTTCAGAGAGGCTAAAAAAGGAGGACGAAAGATGTTAAAATCAAGAAATTTAATCCAACCAGAAGACTTTTCTATAGAAGAAATAGATGAAATATTAGAATTAGCTCAAAAAATAATTGACAATCTGTCAAAATATTCTCATATATGTGAAGGTAAACTATTAGCTACATTATTTTATGAACCATCAACAAGAACAAGATTAAGTTTTGAATCTGCTATGAACAGACTAGGAGGTCGTGTCGTAGGTTTTTCAGAGCCAAATTCATCATCTGCATCAAAGGGTGAAACTTTAGGTGATACGATGAGGATAGTATCTAGTTATGTTGATATAATAGCTATGAGACACCCTCAATCAGGTGCAGCTACAGAAGCATCAAAATTTACAGAAGTACCATTTATAAATGCAGGAGATGGCGGAAATCAGCATCCAACCCAAACACTTACAGATTTACTTACTATAAAATCATTAAAAGGAACTTTAGAAAATCACACAATAGGATTATGTGGTGATTTAAAATATGGAAGAACTGTACATTCTTTAGTTAAGGCTATGGCGAGATACAAAAATACTAAGTTTGTATTTATAGCACCTGAAGAACTAAAAATGCCAGACTATATAAAAGAAGCTATAAAGGGACATGCTTACTATGAAACTAATAATTTAGATGATGTTATAGGAAGTTTGGATGTTTTATATATGACTAGAATTCAACAAGAAAGATTTGAAGATAAATCAGAATACGAAAGACTAAAAAACTATTATATTTTAAATAAAGCTAAATTAGAAAAAGCATCTGAAAGTATGTTAGTAATGCATCCACTACCAAGAGTAAATGAAATAGATGTTGATGTAGATACAGATGATAGAGCTGTTTATTTTAAGCAAGCTAAATATGGAATGTTCGTTAGAATGGCATTAATAATAAAGCTTCTAGGTGTAAATGAAGGTTAGTAGTTACATTATATAATAGTGAAGTAAAGGAGATTTTGGGATGTATAAAATTCTAGAAAATATATACATAGGTGAAGATATGTATAGAATGAAAGTAAAAGGCGCTTTTGAAGGTAAGATGGGGCAATTTTATATGCTAAGAGCATGGGATACTTATCCAGTCCTTTCAAGACCTATAAGTATACATGATATAGATGAAGAAGGTATAACTTTTCTTTATAAAGTAGTAGGAGAAGGAACTCAAATTATTAGTAATTTAAAAGTAAACGATACTATAAAACTAGAGGGTCCTTATGGAAATGGATATAGTAAAGTTGATGGAAAAGTAGCTCTAGTAGGTGGTGGAATCGGTATAGCACCATTATATTTAGTTGCTAAAAACATAAAAGACTGCGATGCTTATCTTGGATTTAGAGAAGATGTTATATTAGAAAATGAATATAGAGAAGTTTGCAATGAGGTATATACAACAGTAGGAAATAAGTTTGTAACAGACATAATTGATGTAGAAAAATATGACTATATATTAACATGTGGGCCAACTCCAATGATGGAAAAATTGGTTAAAATGGTAGAAGGTACTAAAACAAGGATTATGGTGTCACTTGAAAATCATATGGCATGTGGAGTAGGAGCGTGTTTAGTATGTACATGTAAGACTACTAAAGGAAATAAAAAAACTTGCAAAGACGGTCCAGTATTTTGGGGAGAGGACGTGATTTTTAATGGCTAATTTAAACGTAAAATTTGGAAATATTGATTTTAAAAATCCAGTAATAATGGCGTCTGGGACTTTTGGATTTGGAAGAGAATATAATGAAATTTATGATATACAAAAACTTGGTGGTATAAGTAGTAAAGGTCTTACTTTAAATAAAAAACCTGGTAACAATGGTATGAGAGTTCATGAGACGCCATCAGGTATGATGAACAGTGTTGGACTTGAAAATCCTGGAGTTCAAGGATTTATAGACAGTGAACTTCCTTTCTTCAGTGAGTTAGATTTAGTTAGAATTGCTAATGTTGGAGGTGGAACATTAGAAG
This sequence comes from Clostridioides sp. ES-S-0049-02, assembly GCF_020658465.1. Classification (NCBI taxonomy): domain Bacteria; kingdom Bacillati; phylum Bacillota; class Clostridia; order Peptostreptococcales; family Peptostreptococcaceae; genus Clostridioides; species Clostridioides sp. ES-S-0049-02. The sequence continues at coordinate 110,076 of NZ_JACVWG010000004.1, forward strand.
ATTATCTACTTGGGGTTAAGCTGTTAAATGATAAACCTATAGATATTATTGAATTGAACATATCTTGTCCAAATGTCAAAGCAGGAGGAATGGCTTTTGGTATAAAAAATGAAGTGGCAAGAGAAGTTGTTCGTGAGGTAAGAAACGCAACTAAACTACCTCTAGTAATAAAATTATCACCTAATGCTGAAGATATTGTGGGTATGGCAAAAGTTTGTGAAGAAGAAGGTGCTGATGGAGTATCTTTAGTTAATACTTTTAAAGCAATGGCAATTGATATAAAAAATAGAAAGCCAGTATTTGAAAATGTATATGCTGGATTATCTGGACCAGCTATAAAGCCTATAGCTCTTAGAATGGTACATGAAGTTTGTAAAAATGTAAATATACCAGTAATGGGAATGGGTGGAATAACTAAAGCTACAGATGCGATAGAATTTATAATGGCAGGAGCTACTTGTATTCAAGTTGGAACTGCAAATTTCATGAATCCTAAAATTGGGCTTGAGATAATAGATGGAATCAATGAATTTATGGATAGAGAAGGAATAAAGAATTTAGAAGAAATAAGAGGAATTATATAGGTTACAGGTATGACAAATAAGTACAATTAAAGCAAAGAATATAAATTAAAATAAATATAATTTTATAATATTTAACATGGAGGAAAAAATAATATGAGTAAAGTAGATGTAGTAGATATATTAAAGAAAAGTGATGCATTATTAGAAGGACATTTTTTATTATCTTCAGGAAAGCACAGTAACAGATATGTGCAATGTGCAAAGCTATTAAGATTTCCAGAGTATGCAGCTGAGGTATTAAATACAGTTGTTGAACAAATAAAAGATTTAGATATAGACTTAGTAGTTGGTCCAGCTATGGGTGGAGTAGTAGTTTCTTATGAGCTAGGAAGACAATTAGGAAAAGAAGCTATATTCACTGAGAGAAAAGATAATACAATGGAGTTAAGAAGAGGATTTGAAGTTAAAAAAGGTGCAAAGATAATAATTGCTGAAGATGTTGTTACTACTGGTAAGTCAACTATGGAAACAAAAAGAGTATTAGAAGCGTTAGGTGGCGAAGTTATAGGTGTCGCTTGTATAGCTGATAGAACTAATCATGACATAGGTATGCCTATATATAGTGCAATAAAACTTGATATTCAAGTTTATGAAGCTGATGAATGTCCTTTATGTAAAGAAGGAAAATTACCAGTTGTTAAACCTGGAAGTAGAGAATTTAAAGAATTAGGAATGTAATAACCAATTAATTAAATTTAACATTATTTTAGTAAATACAAATTTTTTTACTAAATAAATATCAATTTAAATATATAAATAAGATATAATAAACAGCTAGCTTTCATTTAAAAAGCTAGCTGTTTTTTGTTAAAAATATATTTACAAAACAGTAGCTGGTAGCAGTACAATATAATTATAAGATAAAAAATTATTATATATATTGGGGAGGGTTTCGGTATGAGTAATCAATTAAAGAAAAATCAAAAAAAGGTTGTATTTTTTGGTGTTGGTGCTGTTGGAGCTACCTTTGCAGAACAATTTTTAAATTCTAAATATGATTTTAAAATTCTTTGTGACCAAAAAAGAAAAAAAAGATATTTAGAAGAGGGTTTTATAATAAATGGAAAAAGATATGACTTCGATTATATAACTAAAGATGAATATAAACAAGAAGCTGATTTTATAATTATAGGTTTAAAATATAATAACCTAAAAGAAAATATAGAAGAGTTAGATGGATTAGTTGGAAAAGATACAGTACTAATGTCTTTACTAAATGGAGTTAATAGTGAAGAGATAATAGGAGAAAGATTTGGAATTGAAAAAATGGTATATTCATATGTAACAAATATAGATGCAAAAAAAATAGAAAATAATATTATACATACTACAGATGGAATAATTGTATTTGGAAATAAAGATAATAGTGAAGATAGAAAAACAGATATAATAACTGAAGTTTTTGATAGTGTAAATATAGAATATGTATTATCAAAAAATATTCAACGAGACATGTGGTGGAAATACATGGTTAATATTGGGGTGAATCAAACTTCAGCTATACTTGGCGCTTCTTATGGAGTATTTCAAGATTCTGAATATCTAAGAGAGTTAGCAAAATCTGCAATGAGAGAAGTGGTTGATATAGCTCAAGTAAAAGGTATATGCCTTACGGAAGATGATGTAGAAAATTCATTACATAGAATACTAGAACATTCAAGAGAAGGTAGAACATCAATGCTTCAGGATGTAGAGGCTCATAGACTTACAGAAGTAGATATGTTCTCTAAGAATATTTGTGAGCTTGGAAGAAAGTATAACATACCAACTCCTATAAATCAGACTTTTTTTTATATGATAAAAGTAATTGAAAGTAGATTTTAGAAAATTTTTAGAAAAAATTGAGGCTGTAAGTAAATCTGTGCAAAACAAATTTATCTACAGCTTTTTTAGTAGACATAATTGATAAAAATGGAAGCAAACTGTCTTTTAGTAGAGTATCATGAAGCAAAAGTAAAACAAGTATTCTGTGAGAAATATGATAAATATTATTCTACAAATATTTGTATATTTCTTATAGCTATATTCTCTTATTTAGGATATGAGTTTTCAGAGGTTATCCATGTGAACTATTCTATTGTATGTCTTGTTGTTGGTGTTCTTGTAACTCGTATTGGTATTGTACCAAAAGACATCTTAGAAAAAGGAAAAATCAAAGGTTTTATCAACCTGGTTGTGTTCGCAGCTGTTATTCCTTCTTTAGCAAAAGTTTCTTTGACAGGTTTAATCAGTCTTTTTGTACCAATTGTAGGTATGTTTGCAGTTTCTATTATTGATATATTCATTATGATGAAGGTGCTTCCAGGTTGGAAAATCATTGGTTCTAAACCTCTTGCTTTTGGAGTAGGGTTCTGTCAGATGTTAGGATTCCCAACAACATATTTGATGTCTAAAATAAAAATTATCTTTTATCTAAAATAAAAAACACCCAAATATGACTAAGAGTGGTTTGAAATTCAATGTTAATTTAATTTTAGAACTATCCATCTTATAATATATCAAATGCGAATTAAAAAATATTTTTAATAGCTACAACTATTGGGATTACTTATTTTTATATTAAATACTATATCATAAAATAACAAAAAAATCAAGTCGAGTAATCTCTCTATTTCAGTGATATACTAGGTTTTAATAGTTTTTTATAAATATAATGTAACTAGAGGACAATCTATGTTTTTTAATTTTTTTGATTAAATTTACCTCTAGCTCAATACTTATAAGGAGAAATATTATGAATTTAAAAAAAGGATTAGATATTTTAGAAATTCCATCAAGTATATTAGGCAAAGATAAAGTTATATATATTCCAGTAATCTATACAGAAGATGAGGTAACTCTTGTTGATACTGGACTTCCTGGTCAAGGAGATTTAATAATTGATGCTCTTAATAATAGTAATACAAGTTTTAATAAATTAAAAAATATAGTAATAACTCACCATGATATAGACCATATAGGAAATATAAAATATTTAAGAGAAAAATCTAAAAATGATATAAAGGTATATGCATACAAAAGTGAAGTCAACTATATAACAGGGGAAGAAACCCCATTTAAACTTTGCATGTTAGAACAAGAAATAGATAGTCTTAATGATAAAATGCTTGATATGTTAAATGCTATGAAATTTGGATTTAAGTCATCATATACTACAGTAGATGTATCTTTAAACAATCATGAAGTTTTAAATTTAAGTGAAGAAGTAGAGGTTATACACACAGGAGGTCATACTAGGGGTCATATATGTCTTTATTTAAAAAAATCTAAAGTACTTATTGCTGGAGATTTATTAGATATAAGAGATGGTAAACTTAGACCAGTTGATGTAATGCATAGTGATAAGCAAGAATTGATAAAAGCTATTAAAAAATTAAGTAACTATGATATAGAGGAAATAGTTTTTAGTCATGGTGGATTATATAAAAAAAACATAATGGAAACATTAAAAAATATAGTTATTGAATAATGTTACATGATTGAAAATACTATCCAGTTCTTTATGAAAAGTTTATTTAAACAATAATTAAATATGAATAGGAAAGAAACAAAAAATTTATAAATAATTACTTACTTAATATTTTGAGAATAAAAATATTACTGGAATTAGAAATTTCCAGTAATATTGAGTAAGAAAAAATATATTTACACAAATCTATAAACATTCTCAAAAAACTTATAATTTATTGTTAGCTTTAAATTATATTAATCTTTTATGCTATTTAAATTACTAAATACTTTTAACTCTTCAATGAAAATACTTGCTGCTTTTGATAAAGTTATATCTTTTGGAAAGATATATGAAAAATGTCTGTTATAGTTGCTTCCAAGTTCTATGACAGACAGTTCGTTGTTTAAAACAGGTAAGCTTGTTACGAGATTAGATACTATTGTAATTCCTAAATTATTTCTAACTGATTCTTTGACAGCATAATTACTTCCAAAGACCATCATACTTTTTGGAATAATTTCCTTAATGCTTAAAAACATATCTAAATAATCTCTAGTTCCAGAACCATCTTCTCTAACTATCCATTTTTGATTTTGAAGCTTATCAAAACTAAAATCTTTTAATAAAGGGCTATTATACGGAAGTGCTAAAACCATCTTATCTTCAAAAAAATATTCTTGCATAAATGAGGGAGAAGAACAAGTCCCTTCAATAAGTCCAATATCTAAAATATAATCCTTAACATGAGAAGATACAATGGATGTATTTTCTATGAAAATTTCTACATCTATATCAGGATACTTTTGAGAAAATAGTGCAAGAAAATTAGGAAGAATATATTCTCCAATAGTTAAACTTGCGCCAATCTTTAAACGCCCAGTTATAGCATCTGAAACCTGATTTACATCGTGATATGTAACACTTAAAAGATTTAGTATTTCCTTGGCTCTTTTATATAATATTTGTCCACTTTCTGTAATAAAAATAGTTTTCTGTTTAATAGATCTATTTATAAGTACAACCTTAAAGTAATTTTCTAAGTTTTTAATATGTTTACTTACACTTGGTTGTGATAAATTTAGGTATTCACCAGCTTTGGTGAAGTTTTTATATTCAACAACAGCAACAAATGTTTTTAATTCTTCAAACAATTTTTTACATCTCCTTTGCATAATAAAAATTTTGTATTTTTTATCAGTTACTTACAGATAATTGTAATATATACATTAATCATTAAAATTATTAATCATTACGATATTATATATTTATTTTACTTATGGTTATTACAATTATATACTATTATTGTAAAGAAAACTATATTAATTAGAAGGTAGGTATATTATGTTAAAGAATAAAAGCAGTTTTACATTAAAGAATATAAAAGAAATATTACCTGGGTTGGTTGTATCTGTATTAGTAGGTTATATTAGTATATTTATTTCAACATTAATACCTAAAGTAGGAGCAGCATCAATTTCTATATTTTTAGGTATGTTTGTAGGAAATTTATTTTTAAATCAGAAAGTCTTTCAAAGGGGCTATAAATTTTCAGAAACAGATTTGCTATCATATTCAATAGTATTATTAGGAGCAACCCTTAGTATATCTACTCTAATAGATTTAAAAATTTCAGGCATATTGTTTATAATATTACAAATGACAATAACAATAGTATCAGCACTTTATATAGGTAAAAAGCTAGGTTTTGGTGAAAACTTTAGATTTCTTATGGCAAGTGGGAATGCAGTATGTGGTTCTTCTGCTATAGCAGCAACAGTTCCAGTAGTTAATGCTACAGACAAAGAAAAAGGAATAGCAATAACTATTGTCAATGTTACTGGTATATTTCTTATGTTTTTACTTCCAATAATATCTCAATTCTTATATAGTCATGAGCTTGTAAAAACATCAGCAATGATAGGTGGAACATTACAATCAATTGGTCAAGTTGTGGCAAGTGGAGCTATAGTTGGGGAAAATGTAAAGGATTTAGCAACTATTTTCAAAATAGTTAGAGTAATATTCTTAGTTGTAGTTGTTTTAGTATTTGGACATTTGAAAAATAAGTCTAACAGTGAAATTATTGAAGAAGAAAAAGATGAAATAAAAAAGAAAAAAATAAATATACCATGGTATGTAATTGGTTTTTTCATAACTTGTGCACTTTTTTCAATTAATATTATACCAAAAGAAGTATCTGTATTGTGCAAAGAAATAAGTAATAAATTTGAAATAATAGCACTAGCAGCAATTGGATTAAAAGTTAATGTAAAAGACTTAGTAAGACAAGGTAAAGCAGTTTCTTTATATGGTCTATTTGTAGGAACAATACAAGTTATATCAGCGATAGTTTTGATAAAAATATTTATATAGAATAGAAGTATTGATTATAATATCAATTTACTTAATCAAAATAATATGTTATTAATAACTGATAATATAAATAAAAAATGAATTCTAATAAGTGTAGATGGGTATAAGCTTATTGGAGTTCATTTTTTATTTATAGTGAAAATTTAAAGTAAAATATTATTTTACATAATAATAACATTATAAATTTTGAAATTACTTATCTTTGTGTTAAAATAAGAAAAATGCACATATCACAGTTAAGTATTTAAGTAGATAAATAAAATAAAAATATAAATATTAAGGAGATTTTTTATATGAATGTTTATGAAAAGAATAATGTAGTTATACTAGAAGGAGTAACAGATTTTGATCCAAAACATATATTTGAGTGTGGTCAATGTTTTAGATGGCATAAGCAAGAAGATGGCTCATACACAGGAGTTGCAAAAGGTAGAATATTAAATGTAAAAAAAGAAGATGATAAAGTATATTTAAATAATACAAATTTAGAGGAGTTTAATAGCATTTGGTATAATTACTTTGATTTAGGGACTGATTATACAGAAATAAAAAACAATCTAAAAAGTATGGATGAATATTTAAATAAAGCTACTGAATTTGGATGGGGAATAAGAATTTTGAGACAAGATGGATGGGAAATGCTTATATCATTCATAATTTCTTCTAATAATAGAATTCCTATGATACAAAGAGCTATAGAAAACTTATCAAAAAGTTTTGGTAAATACATAGGTGAGTATGAAGGTAAAGAATACTATGCATTTCCAACACCAGAAGAGTTAAATAAAGCCTCACAAGAGGAAATAAGAGCATGTCAAACAGGTTTTAGAGACAAGTACATAAAGAGTACTACACAGGCAGTTATAGAAAATAATTATAAGGTATCTGAATATGTAAATTTAAGTACAGATGATTGTAGAAAAGAGCTTTTAAAATTTAATGGAGTAGGTCCAAAGGTATGTGATTGTATTGCGTTATTTGGTATGCAAAAATATGATTCTTTTCCAGTTGATGTGTGGGTTAAGAGAGTTATGCAAGAGTTCTACATAAATGAAGATATGAGTTTACCTAAAATGAGAACTTATGGGATTGATAAATTTGGAGAAATGTCTGGGTTTGCACAACAATATCTATTTTACTATGCAAGAGAGTTGGGTATAGGAAAATAGACTTAAGGGGGAAGGAATTATGGGAGTGATAGGCACAATATTTCTGTTCTATTTAATTATATCATATCTAGCTGGAGCCATAATTTCTGTAATTATATTACTTGAAAATAGAGATCCTGCAAAAACCATGTCTTGGTTATTGATGTTTATCATATTTCCTGGGATAGGGTTAATTATATATGCTATTTCGGGTAGAAATATTAGAAAACGAAAATTATTTAAAACTCAAAAACTAGCTAATAATATAAAAGAAAAGAAACTTTTTGATACATTAGAAAAGATAACAGAAATTGTTGAACTAGAAAAAGAATCTATAAGGCAAAATAAGCTTTTAAGAGATGAGGAAGATGGTAGCTATAGAAAAAGAGTCATAAGTATGCTACTAAAGACTGGGATGTTTCCATTTACTAAGAACAATAAAGTAGATGTTTTTGTAGATGGAAATGAAAAATTCAAGAGACTTATAGAAGATATAAGAGAAGCTAAAGACCATATTCATTTAGAGTACTTTATAATCAAAGACAGTGAAATAGGTAGGGTGTTAAAAGAAGAGCTTATAAAAAAAGCTAAGGAAGGTATTAAAATAAGAATTTTATATGATGATGTAGGGTGTTGGAGATTTTGGTTTAATAGAAAATTTTTCCGAGAAATGAGAGAAGTAGGTATAGAAATAGCAGCTTTTTTACCTACAAAATTCCCTATAATAGGAGGAAAGTTAAACTATAGGAATCATAGAAAAATTGTTGTTATTGATGGAATAATTGGATATACAGGTGGAATAAATATAGGAGATGAATATTTAGGAAAAAATGAGAAGTTTGGGTATTGGAGAGATACTCATATTAGAATTAAAGGAATTTCTGTATATATGCTTCAAATGACATTTTTGATTGATTGGTACTATACAACAAAAGAGGTTTTAGTTACTAAAAATTACTTTCCAAGTGTCGGAAATATAGGTGAGAGTATGATACAAGTTGTAGCTAGTGGACCAGATAGTGATTGGGAAGACATTCATTATGCTTATTTTTCTGCTATATGTCAAGCTAAACAAAGTGTTTATATAGAGACTCCATATTTTATTCCAGATGAGAGTCTGCTGAAAGCTATAAAAAGTGCTGCGCTTAGTGGTGTAGATGTAAGAATAATATTTCCTAAAATTGCAGACCACAAAATAGTTAATATAGCATCTTATTCATATTTTGAAGAAATATTAAGAGCAGGTGGTAAAGTTTATTTGTATAAAAAAGGATTTATACATTCCAAAGTCGTAATAATAGATGATAAAATTGCTTCTGCAGGTACAGCAAATATGGACCTAAGAAGTTTCATGCTTAATTTTGAAGTAAATGCTTTTATCTATGATGAAGATGTTATTAAAGTAATGACAGATGATTTCTATGAAGATTTAAGTCATTGTGAAGAACTTAATTTAGAGGTATTTAAGAACAGAAATATTGTACAAAAAATTAAAGAATCTGTAGCCAGATTGTTTTCACCAATATTATAAAAAATTATTAAAAAAGGTATTGAAAATTATGTGTGATTGGTATATTATAATAATTGTTAGCACTCTAGTAGATAGAGTGATAATAAATAAAAAGTATATATATAAATCTACATATAAAAGTAGTATTAATTTAAAAATAACTAAAAACATAGGCAAACTAGTCTATACTTAATATTTTAGGAGGCGTGAATAATGAAAATAAGACCATTAGCTGACAGAGTAGTAATTAAAAAAGTGGAAGCAGAAGAAAAAACTGCAAGTGGAATAGTTTTACCAGGAGCAGCTAAAGAGCAACCTCAAATAGCTGAAGTTGTAGAAGTTGGACCAGGTGGGATAGTTGAAGGAAAAGAAGTAAAAATGGAATTAGCAGTTGGAGACAAGGTTATATTCCAAAAATATTCTGGAACAGAAGTTAAAATAGAAGGACAAGAGTATACAATACTAAGACAAAGTGATGTATTAGCTGTTATTGAATAAATATAGAATAAATTTATTAGGAGGGGTTTAAAATGGCTAAAGAAATTAAATTTTCAGAGGAAACAAGAAGAGCTTTAGAAGCTGGTGTAAATAAATTAGCAGATACAGTAAAAGTAACATTAGGACCTAAAGGAAGAAATGTTATATTAGATAAAAAATTTGGTTCTCCACTTATAACTAATGATGGTGTAACTATAGCAAAAGAAATAGAATTAGAAGATAGATTTGAAAATATGGGTGCTCAGTTGGTTAAAGAAGTAGCAACTAAAACTAATGATGTAGCTGGAGATGGTACTACAACTGCTACAGTTTTAGCACAAGCTATAATCAGAGAAGGTTTAAAAAATGTAACAGCAGGTGCTAACCCAATACTTTTAAGAAAAGGAATACAAAAAGCAGTAACAGTAGCAGTAGAAGAATTAAAAAATCAATCAAGAATAGTAGAAACACAAGAAGCTATATCTCAAGTTGCTTCTATATCTGCTGGTGATGAAGAAGTTGGAAAATTAATAGCAGAAGCTATGGAAATAGTAGGTAAAGATGGAGTTATAACTGTTGAAGAATCTCAAACTATGAATACTGAATTGGATGCTGTTGAAGGTATGCAATTTGACAGAGGATTTGTTTCTGCATATATGGTTACAGATGTAGACAAGATGGAAGCAGTTTTAAATGACCCATATATATTAATTACTGATAAAAAAATATCTAACATACAAGAGCTATTACCAGTTCTTGAACAAATAGTTCAACAAGGTAAAAAGCTACTAATAATTGCTGAAGATGTAGAAGGTGAAGCATTATCTACATTAGTTGTTAATAAATTAAGAGGAACATTTGATGTAGTAGCAGTTAAAGCTCCAGGATTTGGAGATAGAAGAAAAGAAATGCTTCAAGATATAGCTATACTTACAGGTGGTCAAGTAATATCAGAAGAATTAGGATATGATTTAAAAGAAGCTGATTTATCTATGTTAGGTAGAGCTTCATCTGTTAAAGTAACTAAAGAAAATACTACAATAGTAGATGGTTCTGGAGATAAAAAAGCTATAGAAGATAGAGTAAATCAAATCAAACATCAAGTAGAGCAAACTACTTCAGATTTTGATAGAGAAAAATTAATGGAAAGATTAGCTAAACTTGCTGGTGGAGTAGCTGTTGTAAAAGTTGGTGCTGCTACAGAGGTTGAGTTAAAAGAAAGAAAATTAAGAATAGAAGATGCTCTTAATGCAACTAGAGCTGCTGTAGAAGAAGGAATAGTAGCTGGTGGAGGAACTGCTTTTGTTAGTGTTATACCAGCAATAGGAACACTAGTTGAGAGTTTAACTGGAGAAGTTAAACTAGGTGCTCAAATAGTTAAAAAAGCATTAGAAGAACCATTAAGACAAATAGCTATAAATGCTGGTCTTGAAGGTGCTGTAATTGTACAAAATGTTGTTAACGCTGAAGCAGAAACTGGATTTGATGCTTTAAATGAAAAATATGTAAATATGATAGAAGCTGGTATAGTTGACCCAACTAAAGTTAGTAGAAGTGCTCTACAAAATGCTGCATCAATAGCAAGTACTTTCTTAACTACTGAAGCTGCTGTTGCTGACCTTCCTGAAAAAGAAGATGTAGGAATGCCAGGAATGGGTGGCGGTATGCCAGGAATGATGTAATCTTAAAATATTTAAAAATATAAATTTTAAGATATAGAACTATTTTGACTTAGATTTTAGTATCTAAGTTGAAATAGTTCTTTTGTATATATTTAATTTTTTTGTGTATTTACAATTTTAATATATATATCTGGATAATTAGTATCTGGATTATAATAATATCTTTGAAGTTGTATTGTTATTTTTTAGGTTATGATGTTAGATATATATTAATTAAGGTATAATTGTTGATAGAGAATAAATCAAAGTTTAAAAGGATGCGATAATATGGACTTAAGAAAATTGCTTGAACAGGTTAAAAATGAAAACATTGATATAGATGTTGCATTAGAACAATTAAAAGATTTACCCTATGAAGACCTTGGATATGCCAATATAGACCATCATAGAGAATTAAGAAATGGATATCCAGAAGTAATTTATTGTGAAGGTAAAAGTGATGAACATATTTTAGGAATTATTGATAAAATGAATCAAAAAGGTTCTAATATATTGGGGACAAGATGTAGAAAAGAAACATTTTTAAAAGTTAAAGAAATTTATAGTCATGCTGAATACGAAGAATTATCTAAAATTCTTAAAATTCAAAATCATGCTATAGAGAATCTTGGAAAAGGCAAAATTGTAATTGCAACAGGAGGAACTTCTGATATACCAGTAGCAGATGAAGCATATTATACAGCTAAATTTTTAGGTAATGATGTTGATAGAATATATGATGTTGGAGTGGCTGGTATACATAGGCTTTTAAATAAGAGACACAAAATAGATAGTGCTAGAGTAGTAGTAGCTGTTGCAGGAATGGAAGGTGCACTTGCAAGTGTAATTGGAGGTCTAGTTGATGTTCCAGTAATAGCTGTACCAACATCTGTTGGATATGGAGCCAATTTTGGAGGATTAGCAGCATTATTGGCTATGTTAAATAGTTGTGCATCTGGAATATCTGTTGTAAATATTGATAATGGTTTTGGAGCAGGATATTTGGCAGCTATGATAAATAAATTATAATAGGTATATTGATATAAATTAAACATAAATTATACGATGTTAATCTAATGTTTATTAGATTTTTCATTATTAAAACTGAGGAGAAATATATGAGTGAAAAAATACTTTATTTTGATATAGTAAGTGGTATATCAGGGGATATGACCCTTGCAAGCTTATTAAATTTAGGTGTACCTGAGGAAATTTTTTTGGAGGAAATTCATAAACTAAAAATGAGCGATGAATTTAATATAAATATAAGCTCAAAAAATGAAAGTGGAATATCAGGTATAACAGTAAAAGTAATTACGAAAGAAACACATATGCACAGGAATTTAGTGGATATATTTGAAATTATAGATGAAAGTGATTTAAATGAAAATGTAAAAGCTAATGCTAAAAAAATATTTATGGTAATTGGAGAAGCAGAAGCAAAGGTTCATGGAACTACAATAGATAAGATACACTTCCATGAGGTAGGAGCTATAGATTCAATTGTAGATATCGTAGGAGCATCTATATTAGTTGATTTACTTTGTATAGATAAGATTTATTCTAGTACAGTATCTGTTGGTTCAGGATTTGTAAAATGTGACCATGGAGTCATGCCTGTACCTGCACCTGCAACTATGGAAATATTAAAAGGTGTACCAATCAAATTAAATAATGTAAAAGGAGAATGTACGACTCCAACAGGAGCTGCAATAATAAAAGTTCTGTGTGATGAATTTGTAGAGGATTTTGAGTTTTCTCCAATAAAAATTGGATATGGAATAGGTCATAAGAAATTTGAAGTACCTAATATGTTAAGAACAGTATTAGGAGAAAAAAAAAAGAAGAATTAATTTATGAAATTAGTGCAAATATTGATGATATGTCTTCAGAAGTATATTCTTATTTGTATGAAAAAATATTAGACGAGAAAGCGTTAGATATTTATACAGAAAGCATTTATATGAAAAAGAATAGACCTGCAACAAAAATATCGATTTTATGCAATAAAGTAGATTTAGAAAAATTTATTGAAATATTGCTTTTAGAAACTAGCACTTTTGGAGTACGATATAATGCTTACAACAGAGAAATTTTAGATAGAAAGTTTGTAAAATTAGACACAAAATATGGATTAGTTACAATAAAACTAGGGTATTACAAAGATAAATTAGTTAAAGCTACTCCAGAATATGATGAATGTAAAACTATAGCAAAAAATGAAGATATTCCTATAAAAAAAGTGTTTGCTGATATAAATTTTAGAATAAAAGAAGAATTTAGTGAAAACTTATTGACATAAGTAATAAATTTTGATAAATTAATACTCAGCTTTAATAAATAAAAGCAAACAGAAAAAAATATATAAAATATAAACTCACTCGTATATGCTCAGAGATATGGTCTGAGAGTCTCTACCAAGATACCGTAAATATCTTGACTATGAGTGAAATTATTATACCAAAAGACCTAGTTAAGTAAATGTGTAGGCTGAGTTATACTCCCTATATGTTGGCTATAAGATAAGGGGCATTTTGGAAGCCTGTATAGTAATTTCACTTTTGCTAGAAATTATGGAAGTTACTATACAGGTTTTTTGTGTAAAAAGATTTAATATAATTTAGACTGTATTGTGTTAAAATAAATATATATAAAAACTATATTATACAAGGAGAGATGGAAATTTATGAAACATGAATTAGTACTTGTAATAGATTTTGGAGGTCAATATAATCAGTTAATAGCTAGAAGAGTTAGAGAAAACAACGTATATTGTGAAATACTTCCATGTACTGCAAGCATAGAAAGAATAAAAGCAAAAAATCCTAAAGGGATAATATTTACAGGTGGGCCAAATAGTGCATACTTAGAAGATTCTCCAACAATATCAAAAGAAATATTTGAACTAGGAGTACCAATACTTGGTATATGTTATGGAGTTCAAATAATGTCTCATGTATTAGGTGGAGTTGTAAGAAAAGGCAATAAACAAGAAAAAGAATATGGAAAAACATCTATAACTTATGGAAAATCATCATTATTTGAAGGGATTACTACAAATAGTGTTTGGATGAGTCATACTGATTTAATAGAAAAGGCTCCAGAAGGATTTACTATAGTTGCAAATACTAAAGATTGTCCAGTAGCGGCTATGGAAAATGTAGAACAAAAACTATATGGAGTTCAATTCCATCCAGAAGTAGAACATTGTTTAGAGGGAGATAAGATACTTAAAAATTTCTTATACAATGTATGTGAAGTAAAAGGTGACTGGACTACAGATTCATTCATAGAAGATAAAATAAAAGAATTAAAAGAAAAAATAGGTGACAAAAAAGCTTTATGTGCTTTAAGTGGAGGTGTTGACTCTTCTGTTGCTGCAGTTCTTATTCATAGAGCAATTGGAGATAACTTGACTTGTATATTTGTTGACCATGGTTTACTTAGAAAAAATGAAGGTGACGATGTAGAAAGAATATTTAGAGAGAAATTCGATATAAATTTAATAAGAGTTAATGCAGAAGATAGATTCTTATCTAAACTAAAAGGAATTTCTGAGCCAGAAGCTAAGAGAAAGATAATTGGTGAAGAATTTATAAGAGTATTTGAAGAAGAATCAAATAAATTAGGAAAAATGGATTTCTTAGTTCAAGGAACAATTTATCCAGATGTTATAGAAAGTGGACATGGAAATGGTGCTGCTACTATAAAATCTCACCATAATGTTGGTGGAATTCCTGAAGATGTGGATTTCCAAGAAATAGTTGAGCCATTAAGAGAACTATTTAAGGATGAAGTTAGAAAAATAGGATTAGAACTTGGTATAGAAGAAGGATTAATATTTAGACATCCTTTCCCAGGGCCAGGTCTTGGAATAAGAGTTATAGGTGATGTAACTAAAGAAAAATGTGATATATTAAGAGAAGCAGATGCTGTTTATATGGACGAGCTTAGAAAAGCTGGTTTATATAGAGAAATATGGCAAGCTTTTGCAACATTACCAGATGTTAAGACTGTTGGAGTTATGGGAGATGAAAGAACATATGCTTATTTAGTTGGTTTAAGAGCAGTTACTTCTTCTGATGGAATGACTTCTGACTGGTATAAGATGCCTTATGATGTGTTAGAAAAAATTTCTAATAGAATAATTAATGAAGTTGATGGAGTAAATAGAGTAGTTTATGATATAACTTCTAAACCACCTGGAACAATAGAATGGGAATAATTAATAATGAGCTAGAAAGCCTTTAAATAGGGTATTTCTAGCTCTTTTTCGGTCTATTTTTTACTTGTTTTAATACATATCGTGCTGTGTAAATATTCTTTTGGACTATATTTATGTTTTCAATGGAATGCCTAAAATTCAAAGTCATAATACATATTAGTTGAGTTAAATTTTGTGCTATAAATAATTATTTTACTCATAGTATTTTTCTTCTCTTTCAACTCCTGTATATAGTTTTGTAATCATTTGATAAAACAGGCTGATTTCTTCATTTGAATAATCCTGAAATATATTGTTTAATTTCTCAGTATGGAGTTCCTGTACTTTTTGTGAATATTCATCTGCTTTTTTTGTTAGTACAATAGAAGTATTTCTTTTATTATTGGGTTCATGTTCAATAGTTATAAAACCTTTGTTTTCAAGAGAAACAGCTAGTTTTTTTATATTTTGACGTGAAGACCCTAAGAGTTTCCCAAGATAAGTAAAAGTAGTTTTTTCATCAGCATGCTTTACCATTGTAAGAAGCATAAATTGTTTTAAAGTAAGATGTTCATCAGCTTTATCAAAAATAGTTTGTAATCGGTTTTGTAAAATAAATATGCTTGCAAAAATACCACGAACTTCATTATTTCTTTCACCACTAAAATTTCTAATCATGTTTTTAATTTGCATAAGATACTCCTTTCATGTGAAATCTACTATTTATATTATAGTAATAAGTTGCTATAGTGTAAATGGTAACTTATTACTATAGATTTATACAAGAGATTTATCAGTTATACTAACTAATAACATTTAGAGTCTTTAAACACTTTACCTTAGGGAGGAAATTAAATGATAAAGAAAAAACAAATGACCTGGCTAAATATTTCACCAACCATTATATTCATATTATTGCTAATCATTACAGTTTGTGGAATATTTTCATTTTCTATAGATAATAAATATGAAGCAATAAACCTATATGGGCAGGTTATTGAGATGTATGGTACAGGTATTTATCAATATGACTCATATTTCAAGGCACCTATATTGATAGGTTCAGACTTAACAATGCTTTTAATTATCGTTCCAGTCATTGGTTCATACATATTTCGTGATATAGATACAGTAGAACAAAAAACAAATTTTCTAACAATTCTAGGTATCATTTTGTATTATGCTTTTAGTATTTCATTTGGAGTTGCACATAATCAATTACAACTAGTATATATTTTGTTAACTTCAATTTCATTTTTCACCCTATTTACTTTACTGCTAGAGCTTTATGTAATATCATTTTGCTATAACTGTTCTTTCTATTTAAGAAAGATAGAATTAGTATTTTTGATATTAGCAGGTGCTTCAAATATTATTGGATGGTTACCAGATGTATTACATTCATTATTTAGGTAGTACACTTGCTATAATCTCTATTTATTTTGATAAGTTAAATAAAAAAAGAGTTACAGCGATTCTATCAAATAATGATTTTTAAATTCATATGATACAAATTCATATCAATTATTTAAAAATGACTAAATAAATAATATAATTATGAATTGTCATACAAATATGGTTTGTGTTATGCTTGGTGTATTGAAGATATAGTAACTACACACTTGTTAAAAAAAATCATTATAAAAAGAGACTGCATATGCCAACTGAAAGATATAAAATCAGAAGATTTCAAGAAAGCTATATTGATTCTTTTATGTCTTACCGAAATAATGAACAAAAGTTTATACAAGTATTAGCAAGTGCTTTATCAGATAATCTGGCTTCAAATAATTTATTGAAAAAAGTAGATTTTAAATTTAGCATTTTTGATTCAATGAATAATGAAAATATCTATAGTATAGATTTGATTTAAGTAGAACCTATAATTATATACTAACTTTGTATTTGCAAGATGTAAGTAAATTAAATATTCAATAAGATAGTTTCATTGAGTATTTAATTTTTTATATTACAATATAAATATGGAACAATATTAATAACAAATATTATTTTTAGTTAATATACTAATATATTTTAGGAGGTTGGGATGACAGAACGTGAAAAGATGTTGGCAGGAGAATTGTATGACTGTGGAGATAAAGAATTATTATGTCAATGGCACAAAGCCAAGGATTTAACAAAAGAGTATAATAGTTTGAAATCAGATGATAGTATTAACAAGGAACGTATCTTAACAGAACTCTTAGGTGGAAAGGGAAAAAATATATGGATTACTGCACCTTTTTATGCTGATTATGGAAATAATATTTATTTTGGTAATAATTGCTAAGTAAATATGAATTGTACATTTTTAGATGATAATGAAATCATAATAGGTGACAATGCATTGATTGCTCCTAATGTACAAATATATACAGCATTTCATCCAACTAATGCTAAAGATAGATTTGAGGAAAGAACTGAGGATGGATTTAGTTTTTGCAAAACTATAACTGCACCAGTGAAAATTGGTAATGATGTTTGGATTGGTGGAGGGAGTATTATTTTACCAGGAGTAACAATAGGAGACAATGTAACTATTGGTGCAGGTAGTGTTGTAACAAAGTCAATTCCATCTAATACTATAGCTTATGGGAATCCTTGTTGTGTTATTAAAGAAAATAAGTGAAGGTTTAATAATATATTTAGTTATGAGATATTAGAGATATTAAGTGTCTCATTAAAATAAAGAGCTATCTTAAAATATGGGATAGCTTTTTTGATATAAGTATATAGAATTTGTTAGTCTTGAATAAATAGAAACATAAACTTAGATTATGGAATTTGTTTTTAAACAATATTCTACAGCAGTTTAAGGAAAAATATTACATAAATAAAATCAATAAAATGCTTATTAATGAATTATTATTGAAATATAAAGGAGTTTTGTTGAATATTGATAAGTAGAATATTATAATATAGTGTGAATAGTTTTTTGGTAATGAAATTTGTAGAGTTAGTATTTATGCTAAAAATGGACTTATAGTTTGGAGGACAAAAAATGAAATTATCAAGGTACGAAAAAAATAATATGGTTTTGTCTGTGGTTTTATGTGCACTTATTATTTCAATTCTTGTAATTACTGTTTTTACTACTGTAAAACTGTACAACATATCTAATAAGCAAACTAAAAACTATCTAAATGATGTATCTACACAAGTTGTAACAAATGTTGATAATCAAATTAAGTTTATTTTATCTGATTTAAGGCTAATGGCAGATTTTATTAAACAATATGAAGGTGATAGTCGATATGATTACTTAGCAAAAAGAAAAACTAGTTATAAATATTCTGATATTGGAATAATAGATTTAAAAGGTAAAACAAAGTTTTTAAGTGGAAAAGAAGCGGATTTAAAGAATACTATTTCATATAAAAAGGGGATAGAGGGAAAGGAATACACAGAACTTATAGAGTCAATAGATGTTGTACTCTACAGTGTACCTATATTTGATTATAAACATGAGGTATCTAGTATTTTAGTAGGTGTTTCTCAAAAAGAAAGTGTGAATAATATTCTTGGTATTGACAGTTTTAACGGAGAAGGAACTATTGAAATTGTTAATACTAAGGGGAAACCTCTCTTTATAGGTAAAAATAGTGAGTTGATAAAGGACCTTAGTCATAAATATAAAGGTGCTACAAATGAGCATTGGGTTCCCAAAATAATGGATGACTTTAAGAATGAAGAATCAGGAGAAATTACAATAACTTCGTCAAAAAATGTAAAGTGTCTGCTAACGTATCATCCAGTAACAAAAGATTTAAATGATTGGTATTTCATTCTTATAGTGCCTGAAGAAGCTGTTTTAGGTGAATTGAATAAATTAAACATTTTTACAATAATAATGACCTTTATAATTATTTTTATTATTGGAATTATAACATGGATTTTATATACTATTAGAAGAAAATACATAAAACAAATTGAAGATATTGCTTATTTAGATAATATAACAAATGGTATTAATTCAACAAAATTTAGTATGTTAATAAAACCTTTAATTTCAAAATCTCCTGATAATACTTATATGATGATAGCAATAAATATAAAGGATTTTAAGCTAATAAATGACTGTTTTGGTAGTGAAAAAGGAAATAATACACTTAAATATATTTATAATGTTTTAGAAAAAAATATTGCTAATGATGAGGAGTTTGTATGTCGGCATGATGCAGACCTGTTCTATCTATTTATGAAGAATAGACCAGTATTAGAAGTTTTAGAATTACTGTATAAAATAGAAGATGAGATTAATTATTTTAACAAAGGAAAAGAAAACCCATACTTTTTAAGAATATCAGTAGGTATTTACGCAATTGAAAATCATGACGAAGATTTAATTACAATACAAGACCATGTGAATACAGCAAGAAAAAGTTTTAATAAAGCACATAAAAGTGATTTTAATTTTTATAGTGATATAGAAAAAAAACGATTGATATTTGAAAAGGAATTGTCAAATTTAATGGAAAAAGCTCTTGATGATAAAGAATTTTTTATATGCTTACAACCAAAGATTGATATAAAAACTGGAAAGGTTAGTGGTGCAGAATCTCTTGTTCGTTGGAATAGCCCAGAGAAGGGGATAATTTATCCTAGTGATTTTGTTCCCATTTTTGAAAAAAGTGGATTTATATGTGAGTTAGACCTATATGTTCTTGAAGAAACATGTAAATTGATTTCTAAATGGATAAAAGAATGTAAGGAATTATTAATAATTTCTGTTAATGTATCAAGACAACATTTAAAGGATAAATCATTCTTAGAAAAATATGAGATGATATGTATTAAATATAATGTACCTACATCTTTAATAGACTTAGAACTTACAGAATCTATTTTTTTAGAAAATCCAGAAGCAATTTGTGTAATAGATGATATCCACAGTAAAGGCTTTAAATGTTCTATAGATGATTTTGGATTTGGATATTCATCATTAGGGATATTAAAGGAGTTTAAAGTCGATATAATTAAATTAGATCGTTCATTTTTTGTTAGTAAAAATAATATAGAACGTGGTAAAGTTGTTGTGGAATCTATTATTGAACTTAGCAGGAGACTTGGTATGAAAGTAATTGCTGAAGGTATTGAAGAAGTTGAACAAGTATATTTCTTAAAAAGTATTGGATGTGATTATATTCAAGGTTATGTTTTTTCTAAACCATTATCAATACATGAATTTGAAGAATTCGCATATAATGGTGATAAAGTAAAAAATTTAACAATACCTAATGATTAGGTTTATAAAATTAAATATTTAGGCAAGTTATATAATTTAAATATATAGCTTGCTTTTTTTATTTGTATGTTTAAATCTACAGATATAGTTTTACTTTTAAGTAAAACTTTTAACTATTTTGTTGTTACCCATATAGTTACAGATATATAGCAGTTATTAGTAAAGCGTTGAAAATACTATGTAATGTTAAAATATATTGTAATTAGTAGGTGATATAAAGTTTTAAATATAAATATTATATTTTTTAATAAAAATACGTCTACAGATTTTGTAAAAACAATTTTCAAATATTGTAAGTTGTAGTTAAAGCTTTATTGTATTATTCTGAATATAGAAAGATAGTTACTATTTTTAGACATAAAAAAACTTAAATATACAGAATAACATAAAATTTGCAGTATTAATAACTCTAATTATTTTGAAAGGAGGGAAAATATGATAAGTGGAAGAATGTTACTCATTATGAATTTTCTAAAAGGAAAAGAGAAGACAAGTTATAAGGAAATTAGCCAACAATTAAGTATAGAAGAAAGAAAAGTTAGATATGACATAAATAATTTAAATATAGTTTTACAGTCATTAAATAAACCATTAATACAAAAAATAAATAAAGGTGTACTAATTATTCCTAAGAATTTCCAAGTAGTATATATAGATAATAATGAATATGTATTTTCTTTAACTGAGAGAGTATCTATTATGAAGATTATATCAATGTTTAAAATAGATAAGCTAAATTTAGAAAAGTTGAGCAAAGAATTCCAGGTTTCTAGAAGTTCAATTAAAAACGACCTTAATGTTCTATCAAGTGAATTAGAAAGAAACCAAATAACTATTACATATGATAAGACTTTCAAAATAAGTGGAGATGAAAACACTATATATAAACAAAGACTAAGTATATTAAAATTATATTCTTACCTATTTGGTAAAGAAAAGTCTGATTTAAGTGTGTTTGAGCAGTACTTAGTGAAAATTATTGAACAAATATTCAAGGGGATTTCCTTGAATAATATATATAATTGGTCAATAGATTTACTTTCCAAAATGGATTGGATTTTAAATGATGAATCTTTCACATGGTATGTTTCAAATATTTTTCTTTTTACATGGTACATAC
Organism: Clostridioides sp. ES-S-0049-02; assembly: GCF_020658465.1. Taxonomy (NCBI): domain Bacteria; kingdom Bacillati; phylum Bacillota; class Clostridia; order Peptostreptococcales; family Peptostreptococcaceae; genus Clostridioides; species Clostridioides sp. ES-S-0049-02. The sequence goes on from NZ_JACVWG010000004.1 coordinate 131,849, forward strand.
ATTCAGATGAAAAACATCCTTTGGAATCTTCCTCATTAAGTGAACCATATTTTGAAAATAAATTTGACCAAGAATTTGAACAAATCATTCAAAAAAAATTGACTAAAGAACAAATTTTATTGCTAAAAAGTTTTGTGTTTTTTACAAATAAATATGCAAGTTTAAATGAAGATATGGATTTGATTAGTACAGAAATAATAGTTCAAGATTTAATTTACAATATGTCAGAAATATTGAGTGTTGATTTTAAAGAAGATATGATTCTTTATAAAGGATTGCTTAATCATATTGCCCCATTAATAGAAAGAATCAAGCAAAACATACAGATTTATGAAGAACTATTTCATGTAATACCAGATAAGTATCAATATGTACTTGAAGCTACTAAGGTTTCTATACAAAAAAATAGGATGTTAAATCAAATAAAAAATGAAAATGAAATAATACTTTTAGCAATACACTTTTTAGGAAGTGTACAAAGAAATGAGAGAAACAATTATAAAAACATATTATTAGTTTGTGGATTTGGATATGGTGTAATTGCTATGTTAAAAGATACTCTAATAAATGATTATCAAATAAATATAGTGGATAGTATTCCAGCATATAAATTACAAGATTATAAGGAATGGGAAAATATCGATTTTATTATAACAACATCAAAGATAGTTGTAACTTTGCCTAAAGTAGTTATTGAGATTAATCCATTTTTGCAGGAAAACGATTATTTAAAACTCGAAGAAAAAGGAATAAAAAGAAAGAATGTCTTGACTAACTATATATCAATCAAAAAAAGGCTGGATTTCTTAGAAGAAGATGCTCAAAAAAGAGTATTGAGTATCATATGGCAGGAGCTTGGATATAGTGATGAGAGAATATTATCTAGACAGCTTAAATTAAGTGATTTAATAGGTGCTGATACTATCAGTATAATTGATAGAGAAGTTAAGTGGGAAGATGCTGTTAAAATTAGTTCAAATATACTTGCTAATTGTGATTTTGTATCAACACAATATGCTGAGAATATTATAGATATTTTAAATAATGTAGGTTTCTATGCTGTAAAAGATGAAGAGTTTGCTTTATTGCATGGAAATGACAGTTCATTAGTTAAAGTAAGTTCAATAAGTTTACTAATATGTAAAGAGCCAATTAGTTTTGGTGATAAAAAGGTTAAAGTTATATTTTGTTTAGCAAGTAGAGATAAGAAAGAGCAAATTCCAGCAATAATTAATTTAACTAAAATGGTTTATAAGACTAATTTTATTAGTATGTTAGAAAGTGCAAGGACAAAAGAAGAAGCAGAAGGTTTAATTCATAAATATGAGGAGGAGGTCACTGTATGAGTAAATTAGTCAATGTAAAATGCTCATTCAAAATGAAAGCAGATTCAAAAGAAGAAGCTATTACATCATTAGTGGATGTAGTATCAAAAGAGGGGTATTTAAGAGATAAAAATCAATTTTTAGAAGATGTTTTAAAGAGAGAGGAAACATTATCAACATATATTGGGCATGGTATAGGTCTACCTCATAGTCAAAGTATAGGGGTCAAAGATTCTTGTATTACAATTGGAAAGCTTGATGTTCCTATTGAATGGACAGAAGAAGGTGAAAAAGTAGACTTGATATTTTTAATATCAGTAACAAAAGATAATGAAAATAATCTTCATTTAAAGATTTTATCAAAACTGGCACGTTTATTGATGCATGAGAGTTTTAGAAATCAAATTAGAGGGGCAGATGAACAAACGGTTTATAATCTTATAAAAGAAAAGATAGGGGAGGAAGATTAAAATGAGGATTTTAAAGTTTTTACAAAAACATCTTATGACAGCAACATCATATATGATTCCATTTGTAGTTGCTGGGGGAATATTATTTGCTTTATCAGTAACATTAAGTGGACAAGCTGCTGTTCCTGAAACTGGATGGTTAGCTAAACTAAATCAAATTGGTGCTGCAGGTCTAGCTTTATTCATTCCAATATTAGGCGGATATATAGCATTTAGTATGGCAGATAAGCCAGGGCTAGCACCAGGTATGATAGGTGCATACTTAGCAAAAGAAGTAAATGCTGGTTTTATAGGTGGTATTATAGCAGGGTTCATAGCAGGATTTGTTGTATTACAACTGAAGAAAATAAAATTAGCTCCTACAATGAGAACTCTAGGTTCCATATTTATTTATCCTTTGCTTGGTACATTGATTACAGGTGGTATAATTGTATTTTTAATTGGAGAACCTATAGCTTCTTTTATGGCATGGATGACGAACTGGTTAAATGGAATGTCTGGTGTTTCAAAGATTCCTTTAGGGGGTATTTTGGGAGGAATGATAGCTTCTGATATGGGTGGTCCTATAAATAAAGTTGCTGCGACTTTTGCTCAAACACAAGTTGATACACTTCCATACTTAATGGGAGGAGTTGGAGTTGCGATTTGTATACCTCCAATTGGATTAGGGTTAGCAACATTATTATTCCCAAAAAAATTTAGTAAAGAAGAAAGAGATTCAGGAAAAGCATCACTTCTAATGGGATGTGTTGGAATTACGGAAGGAGCTATTCCATTTGCAACAGCGGACCCTGTTAGAGTAATTCCTTGTATTATGGCTGGTTCAATTATTGGAAATATTATGGCTTTTTTACTGGGATGTTTAAATCATGCTCCTTGGGGAGGATTGATAGTACTTCCAGTTGTTGATAACAGGTTGGGTTATATAGCATCTGTACTAACTGGAGCAGTTGTTGTCGCAATATTGATGAAATTAGTAAAGAAAGATGTAAAAGAAGATGAAGAAATTGAAGAAGATATAGATGATTCTATTGAACTAATATTTGAAGAATTATAGATATATAAAATAATAAATTAATTTATATAAAATTGTAAGAAAATTATATAGAACTATAAATTTAAAGGAGATAAAGATATGAAAATTGTAGCAGTAACATCTTGTCCTAGTGGAGTGGCCCATACTTATATGTCAGCTGAATCACTTGAATTATCAGCAAAAAAATTTGGTATAGAAATAAAGGTTGAAACTCAAGGAAGCTCTGGAATAGATAATGAGTTGTCAATTAAAGAAATTGAAGAAGCAACTTGTGTAATATTAACTAATGATGTTGAGATTAGAAATATGGAGCGTTTTAAAGGCAAGAAAGTAGTAAGAATGAGTGTGTCTGATATTATTAAAAAATCTGATGCATTAATTAAGAAAATAAAAGATACTTTTCAATAAAGTTTGATTTATTTTACATATAACATAAAGATGTTTTTATTGAAGATTTTATTAAAAGCATCTTTGAAAACATCTTAAAAAATAGAATAAAAGGAGATATAGTAATGAAAAAATTACCAATAAAAACTGTCGTACAACGATTACTAGACTTACAAAAAGAGGGGAAAAGTGCAACACTTTTAGGGATTGGTCCTATGTCACCTAATTTGTTACAAGCGAGTTTTGAATTAGCAAAGGATGATGATTTTCCTTTAATGTTTATTGCAAGTAGAAATCAAGTAGATGCAGATGAGCTAGGAGGAGGTTATGTAAATGGTTGGAATCAAGAAACATTTACAAGAGATATTAAGAAAATAGCTGATGAAGTGGGATTTGATGGTTTATATTACTTATGCAGAGACCATGGAGGACCATGGCAAAGAGATAAAGAGAGAAATGACCATTTACCTGTTGACAAAGCTATGGAATTAGGAAAAAAATCTTATTTAGCTGATATTGAGGCAGGTTTTGATTTATTAATGATTGACCCTACAAAAGACCCATTTGAAATGGGAAAAGTGATTCCATTGGATATAGTGTTAGAACGAACTGTAGAATTAATTGAATATTGCGAAAAAGAAAGAAAAAGACTTAATTTGCCAGAGATAGGATATGAAGTTGGGACAGAGGAAACAAATGGAGGCTTAACTTCAACTGAGACATATGAAACATTTATAACTAGATTAAAAGTTGAACTTGAAAAGAGAGATTTGCCAATGCCGACATTTATAGTTGGTCAGACAGGTACTCTAACTAGAAAAACAGAACAGGTAGGCACTTTTAACTTTAAGAATGCTTATGATTTAGCTCAAATGGCTAAAAAGTATGGAGTTGGGTTAAAGGAACATAATGGAGATTATTTGGATGATGTGACTTTATTAGAACATATACCATCTCAAATTATTGCGACAAATGTTGCTCCTCAATATGGTACTGAAGAGACTAGAGCATACTTAAAGCTAGCAGAAGTTGAAAGAAAACTAAAGGAAGAAGGATTAATTGAAAAGACTTCAAATATTAGACATGTTCTTCTTGTAGATGCTATTGAATGTGGACGTTGGAGAAAATGGGTGATAGGAGAACAGAAAAATATAACTACTGAAGAAATCTTTAAGGATGAAGTTTTATCTAATGAAATATTAGATATTGCAGGTCACTATACATTCAATAATGATGATGTTAAAAGAGAGATAGAAATGCTTTATAGTAATTTAAGAAAAAATAACATCAATGGTCAAAGATTTGTTGTAGACCATATTAAGCGTCCTTTACGTGATTATGCAGAATGTTATAATCTAAAAGGTGTAACTACTAGAATTTTAAATAAATAATAGGACTTATAGTGGTAGGTATTGTTATACTAGGTATTTATAGTTATAATTATATTTACCACTATTAAATTTTGGAGGACTAATATTTTGATTAATTTAATTTTTGATGTAGATGATACTTTATACAATCAGTTAACACCTTTTTATATCGCATATGATAAAGTATTTTCTTCAATAAAGAATATTTCTGTTAAAGATTTATATATCAGTAGCAGAAAGTATAGTGATGAGGTATTTCATTTGACTGAGAGTGGAGAGATGCCAATTGAAAAAATGCATGTGTATAGAATAATGAAAGCTTTTGAAGAGTTAGGAAACCCCATTACAGAAAAAGATGCTCAAAATTTTCAAGATGAGTATATATATCAACAATCACAAATAACTCTAATACCAGAGATGGAGCAAGTTTTGAATTTTGCTAAAGAAAAAAATATTAATATTGGAATTATAACTAATGGACCATCTTCTCATCAAAGAATGAAATTAAAGCAATTAAATATTGAAAAGTGGGTTGATGAAGAGAATATTTTTATTTCTAGTGAAGTTGGCTTTTCTAAGCCAGACATTAATATTTTTAGATTAGCTGAGAAATTTATGGGTTTAGATAGGGCAAATACATATTATATAGGTGACTCTTATAAAAATGATGTAGTAGGTGCTAAAAAAGCTGGATGGAAGAGTATCTGGATGAATCATAGGGGGAATAGTTTAGAAGATTTGATTTATGAGCCTGATTTTGTAATTTTAGATTATCAAGAAATGAAATTGTTATATAAAAGATTATTTAAGGATGATTAACTATTGGCAAGATATGAATTTATTGATAAAATACAGAATTAAAAACGGCACTTTATATTTTTAAATTAACAACTATAAAATTATACACTAATGAAAAGGAAGATGATTTATGATAATTAACTTCCTTTTTTAGTATAGACTCTGATACAAGTATGTATAGAAATGAGTATCTTACTGAATTATAAATCTTATAATTTAAAAAATACTATGCAAGTTTACTTTAAAATTATATAAAATATATTTATTTATCAAAAAATAATAAATAAATGAAAAGTAATTTTATTAGGTATCAAAAAAAGCGAATAAAGTTCGATATGGGGCGAATAAAAAAAATACAAGTAATATTTTTTTTAAAAAATTTCAAAAAAGAGTTGATAATATATGTATATTAATATAAAATTTAAGGTGTATCATTCGTATAATGATACGAATGATTTAAAATGTAAAATAACTTATAAACGGAGAGGGGAAGTCTAATGAAAGTAGCAGTAGTTATGGGTTCAAAATCAGATTATCCAAAATTAGAAGAAGGGATAAAACTGCTTGAAAAATATGGAATAGAAGTTGTAGCAAGAGCATTATCTGCTCATAGAACACCAGAACAACTTTCAACATTCCTAAAAGAAATAGAAGATGATACAGATGTAATAATAGCAGCAGCAGGAAAAGCAGCACATCTACCAGGTGTAATAGCTTCACAAACTCTAATTCCAGTAATAGGATTGCCTATTAAATCATCAACTATGGATGGATTAGACTCACTTTTATCAATAGTTCAAATGCCAAAAGGAATACCAGTTGCAACAGTTACAATAGATTTAGGTTTAAATGCAGCTTTATTGGCATTACAAATAATGACTCTAAAATACCCAAAATTAAAAGAAGATTTGAAATCATATAGAGAAGAAATGGCACAAAAGGTGCTAGAAGACGACAAGAACTTAAGGGGGTAACAGAAATGTTATTATATGAAGGAAAAGCAAAACAAGTATATTCTACAGATAATGAAAACGAATATGTTGTTTATTATAAAGATGATGCAACAGCATTTAATGGAGAAAAAAAAGCAGAAATATCTTCAAAAGGTATACTAAATAATAAAATATCAACAATAATCTTTGAAATGTTAAAAGAAAATAATATAAATACACACTTTATAAAAAGTTTATCAGACAGAGAAATGCTAGTTAAGAAAGTAGAAATTTTACCATTAGAAGTGATAGTAAGAAATATTGCTGCTGGTTCTATCTGCAAAAGAGTTGGTCTTGAAGAAGGTGTAGTTTTCGATGAGCCAATCTTTGAAATAAGCTATAAAAACGATGATTATGGTGACCCAATGCTAAATGACGATTATGCAGTGGCAATGAAATTAGCAACTAGAGAAGAATTGAAATTCTTAAGAGAAGAAACTCTAAAAATAAATGAATTGCTAAAAACATTCTTCTTAAAATTAAACCTAAAGTTAGTTGACTTTAAAATAGAATTTGGTAAAGATTCAGAAGGAAACATAATATTGGCAGATGAAGTATCACCAGACACTTGTAGACTTTGGGATGTAAACACAAATGAAAAATTAGACAAAGACAGATTTAGAAGAGATCTTGGAGACCTTGTAGAAGGTTATATGGAAGTACTTTCGAGAATGAATAATAAATAGGAGGCAAATGTATGTGTGGAGTTTTAGGGATTTACTCTAATAAAGATGTAACTAAAGAACTATATTATTCTTTATATTCTATGCAACACAGAGGGCAGGAAAGCTGTGGTTTAGCTCTTTTAGATGATGGAGAAATTAAGTACAAAAAAGATATGGGATTAGTTGGAGATGTTTTTAAGGAAAGTGAATTATCTAAGTTAAAAGGAAATATAGGTATTGGACATGTTAGATATTCAACAGCTGGAGGAAGTCATGTTTCTAACTGTCAGCCTTTAGTTGGAAGTTGCAGAAAAAGACAATTAGCTATAGCTCATAATGGAAATCTAGTAAATGCAAATTATTTAAAAGATATGCTAGAAGAAGATGGATATATGTTCCAAACTAATTCAGATACAGAAGTAATTTTATATATACTTGCAAGATATTACAAAGGTGATATAGTAGAAAGTTTAAAAGTAACAATGGACTATATCAAAGGTGCATATGCCCTTGTAATAATGAGTCAAGATGAATTGGTTGCAGTTAGAGATCCACATGGATTCAGACCTCTTGTACTTGGTAAAAAGGGCGATGAATATATATTTGCATCAGAAAATTGTGCAATAGACATACTTGGCGGAGAAGTTATAAGAGATGTAGAGCCAGGAGAAATAATAGTAGTTAAAGATGGTGAATTAAAATCATATTTTTATTCAGAAAATTATAAACCAGTTAAGAAAAGTTGTATATTTGAACACATATACTTTGCAAGAAATGATGCAACTATAGATAATGTAAATGCATATGAGTTCAGAATTAAATGTGGGGAAAGATTAGCTCAAGATGAAAATGTAAAAGCAGATGTAGTAGTTCCAGTTCCTGATTCAGGTTGGCCAGGAGCTATTGGTTATGCAAATGCTAGTGGATTAAAAATAAGTGAAGGTCTAGTTAAAAATAGATATGTAGGAAGAACATTTATAAAACCTACACAAGAGGAAAGAGAAATAGCTGTAAAAATAAAATTAAATCCTCTTTCAACAGTAATAAAAGGAAAATCTATAATTTTAGTAGATGATTCAATAGTAAGAGGAACTACATCTAAACAGTTAGTAAAATCTTTAAGAGAAGCAGGAGCAAAAGAAATTCATCTTAGAATAACATCTCCTCCAGTAGCTTACTCTTGTTATTATGGAATAGATACTCCAAATCGCTCTAAGTTAATTGCATCAAGTAACAACGTAGAAGAAATGAGAGAATATATTGGATGTGATAGTTTAAAATTCCTAGATATAGAAGGAATGTTAGATGCAGCAGAACATAAGTCTACTTTCTGTAAAGCTTGTTTTGATGGAGAATACCCAGTTAAAAAAATTGATAAGGAGGAACTACTTTCATGTTAACATATAAAGAATCAGGTGTAGATATAGATGAAGGAAATAGAGCAGTAGACCTTATAAAAGGTAAAATTAAAGGAACTTATGATGGAAATGTAGTTGGAGATTTAGGAAACTTTAGTGGATTATACAGTTTAAAAGATTTTGTGGGAATGAAAGAGCCAGTTTTGCTTGCATCTACAGATGGTGTTGGGACTAAGTTAAAAATAGCTCAAATGATGGACAAGCATGATACTGTTGGAATAGATTTAGTTGCAATGTGTGTAAATGATTTAATATGTCAAGGTGCTAAGCCATTATTCTTCCTTGATTATATAGCTCTTGGAAAATTAGTTCCTGAGCATATAGAAAAAGTAGTTGGTGGAATAGCAGATGGCTGTAAGATGTCTGGTTGTGCACTAATTGGTGGAGAAACTGCTGAAATGCCTGGAATGTATGGAGATGATGATTATGATTTAGCAGGATTCTCTGTAGGTATAGCTGACAAAGAAAAGATTGTTTCTGGAAATGATGTTAAATCAGGAGATGTATTAGTTGGTATATCTTCAAGTGGAGTACACAGTAATGGATTTTCTTTTATAAGAAAGATATTCTTAGAAACTTATGATTATAAGATGGAACAATATGTAGAAGAACTAGGAATGACAGTTGGGGAAGCACTTTTAACACCAACTAAAATATATGTTAAGTTAGCTTTAGATGTATTAGCTAAACATGATATAAAAGCTATAGCTCACATAACTGGTGGAGGGCTTATAGAAAATATAACAAGAGTTATACCTAAAGGATTAGGATTAGATATCAATAAGAAATCTTGGGAGAAACCTCCTATATTCAAAATGATAGAAGGTTTTAATGCTGTAGATGAGAGAGAACTTCATAAGAGTTTTAATATGGGTATTGGACTAGTTTTAATAGTAGATAAAGAAAATGCCAACGATGTTGTAAACTTTATAAATAATAGAGAAAATGACAATGCTGCTTATGTAGATAAAAAGTATAGTGAATTATTAGAAGATAAAGCATATATAATTGGTGAAGTAGTAGATAGTCATGAAGGTGTAGAATTATGCTAAATATAGGAGTTTTGATATCTGGTGGAGGAACAAATTTACAAGCAGTTATAGATGGTACTGAGTCTGGAAAAATAAAAGGTCAGGTTAAAGTAGTTATCTCAAGTAAGCAAGATGCTTATGGTTTAGAGAGAGCTAAAAATCATAACATAAAGGCAATTTGTGAAACTAATGAAGACAAGATAATAGAAATTCTTAAAGAAAATAAAATAGATTTAGTAGTTTTGGCTGGTTATTTAAAAATAATCAGCCCAAAGCTGGTTAATGAGTTTAGAAACAAAATGATAAACATACATCCATCATTAATTCCTTCATTTTGTGGGGCTGGATTCTATGGAGAAAGAGTCCATCAGGGAGTAATAGATTATGGGGCTAAAGTAACTGGTGCTACAGTTCATTTTGTGGATGAAGGTGCTGATACTGGACCAATAATAATGCAAGATGTAGTTAAGGTAAATCAAGATGATGATGCAAAAACACTTGCAAAAAGAGTGTTAGAAGTTGAACATAGGATTTTGGAAGAGAGTTTAAGTCTTTTTTGTGAAAATAAATTAAAACTTCAAGGTAGGAGAGTGTTTATAAATGAGTAAGAGAGCTTTAATAAGTGTAACTGACAAAACAGGTGTAGTTGAATTTGCTAAAGAATTAAATAAGTTAGACTATGAAATTATATCTACAGGAAATACTTTTAAGACATTAAAAGAAAATGGAGTTAATGTAATGCAAGTTGAAGATGTTACAAACTTCCCAGAAATATTGGATGGAAGAGTAAAAACATTAAATCCATATATACATGGTGGAATACTTTATAAAAGAGACAAAGAATCTCATGTAGAAACTGTGAATGAACATAAAATACATTCAATAGATTTAGTAGCTGTAAATCTATATGATTTTGAAGGAACTTTAAAAGCTGGAAAAAGCCACGATGAAATGATAGAAAATATAGATATCGGTGGACCATCTATGATACGTTCTGCTGCTAAAAACTATAAAGATGTAATAGTAGTAGTAGATATAAAAGATTATGATTCTATAATAGAAAAATTAAAAACAGAGACAATGACATTAGAAGATAGAAAAAAATTATCATATAAAGCTTTCTCAACTACAGGAAGATATGATGCTTTAATATCTAGCTATTTTGCTGGAGAAGTAGGAGATACATATCCTGACATATTAAATTTAACTTTCCAAAAAGAACAAACTTTAAGATATGGAGAAAATCCACATCAAAATGGTTTCTTATATTCACAATCAAATGCAAAAAATCCAATCTTAAATTATGAACAACTAGGTGGTAAAGAACTTTCTTTCAACAACTTAAATGATTTACATGGTTGCTTAGAAGTTATGAGAGAATTTAAAGACAGTGAAGAAGTAGTTTCAGTAGCTATAAAACATGCTAATTCATGTGGTGTAGGATTAGGAAAAGATGCTTTTGAAGCATATACAAAATGTTATGAAGCAGATAAAGTATCAATCTTTGGTGGAATAGTAGGAATAACTTCTACTGTAGACAAAGCTACAGCAGAGAAATTAAATGAAATATTCTTAGAAATAGTAGTAGCATACGATTTTGAACCAGAAGCATTAGAGATACTTAAACAAAAGAAAAATCTAAGAATCTTAAAATTAGCTAAGATAGAAAATAGTTTACAACCATATGAAATGAAATACTTAGATGGAAAATTATTGATACAAGATAGAAACAATACATTAGCAGAAAAAAGTGAAAATGTAACAAAAGCAAAACCAACAGATGAGCAACTTAAAGACATGGAATTTGGTATGAGAGTGGTAAAAAATATGAAGTCAAATGCAATTGCAATAGTAAAAAATGGTCAAACTCTAGCTCTAGGTTGTGGACAAACATCAAGAATTTGGGCATTAAAAAATGCTCTTGAAAATAATAAAGATAAAGATTTTACAGGAGCTGTTTTAGCATCAGATGCATTTTTCCCATTTGATGATTGTGTAACATTAGCTCATGAATATGGAATATCAGCAGTAGTTCAGCCAGGTGGTTCTATAAAAGATAAAGATTCAATAGAAGCTTGTGATAAGTATGATATGGTTATGGTATTTACAGGAATAAGACACTTCAAACACTAAGGAGGATATTATGAAGATATTGGTTGTAGGCGGTGGCGGAAGAGAACATGCTATATGCTGGAAATTAAGCAATGAAAAAAATGTAGAAAAAGTTTATTGTGCGCCAGGTAATGCAGGAATCGCAAATGTAGCAGAATGTGTAAATATAGGTGATACTGATGTAGAAGGGCTTTTAAAATTTGCCAAGAATAACAAAATAGGTCTAACAATAGTAGGTCCAGAAGTACCACTAGTTATGGGAATAGTAGATGAATTTGAAAAAGAAGGTTTAAGAGTATTTGGACCTAATAAAAAATGTGCTCAACTTGAAGGAAGTAAAGCTTTTTCAAAAGATTTTATGATAAAGCATAACATACCTACTGCAAAATATAAAGAATATACAAACTTAGAAGAAGCTATATCAGAAATAGATAGCTTTGGGTATCCAGTAGTAATAAAAGCGGACGGATTAGCTGCTGGAAAAGGTGTTGTAATACCTGAAAATAGAGAAGATGCTATAGCAACTTTAAAAGAAATGATGTCAGATAAGAAATTTGGAACTGCTGGAGATAAAATAGTAATTGAAGAATTTTTAAAAGGTATAGAAACTTCTATCTTGGCATTTGTAGACAATAATACAATAGTTCCTATGGCAAGTGCAAAAGACCATAAAAAGGTAAACAATTATGAACAAGGACCGAATACAGGTGGAATGGGAACTTTTTCACCTAGTGAAATCTATACAGAAGAATTAGCAAATAAAGTAAAAGAAACAGTACTAGAAAAAACATTAGAAGGATTCAAAAAAGATGGACTTAACTTTAAAGGTATTTTATTTGTTGGTCTTATGATAACTGATGATGGAGAGAAAGTACTTGAATATAATGTAAGATTTGGAGACCCTGAAACACAATCTGTTTTATTTAGATTAGAAACAGATTTACATGAAATAATGGAAGCTATACTTGATAATAAGTTAAAAGACATAGAAATAAATTATAGTGATGATGAAGCTGTATGTGTTATGCTTACATCAGGTGGGTATCCAGACAGTTATGAAAAAGGAAAAGTTATAACTGGTCTTGAAAATTTAGATGATGATATAGTAGTATTCCACAGTGGTACTAAGATGCTTGACGGCAATTTAGTTACTAATGGGGGAAGAGTAATTGGTATAACTACAAAATCAGCTACAGTTAAAGATGCAGCAGAAAAAGTTTATGAAAATATAAAAAAAATAAACTTTGAAGGAATGCACTATAGAACAGACATAGGTAGATAATTTTTCTAAAATGGAGGATAAGGTATGTTGAATACTGGAAATAAAGACTCAATGGTTAGAAGAGTACTAGTTGAAAAAAGAGAAGGTTTTGACCTTGAGGCTAAAGCTTTAAAAAAGGATTTAGTGGAAAGCTTGCACATAAGTAGTATAGAAGATTTAAGAATATTAAATAGATATGATGTAGAAGGAATATCAGAAGATGTTTATGAAAATGCAGCAAAGACAATCTTTTCTGAGCCAAATCTAGATGTAGTATACTATGAGGAAATACCAGAATTAAATGGAGAAAGAGTATTTGCAATAGAGTTCCTACCTGGTCAATATGACCAAAGGGGTGACTGGGCAGCTCAATGTGTCCAAATAGTAAATCAAGGTATAAGACCTGCTATTAATACAGCAAAGGTTTATATATTATCAGGTAAAATAACTGATGAAGAATTTAGCAAAATAAAGGATTACTGCATAAATCCAGTGGATAGTAGAGAAGCATCTTTAGAAAAACCAGAAACATTAAAAATGGAAACTGAGATACCAACAGCAGTTGAAATATTAGATGGATTTATAGATTTAAATGAAGACGGATTAAAATCATTTGTAAGTGACAAAGGATTAGCAATGACTTTAGGAGACTTACAACATGTTCAAAAATATTTCAAAGATACAGAAAAGAGAAACCCAACTATAACAGAAATAAAAGTTCTAGATACTTATTGGTCTGATCATTGTAGACACACTACTTTTATGACTGAAATAGAAAATGTGAAAATAGAAGATGGTAAATTTAATGATATAGTAAAAGAAGCGTATCAAATGTATCTTAACTCAAGAGACAATGTATATGTTAATAGACATAAAGATATATGCTTAATGGATATAGCTACAGTTGCAGTAAAAGAATTAAAGAAAAATGGTAAGTTAAATGACCTAGATGAAAGTGAAGAAATAAATGCATGTAGTATAAATGTGGATGTTGAAGTTGATGGAAAGATGGAAAAATATTTAGTAATGTTTAAAAATGAAACTCATAACCATCCAACTGAAATAGAGCCGTTTGGTGGAGCAGCTACTTGTTTAGGTGGAGCTATAAGAGACCCATTATCAGGAAGAAGTTATGTTTATCAAGCAATGCGTGTTACAGGAAGTGCTGACCCAAGAACAACTTTAGAGGACACTTTACCTGGAAAGCTTATGCAAAGAAAAATAACTACAGAAGCAGCTCATGGATATAGTTCATATGGGAACCAAATAGGTCTTACAACTGGACAAGTTGCAGAAGTATATGACGAAAACTTTGTTGCAAAAAGAATGGAAATAGGTGCAGTTATAGCAGCAGCACCAAAAGAAAATGTAGTAAGAGAAAGACCTGAAGCAGGAGATGTAATAGTTCTTCTTGGCGGAAAAACAGGAAGAGATGGCTGTGGAGGTGCAACTGGTTCATCTAAAGAACATAGTGAAGAATCAATATTAACTTGTAGTGCAGAAGTCCAAAAAGGTGATGCTCCTAACGAAAGAAAAATACAAAGATTCTTTAGAAATAAAGAAGTTGCTCAAATGATAAAAAGATGTAATGACTTTGGAGCAGGAGGAGTTTGTGTTGCTATAGGTGAGATTGCTGATAGTTTAGATATAAACTTAGATTTAGTGCCTAAAAAATACGATGGGCTTGATGGAACTGAACTTTCAATTTCAGAATCACAAGAGCGTATGGCAGTAGCTATAAAAAAAGAAAATAAAGATAAATTTATACAATTAGCAGTAGAAGAAAACTTAGAAGCTACACATGTAGCTACAGTAACTGACACAGGATATTTAAGAATGTTCTGGAATGGAAAAGCAATTGTAGATATAAATAGAGAGTTTTTAGATACAAATGGAGTGAAACAAACTACTGATGTCCATGTTACTAAAGTAGATGAAGAAAACACATTCTTTAGCTCTAATGAAATAGTAAAAGATGTTAAGTGTGCAAGTATGAAAGACAAATTTACAAAAGTATTATCTGACCTTAATGTTTGTTCTCAAAAAGGATTAGTAGAGATGTTTGATAATACAATTGGTGGAAATACAGTACTTATGCCATTTGGTGGAAAGTATCAAGCTACTCCAACTCAAGGTATGGTTGCTAAGATACCAGTTCTTGGTGGAGAAACTAATACTTCTACAATAATGACTTATGGATATAATCCAAAAGTAGGGAAATGGAGTCCATTCCATGGAGCTTTATATGCAGTAGTAGAATCTGTATGTAAATTAGTTGCTATTGGAGGAAATTACAGTACAACAAGACTTACATTCCAAGAGTACTTTGAAAAACTTGGTAACAATCCAGAAAAATGGGGCAAACCATTCTCAGCACTTTTAGGAGCATTTTATGCACAAAGTAAGTTTGAAATACCTGCTATAGGTGGAAAAGACAGTATGTCTGGTACATTTAAAGATATTGAAGTTCCACCAACATTAGTTTCATTTGCTGTTGATACAGTAGATGCTAGAAAAGTAGTATCTCCAGAATTTAAAAAAGCAGATTCAAAAGTAGTAATGTTATGTGTAAATAAAGCAGAAAATAATGTTATAGACTTTGAAGAACTAAAGAAAAACTTAGATAAAGTAAGAGAACTTATACATGAAAATAAAGTTTTATCAACATATGCATTGGGATTTGCAGGTGTAGGTGAAGCAATAAGTAAAATGGCTTTTGGTAACAAAATAGGATTTAAGTTTAATGAAGAAGCTGAAAAAGTATATACAGATGATAAATTATTTGAAGCTAGTTATGGAGATATAGTACTTGAATTAGCAAATGATGATTTAAGCATGTTAGATGGATATAATTACATAGTGCTTGGAAGTACAGTTAAAGATGCTAGTATATTCATTAAAGGTGAAGAACTTTCATTAGATGAATTATATAAAGCACATTGTAGTACTTTAGAGCCTATATTCCCAACTAAAACAGAAGAAGTAAAGTCAAAAATAGAGACTATAAGCTATATATCACAAGGAGAGGCTAAAAAATCATCATTAAGTATAGCTACTCCAAGAGTATTTATACCAGCATTCCCTGGAACAAACTGTGAATATGACTCTGCAAGAGCATTTGAAAGAGCAGGGGCTAATGCAAATATAAGAGTATTTAAGAATTTAACTTATAAAGACATAGAAGATTCTATAGATACAATAGTGAATGAAATAAAATCTTCTCAAATAATAATGTTACCAGGAGGATTTAGTGCTGGTGATGAGCCAGATGGTTCTGGTAAATTTATAGCTACTGTATTTAGAAACCCTAGAGTTCAAGAAGCTATAAATGAGTTTTTAACTCAAAAAGATGGTTTGATGTTAGGTATCTGTAATGGATTCCAAGTATTAATTAAGTTAGGTTTAGTTCCATATGGAGAAATAAGAGTTCCAAGTGAAAGTGCACCAACACTTACTTACAATAATATTGGACGTCATCAAGCTAAGATTGCTAGAACTAGAATTTCATCTAATAAATCTCCTTGGCTAGCTCAAACTAATGTTGAAGATATTCACAATATAGCTATTTCTCATGGAGAAGGTAAATTTGTTGCTAGTGAAGATGTTATGAGAGAATTAATTGCTAATGGACAAGTAGCAACTCAATATGTTAATTTTAATAATGAAGCTACTTATGATATTGAATTTAATCCAAATGGTTCATTCTATGCTGTTGAAGGTATAACTAGTGCTGATGGTAGAGTGTTTGGTAAAATGGGACATTCTGAGAGAATTGGTGAGGAAGTATTTAAGAATATCATAGGTGAGAAAGATCAAAAGATATTTGAATCTGGAGTTAAGTATTTTAGATAGGATTCTGGTAATTAATTGGTAATTACAATATATTTTATATATTTAGATTTAAAGGGATGTAATAATGTGATGATAATCATTTAATGTTACATCTCTTTTTTTATTTATATAAAAATAATATATATTCTACCTAAGTCAAAATATAAGCTATGTTATAATTAATTATTAAGAGGAATTGAATATTTATTGGAGGGTAAAAACAATCAATGAAAATATTAATAACAGGATCTAATGGTCAATTAGGGAGAGAATTGGTCAATCAATTAGAATCAATTAATCAAAGTATAAAACAAGTAAAATATGATATATTACCTACAACAAGAGATGATTTAGATATATCTAATCAAGCTAATGTAGATAGCTTTATAACATATAATAAACCTGATGTAATTATAAACTGTGCAGCATATACAAAGGTCGATGCATGTGAAGACAATATAGAAACTTCATATAAAATAAATTCTTTAGGAGCTAGGAATTTAGCAATAGCATCAAAAAAAGTGAATGCTAAACTTGTCCACATATCAACTGATTATGTATTTAATGGTATTTCTAAATATCCATATAAAGAAGATAATAAAACTGAACCTAATTCTATTTATGGAAAAAGTAAACTTATGGGAGAAAAATTTGTGGAACAATTCTCACATAAGTACTTTATATTGAGAACAGCATGGCTATATGGTGATGGAAATAATTTTGTAAAGACTATGATAAAATTTTCTAAACAAAATAAAGAAGTTAATGTCGTTGATGACCAGTTTGGGAGTCCAACAAGTACAGTAGACTTAGCAAAGGTTATAATAAATATTATGGAAACAGAGAATTATGGAGTTTATCATGCCACATGTGAAGGTGAGTGTAGTTGGTATGATTTTGCTAAAAAGATATTTGAGTTAAAAAATATAGATATAAAAGTAAATCCAATTAAAAGTAAAGATTTTAAGAGTAAAACTCAAAGACCACAATATTCTGTACTTGATAATTTTATGCTGAAATTAATTGGATTAAATTCATTTAGAAAATGGGAAGAGTCTATAGAAGAGTATTTAAAAGAATATGATATCATTAGAAGGTAAATATTCTATTTATAAAAAATAAAATAAGATATTACGTAAAATATAAATATTTCTTTTATTTATCCGATAATCATTATATGACAAAGTAAATTTAAGGATGGAATAAATATGAAAGGAATTATTTTAGCAGGAGGGTCTGGAACAAGACTATATCCTATAACAAAATGTATATCAAAACAAACACTTCCAATATATGATAAGCCAATGATATATTATCCAATGTCAGTTCTTATGTTGGCAGGGATACAAGAAATACTTATAATATCTACACCAAGAGATATAATAGCTTTTGAGGAACTATTTGGAGATGGAAGTTCATTGGGACTTAAAATAGCATATGCAATTCAGGAAAAACCAAATGGGATTGCAGAAGCATTTATAATAGGAGAAGAATTTATAGGAAGTGATAGTGTTTCTCTTGTATTAGGTGATAACATATTTTATGGGTATGGATTTAGCGAAAGATTAGAGAATGCAGTTAAAAGAACTGGAGCAACCATATTCGGATATCATGTTAGTAATCCAAATGCTTTTGGTGTTGTGGAATTTGATGAAGAGTTTAATGTTTTATCAATAGAAGAAAAACCTAAAATACCTAAATCTAATTATGCTATACCAGGGTTATACTTTTATGACAATGATGTTGTAGAAATAGCAAAGATTGTTGAACCATCAGATAGAGGGGAACTAGAAATAACTTCAATAAATAATGAATATCTAAAACGAGGAAAACTAAAAGTAGAACTTTTAGGAAGAGGTATGGCTTGGTTGGATACTGGTACACATAAGGGGCTATTAGATGCTTCTAATTATGTTGAAGTAGTTCAGACAAGACAGGGATTGTATATAGCATGTTTAGAAGAGATTGCATATACAAAGGGATATATAAGTAGAGAGAAGTTAATTGAACTAGCTAGACCACTGATAAAAACTGAGTATGGCCAGTATCTATTAAAACTAGCCAATGAAGATATGTAATATGAAATAAAATTTATCATAAATTTTATTTCAATAAAGGAGTTTATTGTAATGGTAAAATTCAATTTTATAAAGACAAAAATAGAAGGGCTATATATAGTCGAACCAAATGTGTTTTATGATAATAGAGGATATTTTTTTGAGAGTTATAATAAAAAAGATTTTATGGAGTTTGGACTTGATATGTGTTTTGTTCAAGATAATGAATCTAGCTCAAGGAAAGGCGTATTAAGGGGAATGCATTTTCAAAATAGATATCCTCAAGGAAAATTAGTTAGAGTTACAGAGGGAGAAGTTTTCGATGTTGCAGTTGACTTAAGGAAAGATTCACAAACATTTGGAGAGTGGGAAGGAGTAATACTGTCTGATAAAAATAAAAAGCAATTTTATATTCCAGAAGGATTTGCACATGGATTTTTAGTTTTATCAGAAAAAGCTGTATTTAGTTATAAGTGTACAAATTATTATTATCCAGAATTTGAGAGTGGTTTTATGTGGAATGATAAGCAAGTATCGATTGATTGGCCTTTAGAAGGAATTGAAGAAATATTCTTATCAGTAAAGGACAAAAAACAAAAAAGTTTTAAAGATATCTGTATAGAACGTTAATAAAATTTATTAGAATTAATATTTAGGAGAAAAATATGAAAAAAATACTGATAACTGGAGGAGCAGGATTTATTGGAAGTAATTTTGTACATTATATGCTTAATAAGTATCTAAATTATTCTATTGTTAATCTAGATTTATTGACTTATGCTGGTAATTTGGAAACATTAAAAGAAGTACAAGATAAGCCCAATTATAAATTTGTTAGAGGAGATATTTCAGATAGAGAGCATGTCTATAAATTATTTGAAGAGGAAAAGTTTGATATAGTTGTTAACTTTGCGGCAGAATCTCATGTAGATAGGTCAGTTGAAAATCCACAATTATTTATACAAACAAATATTATAGGAACACAAGTACTTTTAGATGCATGTAGAAAATATGGGATAAAAAGATATCATCAGGTTTCTACAGATGAAGTCTATGGTGATTTACCAATTGATAGAAGGGATTTATTCTTTACAGAGAAATCAGCTATTAATCCAAGTTCCCCTTATTCAGCGTCTAAAACAGCAGCAGATTTATTGGTTAACTCTTACTATAGGACATATGGACTTCCAACAACTATATCTAGATGTTCAAATAATTATGGGCCATATCATTTTCCTGAAAAATTGATACCGCTTATGATTTTAAATGCTTTTGAAGACAAACAATTGCCAGTGTATGGAAATGGAGAAAATATAAGAGACTGGTTACATGTATACGACCATTGTACTGCTGTAGATTTAATAATACATAAAGGAAAAATTGGTGAGGTTTATAATATAGGTGGTCATAATGAAAGAAGTAATATAGAAGTAGTAAAAACTATATTAAATATTTTAGGTAAATCTGAGGATTTAATATCCTATGTAAATGATAGACCTGGTCATGACTTAAGATATGCTATCGACCCATCTAAAATAGAGAATGAGTTAGGTTGGAAGGCAAAATATGATTTTGATTCAGGTATAAAAGAAACAGTTAAATGGTATATAGAGCATGAATATTGGTGGAAATCTGTTCTATCAGTTTAATTTTGAAGTTTATAAAATTTAGAAAGGGGAGTTTTATATTGAATGAGATAAGTTCATTAATTAATATATTGGCATTAACTCAATTATCTGGTAGCAACACTACAAATCAGTGTAACTGTACATATAATAATTCATCTGGATTTGACATGGTTATGATGACATTGTTAAAAGCATTGTCACAAAATAATCAACAGACTTCTAATGGATATAATTTATTGTCTAATTCTGAAAATTTATTTAACGAGCTTGATAATGCAGTAAATAATACATCTAGTAGGTTTATAGATGTTGATACAAAAGATAAAAATTTAAAGTCAAGAATTGAAAGTGCTGTAGAGCAAGCATCAAAAAAATATAATGTGGATGCGAACCTTATAAAAGCAATAATTAAAGTTGAATCAGATTTTAATCCAAATACTGTATCTTCTGCTGGTGCGAAGGGTCTTATGCAACTTATGCCGGAAAATTGCAAAGATTTGGGTGTTACAGACCCTTTTAATATAGAACAGAATATAGATGCTGGAACTAGACACATTAAGGAATACATTGATATGTTTGGAGGGAGCATAGAAATGGGATTGATGGCATATAATGGTGGTCCTGGAAGGATGAAAAGCAGAGGGGTAGAATCAATTTCTGACCTGTATAAAATGCCAAAAGAAACACAAAATTATATTCCTAAGGTTATGAAATATTATAGAGGGTAGGCTTTATTATGGGTATAAATATAGATAAGCTAAACATAAGTCCAAGTAGAAATATAGAGGTTAAAAAACTAAAAGAGAATAATAAATTTTCTGATAACTTAAACTCTGTAAAACAATCTTCTTCAATGGAAGATATAAAACGAAATCTGGAAAGTGTAAAAAAGGCGGGGGAAAGGCTTGTACTTACTCAAAACTATGGTGATATTAGTATATACAAAAATGCAGTAAAAGAATACCTAAAATCTGTTGTAGATAATATGTATTCACTTGATAAAAATAGCAGTTTTTGGGAGCATCAATACTATAAGAATGTAAAGATTGTTGATGATAAACTTGAGGATATGACTAGTAAATTACTTAGTGAAGAAAAAGAAAACATAGATATTGTTTCTACTGTTGATATGATACAAGGCTTGTTGATAGATATGTATAGATAAGGTTATACAAGGAGAAAAGTTTTATGAATAGCAAAAAAGAGGATATATATGAATTGAATTTTGGGCAACTAATAGAAGAAAAGACTGGCGTTATAGAAGAAAATCAAAATGTTTTTAATGCAAAAGTAAATGTAGCTGTTTCTATAGGAAATACAACAGAAACAATAAAAAATATATTAGAATTAAAAGAAGGTTCTATAATAAAACTAAATAAGAATGTGGATGAAAAATTAGATATATATGCAAATGATAGATTGTTTGCTTATGGAGAAAGCATTATTACAAATGAGAAATTATCTGTAAGATTATCTAAAATAGAAGATTCAGATATAAATTAGCATTTTAAATAGTATCCCTTTAAGCTGTTCTGTATGAGTTTAGCTAAGGGGATATTTTTATAAAAAATTTAAAATATGTTTGAATCATATAAATGTTTTTATTTTTTGAGCGATAACTAAATTATAAGTATGTAATTTTGGAGGTGAAAATATGGATATTAAAAATGTAAGTTCAAATATTGTAATAAATAATTATTTAAAGAATACATCAGGTGTAAAAAAAGTGGAAGAAGTTCAAAAAACTAGTAAAACAGACAAGATAGAGCTATCTAAATTTGCAAAGGAAATGGCAAGTGTATCAAATATGAGTGATGAGACTATTAGAAATAAAAAAATCGATGAAATAAAAAATGCATTGGAAAATGGAACTTACAAAATAAAACCAGAAGAAATTGCGAAAAAAATGATAGAGGATATGCGAGGATAAAGTCATGATTACAGACTTAAAAGTTATAATATATGAAGAAAAAAAGATACTTAGTAATATGATGGAATTATTAAAAGAGCAATTTGACTATATAGTTGCAAAAGATATAGAAAATTTAAATAGGTTAAATCCTAAATTAGAAGATATTAGTAGGGAACTTGCATCTATAGAGATAAAGAGAAGACAACTTTTTAATGAAGATATTTCAATGAGTGAAGTTGTTGAAAATAGTAATGATGAATATCTAAAAGAAATATATACAGATTTAAAGAACATTATTGCTTTGGCTAAAAATCAACAAGAGTCAAATGATTCTCTAATAAAGAAAGAACTTATCTTTACAAAAAAGATGATTAATTTTATAAAACCAATGGACAAACAAACTACAACTTATAATTCTTATGGAAATATTAGAAAATAGATATTAGGAGGAAAAATATGGCAGGATTATTTTCCATTTTAAATACAGCCAATTCAGGAATGAATGCACATCAAAAAGCAATACAGACGATTTCTCATAATATAAGTAATCTAGATACGGAAGGTTATTCTAGGCAAAGAACAGAATTTGCCACAAATAGCCCTATGTATATGCCTAGCTTGAACAATGCAATTGGGAGAGGTCAATTAGGTACAGGTGTACATGTAACAGATGTAACAAGAGCTAGAAATAGTTTTTATGATTATCAATTTAGAGCAGAAGCCCATAAATATGGTAAGACAGTTTCAAAGTATGACTATTATAATACTATAGAAACTATAATAAATGAACCATCGGATTATGGAATATCTGCAGGTATAGATGACTTTTTTAAAGGATGGGAATCATTAGCAAAAGATATAAATAGTGACAGTAAAAAAAGTCTCGTGGTAGAAAATGCATCAAATTTAGCAACTTTAATAAGTGAAAGTTATAAGAAGCTTGATAAGTTAAAAGGAGATATAGATGATAATATAAACTCTGAAATAAAACAGATAAATGATATGTTAAAAAGTCTTGAAGATTTGAATAAATCTATTGATGTTATATCTGGCTCAGGTTCTACTCCAAATGATTTACTTGATGAAAGAGATAGAATATTAGATGACTTAAGTTTTAAATTAGACCTTGAAAATGGTGATGTTAAAAATATGCTTGCAGATGGTAAATTAGAACTTAATGAATTAAAAAATCCAGATGGAACTTGGAAAACAGGTGTATCAGGAACTTTACAAGGGCTGTTTGAAATGCATGGTAAGATTGATACATATAAAAGCGATTTAAAAGATGTATCTGATGGATTAGCTAAACAGATAAATGATGTTTATAATACATCTGCTGGAATAACAGTAAGAGATTTTTTTGTAACTTCAAATGTAGCTGGTGAAGATATCATAAAGGTAAATCCAGCTATAAAGAGTAATCCAAATGAATTAAAGCTTACTGCTGATGAGGCTTCAAAGATTGCTAAATTAAAGGATGAAAAAATAGATATTGGGGTAGTTGGTGGAAAAGTAAGTACAATAAGTGACCACTATAAAGCTTTTGCAGAATCAGTAGGTTTAGATTCTAAAAAAGTAAATCAAGATGAAGTGAATCAACGTAAAATTATAAATAATATTGATAGCTCTCGAATGAGTGTTTCAGGAGTATCCTTAGATGAAGAAATGACAGAGCTTATAAAAGTACAACGTTCATATCAAGCCAGTGCAAAAGTTATGTCCACGGCTGTGCAACTATTGGATGTTGTAATAAATGGAATAATTTAATAGAAGGGGGAATTTATAATGAGAGTTAGTACAGGTATGATGTCTAGCAGTTATCTAAACTCGCTACAAGATAATCTACAAAGATTAGATAAGGTTAATAGACAAGTTAATACAACAAAAGAAATAAACAAACTATCCGATAATCCATATAAAGCAATAAAAATATTGAACTCAAAAAGTGAAATAAAAACTATGGAGACTTATGTTGAGAATTGTAAAGATACAGGAGATTGGTTAGAAACTACTGATACCGCATTAGATCAGCTTGGAAAACTATTATCAGATATAAAGAAAACTTTGGTGGCAAGTGGTGATGGTGCATATTCAGATGATGAACTAAAGACTCTTAGTAATGAAACTAATGAAAAAATGAAAGAAATTGCAAATGCTTTAAATGCAACACATGAAGGAAAGTACATATTTTCAGGCTCAAATACAGGTGTACCACCTGTTGAATGTATAGATAATGCTGACGGTTCAGTGAGTTTAAAGTTTAATTCTAGTCTAAATCTTAATAAATTAAATGACTCTTTGAGTATGGATATAGCTCAAGGGATAAGTGTAGATTATAACGTTAAATTGAGTAGTCTTGGATTTGACCCAACACAGGCTGACCCCTTTAAAGAGTTAAATAATATATCAAAAAAATTAGCAAATCCAGATGCGGATGCTATAAAAGAGCTGACAACAACTTGTTTAGGTGACATGGAACAACTAATAGAAAATACAGTGAATGTTAGGTCTATATATGGTACAAAAGCAAATACAGTAGAGGCTATGAAGGAAAAAAATAATGATAGTTTGATACAGTTAAAGGATATTCTGTCACAAAATGAAGAAATAGATTATGGAGAAAAACTTGTTCAATTAAAGGCAGCAGAATTAACTTATCAAGCTTCACTACAAACAGGAGGAAAGTTATTTAATGTATCTATATTAGATTACATATAGTAAAATAACGCAGATATGATGAAGGTTACATTAAAAAAAGGGATACTAGGATTTGAAAATTTAAGAGAATACAAGCTTTTAGATATAGAAGATAATGATATTTTAAAAGAGTTTAATTCTACCAAGGAAGATTGTATCGGATTTATTGTTGTATCCCCATTTGAAATTATTAAAGAATATGAGATAGTCCTAAATCAGGATACAATTGAAAAACTAGAAGTGAAATCTCCAAATGATATTATGTTATTGAACATAATCACTCTTGGACAGACGCTTGAAGAATCAACTGTGAACATGAAAGCTCCTATAGTAATAAATGTAAGAAATAATTTTGGAATGCAAATAATTTTACAGGATGAGAAATATTCAATAAGGCATCCATTACTGAGAGGTGATGGTGGATGCTAGTCATTTCAAGGAAAAAAGATGAAGCAGTACTTATAGGAGAGAACATAGAGGTCAAAGTTGTAGGAGTAGATGGAAATAATGTCAAACTAGCCATATCAGCTCCTAACAATATAAATATACTAAGAAAAGAAATATATGAGAAAGTAAAGAGTGAAAATATAAAGGCTACAAATAAAAATATAAAAATTTTAAAATCATTAAAATAAAATTCTTGGAGGAAGTAATATATGTATGGAGAAAACCCTTATAGTTCTTATAAGCAAAATGCTGTTTTTATGGCATCAAAGGAACAATTGTTGCTTATGCTTGTTGATGGGGCAGTAAAATATACAAAAATAGCCAGAGGAGCTATTGTAGATAAAAATACACAAAGAGCACATAGAGAGCTTATAAGAGTACAGGATATATTTACAGAATTAATGGTTACATTGGACCAAAATGCAGGACAATGGGCAAAAGATATGTACAAAGTTTATGATTTTGTAAGATATGAACTTTCAAGAGCCAATATTAGAAAAGACATTCAGATAATAGATAATGTGTTACCTGTAATAGAGCAAATTAAAGATACATGGCATGAAGCTGATAAAAAAAGCAAAGAAGAAAGAAGTAGGTATAAATAATGAATTTAAATTTAGATAAACTAAATGAGTTATCAAAAGAAGAACTACTATTAATGCTTGTAGATGCTACAGTAGAATATACTAATATATCAAGAGTAGCACTTTTAAATAAGGATTATTTGAAAGCACATAGTGAACTTGTGAGAGTTCAAAATATATTTACAGAATTAATGACTACATTAGACCAAAATGCAGGACAATGGGCAAAAGATATGTATAAGGTTTATGAGTTTATAAAAGCTGAATTAATAAGAGCTGATGTAAATAAGGAGATTAAAATAATTGATGAGATATTGCCAATAGTAGAACAGATTAGAGATACATGGCATGAAGTTTATAGTAAATTAGAAGTATAATTATGGATGGGGGGATAAATATATGTCAAGTATAAGTCCTATAAGAGTTACAGGCCTTTCAGGAAATTTTGATATGGAAGGTATAATAGAAGCTAGTATGACAAGAGATAAGGAAAAAGTTGATAAAGCGAAACAGGATCAACAAATAGTTAAATGGAAACAAGAAATATATAGAAATATTATACAGGAATCAAAGGATCTTTATGATAAGTATTTAAGTATAGAATCTCCTAACAGTATAGTAAGTAAAAATGCATACTCTGCTACAAGAATAACTAGCTCTGATGAAAGCATTATAGTAGCAAAAGGGTCAGCTGGTGCAGAGAAAATAAATTATCAATTTGCAGTTTCTCAAATGGCTGAACCAGCAAAAGTGACTATTAAGTTAAACTCAAGTGACCCTATTGTTCAACAATTCCCACCAAATGCTAGTGGAGCTAGTTCTTTAACTATAGGTGGTGTAAATGTACCAATATCTGAACAAGATACTACAAGTACTATTGTAAGTAAGATAAATTCACTTTGTGCAGATAGCGATATAAAGGCTTCTTATAGCGAGATGACAGGTGAATTGATTATTTCGAGAAAACAGACTGGTTCGTCATCAGATCTTGATTTAAAAGTAACTGGAAATGATAATTTAGCTCAGCAAATTGCTACTGATAATGGTATTACATTTGGAACTGATACTAGTGGAAGTAAATTTGCAGTGGTACATGGAAAAAATCTAGAAGCTGATGTAACTGATGAACAAGGAAGAGTAACACATATAAGTAAAGAACAGAACTCATTTAAAATAGATAATATTGATTACAATGTAAATTCAAAAGGAAATGCTAAACTAGTTTCTGTTACTGATACTGAAGAAGCTACTAAAAATATGAAGGCATTTGTAGATGACTATAATAAGTTGATGGATAAGGTTTATGGACTAGTTACTACTAAAAAGCCAAAAGATTATCCACCTCTTACAGATGACCAAAAAGAAGATATGACAACTGAAGAAATAGAAAAATGGGAAAAAAAGGCTAAAGAAGGTATACTTAGAAACGATGATGAATTAAGAGCTTTTGTTGAAGAGATTCAATCTGCATTTTTTGGAGATGGGAAAAATATTTCTGTATTAAGTAAATTAGGTATCAATGAACATGAGAATTATAATAAAAAAGGTCAAATATCATTTAATGCAGATGCTTTTTCAAAAGCACTTATAGATGATAGTGACAAGGTGTACAAAACTTTAGCTGGATATTCTTCAAATTATGATGATAAGGGAATGTTTGAAAAACTGAAAGATATCGTATATGATTATTCAGGAAGTTCATTTTCTAAATTTGTTAAAAAATCAGGTATAGAAAAGACTTCTTCTGCCAGTGAAAATGTGTATTCAAAACAAATTGCAGAGCAAGAAAAAAATATAAACAGACTAGTTGAAAAAATGAATGATAAAGAGAAAAGACTTTATGCTAAATATTCAGCTTTGGAGTCTTTATTAAATCAATATTCTTCCCAAATGAACTATTTCTCACAAGCACAAGGTAATTAGTTATGGATAAATTAGAAGAAAAAATAAACTTATATAAAGATATATCTTTACAAATTATAACCTTGATTGAAAAAGAGGAGTATAAAAATATAAGTAATAGATTAAATGAGAGACAAAATATTATAAATAGTATAAGTGAAGTGGATAAAAATGACTTTATACAGTTTTATAATGATATGGAATTAATTGAAATTGATGATAGAATAAGAAATTCTTTACAAGAACAATTGTCAGAAGTAAAAAAAGAGTTACATGAGTACAAGCTTACTAAACAAGTAAACACAATGTATTATAGCTTAAATAGAGAAAAAGTAAATATTTTTAATAAAAAAGTATAAAGTTATAGGTTAACTTGTCCGATGATATAATTGAAGAATTAATATAAAGGTTAAAAGTAGAAATGACAAGGATGTCAACTATACTAAGGAGGGTAAAATAATGAGAGTTAATACAAATGTAAGTGCTTTGGTAGCAAATAATCAAATGGGAAGAAACGTAAATGCGCAAAGTAAGTCTATGGAGAAGTTATCTTCTGGGGTTAGAATAAAGAGAGCTGCTGATGATGCTGCTGGACTTGCAATATCTGAGAAAATGAGAGCTCAAATAAAAGGTTTAGACCAAGCAGGAAGAAACGTTCAAGATGGTATATCTGTTGTACAAACAGCAGAGGGTGCATTAGAAGAGACTGGAAACATACTACAAAGAATGAGAACTTTATCAGTACAATCTTCAAATGAAACTAATAATGCTGAAGAAAGAGAAAAAATAGCTAATGAGTTATCACAACTAAAAGATGAAGTTGAAAGAATATCAAGTTCAACAGAGTTTAATGGTAAGAAACTACTTGATGGAAGTTCTACAGAGGTAAGATTACAAGTTGGAGCTAACTATGGAACAAATGTTGCAGGTACATCTTATAATAACAATGAAATAAAAGTTGCACTAGTAAACACTGCAAGTATAATGAGTTCAGCTGGAATAACTAGTTCTACAATAGCAAGTATGAATGTAGATGGAACTTCAGGAACTGAGGCAGCTAAACAAATGGTATCTAGCTTAGATGCAGCTCTTAAAGAATTAAATACATCAAGAGCAAAATTAGGGGCACAACAAAATAGACTAGAGTCAACTCAAACTAACTTGAGTAATACTTTAGAAAATGTTACAGCTGCTGAATCAAGAATAAGAGATACAGATGTAGCTTCAGAAATGGTTAACTTATCTAAAATGAATATATTAGTTCAAGCATCACAATCAATGCTTGCTCAAGCTAATCAACAGCCACAAGGAGTTTTACAATTATTAGGATAAAATAATTTTGTATATTGGATAGAGAAGAAGAGTAGGGCTTTGCTTTACTCTTTTCTTTTTTAGAAAATATAGCTTTGAAAGGAAAATATATATGTTACTTAGTATAGTCATGATTGTCAAAAATGAAGAGAAGATACTTGAAAAAACTTTAAAATCATTAACCACATTAAGAAACTCTATAGACAGTGAACTTATAATAGTCGATACAGGTTCTACAGATGACACTATAAAAATATCTAGAAAATACACAGAGAAGGTATATGTTCATAATTGGAATAATGATTTTTCTAGTATGAGAAACATATCAATATCATATGCCAAGGGTGAATGGCTACTTATATTAGATGCAGATGAAATACTAATTGATTCTTCAACTATTGTAAGATTTTTTAAAGATGGACTTGATAAAAAATTTAATTCTGCATCTATACAATTAAAAAATCTTTATTCATATGATAAAAAATCATATGGATATTGTTCAGTACTTAGACTTTTCAAGAATGTTGATTTTAAATACCATGGGAAAGTTCATGAACAACCAATGTACAAAAATCCTATATTTAATAATATTGCTGACTTTGAACATTATGGATATTTGTTTGAAGATGAAGAAATAAGGTTAAATAAAGTAAAAAGAAATGAAAAATTATTGTTTGAAGAGTTAAAAGAGGATGAGAGATCTCCATATATAAATTACCAATTAGGGAAAAATTTTATTATATTAGGAAAATATCAAGAGGCTTTAGATTATCTTGAGAAGTCTTATGAATTATACTCTAAACTAGAATCGGCACCTGGTTACTTGATAACAAGCCTTGTAAAAACATATTTATACTTAGGAAAACATAAGAAATGTGAAAAATTATGTTTAAAGTATATCAAGAAAGATATGAATAATATTGATATATATTATTATGTTGCACGAGCACAAGTTGATTTAGGTAAATACGAGAATAGTATAGATTCGTACAAGAGATATATTTATCTGTTAGATAATTATGAAATAAGTACACAAGCAAATAGCTTATTTTCAGATACTGATACTGTAGGGCTTAGAGATGAGGCTATTATTACATTGATAAAGGTCTATTATAAGCTTGAAAAATATGATTTAGTGATTTCAGAATATGATAATATTGAAGATATAGAAAAAAAGAAAAATGTGTATTTTAGCTTATTTATGTCCTTATATAAATTGAATAGATTTGAAGATATAAAAAACTATTATAAGGAAATTCCAAATTCTAAAGTTGAAAGAAATAGTTTTTATAGAAATATAGAAGAATTTATAAATAATATAAAAGATGATGAAAAAGAGGCTGTATATAAAAGCTTTTGTGATATTGAAGGTAATTATGGACTTTTAAATCAGATAAGAATAAATAAACATGTATCTGTAGATACATGCAAAGAAATACTAAATGAAGAGAAAGAAATAATTTATGCATGTATTATAAAAATAGCTTTTGAAGAAAAAATTGATTTACTAGATATTTTTTATGATATGGAATATGTTTGGATAGAGAAATATCTAAAATATCTTTTAGCATTGGAAAGAAGTTTTAATTTAGAATTATATAAGTACATAATTAGTCGTCCAAACACATCAGAAATAGAAAAGATAAGAGTATATAAAGTTATATCGAAAGTAGTTTTAGAAAATATTAGTTTAAGTGATGAAAAGTATAAGGATATTTTTTATATTTATATAATGTACTCTTATAAATATATAAAATACATATATAGTAATCTAAGTGATTTTGAATTAATAAAGTTTGTGTGTAATGATTTAGATAAATTTACTATAGAATTTAAGAATCTACTTGATACTAAGAACAAAATAAATGATACTAATGAAAAATTAGAATATATAAATAATATGAGTAAATTACTAAATGAATATCCTTTTTATAACAAAATAATAAAAATACTTATAAATGAATTAGAAGAAAATATAAAAGAAAGTCAAGAATTTAAAGAATTAAAAGATAGATTTATTATTAGTATAGAAAATATGATTGAAAATGGCAAAATAAATGATGCAAAATTATTGGTAGAAGACTATTCAAAAACATTTGTAGATGATGTCAAAATTTTAAATATAAAAGGGATTTTATATATGTTTGAAAATAAACTTGAGAAAGCTGATTTTATGTTAAAAAAGGCGTTATCATTAGATGTAGAAAATGAGGATACTATATATAATATAGAATACCTAAAAAGTTTAAAATAAATTTAAAAATAGGAGACTTAGAGAATGAGCATACCAATAACCGTTAATGAAGAATCTAAAAATATAATAAAAGATTGGCAATATACGTTTGCAAATGAAGATATAAAATTTACCAGTATAATAATATTGACATATAATCAAATAGAATATACCAAATTATGCATTGAAAGTATTAGAAAATTTACGCCAAAAAATAAATATGAAATAATAATAATTGATAATAACTCTTCAGATGAAACAGTGGATTGGCTAAAGGAACAATCAGATATAAAATCTGTATATAATAATAAAAACTTAGGGTTTCCAAAAGGGTGCAACCAAGGTATTGAGTTAGCTAAGGGTGAAAACATATTATTATTAAATAATGATGTAATAGTTACTCCTAATTGGCTTTATAATTTGAATAAAGCTTTATGGTCACAAGATAATATAGGAGCTGTGGGTCCAATAACAAATGCATGCTCATATTATCAACAAATTGATGTGGATTACAAATCAATTGAGGATATGTTTATATTTGCACAAAAAATAAATAAATCTAACATCAATTCATGGAAATATAGAGTTAAATTAGTTGGTTTCTGTATGTTAATAAAGAAATCTGTAGTAGATAATGTAGGTGTTTTAGATGAGCTATTTACACCTGGAAATTTTGAAGATGATGATTTATCTTTTAGAATGTTAGAAGAAGGATACAAATTATTATTATGCCAGGATACTTTTATACACCATTTTGGAAGTGTATCTTTTAAAGAAAATCGTAATAAATACACAGATATAATGGATATTAATAGAAGAAAATTTGAGACTAAATGGGGCTTTAATCCAGAATACAGTGGAATGATACGAACTGACTTAATTTCTGAAATAGATTGTAATGTAGAGAAAAATATCAATGTTTTAGAAATAGGTTGTGGTGTAGGAGCTACTCTTTTAGAAATAAAAAATATATATAAAAATTCATCCATATATGGAATAGAAATAAGTGAATCAGCAGGTAAATTAGCAAAAAACACTGGAGAGGTACTGATAGCAGACATAGAAAAAGTACAATTAGATTATAATAAAAATTTCTTCGATTATATAATATTGGGAGATGTACTTGAACATTTAGTTAATCCATGGAAGATAGTCAATGACCTAAAGAGATATCTAAAGAAGGATGGTCATTTGATATCAAGTATACCAAATATTATGCATGTGTCCGTTTTAAGAAACCTTGTGCAAGGTAATTTTACATATACTGATTCAGGAATTTTGGATAGGACTCACTTAAGATTTTTTACATTAAATGAGATAATAAGAATGTTTAATGATAGTAATTACATAATAGATAGTATTAGTGCTACTAGAATGAGGCTTTCAGAGGATGACAATAGATTCATCGATACAATGTGTAAAGAAAGCCATAAAGATATGAGAGAACAATATGAGTGTTATCAATATATAGTAAAAGCTTCTAACTGTGTAGATACTAGAAGATATTCTAGCGTTAGTATGGTTAATTTAAAATATGCTTTAATGAGAATTGATAATGAGTTAGATGTGGATGATAATTTAAGTTATATATTTGATAATTATAATATAACTGAACAATGTTTTATTGATGATATTGAATATTTAGTTGATATGTTTTCAATAAATAAGACAACTATACTAAATAGATTGGGTGCTGAGGCATTTAATAGAGGTCTGGGTGATTTTAGCATAAGTATGTTTATGATGGCTTTAAATATAGATAGAGATAACATTGACACAATATACAATATAACTACTGTATTGTGTGATTTAAAAGAATTTGAAATTGCTTATGACTTAATTAAGAATAGTAGTGAGAAAGTACAGAGTGAAAGTGATATACAAGATATACTTTATTTTATTGAAGGAAGAAAGAAATATGAATAATGAAAAGATATGTTTTATAACCTGTGTAAATGATGAAAGACTTTATGAGGAATGTCTTGTATATATAAATAGTCTAGATATTCCAAAAGATTTTAGTATAGAAACAATTGCTTTGAGAGGAGCTAATTCAATTTCATCTGCTTATAATAAAGCTATGAGAGAAGTAGATGCTAAATATAAGGTATATTTACATCAAGATACATTTATAATTAATAAAAACTTTATATATGATATTTTAGATATATTTAATAAAAATATTGATGTAGGAATGATTGGTGTAGCTGGAGTGAAAGACATACCTGTAAGTGGAGTTTGGTGGGATTCTAATAATAAAGTGGGGAAAGTATATGATAGTCATACAGGTAGAATGGATATTTATGAATTTAATAGCTTTGAAGGAGATTTTGATACAGTCATGGCTATAGATGGATTAATTATGATTACTCAGTATGATATATTATGGAGAGAAGATAAATTTGATGGATGGCATTTTTATGATTTGTCACAAAGTATGGAATTCAATCAAAATAACTACAAGGTTATTATACCAAAACAAGATAAACCTTGGTGCATGCATGACTCTGGGATAGCAAATATAAGTAATGGCTATGATGAATATAGGATAGAATTTGTAAAAGAGTACATAGAAATTGATTTGCATAGAGAAAATTTTTATGAATTTGATAAGAATAAAGCAAGTACCATACTTAAGAATAATAAGTATGTAGTGGATTGTATGAAAGATGAACTTGAGAGAGAATTAAAATTAAAGAATTATAGAACTGTTTTAGACATTGTTTCTAAAGTTGCTCGTTTTTCTGTTTTTAATCATACTGGTTTGTATTCTTGTGAAAAATGTGAAAAGGCATTATTAGAATGTGCCAATAATTTACCAAAAGTAAATAATATAAAATTATTTAAGAAAAAAGATTTCAAAAGAAAGAGAGTATTACATGTTTTAAGTGAAGTATACTCAACAGGTGGTCATACAAAAGTAGTTAAAAATTGGATCAATAGTGATAAAGATTCTGTTCATTCAATTGTAACTACATGGCAATCAAAGACATTGCCAGATTGGTTATTAAAATCAGTAAATGATAGTGGTGGTGAAATTATATCTTTGGATTCAATTTCAGATGACTATTTAGAAAGGGCTGTGGCTTTAAGAACAATAGCTTACGATTGGGCTGATATAGTTATTTTATATATTCATATGTGGGACACAATACCTGTTCTAGCTTTTGGAATTGATGGGAAAATACCTATTTTATATGTTAACCATTATGATAGTGCTTTTTGGCTAGGTGCAAGTATTGCAGATGTTGTTATTGATTTTAGTGAAGTTAGTCAATTAGTTACATTGAATAAAAGAGGCATAGAGAAGTCTGAAATATTACCAATTCCACTAAAAGAAAAAGAATTGTTTTCAAAATCTGAAATTAGAAAGCAGTATGATTTGGATGATGATGTAACAATAATTTTAACTATTGCTAGTGAAAGAAAGTATAATAGTGTAAATGATATTAATTATTTTAAAATTGCTAAAATGATAATCGAAAATACGGATGACACGATTATTATTGTTGTAGGAGTTGATACAAACAATATCTATTGGAAAACATTAAATAGTGTTACAAATCATAGAGTTTTATGCTTTGGAACTATGAAAGAGATAGATGATTTTTATAAAATCTCAGATATATATCTAGAATCTTTTATGGTGGGAAGTCATATTTCAAAATTAGATGCAATTTTATATGATTTAATTCCTGTTAAATTCAAAAACGAAGTTTCACCAATTTTTACAAATATGTGGGATTTTATAGATAAGTTTGATTATAATAATATCAAAGAGGTTATAGATATGATAAAAAGATATAACACTAATGAATTTGATAGGAATGAGCTAAAAGAAAAACAATCAGAAATAAAACATTTTGTTGTAGATAAACACTGTGTTGAAATAAAAAGTTATATAGACAAAATATATAATGAAGCTAATTATCATAAGGTTAAGTATAATTTACATAAAAATTATGAAATTGAAAACTATCAATTATTTGTAGCCTTATATGGTCATATAGTAGAAAATAAAACGAGTTATAGGTGATAAAATGTACAATATCTGTATCAAACAATTTGAAAATTTTTTTCAGGAGGATTGGGATTATTTTGTAGAAAATAAATCTATAAATGGGACATTCCTTCAAACTCGAAATTTCATTAATTATCATAAAGAAGACAAATTTTCTGACCATTCACTAATGATATATAAAGGTAAAGAGATAATAGCAGTTGTACCTGCATGTGAAGTTTATGAAAATGATGAAAAAATATTTTTTTCTCATTTAGGTAGCACCTTTGGTGGTATTTTAATAGGTCATGATTTCAATGATATAAAGCATGTAAAAGCTATTACAAGTACAGTAGAATTATATTTAGAAGAAGAAAATTTTAATAAAGTATTTCTAAAAAATGCATCGAGAATATTTTGGAAAGAGGATGCTTCATTGTTAGAGTATTTTCTATTTAAGAATGGTTATATGTTTTATGATGAATTAAGTATGTTTTTAGAAGTAAATAAGTATAAAGAAGATATATTAAGTAACTTTAGTTATAGTAAAAGAAGAGATTTTAAATATTCTTTAAAGAACAATCTTATTTTTAAGAGAGTGTATGATGATAAAGATGTAATCTCTTTTTTTGAATTATTATCTAACTGTTTAGATAGAAAAGGGGCTAAATTGATACATTCAATAGAAGAACTATTGGACTTTAAAAATAATAGATTAAAAGACATTGTAGAATTTTATGCAGTATATATTGGTGATATTATGATTTGTGGGAGTATGGTATTTAACTTTCAAGGAAGAGTTTACCATACTCAATACTTAGCATCAAATTCAGCATATAATAAATATTATCCAATGATATTTTTAAACTATAATCTGATTAAAAATGCCTCAGATAGAAACTTTAAATATTTTTCATTTGGAATTAGTACTCTAAATAGAGGAAAATATTTAGATGAAGGTTTGGCTATATTTAAAGAAGGTTTTGGTTCAAGTGCTGTTTGCAATAGGACATATTATAAAAATATAAATAAGTAATACTTATACTTTATAGAATTTCTTGATTGTAGTAAATCTATAGTATTTTAACTTTTACAGAAAAATAATTAACTTATAAAGAAGGTTTGTATATGAAAAGATTAATGATTTTAGGCTCAATTAAGTATTTTGAGAATATTGTTATGTCAGCTAAAAAAGAAGGAATATACACAATTGTTTGTGATAATAGAATTGATACTCCTGCAAAAAAAGTTTGTGATGAAGCAATAGATGTTGATGTATTTGATTTTGATAAAATAAAAAATATAGCCATAGATAAAAAGATAGATGGAATTTTGACTGGATTTACAGATTCTTTAATGAAGCCATATGTTTATATTGCAAATGAATTAAATTTACCATGTGTGATTTCTTGCAATCAACTTGGGTCTGTAACTAATAAGGCTGTTATGAAAAAATATTTTAAAAACAATGGAATACCTACAACTGATTATTGTATTCTTGAAAGTTTAAAAGATTTAGAAAAAATACAAGGGTTAAATTTTCCGCTTGTAATAAAACCTGTTGATGGTTATGGTTCAAGAGGTGTATATTTTGTATCAAATATAGAGGAATTAATAGAAAAATTTAAATATTCTAGGAAAATTTCACAAGATGGAAAAGTAATAATTGAGGAATTTTATGAAAGTGAGGAAATACAAGGACTAGCTTGGATCCATAATGGAGAGTCACATGTATTTTATATCGGAGATAGAGAACTTGTAAATATACATGTAGGGAGAGCTGGAAAGCCAGACAGATTACTATATCCATCAAAGTATTGTTTTCAGTATGAAGAAGAAATAAAATCGATATATCAAAAGATAACAGAGGCTTTTAATATAAAGAATGGACCTCTTTATGTTCAGATGTTAGTGGGGGAAGATGGAATAAAGGTATCTGAAGTTATGCCAAGATTACCTGGAGGATGTGATTATTTAGCAATTTCACAGATAACAGATTTAGATATAGGAAGGCTATTTGCAAATTTTAGTGTGAATAATGACATCGATTTTAATGAAATAAAAAAATATAATATGCATTTATCAAAGTGTGCATACGCATTACCAATATACATAAGGCCTGGAACAATAAAGACGATAAATAATATAGATAAAATAGAAAAATTAGATTATGTAACTCAATTTCTATTACTAGTAAAAGACGGAGATACAATAGGATTATATGAGGATGAGAGACAGGATTGTGGAAGGATTTATGGAATAGCAAATAATATATTTGATGCAAATATAAAGAAGAAATATATTCATGAAATGATAGAAATACTTGATGAGAATAATGAGAATATGATAGAAAATTTTTAAATAAGGGAGCATGGTAGATATGAAGTTAATAACTCATGAACAAATTATGTCATTGAATATATCTCAGAAGCAAGGATATGAGTGGATAAAAGAATCATTTTTAACAAAAAAAGATTGTCAATTACCACCAAAAATAAGTATGGTAGAACAAGGGCATGTATTTTACAATGTAATGCCATCTTTAAATCATAATCATATGATTGGTGGAATAAAAATGGTTACAAGATTGCCAGGAAGAAATCCAAGTTTAAATTCAGATATATTTCTATATGATATGAAGAATGCTAAGCTAAAGGCTATTTTAGATGGTAATTATATTACAGCATTTAGAACTGCTGCCGTGGCTGCTCTAGCGATTGATACTTTTGCTAAAAAAGACTTTAATACTATTGCTATTATGGGGTTAGGAGTAACTGCTTCTTCTATAATGAATATGCTTTTGTATACCCTTAAAAATAGAAATATAAATATAAAGTTGCTTAGATATAAAGACCAAGCACAGTCGTTTGTACAAAAATATAAGGATAATGACCAGTTTAGTTTTAAGATATGTGATACACATAAAGAACTCGTTATGGATTCAGATGTGGTAATTTCAACTGTTACGTATACAGATGAATACCTTTCAGAATTTGAATGGTTTAAAAAAGGTGCTTTACTATTACCTGTACATGTTATGGGCTTTGGAAATGTAGATTATTTATTTGATAAAGTATATTTAGACGATTATAATCATTTGAAACATCTGGAAAATATAGATAAATACAAGTATTCATGTGAATTTCATGATGTTCTAAGTAAACAAGCACAAGGAAGAGAACTTGATGACGAGAGAATAGTGTCTTACAATATAGGCCTATCAATACATGATATATTATTTGCAAGTAAAATCTATGAATTATGTGAAACTCTAAATTGTGAGGAGATAGACTTAAAAGAGCCAAAGGACAAATATTGGATGTAGTATATTTTTTATTAACGAGAATTTATTGTAAATTAAAATATGAAGTAATATCTTATTAAAAAGTTATTATAAACAGGGTAGGGACATTTATGGAAAAGTACAATTTAATTAAGTTTGAATCTATTGGAAGTGAGGACGTAGGAAGTTTAATTGCATTAGAATCAAATAAGGCTATACCTTTTGATATAAAGAGAGTGTATTACATATATGATGTACCACATCGTGTAAGGAGAGGTTTTCATGCTCATAAAACCTTAGAGCAAGTGTTAGTTTGCCTAAATGGAAGTGTTAAGATAAGATGTTTTGATGGTGTGAGAGATACAACCATTGTTCTAAATAGAAATGATGTGGGACTGTATATAGGACCAGGGGTATGGCGTGAAATGTTTGATTTTGATGAGAAAACTGTTTTAATTTCAATAGCTTCTGAATACTATAATGAAGATGATTATATCAGAGATTATGAAGAGTTTTTAAAATACATAGATATTATCTAGTTACTATGCATACAGATATCTTATTAATTAAATGAATTTAGCATAGCCACATAGATAATAGATAGATAAGGATGTAACTTTATGTTAGTTAAGTTTAATAATTTATTAGAACAATTTAAAATCCATAAAGAAGAATATGAAAAGAAGGTTATGGATGTAATGGAAAGTGGATATTATATCCTTGGAAAAGAAGTAAAGTACTTTGAAGAAGAATTTGCTAGATATGTAGGTAGCAAATATTGTGTAGGTTTAGCTAGTGGTTTAGATTCACTGATAATTGCATTTAGAGCATTAGGGATAGGTAAAGGCGATGAAGTAATAGTGCAATCAAATACATATATTGCTAGTGTCATGGGAATAAGTATAAATGGAGCTAAACCAGTATTTGTAGAACCTAACGAGTATTATAATATAGACTCATCTAAGATAGAAAAAAAGATAAATAGTAAGACAAAAGCTATATTAGTAGTACATTTATATGGTCAGGCAAGTAAAATGAAAGAGATACAAGAATTATGTGAAAAATATAATTTGTATTTAATTGAAGATTGTGCTCAATCTCATGGAGCTAAATATGATGGAAAAATGACAGGGACATTTGGAGATGTAGGATGTTTTAGCTTTTATCCAAGTAAAAATTTAGGTGCATTTGGAGATGCAGGTGCTATTGTAACGAGCAATAAAGAAATAGCTGATAAAGTGAAAGTGTTTAGAAATTATGGTTCAGAAAAGAGATATCATAATAAATTTGTTGGATATAATTCAAGATTGGATGAAATTCAGGCAGGTTTGTTAAGAGTAAAACTTAAATATCTTAATGAAATTGAAAATGAAAAGTCAAAAATCGTACATAGATATCTTAATGAAATTAACAATTCAAAAGTTATACTTCCAAAAATAGAAAAGAACTGTACACATGTATGGCATTTATTTGTTTTACAAGTTGAAAAACGAGAGACATTTATGAAATACTTAAATAAAAATGGTATAGAGTCTATAATACATTATCCTATACCACCTCATTTATCTGAAGCATATTCTTATTTGGGATATAAAAAGGGAAGTTTTAATATAGCTGAGAATTATTCGAATAAAGTTGTTAGTATACCTTTATTTGTTGGTATGAAAGATGAAGAAGTTAGCTATGTAATTAAAATTATAAATGAATATTAAATGAATTGTAATAATACCATAAATAAATTTTTTGTGTATAGTTTATTTAAGATTCGTTAATTAATATTTTTAGATATTGATATATTATATAAATAAAATTGAAATATATGGAAAAATATACAATAAAGATGAGATTTGTCTTATATTTTTCTAAAATAAAAATATTTTCAGATAATTTATTATAAAATTGTAGAATATAGTATTTATAATCTGTATAATTAATAATAACTAAGTTTTTAAAATAAAATGTTTAAGTATACATAAAAAAAATATTTAAAAAAATTGTTATTTATTGTATACTTAAATTAAAACTAAATAGGCAAAACTAGATAAATCTAGTGACGCAAAGCTATAGGGGCTAAGGTTTGTATATACGAACTATGTCAGCCAGTTGCCAAAAAGAATCCTAAGTATACTGTATATGTAGAATTAGTCGAAAATGACTGCCTTTTTGGCAGTCATTTTGTTGCTAAAGTTCACTTTATTACAGTAGAAAATATAAATTCTAACATATTTTACCAAGTATAAGTAAAAATAAAAATGCACTATCTAGAAAAGTTGCTATTTTACAAAAAAGAGCAACTTTACGTAGAAATATTTAAATACATATTAAAATTTTTTTTTATTTTCATTGAGGTTAATTAAAAAAAGATTTGTTTTATTACTAAAAAATAAATCGTTATATTGAATATAATAGAAATGTAATAAATTTAGATGGGTAAAGAAGTCATTTTTTGTAATATAGCAACTTCAACTTTAATCACTAAATATAGTAGATAAATATATTTTGAGGAGGAGTGAGTATGAATACATATGACATTATAAAAATGGGATTAGATGCAACTAATCTAAGAAGTCAGGCAATAGCGAATAATATAGCAAATATAAATACTGAAGGCTACAAAAAACATTACGTAACTTTTGAAGAAACATTAAATGATGCCATACCTAAAATAGAAGAAAAAACAGACAATTCCAAGGGATTAAGAGTGGATGGAAATAATGTGGATATAGAAGAAGAAAAAGTAAATCAAGCAATGACAACGTTACAATACAATGCTTTGATAGGTTTTGCAAATGGTAAAATAGCAATGACCAAATCAATAATAAGTGGGAGGTAATTAGAAGATGAGTGTGTTCAGTGGAATGGAGATCTCTGCTAGTGGTTTAACAGCAGAAAGCTTGAAAATGGATATCATATCATCTAATGTAGCTAACATAAACGCTACAAGAGGTCCAAATGGAGAAGCATACAGAAGAAAAATTGTTTCCTTTGAAGAAAACTATGATAACAAATTAGGTATGCTAGGAGTAAAAGTCACATCTGTTGAAGATGATAAATCACCTCTTAAAGAAGTATATGACCCATCTCATCCAGATGCAAAGCCAAATGGATACGTAGAATATCCAAATGTAAATATATTGGTTGAAATGACAGATTTAATAACAGCTTCACGAGCATATGAGTCTAATATAGATACATTAAATGCTCAGAAGTCTATGATAGCAAAAGCACTGGAAATAGGAAAGTAGGGATAAATTATGCCAATTACACAAATTAACAATTTAATGCAAGGTGCAAAGTTAGATAATTTAATTGGAGAAACAAAACCATTAAATTTTAATAATAAAGAAGAAAAAAAGAATTTCGAAGATGTAATAATGGATACTATAGATAAAGTCAATTTTCAGCAAGTTACAGCAGATAATATGAAAGAAAAATTTATAAAAGGCGAAGATGTTTCTATGCATGAAGTTATGTTAAAAGGTCAAGAAGCACAACTATCTATGCAATATTTAATAGAAGTTAGAAATAAGATTCATGATGCATATCAAGAAATGAATAAAGTACAAATTTAGCCTTTTGAACAGGAGTAATAATCAATGATAGCCAGTTTTAAAAATAAGATTAAGGAGCAAGTTGCTAAATCTAGGACAAAAATAAGTTCTCTAAAAAAGGGAACTAAGATAGCATTAGGTATAGGGATTGTTGCTATATGTTTAGCGCTAGTATTTACAGCAATATCTGCAAGCAAAAATAAGTATGCAGTCTTATTTTCAGAACTAGATGTTCAAGATGCTGCAGATATATCAGCAGAATTAGAGTCTAGAAAGATAGATACCAAGGTAAAAGGAAGTACAATTTATGTTCCTAGAACAGAAGTTGATAAGTTGAGATTAGAGTTAGCTCCAAGTTTGACAAGTGGTTCTAAAGGATTTGCACTTATGGATGATAGTTCATCAATAGGTCTTACTGATGAAGAGTTTCAAATTAAGAAGCAACGAATGATACAAGGAGAAATAGAAAAAACAATTAAGAGTTTTCCTCAGGTGGAAGATACTAGAGTACATATAACATTTGGTGAGTCTTCTGTATTTGAGAAGGAAGCTGTTCCAGGAAGTGCAGCAGTTTATTTGATGCTAAAGCCAGGAACTACTTTAGAGAAAAATCAAATAAAATCTGTTATGGCACTTGTATCAGGAAGTGTTACAAATATACCAGAGAAAAATGTTCAAGTTATTGATAATAAAATGAACTTATTATCTGAAGGCATCTTAGATGATGAAGAAGTTGATGAAAACAATCAATCGATAAATGGTGCTATTAGTATTGATAAAAATAAGGCATCTGAGCAGGCACTAAATAAACAATTAGAAAAATCTATTTTAGACATGTTAGAACCAATATTTGGTACCGGAAAAGTAAAAGCTACAGTAAATGCTGATTTGAGTTTTGATACAGCTGAAAAAACTGAAATAAAAATTGACCCTGATAAAGTTGCTATAAAGGAAACCAGGTCAAAAAATTCATCTAAATCTGCGACAAATAATGTCCAAGGTGTAGATGCTAATATGAATAACCAAGGAAATAAAAATGGTACTAATACAGAAGATAGTTTGGATGAGAGTTTTGAATATGAAACAGGTAAGATTGAAACTCATACTATAGTTGCGCCTGGAGAACTTAAAAGATTGACAGCTTCTGTTGCTATAGATGGAAAAATAGCTAAAGGTGTTCAAGCTGATGTGGAAGATATTGTTAATAATGCTATAGGCATGGATGGAGTTAGGGGAGATACTCTTAGCGTTGTTTCAATGGTATTTGACCCTAAAGGTAAGGCAGAAGCTAAACAAGAAATGGAAGATATTAAAAAAGAAGGATTCAAAAACAATATAATAAAAGCAGTTGTTGGAGTAATAGCAGTTGTTGCAGTAGGTGTTATTGGATACTTGATATATAAAAAGAGAAGCGAACAAGAAGATATGGATTATGAAGATGAAGT
This sequence comes from Clostridioides sp. ES-S-0049-02, assembly GCF_020658465.1. Classification (NCBI taxonomy): domain Bacteria; kingdom Bacillati; phylum Bacillota; class Clostridia; order Peptostreptococcales; family Peptostreptococcaceae; genus Clostridioides; species Clostridioides sp. ES-S-0049-02. Next base: position 175,595 of record NZ_JACVWG010000004.1, read on the forward strand.
TTATAGTACTAATTCTAATTCTATTGATAAGAAAGATAATCCTCTATTAGGGGATGACCCAGAATTGACATTAGAGGAAGCTGTTAAAATGTATGCAGAAGAAAAACCAGACCAAGTCACAGAGATAATAAAAACTTGGTTAAATGAGTAAGGGGGATAGAAAGTGTCCGCGGAAATTACAAATGTTAGTGCGTTTGATTTAAGTGATATAAGTGAAAATGATAAGAAAGAGAAGGTAGAAGGTGAAGGTTTAAAAAAAGCCGCTGTACTGTTAATGACATTAGGTCCAACTGTGGCTAGTGATATAATAAAAAGTCTACCAGATAAACAAGTTCAAAAAATAGGTTTGGAAATTGCAAATATTTCTTCAATAGCTTCAAAAGAAAGAAGAGAAATATTAAAAGAGTTTGTAGAAATAAATAAAGCGAAAGATTATGTTATAGAAGGCGGGCTTGAATATGCCAAAGAATTGTTAAGTAATGCTCTGGGAAATGCCAAAGCAAGTAAATTACTTGAAGGTATATCAATAGATACAAGTACAAAACCTTTTAAACATATTATAAAACTAGATGTAAGGAAGATATTAGAAATACTTAGAAATGAAAGTGCACAGACTATAGCTATTTTACTTGCACATATGGAACCTGAAAATGGTGCAGAAGTTTTAGCTTATTTAGATTTTGATTTACAAAATGAAGTAGCTATGAGAATAAGTTCAATGGGTTCAATATCTCCAGATGTTATAAGTGTAATTGAAAGCTCATTAGAGGATAAATTACATTCAATAAGTGGTGAAGATTTTAAAGACTATGGAGGAATATCTACATTAGTTCAAATATTACTTAATTCTGATAGAAAAACAGAAAAGAATATTTTAAATACTATTGAAGAAAAAGACCCAGCCTTAGCAGCTCAAATTAAATCTAATATATTTGTATTTGAAGATATTGTCAAGTTAGATGATATAAGCATACAGAAAGTACTGAAAGAAGTAACTATGAAGGATTTAGTATATGCTTTAAAAGGTGTGGATGATGAAATATCAGATGCTATATATAGAAACCAATCTTCTAGAGCAGCAGAAGCACTTAAAGAAGAAATGGAAATGGTTGGTGTCATAAAGGTTACTCAGGTTGAAGGTGCTCAACAAAAAATAGTAAGTATTGTAAGGAAACTTGAAAGAGAAGGTGCCATAACTATTGTAAGGAATTTTGGTGATGACTTTGTCGAATAATAAAATTATTAAAAGTAAAAAAGCATCATATAAAGGAGTGCTGGACTTATCTATAATAGATAAAGCTAGATTGGGAGAATCAAATATAAACGAGGATAATGATTGTAGATTTAGAGATGAAGTAATAAAAGAAGCTATAGAATCTGCTGAGATAAAAAAGAATGAGATATTGGAAGAAGCAAAAATAAACGCACAAAATATAGAAAAGCAAGCATATGAAAAAGGATATAGTCAAGGTCAGAAAAATGGATATGAGGATGGATATAAAGAGTCGTATAATGAGTATACCCAAAAAGCTAAAGATGAAGCAGATTCTATAAGAAATCAGGCAAATTTAATCTTATTACAAGCTAATGAGAAAATGACTGAGTACATAAAAGAAAAAAATAAAGAGATTATAAGACTTGCTATCAATATGGCTAGTTCTGTTCTAAAAAAGCACTTTGAAGATGAAAAATCTATGAGTGATTTGTTAAAGCAAATTATTCAAGATTATGAAGGAAGTAGTTCATTCATAGTAAGATGTAATTCTTTCTATAAAGATAATATAGAGAAAGAGTTTGAATTATTCAAAGAAGAAACATCATTAAAGTCGAGTGTATTTGTTATTGCAGATGATAGTATAGATAAAGGAAATGCTATTATACAAAAGGAAAATGGAAGAATAATAGTTGGTATTGATTGTGCTATGGAAAAACTAAAAGAAGAATTGCTTGGTGAATAAATTATGTATAAAACTGATATATCTATAGATTTTGACAAAATAAATAAGAAAATAGAAAATTTAGAACTCACTATATCAGAAGGTAGAGTTAAGAAGATAATAGGACTTACTGTAGAAGTTGAAGGAATAAAAGCTTTTGTTGGAGAGTTATGTGTTATATATAATCAAGTCAATAAGCCAGTGAATTGTGAGGTAGTAGGATTTAAAGATAAAGAAGTAATATTAATGGCATTAGGAGAGTTAACATTAATATCACCTGGTTGTAAAGTTATTTCTAAGGGGATACCTCTAAGTGTTATGTGTAGTGATAATTTACTAGGTAAAGTACTTGATGGTCTTGGAAATCCTATAGATAACTCAGAAGTTGTTTTAGGAGATAGATACAACTTGAATAATGAACCTCCTGACCCAATGAAGAGAAAAAAGATACGAAATATAATGGAAACAGGTGTAAGAGCAATAGACGCATTTACTACTTGTGGTGAAGGACAGAGAATAGGAATATTTGCAGGAAGTGGAGTAGGTAAGAGTACAACGCTAGGTATGATTGCTAGAAATGCAAAAGCTGATGTGAATGTAATTGCCCTTGTTGGAGAAAGAGGAAGAGAAGTATTAGACTTTATTGATAAAGACTTAGGTGAAGAGGGAATGAAAAAATCTGTTGTTGTATGCGCAACATCAGATAAAGCACCATTAGTTAGACTTAAAGGTGCCCTTACAGCCACTGCAATAGCCGAATACTTTAGAGACCAAGGGAAAAAGGTAATACTTATGATGGATTCTGTGACTAGATTTGCTATGGCGCAAAGAGAAGTAGGAATAGCCATAGGAGAGCCACCAGCACAAAAAGGATATACACCATCTGTATTTGCAATTTTACCAAAACTCATGGAGAGAACAGGGACATCAGATAAAGGCTCTATAACCGCTTTTTATACAGTATTAGTTGATGGAGATGATTTTAATGAGCCAATAGCAGATACTACAAGAGGAATACTTGATGGTCATATAGTTCTATCTAGAGATTTAGCTAACAAGAATCATTATCCTTCTATAGATGTTTTAAATAGTTTAAGTAGACTTATGAATGAAATTGCTTCAAAAGAAGATATAAAAGTAGCATCATTTGCAAGAGATATGCTCTCTGAATATAGGGAGGCAGAAGATTTGATAAATATAGGTGCATATGCTTCAGGGACCAATAAAAAAATAGATGAAGCAATCTATTATCATGAGCATATTATCAATTTTTTAAAACAAGGGATAAATGAAAAGAGTTCTTTTAACGAAACTATAAGTAGTTTGAAAAGAATATTTGAATAAATAATTAAAAAAATATTTGAATAGGTTGTGATAGAGTTGGATAAGAACTTTAAGTTTAGATTACAGAAGGTTTTAGACTTAAAAATGAAAGATGAAGAGAAGATAAAAATGGAATTTGCTAAGATTCAACAAAAAAAAATAGATATAGAAAATAATTTAGAAAACCTGGAAAGTAATTATAACAAGTATTCAATAAGTAAAAATAATGATAGTATTCAAAATCAAAAAATAACTATTAACTATTTGTTAGCTTTAAATAACTCTATAAAAGATTTATCAGAGGAATTGGACAAGTCAACAAATGAACTTGAAAAGGCTAGAAAACAACTCATAGATAAGCAGATAGAAAGAAAATCATTAGAAAAACTAAAAGAAAAAAAATATGGTCAATATTATAAAGAAGAAAATTTAAAAGAACAAAAAACTAATGATGAGTTTGCAAGCATGAGTTATTTGAGAAAAAGACAAGTTCTATAAGAAGAGTAGGAAGTGAGGATATTATTGTATGAAGATACAAGCAGATTCTTATAATGTTATTAAAGATATTGGGAATAAAAAGAGTTCATCTAAGAATAAAGATGTGAAAAATAATAAATTTGAGGATAATCTATATAAGGCAACAGATAATGGACAAGTTAAAGACAAAAAAGAAACAAGTAATCAAAATATCAGCTCAAATAAATCAGAAGATAGTGATAATGAGTGTCATTCAGATGTAGATAAAAGTAATCACTTAGAGGATGAAAGTACATATGAAAAAGATTGTAGTAAGAATAATGAGATTTTACAACAATTATTGACTCTTTTAAAAAATAATAATGAAAAAGATAAAGATATAAATTCTATATTGAATGGTATGGAAAAACTAAACATATCGGATGAATTGAAACAAGGGCTTAAACTTAATAAAAATATATTGAATAATATTGTAAAGCAAAATGCAGAGTTAAATAAGGCTGACATGAATAACTATAATGATATGCAAAATTTAGACATGATGAAGTTAAGAGAGTTTTTAGATAATAATGTTAATGAAAACTTTGAAGTAATTAGTAAAACTACAGAGGATGATAATAAAAGCATAGATTTATACAACTTTGATAGTAATAGAATGGATAACCTTAATTCAAATAAGAAAAGAGATGATAACTCTGATATTTTGGAAAAACTAGCAGGTATTAATGGAAATAAAAGTGGAAACTTTGGTCAAGTAATAAATAAAAGCATGGATATAAACAAAGTTAAAAATGATAATGTTGACTTAAAACATATAGAATCAAATGTTATGGATGATTCTATCAAAGCTATTAAACATATGAAAACAAATGACATCCAAGAATTAACAATTAGATTAAGGCCAAAAGAATTGGGAGATATGAACATACAATTATTGAAAGATAACGAAAGTATGAAAGCTGTTGTGACTGTTTTTAATAAAGACGTATTTGACTCTATAAATAAAAATATAACAGATTTAAAGCAACATCTTGAACTTACGAATGTAAATATAAAAGATGTATCTGTGCAAATGCATAGTGATAATAGAAGTACATCAGATACTTTTGATAAAGCATTTGAACAACAGAATAGACAAAATAACCAAGAAAATATGAATAAGCAAAATACAAATAATAAGCGTAACAATATGGTCATAGAAGATGAAATTAAAGAAAATATTGATGATGATAGAGTAGATTTATTAGCTTAATAAGGGGGAAATACTGTATGTATGGAGTGGCAACAGCTTTAGCAGGGGTTCAACGAAACTATAGGTCAAATAACTTGAGCCAACTTGAAAGAAATATTAATGATATTGCTAATAAACAAGTTCGAAGTAAAGGAAATCAGACAGTAACAGATAATGGAACTCCAATTATAGGACAGGGTGATGATGCTGATAAAGACTTGTTTATGAAAATACTTGTAGCACAAATGGGTAATCAAGACCCAATGAATCCACAAGACCCAACAGAGTATGTATCACAATTAGCTCAGTTTGCAACTTTAGAAAAGATGTCAGCTATGAACGACAAGCTAGATATACTCTTAGCTTTAAGTAACTCTACTCTAATAAACTCTGCTTTGAGTATGGCAACGTCATTAATTGGTAAAGAAGTAGAAGTATCCGGAGAAGAGAAGGAAGATGAAAACATTGTAGGTGTAGTAAAGTCTACATATATAAAAGATGGAGAGGTACACTTAGAACTGAAAGTAGATGGTAGTGATAAAACTGTAGATGTTAAATATGAAAAATTACTTAAAATAGGAGAAGTAGATACAACTTCAGGAGAAGAAAATAACCCACCAGAGCAAGAATCTCCTGAACAAGAATAATATTAAATTAGAAAAGAGGTAAATTCATGATAAAAGCGATGTATTCAGGTGTAAGTGGAATGAAAGCAAATCAAACTAAACTAGATGTAATAGGTAACAATGTAGCAAATGCTGGGACTACTGCTTTTAAGAAAAGTTCAGCTAGAATAACAGATTCATTTTATCAAACTGTACTATATGCAAGTGCTCCAACAGCTGCATTAGGGGGAACAAACTTAGGACAAGTAGGTGTAGGTAGTAAGATATCAAGTATAAATAAAGATATGACACAAGGAAATGTACAGCCAACTAATAGACCATCAGATTTAATGATAGATGGAGATGGGTATCTTCCAGTAGTAAGGCAAGGTACAGTTATGTATACAAGAGATGGTTCTTTTAACTTAGATACAGGATTTAAAGCAACAGCTGGACCTCTGAACGGTGTCAAAGGTGGAAGACTTGTAAATGGAGATGGGTATATGTTACAAGGTGAGGTTTATAAGGGTACATATAATGCTACTACTGGTGAATTTACTAAAAATGCTACTGCAGAAGGAAAAGAACCCATTGTAATTCCTCTTCAAAGTATAAGTCCTAAAGATGGTACAGTACAAAATGTACTGGAGTACAATATATCAAAAGATGGAACAGTAGAATTTTTATTGAGTGATGGTCAAAGAACTCAGTTTGTGTATGATATTCCTGACAATTCTGAAGTAGGAAAAGTACCAAATCCTGCAATAGCAACTAATGATGGAAAACTTCAAAAAGTACAAACATATGTATTCCAAAATCCAGCAGGATTAGATGCAGAAGGAGGAAACTTATACAAGCCATCAGCAAACTCAGGAGACCCACAAATAGCAGGAGCTACAGGAACAATAATACAAGGAGCAATAGAAGCTTCCAATGTAGACATAGCAGAAGAATTTACAGAAATGATAATAGCAAGTAGGTCTTTCCAAGCAAACAGTAAAATAATATCTACATCAGATGAGATACTTCAAGAAATAATAAGTCTTAAGAGATAGTAGGTACATAGCATGATAAGAGTAACAGACTTAAACGGAAGAAGCTACATATTAAACTCAGACCTTATAGTAAGAATTGACTCCGTTCCAGAAAGTAGAATATTACTTACAACAGGAGAAAAGAATCTTGTAAAAGAGTCTGTAGATGAGATAGTAGATAAAGTGATAAAGTATAAAAGGAAAATAAATGTAGGTTATATTAGGAGCGAAAAGTAATGAAAAAAACAGATTCACTGACATTCATTGGACTAATATTATCTACAGTATTAGTTTTATTTGGAGCAGTAAAAGGAAGTAGTTCAGGATTAAAAAGTTTCTTTGATTTTTCATCAATATTAATAACAGTATTTGGGTCATTTGGAGCGTTGATGATTACATTTACTATTGATGACATGAAACTTATAAAAAATGCATTACAATACTCATTTAAAACAACGAGTATATCAAGATTAGACTTATTGAATCAATTTAAAGCACTTTCAAAAAAAGCAAGAAGAGAAGGTCTTTTGTCAATAGAAAGTGATGTAATGAAAATACAAGACCCATTTATGAAAAAAGGATTAGAGTTATGTATTGATGGCCTGGAAGTCAATGAAATAAGGTCTATATTAGAATTAGAGATAGATTCTGTTGAAGATACAAATAACAGATATTCAAAGATATTTAAAACTTGGGGAACATTTGCACCTGCATTTGGAATGTTGGGGACTCTAATCGGTCTTATACAAATGCTATCTGACCTTACGTCACCAGATTTGATTGCTTCTGGTATGGGAAAGGCGTTAATTACAACATTTTATGGTTCTCTACTTGCAAATATTGCTTTAAATCCAATTGCATATAACATAGATGAAAAAACGGAAAAAGAAGTTTACATAAAAGAGATGATGCTGGAAGGTATAATAAGCATACAATCTGGTGAAAGCAGTATAGTAGTTGAGGAACGTTTAGCGACGTACCTTTCAAAAACTGAAAAATTACAGTTTATGAAATCCAATAAAAATACAGAAAGAGCAATGAGTAATGGCGCGTAGAAAAAATAAAAAAAAAGATGAGATAAATCCAGATGCATGGTTGGCCACTTATGCAGACACAATAACTCTAATTCTTACATTTTTTGTACTTCTATATGCAACATCAGTTGTAGATATTGAAAAATTTAAAAATATATCAAATGCATTAAAAGGTCAGTTTTCTGGAGTAAGTATGTTTAACACAGGTTCAAGTACAAGTGCGAAGTCTCCAATAGATAGTGGTTTAGTGGATAAAAATGATAAGTCAGATTTAGAACAAGATTTAAAAGATAAGGTTAATAATTCTAACCTGCAAAATAGTGTAACAGTTAAGGATGATAGTAGAGGGATTTTATTAGAGTTAGATGACTCAATCTTATTTGACTCTGGGAGTTCGGAGTTAAAAGTTGATAGTAAAGCTACTCTAAATAAAGTATATGACATGATAAAAATGATGAAAAATAAGATAGTTATAGAAGGTCATACTGATAATGTACCTGTAAAATCAAGTACACATGAGTCCAATTGGGATTTATCTTCTAGTAGAGCAGTAAGTGTTGTAAGATACTTTGTAGAAGAAAAGGGCATGGGCCCTAAATTGTTTTCAGCAACAGGATGTGGAGAGTATCAACCTTTAGTTTCAAATGATACAGCAAAGGGAAGAGCTGAAAATAGAAGAGTTAATATACTTATAACTATCGACTAGGAGGAAGAGTTTTGTTCAAAAATAAAAAAATTATTCTAATTATTTTGATACTGATTGTTTTCTCAGCAGGAGCAGGGTTTTTTATATTAGGTAAAGGTGGAAGTGGACAAATTGATAAGATTATAGGTTTGTTTATTCCAACAGGAAAAGCTAAAGATGAAATAAAGACAGAAAATCTTGATTTAGAAGAAATGGTATTGAAGCTAGCTGATGAAGGTGTAAGATATTTAAAGGTGTCAATAACTGTATCTTATGATGCTTCATATAAAGATATAGAAAAAAATACACCTTTAATTAGAGATAATATTATAAATTGCCTTATGGCAAAAAGAGCAGATGATTTTGCTGCTGAAAACCTAAATAATATAAAAGATGAAATAAAAAATACTTTAAATACAAATTTAGGTGGAAATGTAATACAAAGCATATATTTCACAAATATAGTAGTACAATAAAAGGATGGTAAGACATGATACTTTATTTATTAAAGATATTAATATGTATTCCAATAATTTTAATATTGATAGTCTTATCTTTAAAAATTAGCCAGGGAACTTTATTAAAAAAATACAATGACAAATATGTAAAAATACTAGACATTGTAAGTATAAATAAAAACAATAGCATAATAATTTTAAAAGTAGGTGAAGAAGGATGTATTATTGCATCTTCTTCAGCTAGTATGAATAAGATAAAAGATTTGACCAAAGAAGAAATATCAAAAATAGAAGATGACATTAAAGAGAGAAATTTTAAAATCCAAGATTTTAAAATGGAAAAAATCAAAGCAAAATATGATTTCAGTAGATATATTGGAAAATTTACAAAAAAGGAAGATAAGTAAATGGAACTATTATCAAAATTACCTTTGGCTGACGTACCATATACAAGTTCAATGCAATTGTTTTTATTTCTAACGGCATTAATGTTTTTGCCATTTGTAATGTTCATGATGACAAGCTTTGTTAGAATAGTCATAAGTTTATCATTTTTGAAATCAGCATTAGGAGCACAACAAGCAATTCCAAGTCAAGTTTTGGTAGGGCTTGCGATAGTATTGACAATATTTATAATGAGGCCAGTATTAAATGAAATAAACGAAAAGGCATTACAACCATATATGAAAGAAGATATTACTATGGAAAAAGCCATGAAAGAAGCAGAAGTACCTATTAAAGAGTTTTTACTAAAGCAAACTAGACAAACTGACTTAGATTTATTTGTAGAACAAGCAGGGTTAAAAGAAAAAAAATTAACTCGTGAAAATATACCCTTATCTGTTGTAGTTCCAGCTTTTGCAATAAGTGAACTAAAAACTGCTTTTCAAATAGGCTTTTTAATATACATACCATTTTTGATAATAGACCTTGTTGTAGCAAGTGTTTTAATGTCTATGGGAATGTTTATGTTACCTCCAGTTATGATATCATTACCATTTAAGTTGTTATTATTTGTAATGGTGGATGGATGGAACTTGATAGTAAAAACATTGATATTGGGATTTGGATAGGAGAAAAATAATATGAGCGAATTTATGATAATGAGTATTCTTAAAAATGGTATGTTTACAGGAGCTATGATTGCAGCTCCAGTACTTATTGTTTCTCTTGTAGTTGGACTTTTAATAAGTGTATTTCAAGCTACAACTCAAATCCAAGAGCAAACTTTGACATTTGTACCAAAACTAATAGCAATTCTTTTGGTAGTAGCTATTGGTGGAAGCTGGATGTTACATACTCTTATTAGTTTTACTTCTGAGATATTCAATATGATGTCTCTTATAACTAAGTAAGTAGGATACATATGATTTTTGTATTTATTAGAATAGTAGCCTTCTTTGGAACATTGAGAATGCTATTTCCAGCTGGTACGCCTGCTTTATTTAAGTCACTCTTTGCAATCATTATATCAATATTGATTTCAAGTACTATGCAAATTGAATATGTAACAAATATAGACAATATTGTAATGTTTACTTTATATGGTATAAATGAGACTATAACAGGGATTATTCTTGGATATATAACGAATCTATGTTTTTACAGTATCAGAATGGCAGGTTCTATGATGGACCAACAGATGGGATTATCAATGATTAATATGTTTGACCCAAACTCAATGACTCAAACAACTCTAATTGATAATCTTATGAACTGGACAGCAATTATGATATTTTTTAGCATGGATGGTCACCATATTTTAATTCGAGGTATAAGGTATAGTTTTGAGTTAATTCCAATAGGAAAATCATTTGTAGATAATAATATAGATTATATAATAAACATATTTGTGCAGTGCTTTATAACTGGGTTTAAAATAGCAATACCTATTGTACTTTGTCTGCTTATGGCAGATTTTATATTAGGTCTTATATCAAGAAGTGTACCTCAACTAAACGTAATGATAGTTGGTATGCCATTAAAAATATTGGTTGGTATAGCATTATTTATCATATCAATACCTTTAATTGTCAACCAAATAAGTCATTTATTGAGTCAAATACCAAAGATGTATGAGGGAACTTTTGCACTAGCCCCTATGTTTTTTATGGGTTCAACAGACAAAACAGAAGACGCTACTCCAAAGAAAAGGGGAGAACAAAGAAAAAAAGGTAATATAGCAAAAAGTAGAGAATTACCTGTTGCAATGACCTTATTTGCATTCACTTTGTTAGTCCCTACATTATTTTCATATGTAGTGGACACACTTAAATCTTCACTCAATCATTTTTTAAGCGTGAATTTTTATATGAACATAAATTATTCAAACCTAGAAAACTTAATTATAGTAGGATTAATGGATTTTTTCAAGATATTTTTGCCAATAGCTATTCCATTTTTGGTCTTAGGTGTAGTAGCTAACCTATTTCAAGTGGGAATATTATTTACTGGGGAAACTTTGAAACCAAATTTATCAAAATTAAATCCAATTAGTGGATTCAAAAACATGTTTTCTATGAGAAGTTTATCAACTTTAATAAAGGATACAGCAATTATATCTGTCTTAGCTTACATAGGATATAAATTTTTTCAAGATAATTATTTAGATATCTTAAAACTAGGTAATATATACTTACCAACTTTAATGTATACAGTTAAAGACTTAGTATATTCCATATTAAGTAAAATTTGTATAGCTATGATAGTTATAGCAGTTGCAGATTATTTTTATCAAAGGTATAGTCATAAAAAACAACTGAGAATGACAAAACAAGAAGTTAAAGATGAATATAAAAACTCAGAAGGAGACCCAGAAATAAAAGCTAAGATAAAACAAAAACAAAGACAAATCTCATCTCAAAGGACTATGCAAGCAGTACCAAGCGCTACTGTAATAGTAACCAATCCAACTCACTTGTCTATAGCAGTGAGATATGAAAAAGGGAAGGACCAAGCTCCAGTAGTAGTGGCAAAAGGTGCAGACTATTTAGCTTTTAAAATAAGGGAAATCGCAAAGGGAAATGACATCCCAATAATAGAAAATAAACCCATCGCTAGGTTGTTATATAAGCAAGTAGAAATAGACCAAGAAATTCCAGAGGACATGTATCAAGCTTTTGCAGAGATATTAGTGGCAGTATATAAAATAAAAAATAGATACAAAGTCCCAAAAAGGTAGGATAAGTAATGAATAAGTTTAATCTAAAAGAACATATGGACGTAATAGTGGCTTTTGGTGTTGTAGGAATTGTTCTTATGATGATAGTGCCATTACCTACATTTATATTAGATATTTTACTGGCAATTAACATAAGTTTATCTGTGCTAATTTTATTAATGACATTATTTACAACAAATGTACTTGATTTATCTATATTTCCAACAGTGTTACTTGTTACAACACTATTTAGATTGGGATTAAATCTTTCATCAACTAGATTGATTTTAACTCAAGGATACGCAGGTGAAGTTATAGAGGCATTTGGAAGTTTTGTTGTAGGTGGAAATTACGTAGTAGGGATAATTATATTCCTAATTATATTAATTGTTCAATTTGTCGTTATAACTAATGGTTCTGGAAGAGTATCTGAAGTAACAGCTAGATTTACGTTAGATGCCATGCCAGGGAAGCAGATGAGTATAGATGCAGATTTAAATGCAGGAGTTATAGATGACAAAACTGCTAGAAAAAGAAGAAAAGAACTCCAACAAGAAGCTGATTTTTATGGTTCTATGGATGGTGCAAATAAGTTTGTAAAAGGAGATGCTATAGCAGGTCTTATAGTAACAGCAATAAATATAATAGGAGGAATTGTAATAGGAGCTGTAATGCTAAACATGACTCTTATGGGTGCAGCTCAGACTTATGTAAGACTTACTATAGGTGATGGACTTGTAAGCCAGATACCAGCTCTACTAATATCCACATCAGCTGGTATAATCGTAACAAGAGCTTCGACTGATGAAAACTTTGGTGACTTAGTAGGTAAGCAATTAACAGCAATACCAAAAGCAGTAATGATGACTGGTTGTGTTTTAATTATACTTGGTATGATGCCTGGATTACCCAAGCCAGCGTTTTTTTCACTGGGAATAGGTGCAATAGCAGCAGGTTACTTCTTAGGAAGAGAAAAGAAGGATACCTTAGAAGATTTAGATTTTGAAAAACCTGATATGGTAAATCCAGACAAAAACGAAGTAGAAGATGTAACAAACTTAATAAATGTAGAAGCTATAGAAGTAGAAATTGGATATGGCTTAATATCTTTAGCTGATGAATCAGCAGGAGGAGATTTACTTCAGAGAATAGCATCAATAAGAAGACAATGTGCCATAGACATGGGTATAGTTGTACAACCTATAAGAATAAGAGATAATTTACAACTAAATCCAAACCAATATAACATAAAGATAAAAGGTAATGTAGTTGGTGGATATGAGATAATGCCTAATATGGTTTTATGTATGGACCCTATGAATCAAGGTTTTAATATATTTGGAATAAAGACAATTGAGCCTACTTTTGGAATAGAGGCACTTTGGATAGAAAGTGATAAGGTAGAAGATGCAGAGTTAAAAGGTTATACAGTTGTAGATTCATCCACAATACTTATAACCCATTTACTAGATATAATAAAATCCAATGCACATGAGTTACTGGGAAGACAAGAAGTTAAGACTATTATAGATGCAGCAAGAGAAAATTATAGTGCTGTAGTTGATGAGTTGATACCAGACTTAATGACACTTGGTGAAGTTCAAAAAGTACTTAAAAATCTGTTGAGAGAAAAAGTAAATATAAAGGATAGGGTTACAATCCTTGAAACACTTGCAGACCAGTCCAGAAACACAAAAGACATAGAGCTTCTTACTGAATATGTGAGAATAGCTTTAGCTAGAAGTATTTGTACGAATTTGGTGGATGAAGATAAGTCAATTGTAGTGGCTACATTATCTCCAGAAACCGAGGAATTGGTATCTAATAATTTACAAAGGTCTGTAAATGGAACTTATCCAGCTGTTGACCCAGAAAACACAAACAAAATATTTGAGAGTATACAAGATGTAATAGGTAATGTATATTTCAATCATAATATACCAGTAATAGTAGTATCACCAAAGATAAGAGCACCATTTAGAAAACTAGTTGAGATTGTATATCCTAATTTGACTGTACTATCATTAAATGAAATACCTAATGATGTTAAAATCAAAGCAGAAGGTGTGGTGAGCATATATGATGACGAAAAAGTATACAGCTAATACAATTCAGGATGCTATGAATCTAGCCAAAATGGAATTGGGTGACAATATTACATTAATAGATAAAAAAGAAGTAAGAAAATCTGGAATACGAGGTATTTTTTCAAAGAGAGATATCGAATTAACTGTCGGATGGGAAAAGAGAGATAATGTAGAACAAAATGACTTGAAACGAGAGGTAGAACAATTAAAGTCAATTATAAGTAATATGGGGTTTGATAATAAGAATGACAATGATATAGATAAAATATGTAAGAACCTACTAAATCTAGAGTTGAATGAAGAAATTGTAGAGTCCATAAGAACTGACTTACAAGAGATGAAGTTCAATGGAATTGATACAAGTAAAAATTTAGTGGAAAGTCTAAAGAAAAAGATTAAAATAGAAAATCCAACGATAAATGGGAAAATCGCTCTAGTTGGACCACCAGGAGTAGGAAAGACAACTACAATAGCAAAGTTAGCCGCAAAATTAGTATTTGAGGAAAATAAAAAAGTAGGTGTAATAACTATAGATACCTATAGAATTGGCGCTGTGGAGCAGTTAAAGATATATACTGACATAATGAATATTCCTTTTAAAGGAGTAATAAGCCCCGATGAGATGGAGTTGGCGCTTGATGAGATGAAAGATTGTGATGTTGTATTAATAGATACTACAGGTAGAGGATATAAAAATTCTATGCAAATATTAGAAATCAAAAATCTCATAGATAAAGCTGAAACTGATAATATACACTTAGTTTTGAATTGCACAACAAGAGAAAATGATACAAAAGCAATTATAGATTCATATAGAAATGTGAACTTTAAAAGCTTAATAATTACAAAGCTGGATGAAACAATCACATATGGTTCCATCTTTAACATAGTGAATTATGCACAAAAACCAATATCGTATATTACAATAGGGCAAAGTGTTCCTGATGACATTATAAAACCTAATGAAGATAAGATTATAAGATTACTATTAGGAGTTGAAAGTATATGATTGACCAAGCTCAAATCTTGAGAAAGATGGCAATAGAAAAAAGAGGACTTGATGAATTTATAGTGGAGAATGGGAATGCACCTAAGATAATTACAATAGCTTCTGGGAAAGGTGGTGTTGGAAAGAGTAATCTCGCTACAAATTTGTCTATCTGTTTGACTAGGCTTAATAAAAAAGTTCTTATATTAGATGCAGATATAGGAATGTCAAATATAGATATAATAATGGGTGTAAATGTAAAAGGTACGATAATTGATGTAATTAATGGAGAAAAAAATATAGAAGATATAATTTCACGTACTAAATATGGTGTGAATATAATTTCTGGAGGTTCTGCACTTAATCATATAGAAGATTTTACAGAAGCTCAAAGAAATAAGTTTATACATAGTATAGAACAGATTCATGATGTCGATTTTATAATAATTGACACAGGCGCTGGTATGAGTAAAAGTCTATTGTCATTTATATATTGTAGTACTGAATTTTTCTTAATAACAACTCCAGAACCAACATCATTAACTGATGCATATAGCTTACTAAAGGCCATAAGTAATTTTGGGATAAAGAGAAGTGCAAACATAATAATCAACAGGGTAATAAATTTAGAAGAAGCAAAATCTACATACAACAGAATAAAGATGGTTGTAGACAAATTTTTAAATCTTAATTTAGAGTTATATGGATATATAATAGATGATAAAAAAGTAGGAATATGTGTAAAAAAGCAGATACCATTTATTCTGGAATATCCTACAAGTAGCGCTTCAAAGTGTATTATATCTATAGCAAAGAGAATGGTAAGTCAGTCAAGAGAAGATATTGATGAGAATAAGGGTCTACTAAGAAAAATGTTTAGTATATTTAAAAGCTAAGGAGGCGTAGTTAATGAATAGAGAAGAATTAATAAAAGAGAATATGCCTCTTGTAAAGAGTATAGCAAGAAAATTTTTTATACCTGGGAAAGGCTTTGAATATCAAGATTTAGTAAATAGTGGAGTTATTGGATTGATTGATGCAATAAATAAGTTTGATGTTGAAAAAGGAGCAAAATTTTCTAGTTACTCTTATATAAAAATAAAATCAGCTATATTAGATGAAATTAGAAATCAAAGTCCAATCTCTAAGCATAATTTAACTAAAGTAAATAAATATAATAGAGTAGTAGAAAAATTGCAGGCTGAGTTATTAAGAGAGCCAACTTCATATGAAATTGCGAATGAATTAAATATTTCAGAAAAGGAACTTTATGATATCGAAAATAATATAGATATGCTAAATATTGTATCATTAAACCATGTAATCTTTGAAGATACAAATGAAACTGTACAAGATACAATAAGTGACAGAGATGAAGATATTCCAGCAAATGTAATAGAGGAAGAAGAAAAACTAGAAATTTTATCTCAAGCAATTTGTAATTTAAAGGAAAAGGAAAAATTAATACTTTCACTGTACTATTATGAAGATTTAAATCTAAAGGAAATAGGAAAAGTGCTAGGTGTTTCAGAATCAAGAGTTTCACAACTCCACAGAAAATCAATAAGAAACTTGAGAAGCAAAATAAAAGAACTTAAATATTCTATATAGATGGTGATTGATGTGATGATACAAATTATATTAATAGTAGTGTCTATTTTGATAATAGTAACTATAATAGCAAATTTACATAAGGAATCGAAAAACAAAGATAACAGGTACTTTGACAAAATATTTGAACAGGAATATGAGGCAAATGATAGATTGATAGTTGCAGAAAAAAGAAGATTCTTTTTAGATAAAGTACTTGCTGAAATAAGAAGTAATAATCATATAAAAGTTTATGAAAATTATAACTTAATAAAAACTAATGAAGAAAAAAAAGACAGTATCTTTATAGAATCAAGACAGGAAATAAAACAAGAAAATGAGCTATCTCTTAAAGTGAAACATCTTATAAATTCTGGTTATGATGATGTGGAAATATGCAAGATGCTAGATATTGGAAAGGGTGAGCTGTCATTAATAAAGAGTTGTTACAAAATATAAGAATATTATTATTTGATAAAAAAGTACTTTTAGGAATAGGGATTGGTATATTAATATCGACTTTATGTATAATGCTTTTTAGTAATAATGATATGAGCAAAGCAGAGATAGAAAAAAAGGCCAGAGCATTAGGGATGAAATATTCAAGTGAGATGAAAGTTTTAGAATAAATAATCCTGTTAAACAATTTACGAAAAAGGAGGTCATAATGTGATAAGAGGATTATATACATCAGTTTCGGCTATGATAACAAATCAGCAAAAGCAAAATGTTGTTGTCAATAACCTAGCCAATATGGACACTAATGGATATAAAAGTAAACAGCTTTTAACCAAGAGTTTTGATTTATTGAAATTAGAAGCTTACAATAACTACGCAAATGGAACTAAACAAAAGCAAGAGATAGGTGAAATAAGCCCAGGTATTTCTATGGATGAAACTATTACAAATTTTAACCAAGGTCCTATAAAGCAGACTGATAATAAAATGGATGTAGCTATTCAAGGTAAGGGGTTCTTTTTGGTTAGTGATGCAGCTGGGAATCAGTTTTATACTAGAAATGGTAATTTTAGGACAGATAATCAAGGAGAGCTTATAACTAGTGAAGGATACTATGTTCTTGGAACAAATACTGTAACTGGTGCTGTGGGTCATATAAATGTAGGAAATAAGAAATTTGAAGTAGCAAAGGATAATACAATATCACTGGACGGAAATGCTATGTACAAATTTAATATGGTAGATTTTAATGACTATAATAAGCTAAAAAAAGAAGGCGATAACCTGTATTCTGGAGAAGGAGCTATAAAAGCAAATAATGCATATACAATACAAAATGCTATAGAGTCATCTAATGTAGATATGGTATCTGAAATCAATAATATGATGACAATTTCAAGAGAATATGAAGCAAATCAAAAGATAATTCAAGCTATGGATTCTAAATTAGCAAAAATAGCAAGCGAGATTGGTTCAGTAAGATAGATAATAGGAGGTGAATTTTTATGTACACAATGTTTTATACTAGTAAAACAGCTTTATCAGCAAATCAAAGTAAACTAGATATAATATCTAATAATATAGCAAATACTGATTCCACAGGATATAAAAAGCTAAATATGGAATATTCTGATTTAGTAGATGAAGTACTAAATAGACCATCTTACCCGACAAATGGTAAAGACATATCAACTGGAACTGGCTCTAAAGCCTCAGCTCCTATGAGAAATTATGAACAAGGAGCATTAGCTCCAACAAATAGTAAAAGTGATTTGGCAATAGATGGAGAAGGATTCTTTAGAGTCATAAGAAATGATGGGACATATGCATATACAAGAAATGGTGGATTTAATGTAGATGCTTTAGGTAAGATTGTAGATGATAGTGGAAATATACTAGATGTCCAATTTGATGCAGGTTATAACTACAATAATACAAATATAACTGATACAAACTTAACCGTTTCAAGAAATGGAGATTTATTTGTAGATAATAAAAAAATAGGAACGATAAATTTGTATGAGCCTACAGGAACTCAAAATTTTATATCTGAAGGAGATAGCCTATTTGTTGCAACTGATGCAGGAGAAGTCAAACAAGTTGGAAAAGTTGATATAGTTCAAGGCTACAGAGAAAGGTCAAATGTTTCTTTACAAGAAGAATTTGTTGATTTAATAGCTACTCAAAGAGCATTTCAAATGAATTCAAAAGGAATAAAGACAGCTGATGAAATGTGGCAAATAGCTAATAATTTAAGAGCTAAATAATTATGTAAGGTGAGGAATATTCATGTATGATATGAAAGATTATGATTTCGGCAAACCTCAGAGTTATTCAAGAGAAAATTTAACTTGCTTAAATTTTTTATTAGCTGAATTCTGTAAAAAATATAAAAACTATATAGTTTATGAACTTAAGTGTAATTCTAGTATGGTGGTTGAGAATATAGACCAAGTAAATTATCAAACTTTTTTAGATAAAGTGACATCTTCGTGTTTAGTAGTACAAAATTCGATGGAACCTATTATGAAAAACTTTTCTTTTAGAATAGATAGAAGTGTAGCTGATATGTGGATTGATATAACATCTGGAGGAAATGGAGTTACAATAGATACTAACAGAGAACTTACAGAACTTGATAAGAAATTACTTTTACATCTTATGGAGGATTTAGTAAGAAATATGCATTTATTTGAAGGCTTTGAAAACATACAAGTGTTAGATACACATACACATATTAATTTACCACAATTGTGTTCACCAACTGCACCTGTATGTGTTGTAGATTTAAAAGTGCTAAATGATAATAAGCATATTGGTAATGTTTCACTTTGTTTCCCATACAATGCTTTAGAGGCCGTTTTGGAAAATATTTCTGTAGTAGAATTTTTAGATATGGATGCAGGGGATAATTCAGAGGAATTCACTAAGAAAATCTATGATAGTGTATCTAATATAGAATTATCAGTTATTGCAGAGATAGGTAAAGTATCAATTAATGTTGAGGATTTACTTAAACTAGAAGTTGGAGATGTAATAGTAACAAATAAAAAGATAAATGATTATATAGATGTATATGTAGAAAATTCAAAATCATACACAGCAACACCAGGATTTATATCAAGTAAAAAGGGTGTGAAAATAAATGATGCTGTCAAAAAAGAGGTGTAGTTATGGATAATAGTAATCTTATTTCAGATGAAGAAGCAAAAATGTTACTGAATGATAAAATTGAAAAAGAAATTAGTGGAGATGATGAATTAGCTTTAGAAATTTCTGAAACTAATAGAAATAATATAGATAGAATACTTGACCTTAAGTTAGAGTTATCTGTAGTTATAGGAAGAACTAAGATGAGTTTGAGAGATATTTTAAATCTAAATAAAGGTTCTCTTATTGAACTTGATACTTTAGCAGACCAAGATGTAGAAATACTAATAGACAATAAAGTACTGGCTTATGGAAAAGTGGTAGTGGTAGACTTAAACTTTGGTGTAAAAGTAACAAGTATAGTAAGTGAAGAGGACATGGTAAAATCTCTTGTTTAGAAACAAAATCAATTAATACTTATGGCATGAGGTGGTATTTATTTTAAACTTAAATGATGTAAAGAAAGATATATTAAAACTCAATAAAAAAGACTCATGTGTTCTATATAATGAATCTATCGATAATATAAATAATAATTGTATATCAAGTGGATTAAACTTTTTAAAAGAAGCAAGAGATTTAAGCCCAAATGATGTAGATGTTTTAAATCTTATAGGTCTTGTAAACCTACTAAAATGTAATTTTGATGAGGCTGTAGAAAGTTTCTATAAGAGTTCCCTTTGCGAAAAAACTGCTCTGTGTGAAAAGTATATAAATATGCTTACATCTGAGGAGTTTTTAATTTTCTTTGAAAAATATAATCAGCTTATAAGATTCATAAATAAAGGAATGTACAAAGAAGCTATACAAGGTTTTAAATTTATAACTGAGCAATATAGTGACTTAATAGAGCCTTATGAGTTACTTGCTTTGATTTATGATAAAGAAGAAGATTACATAAAATTTGATGAATGTTTAGAAGTTTTAAAAAGAATTGATAAAGAAAATCATTTATTAAACCAAGAGAATAATATATTAGATACATATAATAAAAAAATTAAAAGTAATGCAGACGTAGATAT
Source organism: Clostridioides sp. ES-S-0049-02 (assembly GCF_020658465.1). NCBI lineage: Bacteria > Bacillati > Bacillota > Clostridia > Peptostreptococcales > Peptostreptococcaceae > Clostridioides > Clostridioides sp. ES-S-0049-02. Next base: position 196,334 of record NZ_JACVWG010000004.1, read on the forward strand.
TTATGAAAGTGAATTTTCACATAAAAATATTAAACACTCTAAATTTGATGGGACTAAAGATGTTGTTAAGAAAGATAATATAACAGAAAAACAGAAAAACTTAGCTTCTAATGAGAAAAAAAATATTAAAAAAAATAAATATCTACATTTAGCAATAATATTAGGTATATTATTAATAGGACAAAATATATATAGCTCTTATAAGATGAATAATTTAAAAAATCAGATGTCTGAAAACACTAGTGTTAAAAATGAAGAAAAATTAAATTCTAGCTTAAATGATAAAGAAAATAAGGATAAGACTTCTAATGCAAATAATAATGATAGAGGTAATGACAAAGAAGATGTAAATTCTGAAAAAAATACTGTAGACAATGAAAGTGATAAAAATACTGATTTATTTACAGAAGATGAATTGATGTCTAAAGCGAATAATTTAAAGAAGGAAAAGAAAACCAAGTCGTCTATACAATTATATAAAGAGGTAGTAGATACTGGTGAAAATAAAGGCAATATATCAGAGGCAACTTATCAAGTAGCTATTCTTAGTGAAAAATTAAAAGACTATAATACTGCTGAAGAATATTATAAAATGTATGTAGAAAATTACTCAGAAGAAGATGCCTATTTTGATGAATCGTATTATAATTTAGGTATGATGTATTATAATAAAGGTGATTTAAAAAACTCTAAATTGACATTAAAAAAACTAGCTAATAAGGTTCCTAATAGTATGTATAATAACTCAAAGGTAAAGGAAATTTTAAAAGAGGAATAAAAAAATAACTAAGAAAAATAAATTATTTTATTTTAAAATAATTTATTTATAATATATTGACATACTATTTTAAAAAATTTAAAATAGTAATTATAAAATGAGGAGGGATAAAAATGGAGTTTGAAAAAGGAAGTATTTCAATTCATACAGAAAATATTTTTCCTATAATTAAAAAATGGTTATATTCTGATAAGGACATATTTATAAGGGAGCTTATCAGTAATGCATGTGATGCAGTAAGTAAACACAAAAGACTTATATCATTAGGAGAAATATCAGAAAATAATCCATCAGATTATAAAATTACTGTATCTGTAAATAAAGGTGAGGGTACACTTAAATTTATTGATAATGGAATAGGTATGACTGAGGAAGAAATAAAAAAATACATAAACCAAGTTGCCTTTTCAGGTGCAGAAGATTTCTTTAATAAATATAAGGATAAAATGGAAGAGTCAAATGACATAATAGGTCATTTTGGGTTAGGATTTTATTCTGCATTTATGGTGTCTAAAAAAGTACAAATAGATACACTTTCATATATGGAAGGAGCAACTCCTGTAAGATGGATATCTGAAGGTGGTACAGAATATGAAATATCTGAATCAGATAGTAGACATGACAGAGGAACTACGATAACACTATTTATTGATGATGATAGTAAGGAATTTTTAGATGAATTTACTGTAAGAGGAATAATAAACAAATACTGTTCTTTCCTACCAGTAGAGATATATTTAGAAGATGTTGAAAGATTAGAAAGAGAAGCTAAGGAAGATGAAGAAAAAGCTAAAAAGCAAAAAGAAGATGGAAAAGAAGAAGAAGTTATAGATGCAAAGGTAATTGAACCATTAAATGATACTAATCCTTTATGGCTTAAATCTCCAAAGGATTGTACTGATGATGAGTATAAAGAGTTTTATAGAAAAGTATTCAATGTATTTGATGAACCTTTGTTTTGGATACATCTAAATGTTGATTATCCTTTCAATTTAAAGGGTATACTTTATTTCCCTAAATTAAAAAATGAATTTGAATTGACAGAAGGAAAAGTAAAATTATATAACAATCAGGTCTTTGTAGCTGACAACATAAAAGAAGTTATACCAGAGTTTTTACTTTTATTAAAAGGTGTAATAGATTGCCCAGATTTACCACTAAATGTATCAAGAAGCTTCTTACAAAATGATAGAGATGTAAGTAAAATTTCTAAACATATAATTAAAAAAGTAGCAGATAAGTTAAAATCTCTTTGTAAAAATCAAAGGGAAGAATACAACAAGTTTTGGGATGATATACAAATATTCATTAAATATGGTTGTTTAAAAGATGAGAGCTTCTATGAAAAAGTGAAAGAATGTATATTATTTAAAACTATTGATGATGAGTATATAACACTTCAAGATTATTTAGAAAAATGTAAAGAAAAACATGAAAATAAAGTATTCTATGTAAGTGATAAAGAGCAACAATCACAATATATAAAATTATTTAAGGAATATGACCTAAATGCTGTGGTATTAAATTCATCAATAGATACTCATTTTATTTCATTTATGGAATACAAAGAAAATGGTGTTAAATTCAACAGAATAGATGCAGACCTTTCTGATGTATTAAAAGACAAAAATGAAAATAAAGATAGTGAAGAAAATAAAGAAGAGATAGCTAAGATAGAAGGGTTATTTAAAGAAGCTGTCGGAGAAAGAGTGAAAAATTATTCTGTAGAGGGATTAAAAAACGAAGAAACTCCAGCTATGATTTTAGTATCTGAACAATCTATTAGAATGGCAGAAATGCAGTCAAGATTTGCTGGAATGGATTTAGGAATGAACTTTGAGGAAGAAAAGACTCTTGTAATAAATGAAAACAGCCCGATTATCAAAAAATTAGTTTCTCTTAAAGATGATGAAGAAAAGAAAGATAAAGTAGCACTTATATGTAATCAAATAGCTGATTTAGCTTTACTTTCTAATAAAGAATTAAAGCCAGGAGAATTAGATTCATTTGTACAAAGAAGTAATAAACTTATGAATATGTTAATAGAGTTATAGACTTAAAATATAGGAAAATAAAGTTTAAAAAATTTGTATGATACAAAAATGAAAAGAGTTGTCTTAAGATGATTGAAATTATCTTTAGATAACTCTTTTTTATTTTTATAATTTTTAGTTAAGTTTTAATCATTTAATGGTACTTCAGCAAGAAATATATTTGATTAAATAGAGTTAACTTGATATGAAATAAAATAATACATATAATTAAGTAAAAGATTATTTTATAAATTATGTTTCAATACATAATTATACTTTTATTAAAAAATAAAGTTATTACTAAAGTAGAAAAATAGGAGGTTTTAGCATGAATTTTAATTATAGTTTGCCAGTAAATATTTTATTTGGAAGAGGAAGAATTAATGATGTAGGAATAGAAGTATCTAAATATGGTAAAAAAGTATTAATTGTAACTGGGAAAAACAGTACAAAGAAAACAGGGTTACTTGATAAGACAATAGATTTGCTAAAAGGTGCTAAAGTAGAATATGAAGTTTTTGATAGAGTAGAGCAAAATCCTCTTATAACTACTATATATGCAGGCGTAGAAGCTATAAAAGAAACTGGTTGTGATTGTGTTTTAGGTCTTGGTGGTGGAAGTATAATGGATGCAGCTAAAAGTATAGCTTTTTCTTATAAAAATCCAGGTGATTTAAATGATTACATATTTGGAATTAAACAAGGTGAAGAGGCCCTACCTATAGTTTTAGTTCCAACAACATCAGGCACAGGTAGTGAAGGGAATTGTTTTGCAGTGCTTACAAATTCAGATACTAAAGATAAAAAATCTATAAAAAAGAATAGCATGTATGCAAAAGCCTCAATAATTGACCCAGAGCTTATGGTAACAATGCCAAAACATATAATTGCATCAGTTGGATTTGATGCACTTGCTCACAACATAGAAGCATATCTTTCTAATGGAAGAAATCCTCTTGCAGATGTACAGGCTATCTATGGGATTGAACTTATATCAGAAAGCTTAGTAAATGTATACAATAATTCTGATGATTTAGAAGCTTGGGAGAAAATAACACTTGCAAGCACTATTGGTGGGATGACAATTGGTACAGCTGGAACAACTCTTCAACATGGAATGGAGCATCCTGTAAGTGGTCTTAGAGATGTAATGCATGGAAAAGGGCTTGCAGCTTTAACACCAACTATTGTAGAAAGTTCATGGGATAGTGATATTGAAAGGTTTGGAAATATATCAAAAATATTGGGTGGAACTTGTGCAGAAGATTGTTCAGGTGCAGTTAAAAATTTCCTTAAAAAGATAGATTTAGATATAAAGCTAAGTGACTTAGGTATTGTAAAATCAGATATTGATTGGTTAACTGATAACTGTATGAAAATATCTGCTGCAAATATTAAGAGACATCCAAAGACTTTTAATAAGGAACAAATAAGAGAAATATACTATAAATCTTTGTAAATTAAATTTATAAATTAAATTTTAGATAAAAATTGGTTGTGTTAGTTGTTATAAGTAAATAAACTTGTAATTAGTTAATGCAAAAAAATAAATTTATCTCAAATGTTTATTTTACTTTCTGATAAATAAAGAAACTTAAAAAGGGGAAGATTAACTAAGTAATATTTTATAAAAATCTTCATTTTAAAAACTTTAAGTAGAGGTGAAATAAATGTTTAATCCTAAAAGAATAATATTTGAAAAAGGTAGCTTAGATACTGATATTGGGAAAAACATATATGATAAATTTAAGGATAAAAAAGATGTAGAAATAATTAAGATATCATCAAATAGGATTAAGGAACATATCCCAGGAGAAAATTTATATGAACAATATAGAAATGGAAAACAAACAATGGTAGTTGGTACTAGGAAAAGCTTAAAATTTCAAACATGTAAACCTTCTGCCAACTATCAATTACCACTTGTCAGTGGATGTATGGGAAGATGTGAATATTGTTATTTAAACACACAACTAGGTGATAAACCCTTTATAAGGGTGTTTGTAAATATAGATGAGATACTTGAACAAACAAAGAAGTATATTGAAGATAGAAAACCACAAGTAACCATATTTGAAGGAGCAGCTACATCAGACCCTGTTCCAGTAGAGCCATATACTAATTCATTGAAAAAGACAATAGAGTTTTTTGGAAAAGAAGAAAAGGGAAGATTTAGATTTGTTACTAAATACAGTGATGTAGATAGCTTGTTGGATGCTGAGCATAATAACCATACAGAGATAAGATTTAGCATAAATACACCTAGAATTATAGATGGACATGAGCATTATACAGCTTCTGCAAAGAAAAGAATAGAATCAGCTGTAAAGCTTGCAAAAGTTGGATATCAGATTGGATTTATAATAGCTCCTGTGTTTTTATATGAAGGTTGGGAAGAGGAGTATAGAAGTCTGATTAGAAGTATAAAAGAAGCTCTTCCAAAAGATTTTGATAGAAAAATTATATTTGAAGTTATATCTCATAGATATACAACTAAAGCTAAAAATAGAATATTAGAAATTTATCCAGACACATTATTGCCAATGGAAAATGATGATAGAAAGTTTAAATATGGTCAATTTGGATATGGAAAATATGTATATACTAAAGAGCAGTTGGATGATATGAAGGAATTTTTTAGTAAAGAAATAAATACAGTGTTTAAAAACAATTTAATAAAATATATAATATAGCAAATCTTCAAATAAGATTTGCTATATTTTATTTTTACTGCAATACTTTATTTTTACTGCAATACTTTATGTTTACAATAAAATATTGTAATTGTCATATAGCCTATTATTAATATTACAATATTCAACATAGAGTAGAGAACTAATAACCACTTATGATATTACTTAGAAGTGGGAGAATACTTGTCTAAAGACAAGTTAAATAAGTTTAAATAATCTTGTTGGTAAGTATTGTAAAGATTAAAAAAGGCACTGTATATCAAGAAGAATTTTTATGATTTTGATAATATAAATATAGAAGCTTAAGATAACTATAAGGAGGAATTATAATATGCATGCATGGGAATCCATTCAAACTACACTAGAATTGATAGAAGAAAGGTTATCAGAAGAAATATCTATTGATGATTTAGCAAATGCAGCTAATTTATCACCATTTTATTATCAACGATTATTTAAAAGGTTAGTTAATAAGACCGTAATGGAATATATAAAGCTTCGTCGCCTTGCAAAAGCTTCTGAACATTTAGCAGAACATAAGAATCGTATACTTGATGTAGCCTTAAATTTTGGATTTGAAAGTCATGAGACATTTACACGTGCTTTTAAAAAAGCATATGGATTAACTCCAGAGGAATATAGAGCAAATCCAGTAAAACTTAATCAATTTGTTAAGCCAGAATTAATTTTAAATTATATTATGGTTGATGAAGGTGTGCCACTGATTGTTGATGATATAGTAATTGAAGTAACTCGCAGAAGATTGAGTAACCCAAGGACTTTTATTGGAATAGAAAAAGAAATACCTATTTGCCAGTTGATGGGTGGTGAGACAACTGGCATAGCGATAGCAAAGGAATTATGGATGAAACTTGGAAGTCAAAAACACAATATACCAAATAAAATCCCAGGTGGAAATGAATTTGCTGCTCTTTACATGGGAAGTGCAAAAGAAGGTAATTGTATGTATATGGCAGGTATAGAAGTGGAGCCAGGTACATTGGTGGAAGGATATAGTATTTTTGAGTTACCTGCTAAAGAATATTTAGTGTGTGGATTTGAAGCAGAAAATTTTAATGAGTTAGTTGATTCAGCTGTTTTTAAAGCGGATAAGTTTATGGAAAGATGGATGAAGAATCATAATTTAATAGCCACTGATTTTGCGATTGAAATGTATTATCCTACTACACCTGAAGTGGCATATATGGAACATTGGACTATTCCAGTGTCTATTGAACAATAGAAAGGGTGATGAATATGGATTGGCAAGATATGTTTTTTCAAGATAATAAACCAACACCTGAACAAATCAAAGCGTTTATCAATAGTCCATTATGGGACAATCTAAATAATGCTTTGACTTCAACTTATGATGTAGAGCCTAAGCTTGAATATAGTAAATGTTCAATGCAAAGAGGTTGGAATGTAAAATACAAAAAAAGAGGTAAATCATTATGTACTTTATATCCACAAGAAGGTTCTTTTAAAGCTTTAGTCATTGTAAATGAGAGTAATAGAGTGGAAGTTGACTTATTTATTAATACTTGTTGTGATTATATAAAGCAATTGTATAATGAGATAAAATTCTTTAATGGAAGTAAGTGGTTAATGATTCAAATAGATAGTATGTCAACATTAAATGACACACTTGAGCTTATTAAATTTAGAGTTTAATATATAAAACAGGGTGACTTATATACTCATCCTGTTTTTATATATTAACTTTTAAAAAATATTTAAAATATAATATGGTAGATACACCATTTCAAATTCTTAATTATTTTTCTAAGCAATATAGTTTTAATTTTATCATCTATTAATTGTAATATTGAAATTATTTAGTTTTTTATAAAATTATAATTTAAACTAAAAATTTTTGTAAACATACTATAAATGGCTCAATCAATATAAAAGTAATTTAGAACTTGAAAACATTAAATTAGCAGCTTTGATAACTAAGATATATGAAGAAAAGAATGGTTTTTTTTGGCTCTTTAAGGATGACTCTGCAGTTAAACTGAGAGTATAAACTTAATGTCAATCACAAGAGAGTGTACAGACTAATGAGAGCCGTAGGTCTAAGGTCTGTTTGTAGAAAAAAGAAATTCAGTTATGTTAAATGTACACCAGAAGTAATTGCTGGAAATGTATTAAGTAGAAAATTTAGTGCAGATAAAACCTCTTAAAAATGGTTAACAGATGTAACTGAATTTAAATTAACCAATGGGAGGAAGGTCTATTTAAGTGCAATTCTAGATTTAGGCGATAGAAGTATAATTTCATATGTAACAATAACTTGGTGTTCGAAACTTTTGATAAAGCAATAGAACTATATCCAAATGCAAAACCTATTTTTACATGGTTTAACTGTATAAAACAGTGGGTACAGTTCACGAAAGAGTAGCTTTAGTTTTGAGCTAAAAGTTAAGTTCAAAAAAAATCAATAATTTCTGGACTCTACTCTACAGCGATAGAGCATAGTCCTTCTTGCTTTTCATTACACCACAAAATGTGGATTTGATACAAATTTATATCTTTTTATTAATTCTTAGTATGTTTTTTTAAATGAATTAGCTTTTTAAGCATTGATATTGAATTTCCTTCATTGGTTGTTATATTAGATTTCTTGATTTTATTGTTATCTCCTATACTTATACTATTATCATATAGCTTAACTTGAATATATTGAATTATATTTTCTGGCTCTTTTCCATTTGTTTCTGATATATCAATATCGAGGTCATATAAATTTCCAAATTTTTTTTCAATAAGTAATAGTATATCTAAAATATTTACTTTTACTTTTGATATTATATCATTAACATCAGTTAAATCAATATTTACTGTAGCCTTTATATGTGTACCAGGTTTTTGTAATAAGTGATAATGTTCTGTATTTAGGAAGGCTATCGTCTTTATTGTATCCAGATAATTCTTTTGTTGCCCAGTTGATTGACATTTCATCATTTAAGCAATTTAAAATAACGACTAGATTTTGAAGAACGACTTCTATATCCATATTTAAATTTATGAAGTCCTTTATTAGATTGATATAAATATATAATAATCTGTTTTAGATAAGAATGAACTAAAAATTAAATGTAGAAATATTATTTTAAAAACCACTTTTTTACATCTAATGAAAAGTGGTTTTTAAAATGAGCAAATTATTAAAATTTACATAAAAAGTAATTTTATTTTACTTATATACCATAAGGACTACTCTTATATATATTAAAACAGGTATTTTATCAATATTATGGACAAATATAAAAAGCCTCTATGTCTAGAGATTTATGTATTTATAGACTAGTTAGAACTTTCATCATAGTTATTAGTTTTGTACTCTCTAGTAAATAAGAATGGTAAAAACAATATAGCATCAACTAGAATACTCCATAATAGTGATTCTAATGTAAATATAGATTCGGTACCTCCTTTAAGTATAATATAAACATTGTTATTTACTAAGTGGATTAATATTGGTGCCCAAAGGTTTTTGGTCTTCATATAGGTATATCCTAAAAATATTCCTATAAAGGTACAATATGATATATGGGAAATAACACAATAAAATGGGGTTTCGGGACTGTACAAAGTGACACAAAGAGGAAAATGCCAAATTCCCCATATAAAACCTAAAATTAATACACCAAATTTTTTGCCATAAATCTTTTGTAGTCTAGGTTGAAGAAAGTATCTCCATCCAAATTCTTCTCCAAAAAATAAATTAAAACCAAAACATAAATTTATAATTATATTTATAAATACTGTGAAAAATTTATTTACAATATTAATTGATAAACCTTCTTTATCAATAACACTTCTAACTATAATTAATATCAAGAATATTAATAGAATACCTAAAACTTTTTTGAAATTTTTACTTAAAGATAAATTTAAAACTTCAAATTGAAATTCATTGTAAAGAACAACCGCTAAAAGATAAAAAGATGTTAATGTATCTATTGTTGAAGAAATAATACTACTATGGATTAAAAATGTTTCAGCTATAGATATTACTATTCTCACAATTGTAGTTATAGCAAAAAACTTTAAAAATTTATCCACTGTTGAATCAAACTTGTAATTAGAAACTTTTTTTAGGACAACAATTGCTGAAAATGCAGGAATATACATAAATAATACAGAGAAGCTTGATATAAGTTCACTATTATTTGGTTTTGATATTGACCAAAATAAAAATATTGATGTAAAAGCAATCAGTAAAAAATTTATTAATAAGAAATAGTTTATTTCTTTTTTTATTATTTTGATATTATTTGACATATTAATTCCCCTTATCTTAAATTTTAAAATTATATATAATAATAAATTATATATAGAAATAAATATATATAGCAAATATTGAAAACTAACAAAAATATTTTTATATATTATTAAAGAACTAAAAAAAAGTTTGTAATGATTGTATATTATATGATTAAGTTATTTTTCGACATTCCTTACAATTAAGTCCGCATGTGTTTTTCTCCTGCATATTAATAGCGCCCCAATTAGCAAACTGTCGCAAAATAGGTACAATACTTTTACCTTTATCCGTTAATGTATATTCAACTTTTGGAGGAATTTCATTGTATTGTTTACGATGAACAATACCATCAGACTCTAAATCTTTTAATGATTGAGCTAGCATAGTATTTGTAATTCCATCTAATTTTCTTTTTATACTACTATACCTAATTGGATTATCAACTGCTAACATACATATAATAGGCAATTTCCACTTTCCACCAACAATATCTAATGCGTAACGTATAGGACAAGTTAATTCTTCAGCATTTTCAGTTATATTATTTTTATTATCCAAACTCATTTTAATTCACTCCTCAATTCCAATAGTATCTTTTTTATACTTTATCAGAAAAAACTGCATACTTGTTTTTTTCTTATTTTATATTAAAATTATATCAAAGGATAATCCTTAATACAAGTATTTAAAAGGGGTGTAGTAATTATGAAAGTATTAGAATTTTTGAACAAAGCAGGAGTTTATTATTTAGCAACAGTTGATGAGAACAATCAAGCACATGTGCGTCCTCTAGGATTTGTTATGGAATATGATGGCAAACTTACATTTTGCACATCTAATCAAAAAGATATGTTTAAGCAACTTATTTTTAATCCAAAGGTTGAGCTTTGCTGTATAGACCAAAAACTTAATACTCTACGTATTTTGGGTGAAGCAGTATTCGTTACATCAAAAGAAACACAAGCTAAGGCACTTGAAATAATGCTAAGTTTAGGTCAGATGTACTCTGTAGGAGACGGTAAGTTTGAAATATTCTCTATTGATAAGGCAAAAGTTAGTTGTTGTTCAATGAGTGGTAAAAAGATTGATGTAGAGCTTTAATTATAATAGAATCGACATTCATATTGAAAATAAAGAAAACGCTATTACTGAAATGTCGATAAATTTAACTTAAATTCAATAAAAAAGATTTTTAAATAGTGAATGTATAAAAATATTTAGTTATTAGAGTTGTATTTCAACAATGACATATTGTCTTGAATAATTACATAATAAAAATAAGAACAATTAAAATTTGTTTTCTGATGAAGTAAACTTTCTTTTAAAAAATATTTTAACTACGAGTGACTTTTCTTAAATATGAAGAAAATATGATAATTATAAAAAATTGCTACTTATTATTTGTATATTTTTTCATATAAATAATAAGTAGCATAACTTTATAAATTAATAGTGATAGAATATAAACTAATAGATAAGATATAATTTTAAAAGGAGTGATATAAAATGAGCAAATATAGTTCTTTATGGGAATATGTCAAGAAAAATGGTAACCAATCATTTAAATTAACTTTTGAAGAAATAAAAGATATTGCAGGAATAGAGATAGACCATTCGTTTTTAAAATATAAAAAAGAATTAAATGAATATGGATATCAAGTAGGAAAAATCTCTTTAAAAGAGAAGATTGTTATTTTTAATAAAATTGATTAATATATTAATAATTACATATAATAAAATAATTTATATTGACTAACATTAAAATTAAAAATAAAGTAAATCTTATACAAGACTTACTTTATCTTTAGTTGATACCTTTTTAAGTTTTATACTATAAGGTATATATAAAACTGCACCTATTAAAAATGTTATAATTTCTGTTACTGTCATAGACCATATTAGCCCATCAAGTCCATAAAAATAATTAAGTAATATTACTATAGGTATATACAATCCACCTTGGCTTATAGACATTATACCTGTTTCAATGCCTTTTCCTGATGCTTGATATATTGTCATAAATAAAGATGTAACTCCATTGAATAAGGCAGATACTAACATAGCTACCAATACATACGTTCCTATTTCAATAACTGACGTATCAACTGAGAATGTTTGTATTACTTGAGTTCTAAATATATAAACAACTCCTGAAAATACAACTGCGATTACAAATATGAATAAAGCAGAATACTTTATACTTTCTTTTAAACGAGGTATATTCTTATTAGAAAAATTATATGCTATAAGTGGCATTACACCTAAAACAATACCCATAACAAAGAATTCTGGAATTTGAGCAATTCTAAGTGCTATACCAAAACTAGCAACTATGTTATTTCCATATTGCATAGAGTAGTTATTGGATAATAATGTAGTCACAATTAAGAAAGAGCATTGGATTAATTGGGATACACCAACTTTATATATTTCAACTTGACTGTTTATGCTGATTTTTATGTAATGTAAAAACCCTCTAAGGTTCTCGCTTTTAACATTTAAATACCAAACATAATAAGCACTAGATGCAATGTTAGAAAGTATCATTGATAATGCAGCACCATACACATGCATATTAAGAACTAGTATAAATAAAACATCTAATATGATACTAACTATTACACTTATAAACATACCATACATAGATTCTTTTGATGCACCTTCAGACCTTACAATTTGTTCAAGAGAGAAGTTCAATATAATAGAAAATCCGCCAACAAATAGTGTAATTGCATATTGTTTTGTATATTCAAATGTAGTCATATCGGAACCTAATAATCTAATAATAGGATTCATTAGTAAGTAGCCAATTAGACCTATCAATAGACCTGTTATAATACTTGCATAAAAAGTATATCCAGCAATTTTCTTGGCTTCATCACTATTATTTTGTGCAATTAGCCTAGTTATGAATGTACTACCACCAACGCCAAACATATTTCCAAAAGCCATTAGAATTGTAAATATAGGGAGTCCCAATGTTATTGCACTAAGCATAGCTGTGTCATGAACTAAACCTATAAAGTAGGCATTAATTACATTATAGATAGTTCCAGCTGACATTCCTATCATCATAGGAATAGATAAATAAAGAATAGTTTTTTTTATTGGTTCTTCTTTTAAATATTTAATGTTTGATTTTTCATTTTCCATGTTATCCTCCTAAATAATATGATTTATAATGATAAGGCACCTTATGAAATATATTATACAGGTACCTTAATAATTTTGCAACATATTTATTAAGGTACCTGTATATTTATTTTATATTTAGACAACATATGGATTTAAAAATGAGGTTTTTGAAAATAGGAGTTATTTTAATGAATATGGAATGTAGGGTATTAAAGAGATGTATAAGACTTTAAAATAAATAAAAGAGTAAAGTGATAAGATAATGAATATCTAACCATTTACTCTTTTTGTTTTATTTATTTAACTCTTTTTATTTTGAGTTTTAGAAGTGAATAAAATATACAATAACTATGGTTTCTTTTATATTTTATGACTACAATACATTTTATTCAAAGTAAAATAAATCTTCAAATTTTTTATCTAGAGCTATACATAAAATAAGTGCTAATTTTGCTGTTGGATTAAACTGACCTGTTTCTATTGAACTAATAGTGTTTCTTGACACGCCGACCATTTCAGCTAGCTGACTTTGAGATAATTTTTTCTCTGTTCTTGCTATTTTTAAGTGATTTTTTAATATTAATTCTTCATTCATATTGCTTACCTTAATGATGATAAAACAAAATTAGTTAATGAGAATATAGTTGTAATTAAGAAACCAATAGCCAAAATTAAATTCTTTTTTTCATGTGTGAATTGGTATTTTGCTATATTTTCAGCAAGACCAAATGTCCAAAATAAAGCAGATACTGCATCACTCTTTTGTCCAATAAAGGCGTTAAATATTACAATGAAAGCGAAGACACATATGAAAATTGAATATCCTATTTTTCTGCCTTTATTTTCAATATACTCTAAGCCTTCATCTTTAGTGGATTGACGACTCTTACTTAAAATTTCTTCTTTATTCATGTAAGATACCTCCTATTTGGATGCCAAGTTTACTTGGTACTTTTATTATACTTATGACAAGTTTACTTGTCAAGAACTTTGACAATAAAACTTGAAATGAGTATAATAAAAATCAATAAAAAAAGACAAACTTAATTAAATTAAAAATGTATTTTTTATTGAAATACTATAATAATATTCTATTGAACTAATAACCAAATTTAAACTTAGAATCTAACATACAGTCTTTATTATCTTAGCAGGGATACCTGCAACCACAGTATTTGGAGGTACATCATTTGTGACTATTGCTCCTGCAGAAACAACAGTATTTTCACTTACTGTAATACCTGGCATAATCATTGCTCCTGAACTTAACCAAGCATTCCTCTTTATAACTATGGGTGTAGACACAGTGGAATGTCTTTCTGAGGGCTCTAAAGGAGGGTTTATTGTTATAAGATTTACCTTAAGGTCCAATCAGTACATCATCTGCAATCGTAATTCCGCTTCTATCCATGAATGTACAAGCATGGTTAATAAATACATCCTTTCCAACTCTTATATTTTCTCCAAAATCTGTATAAAATTGTGGTATTAAATATAAGCTTTCATCAACATTAACACCTGTAAGTTTAGAAAACAATTCCCTTATTTCCTTTTTAGTATGATATGATTTATAAACTGTACAATATCTCTACATAAAACTCATTATGTTTTACTCAATTCTTAAATAGAGTATACTACTTGGAGTTAACTACAACACAAGCCTTTTTTATTATTTAAGAATAAATAATTAATTTTTATTAAAAATCTATAATTAAATATTAATATTAGTATTGTTCATATAGAATGATTCATCATGTATGTAAATTAAAGTTTACATATTTCAAACTTTGCTTTGTAGAATCATTGAGTTTAATACTTTATAATTGAAATATAATTATTTTTACCTTGAAAGGAGTTTAATATATGAATTTAGGAGACAAGATTACAAAGCTAAGAAAGAAATATAATTATTCTCAAGAATTGTTGGCTGAAAGACTAAATGTATCTAGACAAACTATTAGTAAGTGGGAATTAGGGCAAGCTAAGCCAGACTTAGAAAATATAAAAAATATATCAAAGCTATTTAATATTACTTATGATTACTTAATCGATGAAAGTAATTTATGTTCTAAAGATGTAACTGATAATATTAGTAAGGATGTTGACTGGACAAAAGCATGGAGCTCTAAGTATCCTATTTTAGAAACATATGTTGACATAGAAGGGATAGAAAAGTATCAAATAGCTATTGAAGAATTATATTCAAGATTTGAAAAGGAATACAGGATGAGCAATGAGAATAATGTACTCATATTAAAAGATATTTTATACAAGACGTTTAAAAAACATGATAAATAAAAAATATATTTGGATATATTCATATGTGGTTTTGTATAAAAATGTGGAAATGATTGGAATAAATAAAAAATTATATAAATTGAATTTTAAAATATATTTAAGCAGGTATCTAAGATACCTGCTTATTTGTTTCTCTATGGTTGATTTTTTCATCAAAAGTCAACTTCAAATCGCTTGTTAGGTTTATGTATTTAAGGATATAATTATACAAAGGAGGCGTTGATATGAATGAATTAAACATTGCAAAAACACTAATTTTAAAGCGTAAAGAAAAAGGAATTACACAAGATGAACTTGCAAATTATATAGGTATCTCTAAAGCTTCTGTGTCTAAATGGGAAACTGGGCAAAGTTATCCTGATATCACTTTTTTACCACAACTTGCGACATATTTCAACATTACAGTTGATGAATTAATTTGCTACGAACCACAAATGATTAAGGAAGATATTAATAAACTATATCAGCGATTGTGTAAAGATTTTACTGTTAAACCATTTGATGAAGTTATGGATGGAATAAGAGAAACCATAAAAAAATATTATTCATGCTTTCCTTTGATTTATCAGATGGGTATTTTGATAATTAATCATTATGACCTTGTAGATGAAGAAAAACGTGAACTATTAATTAGTGAAGCATTAGAAATTTTTATTCGAATACGAGAAACAAGTGATGATATAGAAATTTGTCGTCAGTCAAAAGGTATGGAGGCAACTTGTTATATCTTGTTAAATCAACCTATAGAAGTTATTGATTTATTTCAAAATAGCAATTTTCCCATGGTAAATGAAAGCATACTTCTTGCACAGGGACAAATGATGAATGGTCAAACTAATGAAGCTAATGAAACGTTACAGATTGGAGCATATCAGAATCTTACATTATTAGTTCAAGATTTAGTGGGACTTCTGCAAAACTCAGATAAATCACAAATTGAAGAAATAGAAAGACGTATTTTAATAATTTCAGATACATTTGACCTTAATGAATTATCTCCTGGTGTTATGTTTTCTGTATATTTGACTCAGATACAAATGAATTTAATACATGGAAATACTAAAGGAGCTATTAAGTCGTTACAAAGATATGTAGATTTGGCAATAAGTGATATATATCCAATTATGCTACATAGTGATGACTTTTTTAATCATATCGATTGCTGGATTTCTGAGATTGGAACAGGTATTACACGTGATGATACAATTGTAAAGGCAGGTATTGTTGCTGCTATTAAGAATAATCCTATGTTCTCTGTATTAAATGAGAACAAAGAATACAGATTTCTTATAGAAAAATTATCTTTATTGGAGGAATAAGATTATGGAAAATTTAATGGAATATCTACCACTTTTACTTCCTGTTATTATTTTAAATTTAATACTTGTAATTACTGCACTTATTCATATAATAAAACATCCAAATTATAAAATTGGTAATAAGGCAATATGGATTATTTTAGTGCTATTTATAAGTATAATAGGTCCAATTTTATATTTCACTATAGGAAGAGGTGATGAATGATGAATATTGTTTCAATAAATGGGTTATCAAAAAGTTTTGGTAATCGAAAGATAATAGATAAGCTAAATCTTACTGTACCAGAAGGGTCAGTATTTGGATTTGTAGGTAAGAATGGTGCAGGCAAGACTACAACAATGAAAATGGTGCTTGGGTTACTTGAAGCAGATAGTGGAACTATAAATGTTTTTGGTGAGAAGGTGACTTATGGAAGAACAAGTTCTAATCGCCATGTAGGTTATCTACCTGATGTTCCAGAGTTTTATAACTATATGAGACCACTTGAATATCTTTCTCTTTGTGGAGAAATCACAGGGCTTTCAAAACAAGAAATAAAGTTAAGAAGTGAAGAGTTGTTGACACTTGTGGGACTTGGAAATGAAAAGAAACGAATAGGTGGATTTTCTCGTGGAATGAAGCAACGTCTTGGGATAGCTCAAGCATTACTTTCACGCCCTAAATTACTTATTTGTGATGAACCAACAAGCGCACTTGACCCTGTTGGGAGAAAAGAAATATTAGATATTATGTTTAAAATCAAAGACTCAACAACTGTAATATTTTCAACACATATACTGTCTGATGTTGAAAGAATTTGTGACCATGTAGCTATATTAAATAACGGAAGCATTGCTCTTAGTGGTACACTTTCAGAAATAAAAAGTATGCACGGAAAAGATAGACTTTTATTGGAGTTTTCAAGTAATGATGAAATCCAAGCATTTAAGTCTAGTAGTAGCATTAAATCCTTACTTAAAGATTCAGAAGAAACTAATATGGAAATTATTTTCCATGGTAAAGATATAAAATCAATACAACAAACAGCCATATCTACACTTGCAGAAATGAATCTTTGTCCAATAAAGATGGAATTAATAGAATTGTCACTTGAAAATTTATTTTTGGAGGTAGTAAAGTGAGAGAATACATAGCATTTACAAAAAAAGAATTTGTAGAGAACGTAAGAAATTATAAATTATTTAGTTTGATTATTTTATTTTTAATATTTGGAATAATGAGTCCTCTTTCTGCTAAATTTATGCCAGACTTGATTGCTCATTTTGCCCCAACTTTAAAAGTTACTGCTCTACCAACTGCTTTAGATTCTTGGACACAGTTTTCTGGCAATATTTCTGGTCTTGGAATGAGTTTAACTCTAATTATTTTTTGTAATATTTTATCAAACGAATATTCTAAAGGGACACTTGTCATTATGTTGACTAAAGGATTGTCACGTTCGTCTGTAGTATTGTCTAAATTTTCTATTGCAGTAATTATTATGACCATTGGTTTCTGGCTGAGCTTTTTATGTACTTATGGTTATACAATGTATTTTTGGCCAACTGCAAATCTTAATCATGTTGTATTTTCAGCATTTAACTTATGGATAATTGGTATTATGTATATTACTATATTAATTCTTGGATGTGTACTATTTAGACCAGCATTTGCAAGTGTATTACTTGTATTAGTAGTAACTCTTGCTTTGAGTTTAATTTCTATTCCTAAGCAGATTGCACCTTATACGCCTAATTTCATATTATCAAAAAATATAGATTTGATTTCAGGTAAAGTGACGGCTCCAGAATTTATTATTCCAATCATTGTAACAATTATTATTTCGATAGTGTGTCTGTTATCAGCTGTTATTTTATTTAATAAAAAACCAGTTTAATGATATCTTTATTATAAATGTAAATAGCAATATATTGTGTAGAAATAAACTTAATAATGTATGAGAATATATCTAAGTAAAAAAGACTTGAACTTAAGTTTCAAGTCTTTTTTTGTTTTAGTCGTACTCATTATATTTTATAATAATTAAATTATTACATTAAGGAATTGTTTAAAAATAAAAAAAGAGATATATTATAATCTAGTGATTATCAGTTATTTAAGATATGCTATAGTATATAGAGCCTAAACTAATAAAGAATTAAAACAATGTATCAAGGAGTTAAAATAATATTGTTTTTATTAAATAAAGATAAGAATCTTTAATTGTGGTAAAATATACTAAAAAATTACTTTAAAAGTGATAAAATTAATTCAAGTAAATATTTTAAAGGGGTGTAGATATGGAAAAGTCAAAAGTATATTTTTGTGACTTATACTCAAATTCGCAAAATAAAAATGTGCCAAACAATGTAAGAAGATTATTTGATACAGCAGGATTCAAAGATTTAATAGAAAAGAATGACCAAGTAGCAATCAAACTTCACTTTGGAGAAAAAGGAAATACTACATATATGAGTCCTGTAGCAGTTAGACAAGTGGTTGATAAGATTAAAGATTGTGAAGGGAAGCCATTTTTAACAGATACAAATACATTATATACAGGGAGTAGAACAAATTCTGTAGACCATCTTACAACAGCTATAGAAAATGGTTTTGCCTATGCAGTGGTAAATGCGCCAGTAATAATTGCAGATGGATTGTACAGTAGAAATTATGAAAATGTACAAATAGATAAAAAACATTTTGAAAGTGTGAAAATAGGTGGCGAAATTTATAATTCTTCTGCAATGATAGTAATGAGTCATTTTAAAGGTCATGAAGCAGCAGGTTTTGGAGGAGCATTAAAAAATTTAGCTATGGGGTGTGCAAGTGCAGCAGGAAAGCAAATGCAACATTCTGATGTTACGCCAGTAGTAAAAGAGAAGAAGTGTGTAGGATGTGGAAAATGTGTTAATTCTTGTCCTACAAAAGCTATAAGTATAGTAGATAAAAAGGCAATTATAGATTCTGATGTGTGTTATGGATGTGGAGAATGTCCAACTGTCTGTCCAACTAGAGCAGTAACTATACAATGGGAAAGTGACTCAGATGTATTTGTTGAAAAGATGGCAGAATACGCTTATGGAGCAGTATCAAACAAAAAAGATAAGGTAGGATATATAACTTTTGTTATGAATGTGACTCCACTTTGTGATTGTGTGCCTTGGTCAGGTAGACCGATTGCACATGATATAGGAATATTAGCATCAACAGACCCAGTAGCGATTGAACAAGCATGCTATGATTTGGTTTGTAAGGAAATGGGTCATGATGTGTTTAAACATGAGCATCCTCATGTAAATGGAACTAGAATAATAGACTATGCGTGTGAAATGGGAATGGGAAATAAAGAATATGAATTAATAAAATTATAAGAATAGTAGGACTTAAATGCATATAATTATTGTAAGAGAAATTTAAAAGTATCAAAGGAGTATGCATTTATGAAAATTTACTATGAGAAAGAAAATAGCAAGAAAGCTAATGTAAACAATATTCCAAGTGTATTTGCATTTAATTTTCTAAGAAACTTTTTAACTAGCAAAGAGTATGAGGAAACTAGAAAAGAATATTTTATAAATAATCTAACAAAAAGTCAGGTTAATCAAGCTATGAAGGATTTAAAATGGCTATTTAGAGAGTATGAAGGCTTAGAGGTTGTTACAATGGAAAGCTTGGATGGAGTTAAGACAAGAATAGTTTTATAAATTAATAAGAATGATTCTTTAATAAAAAATACTGTTTTAATAATGATACGTATAAGATATTATACAAATACTATTTTAGAACAGTATTTTTTTTTCGTAATAGTAAACCTATATATAAAATAAAGTTGACCAATAAATGTTGTCTATGTAATACTATATATAATAAGTAAACTATATAAAAAATATAAGTTGACAAATAGGAGGATATATGGAAAAATACATAGTCAAATTAAAAAATAAAATATTGAGTGGAAAAGAAATAAATTATGAAGAAGCTCTTAATTTAATAAGTATTGACACTAATAACAAAAACAATTTTGATATCTTATTAAAATCTGCAAATGAAATAAGAGAATATTTTATGGGAAGAAAAGTAGATTTATGTACAATAATGAATGCTAAGTCTGGCAAATGTAGTGAAGACTGCAAATTTTGTGCACAATCATCTCATTATAAAACTGGGATAGAAGAATATTCATTACTAGATTATAATGAGATTTTAAAGAGAGGCAAAGAAATGGAAAGTAAAGGAGTACATAGATTCTCTTTAGTTACAAGTGGTAAAGGTATAACAGGAAAAGAGTTTAATGATATTTTAAATATCTATGAAGGATTAAGAGAAAATACTAATTTAAAATTATGTGCATCTCTAGGAATTATAGATTATGAGCAAGCTAAAAAGCTAAAACTAGTAGGTGTGACTACATATCATCATAATGTCGAGACATCTAAAGATAATTTTGATAATATATGTACAACACATACTTATCAAGACAGAATAAGAACAATTAAAGAAGCTAAAAGGGCTGGATTAGATGTATGTGTAGGTGGAATCATTGGGATGAATGAAAGTAAAGAACAAAGACTACAAATGGCTTTTGAAATACGAGAATTAAATGCCAAATCAATTCCAATAAATATTTTAAACCCTATTAAGAATACTCCTATGGAAAATTATGATGTATTAGAGCCTATGGAAATATTAAAAACAACAGCAGTATTTAGATTTATAATTCCTAATGTATACATAAGATATGCTGGTGGAAGGCTATCTTTAAAAGGGTATGACAAAATTGGATTTAATGGTGGTGTAAATTCTGCAATTGTAGGTGATTATTTAACAACTGTGGGAAATGGAATTGAAAATGATAAAAAAATGTTTATAGAACAAGGACTTGAACTTTAATAAAGATTACTTAAATTAATTAATGTACTTTTAAATAATTATAAAAGTATATTAATTTTTTTTTGTATATTAATATAAATGTTAAATTTGAATTATAAATTGCAATATTATGAAAAATAAGAAAAATATCAAAATTTGTATAAAGTAGTTGCAAAGCGAAAAAAGATATGATAGTATCTAGGTAACCGGTTAAGTAAAACGGTTTCCTAAATTGTGGGGGTGAACTTCTTGAGTATAACTATAAAAGAGATTGGTGAATTGGCTGGTGTTTCCAAAACAACTGTATCAAAAGTCATTAATAATAAAGATGAAAATATAAGTCAAGCAACAAGAGAAAAGATTTTAAAAATAATGAAGGAAAAAAATTATGTTCCAAATAAATTAGCACAAAGTTTAGTAACTAAAAGAACAAATACAATAGGACTTCTTATACCAGATATACGAAATCCATTTTTCACAGATGTATCAAGAGGTGTGGAAGATAAAGCTAATGAGGAAGGTTATAATATAATTTTATGTAATACAGATGAAGATGCCAAAAAGGAATATGAAGGGATAAGAACATTATCAGAAAGAATGATAGATGGAATTATATTTGCAGCATCGTCAAACACAAACTGGAAAGAGGCAAATTACAAAGATATAAAAATACCAACAGTATTAATTGATAAGAAAATAAGTATGAATAAAGAAACCTTAAAAGGCATAGTTAAAATAAATAACTTTGAGGGTGCATATATAGCTACAAAACATTTATTAGATATTGGAAATAAGAAAATAATATACTTGAGTGGTCCACTTCAAAATGAAATAGCAATAGATAGATTAGAAGGATATAAAAAAGCTTTAACTGAGTGTAATTTAGATTACAATTCTAATTATGTATTTGAAGGAAAATATAAGATTGAATGGGGGCAAGAATTTATAAAAAATTTAGAAGTGATAGATTTTAATGCGATATTTTGTGCAAATGATTTAATTGCAATAGGTGTTATCAGAGGTCTTCAAGAAAGAGGATTAAATATACCAAACGATGTAAGTGTTGTGGGATTTGATGATATTCAAACTTCTAGTTTAATAAGTCCTCCACTTACAACAGTACGACAACCATCTTATGATATAGGATATAAAGCCAGTGAAATATTAATAAATTGTTTAAGAGGAGATAAGAAAGAATCCTTTGATGAATTAATTTTTAAGGCAGAACTAGTGATAAGAGCTTCAACTAAAGAAAGTAATTAACAGCATGAAAAGCATAAATAGATATGTAAAGGAGTAACGTAATGGGAAACATAGTTGTCATAGGAAGTGTAAATATGGACATGGTATGTTCTGTAGATAAAAGACCAGAAAAAGGAGAAACAATACTAGGTAATAGCTTTTTTACATCACCTGGGGGAAAAGGTGCTAACCAAGCAGTTTCAGCATCTAAGTTAGGTGCAAATGTAAAAATGATATCTTGTGTAGGGGAAGATAGCTTAGGCGAAGAATTGATACGAAATTTTAAAGAGAATAAAGTTGATTATAATTTGATAGCTAGAAATAATCAAAAAAGTTCTGGTGTTGCTGTCATAACACTATGTGAAAATGATAATAGTATTGTTGTTGTGCCAGGAACAAATGAACTAGTAGATATAAACTTAATTAAAAAGAATGAAGAAGAGATAAAGAATGCAGATATAGTATTACTACAGTTAGAGATTCCACTAGAAACAATAAAATATGTAGTAAATTTCTGTTTTGAAAATAATATAAAGGTTTTATTAAATCCAGCACCAGCAATAAGATTAGATGAAGATATAATAGAAAAAGTAACCTATTTAACACCAAATGAACATGAATATAAGATAGTTTTTGACACAGAGGAAAGTATAGAAGAGGTATTAAAAAAACATCCAAATAAACTTGTAGTAACAGAAGGAAAAAATGGAGCTAGATTTTATGATGGTAAAGAAGTAAAACATGTGTCTTGTATAAATGTTGATGTTCAAGATACTACAGGGGCAGGTGATACTTTTAATGGAGCATTGTCAGTAGCTATAACAGAAGGCAAAGACTTATATACAGCAGTAGGGTATGCTGTAGTAGTGTCAGGACTATCTGTAACAAAATTAGGTGCTCAATCTGGAATGCCTTATAGGGAAGATGTTGAAAAATATTTAGATATTAATAAATAAAAATTAAAATTGTTCAAATCTAAAACTATTAAAAATGGAGGGTAATTATGAGAAAAATTTTATCTTTAGGAATTGTTGCAACACTAGCAGTAGGAATGTTAACAGGATGTTCAATGGATGGACCAGGTAAATCAGAAAAGAAGGATAATTCAGCTAAGAAAGATTTAACTATAGGGGTATCTACAATAACTCTTCAACATCAATTTTTTATAGACATTGATGAAGGGATAAAAGAAAAAGCTAAAGAACTAGGTGTAAAAGTCATAGTAAATGACCCAGACCAAGATGTAGCTAAGCAAACATCAGCTATAGAAGATTTTATACAACAGGATGTAGATGGAATGATAGTACTTGGAACAGATAATTCAGCTATAGTACCAGCTGTAGAGGGAGCATTTGAAAAAATGCCTGTAGTTACAGTAGATGCTGTATTAAATACTGAAAATATTACAAGTTATGTTGGAACAGTTAGTTACGATGCTGGTAAAAAATTAGGCGAATACACTAAAAAGTATATAGATGAAAACTTAGGTGGAAAATCAGAAATTGCAATAGTAACAGATTTAAAATCTCAAATACAAATGCAAAGAATAGATGGGTTTAAAGAAGCATTAAAAGGTTCAGCTAATGTTAAAATATTAAACTCACAACCAGGATATGATAGAGAAGAATCTCTTAATACTGTAGAAAACTTAATTCAATCTAATCCAAATGTAGATATAATATATGCAACAGCTGAAAATAGTGTATTAGGAGCTAAAGCTGCACTTGAATCTGCAAAAAATAAGGATGTTAAGATTGTAGGATTTGATTTAACTGATGAAGCAGCAACTGGAATAACAGATGGAACTGTTCTTGCTATGATTCAGCAACAACCTAAAGAAATGGGACGTTTGGCAGTAGAAGCAGTAGTAAAGGCTATAAAAGGTGAAAAGGTAGAGAAAAATATACCAGTACCAGCCTTACTTTATGATAAAGAAAATATAAAAGACTTTAAGAATTAATAAAAAATAAGATTATTTAAAAGAAATCCTATCTAAAAAGGAGTGTCATTATGAGTAATATAATTCTAAAGTTAAGTAATATTGCTAAGGAATTTCCTGGAGTTAGGGCGTTGGATAATGTTAATTTTGAGTTATTTCATGGCGAAGTTCATGCACTACTGGGTGAAAATGGTGCTGGTAAATCAACAATGATAAAGATTTTAACTGGTGCACATGCAAAGACTGCTGGTAAATTTATTTTTGAAGGAAAAGAGATAGAAAATATATCACCAGATATTTCTAAAAAAATAGGTATAAATGCCATATATCAAGAATTAACAGTATTTGATGAATTGACAGTAGCACAAAATATTTTTATGGGAAAAGAAATAAATGGCAAGGTCTTAACTAATGATAAAAAAATGAATGAAGAATCTAAAAAGATTTTTGACAATATGGGAATAGATATAAATCCAAGTAGCTTAGTCAAAGAACTTAGTATAGCTCAAAAGCAAATGGTTGAAATAGCAAGAGTTTTATCATCAGAAACTAAGGTATTGATAATGGATGAGCCAACATCTTCAATAAGTAAAAAAGAAACTGAGATACTTTTTAGACTTATAAATGATTTAAAGAGTAGTGGAGTTAGTATAATATATATTTCTCATAGAATGGAAGAACTTTTTGAGATTTGTGACAGAATAACTATAATGCGAGATGGGAAAACGATTTCGACTTTGAATACCAAAGAAGTATCATCTGAGGAAGAATTAGTTAATTTAATGATAGATAGAAAATTAGACCAATTTTTCCCTAAAAGAAAGGTAGAAATCAAAGAAGAAATTATGAGGGTAGAAAATCTAACTAAAAACAATGTTTTTAATAATGTCAGCTTTAATATAAGAAAAGGAGAAATTTTAGGAATAGGTGGATTAGTTGGAAGCAAGAGAAGTGAAATCGTAGAGGCTGTATTTGGACTTAGAACATATAGTTCTGGGAAAATATATTTAAATAATAAAGAAATTAAATTTAAAACACCATCGGATGCAATTGAAAATGGTTTAGGTTTGATAACAGAAGATAGAAAAGGCACTGGATTATTTTTACAGATGAGTGTCAAAGAAAATACAACTATGGCAGGATTAAAGAAAGTATCTAAATTTAAATCAGTTATAGATAGAAAAAAAGAAAAAGAAGTTTTAGAAAAATACATAGAAGCTTTAAAAATAAAGACTCCACATATGAATCAGGTTATACAGAGCTTAAGTGGTGGTAACCAACAAAAAGCTATAATAGCCAGATGGCTTTTATTACAACCAGACATATTAATTATGGATGAACCGACTAGAGGTATAGATGTAAATGCTAAAGCAGAGATATACAATCTAATGGGTGACTTGGTAGAGGATGGCGTAAGTATCATAATGATATCTTCAGAGATACCAGAGTTGATATCAATGAGTGACAGGATAATGGTTATGAGAGAGGGCCATATAAGTGGCTTTTTAGAAGGTGAAGAAATGGTTGAAAATAATGTATTAAAATTGGCTTTTGGAGGTAAAATTAATGAGTTCAATAACTAAGCATAAAGAAAATGCTTCATCTCCATTATTATCAAAATTAACAAGTGTATTTAAAGACCAGGGGAGTGCAGCTATAGGACTTGTAATAATTTTTATAATAATGAGTGTAGCTTCATCTAATTTTTTGACTTTAGATAATTTAATTAATGTTGGAAGACAAATATCAATAAATGCAATTCTTGCAGTAGGGATGACTTTTGTAATAATTACAGGAGGAATAGACTTAAGTGTAGGAGCAGTAATTGCTTTAGTAGGTACATTTTGGGCTACAACAGTAGTGAATTACAATGCACCTGTATGGGTTGGTATGTTACTGGCATTAGCAATTGGAACAATACTAGGTATCATAAAAGGTGCAATTATTTCGACACAAAAATTACCACCATTTATCGTAACTTTAGCTATGTTGACAATAATAAGTGGAGCAAGCTTTGTGTTTACAGGAGGGAGACCTATATCAGTAAACACAGATGCATTTAAGATGCTTGGTAGAGGATATGTTGGACCAATACCAATACCAGTTATAATTATGATTATAGTCGTAATAGCAGGACATTTTCTCTTAAAAAGAACTGATTTTGGACGCCATGTACATGCTGTAGGTGGGAATGAAGAAGCAGCTAGACTATGTGGAGTAAAAGTAAATAAAGTTATAGTTAAAGTATATGCCTTAGCTGGATTATTAACAGCTTTAGCTGGAATAATATTATCTTCACGTTTAGCATCAGGTTCACCAACTGTTGGAGATGGAGCCGAATTGGATGCTATAGCAGCAGTTGTGCTTGGAGGTACTAATATGATGGGTGGTTCTGGTTCTATAGTAGGTACATGTATAGGTGTTGGAATAATAGGAATATTAGGGAATGGATTAAACCTATTGAGTGTATCTTCATATAATCAGATGATTATAAAAGGTTTGGTAATGTTATTTGCTATATGGATAAATAACATAAAATTAAAAAAATCAGCTAAAGTAAAATAATAAATATTACTTAACTAGTAAGCTATAAGAATTATTAGTTTTGCATAGATGCTAAATAAAAAGGATAGGTATTAAATAAAAAGAAACATTGTAATTTAAGCAGAGGATATTAACTTTGAAATCTTAAATGTGAAAATAAATCTTAGGAGGAAATATGAAAAAAATTCTCTTAGATACATTAAATAGCAATAAAAAAGAATATATATACTATTTAAAAGAGCTTGTAAGTATCAAAACCGAAGATGTAGGTCATGGAATACTAGGTGGATTTGAAAAGGAAGGTCAAGAATATATTGAAAAACTTGCAAATTCCATAGGTTTTAGTGTAAATAGGCAAGAAATGAGCGAAGATTTAATTAAAAAGGCAAAAGACATATATAAAGAAGGTAATCTAGGTCACAATTATGATGATAGATATAATTTAATATGTAAGTACAGTGATAATTTGCCTGGTAAGACAATAGTTTTTAATGGTCATGTAGATACTATGCCACCTGGTGATATAAAAAAATGGAGATATAATCCATATTGTGCTACAGAAGATAAAGGGAAGCTTTATGGACTTGGAACTGCAGATATGAAATCTGGTCTAATAGCTTCAATATTAGCTGTAAAACTTATAAAAGATAGTGGCTTAAATATACCTGGCAATATAAAGGTAATGTCGGTGGTAGATGAAGAAGGCGGAGGAAATGGAACTATAAATGCAGTTATGAATGGAATTGATGGAGATTACTGTGTAATTTGTGAACCATCAGAGAAGGACATAATAATTGCACATATGGGATTTGTATTCTTTGAGGTTGAAGTTAAAGGTGTATCTCTCCACTGTGGAAGTAAGTGGGAAGGTGTAAATGCTATAGAAAAGGCAATGTTATTACTCCAAGATATAAAAGAGTTAGAACATAATTGGCTTATGAGATATAAACATGCTTTATTACCTCCACCTACAATAAATCTAGGCGTAATAAATGGTGGAACAGCAGGCTCTACTGTACCAGATAAATGTGTATTTAATTTATGTGTACATTTCTTGCCAAATACAATGAGTTATGAGCAAGTTGTGGAAGATATAACTAAGGTTATAATGACAAGAGCTGATGGAGATTTGTGGCTTAAAGATAATAAACCAGAGATAAATATATATCAATCAGGATTAGGTTTTGAGATGGAAAAGCAATCTGAATTTATAGTTAATACTCAAAAGATATTAGAAGAAACCTTAGAAAGAAAGCTAAATATAAAGGGGTCAACGGCTGGAAATGATGCAAGACTGATGAAAAACTTAGCTAAAATCCCAACACTAATATTAGGGCCAGGTTCAATAGAACAATGTCATTCAATAGATGAGTATGTTGAAATTCAAGAGTATTTAGACAGTATACTTATGTATGCCAGTCTAATATTAAACTTATAAAAGTAGGAGGAATATATAGATGAAAAAAGTATTAATAGTAGGGGAATCGTGGGTAAAAAATATAACTCATATAAAGGGATTTGACACATTTGTTACAACACATTATGAAGAAGCAGTAAAATGGTTAAAAGAAGCAGTAGAGTCTGGAGGATATGAAGCAGTTCATATGCCTGCACATGTAGCAGCAGACAGTTTTCCATATAAATTGGAAGAGTTAAATGAGTATGATTGTATAATATTATCTGATATAGGTTCTAATACATTCTTATTATCTAATAGTACATTTATAGATTGTAATAGTAAACCAGATAGACTTGAGTTAGTTAAAGAGTATGTAAATAGCGGTGGAGCATTAATCATGGTAGGTGGATATATGTCATTTACAGGTATAGATGCAAAAGCTAGATTTGGAGAAACTGCTATCAAAGATGTATTGCCAATAACAATGATAGATAAAGATGATAGGGTTGAAAAACCAGCAGGAATAACTCCAGTCGTTGTTGATTCTGAACATCCAGTTTTAAAAGATATACCAAAGGAATGGCCACAGTTTTTAGGATATAATAAGACAATAGCTAAAGATAATTGTCCTGTGCTAGCGACTATTGGAGGAGACCCATTTGTAGCCGTTGGCGAATTTGGAAAAGGAAAATCTGCTATCTTTAGTTCTGATTGTGCACCTCATTGGGGTCCAAGAGAATTTACTGATTGGAAATATTATAATAAATTATGGGTTAATATGCTTGATTGGTTAACATGCTAAAAATTTTATAAATTTAAAAGACCTCTTACTTGATAAAGTGTAATTTACAAGTCAAGAGGTTTTCTTATATAAAATGATTATAATATAGAAGCTATTTAAAAAATAATTATTTTATATAATCAAATAATATAATTATTAGTCTTATGGAGGAGAATATGGTTAATATAAATGATTTAAATAAAAAATTTATAATGGATTATATAGATAAAATACAAGGAGAGTTAAGAGATATATCAGATAAAATATGGAAAAATCCAGAACTTCAATATAAAGAATATTATGCTTCAAACTTACAAAAAGAATATTTAAAAAAACATGATTTTAGTGTAGATGAATTAGAGGATATGGATACAGCATTTGTAGCTAGCTATGGAGAAAGTAAGCCAGTTATAGCAGTTTTAGGTGAATATGATGCATTAGATGGTTTGTCTCAAAAAGTATCCATTACAAAAGAACCTATTTCAGATGGTGGTTCGGGTCATGGTTGTGGACATAATTTACTTGGTACGGGTTCAATAGGAGTTGTAATTGCAATAAAGGAACTAATCAAACTAAAAAAATTGAAAGGAACTATAAAATATTATGGATGTCCAGCAGAAGAAGATTTGTCAGGAAAAGTATTAATGATAAAAAAAGGTTTCTTTAATGGAATTGATTGTGCATTTAGTTGGCATCCATTTGATATAAACACTCCAATAAGAATTCCAACTCTTGCTAATTATTCTGTAAAGTTTAGATACAAGGGTGTTAGCGCACATGCAGCACAAGCTCCTTATAACGGAAGAAGTGCACTTGATGCAGTGGAACTTATGAACATAGGCTGTAACTATTTAAGAGAGCATATATTTGATAGCTGTAGAGTTCATTATGTAACTACTAATGGTGGAAAAATGCCAAACATAGTTCCAGACTTTGCAGAAGTATGGTATTACATAAGAGGAGTTAAAATGGAGCATGTAAGAGATGTATTTGACAGAATTGTTGATATAGCAAAAGGAGCAGCATTGATGACTGGTACTAGTATGGAATATAATATTGTAAGTGGAGTATATGACTATATTCCAAATACAATATTAACAGATGTTTTATCAAAAAACATGAAATTGATAGGAGTACAAAAGTATGATGAAGATGACTACTATTTTGCAAAAAAATTAGTTGAAACAGTTTCTATAGATAAAAGAATTAGTGTGTCTAGTGTATTAAGTGGAAACAAGGAAATTACTAAGATGAATCTACATGATGAAGTTACAGATGATACCTTTACTCATAATAACTGTATATCACTATCATTAGATATTGGAGATGTTAGTTACATAACTCCCACAGCACAATGTTCTTGTTCAGTTTGGCCTATTGGTATTTCTGCTCATACATGGCAATCTTGCGCTAGTGCAGGTTCTGACATGGGATTTAAAGCGATGTTGTTAGCATCAAAATCTATAGCATGTTCAATAAATGATGTAATGCTTGATGAATCTATTGTAGATAAAGCAAAAAAGGAATTAAAAGATACTTTAGGCAGTTTTGAATATACTCCAATTATTTAAAAATTAACTTAATGTAAGTAAGATTGAATTGTATGAATTAGTATAAATATATATTGAGAGCCATAGGAACGACTAATTCTAAGACACAGACAAAAGTAAAAATAATTGATTATGGTGGATATACATATACTTTAAAAGAAATACAGGAAAGTTATTTACCAGAGTTGAAGGAAAAGAATTTAATTTCAGGCTCAATAAAAGGACTTATAATTTATAAGTCCTTTTATTATATTTATTCTTTGTTTGTAATTAATTTGATTATCTTAGGCTCAGTTAAATTATAGATTCCTCTGAGAAACAGCATGTAATCTATTATTAAAAATATGTAAGAATAGTTTATAAATATTTGGTTTTCAATATTATTTATTATATCCATTTTATTGATGGATGAGGAATGGCTCTGCCTTCCTTAATTACAGATGTTGTAGGGAAACCGATTGTACAGGCATCAAAGCCATATTCACCTGTTGGTACTCCTAAAATATCGCAAAAATCTTTATTATTACTTAATCTTCCTATTACACTAACAAGTTCAAAACCTAATCCTAAAGCAGTTGCTTTAAGCCACATATTCTGCATAACATGAGATAATGACTTTTGTTCTATGGCTGGTATTCCACGACGTTCTGCCACAATAATAAGATAAGGTGCTGACCCTACACCAAGAACCCCTTTTTTAACTTGCATCTTTAAAGAAGTAATGAAGGATTGTAGAGCGATGTCGTTCTCAGCCTTCTTCTCATGGGTTGATATTTGAGTTTTAATAACATCAACAAGAATAGTTTTTATTTTATCCATTTGTAAACTGTTATTTGAGATAACAAAGAAATGTCTGAAATCTGTTTGTTTTGCTACTGCAAGTATTGCATAAGGTGCAAGTCTTCCAGTTTCAATTATTTTTTCAACCAGTTCTTTTGAAGGTACTTCTTTTGTAAAACTTCTTATGGATCTTCGAGTTCTTAATAGCATATCCAAAACTTCATTAACATTGTTTTTATCTAAATTGTTCATTTTTATCCTCCATTAATACTATTCTTAAGATATCCCATAATGCATCCATATAAAGGCGAAATTTTAGGTCATATTAAACATTTACTTCAAATCAATTCGCTATTTTTTATGAACATATTGTTGATTAATAATCTATATGTATATTATAATATGTATATTGATTTATGCAATGAACAATAATATTTAAATTGTTAAGTAATAAACATTTAATATAAAATTGTCAATTAAAATTAAAAAAATTTATATAGAGCGAGGAAATAATTCATGAAAAAAGTATCTGTTGATAGAAGAACAATACGTACTAAAAAAATGATTAGGTCTGCATTAGCAGAGTTAATAGATGAGAAAGGATTTAACAATATATCAGTTACTGACTTAACTCAAAGGGCAGATATAAATAGAGGAACCTTCTACCTGCATTATGTTGATAAGTATGACTTGTTAGAGAAAATTGAAAATGAAATAATACAGGAAATTGAAGAAGAGACTAAGCACCTTGATTCAGTCAACATGATGAACATGGATGCCTCAAATGAACCTCTTCCATTTATGGTAAAGCTTTTTGAATATTTTAGAAAAAATTCAGTAATTATTAAATCTATTTTAGGTCCAAAAGGTGACCCTACCTTTGAAAGAAAAATAAAAAAATTTATTGAAATCAATTTGTTTGAGAAACAAAAATTAAAAAATTTTAACATAGATGAGGCAATAATTTCGGAAGAATATTTTATACAATATATACTTTCAGCGGACTTAGGAGTAATTCAATATTGGCTCGAAAAAAACATGAAAGAATCTCCTGATGAAATGGCACTGATACTTGCTAGAATGTCGTTACTTGGTCCATTAAGAGCATTAGGTATTCGTAAAGACTCATAAAAACCATCAGAAAAATAATTCTAAACAATGAATTATAATTTTATTAATGATATAATAATAATTAATAAAAAATAGAGAAATAATGACTTGTTCAAATGCAAAGGATATACTACTGTTAAATGATATAAGTAACTTAGAGATAACACATAGTAAGTCAAAAGGATATATAACATTAGTAAGTAAAAAAGAGTAAAAACTTACATAATGTACTATATAATAAATGATTTAGAAAATAAATATAATGAGTTTATAGATAACAAAGTAAATATTTATGTAAGTCACAATACTTTTTATAAACCATAAAGAAGTATTGTGAATATAAAAGAGTTAAATGCGATATTTATAGATATAGATTGTTACAATACAAATTATAATTTATTATATAAAAAGTAGTACAAGAAGGAGTATTTATGTTTGGATATGTTAAAATAAACAAAATGGATTTAACATTTAGAGAATATGACCATTACAAAGCTTATTATTGTGGGTTATGTAAATATCTAAAAAGAAATCATGGAGAAATCTCAAGGTTTTCTTTAAACTACGATATAACATTTCTAATTATCTTATTAACTTCAGTATATAAGCCAGAGTCTATAAGTACAGAAGAAGTGTGTGTAGTCAGTCCATTTAAGAAGAAAAAGATAATAACAAATGATATTACCGAATATGCAGCAAGTATGAATGTTCTTTTAACGTATTATAAATTGGAAGATAATTTAATGGATGATAAACGCATAAAAGATAAATTAGCATATTATATATATAAAAACAAATTAAACTTAGCCTATGAGAAATATCCTGAAAAAGCTGAGTATATAAAGCAACAATTAAATGAATTAAATAAGTTGGAAAAGGACAAAAATATAAATATAGATGAAGTGTCTAATGTCTTTGGAAATATAATGGGAGAAGTATTTGCATATAAAAAAGATGAAAATGAGAGAAATCTAAGAATGATAGGCTTTAATATAGGTAAATATATATATTTACTAGATGCATATGAAGATTTAGATGAAGATTTTAAGAAAGGAAGATATAATCCTTTTATAGAATATATAGATAAAAATGATGAGTTAAAAGAAAAAGTAAAAAAAATAATTGTAACATCATTAGGTTTTTTAGCTAGGGGAATTGATAATTTAAATCTAAATAAAAACGTTGGAATAATAGAAAATATAATTTATTCTGGAGTTTATTTAAGATACATGAATATATTAGAAAGTAGAGGTGGAAAGAATGTACAGTAATACTTATAATAATGAAAATTTTATGAGAGCAAGAGCTTTTATGGAAAATAGTGAATTTAAAAAAGCCTATGATTTTTTAAAAACATTAACTGACAAATGTGCAGAGTGGTATTATCTAACTGGTTTTTCTGCGATGAATATTGGATATTATGAAGAAGGAGAAGACTTCTTAAAGAGAGCAAAATTCATGGAGCCTGAAAATCAAGAATACAATGATGCACTTAGAAGTTATACACAATATAGAAATGAATATAACAATAGAGCTGATAATTATAATAGAAGAAGACGTAATGATTTAGATGGATGTTGTTGCTGTTGTTGTGATGACTGTTGTTGCTGTCTAGGTGATGATTGTTGTGAAAACTGCGCTAAACTTTGGTGTCTAGATTCCTGTTGTGAATGTTTTGGTGGAGATTTAATATCTTGTTGTTAGGATGATAAATATGAGTATAAAAGTTGCTTATGGAGGAGTTTTATTAGCATTAAATGTGATACTGTTAACTCTTACAAATATTATTCCTGTAAATACATTGTTTATTATGGGGTTAGCATCGCTTTTAGTATCAATTGTAATAATGGAATGGGGATTTAAAAGTGGAATTGCTTTTTATATAGGTTCTGTAGCATTAGGATTTATAGTAATGGCAAGTAAATCTCAATGGATTGTATATTCTCTTACTTTTGGGATATATGGTATTGTTAAATATTTTATAGAAAAAGATAGGTCAATATATATTGAGTATCTTATGAAAGTAGTATTTGCAAATATAATGATAGTTATATTGTACTTTATATTAAGGACAATAGTTTATATTCCAATAAATATTATTATAGTAGCTTCATTTGAGGTAGCCTTTATAATATATGATTATGTATATAGTTCTTTTATAGAGTATTACAATAATAGACTAAGAAAGATGTTATTTAAAAATAACAACTGACTTAATGTTTTACTTTAGAATGGTTTTAATTTTTATATGAATAATACATTTGCAAAGGTACATTGAAATATAAAAATAGAATTAACATATGTATGAGTTTATTTAATAAAAAAGGCTTTGATTTTTATATCAGAGTCTTTTTATGTTGTTATACAAACTTTTAATGTTTTAGCAATAACAATTTTTATATTTGAAATAGATACTTACCATCTATGAACTAAAATATATAATATGAATAAAAATAAAGGATATCACTTCAATGATGACATCCTTTATTATAATAAGACTTTTGTTGTATAAGTCTTTAAAAGAGCTAATATAAATTAAATATCTACCATATTCACATCTGTAGATAAAGAATAGATAATGTCTTTTCTTTCTACTATTATTTCAACATTTTTAGAAATTTCCTTATTAAGTGATATTTGAGCCAAAAGTTCTTTTGTAGGATTTATTGCGATTGGATTTCCAACTCTTTTTAGCATATTTATATCGCCATTAGTATCTCCATAAGCGTACGAATTTGATAGGTCTAAATCATATTTTACAACAAAATCATTTATAGCGTTATTTTTACTTATAGAATCCCACATTGGTATGACTGTTCCTGTAAATATATCATCTTCAAATACATAATCACTTCCTAAGAAGTCAGTTACATTGTATTTTTTAGCCATTTTTTCAACCAAAAACCCAGGGCTGCCAGAAATAAAGATAACTATGTGACCTTGATTTAAATGCCAATCTATTCTTGAACGTGTGTATTTATAAACTCTATCTGCTTTTAATTTAATTACTTGGTCACTTGTAAAATTAATGCAAGTTTTGTCTAAGCCTTTTAAGGAGTCAACATAAAGATTACATATTTCTAGTAAGTAATCATCATAGTTGCCTTGTCTTTTATCCCAATCCATAAATGTATCTCTGGCGTGTTTATACCAATTTTTTTGGTCAATTATATCATATTTAATTAATTTCTTAAAATGTTCAACCATAAGAGAGTCCCTATAAAGAGTACCATCTATATCAAAAAAAGCTGCTATATTTTTCATAAAAACCACCTCAATTAATCATTTCCTTATATTATATTATAAATTATACCTAAGTTGTTAAAATATATGTATAATAATTTATATATTAAAAAACAAAGATTTTAAATTTTAAAGGACGTGATTGTATGAATTTTAATTTTGCAAAGGTTACAAATTCTAGACTTATGGGGAGCTTGGGTCTTATAATAAATTGGATAGACAATAAAAACAATCACTTTTGTCAATATTTTTTATTGGATGCAGAAGGATTAGGTCTGGCGGATTATGTGAGTTTAAAAAATCCAACACAAGAAGAAGCTTATAGGGAAGAAGAAAGATTAATGGGTGGATTTGGCTCAGATAGAATTGGATTAACAGAGGAGGAATCTCTGTTTTTAGTATCTTATTTTGGAAATAAGAATATTTGTTATAACAAGATATTGCCAGGAGATAAATGTGAATACATTGACATTATAAAAAATTATAAAACAGATTTAACTATAGAAAAATTATATAATAAAATATGTAAAAGAGTTGATGAGGAAGTTGAATTCATAAACTATATGACTATGAGGTTTATAGCATGGGATAGAGAAAGCTTAAGATACTTTTCAGGAAGTGAAGAGATTGCAAATATGCATATTACAAATATCAATGGTACATTACTTAAAAATACAGTAAGTAATAAAGGACAAGGTAGGTATATTAGTGAGGCTTTATATGAAGATAATGATGGGTATTATACATGTAAAATAGCCTTTTGTATAAGTAAATGTAATGATACTGGTTTTAAAATCAATTCTATGCTAGTAACAGATAAAGAGCCTATGTACGATTTTGAAGTTTTTGATGAAATTTCTAAGAGTGAATTTGTAAGTGTATATAGCGTAAGTTCACCTGAGGAATTTGCAAAAGTATTTTATGAAGAAAATCCGTTCTTATTAAAAAGTAATATGAATGAAGGTATATTTTTTACTAGATTTAATTTTAATAATGACCATGTTAAAGAAAATGTATATATAATAAATAATGATATGAAAGCTATATATTACTTAATGGGAAACAAGTTTTTTATAGGGACTTATAGTGATAATGATTGTAATTGTATTAATGAAATAAGTCAGTCTAATTATAGCAAATATATTAAATTTGAAGAGAAATTTTTCTTTGAGCAAAATGCTTTATACGATTTTGCAGAGTCAGATTCAATAGACTTTGATGATTTTTTGGAATAGTATATGATTTTTGACATTATTTAAGCGAGATTAACTGAATTTAATCTCGCTTAAATTTATTTCTATAATATTGGGGGAATATTATGAGGAATACATTTATTATTGTGGTCAATTATTAAAATTTTATACAATTTATATAAAAATATTTTATTTCTTTTTTTTATAATATTTGCCAATATTGGTTTTTAGCATACCGTATCTAAACATATTACTAGATATATAGGGAGTAAGATATATTTTATGATTGTTATATGATGAAGCAATGAAGTTTTATAATGAAAATAAAATAATCTTAAAGAGTTATGAATGATAGTTATAATAAAATTACTAGCTTTTATTTATTTGTAAATATATTAGAATCATACCAGTTCCAGAAAAGTAAAATACACATATTTTATTCAAAATAATGCCTACTATAAACAAGATAATGACTTGTTAGAGTCATTATAACATAGAGTTAGTAAACTTAAGTTGAGAACTGCCAAATAAATCCAAAAACTATGAGAAAGAGTGTAGACCATGTATCCTTGACAATCTAAAAGAGAAGAAAATGCCAGCATGTTTTTTGGTATAGTTAATGAAGATATAAGTGATGTAATTGATTACTCCATTCAAGGATTTGTGGGTTACTTCCATAAACATCAAACAAATAGTGATATGCAGGGATATTTTTTAAGTATTAAGTTAAATGTAAATAAAAAATCAGATAAAATTTTATTTTATCTGATTTTTTATTTACATTTATTTTATTAGATTATGTTAATATTTTTTGACTAAATAAAAGGATATTCAATCAAAATTTTATACCTATAATAATATTGGGGGAATATTATGAGGAATACATTTACTATTATGTTCAATTATTAAGGTCTTATACAATTTATTTAAAAAATAAAAATATTTTACATTTCTTCCTCATCAAACTCCTCAATATTAGTTTGTGGCATGCCTTGTATAGACATATTACTAGAACCATAAGGAGTCGGATACATGTTAGAAGGCATATTACTAGGCATAACTACAGGCATACCATTCATTGTATTATGACATATAACACCTGGTATCATCATAAGTACATTAGGAGGCATATTTTGATTACATGATAAGTTAGGAATACCCATGTTATTCATATTATATCCCATATTATTCATGTTGCCAGACATGTTATTCATATTATACCCCATATTATTCATGTTGCCAGACATATTGTTAGGCATACCCATATTGTTATTCATGTTACCAGACATGTTATTAGGCATACCCATATTATTATTCATGTTACTAGACATGCTGTTAGGCATACCCATATTATTATTCATGTTACCAGACATGCTGTTAGGCATACCCATATTGTTATTCATGTTACCAGACATATTAGTGGGTACACCCATATTGTTCATATTATTAGATGTATTATAGTTCATGTTGTTAGGCATATTGTTTGGAGTAGATGTGTTGTAGTTCATATTTCCAGATGTATTATTTGTGTTAGGCAAGTTGTTTGGAGAATTACTACTTTTAGGATAATTATTTACGCTATTAGGATAAATGTTACTTATATTCTGATTATTAGGTATTTTTGTATAACCACTAGGGATTTGTGGGTCATTTCTCAACTCATCTTGAGGAATTTCTTCATTAGTAATATAATCTGCATAATTAGCAGGGTCTAAGTAAGGCATGTAGCTAGTATCTAAGTTCTTTTTTTTCTTATTACTCATATTAAACTTGCACCTCCTAGAAAAACTATAAAAAAGTTTACAAAAACTTATTCTAATAATATATATATTAAAAAACTCCATAATATGTGCATTCTAATTATTATTAAATAAATAAAAAAATATTGTTGCGAAATTAGATATAATAGCATATAATGAACATATGAACAGTTATTCATATATTAAAATAATGGAGGATTATATAATGAGAGAAGAGATAAATGATTGTAGTTGTAATATAATACATGAGGAAATAGTAACAGAAGCTAAGTCAACTATGCCAGATGAAGAAATGTTATATGATTTAGCAGAATTATTTAAAGTATTTGGAGATACTACTAGAGTAAAGATATTATATGCATTATTTGCAAATGAAATGTGTGTATGTGATATAGCAAGTTTATTAAATATGACTCACTCTGCAATATCTCACCAACTTAGAGTATTAAAACAGGCTAGGTTAGTAAAATTTAGAAGAGAAGGAAAGACGGTATATTACTCATTAGATGATAGCCATATAAGTCAAATATTTGACTGTGGATTAAATCATATTAGAGAGACTTATAAATGATAAATGAGAGGAGTGAATATATATGGAAGCAAATAATATAATTAAAAAGGAATTTGTATTAGGAGGATTGAATTGTGCGCATTGTGCAGAAGAGATTAACAACAAAGTTTCTAAGCTACAAGAGGTTAAGTCTTCTAATCTAAATTTTATAAATAAAAAACTTACAGTAAATATAGAAAATAGTTTTGATGAAGAAAATACTATAGAAAAGATAATAGAGATAATAGATTCAACAGAACCAGGACTTAATATACAAATAAGCTCTAAAGACAATACAATAGCCAACAAAACATCAGCTAAAAAGGAGCTTATATTAGGAGGGTTAAATTGTGCACATTGTGCAGAAGAGATTAACAACAAAGTTTCTAAACTAAAAGAGGTTGAATCTTCTAATTTGAATTTTGTAAATAAAAAACTTACAGTAAACATAATAAGTACTTTTGAAGAAGATGCTGTTATAAATAAAATAAAAGAAATAATAGACTCAACAGAACCAGGACTTGATATACAAGTAGAGTCTTCTGACAAAACAAAATCTAGAACGGTTGAAAAGTCAGAAACTGTGAGCGATACAAATAAAAAAGAATTAATTCCACTTATAATAGGAGCTCTTGTATATATTTTTGGTATATATCAAACAGCAACAGGATTTGAAAGTCAATTTAGCAATATAGTATTTATAGTTGCTTATGTGATAGTAGGTGGAGATGTACTTTTAAGAGCAATAAGAAATATATCAAAAGGAAGAGTATTTGATGAAAACTTCTTAATGGCTCTAGCAACAGTAGGGGCATTATTAATAGGAGAACTATCAGAAGCAGTAGGAGTTATGCTTTTCTATAAGGTAGGAGAGTATTTACAAGGTGTTGCGGTTGGAAAGTCTAGAAAGTCTATAACTTCACTTATGCAAATAAGACCAGATTATGCAAACCTAAAAGTTAACTCTGAAGTGAAAGTAGTATCTCCAGAAGAAGTAAATATAGGTGATATAATAGTAGTAAAACCTGGTGAAAAAGTGCCATTGGATGGTGTAGTAGTAGATGGAGTATCTATGTTAGACACTTCTGCACTTACAGGTGAGTCTGTATTAAGGGAAGTTGAAAAAGGAGACGAAATTTTATCAGGTGTTATAAATAAGAATGCTTTACTTACTATTGAGGTTACAAAGAGCTTTGGAGAGTCAACAGTTTCAAAAATACTTGACCTTGTTGAAAATTCTAGCATTAAAAAATCAAAAACAGAAAATTTTATATCTAAATTTTCAAGATACTATACTCCAGTAGTAGTTATAGCTGCTTTATTGATAGCATTTGTACCACCACTTGTTATTTCAGGTGAAGTATTTAGTGATTGGCTATACAGAGGGTTGATATTTTTAGTTGTTTCTTGTCCTTGTGCATTAGTTTTATCAATACCACTTAGTTTCTTTAGTGGGATTGGATTTGCATCTAAAAATGGAATACTTATAAAGGGAAGTAATTACTTAGAGGCTTTAAGAAGTGTAGATACAGTAGTGTTTGACAAAACAGGAACTCTTACTAAAGGTGTGTTTAATGTAACTAAGTTAAATCCTGTGGGAATATCAGAAGAAGAATTATTGCAATATGCAGCTCTTGCAGAAGTAAATTCAAATCATCCAATAGCAAAGTCTATATTAAGCTACTATAGTAAAAAAATTGATTTAAATACAATAGATAGTTATGAGGAAATAGCAGCCTATGGAATCAGAGTAAAATACAATGGTCAACTTATATTGGCAGGTAATGAAAAACTTATGAAAAAGGAAAATATACTCTATTCACCAGCTAAAGAAGTAGGAACAGTAGTGTATATTGCTGTTGATAAAATGTATAGAGGTTATATAGTTATATCTGATGAGATAAAAGAAGATAGTAAAAATGCCATAAGAAGTTTAAAATCAATAGGAGTAAAAAAAGTTGTAATGTTAACTGGAGATAATGAAAAAGTAGCAAAAAACATTGCTAAAGAGTTGGAGTTAGATACAGTTTACTCTAATTTACTTCCTAATGAAAAGGTAGATAGACTAGAAGAGTTGTATGAAGGTAGAACAGAAAAAGAAAAAATAGCTTTTGTTGGTGATGGAATAAATGATGCACCAGTTTTAGCCAGAGCGGATGTTGGTATAGCAATGGGAGGTTTAGGTTCAGATGCAGCTATTGAAGCAGCAGATGTGGTACTTATGACAGATGAACCAAGTAAAATATCTAAAGCCATTGAAATAGCAAATAAGACTAATAAGATAGTATGGCAAAATATAATATTTGCTCTAGGTGTAAAAGTTATAGTTATGGCATTAGGAGCTGGAGGAATAGCTACTATGTGGGAGGCTATATTTGCTGATGTAGGGGTAGCACTTATTGCAGTACTAAATGCTATGAGAGCTATGAGATAATATGTAAGTTAAAAATGAATAGATTATAATATTAAAAGATAGATAATAAAAGAAGAAGTATTGATAAGTTTATTCTAACTGTATTAATACTTCTTCTTTTATTATTATATTTATTTACATTTATTTCTATATTCTTATTTATTGTCTGTATTTTCTACTGTATTTTTTCAATCTATATAGGGATAATTCTATTATAACTGTTGAATTTGTATATAGAAATATTTAAAATATTAATAGTTAAGATAAGCAAATGTGATTTTTTATAAAAAATTATAAATATATTAAAATTGATTGAGACTATGGTATTACTACATTATGATGGAATATATGACAATGGAAATTAAAAAAACTTAAAAAAAAATTTAAAAAGTGTTGACGAATTATTTTTAAGGTGATATAGTATTACTTGTCCTTAAGAAAAGGGCAAACATGAAAAATGAACTTTGAAAATTAAACAGTAGGTTAATTTATAAAAACAAGAAACAAACCATAAAGCCAGATATTTAGATAACAATAGTATCTGAGCCTGATAAACTTTTATTTGAGAGTTTGATCCTGGCTCAGGATGAACGCTGGCGGCGTGCCTAACACATGCAAGT
>NZ_JACVWG010000005.1:0-222026 GCF_020658465.1 Clostridioides sp. ES-S-0049-02
TTTCTTTGACTAATTGTTTTCTTAAAGTATTCATAAAAAATCTCCTTTACGACATTTGATTATATTTAAATCATTGCCATAAAGAAGATTTTTATTAACCTTGAAGCACAAATTATTTTACATTACCAATAAAGTAAAAATCACTCTAATTTTGAACTATACCCACTGTTTTATACAGTTAAAACAGTGGGTATAGTTCACTGTATAAGGGTGATTTTTTGTGTGCCTTAATCTTAATTCAAGTCATCTTAATTCAAGTCATCTTAATTGTTTAATTCAATTTCATACTTTTTTATTTTCTTATACAAAAGACTTTTGTGTATTCCCATAACCTCTGCTGCCTTGGAACATTTCCAATTGTACTTCCTTAATACATCAATAATTAAACTCTTCTCATAATTTTCAACCATTTCATGAATTGAGCAATTACTATCCACATTACATTGAGCTACTCTGCTTATATTATCCATTTTAGATGGAAGGTCACACATCATAATGACCATATCATCACTTACAGCATAAGCACTTTTTATTACATTTTGCAGTTCTCTTATATTTCCTGGCCAAATATAGTTAATAAAACAATTTTT
The DNA here is from genome assembly GCF_020658465.1 of Clostridioides sp. ES-S-0049-02. Classification (NCBI taxonomy): domain Bacteria; kingdom Bacillati; phylum Bacillota; class Clostridia; order Peptostreptococcales; family Peptostreptococcaceae; genus Clostridioides; species Clostridioides sp. ES-S-0049-02. The sequence continues at coordinate 591 of NZ_JACVWG010000005.1, forward strand.
AACTTTATCACTTAAAACCTTCAATTCCTTATATTCAACATTCAATTTATTTAGTATATAATTTGCTAACAATAAAATATCATCTTGTCTGTCCTTTAATTCCATCATATGAATATTTATTACATTTAACCTATAGTATAAATCTTCTCTAAATAATCCCTCTTCAACCATTTTACTTAAATTCTTTCTTGTAGCAGAGATTACTCTTACATCTATTTTTATAGTTTTAAGACCTCCAACTGGTTCTATTTCACTTTCCTGAAGAACTCTTAAAAGTTTTGCTTGCATGGTCAAAGGCATGTCACCTATTTCATCTAAGAAGATTGTGCCATTATTTGCAACTAAAAACTTACCTTTTTTGCCTCCTTTTTTTGCTCCTGTAAAAGCTCCTTCGTCATACCCAAATAACTCTGATTCTAATAGTTCTTCTGGTATTGCAGCACAGTTTATACTAACCATAGGCTTGTCTGCTCTACTGCTATTATTGTGAATTGCTCTAGCAAAGACTTCTTTACCTGTACCTGTTTCACCTGTTAAAAGCACTGAGAAGTTCGTTTTAGAAGCTTTCATACCTGTTTTCTTAAGTTCTATGAAATCTCTATTTTCACCTATGAGCTTGTCAAAACTACATTTATCCTTGAACTGTTCTTTATAATATTGGAGTTCCATATATTCTGACATTAACTTTTTAGCTACATCAAAGGATTGTAATCTAAATTTAACTTGAGCTACCCCTGCAACTACTTCTCCATTATCATTCTCCACATAAGACCTACTTACTATTACACTTTTTTCTTTTGTTTTTCCACCTGAGTAATGGTGTATAGCTCCTTCTTCACAATATTTATCTCTCATAATATCTAACATTTTTGTATTTGGTATAATACTTTGTATATTGTGTCCTATTATATCGTCTCTTTCTTTCCCTAAGAAGTCACAATATTTATCGTTAATATCTATGATTACTCCATCTTTATTTACAACAATAAAACCATCATCAGTCATGGATAATACTCTTGCAAATATATCCTTATACCAGTGCTCTTTCATTGTTTCATCCCTCCACTATAACCTTCAGCAAAAATAATAAGTCTTACAATACAATATTATAAGACTTACCATTCTATATATTCAATGTTTTCTAGAAGTTACCTATTTAATGATTCTATCATTTCAGGTAGAATTTCATATAAATCCCCTACAATTCCATAGTCACATATACTGAAAATAGGTGCCTTTGAATCTTTATTTATAGCAACTATATATTTAGAATCACTCATACCTGCTAAATGCTGTATTGCTCCAGATATCCCGCACGCAATGTATAACTCTGGTCTAACAGTAGTTCCTGTTTGTCCCACTTGATGAGAATGTTCTATCCACCCTGAATCTACTGCCGCTCTTGAAGCACCAATCTCTGCCCCCAATTTATCAGCTAATTCTTTTATTAGTTCAAATCCTTCTGCCCTCTTTAATCCTCTTCCTGCTGATACTATTATTCTAGCATCAGTTAGATTTATAGATTTCTTTTCTTTTGGAAGAATTTCTACTAATCTAGTTCTAATCATTTTTTCATTAAGTTCTGGAGTAACAACCTCTAAAACTCCAGTCTCTGATTCAGTTCTTACAGCTTTTGCCATAACACCTGGTCGAACTGTTGACATCTGTGGTCTATTTTTTGGACAAACAATAGTAGCCATTAAATTTCCACCAAAGGCTGGTCTTGTTTGTAATAACTTATTATCTGTTGAATCTATTTCAAGTTTTGTACAGTCAGCAGTTAGACCTGTTCCAACTTTACCTGCAATTCTAGGTGCGATATCTCTTCCTATAGAAGTAGCTCCAACTAGTACAACCTCTGGCTTTTTCTCTTCAATTAAACCTGCAATTGAAATTGCATATCCATCAGTTGTGAAATCTTTAAGAAGAGGGTCGTTGATATAATAAGCTTTATCAACACTATAGTGAAGTAACTCCTTTACTTCTTTCTCTACTTCATATCCAGCTATTACAACTGCAAGCTCTTTTCCTAATTGGTCAGCAAGTTTTCTTCCTTCACCAATAAGTTCTATAGTAACAGGATTTATTTTACCTTCCCTTTGCTCTCCTATTACCCAAACACCATTATAATCATTTAAATTTATACCTTGATTAACTTTTGCTCTCATCATCTTAACACTCCTATACTAGTTTCAAATCGAATAGTATTTCTATTAGTTTCTTAGCTTTTTCCTTTTTATTTATACCTTCGATTATTTCATTATGCTTGTCTTTAACTGGTACAAAAGACTTGTAAACATTTGTAGGCGAACCCTTTAATCCAATTTGAGTTGTATCAACAGCTAAGTCTTCAAGTGTTAACACAGTAATCTTTGCATCTCCATTATTGTAAGCTTCTAAGATTCCTTTGACACTTGGATACCTTGGATTATTTAACTCTTTTATAGCAGTTAATAAAACTGGCATCTTTGCTTCTATTAAATAATCTCCTGTCTCTGTATAACGAGTTACTAGTAATTTATCATCTTGAACCTTTACTTCTTTTGCATATGTAACCTGTGGGACACCTAAGAATTCTGCAACCTCTGGTCCAACCTGAGCTGTATCTCCATCTATAGCTTGTCTTCCACAGAATATTACATCATACTTTCCAACCTTCTCTATAGCAGCAGCAATAATTGTAGATGTAGCCCAAGTGTCTGAACCACCAAAAGCTCTATCTGAAATTAAATATGCTTCGTCAGCACCCATTGCCAAAGCTTCTTTTAAAGCACTTTTAGCTTGAGGGGGTCCCATGCTTACAACCTTAATCACTGCTCCTAGTTCATCTTTTATTTTTAAAGCTTCTTCTAAAGCATTTCTATCATCTGGATTGATTATACTTGGTACGCCATCTCTTATTAGAGTACCTGTCTCTTTATTTATTTTAACTTCGTTAGTATCTGGAACTTGCTTTAAACAAACAACTATATTCATGCTCTTCCTCCTATCCTAGTACTGCTCTTGAAATAACAACCTTGTGTATTTCTGAAGTACCTTCGTAAATTTCTGTTATCTTGGCATCTCTGTACATTCTCTCTAATGGATAATCCTTCATATATCCATATCCTCCATGAATTTGAAGAGCTAGGTTTGTAACCTCTCTTGCAGTACGTGACGCATTGTATTTTGCCATAGCAGCTTCTTTAGTGTGTCTTTCCCCTCTAGCTTTCAAGTCTGCAGCATAGTATACTAACAACTTTGCTGATTCCACCATAGTCGCCATATCTGCTATATACCATTGAATACCTTGCAAAGCTGAAATTGGCTTGCCAAACTGAACTCTTTCTTTAGAATATTTGATACTCTCTTCTAAAGCGCCTTCCGCAATTCCTACAGCTTGAGCTCCAACTCCAATTCTTGCTCCATCTAGACAAGTCATAGCTATGTTAAAGCCTTTCCCTTCTTTTCCTAATAAATTAGACTTTGGAACTCTACAATTATCAAATATTAACTCTGCAGTTTCTGAACCATGGATACCCATTTTTTCTTCAATTTTTCCTATTGAAAAACCTGGCGTACCTTTGTCAACGATGATAGCAGACATGCCCTTTATTCCCTTTGATGGCTCTGTCAATGCAAATATTATTAATGATTCTGCTTGACCTCCACCAGAAATAAAACACTTAGTCCCATTTAAGACGTATTCATCAGTTGCTTCATCAATAATTGCAGTTGTTGCAGCTCTTGCAGCATCTGAACCAGCATTAGGCTCAGTTAAAGCAAAGGCACCTACACACCCACCTTCAGCCATCATTGGAAGGTATTTTTTCTTTTGTTCCTCAGTACCAAATTTCAAAATAGCTTGAGCGTATATTGTGTGTATTGATAATATTGCTGCAGATGCTGCACATTTTTTGGCAACCTCAGTAACAACAATTACCTTTTCTATATCTGCTCCACCAGAACCGCCATACTCTACAGGTGTTCCAATACCATTAAAGCCTATTTTAGCCATTTTGCTAAAAAGCTCTCTTGGAAAAATACCTGTTCTATCTGTTTCAGCAGCTATTGGTGCTATTTCATTCTCTGCAAATTCTTTTGCTACTCTTTGAAGCATTAGTTGTGCTTCTGTTAATCTAAAATCCATAAAATTTCCTCCTATTCATTAACGTACTTCACATGTTTCTTTATTCATTGCTACAATTCCAGACTCAATTAGAACTTCTATATCAGAATCACTGTATCCAAGCTCTCTCAATATCTCATCTGAATGTTCTCCTATAAGTGGAGCATCACAAGTCATGTTAACTTCAATGTTCCCAAACTTAACTGGAGTGGATGCAAGCATTGTCTTATTTCCATTTTTACTTGTATGTTCATATATATAGTTATTAGCAATAGCTTGTTCATCAGTTACCACATCATTAACATGTTGAATTCTCTCATGGGCTATATCCGCAGTAGTAAGCTTTTCAACCATCTCATTTTGAGTAAATTTTGCAAATTCACCATCCAAAATATTAATAAGTTCTGTAGCATTTTTCTTACTTTCTACTGAAGATGCAAATTTCTCTTCTTTTATTAAATCTTCTCTTCCAAATAATCTGCAAAGTGCCTCAAAATATCTTTCATGCTCTAGAATGCTTAAGAATATCCACTTTCCATCCTTACAACGATAAGAGTTTATTACTGGAGAAATGGCATTTTTTCTAGTTTTTGGATACTCATCGCTAAACTGTGTAGATGCTAATAAAGATGATGCATTCCATATTGCTTGTCCAAATAAAGATGCCATTACTTTTTGTCCTTTTCCAGTTTTAGATTGTTGGTATAAAGCTGCACATATACCTCCAGATAAACTGCAAGAAGTTGTGGCATCTCCAAAGGCTATAGGTGGGTTTATTGGACTTGTATCCTTCTCTGCAATATCAAGCATAGCTCCACTTCTTGCCCAAAAAGCAACTGTATCAAAACCTGCATTATCCTTAGCAGGTCCGAAATCACCAAACCCATTTATTTGTCCCCAGATAAGATGTGGATGCTTTTTACTTAATGATTCATAATCAAGACCTAGTCTTTTTAGCGCTCCTGTTCTATAGCTTGAAACAAATACGTTTGCTTCACTTAAAAGCTTATCCATAATTTCAATTCCAGCCTCACTCTTAAGATTTATAGACAAGCCTCTTTTATTTGAATTATATGTGCTGTAAAAAGGATTATTATAATCATCTATTGGCATTGTCATTGTTGCCCCTGTCTTTCTTCCTGGGTCTCCAAAGCTTGGTTCTACCTTAATAACATCAGCACCCCAGTCAGCTAATATTTTAGAAGTACCTGGACCTGCTACAAAATATGTTAAGTCAATGACCTTAACTCCTTCTAATGGTTTATTTAACACTTTCAATTCCTCCTTATACTGTCAACTTGGTATTTTAAATATGGTATTTATGTTATTAAAACATAAAATTTATTATACATACTTTGAAAATTGATTCTACAATATCAAAATATAATTTATACTTTTTATCTTTTCTGTTATGGTAATCCTGGGAACATCGTAAACAGAAGAACTGCTACTACAGTTCCAATAATCGGGGTTAAAACAGTTACCCAGAATATTGGCATATAAGCATCCTTATGTGATTCATTACATAGACCATTTGTTACAGTAACGATATATCCATTATGTGGAAGTGAATCTAATGCTGCTGACGAAATTGCCATAGTTCTAGTTAATGCAGCAGCAGAAACACCCTTAGCTAAAAATACTGGTCCAAGAAGTGGAGCTGCAATTCCAAGTCCACCTGAAGCTGACCCACAGATACCTGCAATAACTGTAGTCCCAACTGCAGCCCCTGCAATAGGAGGTCCAGGAATATTAGTCATAGCATTAACTATGAAGTCAAAACCAACTGCTGATTTTACAACTGAGCCAAATGCAACTACAGCACAAGTATTACATATTGCTACTACTGTAGTTTTACATGCATCACCAACATGTCCAACTATTTTGGCATTATCTTGATATTTATTTAACAATAAATACACTAATAAAGCTCCAATAAATACTCCTACCTCAATTGGTACTATTGCTTTTCCATTAATTTTCACATTGATTATCAAGATTGATACTATTAATGGAATTAATGCAATTAGACCATTAGGACCATTTTTTCTCTTGGAATTAGTTGCTGCTACTTCATCAAATGTATCTGATTCATGTGCTATAAAATGCCCACCATTAGCCTTTTCTTTTGAAACCATTTTGTATAAAATAATGCTTCCAACTATAAACATTACTGCACATGATATAAATCCATTTACTGCTCCAGCCATAATATCTGTTCCTAATGTTGAAGCTGGGACAATATTCTGAATCTGAGGTGCCCCTGGTGCAACCATAGCAAAAGTTGAACATCCAAAAGTCAAGGCTGCTGGTATAAATCGTCGTGGCAAATCAGCTTCTTTAAAAATTTCTAAAGCTATTGGAAACACAGCAAAACTTACAACAAAAACGCTTACTCCCCCATAGGCTAATATTCCACAAGCTATTGGAATAGAAAGTAATGCTTTATCCTTCCCAATCCATCTTACAATCATCTTAGCAATAGATTTTGCTCCTCCAGTAATCTCCATTATTTTTCCCATTAAGGTACCTGTTAGGAAAATAAAGAAATTTGCCTGAAGAAATCCAACAAATCCTGTCATATAATCCACCTTAAGTGCATCATACACATTTAAATTTCCTGTTATAGCAACTAATAATGAACATACAATTGCTATTATAAAAATATTTACTCCCTTCATAACCATTACAACTAGAAGGGATAGGGCTATGATAATCCCTACTAAACTTATAATTACTCCCGTATTCATAAATTAACTCCTTTTAAAATTAAACTATAAAACTATATGTATTTTTTCACGAAATTTAGATTTTAAATATGTTCTATATTTGTTTCAATAGTTATAATAGCTACTTATTTTCAAAAATCGGTTTTCTCTTTTCTATAAAGGCATTCATTCCTTCTTGCTTATCTCTTGTAGCAAAAGTTAAACCTGCAATATCTTTCTCTAATTCAAGAGCATTTTTTAAATCCATATCTATCCCCTTATTAATAACAACTTTTGCATATCTTATTGCTATTGGTGCTTTTTCAACTATTTGGTTCATCATATTCATCGACTCTTGTAAAAGCAAATCACTTGGAACCACTTTATTAATAAGACCAATAGATTTAGCTTCTTCTGCATTTACTTGCCTTCCTGTAAAAATTAATTCCTTGGCTATCCCAGTTCCAACAAGTCTTGATAATCTTTGAGTTCCACCAAAACATGGAATGACTCCTAAATTAGCTTCTGGTTGCCCAAATATAGCCTTTTCTGATGCAATTCTAATGTCACAGCTCATAGCAAGTTCACATCCACCACCTAATGCATATCCATTAACTGCTGCTATTACTGTTTTCTCAAGAGCTTCAATTTTATCGAAAATCCCTTGGGCATAACCTGCATATTTTCTACCTTCTTCACTTTTATAGTTTTGCATCTGACGTATGTCAGCTCCAGCTACAAAAACTTTACCTTCTCCAGTAATAATAACGCCTAATATTTCATCCTTTTCTGATACTACATCAATAACTTGAGATAATTCTCTAAGAGTGTCATTGTTAAGAGCATTTAAAGCTTTAGGTCTATTTATAGTAATAACACAGACTTTATCCTTAACTTCCACCTTAAGATTTTTCAAATTGTCCATTACAAATCCCATCATATTCCCCCCATTATTCATTGTTATTTTTTCTACACTTTCTTGTTAATATATAGTAGCAAGTTCTACGCCAACTTATATTTAATTTCTCTATTTTTGTTAAAAAACTGTTTTTTTTGATAAAATAAACAAAATATACATAAATTTCACTGAATTTTTAATAGTTTTTAACTTTAGAATTGATTAGATTGTAATTCACGAAAGAATTTTTATCCAATAAAACCCATAAAACAATATTTTTGTCTCATTTTCGAGAAAATACTTAAAAAACACAGTCTCATTTTTGAGAATGTGGTCTCATTTTTGATATTTTCATTAAAATAGTTTAAGTAACATATCCACAAGTTTATTTGAACTCTAATAAAGAAGCCTTTATTCAACATATAAATAGTTTATTCTCTATTAATTTAAATAGTTAATATTTTAGCTTAATATATCTATGTATCTGTTCCAATAGTATAAATTTTTTAACGAAAATAGGAAAATCCAAAAAGACTTAGTGTCTAAATAGATTTTCCTATCTTAAATGCTTCTGATAATTTTAGATTTGATTTACAATTTTTAGAAGATAATGAATATTGTATTTATACTTTTTCTCTAAAATTAGATGACTCCATTTTCTTTTAAATCATTTATTTTATCACTATCAAAGCCAAGCCAACTTCTATAAATCTCCTCATTATTTTCTCCTAAAGATGGCGCTGGTACATTGATTTGAACTTTTGTTGTCATCAACTTAACTGGATTTCCATTGACTCTCATGTCTCCTATAATAGGATGTTTAATATCTACAATATTTTATAAGATATATTTTTATAGAACAATTTTTATAGACATAAAAACACCTCTGAACCATATTAACATATTATTATGCAAACATGGCTCAGAGGTGTATACATTTCTAAGATATTAGAATATTTATTCTTCCATTTCCCAGTTATGATATATATCTTGAACATCATCATCTTCTTCAAGCATATCAACTAATTTATTCATCATTTTTAAATGAGATTCTTCAGTTAGTACAGTTGTAGTTTGAGGTATCATCTTTACATCAGCAGATATAAATTCATACCCTTTTGCTTTTAATTCATCACGAACACTAGAAAAATCTTCTGGTGTAGTTATTATTTCATAACCATCTTCTTCTGTTATAAAGTCTTCAGCACCTGCTTCTAATGCAACATCCATTAATTCTTCCTCTGAAACGCCATCTCCTGCACCAACTAATATTTGTCCTTTGTTATCAAACATAAAAGACACACATCCAGTAGTTCCTAGGTTTCCTCCGTTTTTATCAAAGTAATATCTTACATTACCAGCAGTTCTATTTTTATTATCAGTTAAAGTCTCTACTATAACAGCAACCCCACCAGGTCCATATCCTTCATAAACTATAGTTTCATAGTCTTCTCCAGCACCTGCACCAGCACCTTTAGCAACAGCTCTATCTATATTATCATTTGGCATATTATCTGCCTTAGCTTTTTCTATAGCTGTTTTTAATGCTGCATTATATTCTGAGTCTGCTCCACCTTCTTTAGCTGCAACGGCTATTGCTCTAGCATGTTTAGTGAATATTTTTGCTCTTTGAGCATCTTGTTTACCTTTTCTATTAATTATATTTCCTATACGTCCCATATTTCCACTCCTTAATACGTACAATTAATTATTCTAATTTTTATCACTTGTAAATTTTATCACAAATCTTGAAAATAGTAAATTAGAACTTAGGAGGTTGTGCAGGCGTTTTTCTCTTGTGTTCACTTATTCTATGAAGTCTTTCTATTATCTCTTGGTCTCTTTGAGGAACTTCATCTAATCTACCTTCTAATACAGCATCTATCATATTGTAAGTAGTTCCCATTTCATTTTCATCTGTTTGTCCTTCCCAAAGACCTGCTGAAGGAGCTTTATTTATTAAATCTTCATGAACACCAAGTTCTTTTGCCCATTCGTATACTTCAGCTTTAGTTAAATTTGCAATTGGTAAAATGTCAACTCCACCATCACCAAACTTAGTAAAGTATCCAGTGTGTATTTCTGCAGCATTATCTGTACCAACAACTAAATATCCTAAGTTATTAGCAATTGTGTAAATAGTACTCATTCTTACTCTTGCTCTTAAATTTGCATCTGTCATTTTTAAATATTCTTCTCTATATAAATGTTTCTCTTTTAAATTTCCTACCACCATGTCTAATATAGCACTTTGTGGTTCTATAAGGTCTAAATCAAGATATTCTATATCACATCCTTCTATAACCTTAAGTGCATCTTCTCTATCTTGAGGATTACTTTTTATGCTCATTATAACTCCCATAGAGTTTTCTGGAAAAGCTTTTTTAATTAAATTGGCAACTACTGCTGAATCAATTCCTCCAGATACACCAACAATTAATCCTTTTGCATTTGCCTCATTAACCTTATTTTTAAGCCATTCTACAGTTTTGTCTATTTGTATTTTTATATTCGACATTGTTATCTCCTCTCAATTTACTACTTTGTTTTAATATATTATACCATATATTAATATGTTGTTTTAACATGTTTTTTTTTATTCAAATTTAAGCAAAAATGAAAGATTATATTTAATATTATTTTATATAAATATAATTTGCCTATTTTGGTAAAACTATTTTAGAAGGTGGTTTTTATGAAAAATACTAATAACTTAAGGAAAAAATATTTTGATTTCAATATAAAAAATACGATAATTGGAGTATTTACAGGATTTATAAACGGAGTATTTGGCTCTGGAGGTGGTACTCTTTTAGTCCCAATATTAAATGATATTGTGAAGGTAGAAGAACATAAATCTCATGCAACAGCTCTTTCTATAATCATTTTCTTGACAACAGCAAGTTCTGTTTTATATGTTTCTAAAGGAACTTACGACATTAACTTAACAATAAAAGTTGCGGCAGGAAGTATTGTTGGTGGTATTATAGGGGCTAAATTACTAAATAAAGTTACTGGAAAGTTTCTTAGGATTTCTTTTGGCTTGATTATGATAATTGCAGCATTAAGGATGGTGTTTTAATGTTATTTGCTTTAATTGGATTTTTTGCAGGAATTATTGGAGGAATGGGAATGGGCGGTGGAACTATTCTTATTCCTGCTCTCGTTTTACTTGCTGGTATAGATACTAAAATAGCACAGAGTGTAAACTTACTTTCCTCCATACCTATGACTTTGATAGCATTAGCTATACATATCAAAAATAAAAACGTAATTTTCAAATTAGTTATTCCAATAGCTGTATTTGGAGTGTTAGGAGCTATATTTGGCTCACTATTAGCTAATTATTTATCGTCTGATATATTGAAGAAAATATTTGGAGTGTTTTTACTTTTAGTTGGTTTATTTGAAGTTAAAAAAGGATTCTGTGCAAAGTCTGATAAAAGCCATTAAATTATTTTAATATAAATTAATGGCTTTTATTTTCTATATAACTATTCTATTTTTATGCTTTTATCTTCTATATTGCTACTCTACTTTTTTACTTTTAGCTTAAATTACAGTAAGATTTTTATAGTAAAATTTCTCCATCCTGTTCAGATAAATAAAATTCTTCTCCTAAAACTATCTTTCCTGTTCCACTTGTTATATCAATCATTTTCTCTGATAGATTCTCCACATCTTCTAACTTTGAATATACTATTATCTCAACATTATCCTCATATATGGTATCTTTTATAAAGTACCCTAAATTCATCAGTTCATTTTGTACCTTTCCAAGTTGAGTATAATCTATCTTAACTTTAACTTCTTGGTACATTGCCTTACTAATTATTTTTCCAGCTTCTAAGCCTAATTTAGCACCTTTTGTATAAGCTCTAACCAGACCACCTGCACCTAATTTTATACCACCAAAATATCTAGTGACAACTACTACTACATCTCTCAAGTCCTCTTTTTTTATGACTTCTAATGTTGGTATCCCTGCTGTTCCTTGTGGCTCTCCATCATCACTATACCTTTGTATATTCATATTTTGTCCAACTGTATAAGCCCACACATTATGATTTGCATCTTTGTGTTTTTTCTTTATTTCATTTATAAATTCTACTGCTTCTTCTTCACTTTGTATAGGCTTAGCATATCCAATAAAAACAGATTTTTCAATTGTTATTTCATCTGTTCCAAATTCGTGTAACGTCCTATAATTACTCATTATAACTCCTCCTATTTTTGTCATTTGCTAAAATATATCTTTATTTATAAAAATTACTCCAATCAAAATGTAAATAAAATTTTTAGTATTCATTTAGTTAGCATTATAAGACAATTATATAATAAAATCACAAGATTTTTAATTTTTATTTTTAATATAATTTATTGATACATAAATCAATATAATTTATTAAAATACAAATCAGATAAACTATAAAGTATACATTTCTAAAACTTGGAATTAAAAAAGGAAGGGTCTATCCCTTCCTCAAAACTCTATAAATTCACTACTAGTTTGCTGGAACATCGTCGCCCTCTGAAACTAATTTCTTTAATTCTTTAAACTTTTTATAAGATACTTCAACTAAAGCTTGCTCTTTATGATGTGACAACATTTCTAAAGCATCTTTTATCTTGTAAAATCCACCTTCTTGGAATTCAGGAGCAAGTACACATTCAGTATTACAAGCTTCCATAACATACCACATTATCGCATTGCAAACTTCTTGTTGTCTACTTCTTGAGAAAAATTCATACATAGTATCGCCAGCTACATCTATCATTTTAGCGTCTATGCCAGTTTCTACTTTAACTCTTTCAACAGCACTTTCATATGGAAGTCCTCCTCCAAGTATCTTTCCTTTTGGAAGTGTCCATTCACCTCTATCATTTTTTACAATAAGTACTTTATTAGCATAAAACACTACTCCACCTGCACAACGTCTTACTATCATTTGAAACCCCTCCCATTAATTTATTAATTACCTTGTTAAACTCCATAAATAAATCATTAAGTAAACAAATTGCTTTAATAAAAAATTACTTTTTCAAATTTAATAATGCTTCAATGGCTTCATCATAAGCTCTAAGCACGTACTCTTTTTCAAAATTCTTATTCTTATCTTTTAACTGCTGTAAAATCTTTAAACTGTTTTCATCTCCTAATTTTGAAAGAGCTTTTGCACAATATTGTCTAGTTTGTGCATTTTTATCGTAGAGACCTTTTTGTAAGACTTCTCTACTACTTGGTGACTCAATCTTTCTTATTGCTGAATAAGTTATTCTTCTAATATCTGAGTGTCTGTGGTTTGTGAGCTGATGGAGTAACTTCAAAAATCTATCATCTTTTAGCTCACCTGTTGCCCAAATTAAAACAATCAAATCTTCAGCATTTTTCTCTACAAGGATTCTTTTGAAAACCTTTCTCTTAAAGTATACCATTTTTTCGTCATCTAAGCTATCCATAAAATCAAGTCTCTTAATTTTATCTAATTCTAAAAATTTATCTAAAATGTCCTTAGATGCCTCAAAATCATCTTTTTGCATTTCTTTTATCTTCAACTTTGCTTGTATAAGTTGCTCACTTGCTTCAACATTTGAAATGTTTCTAATTTTACTAATTTGAGATACTGTTTTAGATTCTTTGTAAAGAAGATAGGTTATAAAATAATCTTCAAGATTATCTATATTTTCCCAATTTATATCCATATCAAACCTATTTTTCTAATATGTACTCTCTATAGATATTAAAATCTTCTTCATCTAAATTTACATCTAATGTTACACCATTTTCCCCATACTCAAAATTCTCCACATTGTATTTATCTTTTATTCTACTAAATATATCACCTCTTTCATAAGGTAACATCAAACTTACTGAATAAGTATTTTCCATTAAAGCAATTTCTATCATATTTAATAGTTTATCCATATTTATGCCTTGTTTTGCAGATATATACACAATATCTTCTTGACTCTTAGGATATATATCTAACTCTAGCTTATCTACTTTATTGTATACAAGTATATGTTTTTTATCATTTGCACCAAGTTCTTTTAATACACCTTCAGTTGTACTTTTTTGCAATTCATAACTAGTGTTCGTTGTGTCAATTACGTGTAAAATTAAATCTGCATATTGTACTTCTTCTAGTGTAGCCTTAAATGCCTCTACTAAATCATGGGGAAGTTTACTAACAAATCCAACAGTATCTACTACTAAAAATTCTTTCTTGTTTGGCAAAAGAGCTTTTCTTAAAGTTACATCTAAAGTTGCAAAAAGCATATCTTTTACAAAAACTTCTTTTTCTTGTTCATAATCCTTGTGTGTCTTTATTAATTCGTTTAGTAAGGTCGATTTTCCTGCATTTGTATATCCAACAAGTGCTACAATTGGTATATTTGATTTTAAACGCTTAACTCTTTGTGTCTCTCTATTCTTTTTTACCTCTTTAAGTTCACGTCTTATATCCGCTGCTTTATTAAGTATATGTCTTTTATCTACTTCTAACTTTTGTTCACCAGGTCCTCTCGTTCCAATTCCTGCACCAGTTCTACTCATTTCACCACCCATTCCATAAAGTCGTGGTAATCTGTATTTTAATTGTGCTAATTCGACCTGTAATTTACCTTCTTTACTAAGTGCTCTTTGAGCAAATATATCTAAAATTAAGGTAGTTCTATCTATTACTTTTTTTCCAACAACATTTTCAATATTCCTAATTTGAGCGCCAGATAATTCATCATTAAAAATTACTAAAGTAGCATCTAATGATTCACTATATGCTCTTATTTCCTCTACCTTACCTTTTCCTATATAATAAGCTGCATCAACAGCTTGCTTATTTTGAATTAAGCTACCTACAACCTCTGCTCCAGCAGCCTTCGCTAATTCTTTTAGTTCTTCCATGGATTCGTTAGTGTCTATATCATCACTTTTTTTAACTATTGTTGTCAAATTCAGACCTACAAGAAGTGCTCTTTCTTGAATTTCTTTCACTTAATCACCTCATTTTTTGTTATAAAACATAATCTAATTGTATTAAAAACACTTACATTATTTCTCTGTTGACTAATTATACCATTAATAATATGATTAAGAGTACTATATTATCAACTATTAATAAAAATATTGTATAATTATATTATCACCAAAATCTTATATAGTTATAAAAGATTTCATATTTTATTTAAATTAGGAGGAAAATATGGGCGAAAATTATAAATTTTTTAATCACAAAGATTGTGAGTTTTTCCCTTGTCATAAAACTGATAAACCAGAAGAATTTAACTGTTTATTTTGCTATTGTCCTTTATATGCTTTAGGAGAAAATTGTGGAGGAAACTTTAAGTACACAGAGAAAGGCATTAAAGATTGCAGTAGCTGTATACTACCTCATAAAAAAGATAATTATAATTATATTATGGGAAAATTTCAAGACTTAGTTAAAATTACTTGCAAAAAATAATTTTTTATTAAAAATAGCTATGCATAAATATTTTTTGACTCCTTTTCGTCTAAATAATATTACATAGCTATTTTTATTATATAAGTTTTAATTTATATCGCTCTACCTTATATCTTTCTACTTTTAAATAATTTACATAATTTATACATTGCAAAAATCAACATGCTTACTGCAAAAATCAATATTAAAATCATCATTCCAGCATGAAAGAAAAATTCTTCTGGAAGCATATTTATAACTGGGTCTAAATCAGGATTAAATATCCAATAATCATTTCTAAATAATAATTTATGAAAAATAATAAATGATTTTTCAAAATTCAACAAAATAGGAAGTGCCAACACTACTGGCATTATTATCAATGTCATTGATATAGTTTTTAGTAGTTTTATATTTTTATTTTTTATACTTAATATAATTCCCACCAAAGAAATTATCATTAATAACTTAGCTAATTTATTGATATTTTGAAATATATTTCTCACTTCTTCAAAATGTATTTTCCCTTCTGGAGAAGATTCTAATGTTGGTAACTTAAACTCAGATACATCCTTGCTTAGGTTGTAATCTATTAAGTAATCATAATTTAATTTTATATCATCTTTAGATAAACCAGATAACTCTGATATGTTTAAATAATCAATATCAAAATAATAAAGTTGCTTAAATCCAACAGTAAAATTAATAGCACCTACTATTACAACCACACTTATACACACTGAAAAAATTATATTTAGAAACTTTTTCATGAAATCCCCCCAGTAACAAATTAATTACCTAAACGATTTTAGTAGTGAAATCTTCTATATTCCATACATCATCGACAATTTCTGAATAGAATTCTGGCTCATGGCATACTAAAAGAACTGTACCTTTAAATTCTTTTATAGCTTTCTTTAATTCGTCTTTTGCATCTACATCTAAGTGGTTTGTAGGCTCGTCTAATACTAAGAAGTTTATATTTTTTAGCATAACTTTACAAAGTCTAACCTTGGCAGCTTCGCCTCCACTTAATACTCTCATTTGACTAGTTATATGCTCATTAGTAAGTCCGCATTTTGCAAGGACTTGTCTAACTTCAAAATTCGTAAGACCAGGGAATTCACTCCAGACTTCATCCATAGGTGTATTATTATTTTCTCTTGAACTCTCTTGTTCAAAATATCCAACTTCTAAATAATCTCCCAATCTAACATTTCCACCAAATGGTTTTATTATTCCAAGTAATGTCTTTAATAATGTAGATTTACCAATACCATTCATCCCTTTTAAAGCAACCTTCTTTCCTCTTTCTAAATGGAAGTTAAGTGGTTTTGTTAACGCTTCATCATAACCTAAAACTAAGTCTTCTGTTTCAAAGATTATCTTGCTTGCTGCTCTGGCATCTTTAAAAGAAAAAGTAGGTTTTATCTTTTCCTTTGGTCTTTCTAGTATTTCCATCTTATCTAGTTGTTTTTGTCTACTATTAGCCATTCCTCTTGTTGCAACTCTAGCTTTATTTCTGGCTACAAAATCTTCTAACCTTTTTCTTTCTTCAACTTGTTTATCATAAGCTTGCTCTTCTTGACGTTTCTTTATATCATTCAGTCTTACAAACTCATCATAATTACCTTTATATCTATTTAACTCGCCATTTTCCATATGATATATTACATTACAAGTATTATTTATAAAGTCAATATCATGTGATACTAGAACAAAACTGTTTTCATATTCCTGAAGATATCTAGTAAGCCATGTTATATGTTCCTCATCTAAATAGTTTGTAGGCTCATCCAGTATAAGAATAGTTGGATTTTCAAGTAAAAGTTTAGTCAGAAGTACTTTTGTTCTTTGACCTCCACTTAAATCAGTTACATCCTTATCAAGACCAATCTCTCCAAGACCAAGACCATTTGCAACTTCTTGTATCTTTGCATCTATCATATAAAAACCACTATTTTCAAGTATAGTTTGTATTTCTGCTGTTTCTTCAAGAAGCTTACTCATCTCATCATCACTAGCTTCTCCCATCTTGTCATACATAGCAATCATTTCTTGCTCTAAATCAAACATATGCTTAAAAGCTTCTCTAAGCACTTCTCTTATACTTTTACCTTTACTTAATACTGTATGTTGGTCTAAGTAACCTACTGTAGCTCTTGAAGACCATTTTATATTTCCAGCATCAGGCATAAGCTTTTTCGTTATTATATTTAAAAAACTCGATTTTCCTTCTCCATTAGCGCCAACTAGTGCAATATGTTCACCTTTTCTAAGTCTAAAGGATACATTTTCTAATATTGTTCTTGCTCCAAATCCGTGGCTTACGTTTTCTACTACTAGCATTCTAACACCTCTCAAAAAAATTTTACACATTCTATACTATAATATATTCTTTTTAAACTTAAATCAAGTATTACCAATATTTTTAGTTATATTTACAATAATTTAACTGAGAATAAACTTTATAGCTGTATTATGTAAAATAAAAATAGATACTTTCATCAATGATAGAACTTCTTTATCGACTAAAAAATACATGCATGCTATAATTTCTTTGTAGCCTGTTTAATCTTGAAATTATAAAATGGTTTCTGATTGATTCTCAAATAAACAAAATTTCTGATGAACATTAATATAAGTTTTTGACACAATGCAAATCATTTGATATTTATAGACACAATTATTAGAATAGAATAAAACCAATTTACGTTTGCTTGCCTTAGGCGATAAGTGGTGCTACAGGTTATTTATCTAAACGGAGGTGAAAAATAGTTATTAAACAGAAAAAATATTTCATTATTATTTATATTATTTATGCATTGCCAATTCCATTTTCTCTAATAACATGGATTGGAACTATCATTTCTGTTGCTGATTTAGGAATGGTAAACTGGAAGATTTTCAGTGAGATTATACAATCTGTGATTGCTTTAATTACTATGCTACTTGCTGGTTTATATCCTATCTCATATATTATTTCATTAATCAAAACTCGTGATAGTAAAAAGTTTTCTTTATTTAGTTTTCTTCCTATAATACACATAATTCTTTTTGTTGTTTTCTTCTTTTTTTGGTCTTTTCTTAATAAAGTATATCAGCTTTAAATTCTTCCTAAATATTATCTAACTTTACAAAATTATATAGTTAGGGTTTATTATGAAAATATAGTCATATATGTAAATGTCTATTTTTCCATTTAATGTAGGTTTGTAGTCTCTTATACAAACAGGTATGTAGCCTTGTAATTTGCTTTTTCACTATTATTTGAATAAAAAATAGAGATAAAAATTAGGAAAATAGTACCATCCCAATTTTTTTCTCTATTTATGTTTTATTTAAAATATTCATCTAATCCATCCGCTACACATTGCATCATTTTTCTTTGATATTCTGGATTTGACATCATTTGGTCTTCATTATAGTTGCTCATAAATCCCATCTCTACTAATACAGCTGGCACTTTTGACCAGTTAAATCCAGTCAAATCTCCTCTTTGAACAATTCCATTTATCTGTATCCCAGCTTGTTCCATGTTTGTTTTGATGAATTCTGCACATCTATTACTATCTTCATATATAGGAGCTGTATATTTTCCATCCTTCTCAGGAACTAATATAGATGCACCAGTCTTTGAAGAATTATTTAAACTATCTGCATGTATTCTTACAACCATATCTGCTTTTTTCTCATTAGCAAGTATTGCTCTTTCTGAGTTACTTATATTTACATCATGTGTTTCTCTAGTCATTATTACATTGTAACCTTTAGACTCTAATATATTTTTTAAAACTACAGATGCTTCAAGATTTAAAACATACTCTGCTTTCTTTGTAGCTATACCTTCTGTTCCTGAAGATACTCTTGCTTTTTGAGATGAAGAACCTGGAGCTACTGGTTCTAAATTACTATCCCCTTTTCCTTGATGCCCTGGGTCTATACAAATTAAAAACTTTTTATTTTTTTGAGTTTCTGTTTTATTATCTGATTTATTATCCTCTGACTTATTATCATTTTTGCTTTTTGAATTTGATTTATTTTCATCTTTATCTTTATCTTTTATATTTTTATTTTCATCTTTATCTGTTTTTTCATTTTTAGTAGTGCCTGAATTAATTAAATTTGTTGTCTTGTAAAAATTGGTAACTGGATTTGATGTACCTATAATTATAATTCCCATGGCAATTATACAAGTAACTAACAATCTATATTTTTTCATCTTTTGCTCCTTTCAATGATAGACAGCTATTATCTATTTTAAATTTATATGAATATGTATCTATTTTATCATATACCTTGTTTATTTTATTTATTTTTATGAAAACTAAGGAGTTATTGTGTCAGTTTTCCAAGCATCAAAAACTGATTCTTGAGCAACATAATATTGAAGCAGCAAGAAAATTTCAATTTTATTATTAAAATATTTTAATAAGAAAGAGGTGTTCTATGCAATTTAAAAATTTTTATTTTAAAGATAAATCTTTAAGTAAAAGAAACAACTTAGCTAAGTCAAAATTTACAATTGTTTTAACATTTTTATTTTTATTATATTTTTTCTCAAATAATTTAATTTATGCACAAAATTTACAAAAAAGTGAACCTCAATATTTAATACCTATAGGAAATGTTCTTCAAATTGATGCAGAACTAAAAAATATCATCGTTAGAAGTCCTGGTGAAGCATCTCCATTTAGATTAGGTGATGCTATAATCAAAGTAAATAATATAGAAGTTGATGGATATAGTGATTTTGCTAATACACTAAATGCTTTACCAGAAGAAAAACCAGTGTCTATTTTATTAAATAGAGGTGGTCAACTTTTAACAATGAAAACAACTAAACACATATTAGAAAAAATTAGTTTTAATAACTTACTTTCTGGATTTGCTACTTTGACTTATATCAATCCAGAAACCTCAGAATTTGGTGCCGTAGGTCACCCAATAAGTGTTGGTAATTCAAGAAAAATACCTATAAAATCAGGTTCAATTTCTACAACTAAGCACCTCGACATAGAAAAATCCTATCGAGGTAGTGTTGGATGTATAAATGCAAAAAGAGAAAATATTATTGGTAGTTTTACAGAAAACACTGATTTTGGAATAAGAGGTCAAATTAATAACTTTGATATTTCTAGCTTAAAAAAATATAAGGTAGCTTCACTAAATGAAGTTAAGCTGGGAAAAGCTCAAATAATTTTACAAAACAACTCTAATGAATGTAAAAAATATAATATTGAAATTATAGATATAGAAAACCAAAACCATCCTGAGAGTAAAAGTTTTAAAATTAAAATCACTGACAAAAACCTTTTAGCTCAAACTGGTGGTATTGTACAAGGTATGAGTGGTACTCCAATAGTACAAGATGATAAAATAATAGGAGCAGTTTCTCATGCCATTGAAAATGACCCAGCTGTAGGTTATGGTGTATTTATTAAATGGATGCTTTAGATAATAAATTATATAAGTAATTTGTAACTCTTAAATCATCATTAAATAAATGTTTATAATATATTTGGTCTGAAGACATATTTCTTCACTCTACAGACCAAATATATTAAATATTTTACATACTTTAAAACATAAATTTTTATTACAATTATATTAATTTTTATTACAACTATATTGATTCTTATTTATTACTTATTATTGACATAATTTTTATTTATAAACTATTATTTCAAATTTATTAAAAAATAAATATCATTAATATTATTTGTTAGTATTTTTTCCAGTGTTAGGTAAAACATTGCCAAGGTTCTTTTCAGGTATATTTACATAACTTTCTGGAACATCACCTACTATTATAGTCTCACAGATAGGTATCTGAGCTTTAATTTGTTTTGTTGAAGTTATAAGTGGGATTACTACTTTCACTTGAGTTTGAGCTTCTAAATATATCCTATGTCTTGTTTGATTTATGCCTGAAGACTCAAATTCCGTTTTAAAGTTTACTGATACTGTTCCTATAGGTTCAATAGATACTTCAAGTTTAGGGCCGTATTTAGCTAATATAGGACTTCCTAATGCTGTTCCTATAGGTATGTAAGAATCTGCTGTTTTACCTTTTTTTAATTCATCTTGTATTTCTAAAGCTATTGCAGATGCAATTTCATTCATCATAATAGTATTTGCTTGTATCATAGTTATTTTTCCGTTATTATCAAGCTGTATATCCATTAAATCTTCATAATTTATTTTCCCTTCTACCATTTCAGCAACAGCTTTATTTATAGACCTGTTTGCCAATTCAAGAGCTTTTGTTTCTGCTAAAACTGTAATTGTTGGTCTTAAACTTTTATCTATATATATGAAACTGCCTATAAATACAGACAAGAAAAGAATTAACAAGAAAATAGCTACAATTTTTCTAAATTCATTTTTCTTTTTTCTATCTACTATCCTATTCAAATTTATCCCCTCCTATTTATTTATATGTAACTTTGGCATAATTTTTATAATATTTGTCAAAAATAAATAAATAAAAATATAGACTTATTAATACATTTTGTTTATACATATCTACAATGTACAGAATATTATAGCAAATTCATTTTTTCTATTAATTACAAAATTACTCCTATTTGTGTTATAATATTGCATTAAGTAAGGAGGTTAAAATCTTATGAATAACGATAATGATAAAAATGGAAATAAAATAAGAAGAAAAAAGGTTAGTTCATCTAGTAGCTCAAATAAACCAGTTAATAGAAATTCAGCTAACAAAACTCATTCAACTAAAAGCAAGAAGAAATCTAAGAAAAGCGATAAATTTAAAAAACTAAGAGTATTTGGTATAGTATTTTTAGTTTTATTAGTTGTTGGTGCAGCAGGTACTGCTGGATTAGTATTTGCATCACTAAGAGATGTCTCTCCAGTTACAGAAGCTGTTTTAGACAAGCAAACAAACCAGACAACTACAATTAAATACGCTAATGGAAAAACATTATCTACTGCTCCAAGTGTAAATAAAAAGACACCCGTTCCATTAGATAAAATTTCAACTCATCTTCAACATGCAGTAAT
Organism: Clostridioides sp. ES-S-0049-02; assembly: GCF_020658465.1. Taxonomy (NCBI): domain Bacteria; kingdom Bacillati; phylum Bacillota; class Clostridia; order Peptostreptococcales; family Peptostreptococcaceae; genus Clostridioides; species Clostridioides sp. ES-S-0049-02. The sequence goes on from NZ_JACVWG010000005.1 coordinate 22,779, forward strand.
TGCAATAGAAGATGAACGTTTTTATGAACACAAGGGTGTTGACATTAAAGGTTTATTTAGATCAGTATTAAAAACTCTTACTGGTACTAAGCAAGGTGGTAGTACTATTCCTATGCAGGTATCTAAGATGCTATTGACTACTGAGCAACAAACTCTACCTCGTAAAATAAAAGATATTTATTATGCATATGAGATGAGTAAGACAGTAAGTAAAGACAAAATACTAGAAACTTATTTAAATAACTTCTTCGTTGGTAGAGGTCTAGCAGGAGCTGAGGCTGGTGCACGTGGTTATTTTGATAAGTCTGCAGCTGACCTTACTATAGCTGAGTCAGCACTTCTTGCTGGTTCAACTAAAAATCCATCTAGGTTCTCAGCTTACAAAACTTCTAAATTAGATGGAAATGAAACTAAGAGTGACTTAGAGAATAAGTTGTTATTTTTTGTTAATACAACTGATGATAATTTAGATGACCCAACTCAAGTAGACTTTGATATGATTGAGAAATTAAAAACTTGGGAACTTATATCTAATGATACTTATAGACAGCTAAAAGCAGGTACATTAGTTGTCAGAAAAGCTGTAAGTAATCCTGAGGCTAAGAAAAGACAAGAAGTTGTTCTAAAGAAAATGCTAGACCTAGGATATATAAAACAAAAAGAATATGATGAAGCAATTAATGCTAAGATAGAAATAAAATTACCTAAATCAGCAGATAAAGTTTCTTCATCTGTAGAAGACCTTATTGAAAGTGAAGTTATAAATGCCCTAATGGAACAAGGACATACAAATGATGAAGCTCAAAACTTATTCTACAATGGTGGTCTAATTGTAAATACAACTATAGACCCTAAAATGCAGGATGCTTTGGAAGAAGAATTTGATAAAAATAGCAATTTCCCAGGACATATGGTTGGACCTGATGGCGTTAGCCAGCCACAGTCTGCAATGGTAATTTTAGATTACAAAAATGGTGAAATAAGAGCACTAGCTGGAGGCCGAAACATAAGTGGCAGAAAAACTTTAAATCGTGCTACTAGCCCTCATCAGCCAGGTTCTTCTATAAAACCTCTAGCAATTTATACACCAGCTATTGATACTTTAAAGATTACACAATCAACTGCTCTAAATGATGTTAGAGGAGGATATAAATTTGAAGAAAACACTAAATGGAATCCAAGAACTACCACTAGTGGTCATGGCTCTATGAGTTTACGTAAAGCTCTTGCTAAATCTTCAAATACAATAGCAGTTAAAACTGCTGAGATGCTTGGAGATTCTTATGATGAATGTATAGATATAATGATGGACTACTTAAAGAACTTTGGTATAACAACTGTTAAAAATAGCCAAACAGGAGCAACTGATAGACAGTTCCCAGCATTAACACTTGGTGGTATGGCAAGTGGTATTACTCCACTTCAGATGGCTGCTGCTTATGGTACATTAGCAAATCAAGGAGTTTATGTAGAACCATCTATTTACACTACTATAACTACTTTTGATGGGCAATTATTAGTTAAAAACGCTCCTGAAGAGCATAAAGTTGTAGACCCAGAAGTAGCTTATGTTGTTACAGATATGTTAGAAAGTGTAATTACTGAAGGTACAGGTGGTATTGCATCACTTCCTAAAGGAATGCCTGTTGCAGGTAAAACAGGTACTACAAATAGCGCATATGATGCTTGGTTTGTTGGTTATACACCTTATTATGTAGGAGCAACATACATTGGAGATGATGCTGGTAGAAAAGATGATGCTGGTAACACTATAAAACGTAGAGATGTTCCACATGGAAGTACTAGTACAGCAAAACTTTGGCAAAAAATCATGGCAAAAATACATGCAAATTTAACAGTTACTGAATTTGAAGTTCCTAAAAATGTATATTTTACAAAAATTAATTTAGAAGATGGAGGAAAGCAATCTTCTGGCTCTAAAGCAGCATTTATTGAAGGTACTGCTCCTTCTAGAGTAAGTTCTCAGCCATCTCCTGAAGATACAAAGAAACCAGATAATAATCAACAAGAAGAAGAAAACAATAATAACAACAATAATTCAGGTAATAATGGTGGTGGCTCTACTCCTCCTGATAACGGTGGAAATAGTGGCGGTACTACTCCTCCTCCTGACAATGGTGGAAACAGTGGCGGTACTACTAACCCTCCTGACAATGGTGGAAACAGTGATGGTACTACTAACCCTCCTGACAATGGTGGAAACAGTGGTGGTACTGTCACCCCTCCTGATGGTGGTGGAAATACAACACCATAGTTTAATAAAAGATTACATTTAACTATTAATAAATAATTAAAATTCAAACAAAAATATAAGGAGTTGCCTCAAAGTGATTTTTAGAAATCCTCGATGAGACACTCCTTTTTTAGTAATTATAATTAATGTGGCGATTGTTATAATATTTATATATTACAAACTATATAAACTTTATATTTTTTGCTTATTGTATACCAAAAGTTTGGAATGCGTTTAATTTCCCATATCTTTTGATAAGTATATCCCATTCTTCCTTATCATAAAAATCACACTTATTTACACCAAATAATTTGCCAACTTCAATTGCAAATCTACCAGCTGACTCTAAATCACTAAAATGAGTTGCACCTGTAGCACATCCAGCAACAGGCATTTCTGTAGTAATTGCTACTCCAACTACTGGAGAATTTGTAGCAACTGCTGGCTGTAAAATACTATTCAAGTGATACAGGTCATTTCCATATGGTGTTATATCTTGAATAGATAAAGGAAATACAAATGGAGATTTTCCAGTTACAGTCTGTATAATATCTAAAAGATTATCACTAGTTTTCAATATGTACCCTTCTTTGACAGTTGGCGATATTGCAAATCCTCTAGTATTGATTATTCTATTACCTTTAGTAGTATCGATTGAAAGTATTGCATCACAACTACTGTCAACTTCATTTTCATTCATAGTTGTCATATCTATTGGTGAATCCATAAAAGGTGTAGGATAATGCTCTTTAGTTGGAGCATCTGGACAAATATGAGTAGAAATTATAATATCTCCTTCTAGCACATCTCCTTTTCGTTGCATATCTAAAAGTTTCGCTGCTACTGAAATTGCTACTAATGCTCCATCACCATCTGAAACAAAACCTATTACATCTGGTCTTGCTCCAATACCTCCAAGTCTGCCTAAAATACCTAGAGTAGGGGCATTTCCTCCGTTTAATTTACCATTCTTACCAGCAATTGTAAGCTTAACTAAGTCTGTAGAACCTTTACTTGATGATAGCTTTTTTACTATTATATTTTCTCCACCATAGCTTTGTAAGTATGTCTTCACTTCTTCTCCACTTGCAGTTGATTTGTCTAAAATGTCATAAACCTCTAATACTTGTTTTAATATCATATTTAGTCTCCTTTCTTCATGTATTTTTTTAGTAATACATTATTTACTGTACAAAACATCTACACCACACATTGCTAGTACTTTAATTGCTTTTATAAGTGCTATTTTTCCTTCTTCGCCACCAGCAGCTACAGCAAATTCTTCTGTATGAGTTGCAGTGTTTTCTTTTAATTTTATATATGCTTGTATTGCAGGTATTTCATGAGTTAAATTTCCAGTATCAGTTGAACCAATACCTTGAGTTAAATCTCTTTCAATATAATCTTCGCCCAATACTTCAAAATTTTCTCTAACTATATTTACCAATCTTGAATCATTTTTTATCTCTTTATATATCTCATCTAATTGAATTACTTCTACACTAGTTCCTGTAGAAATTGCAGTTCCCTTAGCACAATCTTTAAGCATATCACAAATTTCATTTAGGTATTCTATACTTAATGCTCTTACATTAAATATAGCTATAGATTTTTCAGGAATTATGTTGTGTATACTACCTCCATCAGTTATAATTCCATGTACTCTTGCATAATCTTTAAGATGTAATCTCATGCTATTTACACTATTGAATAATGCTATTACTCCACTTAATGCACTTCTTCCTTCCCAAGGATAAGCAGCAGCATGAGAAGCTTTTCCACTAAAATCAAATTTTAAGTTAACTTGAGCAAATGATATATCATCAGGTATTGAAGCATCACATGGATGTAAAATTAATGCAGCATCTACATCTTTAAATACCCCTTCTCTAATCATAGTTATTTTTCCACCTACTCTTTCTTCTGCAGGTGTTCCAAATACTTTTACAGTTCCTTCTATATCATATTTTTTTATAACTTCTTTTAAAATAATACCCGCTCCAACAGAACTTGTACCTATTATATTATGTCCACAAGCATGTCCCATACCTGGAAGTGCATCATATTCAGCTAGAAAAGCTACTGTCTTTCCACCAGTTCCATTTGAGTATACTGCCTCAAAAGATGTTTCTAATCCTCCTACACCCTTTGTCACATCAAATCCATTTTCTTCTAATAAATTACATAATGCTTTTTGTGATTTAAATTCTTCAAATGCTAATTCTGGATTTTCAAATAAAGATTTGGATACCTTTTCAAATGATGCTTTTTTCTCATCAGATAACAGCTTTATATCTTCTTTGATTTTTAATTTTAATTCTTTCATACTTACTACCTCCTTAAATCATTCCATTTATTTTTAGAACTGTTTGAGATATAAAAGCAGAACCAAAATAAGTAGATGTCATAACTATAAATGATATAACTACTAGCTTCCAACTCAAAGTCTTTAATATGTCTAATTGGTTACCTACAGAAATTCCTGCAAAAGCTAATAATGGTGTTACTGTAGACATAAAATTGATTTTTCCTATATTACTTGCTATAAAATCTCCAACTGGTGATATGGGAAGTGATAATACAAACGCAACTAAAGTCGCCCATGCAAAACCTGGTAAATTTGGTCTCTTAACAAAATTCTTTATTACAATAGCAATTATTACTAATATAAACCCAAATACACTTCCAATCAACAAATCTTTAGCCTGTGTTTTAAGTGCTATAGCCTGTCCAAAGCAAATAATAATATATATGAACATTACTATTTTTATCTGTTCCATAATAGTCTTCAAAGTCTTTTCCATCTATACATCCTCCATTATAAGACATCTCTTGTTTTTGTTTTTTTTCTACTTCTAAACTTCTCAATAATCGGAGCCACTTTACTATAATAATAATTAGCAACTGGTAATGATAAAAATAATTCTATGTATATTCCAGTAACAGCTGTAATCAATCCACTGGTAGCTGAATAAGCTAAAATCTGTTCAGACATATTTGGGACAGTATTCATCAATGATGCTGTTGCAGCCCCCATCATAGAACCACTTCCCATTCCTGATGCCATTGCTAAAGCATATGGATGAAAGCCTATAAGAACACCCAATGGTGCCAAAAATGAAAATAATAATGTTCCAAAGATACTACCACTTATATAAGTTCCCAATGTTCCTATACCTTCTGGTGAATTTAATCCATACTTATCCCCAATAATTCCTAGTGCTGTGTCACGACATAATGAAAAAGTCCCTCCTAATGCACTTCTTCCAAGACCTAGTGCTACTCCAACAGGTAATGCTATCAACATTGTACCCATATGACCAAACTCTTGTAATAAAAGTGCTGGTCCTGCTTGAAGTAATATACCAACTTTAGGACCTGCATTAATTCCAAACATTATTCCTAATGGATATAGAGTTAAAGATAAAAGATATGGAGATACATTTATTTCATTATCTCCTATAAACTTTTTTAAAGCTGGTATAACCCTTCCTAACAAATGAGGTGAAACAGCCATACCTATAAAGATAGCCCATAGTATACTAAGTAAAGTTATATTAATACCCATAACTTTAAATGAAATAGGCCCAATTAATTCAGCCAATACTGTAATTATACAGGCTGCTATCAGAGCATTTTTAATTCCTTTCATTTTTATACCTCCTTGCAATTTTTATAATTTTCTTACAATATAAGTATTAGTGATTTAATTATATATTCTCTCATAGACAATGTATAATATAAATTTTTCATTATTTTTATATGCTTTTAGTCATAAAGTAAAAGGAGGATTAAGCATCATGGATTTATTACAATTAAAATATTTTCAAGTTGTAGCTTGTACTGAAAATATGACTAATGCTGCTAAGCAATTACATGTAACACAGTCAGCACTTAGCAAAAGTATAGCTCTACTTGAAATGGATTTAGGTGTAAAATTATTTGACAGGAAAGGAAGGTCTATTAAATTAAACTATCGTGGAAATATTTTCCTTAAAAGAGTTGATTCTATACTTAATTTATTAGATACATCAACCAAAGAAATAAAAGATTTAGCTTGTAGTGAATTTGACCAAATCAAATTAATCGTACTTACTGCATCAGGGTTAATTTTAGATGTACTTAGTGAATTTAAAAAATTACATCCAAATATTTCATTCAAATTAATGCAACATATTCCAAAATCAACATTTGACTACGATTTTGATATATGTATTACTTCATATTGCTTTGAATTTAAGTCATCAAATTATGAAGTATTAACTAGTGAAGAAATATTTATAGGTGTACCTTACAGCAATCCACTATCAGAGCTTAATAGTGTGTATTTTAAAGATGTACAAGATGAGAATTTTATATGTTTAGATGAAGGTACAAATTTCAGAAAAATTACAGATAGATTTTGTAACTATGCTGACTTTGAACCTAATGTAGGTTTTGAATGTGATTCTCCTTCAACCGTTTATAATTTGATAAAAGAAGGTCATGGAGTTGGATTTATTCCTGAAAAATCATGGTGTATAGATTATGAATCTTCTATTAAACTATTACCTATTAATGATATAAGATGTGAGCAATTTATTGAGCTATATTGGACAGATAATAAATTTTTAAACAAGTCAACAAGAATGTTTATTGATTTTATAAAAAACTATCTTAATGAAACTACTTAAAAAATAATAAATCTCAATGTTGTACCGAGACTCAAAAGTTAGATTTTATACTGGAATGAACTTTCATTCCAGTATTTTTATTTATTCAAGTTTTTATTGATATTAAATTCTATAATCAACTGGATTACTTTTAGTCTTTTATTCTATTAACGCTGTTTCTTATAATTAGTCTTGGATAAAGTTTTCTTGGGATATGTTCTGTGCTCTTTTTATTTATTGTATTTACTAAACTATCTACTCCATTTTTTATAACTTGCTCTCTTGGGTCATCTATTGTCGATAAGTGTGACCTAAAGTAAGATATTAATTCAATATTATTATATCCTATTACAGATAAGTCTTCTGGTACATTTATACCATAAGTAGTTTTTAATTCTTGTATTATAGAAATAGCTGGTACATCTTGTTGCACAAATATAGCTGAAGCCTTTTTTATTTTATCAATATGATTTCTTAATAGTTCAACTTGAGATTCAAAATCCATTTTAGATTCAATTACATCTGTCTTTAAATTAGCTTCTTCCATAGCATTTAAATACCCTTTGGTTCTATCTTCATGCATTTTTGAACTCTTATCTTCTGAAGTTATTGTTATTATATTTTTATGACCATGGTCGATTAAATGTTTAGTAGCTATATAGCCTCCATATACGTTATCGTCCCAAAAGAAGTTATCTACCTCTCCTACAAAAGATGGCTTAAAATATATGAATACGTGTGGAAAATTATTGTCTTTTAAAAACTCATACTCTTCTTTTTTTATTGATTGAGACACTATTACTAATCCATCAACCATTTGTCCATTAACCATTTTATAGACATTACTATCACCACTAATGTTGTTATTGGGCTGTATTATAAAGTCGTACTTATTAGTCTCAATAGAATTTATAGAACTGTCCATTATATCACTAAAAAATTTTCTAGTGTCTTGATGATTAAAATTATTTGAAAAGATTACCCCTATTCTATTTGTTTCTTTTTTTGCTAGATTTCTCGCATTTACATTAAAATGAAACCCTAGCCTGTTAGCCTCTTCCACTACCTTCTTTTTTGTTTTTTCAGATACATTAGGATTATTGTTTAAACACCTAGAAACAGTTGAATAGCTAATGCCTAGGTTCCTTGCAATATCTTTAATAGTTACCATCTTTATCCCCTACTTCACTTCATTTTATTTTTGCTAATATAATACTACACCATGTTGTAAATAATTGTCAACTTGATTATGTAAACGCTTGTAAGTATAAAAAAATAGGTAGAATCTAAAAAGATATCTACCTACTTTATACAAAAAATTATCATATATTTAAGTGGTTTTATGGTTTTGCTTTTGGTGTAAATACTACCGACATAATATATCCAAAAAATATAGCTGCGGCTATCCCACCAGCTGTAGCAGTTGTTCCACCTAGGAAAATACCTAAAAATCCATCACTTTGTATTGATTTTATTACTCCTTTGGCAAGTGAATATCCAAATCCTATTATAGGAACTGTTGCACCTGCTGCTGCAAACTTAACTAATGGTTCATAAAGTCCTAGAAAAGTTAAAACTACACCAGTTGTTACATATGTCACCATAACATATGGAGTTTGCATTTTAAAGTAGTCCATCATTACTTGAGCTATTAAACATATAATTCCACCTACAATAAATACTCTTACGTATTCCATTAACATATATATCACTTCCTACTCATTTACTATTACTACTGCATGTGCAACACAAGGTATTGTTTGCTTTTGTAGTGTACTTGTTGGTGATAATAGTGCTCCTGTTGATACAAGCATTACTTTGTTAAATTCTTTTTTTCTTAATTTTTCATATATATATCCTGCAAATACTGTAGCTGAACATCCACATCCACTCCCACCACAGTGAACATCTTGCTCTTTAAGGTTAAACATTTCTATACCACAATCAGTATAACACTTTGAAATATCTACACCCTTCTCTTTCAAAAAGTCTTCTGCTATTTGTTTGCCAAGTGTACCTAAATCGCCAGTAGCAATTATGTCAAAGCTATTTGGGTCATCATTAGTATCTTCAAAATAAGAATATATAGTATCTATTGCTGCTGGAGCCATGGCTGGTCCCATATTATTACCATCATCAATACCTTTATCTATTACTTTTCCAACTGTAACATATTTTACTTTAGGACCTTCTCCATTAGGAGCTAATAAAACACTTCCTGCTCCTGTAACTGTCCATTGAGCTGTCATTGGCTTTTGATTTCCTAATTCTAGTGGAAATCTAAATTGTCTTTCTGCTGTACAATAATGGCTTGATGTTCCTGATAGCACTAAATCTGCAAAACCACCATCTACAAGCATAGAACCTATGCAAAGTCCTTCTGCCATTGTAGAACAAGCGCCATATATACCCAAAAATGGAATTGCTAATTCTCTTGCAGCAAAAGATGCTGGTACTATTTGATTGATTAAATCCCCGCCTAGCATATAATTTACATCTGACAGTTTTTTTCCTGCCTTCTGTATGGCTTTCTGAGATGCAGTCTCTACCATTTTACTTTCAGCCAATTCCCAAGTCTTTTCACCATATAAATCATCAGTCATAATCATATCAAAATAATCTTTTAATGGTCCTTCACCTTCTTTAGAACCTACTATAGTACCAGCTGATATTATTGTTGGTTTATTCTCTAGCTTGACTGTTCTTTTTCCAATTCTTTTATTTTTCATATTTTCACACCTTTTTAATTTTGCATTTTAATATTTAATTTTTTAATATTAATTAAAAATATTAATTAAAATCTGCATGATTATTTCCTAACTAACTACTTCCATAACTATTTTTCAGATTTCATATCTTCTTCATAACTAATAAAATTTAAATTAAATAAAAATCCTCTAAAACATCTTAAAAATATAATAAATAATTCCACATAAAATAGAAGAACCTATACCATAAACTAAAACTGGCCCTGCAATTTTAAATAAGTTTGCACCTACACCTAATACATATCCTTCTCTTTTATACTCCATAGCAGGAGATACTATTGAGTTAGCAAAACCTGTTATTGGTATTATAGAACCAGCTCCTGCTCTTTTTCCGATTAGGTCATAAACTCCTAATCCAGTTAGAAATGCCCCTATAAATATCAGTGTTATTGATGTAGCGGAACTAGCACCTAATTTATCAAGACCTCCAACTTTCATGTATAAATCACTTATGGCTTGCCCTATCATACAAATAATTCCACCTACAATAAATGCAAGTGTATAGTTTTTTAAATATGTAGGTTTTGGGCTTATTTGGTCTACATATTTTTTATAATTTTTATCCATACTAAACACCTCTCTAAAGTATTATTTGTTAATTTTAAAAAAATAAACCTATTATTTATTTTAGACACTCAAAGTTTTGTCAAAAAATAAAAAAGATGCCTAATAAAGAAAATAATTTATTTTCTATCATAAAGACACCTTGTTTTTTAATATTTTTTATTTGAACTTATAATTTTTTAATAGTAACTTAAAAACTTAATATAAAAATTCTAAAAAGTTTAATATATCATAAGTATTATCATGATATATATTCTTTTAACTTAGATAATACTTTTTTCTCTATTCTTGATACTTGAACCTGTGATATATTGAGCATTTCTCCTATTTCACTTTGAGTCATATCTTCAAAATATCTGAGAACTATTATTTGACGTTCTCTCTTATCCAGTCTTCCAAGTATATCCTTTAATAATATATTATCTACAACTTTTTCTTCCTCACTTTCTCCTTTCATGCTTATCTTATCAATAAGGCATATTGGAGAACCTTCTTCTTCATGAATAACACCTTGCAAATACTCTACATTAAAATTAGCTTCCATAGCCATTACTAAATCTTCTTTTTCTACATCTAATGCTTGAGCTATTTCTTCTATACTTGGTTCTCTGCCTAGCTTTTTAGTTAAAGCTTCACTTTCCATCTTGGCCTTTACAGCTATTTGCTTCAATGACCTTGATACTTTTATCATACCATCATCTCTTAAGTATCTCTTTATTTCACCTAGAATCATTGGTACTGCATAAGTAGAGAATTTAACATTAAATTTAGGGTCAAATTTATATATTGATTTTATTAAACCTATAGAACCTAATTGAAATAAATCTTCTCTATCATACCCTATATTTAAAAATCTAGATACAACGCTCCTAACTAGACCTAAATTACTTGATATTAATATTTCTTTTGCCTCTTCATCTCCATTTTGAACTTTATCAATAAGTTCTAGAGTCTCTTCATGACTAAGAAGAGGTTTTTTTTCTTCTCTGGCAACAGTTACTTCCATAATAAAACCTCACTTTTGGACTTTATTTAGGCAAATTTATTTTTTTAGTCATTTCAATTCTAGTGCCATTATCTTTTCTAGAACTTACCTCTACATCGTCCATAAAGCTTTTCATAACTGTGAATCCCATTCCTGATCTATCAAGTTCTGGTTTTGATGTATAAAGTGGTTCCATTGCCTTCTCCACATTTTCTATTCCATACCCTTCATCTTCAACTACGATTTTTATAGTATTTCCCTCTATCTCACATTTCAAAAAAACAAACTTAGAACTGTCTTCTTCATATCCATGTATTATAGCATTTGTAACAGCCTCAGAGACAGCAGTCTTTATATCAACTAATTCATCTACTGTTGGGTCTAATTTTGCTGCAAATGATGCTACTATAACTCTTGCTAAACTTTCATTTTCTGATAGTGCCGAAAATTTAACTTCCATAATATTATTCATCACATACTCCTCCCTACAAAGAACTTAGAGCTTCTTCATACGTATCATAAATGCCAATAATTTTATTTAACCCAGATAAATCAAAAATTTTCTTAACTCGTGAACTTATATTAATTACTGAAACTCGTCCCCCTTCATTAGAAATTTTTTTATATCTACCTATGATGACACCTATACCTGAAGAATCCATAAAATTAATATTTCCAAAATCAAATACAACATTTTTTACTTGATTAACACTTAATAAGTTATCTATTTCTTCCCTTATTTCATTAGCTACATGGTGGTCTAGTTCTGAGCACATAAATTCTATGTATAGATTCTTATGTTCTAAGGAATATTTTACCATCAAAATCCCTCCTTCAATAGTTTTGTAAAAATAGTAACTTTTAATCAATTCTATAATCGCATTTCTATTCCTTCAATGAAATTTAACTAGTTTTGTCGTATTATTTCTACCATCGTTTCATTATATGTCACTTGACCACCAATATCAGATATACCAGTATCTGTTAAACTATTAGGATTGCCATGTTTCTTCCACCATCCAACATACATTTTTACTATATAATCACTTACTCCACTATCTATATTTATCTGTACATCTATTTTTGTTTTTTTTGACTTTAAAGTTACAATATCCTTATTGTTAACACCTATTTTTCTAGCCATAATTTGATTTATATACGCTTGAGCTATAGATGTCTTATCCATAAAGTGTTGACTAAACAAAGTATCTGCATGGTGATTAGTTAGCAGTCTAAAAATATTTTTCCTATTTTCATCTTCAAAGTTTCTAGTTTTATTACTTATATACACTGGAATTGGACTAATTCCTAAATCTCTTATCCTTTCTGAATAAAGTTCATATTTTCCAGATGGAGTTTCGAACTTCTTATCTTCCCAAGCAATAGGATTATGTATAGTAAAATAACTATTTTTAAGTTTCTCTATATCTAGACTTTTCTCAAAACGTTTAAGTGGCTCAATTACTTTTTCTAAGTATTCTTTTTTTGTTACAAAAGGATAACCTTCTAGTTTCATCTTTTTAGCTAACTCCATAAAAAAATAATACTCATCCATCAATTCATGCTTTGGTGTTACTGCTCTTTCATTGTATGTTATATATGGATTGGTCATTGAACTATAAATTATATCTTCACTTTCAAGCGTATTTGTACAAGGTATAAATAAGTCACATAAAGTAGCTGTGTCAGTCATAAACATATCAAAGCATACTTTAAATTCAATCTTTGAAAAAACTCTTTCTAACTCTACTAAATCTGGCAATTGATTTAACATATTACTTTTAGTTATTACTGCCATCTTTATAGGAATATTTCCTTTTAGTGATTTACTTGACATCTTATCAAACTTGTTCAATGTATTATTTGCTTTCTCTAATGTATTATTAACTTCATCTGATATATTGTCTTTTAAGGACTCTTCTATAAACTTGCTAATATTACTTACATAAAACTCCCTATCTTCGCCATATGATTGGCTATTATAAGGGTCAGCATCTATCACATTTGGATAAACCTTATTAGCATAATTCACTCCACCACCACTAAATCCTATTTGACCTGTTATAGCTCCTAATGCATCTATCGCTCTTATTGTATTTCCTCCATTTTTATACTTTTGAAGACCATAACCTACATTTATACTTGAATATTTATTAGCATATAAATCAACTAATGCTCTTATATCCTTTTCTTTAACACCACATTCATCACATAAAAAGTTTAAATCTAATGAATCCAAATATTTTTTATATTCCTCAAAACCAACAACATACGAATTTATATATTCTTCGTCCTGCAGGTTATCTTCTATTATAATTTTTGCCATAGCTATAGCTAATGCTCCATCTGTTCCAGGGTTTACTTGTATGTACTTATCTGCCATTTGAGCAGTCTTTGTATATATAGGGTCAATGACTACTATTTTTATCCCTTTTTCTTTGGCTTTTTTAATTATTTGCATAGTATGAATGGTAGTATATGCTGGATTTTTTCCCCATATAAATATACTCTTGCTGTTTAGCATATCTTCTATAGCATGTCCCTTAGCTACTCCAAAGTCATACTTTTGGGCATGCATTCCTGCACTCCAACAGGGCCCACCCTTATGCCTACTAACTCCTCCATAAAAATTAAAAAATACATCTCCTATATATTTTAATATAGACCCACTTCCATATTGGTCATAGTGCATAATAGACTTTGATGTATAATGTTCTTTATAAAATAGGAGTTTATCTGCCATTATCTCTAATGCTTCAGCAAAAGAAATCTTTTTCCATAGACCATCTACCTTTAACATTGGAGTCTCTATCCTATCTTTATGATTTAATCTATCTAAATGAGCAAACCCCTTTTTACATATAAATCCTTTTGTATAAGGATGATTTCTATCTCCTTCAATTTTTATCACATTATTTCCTTTAGTATAAACATTAAATTTACAACAATCATGGCAATCTAGTGTACATCCATGACTTAATTTCTTTATTGTATCCATAAAATATCTTTATCTCCTTATAAAAGTTACATATTCACTATATTTTCATTAAATTTCATATACTTAAAATACTCTGTTTAAGACATAAGTATATTTTATCAAAATAAATTTAAAAATACCTTATAAATATGATATTCATATAAAATTACTTTTAAGCAAATTAAATTGAGAAAGTACTATGCTATCATTAGAATTACAAGAAAATGAGGAAAAAGGATATACAGCTATTGAGCTATGTGCTGGTTTCGGCAATGAGGGTATTTATAGAATTAAAAAGGCTGTTGGACCTAAGGTTGCTGTGGGTGCAGTTAAATTTGATTTTCATCCAGCCTTTGGCTTTAAGAGTGGCGATGAAATATTCTAGTAAGTGGTGTTTTTCTCTATACATGTGCCTATCATAAAGTGATAAATCAATCTCTTACTTCCATTATCAAATGAAAATCATATATTAATTTTTATTTGATTATTTATTTTCTAATATATTTTTTATACTTATGTAAATAAAGCACAAACAAAATTTAAAATGTCTTTAATAATACTATTATATAAAACAATAAAAGCCTTATGTTGTTGACTCTTACAGATTATTTATCATCTGTTTTGAAAACACATTAGGCTTTTTAAATATTCAATATACTATTTTATATATCTTTCGATTATATTTTTATATACTATATATTATTTTTTCTTTTTATTGGCTTTTTCTATATTAATTTTGTTACCTTTTATCTTAATATCTTTCATTTTTTCAATTACTGTTTTTGCATCTTTTTTAGGTATTTCAACAAAAGTATACTTATCATATATATCTATAGTTCCTACCATTTTACCTGGTATTCCAACTTCTCCAGCTATAGCACCAACGATATCTTTAGCTTGTATTCTTTGATTTCTACCAATATTGATAAACAATCTAATCATACCATCTTTAGCTCCAGTAGCACCTTTTCTATCTCCACGTTCTCTTCTAGGTTTTTCTTCTATTATTTCTTCTTTCATTTCTTCCCCTAGAGATAACTTAACAAGTGCAGCAGCAATATCAACCATTGCATAATCTTCATCATTACAGAAACTTTCTAACCATTGTAATTGTTTAGTTAAATGACCTTCTTCTATAGTTTGTTTAACTTGTGCAAAGAAAGAGCCTACTTTTTTCTCTTCAACATCAGTTATTGTTGGTATATTATGCTTGATTAATTTAGATTTAGTATATCTTTCTATATCTTTCATCTTTCTCATTTCTTTTCCAAATACAAAAGTAAATGACATACCTTCTCTACCAGCACGACCAGTTCTACCAATTCTATGAACATAGTACTCTTCATCTTGTGGTAAATCATAGTTAAATACACATTCAACATCATCAACATCTATACCTCTAGCCGCAACATCAGTAGCAACAAGTATATCTATTGTACCATTTCTAAACTTATCCATTACTATATCTCTTTGTGTTTGTTTTAAGTCACCATGTAATGCATCTGCAAAATATCCTCTTGCTTGTAAATCTCCTACTAACTCATCTGCTTTTCTTTTAGTATTACAGAAAACAACAGATAATTTAGGGTCATACACATCAACTAATCTACATAATACTTCCAATTTATTTGATGATCTAGTTTCTATATAATATTGTTTTGTATTTGAAACTGTAAGTTCTTTTCTAACAACTTTTATATGTTCTGGGTCTTTTTGATATCTCTTAGTTAAATCTAAAATTCCTCTTGGCATAGTTGCTGAAAAGAAAGTTGTTTGTCTTTCTTCAGGAATCTTACTTAAAATCATTTCTATGTCTTCTCTAAATCCCATATCTAGCATTTCATCTGCTTCATCTAGTATAATCATTTTTACATTATCCATCTTTAATGTTTTACGATTAATATGGTCTATTGTACGTCCAGGTGTACCTATTACAACTTGCACACCACTCTTTAGAGATTTTATTTGTCTATCTATTGGTTGACCACCATATATAGGTAATGTCTTTATTCCGTGCGAGTATTTAGCTAGTTTTCTTATTTCTGTAGATACTTGTATTGCAAGCTCTCTTGTTGGGCAAAGTACTACAGCTTGTAAACTTCTATTATTTGGGTCTATTGTTTCTAGTATAGGTATACTAAAAGCTGCTGTTTTCCCCGTACCAGTTTGTGCTTGTCCTATAACGTCTTTACCTGACAAAATTGCAGGTATAGACTGTGCTTGTATAGGAGATGGCTCTTCAAACCCCATTTCAGCTATAGCTTTTTTTATTCCCTCACTTATTGGTAAATCTTCAAACTTTGTTATATTCATATATTATTCCTCTCCGTTATCAATTAATCTTAACCTATCCATTATATACTTTTTTAGGATATTCTGCAATTAATATTTTTAACAGTATGATTAAATAATATACATAAAATACAAAATTGATATATATATAAAATATGTAAATAACATTAATACACCTTGTAGTCTACTAAGTCTATTTGATTTAAGAGTTGGTACTATTACTAATAACAATAATAATATCATGAATGGTATATCAAGTTTTCTATTTTGAGATAATATTGGTATGTTATTTGGTATTGCTGATACAGCTATTACTGATACTATATTCAATATATTTGCACCTAGAATATTTCCTACAGATATTTCATGATGATTTTTTCTTATGGCAGTAATTGAAGACACTATCTCTGGTAAAGAAGTTCCAAGTGCTATTATAGTCAAACTCACTATACCTTGAGGTATATTAAGAAAACTAGCTATTCTTACACCACTCTCTATAAGAATTTGAGAACCTATTATCATCATTATTAAGCCTGTAGCAAAAAGTATTAGTATTTTTATAATTTCTTCTATAGAAAAACCTCTGTACTGTTTACTCTTCTTTATAGGTATTTCTTTAATAGTATCTTTCTGAATACCTCTATTTTTAGTATTCGATTTTCCTACAACACTCTTATAGTTATTAACCATATAAAAAATCAATATTATTATAAGTAATAATGAATCTCCTCTTGTTATAACTCCATCTAACCCCAATAAAATTAAAACTATAACAGATACTATTAATAGTAAAGACTTAGAAAAAAACATTTTTTTATCTACATTAAATGGACTTAGAAAAACAACTAAACCTAATGCTAACCCTGTATTACATATTATAGAACCAATTGCATTTCCTAAACTCATTGTAGTGTGACCATCAATAGAAGCAAGTAATGACACTGTAAATTCAGGCAATGTTGTTGCAAAACTAACAATAGTTGCTCCAAGTATAATTTCTGAAATATTCGTTTTTCTACCTATCTCTACAGTACAATTTATAAAGATATCTGCGCCTTTAGTAATTAATAGGAAACCTACTAAAAATAATATCACTGTGATAAACAATATATCACCTCCCCCTATTAAATAAATATTCAAGTTATCAAGATGTATGCTTTTTCTTTTTTGTACTGAGATTTATTTATTTCTAATTTATAATTTTTTCAAATATTACCTTATTATTTTAGATATTTATTTGTTTCATTTTATTAATATATGGGTATAATTTCATCACATTACTAACATATAATTTGTTTTATACTTTAAAACGACATTTTTTTATTTTTCTTGTATACAGAATACGCATAATATGTTATTATTATATTAGAAAATATATTTTTAAAAAAATATATAAAACAAATTAAGTATATAAAAATTAATTTTAACAACATTATTTATCATTTAAATCTAAGGAGGAAATACTTAATGAATGCATGGCAAGGATTTAAAACAGGAAGATGGACTAAAGAAGTAAATGTCAGAGAGTTTATACAATTAAACTATTCTCCATATGAAGGAAATGACTCTTTCTTAGCTGGTGCTACTGAAAACACTAAAAAACTATGGGACAAAGCAATGGTCTTATTTAAAAAAGAAAGAGAAAATGGTGGTACTTTAGATGTAGATACAAAAACTATTTCTGGAATAGCTGCATATGCTCCAGGATATTTAGATAAAGTATTAGAAACAATAGTTGGATTACAAACGGATGCCCCTTTAAAAAGAGCGGTTATGCCATATGGTGGTATAAAAATGGTTGAAAATTCATGTGATGCTTTTGGATATGAATTAGACCCTGAAATAAAAGAAATATTTACTAAATATAGAAAAACACATAACCAAGGAGTCTTTGATGCATATACTCCAGAAATGAGAGCTGCTAGAAAATCTGGTATAATAACAGGTCTTCCAGATGCTTATGGTAGAGGTAGAATAATAGGTGACTATAGAAGAGTTGCTTTATATGGTGTTGATGCCTTAATAGAAGATAAAATTGAACAAAAGAAATCGTTAGAAGTTTCTTGCATGGATGAAGAAGTTATAAGACTAAGAGAAGAAATAACTGAACAAATATCAGCTTTAAATGAACTTAAAAAGATGGCTGAATCTTATGGCTTTGATATATCAAAACCAGCAACTAACTCAAAAGAAGCTGTACAATGGTTATACTTTGGTTATTTAGCTGCTGTTAAAGACCAAAATGGTGCTGCAATGTCTTTAGGTAGAACATCTACTTTCCTAGATATATACTTTGAAAGAGATTTAAAAGCTGGAACAGTGACAGAAGAAGAATTACAAGAATATATGGACCATTTTGTTATGAAATTAAGAATGGTTAAATTCTTAAGAACTCCTGATTACAACAATTTATTCTCTGGAGACCCAACTTGGGTAACTGAGTGTATAGGAGGTATGGGAGTAGATGGTAGAACATTAGTTACTAAAAACTCATTTAGAATGCTAAATACTCTATATACATTAGGACCATCACCAGAACCAAACTTAACAGTTTTATGGTCAACTAGATTACCTCAAGGATTCAAAGATTTCTGTTCTAAGGTATCTATAGATACAAGTTCAGTTCAATATGAAAATGATGATTTAATGAGACCATACTGGGGAGACGATTACGGTATAGCTTGTTGTGTATCTGCAATGAAAATAGGTAAACAAATGCAGTTCTTCGGAGCCAGAGTTAACTTAGCAAAAACTTTATTATATGCTATAAATGGTGGTATTGATGAAAAATCTGGTGCTCAAGTTGGGCCAAGATTTGAGCCTATAACTTCTGAGTATTTAGACTTTGATGAAGTTATGAGTAAATTTGAACCATTTACTGATTGGTTAGCAAACTTATATGTAAATACTTTAAATGTAATACATTATATGCATGATAAATACTCTTATGAAGCATTAGAGATGGCATTACATGATAGAGATATATTTAGAACTATGGCTTGTGGTATGGCTGGATTATCAGTTTGTGCGGATTCATTATCTGCTATAAAACATGCTAAAGTTAAGACTATCAGAAATGAACAAGGAATAGCTGTTGATTTCGAAATAGAAGGAGATTATCCAAAATACGGAAACAACGATGATAGAGTTGATAGTATAGCTGTAGAACTAGTTGAAAGCTTCATGAATAAGATAAGAAAAAATAAAACTTATAGAAATTCTTATCCTACTCAATCTATACTTACAATAACTTCAAATGTTGTTTATGGTAAGAAAACTGGTAATACACCAGATGGTAGAAGAGCTGGTGCTCCATTTGCTCCTGGTGCAAACCCAATGCATGGTAGAGATACTAATGGTGCTTTAGCTTCATTATCTTCAGTTGCTAAATTACCATATGAGCATGCTCAAGATGGTATATCTAATACTTTCTCTATAGTACCTGGTGCTTTAGGAAAAGATATGGATGAAAGAATAAATAATCTTTCTGCAATGATGGATGGTTACTTCGCTCAAAATGCTCATCACTTAAATGTTAATGTATTTGATAGAGCTACTTTAGAAGATGCTATGGAACATCCAGAAGAATATCCACAATTAACTATAAGAGTTTCTGGATATGCAGTTAACTTCATAAAATTAACTAAAGAACAACAATTAGATGTTATAAACAGAACATTCCACGGTAAAATGGCTTAGTCTTTAAATTTTTATACTTTAGCTAAGATTACTACTGTGTAGAAAATAAAAATAAATGGCTATCTTATACTTGAATTATTTCTGGTATAAGATGGCCTTTTTTAGAGAAATATTATAACTATTAATAAAGTTATCAAAATATATTGTGAGGTGAACTCTATGATTAAGGGAAAAGTACACTCTATAGAAACATTTGGTACTGTAGATGGTCCAGGAATAAGATACATACTATTCTTTCAAGGATGTCCTCTTAGATGCAAATACTGTCATAATAGAGATACATGGGATACCAAATCTGGAAAAGAATATACAGTTGATGAAATAATAACTGATGCTCTTAAGTATACTTCTTTTATGAAGTTTTCTGGTGGAGGTATTACTGCTTCTGGTGGCGAGTCTACTCTTCAACCAGAGTTTTTAAGTGAGCTATTTAAAAAAGCTAAAGAAAATAACATACACACTTGTCTAGATACATCTGGATTTGTAGATATAGAAACTATAGACTCAGTTTTAGATAATACTGACTTAGTTTTGCTTGATTTAAAACATATGGTTGAAGAAAAATCTATTGATTTGACTGGTGTGGGTATGGATAAAGCTTTAAAACTTGCTAAACACTTAGAATCAAGAAATATTCCAGTATGGATAAGACATGTTTTAGTTCCTGGAATTACTGATGATATAGACAACTTAGAAAAATTAGGTAAATTCGTTGCTACATTAAAAAATGTAGAGAGATTCGAATTACTGCCATATCATTCTATGGGAATACACAAATGGGAAAATCTAGGTATTGATTATGAATTAAAAGATGTTCCTGATGCTACCAAAGAAGATATTAAAAAAGCTAGTGAAATAATCTCTAAGTTTGGAGCAAAAGTGTATAATAGCTAATACTACTTGAGATTAATAGTTATCACAATAAAATAAGGTAAAATATAAGATTTAAAAAACCTTATATTTTACCTTATTTTTAGTATACTTTATCTACACTCATCAATTTGATAATTGAAGTCTATAAAACTCAGATGCACTTACAGGTCTACCAAATAAAAAACCTTGAATAATATCTACACCTAAACTCTTCACTATATTGTATTCTTCATAGGACTCAATACCTTCAACACAAACTTTTAAGTTGATAATATGAGCTAATTTAATAATATATTCTAGGAAGGTATGTTCATAACTATTATATGTAATATTCTTAACAAAACTTCTTTCAATCTTTATTATATTAACAGATAACTCTTTAAGATAATTTAAAGATGAATATCCAGTACCAAAATCATCAATTGCAATATGTACTCCAATACTTTTTAAACTAATAAACTTATCATTCAATAAATTTATATCTGGTACCCAACAATTCTCTGTTAATTCTAAAATTAAAAATTCAGGTTTTAATTGATATTCTATCAAACATTCTATTATAAAATCTCTAAAAAAATCTTCCTTTAGTTGAATATATGATACATTTACAGATATCTTGAAATCTGGATTTACTTTATGCCATTCTTTACACTGTTTTACAGCCTTTTTTATAATCCACTTTCCTACTGGTATAATTAGATTACTTTGTTCTAGTATTGGTATAAATTCAACAGGAGATACTTCTCCATAAGTATTTGAATGCCATCTCAAAAGTGCCTCTGCTCCTATGACATTTTTGTTAAATGCATCTACCTGTGGCTGGAAAAATAATTCAAGGTCATTAAAATCATTTTCAACACACTCTCTCAACTTCTGTTGCATTGAAATTACTTTTAACTTATTTTCATAGAGTTCTTTTGAAAAAAACTTCATTCTATTTTTACCACCAATTTTTGCGATATCTAACGCAATATCAGCATGTTTAAATAAGTCCAAATAATTATCTCCATCTTCTGGATACATAGCAACCCCCGCAGTTATTGTACAATAATATTTATTTGATTCGATTTCATGCTGAGTATTTGTATACAATTGTATTTTTTCATATAAATTTTCTATAGTTTCTTTATTGCACATAGGGTAAAAAAATGCAAATTCGTCTCCATCTAATCTGTACAATCTAACATCCTTAGGTAAATATTCTAAAACTTCTGTAGCAATTGCACGCAAAACCTTGTCACCATAAGAGTGTCCATATTTCTCATTTATATTTTTAAAATTATCAATATCCATGATAAACATAGCTCCACTTGTATAGATTTTCTCTTTTGTAATACAATTCATTCTGTATTCAAATTGTTCTCTATTCCATGTCCCTGTGATAGAATCAAATTTATTCTTTTCGCCTATATTCTTTATCCTACCAACCATAATTATAGTTTTTTTATCATCTGATACATAAGCTTTACCTCTACAAGAAACCCATACTATCTCTTCATACTTGTTTATTAATCTATACTCTAAATTGTGTTCATCCTTTTCTCCATTTAGCAAGACTTGTATATCGTCTTTCCACACTTGAACATCATCTGGATAAATAATTTTGCTCCAACAATTGACTAAATCATATTCTATATCTTTACTTAGATTAAATTCATCAAAAACGGTTGAGGATATTTTAAAATTATTCTTATTTATATCCCAAAAAAAAATATAATCTTCTGTATTTTGAGATAAAAGTTCAAAGAAAATTTCTACCTGATTTAAATCTAAAGAGTTTAGTTCTTCTCTCATCTTTTCCCCCTACAATATAAGTAATATAGTAAGATTATAACCCTACTTATAATAAAAATAAAAGTAGGGTTATAATTTATTACTATTGGTGTAGTTTAATCAACAAAATATTCTTATTTAGATTATACTATTTTACTAATTTTTTTATCTCATTAAATGCATCTTCATTTCCATTTCCTCCTACCTTAGTTATCTTATCAAATTTCTTACTTTTAACTAAAGTTTTTTGAGACTCATCAAGTGATTTTGCTACAATCATTACTGGCGATTTATTTTTACCTGCTAAAACACCTACTGTTAAAGCATCTATTAAATCATTTTCTCTTAACATCCCATTTTTTGTTACATAAAGATTTCTTAGTTCTTTATCCTTATAAAACTCTTCTATTACTTTTGAATTTGTTTTATTTCTATCTTCTCCACCTATTCTCTTTGGATTTGGAAATTGTTTTTCTATAGATTTTGGCAAAGAAGTTTCTCCTCCTATAATATAAGATTTTGATATTTCTTCTTCATCTATAAATTTTTTAATAGATATCATCTCATTTTTTACATTTGTAAGAATTATTGGAGTTTTATTTTGTGCTGAAATACCACCAACACTTATTGCATCTGCTAATCCATCGTGTCCATTGACTACAGATACTTTTTCTACATCTACTATTTTATCTATTTCTTTAGCAAGTTTTAGAGAAGTTGAATATCTATCCACTCCACCTATTCTTACAATAGTAAACCCTTTTAATTTTAATTCTTTTTCTAAATCGGAACTTAATGTATTTTCTCCACCTATTATATAAATATTTTTTGCTTTTAATCTTTTTATCTCTGCTTCTGTATTTGTATTTAATTTATTTTTTTCAGTTAATAAAATAGGTGCATTTTTAGTAGATGAAAATGGAGTTGCTGATAGGGCATCTGGTATTGATGTACTATTTACTAGTATCACATTTTCAGCTGATTCAAAACCTCTTTTACTTATTTTTATAGCAGTTTCATATCTATCATCACCTGTCAAATTTTCTTCTGATGGGCTAGTTGTATTAGTAGATGAGCCTCCACTACTTCCACCACTACTTCCTCCACTATTTCCACCTGAATTATCATCTCCACCTGAATTATCAGATATCTTTTCCCATTGAGCATAAAGTGTTATATTATCATCAACATTAATTATCTCACTTCCATCACCTTTATACGGAGTTCCACTACCATCTGGTTTTGTATTCCACCCAATAAATTTGTATCCTTCTTTTGTAAGATTTCCTGTATTCGCTTTTACACTTGTATTTGCATTTCCATCATGCAGTTCATCTTCAGGTACATCTCCTTGTCCACCATTATTTTCATATTTAACTCTGTATTTATCTGTCCAAAATGCATAAAGGGTTGTATTTATATCCTTTATGTTAAACTTTTCTCCTGATTTATATCTACTGCCTGTATCATCTGCTTTTGTACTCCAATAAAAATTTCCTCCTCTACCAGAGGGTGCTACTAAACCATTATCACCAAGTACAGTAACTTCATCTCCTTTTCCATATACATTATTATCTATTGGAGCTGTACCTGTACTTCCATTTTTATCATATGTTATTCTACATTCCTCTTTCCATTGTGCAAATAAAGTTGTATTTTTCGTAAGGTTAAATTTATCACCATCTCTGTATGAAGTCCCTTCACCATTATTTTTTGTATTCCATCCCATAAATATTGATCCAACTTTAGATGGTATCTGGCTTGTAACAGTTACTTCAGCGCCTTTTTTATGTTTTTCTTCTGATATACTTCCTGCTCCTCCATTTAGGTTATAATCTAATTTATATCCCCATTGTGCATATATTGTATCTCCTGAGATATCTGGCGGAATAGGGTCTCCTTCTTTAAAAGATGTACCACTTCCATCTTCTTCTGTATTCCATCCTAAGAATTCTTCATCACCATTGATAAGTCCACCTGACCCTGGGAATTTGTCAGCCTCTCCTGGTTTTGGCAAATCTGGAAGTGTACCTGTTCCTCCATTACCATCCAGTTGCAAATCATATTCCCATTGTGCATAAAGGTCTATGTTAAAATTGTCATAATTTTTTAATAATACCTCAAAACTTGAGCCTAAATTATAAGATTTTCCTGTGCCATCAGCTTTTGTATTCCACTTTGTAAGTTTATAATTTGTTTTTTTAAGGTTACCTTCATTTTCTTTAATTTGCAAATTATCATTCTGATGATACTTATTTGAATCTGATGGAACATTACCTGAAGTATTTCCATTTCCGTTATATCTTACTTGTAAAAAGTCTGGAATCCAAATGGCGTAAAGTGTTATATCTCTGTCTATACCTACTGCTACTATATTTTCTCCACCTGCATATGGTTGAGTACCACTTGCCAAATGGTCCCTTGAGACACTCCAAGCATCAGTATGATAGTTTCCTCTTGTAAGGTTACTACTTAGTGCTAAATAAGAATCAAAATCATCAAGGTCATATACTTTTGGACCTGTTATTACTGGTCCAGGAATAAACGCTCCTCCACTAAGTATAGCTTCATTTATCGTTCCTCCAGTAGCCCCATTACCATCATAAGTTATTGTAATATTATTAACTCTCCTTAAGTTTTTATCTTGAATCTGCTTATTAAATATCTTATTTAAATCATACTCAGCAAAAACATTTGAATAATTTAAAGGAATTATAGCAAATGTAAGTATACATATAGTTAATTTTTTTAACTTTTGATTCATCAAAACCCTCCTTATTTGTTTAAAAAATAATTTTATTTTTTCATTTTGTAAAATAAAGAAATACTGATAAAATCTATATCAGAATTTCTTATAACTATTAGAATCTTATTCTTATATAAATATTAAAGAAGATTCTAACTTATAAATTACAATAATAAACAACTTATATTATTAATTTTTTTGCCACACTGCATATAATATGATATTTCTTTCTCCCATAGTGATTGTTCCTGATAATATTGTTGATGGGTCATTTCTAACTGTACTCCAACCTACAAATGTATAAGTATCGGCATCAAGCCCATTAGTATTTCCTAAAACAGTCACAGTATCTCCTTTTTTATATTCTGTTGTATCACTTGGTACTGAACCAGAAACAGCTACTCCTGAAGGGAAGTTTGATACATAAGCTACCCTATAAGTTTTTTCGGCTACAGTAAAATAAATTGTATTTGGATTAATTCCAGAAGAATTAAGTGTAACTGTCTGAGACTGACTTGCTGGGTCTAATTTATATCCAGCAGGAACCTTTGTAGAATCTGGAGTTATTGTATGGTTTCCAAGTACAGCATTAACAACCTCTGTGTATGTATCTCCAACTATATTTCCATCTTTATCTTTAAAACCAATTGTTAAAGTACGTTCTGCTTCTGAAGGCATCTTACTTACTGTAAAGTAAACTCTATCTGGTACAAGACCACTTGTACTAAGATTTACCATTTCAAATTGGTTATCTGGATTAAGTACATATCCATTTGGTACCTTTGTAGAATCAGATTCCACTCTATGATTTCCATATTCAGCTGGTAGTGTAACTGTATATGGGTCTCCAATTATTGCTTCACTATCTTTATCTTTAAAGTTAACTGTAACTATACGATTTACAAGTGGAATATCAGGACTTACTGTAAAATAAACAATACTCTTGTCAAGACCTGTTGGTTGTAAATTAACAGTCTGAGTTTGATTAGAAGGATCAAGCTTATAACCATTAGGAACTTTTGATGTGTTTGGTGTTACATCATGTGAGCCTAGTATATCTGGAATTTCTTCTATATAAGTACTTCCAACATTATTTCCATCTTTATCTTTAAATCCAACTATAAGAACACGATCTTCTTCTGGAACTCCTGCATTATCAGGAATAACTGTAAAATCAACTACATTTGGATTAACTCCATTTTGAACAAGATTTACTACTTTAGATTGACTCGCCGGATCTAATTTATATCCAGCAGGAATTTGTGTAGTATCAGGTGTAACAGTGCTATTTCCATACTTAGCTGGAACTTGAGTTGTATATGACCCAACTATAGCTCCTGTTTCTTTATTTTTATAATTTACTTTAATAGAAAGTTTTGCATTTGAAATCTCAGTAGATGCATATGATGTTCTTGTAGCGTTTCCATTACCTGTATTAGGTGATGTATAGCTCCAATTTACTCCAGACATGTCTCGATTTGTAACAAAAGAATAAATTCCTGTCATTTGACTTCCTGTTATCCCTGCAGATGGTATGCCATTAGGAAATCCATAGCTTGTTCCATAAATAGTTGAAACTTTTTCCCCATTAACTTGTAATACCCACCCTTCTTGAGAACCTCCTTTTGGGTCAGTCCCCCATACATATTTTACATTTAATGAGTTACCACCACATGGGACAAATAATGAGAAAAATGTTACATATCCATTTCCCATATTTGCACGAAAATCTACTTGATATCTTCCATTAATATCATATCTTCGCTCTGTATTTTGTAGTACTTCATTATTAACTTTATCTGGTAAAGTTTGTCCATATGATGGTACTCCTACACCAACAACTAAAGCTAAGGTTGCCAAAACAGATGTTAGTTTACTCAATCTGTGTTTCATTAAAAATCCCCCTCCAATATTTTTTATTTCAAACAGATTTTTCATACTTTATTTTGCATAGTCTTTATCAAAACTATTTATTTAAAGTCTAATTAATCTATTATGAAGTCTATCTTAAAAGTGAAGTTTTTATAGTTTATTTAATTTTCACTTGAAATCCTTTTTATTAAATAAAAAATATATTTAATTTTTACACAAAGATATTAATGCTCTATAGACTAAATATTTTAATTTTATTTTTGTAGAATTAAACAACCTAAAAAACAATAAAGTAAGATATTTTATATATTTATATTACTTAAAGTAATTAACTTTAATTGTTTTCAATTTCATAAAAATTAGTTGTGATATAAGTATGATATGTATTTAGAGTATCAATAATTTTTTAATTAAAATAATTATTTCAATTAAAATAATTATTTTAATTATGGTTATTATAGTTTCCGTTTGTTATAAAAAAGTCACTATTTATATGATTAATAGTTTTTTTTACATATATATACATTTTTTTAAAAAAATTATATATATATGCTATTAAAATTATAATTATTTCTTTAACTTGTAAACAGTCGTTCTGTACTTTTACTGATAATCAATTATTAGAAGTGGCAAAAAATTTTGAATGGCTTTGATATACATTTTTTATAATATTCTTATAGTTTTTTTTACATAAAAAAAAACCCTTTTATAACTAAGGGTCACTTTTTCCTTTATTTTACATTTATTGTATCATGATTTTTTATTTATTTCAATCTTATACCACTTTTTTCCAAAATATTATTATTATTTTTTTATCTTTTTCGACCTTATATTCTTTATACATAATACTTAAATTAATTAAACTCATTTTATTATTCTATAAATATAAAATAATAGAAGACAAGATTAAAACAAATAATTTTTTATTTTTAATCTTGTCCCTTCTATTTTCAATTACATAAAACTTTATAACTGTATCTCATAATCCAAATAAAAATGTATCTATCTAAATAGTAGTATCAATTCTTCTATGAGGTTTGTTTTCTAAATTAGCAATTTCCATTATGTATTCTACTTTATCAGTTTCTGTATATATTTTGTTTTCTTTTTTAACATTTTCCTCTTTAATATTTTCAGTACTATTTAAAACAGAATTTTTATACTTATCAACTGAATCATTTGATATAATTATATGTTCTTCAGTAATAACATCAATAGATTCTTGTTTATTTTCATAAATTTCTTCTAGCTTTTTATTATTATCTTTAATTTTATCTGTACTAGCATATAGTTGTTCTCCAAAAGACATATTAATCTGGCTTAAACCGCTACTTAATTTACCACTCTCAAATGAATCGAATTTGGTAGGTGAATGACGAGTTTGACTACTCATTTCCATATTCTTAGTACGAATATCATCAAATAAACTAATTCTCATACTATTAGTTTTAGAAATATTTTTTATATCACAATCAGATGACACTAAAGTCTTTGTGGTATAGTAAGTTAATCCTTTTGCATAATCGTATTTATATTGAGAATTTTCTTGATTAATATCAGATTGTTTAGATTCTTTTTTAAGTGTACCCTCTTTGATTAATTGACTTGCATATTCCTGTTTTTGATTTTTCAAATCATTAATTTATTGTTGTAATGCTTCAATTTTCATATTTTTTATCTTAGAATCCATATTTTTATCAGTTTTCAAATCTGTGATAAAACTTTCTAGCTTCTGTATTTGCTCATCAAACTTTTCTAACTTGTCATTACTTTCATTGCTATAATTACTCTGATTTACATGTGTACTTCTTGTATTAACAGATATAGACATTATAACTACTCCTACTCAGATATTCTAAACTCTAGAGACTTTATAAACTACATTTCTAGCTTGTGGTAAATTCCCTTCTGGGACACCAACAGCAATACCAAATGGTACAGAATATCCTTCTGGTATATCTAGTAATTCTCTATATTTTTTATTTGTATCAAACTTCATCTTTATTGAATCTGATTCTTTTACATCATTGTCATCCAATACACTAACAAGACCTACAATATCCCCTTGCTCAACAGGTGTAAACAGACCCCTAACCATTCCTATTATGCAACTCCCAAGCCCTAAAGCTTGTGCAGCTGTTGTTATGTTTCCTGTAAGTATTCCCATATCATATGGAGCCCATGAACTCTCTTCATCATAAGAAATAAATAAAACAGTTGGTGCACCATAAAATAATTTAAAATTTTTATTTATTTCAACATTACTAACTTCATGAATTCTAGAAAGAGTATCATCACTAATCTCTTTTAAAAGTTTCTGGTCTTGTACAACAGTTATGTGCCATGGCTGTTTATTACACCCTGAAGGTGCTGCAAATGCACAATGTAATAATGTATCTAATTGTTCATCTGTAATTTGCTCTGTTGTAAATTTTCGTATACTTCTACGTTCTTTTATCAAGTTTATTGTTTGATTATCTTGTAAATTATTCATTATATCGATTCCCCTTTTTATGTATTTGTTAGTTTAAATACAAAATCTTTAGAAAATTAATTTTTATAATTAAACTTCTTTATATTCTTAATTATAATTATTTTTAGTTTATATGTGAAGCTTTTATAACATCAAAACATCAATATATCTACCCCACAAATAAACTTAAATACAAAACTGGTATTAATCGTTCTATAGAAAATATCATTTTTCTATAGAACGATTAATACCAGTAAAGTTGATAAAGTTTGCTATATTAATTTAAAGGACCCCAACCAGCTTTTGTATGAATCTCTGTTTTTACAGATTTAGTCTTACCATCAGCTGAATCAACATTCCATGACCTACCTGCAACAGAAATACCATTGTTACCTTTATACCATCTACCTTCATCATAATCATAAACTAAAGATGTGTACCAATTACCTCCAGTCTTATCATTTGCAAATACAACTACAGTAGCATCAGATTCAGTAGGGTTATATGCATATGGTTGTATATATAATGTTGCCTTACTTAAATTATATTTCTTTTTAAATTCATCTGGAATTGTAGGCCACCCATTTTTATATTTATTATTTAGTAAATAATTTCTAAAAGCATCATTCCCTTTTGAAGGCCCTGGTATTACAGAAGGGTCTACTGCAAATGATGCAATCAAGTCCATCATACTTTGGTGTACATCTCTAGCCATCTCAACACCATCTGGATGTTCTGTACAAGTAACATAAACTCTTGCAATACTTTCTTCTCCAGTTATTCCATCATAACCATCATCAAACTCTGCTGAATATGTTCCACCTGACTTACACTTTGGCTCTGTTTCAAAATACTTACCATCCGTATTTTTTAATACATCTTTTATAACTTCTTTTTTATCTTTGCTAGGTTCCTCAGCCACAGCAATAACAATTTGAGTCTTTATATTTTCTCTATTGGAAAGACATGTTACTGCTTTACTTTTCTCTATATTTTTAAAAAGTGCTGGTAACGCAACTATAACCAAAATTCCTATTATAGATATAACTACCAATAATTCAATTAGTGTAAAACCCTTTTTATTCATAATAATCATTCCCATTAAATAAAATTATAGTGTTTAATTTAATCTGCTATACAGTAATAAAGTGTCTACATAAAGTCCTTCCAACAAAAACTCCCAAAATACTTAATGCCAAATTAAAAAATATGTTTAGTCCAAATAATATATAATTCCCACTATCAAAAAACTTTACAGTTTCGAAGCTAAAAGTAGAAAATGTAGTTAGTCCTCCCATTAAACCAGTTGTCAAAAACAATTTTAAATTATTAGAAATAGAATCTGTCCTTATACTCATTTCCATTACAAAGCCAATTAAAATTCCACCCAGAATATTGACCACCAAAGTCCCAAATGGAAACTTAGTTCCTACAAACTTTAGAGATATTAAATATCTTAATATAGCTCCTAAAAATCCACCAATACCAACATATAATACTTGAATCACATATAACACCTACCCCAAATAACTAAATCACTTCCATATTAAAATTCTATGTCTTCAACCTCTATTCCGTCAATTGCATCCTGTACTAATTTTTCAATATCAAGTGACAACTCAGATTTTTCTATTTTTTCTAGTCTAGGTTTAGTAACAGGTTTTCTAGGAGAAAATACGCTACAGCAATCTTCTTCAGGTATTATAGATGTTTCAAAAGTCCCTATTTTCTTAGCTATATCAACTATGTCTGATTTGTCCATAGCTATAAGTGGTCTAAATACTGGTAAATTTACAACAGCATTAGTGCAAGTAAGCCCTTGTATAGTTTGAGATGCAACTTGACCAATACTTTCACCTGTAATCAAAGCATCACAATGTCTTTTTTCAGAAAGTTTTTGTGCTATTCTCATCATAAATCTTCTTGAAAGAATAGTCGCTTCTTCTTCATTACAATTCTCGCCAATTGCTTTTTGTATTTCTAGTATATTTACCTTATGAAGCCTTACTCTACCACAATATTTAGCTAATATCTTAGCTAAATCTTTAACTTTTTCTTGTGACCTTTCACTTGTGAATGGATAGCTGTGAAAATGCACTGCTTCTACTTCCATACCCCTTTTTGCGACCATCCATGTTGCTACTGGACTATCTATACCACCAGACAAAAGAGACATCGCTCTACCATTAGTTCCAAGTGGTAATCCACCGTATCCAGGTATAGTATCACTATAAACCATAGTATGAAATTCTCTGTATTCACATTTTATTTTAACTTCTGGATTTCTTACATCAACATCAATTCTATCTCCTACCTTTGATAATAAGTACCCACCTATATCCATACTCATTTCTTGAGAAGTTAATCTAAAAGACTTATCTCCTCTTCTTGACTCTACCTTAAAAGTTTTATATCCAGCATCTATTTTTTCTTCTAGCATCTTTAAAGCTATTTCTTTTAATGTATCATAATCTTTTTTAGCTCTTACTCCAGGACACACACCTACTATACCAAATACTTTTCTAACTTCTTCAATAACTTCTTCATAATCATAATCTTCTAAATCGACATATATTCTTCCATACTCTTTATATACATTAAATTTGCCAATTGGCTTTAACATATTTCTTATATTTCTTATAAGTCTATTCTCAAATATATATCTATTTTTTCCTTTTACTCCAATTTCTCCATACTTTACTATTAATATATTATACACCATTTCACCTCTTAAACTACTTTCTTCTTATTATTTATACAGTATTCTTTATTTCTTTCTCATTATTGACCTTAAATCACAAATTGATTCTTTTAATACTTTCACAGCTTCAGATATCTCATCTTCTGTATTCATATCAGATAGGCTAAACCTTATTGTTCCATTGATTTCTTCATTTGTAAGACCTATGGCATTCAAAACATGACTACCTTTTTTCTTAGAAGAACATGCAGATCCAGTTGACACATAAATTCCTTTTTGCTCTAGGTAATGAAGTAAAACTTCTCCCTTTGTACCTATAAATGATACATTTAATATATGACATACGCCATCTTCTGGAGAATTAATTTTTATATCTTCTATATTCTCAACTATTTTATTTCTAAATATGTTTTTTAAGTTATTTATCTTCAAAATAACAGCATCTAAATCTTTACTTAATATATTTACAGCTTCTCCAAGCCCATATATTCCAGGTACATTTTCTGTTCCAGACCTAATTCCAATTTCTTGTCCTCCTCCTGTTAGCATAGGCTTTAAGCGATTATTTTCCTTAATATACATAAATCCAATTCCCTTTGGACCATGAAATTTATGTGCGCTTACACTCATAAAATCTATATTGTATTTAGATGGTCTAAAGTTTATTTTTCCATATGATTGAATAGCGTCTACATGGAAATATATCTTCTCTTTTAAAGACTTCAGATATTTTCCAACTTCATCTATTGGCTGTATAGTTCCTATTTCATTGTTAACATGCATCATACTTACTAAACATGTAGCTGATTTTATAGCATTTTTCAAATCTTCTATATTTATCTTTCCATCTTTTCCGACCTCTAAGTAAGTTACTTCAAATCCATCTTCTTCTAAATCTTTTAGTGTGTTTAAAACAGAAGGATGTTCTATATTTGTAGATATTATATGATTTCTTCTCTTCTTATTTAGATTGGCAATACCTCTTATTATAGTATTATTACATTCTGTTCCACCTGATGTAAAATAAATCTCTTTATCTTTCGCGCCTAGAGATTTAGCTATAATTTGTCTTACTTCTTTTATACCTTTTTCAACTTCCACACCTTTTCTATGAACAGAAGAAGGATTTCCATAATCCGTACTAAGTGCATATACCATTTTATCTATAACTTCTGGATAAGGTTTTGTAGTTGCACTATTATCTAAGTATATTTCCAACTTAATTACACCTGCCTTTATTTAAAATCTTCAACTCTAATTATTATACCATTAATTACAGTATTTTTTTTGTTAATCTTTATTAAAAAGATAATCTTAAGTTTATATAATCTTCTTTCATAAAAATCTAGTTTTTTCACTTAACTACAAAATTTTATGCTAAAATATAATATATTTATACTATACCCTACAAAAATACGTGATAACATACAATATATGATAAAATAATATATTATATAAAATAAATATATTATATTATACATATACTTATTTTTGCTATAAAGTCTATTTTTATAAGCTTACTTGTTATAAAAATAACTTTTATAATTTATATCAAAAAAAATATTGATTTTTGTGTCGCATTTTGTTATAATAAATTAAGGTTATCCCCCTGGTAACCCTAGTTAGTTAATATATCTATTCCCAATACCCTTTCATAAGGATATATTTTATATTTATTAAAAATCGAATTAATATCGGAAACTAATTCGATGGAAAAAAAGAGCTTACCCCGAGCTCTTTTTTTTTCTGCAAAAATATGATATTAAACTAAGATAAAGTTAATGTCAGTATAATTTTAATTTTAAAAATCATATTAATTAGCACTAAAAAAGGATGTATTGAATTTCTAATATCAATACATCCTTTTTTTATATATTATAACACTTTTGCTAAGAATGATTTTGTTCTATCGTGTTTTGGATTTCCAAAGACTTCTTCTGGAGAATCCTCCTCAAGAATACTTCCTCCATCTATAAAGATAACTCTATCTGCAACTTCTTTAGCAAATCCCATTTCATGAGTTACAATTGCCATTGTCATTCCTTCTTTAGCAAGTTCTTTTATAACATCCAAAACTTCATTTACCATTTCTGGGTCAAGAGCAGATGTTGGCTCATCAAATAACATCATATCTGGTTCCATAGCAAGAGCTCGCGCTATTGCTATTCTTTGCTTTTGCCCTCCAGATAATTGTGATGGATATGAATCTTTTTTATCTAAAAGACCAACTCTACTTAATAAAACTTCTGCTTTTTTTTCTGCTTCTTCCTTAGTCATTTTTTTTAATTTAATTGGTGCCAATGTTATATTATCTAAAATAGTCTTATGTGGGAATAAATTAAAGTTCTGAAACACCATACCTATATTTTGTCTAACTTCATCAATATTAGTTTTTTTATCAACTAAATTTTTTCCTTCAAATATTATCTCTCCACCTGTAGGTATTTCTAATAAATTCATACATCTAAGAAGTGTACTTTTACCAGAGCCACTTGGACCTACTATAACCATTATTTCGCCTTTAGCGATTTCTAAGTCTATATTTTTTAATACATTTAAATCTCCAAAAGATTTACTTAAATTTTTTATTGTAATCATATTATCACTTTCCTTTTTACTATTCTATGTTTTCCCTAAATGCTAAACATGCTCTCATCTAGTTAGACACAGATAGTTTCTTTTCTAATAATCCAACTAATCTTGATAGAGTAAATGTTATAACAAAATAAATTGCTGCTGCTACTATTAATGGCTCTAATGCTCTGAATGCTGCATTTTTTACTATATCAGCAGTACGCATTATCTCAACAACACCTATTACAGATATTATTGAAGATTCTTTTACAAGTGTAATAAACTCATTTGCTAATGAAGGTAGTATATTTTTTATAGCTTGAGGTATTATTATATATCTCATAGTTGACCAGTAATTTAATCCTAATGATCTACTTGCTTCCATTTGTCCATTATCAACTGATTGTATACCTGATCTAAGTATCTCTGCCACATATGCACCAGAGTTTACTGACAATGCAAATGCACTAGCTATAAATTCACTTGGTATACCAAATAACATAGGGAATCTTATTCCTAATTGAGGTAATCCAAACCATACTATATATATCTGTACTAATAATGGTGTTCCTCTTAAAATCTCAATATAGATTGATGATATTACTCTTAATACTTTACTCTTTGATATTTTTGCCATACAGATAATTATACCTATTACAAATCCAAAGCATAATGCCACAAGAGAAATTCCTACTGTCACACCTGTTCCTTCCAAAAAAGAAGTCCCAAATCTACTTAAAAAACTAAAATCTAAACTCATAATTTCATCTCCCACATAACTTTCTTACTAATTTGAAGCAGCTTCAGTAGATGCTTCATTTAAAAATTCTTCTATTTTTTTACCATCTTGTAATTCTTTTATTTTTTTATTTAATAATTCTATAAAGTCTTTGTTGTTATCAGCTTTTTTAATTGCTGCTGCCATACCTTCTGTTACATCTTTACCAACTTCAGTATTTGCCATTTTTATTCCATCATATTTTTTAACATTTATTAAAGAAACTGCTTCATTAACAACAACTGCATCTATATTTCCATTTTTTAATTCTGTGATTAGGTCAGGTACTGCTTTTAAAGATTTTGTAGTTGTCATTTTTAGAGTGTTAACTACATATTCTTCTTGAATGCTTCCTGCCTGTACCCCTACTCTAAGTTTTTTCAAATCGTCTTCAGTTTTTACTTTGTCTATATCTGCATCTTTAACTATAACTGCATTTCTACTTAAATAATATAATTCTGAGAAATCAACACTCTTTTCTCTTTCTGGTGTTGGAGACATCCCTGCAAGAACCATATCAACTTGGTCTGCATTTAAAGCACCTATTAATCCATCAAATGACATATCTTTAATTTCAACCTTTACACCAAGTTCCTTTGCAAATTCTTCAGCCAACATTACATCAAATCCTTTTATTGAATCTTTACCATCTACTACTTTATGAAATTCAAATGGTGGGAATTCTGCACTAGTACCAACAACTAATTTTCCACTTTCTTTTATTTGCTCTAATTTTGTTTTTTCTTCTCCACCACTACATCCTACTAGCGATAATGTTAATCCTAATACTAATCCTAAACTTAATAATTTTTTAAATACTTTCATTTTAACTACCCCTCTCTTTTAATTATAATTTTCCCTCAAATTTTTAATACTTTAATGTTTCGAGTTACAAAAAAAGTCCCTCAGTCTTTAATGACTAAGAGACGACTTTACCGCGTTACCACTCTTATTGATAAATACTTATACAACCTTCAAAATTTGTGAATTTTAGCCTTTATAGCTACAGGGATATTTTAATTTTAAAATCAAAAAAGTCCCTTAGCTTTACAGCTAAGAGACGAATTATATCCGCGTTACCACTCTTTTTGATAAGTAAGTACTTATCCTCTCAATCCCTTAAGGCGGGCAAACCAATTATCATACTAACTAAAACTTCTGATAATTTCCTCCAGAGCTCTCTTCACATAGACTTCATTGCTAGGCTTACACCAACCCCTAACTCGCTGTAAATCCATATATGCTACTTTCTCTATCACTGGATTTGTTTCCTTAAATTGTTAATACAATTGTACTTCCTTCTAATATTTTTGTCAATAAGTTTTTTATTTTTTTAATAATTTTATTTTCTAAAATTTAGATATTTTATTACATGCTTGTTGATATTATCCATATATTTATAAATAATGTATTTCTTATTTATTTCTGTTCTTTAGGTAATTACAAATAATATACTTCTTATTTGTTTCTATTTCTTAAATGCTTATAAATAATATTTTTCTTTTTATTTCCATTATTTAAATACTTATAAATAATATTTTTCTTTTTCATTTTCATTGCTTAAATACTTATAAATAATATATCTTATATTTATTAAATTTTATATACTAAGTTAAATAATATGGATTATATTCTTCAATAAACAAGTTTTCAAATCTAAAGTTCGCTCTCTATCTTTAAACTTTATCGTAAACATGTTTCCATCTTTTTTGATTATTTCGCCTTCGTGAAATTTTTTATGGTATACCTTATCACCAACACCAATACTATCAATTTCTTTTTTAGTTGGAGATTTTATATCATTGATAAACAATGATTTATCAACTTTTTTACCATATTTATTTAAAGTAGAACTTATACATAGTTTTTCTTCAGCTCTTGTAATAGCTACATACATAAGTCTTCTTTCTTCTTCTAATTGTTCCTCTTTTTTTTCTTCCTTACAAATATCATATGATTTTTCATGAGGTATTGTTCCTTCATTTGCACCTATAATATAGACATTCCTAAATTCTAATCCTTTTGCACTATGCATAGTTGTAAATATAACACCATCAGTCTGTTTATTCTTGTTATTTTCCATTAACTCAATCTTTACTCTCTCAATATGGTCTAAAAACTCTGTCACTGTATTGAAATTTGTAGCAGAACTCTCAAGTTCGTTTAATATCTCTACAAGCCCATTAGTCTTTATCTTTCTATTGCTACAGTAATCCAAGACATATCTATCATAATCAAGACTAGTTCTAATATAAGATATTGCATTTTTAGGATTTAAAGTATTCAAATAGCTCAAGTCTATCTCCAAATCTGTTATTGTTTTGACTTGTTTGGGATGAAGGTTACATTTGTTTATTAGTGCTGTTACAAAATCTTTTTCATCTTTAACCATATTTACATTATCTTTAGATATATATCTAAATGGCTTATTTATAATTCTTAACCAATCTTTATTTGATTTTGGATTAATACCTATTCTTAAATATGCTAGTATATCCTGACTTGCCCAATGGTCATATATTGTAATTACTGAATCTTTTACTACAAATGGAATTCTCATATCCATAAATACATCTACTAAGGCTCTTGACTGTATATTAGTTCTATAAATTACTGCAAAATCTGAATACTCTACATAATCCTTTTTTATTTCGTCAATTATTTCCTTGGCAATATGTAAAGCTTCTTCCTCTGAATCATATGGAGAAATATAACTCACAATGCCTCCCTTACCTTGACTACATTTAATAACTTTTTCATATCTATTTCTATTTTTTTCTATAAGCCTGTTTGCAGTATTTACTATTTCACTTTTAGACCTATAATTTACATCCAGCACTATTTTTTTAGTATTATTAAAATATTTTTCAAATTC
Source organism: Clostridioides sp. ES-S-0049-02 (assembly GCF_020658465.1). Classification (NCBI taxonomy): domain Bacteria; kingdom Bacillati; phylum Bacillota; class Clostridia; order Peptostreptococcales; family Peptostreptococcaceae; genus Clostridioides; species Clostridioides sp. ES-S-0049-02. The sequence goes on from NZ_JACVWG010000005.1 coordinate 61,635, forward strand.
AAGCAAAAAATCTGGTCTAGCTCCTCTAAAACCATATATACTTTGGTCTTCGTCTCCAACCGCAAATATGTTGTTTAGTGGATTACAAATTAACTTTAAAACCTCAAATTGCACTTTATTTATATCTTGGAATTCATCTATCAATATATATTTATATACATTCCTAACCATTTCTAAGGCTGATTTATTATTCAAAAGCAAATAATAAGTCTTTATAAGCATATCATCAAAATCAATCTTATTAACTTTTGATTTTTGCTCTTCATATAAATTATATACTTTTAAAAACTCATCTTTTGTCAACACTTCTGAGCTAAATTCATTCTTATCCATAAGTTCATTTTTTACATAAGATATTTCATTTATAACTTGACCTATATTTTCATCATCATCTGCATTTTCTATATTTAGACTTTTTAATATTGCCTTTATTGTTATCCTCTTTGACTTTTCATCAAATATGCTATCTAAATTGTACCTTTCAAAATACCTCAAAATCTTAAAAAACACAGAATGAAAAGTGCCATATGTTACCTTATTGAGTCTTATATCATCACTTAAACTCAATGCTCTATTTTTCATTTCTACTGAGGATGCTTTGGTAAAACTTATCGCCAATATTCTTGCTGGTGCTATATTTTTGTTTACTACCATATTAGCTATTCTATATGTAATTACCCTAGTCTTACCTGAACCAGGCCCTGCAAGTATCATGCAAGGCCCATCTATATGTTCAACTGCTTCTAGTTGATTTTCATTTAACTGTCTTATATCTATATTTGTTGTGATTATTATATCCACCACCTTAATTTATAATCATCCTATTTTCTTTTTTAATTATAAACTAAAAGTATCCTAAAAATACATTTAATTTTTCTTCTATTAAACTATATCATCTCTATTTTCATAACATATCTTGAGTTCCTGTTTAATTTTATCACTTATATCTTGAGGAACAAATTCTGGTTTACCAATGTAATATCCTTGAATATAATCTATTCCAATAGCTACTAATGCTTCCATTTCACTTTTGGTTTCTACACCTTCTGCTATAACTTTAATATTTCTTTCTTTAGAATATGAAATAAGGTTTTTTAGTATTTTTCTTCTATCTTCATCTTTGTCAATACCTCTTACAATAGACATATCAATCTTCACATAATTTGGCATTATGTACAGTAGTACAGCATCGCCATTGTAACCTGTTCCAAAATCATCTAAAGCAATTTCTATATTCCACTGATTTATATACACTTTCTTTTTGTCAATAAAATCTTCACTAATCTTATCATTCTCTGTTATTTCTAGCACTACCCTATTTAGATAATTACCATATAAATCTTCTATTTCTTCAAAATCAACTTTTGATAAATTATTATTTGGTATAGAGTTTAAGAACAATTTACACACTCCAAACTGTTCCCTATATCTCTTAAAAGATTTAAGTGCTTTGAACCATGTGATACGTTCGATTTGATATAACTTAGACTGTGAACGAGCCAATCTAATAACATCCATTGGAGAACTAAAAGTTTCCATTTTGGGTCTCATAAGTGCTTCATATGCAAATACTTCACCTTTACAATCCACAATAGGCTGAAATGCATATTCAACCAATTGACCATCAATTAATTTATTTAACTCTTCTCTATTATGCAACAAGAATGAATCTTTATTATATATATTGACATCAAATTCACTTACTTCGCCTTTAATTGTATTTTTAATTTGATACATAGCAAAATCTGCATATTTCATTAGTTCATCATAGTTAGTTGAATCGCTAGGATACCAAGAAATTCCTGCTGATGCTCTTATTTTAAATTCTGTCCCATCATGAAGCTTTAATAAAGTATTATTCATCTGTGTCTTAACAGAGTTAATAATAGTTCTTATGCTATCTTTACTTTCATACCCATATATGAATACATAAAACTCATCCCCTGAAAGTCTAGAAACTATACCATTCCATGATATAAACTTTTTAAGTATATCTGCTGCACATCTAATATATTCATCACCAGCATCATGACCATAGGTATCATTAATATATTTTAAATTATCTAAATCCCACATTATAAATGCAGCTATTTTAATCTCTTTTTTATTTTCAAATTTTTCTCGTACTTGTGAATAAAAAGCTCTCCTATTTAGAAGATTTGTTAAAATATCAAAATCTCTTTCATACTCAATTTTCATTTTCTCAATAAACTCTTTTGTAACATCAACAACAACACCTAATATCTTTAAGTCATCTTCAACAATATTTAATCTTATCCACTTAGAAGTTTTATCTTTAGATTCAAATTTATATATGTATATATTTTCTGTCTTATAATTTTTCTGTAAATATGTATCCATTTCATTCATTTTTTTTATAAATTTACTTTTTGATATATATCCATATTCTTGAAATTCATCATCCGTAGTAAATATACTAAAAAATCCTTTTGTACAAAAAACATTATCTCCATTTTTATATAATTCAAAAGCTCCAATTGGCATATCTGCAATTTCAATAATTTGTGATAATTTTGATGAGGAATCTGCAACATTTGCACTAAGTAGCTCTATGGCTGAAGATAATTCATCTATTTCAGATATGTTTATTTTATCAAGATTTACTGGTTTTGATGGATTACTATTTCTAACTTTATTAACCAAAAGAACAATTGGTTTTGTAAACAATCTCGACGCAATATAAATACCTATAAGCCCTATCACTAAGGAAACTGCAACAGACACTATTACCAAGGTTTCCACTCTTTTTGAAAAACACAATAAACTTTTTTCTTCAATAATTCCCAAAAGAGCCCAACGCTCATTTTCAAATGGAGTATTGGAATTGTATAAATCTAAATATTGTACACTAGCATAAGTACTTTCTTTAATTTTACCATCATCTTCATTTTTAACTTTATATACATTTTTATAAGATTCTTTTTGCTCAAGGTTCGAATGTAAACCATCCCAAAATTTGTCTTTAAATGTATAACCATTCGAAACAACATTTTCAAATGCCAAATCATCATTTCTATCTACGCCTAAAATATAATTACCTTTTTTATTTTCATTTATCTCCCCATATGGAAGCAACTCTCTTAAATAATTTATACCTAAATCTATTCCAAGTACTCCATATACAGTTCCATCTTCATAAATAAGAGGAACTGAATATGTTATAACTCTATCGCCTTCATTTGTTAATAAGAACTGACTTCCCCAGTATCCTAAATTAGAACTTGATGTATTTGGATTATCAATTGCAGCTCTAAATGGTTTATAAAAGAAATTATCTCCTTTTTCCTCATTTTCACTTTTAAAGGAAAACTTTGGAGCCCAATAACTATCCATAGATATTCCAAAACTTCTTGCTATCTCTGAGGAGCCTCTTTCAATTAGCAAATCAGAATTATCATTTGGGTTAAATTTAGGGTCTAGGTCTCTTATATACAATCCTGTCTTACTTATTTCATCTTTACTATTTATTGAATCATATTCAATATCTTTGTTATTTAAAATTATGAAAGAACCTGTAACAGAATTTTTTCTCAAAAGATATATTAAATCTTTTGATATATTTTTTATAATTTCTTTATTAATTTCTTCGTTTATACCCACATCTTTAATTGAGACATTATTTTCATCTAAAACCTTTTTTACAGATGAGTTAATAGCTAGTTCTGTCTCGCTTGTCTTTGACCATCTTTGTAACATCTCATTTTGTATATAATTTTTACGATTAATTACTCTTTCATTTAAAATATCAAATGAATTATCATTTAGTCTTTTAATAGTTCCTCCCCATAAAATTGTGGCACAAAATAAACTTGTTTGAATTAGCATAACAATAATTAGAGGAAATATCATCTTTTTCATTATTGAGTTATTCTTTTTTAGATTATTTTCCATATTTATTCCACCCATACCTTTGTGCATTTTGGTACACGTTGCCAATTCACCTACTCTTTTACAGCATTTTCAAGCTCAGTCTTAAAATTTAAAAACCATGCTGAAAAATTTTCATTATTATTAAATTGTGCTACTGCATTCTCTTTAGAGGTTCCATTTTTTATTAATTCATTTATTTTATTTAAATCTTCTTTAGCTTTATCAATCATTGAATACTCAAGGATTTGTCTGGCTTTTGTCCCACCATCAAATGCTTTATTAGTGTACAACTTACAACTATTAATCTGTTCAATAGATGAAACAATTGAACTTTCCACTTTACTTGATACCTTTAAATCGTCTTTATTCATAACATCCTTTATAACATCCAAATTATTTGTTTTTTTCTTTACTGGTAGATATCCAGAAGCAATAGAGAATTTTACATTAGACTCTTTATCTGTAAACCATTTTAAAAATTCTACTGATGCATACTCTTCTTCTTTAGTAGATTTTGTTACAGCCATTCCTGCCCCTTGTTGTACAGCATATTTTTCTTTATCTTTAAAACGTGGAGCTTGAAAGACAGATGTCTCAATTTTATAACTCTCATTATCATTTAACATTACTTCATCTGGAAAATATGATGCTCCTGAACTAGAGCCAACAAGAGCTAGTATATCTCCTGTTTTTGCATCATCAGAACGGAACTTACCATAAGATGCAAAATATCCATTTATATATGGGACATAAAAATTATGCCATAATTTTTTCATAACCTTTTCATCAAGATTCAATGTAACTTTTCCATCTTTAACTGAAAAAATTTCTACTCCTAACTGCTTACTTCCTATAATAATATAATTTGCTAGAGCATCTCTTCCAAAAAATGCTTTACCATCATTAGGCTCTTTTGTTAAACTATCTGTCCATTCATAGTATTTCTTTGATGTCTCTACTAATCCTTCAATTGTTTGTATATCATTTATATTTGAATTTGTTGCTTTGGCAAACTTATCCCAATCTGTCTTATTTAACATCAAAATCTCAGTAGACTTTGCAATCGGAAAAAGCTTAAGTTCGTTATCAGAATTTAGTCTACCTTCATCTACATATTCTTCTATATACTCATTTAATTCATCCTTACTTATGTACTTATCAATATCTACTAGTAGTTTTAATTTATCCATTTCATATGCAGTATCTGAGTACGCTGCAAAAATATTTGGAACATCTTCAGAACCAACCTTTTTATTAGCAGAATCCAGCACCTTTTCAGATAAATCAACTACATTTCCCTGACTAAACGCTTCAACAATAATTCCTTTTTCAGCACCTACAGTGTCATTAAATTCCTTAACTAGCTTATCAAACGCCATTTTTTGCTGTCCATTATAATAATGCCAAATTTCTATTGATGTCGGATTTTCTGGATCTAGTTTATAACTCTCTTCCTTTTTCAAATCACACCCTGTAAGTAATAAAATAATCATTGATGTGATAATTAATTTTACAAATCCACTCCTATTCATAAAATCGACTCCTTCAAATGTATAAAATTTATTATAGCATTAAAACCGTAACTTAATTACTTATATTAATTATAAAATATTTACTGATATATTTAAATAGGACTAACAGTATATTTAAAAGCAACTAGAAAACAAATGATTACAAATATTGAAAATATACCTTTAGCATAATTCTTCTCTCTAAATGCACCAAATGATACCAAACCTTGTTGAATAGCCACTGTAATTACTAAAAGTGTCATTATTATATTAAGCTGAACTAACTTAAACAGATAAAGTAAAGAAAATATTACTAAAAGAACACATAATACAATACTAGATTTATTAATAATAGTAGTAATCTTATCTTCTTTTTTATGTTGTTTATTAGATTCTTTTAACTTCTCTTTATTTAAAGTTTCAACCTTTTTATTATACCTTGCCCTTGTTTTATCTTTATATTTTGTGTTTTTATTCTTATTACCCATTTATTTACTCACCTTTGATATCAATTTTAAAATTGAGTCCTTTCATAATTTAAATATTATATGTTTAAGATACCATATATTTATCACAAAAAGGTAACTTACTAATCATCTATTTTTAATTTTCGCATAAAAAAGCTATCCCTTATTAGAAATAACTCTGTATTGAGATAGCTTATTTAACTATTTATTTTCTCCAACATTTTCTACATCATCGAACTTACTATCAACCAAGACTATATCAACTCTTCTGTTTTTTGATTTGCCATCTGGAGATGAATTGTCAGCTATTGGTCTAAATTCACCATATCCTACAGCAGACAACTTATTTGGTGCAATACCTGCACTATCAATAAGAAGTTGGACAACATTGGTTGCTCTCATGACTGATAAATCCCAATTAGATTTAAATTCAGAATTTTTTATAGATAGGTTATCTGTATGACCTTCTACTCTTATATAACTATTCATTTCATTTAACATCTTACCTATTTGAATAATCTTATCTCTAGAATCATTTATTATAACAGCTTTTCCAGTATCAAATAATATAGTATCTTTAAGACTTATTACTAGTCCTCTATCTTGAGCTTTTAATGATACCGAATTTGCCAATCCACTTTCATTTAAATACTTTTGAATATTTTCACCAACTTCTTTAAACTCAGGATTTTGTAAACTATCTAGATTATTATTGTTTTGGTCAACTACTGGTTCTATTTTATTTTGTCCACCTTCAATAACTCCAGATGAACCACCAAATGCAGAACTTAGGGATTGAGATAATTGTTTATATTTCTCTGCATCAACATTACTCATAGAATACATTATGACAAAGAAAATCATAAGTAATGTTATGAGGTCTGAATAAGTTAAAAGCCATCGCTCATTATTTTCTTCTTTTTCGTCTTCATCATGTAACATAAATATTCCATCCTTTTATATTATTCAATTCTACCATCAGCTTCTCCAAGTTCAATTAATTCTTTTGAATTCAAAAATATCTTTAATTTTTCTGTCATTAAATTAGAATTATCTCCCTCAAGTATAGATAGTATCGCTTCTATCACTAAAAGTCTTTCATTAGTTTCTTGCTGATTTATAGCTTTAAGCTTTGATGCTATTGGTAACCAAATTAAATTGGCGGAACCAACACCGTATAAAGTAGCCAAAAACGCTACAGATATCTGAGGTCCAAGTGCATCTGGATTACTCGAAAGATTTCCTAAAATATGTACTAATCCCATAACTGTACCTATGATTCCCAGTGTAGGTGCATACCCTCCTGCTGAATCGAATATTGCTATTCCTTCTTTATGTCTTTTTGATGTTATTTGTATTTGAGATTCTAATATATTTCTTATTGTAGCTGCATCAACGCCGTCTACCATAAGTTCAAGACCTTTTCTAATAAATGGGTCCAATTCATCATTTTCGCTTATTTCTTTATCAATACTAAGAAGACCTTCTTTTCTGGCCTTGATTGCAATTTCTTTGAAATAAACTATGTTTTCTATATTGTTAGGCTTTTTATTTTTAAAAGCTAACAACATTATCTTTATGGACTTTTTGAATACAGGAAATGGTGTTGAAGCACCAACAGCCCCTATAGTTCCACCAAAAACAACAAGTGCTGATGAAAATACAAATAAGGCTCCAATGTGTCCCCCATCAATAACGAAAGCAACCACTAAAGATGCTATTCCCACTATAAAGAAAATTAAAGTTGTCATATATTACCTCCTTTCTTTAATTATGTCTGCTAGGTTGTTTTTATTAATAGACATTACAAAAAAGACTACCTTCAACAAGGATAGCCTTTGATAATTGGCGGAGAAGGAGGGATTCGAACCCTCGCACCGGTTACCCAGCCTAATCCCTTAGCAGGGGATCCTCTTGAGCCACTTGAGTACTTCTCCTTATTTCTATGCAATTAAATTATATAATAAAATTATATTTTAGTCAATTAATTTATGAAATTTAAGGTATTTTAAGTCATTAAATATCTATTTTCACTTTTTTACTTAAATGTAAGTTTGAAATATGGTAAAATTATCTTGCATAACGCTTATAATATTATTTACTAAATATACACACATTAACATATAGACATAAATCCTTAATTCATCATAAGTTATGCTTAAAACTAAAATAATATTAATCCAAGGAGGATTTTCCATGTTACCACAGGAAAGATATGAGAAGATTTTAAGTATTCTCGAATCAGATAATATAATTAAAATAAATGACATAGTCCAAATGTTTGATATATCAATAGAAACAGCACGAAGAGACCTAGCACATATGGAAAGTATTGGACTTTTAAAAAGAGTTTATGGTGGTGCTATACCAGTTATAGCAAGTAGCGTAGAACTTAACTATATTAAAAGAAAAAAAATAAATTCAAATGATAAAAAACAAATTGCTCTTAAATGTAGTGAATTTATAAATACAAATGACACTATTTTTATGGATACTGGAACTACTGTTCTTGAAGTTGCAAAAAGTTTAAAAGACAAAAAAAACTTAACTGTAATAACTAACTCAATTTTGGTTGCAAATGAACTTATGAATACTAATATAAAAGTATATGTACTTGGTGGATATCTTAGAGAAACTGAAGGTTCTTTTTCTGGACCACTTACATTAGCAGCCATTGAACAATTTAATGTTGATAAGGCAATTTTAGGTGCTGGAGGTATTACACTTGAAAATGGTATTTCTGACTATCACTTAGAAGAATCACTTGTTCGAAAAAAAATGATTGAAAGGTCTAGAAAGTCAATAGTAGTTGTTGAGCCACCTAAGTTTGGAATAAATTCATTTGCTTCTGTTGCTCCTATAGAGCATATAGATACTATTATTACATCTGCTAGTATAGACCACGACATAATTATAGAATTTTCTCAAAAAGGAATACCTTTAGTCATAGCTGATAATTAGCTTATATGATTGCTTTTTAGTTCCTTATAAAATATCATTGATTAAAGTTAAGGAGCCAAATAATTATTTATTTAGCTCCATTTATACCTAAACTATACAGTGTTTTTACTATGTCACTATGTCTTTTTTTATTTACCTTATTTTTTTAACTTAACTCTATTTTTTAATTTAGCTTAACGCTTACTTTAACATTAATTCTTTTATACAACCTCTTTTTTCATTTTACTACTTTGCTCTTCTTCTGCTGTTAAATCTTTTGTCATTACCATAGCAAGTGCAATCGCCAATACTCCACCAACTAACTTTCCAATTACAACAGGTGTAATCATCTCTGGCACTACTCCTGCTGTAAATCCTAGGTGATCACCTAGTGCTGCTGTTGCACAAACTAACCATGCTGTATTTACTACTTTTCCCTTTGGGCTCATGTCTTTCATCATTTTATACACTGGAATACTATTAGCTAAAGTGAAAACTAATCCAGCTGCACTTGTTGCATCCATACCTAATTTTCCACCTATTGCTGTAAGTGGTTTATTTAAAACTTTAACTAATAAATGTAGTATAGGAAAAGTACCCAATAATACTATTGCAATACTTCCAATTACTTGAATACCCTCTCTTATAGGTGTCATTCCTTTTATAAGTACTACCCCTGTTATTTCTTGAAATGCTGCTGCACCTAATCCTATTGTTATCAATATAGATATAATTTTTCCAAAAACTAAAGACCCATTTATCATAAGTGTTGAATTTACTTTCAGACCTATTGCTAATATTACTGCTAATATTATTACTGGCACCATATTTATAATCACCATTGATAAATTAAATCCTGCTATCATTCCTCCTACAATCCCTCCAAAAGGTATTGTTATTAATCCTATTAATAACCCTTTTGCAAAAAATGGTCTGTCTTCATACTCTATAAGACCTAATCCTACTGGGATTGAAAATACAAGTGTACACCCAAGCATTGATGATACAACTAATCCTGCAAGCATCCCTGCTTCTTTATTGTGTGCAAGTTCCATCGCTAATGGATATCCTCCCATATCATTTGCTAATATGGTTGCAAACATAGATGGGTCTGCTCCACATAAATTGAATATTGGTATTATTACTGGTCCTAATACATTTGAGATAACTGGAGCTAAACAAACTATACCAACCATCCCTAAAGCTAGTGGACCCATTGAATTAAAACCTTCTTCGAATTGCTCACCAAGACCAAATTTATTTCCAATTATCCTATCTAATGCTCCTAAAAGCACCCCTACAGCCATTATATATAATATAACTTTATCAAAGGGCATATTTAATTCCTCCTATACATGTAAATACTATGTTGTACTTTAATTAGCACACATCCTTTTGGTATCGTTTTCCCAGTTCATAGCTCTTTTTACTGCTTGATTCCATCCAAGCAAAATTTCTTCTCTTTTTTGTTTTGTCATATTTGGAGTGTATTCTTTACTTATTGTAAACTCATTTCTAATTTCATCAATACTATTCCAAACACCACAGGAAAGACCTGCCATATATCCTACTCCAAGCACTGTTGTCTCAGGATTTTCTGCAATTTCAATTGGTATATCTAATATATCGGATTGAAACTGCATTGTAAAATTATTTTTTGTAATTCCACCATCCACTCTTAGCATTTTTATATCCTTTCCTGAAGCTAAATTCATAGAGTCAACAACATCTTTGACCTGAAGTGCAACAGATTCAAGAGTAGCTCTCACTATATGCTCTTTCTTAGTACTGCCTGTTATACCAACCATTGTACCTCTTGCATATTGGTCCCAATAAGGTGCTGCAATCCCTGCAAACGCTGGAACAAAATATACACCACCAGTACTTGGTATTGAGTTAGCCATATCATCAGTTTCTGAGTAATTTTTTATAACTCCAATTCCATCTCTAAGCCACTGTATTGCAGCACCTGCTATATATACTCCGCCATCATAAGCATATGTAATTTTGTCTCCTATTTTCCAAGCAACAGTTGTTAATATACCATTACCCGCTATTTTCAGCTCTTCACCTATATTCATATATAAGAAACATCCTGTTCCATAAGTATTTTTAACCATACCTGGCTCAAAGCATCCATTTCCAAATAGAGCTGCTGGCTGGTCAACCATCGAAGCAGTAATTTTTATTGATACACCACAAAATGCCCCTTTGTCTGTAGTCCCAAAATCACCACTTGTAGGCATTATATCCGCTAAAATACTTCTAGGAACTCCTATAATATCAAGTAATTCTCTATCCCAATTCATATCTCTTATATTAAAAAGCATGGTTCTTGCTGCTGTAGAAACATCAGTTAAAAAAGACTTTCCTCCTGTCATTTTCCAAATTAACCAGCTATCTAATGTTCCAGCAAGTACTTCTCCATTTTTGATTTTTTCTTTTACACCTTTTACATTATCTATTATCCATTTAATTTTTGTCCCTGAAAAATAAGGGTCTATGATTAGTCCTGTTTTATCTATTATCTTATTTTCTAATCCTGGTATATTCTTTAAATTTTCAACATAATCATAGGTTCTTCTGCACTGCCATACAATTGCATTGTATAATGGCATACCTGTATTTTTATCCCATAGCATTACTGTTTCACCTTGATTATCTATACCTATTCCCTTTATATCACTTTCATCTATTCCACTTTTAAAAGCTTGTTGTAGTACATTATTACTTACAGTTTTTGTGTTATTCCAAATTTCTATAGGGTCATGTTCGACGTATCCAGATTGTGGATAGATTTGAGTATGCTCCATATAATCACTAAAAACAAACTCTGATTTTTCATTTATTAATACTGCTCTTGTTCCTGTTGTTCCTTGATCAATTGCTAATACATATTTCACTTTAAGCGTCCCCCTTTATTTTCAGAATTAATATATTTTTTATTATTTTTTGAATATAAAATCTATTCAACTTATTTATATTCTATATCATCTTGGGGATTTATACAATATTTATTACAATATTTTTTGTATATTTTTACTTTTTTTGATTGTTAAAGTATTTTAATTAAAATATTATTGCAATATTATTAGTTTTATTCTATAATCTAGTTAAATTAACACATAAACTTTTAATATATACACATAAACAGTCATAATAAAATTTAAATTAAACTTTAAGGAGGATTTGCAATGAAAAAAACATATCTATTTAGTCCTGGACCAGTAATGGTTACAGATAGGGTTAGAAATTCACTTCTTCACTATGATATATGTCATAGAGGAAATGAATTCATGAATTTATTTAAAGATACACAACAAAAAATCAGTAAATTATATAATGCAACTTCTGATTATTATTCTCTAGTTGTATCTGGTTCTGGAACATCTGTAAATGAATGTGTATTATCTTCTATATTTGATAAAGAAGATGCTGCTTTATTAGTTAGTAATGGTGTCTTTGGAGAAAGGCTAGAAGAAATATTATCTGCTTATAGTGTTAAGACCTACAAACCAGACTTTAAATGGGCTGAATATCCAGACTTAGATATTTTAGAAAAATACTTACTTGAAAATCCTGACATAAAAGTAATTGCTATGGTATTTCATGAGACTAGTTCAGGAATGATAAATCCTGTACCTGAATTAGGAAAACTTGCAAAAAAATATAACAAAATATTTTTTGTTGATGCAATAAGTGCATCTGCTGGTGAATACATTGATGTTGATGAGTTTAATATAGATATAATAACAGGTGTTGGTGGCAAAGCCCTTGGGGCATTTCCAGGCTCTGCATATCTTTGTGCTAAAGAAAGCGTTTTACAAAATATTAAAGAAGGTCAATGTAAAAATGTGTATCTTAGCCTTTACAAACATTATAAGCTTGCAAAATCATCTTCTCAAACACCAAACACACCTAATGTCACTTTAATATTTGCTCTTAATGAAGCTTTAACTGAATTTTTAGAAGATGACAGTAAGATAGAAAGATATAAAGAATGTTCTGCTATTTTAAGAAATGGTATGGAGGAACTAGGTCTAACATTTTTACTTCCAGATAAATATATGTCTAATACTGTTACGTCTGTATTTCTTCCTAAAGAAATTGATATAAATAGATTTATATTAGAACTAGAAGAAGAAAATGGTTATGTGGTATATCCAGGAAAAGGCAAATTTCTAGATGATAATATGTTCCAAGTTGCAAATATGGGAGAAATTTATCCAAACGATTGTTATAAATTCCTTGATATTTTAAAATCAAAGCTAGAAGTTAAAAAAGCCATATAAATATCTCAAGACCATAAATAAAAAAACTATATAAATATCTCAAGTTAAACTAGATTATGGTCTGTAAATAACAGCTATCTATAAATAATCACTCTATATGAACATATTCAAAAATATACTTGAACATTAAATATAGCCAGATGTTGTTTTATATTTTTTTATAAGGGTGAACTCTAATATGTAAAGTTCACCCCTATATGAAAAATTTATTTTTATACAATTCTTTTTATATTTAATTCTTTTATATTTTTGATACAATTCGGCTATTTAACTGTATAGATTGTTATAAATTTAAAATCTATACATGATACTATATACTTTTAAATCTGATTCTTTTTTTAATTAAAGGCTTTAAATATTACTTTTCAAGCTCATCAAAGTAATTATATACAATAACTTCACCTGTTTCTTTATCTGTTGTCTTTATAATCCCTTTAGCTCCATTTACCTCTTCTTTTGTGAATTCATCGTCTAGTACAACTTTAAATTTATCTTCATTTCCATATCCTTGCTGAAACTCAGCTCTTAAAATTACATTTTTTTCAGCTTTTGGTTTTAATTCAAATTCAATTCCTGATTTCATTTCATCAAAATAATTTAAAACTACAACCTCATTATTCATTTTATTAGTTGTCTTTATAATCCCTTTAGCTCCATTTACTTCTTCTTTTGTAAATTCATCATCTAGCACGACTTTGAATTTATCTTCATTTCCATACTCTTCTTGAAATTCTTTTTTCATTTCACTGTACTTAGTCTCAAATTCTTCACTCCTGTTTAATTCCATAGCTGATACATTTATCAGTGACGTCCCAATAGTTATTATTGTTAATGCCATGACCATACCAGTTTTTAATTTTTTTAACTTCATATTTTACCTCCTAAATTAAATGTTCTTAGTGAAATTATATAAATAAAAATCTAATTTTTACAGTTTCATTCTTGTAACTAAAATTACTATTATGTAACCAAACTTTTTAATTTAACTATTCCTTAAAACCTAATTTTTTGGGGAATAGTTGAATTAAAAAAATAAAATTTTTAAACTTTTAATGAGTCTAATAGTATATTTATTGAACTTAATAAATTTTATTTTTAATAAAGTAAAATTTATCATATATCTCAAACCTACTTATTTACCAAAATACTACATCCAAAAAACTAGTCTCACTATATATTTCATTGATAGCTTACTCATTTTTTACTTATAAAATCCTATAATCAATCTCCAAATAAATTAGTTAAAAATTCAAAGAATATATACCCCTATTTAGTATATATTTTTATATATTAAAAAAAAGTTTTAAATAAAGTTATATTTTTTGCAACAGTTTTGTAATTAAAAACATATTGAAGCTAAAATTAAATGTACTATATACTATAAATATGTCGACAAAATAAATTTATAAAGGAGAAAAACAGGTGAGAAAAAATTTACTAATAGCAATATTGTCTGCTATTTTAGTGTTATCAAGCATACTTACAATCTTTGCATATTCAACTATTAAAGATAATAGCAGATTAGTATACTCTAACATAATAGATAGAAAGATAGAAAATCAAGTGAAAAATGTATTAGAAAAAAATAAAATAAATAAGAAAGATATTGATATTTTTATTAAATCAGTTAGGAGCTACAACAAACTTCAAATTAAAATACTTCAAAACAATGTAAATATATCTAAGTCTGGATATAGTTCAATTAACACAAAACAGGTTCCATACAATTTAGATAAATTACAAAGTAACTGGATGGAAAAGTTTCCTAACTATATGGATGTAAATTGTAGAATAACAGCATTTAGACTTTTTAAAGATTTCATCAACTCAAAAGAGAAGTTTACTGGAGATTCTATCGATTTAAGTATTGATTTAGATACTATAATGAATAATAGAGATGCAAAATTTAACTCAAAGGATGTAGAAAAATTTATTAACTTTTTCTCTGCAATACCAACTCAAGACACAGATGATATAAATAAAAATGCAGAACAAATAAAAAAAGAGTGGAAAAAAAGAAAAATATCTTTTAAAGATAATAAAAATATGTCTATTATAAGTGGCTTTCTTCGTTATCCAGAAACTAAAAATGTATTTATAGGTCATACAGGTATATGTATCAAAACTGATAAAGATATCTTATTTATAGAAAAATATGGTTCTACATCACCTTACCAAGTTACTAAGTTCAAAAGTAAAAAAGATGTGAAAAATTATATGTTCAATAGATTAAAGATGTCAGAAGGAAATGTAGAATTACTAGACCCAATAATAATGGAAAATGATAAACTTATGCAGTAATATCTCTAAATACTAAAAGCACTTTATGATTGTTAAGATAAGTAAAAATAGGCTATATCCATGAAAAAATATTAATTATAAAACTTTCATACTGAACAAATCTATAAATATTTTTCTAATTTAACAAAAAGACTGTAAGTAGATTTATTTTACATAAATCTACTTACAATCTTTTAAATAAATACTTTAAAAATATAAATTATCATAACTTTAGGATTATAATATATACATCTTTATCCTATATCATAATTATTTATTTCCTCTGCACAGTGAGAATCTGAGCCAAGAACTAATGGAATATCATATTTTTTTGCTAATTCTAATAAGTATCCATCTACATAAGGCTCTTTACAATATTCTTTTCTGTTTCCAGAAACATTGTAATCAAGTTCATATCCTTTTTCTTTAACTAACTTTATTAATTCTTCAAGAACTTTATTTCTTTCATAATTATATGGAAATACTTGATTAAACTTTCTAACTAAATTTAAATGACCTATTCTCTTTGGTTTATATGTACCTAAATCAGCATTTACAGCTTTTATTAATGTTTCATAATACTTATTATAAATAGCTTCAATACTTCCAAGCTTATCAATCAGATTTTGAAACTCTTCTACACTATAGTCCACACAACAATAGGCACCATCAATTTTAATTATATGTACTGATAATAGAGAATCCTCTAATTCATCACCATATTTATCTAAATTGTTTTTTATGCCTTCTTCATAACCTTCAAGAAAATCTACTTCCGCTCCTACATTTATCTTAATTTCGCTCTCATATTTATGCTTGAAATTTTTAACATCATTAAGGTAATTTGATAAATTTTCAGGATTCATGCAACTATCATTTTCAGGTGCAGGGTCTTGAAATCCATTTGGATATGGAAAATGCTCTGTAAATGTCATTTCTGTTAGACCAACATCAATTGCCCTTTGTATATATTTTTCAAAATCATCCTTACTTCCATGAGGACAATAAGGTGAATGTATATGACCATCTTTCATAACTAATTCTCTCCTTTTATTAAATTGAACTACTACTCCTTAACTATCTCCAGTAATATTTGAAGCCGAAGATATATTAAATAACTCAGTTTTATAATAAATTTCCTCATTAAAGTATAGTACATACTCATTAGAAATTTCAATAATTAAATATAAATAAGGCATAAAAAATCGCCTATATCAAAATATATAAGCGATTTTAACAATCATATTTACATATGTTTTTTAGCCTCTAATAACATTTTATTTGCTTCTTCCATACATTCTATAGCTTTTTCAATACTCTTTGCAGTTTCTTCTTTTCCAATAGCTCTAGCCTTTTCTACCCATTCTCTAAATCCTTCTTCATGAGTCTCATTATGATTTATCCAATGTACTAAAAGTATTTTTAAAGTTTTCTCATCTTTAGACTCTGATGATTCTTCATGATTATGTTCGTGGTCATGGTCATGAGCATGGTCGTGTGGATGTTCATGGCACATATCTCCATGAGTATGTTCATGGCAATGGTCGTCATGGTCATGGTGCCCATGGTGGTATCTTATAATCTCTCTATCAAACATCATTAGTTATTCCCCCTGTTATTTTATATTAAATTCTTTTTTTATAACATTAACAGAATCTTTTACAAGTAGTGCTAATGGTTTACCTTCTAATCCAACTAACTCTATATTTTCTGGCATAATAGGTAAAAGTATCTTAAGTGCCTCACTATCTGCAATAGCTTCACTTATATTACAAGTGACTTCCCCCATCATAGAATTAGGTATTATTACAGAAATAGGTGCAACTATTATATTGGCTTTTCTAGCTGATACTACTATAGCATTTTCCCCTGTAGCTCCTTTATTAGCATGAGCCTTCATCATAGAACTAGTTGCTATAGAATTAGTTCCTAGTGCATAAATTTCTACATATGTAGGTAATTCTTCTCTCAGAGAAGAAACTATCTGGGCTCCTATACCTCCACCCATTCCATCTATCACTGCTATTATCATATGAAATTCCCCTATTAATTAATTTTCTTGTATTATTATCTTATGGTCCATCAATCTTATTTCTTTAATTATTCCATCTATTATTTTTTGTTCTCCTAATAAATCAGTTAAATAAATCTTTCCATCACAAGGGTCTATATTAACCACATTCTCCATAACCTTTTCTAATTCATTGTTATTCTTACAAATGAAAGCTGATGATTCACACATATAAATCTCCTCCTAATATGATTTTTATTAAAAATCAAAAAAAGACTTCCTCAGGTATTTCAATACACCAAAGAAACCTTCATGATTTCAATTTTCGTATATTATTATACCTTAAGTATATCACTTTAATTTACTTAAAGTCAATTAAAGTTAACGCTTTTTATTATACTCTTCATCCTTGTATTTTTTATATAATTCTTCAGCTAATTGCTTTTCATAATCAGTCAAGTCTTCTTCTACAAACTCAACATTAAATTGACTAGCCAGTCCTTTTATTAGATTAGCTTGTAGAATATTTATGTCTATTTTTTTACCAATTTCATTCTCTATTCCACTGGCCTTTTTAGCTGTGAATTTCATTGCTCTTTCTTTTAATTCTGGTGTTTTAGCCTTTATTAATTTAAACAATTTTTCTACATCAAAATCCATTATTATTGAACCATGCTGTAACAAAACACCGTCTTTTCTACTTTGAGCACTTCCAATTACCTTTTTATTATTAATAGTAACTTCATATGATGCATGTGCATTAAAGCATGCAGCTGATAAATTTTCTCTACCTATTCTCTCTCCACTATTTAAGTTATCTGTTTCTATACCACTTAAATTCAATCCTCTAACTAAACCTTCACTTATATATCTATAAGATAGATTTATACTTTTATCAATTAAAGGGTTATCTTCTCCTATAATTATACTATAAGTTAGCTCATTATCATGTAATACAGCTCTTCCTCCTGTGATTCTTCTGACATAGTCTATATTCATGCACTTACACTTATCTAAATCTACCTCATCTTCAAGTTTTTGAAAATATCCTACACTCAAGCAAGCTGGCTTCCAAGTGTAAAATCTAAGTGTTGGCTTCACACATCCTTTTTTATATGCAGTAAATATAGCTTCATCAATTGCCATATTCATTGCACCATCATATGATTTATTATGTATAACTCTCCACTGATTCATGATTATTACGCCCCAATCTTTAGTATAAATATATTCAAGAAATCATTTACAGATTTAGTTCTCTTATAGCCAAATCTATCTCATCTTGATTTAAAGGTCTTGAATAATTATATATAGTACTTCCTGGTCTTTCATTATAATATGGTCTATTACAATCCTTACAGCCTCTTATCTCAAAAGGGTAACCCCTGTTTATATCTGATACAGTCTCATCATCTAGTTTTATATTTTCCAAGTATCCATTTTTGAATTCAAAGTATTCTTGTGAATAACCTTTATTTATCATATAGGACATTAGCTGTACTCTTCTGTAACTTTCTATATTTGGTTGACTTATTTTTTCCATTTTAGTTCCTCTAACTGGAGTAAACGCAAATAAACTAATAGTTATATTGTTCTTCTTTAAATAAGTATATAGGTTGTATATGTCTTCATGACTTTCTCCCATACCAACAATTATATGTGTGCTGATTTTATTAGGATATAACTTTGACATTTTTGTTATAAAATTCAATTTTTCATCATAATTATATCCTTTTATTTTTTCATATAAGTCTTTACTTGCTGCATCTATCGCTATTCCTATTTTATCTACTCCAGCAGAAAAAAACTTGTTTATTTCTTCATCACTTTCTAATTTTGCAGACAATGAAATAGGCATATCTATTTTACCATTTATGTAATTTATAAAATCTAAAACAGATTTATGTGCCTCTTCACTTGCCATTGATTGTATACATATTCTCTTTATATTTTTCCCGTTATATGCTCTCAAAGCATTCAATATTTCCTCTTTAGAATACTCTGGCCAAACTACTCTTGATAATTTATCTTTTCTAGTACTGCTTTCTATTGATTGAGAACAAAAACTACATTTGTTTATGCATTTTTCCCCAATCATTATATATGCTGTAGTAGGAGGTATATCGCTTTTTTTATTTAATATTCCAAGTTCTATTGCTGTCCCTGATGATAATCTAATCATAAAACGCAACACTCCTTACATTCAGTTATTGTCATATTCATATCTATAGCCTTATTCTTAGCAGATTTTGATGGAAGAACTATTCTATTAACTCCACACATTATAGCTAATTGGTCTAGTTCTTTTCTATACACACCTCTAGGTCTCATACAACCTAGGTTAATCTCGGTATTTGGTAAACTAATTCTAGCTTCACATAAAACATCTGTTACTTCTTTCAAATTAGGAGATTCTACATCTTCATATTCAGTACCTTTTGTAGGAATAAGAACTATAAATGTCAGTTTATTAGGAGGATTTTTTTGTAAGTATTCTATAATCTCATACTCACCTTTTACTTTTCCTCCTTTTAAACCAATACATATATGTGGTGCTACTTCTGTATTTTCTCTTATTGTATTGTAAGCTTTAATATAATCTTCTTTGCTTTTATCCATTTTATAAACTTCTTTTATAGTTTCTTTATCGAATACCAAGTCGAAAGAAACTATATCTAAATACTTACATAATTCTATAATACTCTCTTTATCCATAAGCCCTAAATGAGCATTTAATCTGTATCCTTGTTCCTTTAACTTTTTAATGGTCTGTATATGGGTATTTATTGGGACATCACCTTCATAACTACAACCACCACTTAATAAAAAACTAGTTATATTTCTTGATTTAACTTTTTCTTTATAGTCCTCAATTGGTATCATATTTTCTAAATAATGACCATTACAATGAGCACATTTAAGACTACACTTATTACTTGTAGTACTAAGAGCTAGAGTCTGATTCGGATAAGCAAACTCTATCTCATTTCCGAAATTTCTTAATTTAATGTCAAACGCAGTTCTCATTTTCTCAGACAAATCCTTATACATAATTTAATCCTCTACATTTATGTTTTAATGCTCTACCTATGCATCTATATTTTGATATTTTACTCTTCTAGTAGTTGCTTTGCAGTTGGGAACTGCTCTATATTTGTATGTGGTAAGAAGCATGCAGAAATAAATTCGTCCATGTAACTTGGATAAACACTAAGTTCAACATAAGTTATTTGTTTACCTATTTCTTCAAGTTTATTTTTGGCATCTTTACTTATAAGGGCCAAGTAAGAACCTACAAGTGAACTATTTCCTATATAAGTAAATTTCTCTCTATCGATATCAGGAAGTAATCCTATAATTATTGAATTTTCTATATCTAGGTTATTTCCTATACCACCTGCTATATAAACTCTATCTAATATACTAAAATCCATACCCAAGCTATCTACAAGAGTATATGCTCCTGAATATATAGCTCCTTTAGCTCTAATAAAATTATCTATGTCCACTTCATTTACTACTATATCATTTTCCAAATCAAATTCTTCTTTAAATGCTAATACATACTCTCCTATTTCATGTTCATTAAATCTGACTCTCTTATTATTTAAATCTCTATATATCTTACCTCTTCTATCTATTACACCCTTAGTAATCATTTGGCAAATTAAATCAATTATACCAGAACCACATATACCAACTGGTGCACATTCATCTATTATTTTTAATGTAGGCTCTAAAGTTCCTTTATCAATAGCCACCTTCTCTATTGCTCCTGCTGATGCTCTCATTCCACAGCTTATGCCTCCACCTTCAAATGCAGGACCTGCTGAACATGCACAGCTCATCATATAGTCTTGATTTCCAAATACTATCTCTCCATTGGTACCTAAGTCTATAAATAAAACATTTTCTTCACTTGACCATATACCAGCTGATAATACCCCTGCTGTTATATCTCCTCCTACATAACTTGCTACAGATGGAGCTAAGTACACATATGCACTATCATTTACAAAAAGACCTACATTTTCACCCATAAGTTTTGGAGATTTTAAAAATGGTGGTATATAAGGTTCTTGTCTTAAAAAGTCTGTATACACCCCTAAGAATAAACTTGTCATAGTTGTATTTCCAGCAGCTACTAAAGTGACTACATCCTCCTTATTTATGCCATTTCTTTCATATAATGTTTTTAATAGAGGATTTATAGTTTCATCGACTATAGCTTTGTGTAAAGTTTCTAATCCGTTTTTCTTAGTCGAATATATAATCCTATTTATAACATCTGCTCCATATTTTATCTGAGCATTTCCAGATGATGCTTTATCTACTACTTCTTTTGAATATAAGTCTACTAAACATACAACTACCGAAGTTGTACCAATATCTATTGCAACTCCATAAAGAGAATTTTCCTTATTTCCTTCTTCTATATTTATGATTGTAAGTTTCTTTTGTTTTTGAACATATGTTATTGTAACTTTGAAATCGCTCTTTCTAAATATCGTTGGCATCTTTCTAAGTATATCTAATCTAAAATCTATTTCATTGTATCCCAGATGATTTCTAACATGTCTTTCTAATCTATCTACATCACTTATATTGTCATCTAAGTTTGGCTCTTCCATTTCTATGTATTTCTTTTTTATATTTGTCTTAAATTGTAAGTTATGCTTTTCTATTATTTTTTTAGCTCTCTCAAAAATTTCTCTATCTTTTTGTTTATTGCTACCTTCAATCTTCATACCATGCATAGAAGATGATACTTTAGAAGGAACTTCAATTTCTATATCTGAGATTACTTTTGTACAACAAGCTAATATATAACCTTGCTCCCATTCGTCATCTGTTATATGTCTCGTTTTTTCTGTATCAACCTTACCTTTTAACAACTTTACCTTACATTTACCACAAGACATATTTCCATTACAAGGAGCATCTATAAATATATCAGCATTTCTTGCAACTTCTAGTAATATATCCCCCTCATTACAATAAACTTCTTTATTGTTTGGCATAAAATTTACCTTTATCATGATATCCCTCCCAATTTGTTCTATATATTATAAAAGGAAAGTATAGCTAAATTTGCGTGCACTCAAATTTTACTATACTTTCCCCAATTATAATAACATCCCTAGTCTTTAATTATTCTAATCCAGCCTCGTATTCTTTATCACTTAATAATGTATCAAGCTCAGCAACATCAGCTAGTTTTACTTTTAATATCCAGTTTTCGTATGGGTCTTCATTTATACATTCTGGTTCATCTTCTAATTTTTCATTAACTTCTAATACTTCACCATTAACAGGAGATATTAAATCAGAAGCTACTTTAGAAGATTCAACTACTCCAAAATCTACTCCCTTAGTTACAGTATCTTCTACTTCTGGTGTTTCAACAAATAATATTTCTCCTAATTGATCTTGAGCATAATCTGTTATACCTATATATACAACATCTCCATCAATTACTTTTACCCATTCATGATCTTTAGAGTATTTTAATTCTGGTAATAATTTCATTTCGATAGACCCCCAATATTATATTATTGATTAATTTATTTAAATCATATTAATATTATATCACATTATTTTAAATTTTCCATCAATTACATTACACTTTCCATAGCTAATGCTGGATGACCTTTTTCTTCTAAGAAAGCTAATACTCCTTCAGAATCGTCAGCTATAGTTTCATCACAAATCATATCACAGAAGTTCTCTATTCCAGTCATTTCTTTAACTGTAGCATTTAATTTATCAGCTACATAATCTTTTAATTCTTTTGGCATCCAAACTATTCTTTCTGGTCCACCTTCTGCATAAGCGAATTTTTTAGAAGATATGAAATGTCTTCCGTGTCCCATGAATCCTGGAGTTTGAACTCCTCCACCTGTCATAGAAGCAAGTTCTCCGAAAGTCATACCAACTGGAGTAACGCTTGGGAATTCTCTGTTAACTACAACAAATCCATTTGCTTCTGGCATTATACCACAGATACACTCGAAGCATCCACAAGAAGTCATAGGGTCTTCTAATATAGAGTATAATGTAACAGCTTCAACTGCACCTTGAGATATTTGGTTTACAGTTTCATTTACAGAGTTCCATACACCTGTTCTATCGTCTAAACATTCACCTTTTTCTATTGGTTGACAAGGACCTGTAGGGTCTAATTCTTTAGTAGCTTTAGCATCTAACCAGCTAACTGCTCCACAAAGACCAAGTCTTTCAGGAGTAACAACACAAACGTGAGCTGGTGCAAATGATTGACATAAGTTACAAGAATAGAAAGTCTCTACACTTTCATCAACCAATGAAGCTAATCTCTCATCTCTAGCATTGTATTTAGCTATTGCTTCACCTTTTAATTCAGAAACTTTTTCTGCATCTGTAATTATAGTTATTTCACACTTATCAACAACTGATTCAAATTCATCTAACATCTTAGCATATAAAACTTCTCCTATATGCTCAAGTCTAAATCCTTTATCAAATGCATCTTTAGAGATTCTTACCCAAGCCATATCTCTTTGTCCAACGTGCATTACACCTTCTATATAGTTTAAGAAGTAGTGGAAACGTCTTTCAAGAACTGGTTCGAAATCTTCTTGCATGTTTTTACCAGCTATTTTAACTATTACAGCAAGTGGTAATCTTAATACACCATCTGCTTCAACTTCATCTATGTTTGGTCCTATTATTTCTATCTTATGGTCTTCAACTTCAGCAGCTTCTTTCTTAACAACAAGCTCCCAAGCTTCAGTTTTATTTCCACCAAATTCAGCAAACATGTCGCTCTTTCTAATTCTTTCACCTTCAAATGCTGCTGCAAATGAAACTGGTATAGGTATTTCAGTAACTTTTATTTTTATTCCTCTAGCTTCTAATGAAGTAGCTACTATCTTATCATAATCTTTTTGAGTTAATAAATTCATTGGAACTTCAAGAACAGTTTGGTCAGTTACAACTGGGAATCCTAAAGCTATTGCTCCAGCACCTGCAGATACAACTAATTCACTTAATGGTCCAAAAGCATTAACAAATGCAGGAACTCTATTAGCTGTGTATTCTAATAATCCGTTTAAATCACCAGGAGTTAATCCACCGAATATTAATGCTGCTCTTACTGCAACAGATACAACGTGGATAACAGAAGTTACATCATATCCTAGAGGTATAACTCTTAGTTCAAGACCCATTTTTACTCCAGCTTCTATAGCTTGGTCTATAACCTTACCAACTAAGAA
The DNA here is from genome assembly GCF_020658465.1 of Clostridioides sp. ES-S-0049-02. Taxonomy (NCBI): domain Bacteria; kingdom Bacillati; phylum Bacillota; class Clostridia; order Peptostreptococcales; family Peptostreptococcaceae; genus Clostridioides; species Clostridioides sp. ES-S-0049-02. The sequence continues at coordinate 86,283 of NZ_JACVWG010000005.1, forward strand.
AGTTAATAAACCTTTAGATTGGTAGTCTTTTATAACTTTTGCTGCTGATTCAGCATCAGGACATTCTCCAAGAACAACTGCAACACCAGGTATATCTCCTGTAACTAGTGGTACACCAAGTGATCTGATTATAGGGTCAGTTATATGACCTGCACATGGCTCACTATATGGAGCATCCATAGTTGAGTATTTTAATGCTTCAATTACTTCTGCAGCTAAAGCAGTAGCTAAACCAGCATTAAAAGCATGTTCTAATAAATGAGTTCTATTGATTAAAGATTTTACTACTTCTAAAGCACCTTCTAAGTCCCCTAAAGTGTTCATTTTTTGTCCTGTTGCAGCATATATACAAGGTAATGAATATGCTGTATCAGGGAAAGCTACTTTATGTTCTTTTCCGTTTTTTTCTATAGCTTCATTTAACATAGCTTGAGCTGCACCCAAAGCTTGTTCTGACCCTGTAAAGATTATATTATATAGATTCATTCTATTTCCCCCTTTAATATTTACACCTATTTTTTATTAACTATACCCTAAAAACCCTAGAAAGCAAATCCACCTTCATTTAACTCTAAGAAAGAGTCTGCATATAAAGATGCCCCGTTGATTATGTCACAAGATTTTACAGTTTTCATTAATTCTGGGTCACATGGATTCATTATAGCTGAACTAAATCCATTAGCCATTGCCATTGCTAAGAATGCACTATCTAAAACAGGTCTAACATGTTTAGGACATCCATTAGATACATTAGATAATCCTCCTGTAGTTAAAAGTCCCATTTCAGTCATCATTTTTATAGCTTCTAAAACTTCTACTTGTTTTTCTTGCATACCTTTTATAACTAAGCATAATGGGTCAAATAATATATCAGTTGGCTCCATTCCTAGCATTAAGCCTTTTTCTAGTATCTCTTGGCAGTAAGCCATACGTTCATCATTATCTCTTGGGATACCTTCTTTTGCACATAAACCTATAACCATTGATTCATATTCAGCTGCTATATCTATTAAATCAAATCTTGAACCAGCATCAGCAGAGTTTATTATTGGTTTTGCATTAGTTCTATCATAAACCTTAAGTCCAGCTTCGATAGCTTTTTTATTAGCTGTATCTAATGCTATAGGAACATTGTTAAATTCAGATTGAAGTAGCTTAACTCCCCATGTCATTATCTCTTCGCCATCTCTTTCAGCAGGTCCTATATTGAAATCTATATAGTGTGCTCCTGCTTCTAATTGTTCTTTTGCTCTTTTTAATATTGGAGCTGGATCTCTTTCTGCTAATGCCTTTCTTATTGAAGGTGAGATACAGTGTATTCTTTCACCTATAATCATAAATTTTTCCATTTATAATGTCCCCCTTTAAATTTAATATTAATAGTTAGTTAATATTTTATTAGTTTGTTTGGCATGCTTTTTCTTGGTATCCTTTTAAGAACTTAGGTAATTCCATAGATTCTTCTGGTCCTATAACTACATTCCATCCTGGTAAGTTATCTTCTATATCACCTTTAAGTACTGCAACTTTTCCTGGAATGATAATGTCTTTACAATTAGTTACTTCTTCTACTTTACTTTCTTTGATGAAAGCAGAGATTGAATTTCCACCAAATTTACCAGCAGCCCAAGATGTAAGAACTGAATATCCACCTGCATCTGGTATTACTAACCATACTGGAACTTTTGATCTTTCTATATCTCCAGCAACTATGAAATAAGTTAATGCAAAGTCAACAGTAACTAATACTGGAGAATTTTCATCTGGGTTATTAATTGGGTAAATCTTTGGTTCAACTCTCATTGGTCTTTGTGGGTCAGTGTATATATTTTGTCTTAATGCAAATAATGGTAATGCTTTAGCATAACTAATATCATCTATTACTATTATAGAACCATATTTTATAGTAAATATTGATGATAAAGCAATTTCCATCATAGGATTTGAGTTAGATAATCTATTTGCAAATACTATTGAAGGATATCCAAATGTTCTATCTTGTTCTTTTAAAGCTATTCTTCTAACTTGCACAGCATTAGTGTAAGTATCTTTTATATTTTCTCCAGTTACATCTAATACTAATTCTTTATATCCAGCAGATTGAACTAATTCAACTGTTTCATATAATTCTTCTAAGCTAGCTGCTTTTACTCCTAATGGTAGGTTTGCTCCTTTAACTACTTCTATCATATCTTTGTAGTTATCTTTAGTTGCTCCATATACCATTGGTCTAGCATCTTTTAATACTTCAACAGCTTCTTTAACTGCTTGTGCATCATCACAAGCTAAAATATAAGCTACTTCTAATCCGCTACCTTTTATTTTGTCTATTAGTTTTAAATATGCATCTTTGTCTCCACAGTATTCTAAAACAACCATTTCAACTTTCATTTGTTCACCAATTCTTATATAGTCAACTTTTTTCATGTTAGCTATTTTAGCATCTACTGCTTCATCACTCATACAAGTACAGAATGAAACTGCATATCTATTTCTACTTACTAATGTTTTTTCATGTCTAAATAATACTGTTTCCCCGCCTAGTTCATATTCAGATGCTCCAGTACCAACTTTTAATGCTTTCATTAAAGGTGCTGTAGCTTCTGATAGTTTTGCTATAGCGTCATCAGACATATGTGGGCATTTGCCTACTTCTACAGCTCCTGAAGCAACCTTCATAGAGAAAGCCATACAAGTTGGGAATCCACAATCCTTACAGTTTTTCTTTGGTGTTAATTTAAATATATCTAAAGCTTTTAATGCCATTATTTTCTCCCCCTAACCTTAACAATTTAATTAAGCTAATGCGTTAACCAATTCTTTTATAGTTTCTATTGATTTTGGATGACGAAGTATAACTGCGTTTGAACCACCTACTAAAACACTTGCTGCAGTTGAAACTTCCATTGCTATAGTTCTTTCTTCTGGACAACCCCAATCTGGCTCATCTTCTACTGGAGCTATAGCTTCTTTAACATGACCTACTTCGAAAGCTACTGGTGTTATGATAGGCATTTGTAATGTCTTATCATTTTGACCAAATGCTGCAAGTCTAATTCTATCCATAGTAGATGCAACATATTCATATCCATAACCAACTGCTGAACATCCAACATTCATAACTATATTTTCACCTTTAACGCCTAATTGAGTTAACAGTACGTTTAATTGTTTTGCTAGGTTTATATCAACAGAAGATTCTGCTCCAACTTTGTGTGAATAAGCCATTCCAGCTGATGCTCCTACTCCTTTGTAGTTATCTTCTACTGCTGACATAAATAGACAGTTATGCCCATCCAACGCTTGAGCTAATTTTTCAAACAGTTTACCATCTTTTTCATGATTTCCTGAACCAGCTACTACTAAAGGCAATGTTATTGCTTCAACTACTGCTTTAGCAACTTCAGCACAGTCATCAACTGATTTATCTAATCCATTTGGGTCAGAACCATCAAATTTTAAACAAATAAAATCTGCTTGTGTATTAGCTTCAACATATTTAGCCCATTCTACTGGACAATTAGCTACATCTTTGTATAACTCTTTATATGAATCAGTCCAGCTTTCAGGATAAACGTCTGATATTTCTATACCTATTTTTGGAGTATTCCCTACTTCTCCATCAAAACTATAAAAAGGTAATACATTTTCCCCACCTAATTTAATTGCTTTTTCCCCTATTCCTACTTCAACTTCTGATATTTTTCCAGAATATTTTTGAGTAGACATTTTAAATGCCATATTTTTTTCCCCCTTAAGCCTATTTTAATTCTAATTTAGCAAAAATCTCTTTCATAGCCACTTTAGATTTTGAATCTTCAGGTAAATTAACTAAAGGAATACCTGTAGAATCATATTCATATATCAATTCATCCATAGGTACAACACCAATTAGCTCTAGGTTATGTTTTTCTATTTCCTCTTTAACACCATCATTCATAACCCCATTTGGAACCTTATTTACAATTAGAAGTATTCTTCCAACATTTAATTTTAGTTCCTCAGCTAAATCTCTTATTCTAGCAACAGCTTGTATGCTACGTCTTGAGCAATCACTAACCAATAAAAGTGTATCAACATGTCTAGTAACTTTTCTGCTTAGATGTTCCATACCAGCTTCGTTGTCCATGACTAAGTATTTGTAGTGACCAGATATTTTGTTTACTTGTTCTCTAAGTATCCCATTTACAAAACAGTAACATCCTTCCCCTTCTGATCTCCCCATTACTAACAAGTCATATCCTTCTCCTTCTTCAATTATAGAATTTAATCTAAATTGTAGATATTGTGCTTTTGTCATACCACCTGGGAATGCATTGCCTAACTTTTCTCTTTGATTTACTTCTTCTCTTATTTCTCCTATTGTTGCTTCAACTTCAATACCTAATACTTCATTTATGTTAGCATTAGCATCAGCATCTACAACTAATACTGGTCCCTTATTGTCCTTAACCAAATAATCAATCAAAAGCCCTGTGAGACTTGTTTTACCAGTTCCACCTTTTCCTGCAACAGCTATATTGTATCCCATTTTAAGACTTCCCCCTTAAATCTAGCCACAGAGCCTTATGTACTCTGTTTACTTATTATAATTTAGGTACAGAATGAACACATTCTCCATGTACATCATGAAGTGCTTCCATTAGTCCTTCAGATAAACTTGGATGTGGATGTATTGCATCCCCTACTTGTTCTACAGTTAATCCTAGATGAACAGCAAGTGATAACTCTGTTAATAAATCTGTAGCATGAGGACCTACTACTGCTGCACCTATTATTTTATCTGTTTCTTTATCAGCTATTATTTTTACAAATCCTTGGAAATGTCCTATAGCCTGTGCTTTTCCAAGTCCTCTAAAATCAAATTGACCTACATTGTATTCTACACCTTCAGCTTCAAGTTGTTTTTCAGTTTTACCAACACCAGCAACTTCAGGTTCAGTATAAACACATCTTGGAATTGCTCTATAATCTACTACTTTAGTTTTTCCTAAAGCATTTTCAACTGCAACAATACCTTCTTTAGAAGCAACATGTGCTAAGAAAGGAGTATCTATTATATCACCTATTGCATATATACCTTCTACATTAGTTTCAAGATGCTCATTAACTACTACTTTTCCTCTTTCCATTTCAATTCCTATATCTTCTACTCCAGAATTATCAAGGTTAGGTCTTCTACCAACACATACTAATGCATATTGTGCTTCTATAACCTTTCCATTAGAAAGAGTTGCAACAGCTTTACCATCAACTACTTCACAAGTTTGTACTCCAATACCTGTAATAACTTTAATCTTATCTTTCTTAAATTGTCTAAGTAGTTGTTTTGCTACATCTTTATCTTCATTTAATAGTATCTGGTCAACCATTTCAACTATAGTTACTTCTGTTCCTAAGGCTCTAAAGAATTGCCCTATTTCACATCCTATAACTCCACCACCTACTATTAACATAGATTCAGGTATATCTTCAAGTCCAAGAACTTCATCACTAGTTATTACAATCTTTCCATCATATGGGAACATTCTTGGTACAACTGGAACAGAACCATTAGCTAGTATTATCTTATCAGCTTTTATAGATTCTACTGTTCCATCATCTTTTGTTACTTCTATAGTATTTTTATCAATTAATTTTCCAAAACCATTAACTAGTTTTACTCCTCTTTTCTCAAATAGGAATTCTATACCACTTATTAATTGATTTACAACTTTATTTTTTCTTTCCATTATGGCAGTGAAATTTGGTGTAACTGTACCATCTATCTCTATACCAAAATCCTTTGCTTCCTTCACAGTATTTAATACCCCTGAAGAAGCAAGAAGTGCTTTAGTTGGTATACATCCTGCATTTAAGCAAGTTCCTCCAACTCTTCTTTTTTCAACAACTGTCACCTCTGCACCAAGCATAGAAGCTTTTATAGCTGCTACATATCCTCCTGGTCCACCACCTACTACTACTATTTTCATCCTTAATTCCCCCAAACCTTATAATCTACAATCTTGTAATACTATAAACCTGCGGCATCTAGTATAGCAGGTATATTTTCTTCTGCCCCAATTGCCATTATATGAACACCATCACATAAATCTTCTTCTTTTAATTGTTTGATAAGTTCTCCTGCCATTTTTATTCCTTCACTTACCCAGTTTTCTTTTCCAGCTGCTCTTAATCTTTCGATTTGTTCATCTGGCACAAATATTCCTGGTACATTTGCAGTCATAAATTTAGCCATTCCTGGAGATTTTAAAGGTACTATCCCTGCCAATACCTTGCAATCCATATCTCTTGTTAGTTCTCTAAACTTTCTCATTGTATTTATGTCATAAAGTGCTTGAGTTTGGAAAAATTTAGCTCCAGCTTTTATTTTCTTTTGCATTTTTAATAATTGAACTTCTATTGGAGAATATTCTGGAGTTACTGATGCTCCTAGATAAAAATCTGGAGAACCTTTTAATTTATTACCAGCCATATCCGTACCTGCCATTAGAGTTTCAGCAGTTTGAAGTATCCCTACAGAGTCTAAATCAAATACACCTTTAGCTTGTGGATGGTCTCCTACGCTAGTATGGTCTCCTGTTAATGCCAACAAGTTGTTTATCCCAAATACACCTGCTGACAACATTTCTCCTTGTATAGCTATCCTATTTCTATCTCTCCCTGTTATTTGAATCACTGGCTCTAATCCAGCATCTTTTAGTAATTTACATGTAGCAAGAGAAGTTGCTCTCATAACTGCTGATTGAAAGTCTGTCACATTTGCTGCATGAACTCTTCCAACTAACGGCTTTGCACATTCAATTAAATGTGAAAGGTCAGTCCCTTTTGGAGGAGCCATCTCAGTAGTAACTGCAAATTTTCCACTCTCTAATGTTTCTCTTAATAAGCTCATCTCTAATCCCCCTTTTAACCTTCTAAAAAAAACTTTTATGAATTGGCTGTTGCTTCTTTCTTTTTCTTTGCACTTAAGCTTCTTGGATTATTTTGCTTAGAATAGTCTTTTGGCGGTCTTATTTCTGCTAAATTATCTAATTGCCCTATAGATTCCAATCTTTCATATATTTTTATCCAAGCACAATCATTTTCTGGATTTACTTCACATTTACCATTTTTAGCTCCACCACAAGCCCCATTCATAAGACCTTTAGCACACATAGTTACTGGACATATTCCACCTGTCCAACCAAGTTCACAGTCTCCACAAGCCTTACAGGCTTCCTCATATTCTCCAACCCTTTGTACTTCCCCTATAAACAAAGTGTTGTTAGCTGGATAAACTGGTTTATTTTTTAGGTTTTTAACTATTGTTTGTGTCCCATCTCCACATGCTAAAGATAAAACTGCATCAGCTTCTTTAGTTTCTTCTTTTAGAGCCTTTAAGTCCTTTTTAGACTTTAAAAGGTTACAAGCAGGATCAAGCATTACATATCCTAAGATTTTTTTGCCCTCACCTTCAAGAGTTTCCTTCATTTTTAGAACTTCTTCTTCTCCACCACTCTTACAAGTCGCTGCACATTGATTACAACCAACTAAAACTAGCTTGTCAAAATTCTTTAAGTACCCTAGCACTTCTTCCAATGGTTTATTTTCAGAAATTATCATATCTACTTCCCCCCTAAACCTTCCACAATATCTATCTATTTATTGTTTTGCAACTTACAAGCTTTAACTACATGTTTTGCAAGTATAGATGTTGTAACTGAACCAACCCCCGCTGGAACTGGAGTTATCATAGATACTTTATTTAAAACTGCATTTGTATCAACATCTCCACATAAATTTCCTTCTTCATCAACATTTATACCAACGTCTATAACTACTGCTCCATCTTTCACAAAACTTTCATCTACCATCTTAGCTCTACCAATAGCTGCTATCAATACGTCCGCTTCTGCAGCTACATCTGATAAGTTTTTAGTCTTTGAATGGCATATTGTAACAGTTGCATGTTCACTTAATAAAAGCATTGATACTGGCTTCCCAACTACCATTGATCTTCCAAGAACTGTTACCTTACTTCCTTTTAAATCAACATTATAATGTTTTAATATTTCTACTACTGCTGTAGGAGTACATGGTGGGAATCCACTCTTATCTCCTTCCATGACTTTAGCAGAGTTTATTGGGCTAAAACAATCTACATCTTTTTCTGGTGCAATGACATATTTTATAACTTCTTCATTTAAGTGTTTTGGAAGTGGTCTAAAACATAATATACCATTAACATCCTTGTCATCATTAACTTTCTTTAAAACATCAATATATTCTTCTTGAGTTATATCTTCAGCTAATTCCAACACCTCAGTTGTTATACCAATGTTTTGACATCTTTTTAGTGCTCCTCTTTCATATGATAAATCATCACTTCTTGCTCCAACTCTAACTATTGTTAGCTTAGGATTTATACCTTCTTTAACTAGTAACTCGACTTCTTTTATTAAGTCTTCACTAATCTTATCAGCTACAGGTTTTCCTTTTATAATCTGTCCTTTAGTTGACATTACTTCCATATATTCACAACTCCCCTACAAGCAAACTTAAATTAATTTATTCTATATACCACATATTAATAACATAGTATCTACTTTCGTCATTTAAAAATTATTTACCAAGCGCTTTTTCAACTTTAGCATAAACTTCATCACAAGTTTTAACGCCATCTTCAACTAATTTATCTACTTCTGTTTTTACTTTACTAACATATTCTTGATCTTGTATAGAATTTATATTTATAACTACATTTAATTGTCCACCAAGTATAGCAGCTCTTAAACATTGAACCCCTACACCAACGTCGCTTATAGCAAGTCTTGAACCTTTATCAACTAAATCTTCATGTAACTTAATAGCTTCATAACAAACTCTTACTATATTTAATGGTACTTCACAAGCAACTTTTAGCGCTTTTTCCATTGTTTCTGCTTTTATTCTTTTTTCCTCTTCTGTTTCTTTAGGAAGCCCATAAGCTTTTGATAATGGTAAGAAACATTCTGCATCATCATCTATCATTTTTAATAAATCTTTTTCTAATTTTCCTGCTTTATTTAATATATCTTTTACACTTTCTTCATACTCAGCATACTTTTTCTTTCCTATTGTAAGATTGCATACCATACTCCCTAAAGCCATACCAATTGCACCAACTAGTGCGGCAGCTCCTCCGCCACCTGGTACTGCTTCTTTAGAAGATAGTACTTCTACAAAATCAACACAAGTTTTATCTGCTATTTTCATGATAATCCTCCTTAAAAGGATGTAGGAAAATATCCTAAATTATCTTAGAGATATTTCCTACTCTTTATTTATAAATTAATACACTTAGAATAATCCAGCTATTACTCCATTTTCATCAACATCTATTTTTTCTGCTGCTGGAACTTTTGGTAATCCTGGCATTTTCATTATTTCTCCAGTAAGTGCAACTATAAATCCAGCTCCTGCTGAAATTGATGCTTGTCTTACAGTTATTCTAAATCCTGTTGGTCTACCTAATTTAGTTTGGTCATCAGTTAAAGAATATTGAGTTTTAGCCATACATACTGGAACTTTAGTAAATCCAAGTTTTTCTAAGTTAGCTATTTCTTTATCAGCTTCTGGAGTATAATCTACACCATCTGCTCCATAAATCTTAGTAGCTATAGCATTTATCTTATCTTTTATAGATAAATCATCTTCATAGCAGAATCTAAAATTATTTTCTTCTTCATCTAATAATCTTAAAACTTCTTTAGCTACTGCAATTCCACCTTCTCCACCTTTTGCCCATACTTCAGAAAGAGCAACATTAACGCCTAATTCTTTACACTTGTCTTCAACAAGTTTAAGTTCAGCTTCAGTATCAAGTGGGAATCTGTTTATTGCAACAACTGCTGGTAATCCATATACTTGAGTTATGTTTTCAACATGTTTTAATAAGTTTGGAAGTCCTTTTTCAAGAGCTTCTAGATTTTCTTCGTTTAAGTCTGCTTTAGCAACTCCACCATTGTATTTTAATGCTCTTACAGTAGCAACTATTATAACAGCATCTGGTTTTAAATTTGCCATTCTACATTTTATATCTAAGAATTTTTCTGCTCCAAGGTCAGCACCGAAACCAGCCTCAGTTATTACATAATCTGCAAAGTGCATAGCCATTCTTGTAGCTATAACAGAGTTACATCCATGAGCTATATTTGCAAATGGTCCACCATGTACAAATGATGGTGTTCCTTCAAGAGTTTGAACTAGGTTTGGTTTTAAAGCATCTTTTAATAATGCAGCCATAGCACCATTAGCTTTTAATTGTCTAGCTGTTACAGGTGCACCTTCGTAGCTATATCCAACTATTATGTTTCCTAATCTTTCTTTTAAGTCAGCTATATCACTTGCCAAACAGAACGCTGCCATTATTTCAGAAGCAACAGTTATATCAAATCCATCTTGTCTAACTGCTCCATCGCCTTTTTTACCCATACCATCAACGATATTTCTAAGTTGTCTATCGTTCATGTCTACACATCTTCTCCAAGTTATTTTCTTAGGGTCTATTCTAAGTTCATTTCCTTGATGAATATGATTGTCAAGCATAGCAGCTAAAAGGTTATTAGCAGCTCCTATAGCATGAAAGTCTCCTGTGAAGTGTAAGTTTATATCTTCCATAGGAACAACTTGTGCATATCCTCCACCAGCTGCCCCACCTTTAACACCAAATACTGGTCCTAGAGATGGTTCTCTTAGAGCAACTAATACATTTTTATCTAATTTTGCAAATGCATCAGCAACACCGATAGTAGTAGTAGTTTTTCCTTCACCTGCTGGAGTTGGGTTTATAGCTGTAGTTAATATTAACTTAGCTTTTTTCCCAGTTTCTCTTTTTAGTAGATTGTAGTCAACTTTGGCTTTGTATTTACCATATAGTTCTACATCTTCTTCACCTAGTCCTAATTTTTTTGCAACCTCTCTAATATCTTGAGGTTTAGCTTCTTGAGCTATTTCAATGTCAGATTTAAATCCCATAACTGAATCTCCTCCCACAACCTAAATAGATTTAAAATATAATTTTTGTATAAATTGTATTAATATGTAAAAATTATATTTTATAAGATAATTATACATGTAAAATTGCTTAAAAACTAGCTACTAAGCTATTAAAATATCTTTAACTTAATAGCTAGTCATTTATCTAATTAATCATTTATTACCTATCTAATACCTATTTATTGCCTTTAACCAACAACCCAATTATAAATCAAAATTTCTATTTATCTTTAAGTGACATTAATTTCTCTTTTATTTCTTTAATTTGTGCCTTTGTTGTTTCACTAGAATCATATGGAGATTGATTAGCTCTATCAGAATCTATAACATCTTGATTGTAATAGATAAATCCTAAAGATTCCCCATCTTCTAAGTTTTGTATTATAAATTCTTCATCTTCTTTATTTCTGATTTTGTTACCTACAACAAATACCTTATTTACGCCTATATCATGACCAAGTTTTTTAACTTTTCTATATGTTTGGAGACTTCTTTCTCCTGGCTCTACAACTACTATAAAAGCATCTACACCTTGAGCTGTTCCTCTTCCTAAGTGTTCAATTCCAGCTTCCATATCCATAACAACTACATCTTTATTTTGTAGTATTAAGTGTGAACAGAGTCTTTTTAAAAGAACGTGCTCTGGACATACACATCCAGTGCCACCAGAATCCACTGTTCCTAATGTAAGTAATCTCACTCCGTTGTATTCTTTACAGAAATTTTCAGGTATATCGTCTACTTTAGGATTCATCTTAAACATTTTTCCAAATGAACCTACAGAAGCAGCTGTTCTATCTGAAACTAACTTTTTCATTTCTGATATAGGTACTATTGATTCATATACTTCTTTTGGAAAACCTAGTGCTAAAGCTAAATTAGCATCAGGATCGGCATCAACAGCAACAACTCTGTATCCGTCTTCAGCAAACATCCTAGAGAGCATTGAAGAAAAAGTCGTTTTACCTACTCCACCTTTACCTGTTATTGCTATCTTCATAATCCCTACCACCTTTATTACTATTTGCTTTTTATTTTATTTATGTTTTAGTGTAGTTATCTATTTTTTAAACACTAAAAATAAACTACAGCTAGTCCTTACAGGAACCAATTACATTTACCCTACTAGCTTTTCAAAGCAGCATGTATAGTTTTAGTATTCTTCATTATATTGTTTATATTTTATTTATTCAGTATATTCATTGTATTTTGATGTTCTTTTCTTTAATATTTGACTTCATTCAACTATAAAACCTTTATTTAGATATAAAATCGTTTTTTCTAAGGCTTTAGCCATTTTCTAAGCTTCTGCTTCAACACCCATTTTTTCTTCAACTAATGCTTCGAAGTGAACACGTTTCTTTTCTATATCTTCTATTATTGTAGCTGCTAACTCTTTTGGATTTGTATTTACAGTAAATGTTGCACCAACTTTATCTTTTAATTCGCTAGTTAATATATCTACTGCTCTTGAAGAACCAGCTATTGGAGGCATTATTCCTAAGTAAGTGTCTATACCAGAAGCTACAACATAGCATCCTATAGCAACTGCTTTTTCTGACATCCACTCTGGAGCTATACCTACAACTGGAAGGTCACACATATCCATATCTAAGTAATTAGCTGCTGCTCCAACTAAATCTAATATACGGCTTATATCAACGCAAGAACCCATATGTAGTACTGGTGGGATTCCTACTAATTTACAGACAGTTGCAAGACCTTTACCTGCATATTTTTCAGCTGCATCAGTTTCCATTAAACCAAATTTAGCTGCTGCTGAAGCACCACATCCTGTAGTAACTACTATTATGTCGTTTTTAATTAATTCTTTCATTATTGTTACGTGAGCCTCATTTGAAACTCCTTTAGCATTGTTACATCCAACTACACCAGCTGCTCCTCTTAATACTCCAGATTTTAAACAGTCTGTTAATGGCTTAACTGTTCCTGCTGGATCTATATGAGAGTTTACAACTCTGTCTAATTGATTTACTACTGCTTCTACACTATACCCAACTGTTGCCCCTGATTTTAATTCAGGTATAAGTACTTTTGATTTATCTCTATTTTTAAAGTTTAAGATAGCTTCTTTAACTATTGATTTAGCATCATCAAGAGCTTGTTCTTCTCTAAATTCAATATAAGTTGAACCTGTTATTTTAGCTTTTGGAGAAGTTGTTACAAATTTAGTGTGGTAACAATCTGCTACTCTAGCTAGTGCAGGGAATATACATTGAACGTCAACTATTACAGCCTCAACTGCTCCAGTTACTATTGCAAGTTCTTGTTGATGGAAGTCTCCTGCTATTCTTACACCATGTCTCATTGTAATTTCATTACCTGTACAACACATACCAGCTAAGTTTATTCCATCTGCTCCAACTTCTTTAGCTAAAGCTATTAAGTCTGGTTCTTCTGCAGCTAAAACTATCATTTCTGATAATGCTGGCTCATGTCCATGTAATATTATATTAACTTTATTTTCTTCTAATACTGCTAAGTTAGCTTCTGTTCTTCTTGGTACTGGAGTTCCAAATAAGATATCGCTTAAACGAGTACCTATCATAGAACCACCCCAACCATCAGCCATAGAAGTTCTTAGACTCATGTGTATTAAACTATCTATATCACCAGTACAACCTATATGAGTAGAGTGCATTATTGTTGCAATTTCTCTATCTATAGCTCTTGGTTCTATAGCATATTCTTTCCATATTTTTTGTCTTGGTTCTGGCGCATTTTTTATAAATCTTAATGTCCCAAAAGGTTTACCAAATTCCATTAATGCAATTTCTGCCACTTCATGTGCTACATCATAGATATCTCTACCTTCTGTTTCTACATCCCATTCTTTAGCTAAAGTAATTAATTTAGCTTCGTCTCTTATTTTATAGTTTCCATTTGGATCAGCTAATGCTAATGTATGTGCTATATCTCTAGCATGGTCTGAATGGGCAGCTGTCCCACCAGCAACCATTCTTGCAAAGTTTCTACCTACTATAGTGTGTTCGTCTGCTCCACATAACCCTCTTGGAGTTTTAGGACTTATTCTACATGGTCCCATTCCACATATTCTACAGCAAACCCCTTGAAGACCAAAACCACATTGTGCTTTAAAGCCTTCTTTTCTATCATACATTGTTTCTACGCCTTCTTCTCTAGCTTTTGCTATCATCTTCTGGCTGTTTAAATCAATTGTTAACATTTTTTCATCCATATTCCTATCCCCTTTTTTTGATTTTTAAAATCCCCCAGGTGACTGACTTCATGTCATAAAATAATAAAATAAATGCTTTCTAAGTTGATTATATACTAATTTTCAGCACTTTGCTTTAGATTTAAATATTTTTTTAACAAAATTAGATAATACATAAAAATTTTATTTTTAATACCTAATTTAAGTTAATTTAACTACTCATTTTTGGCTATTTTTTAATACTTGAGCCTACTTTTTTGATACTTTAGTTTAATTAAATTATGTTTTGATTTTTTTAAATCAATTTTGAATTATTTCTAGTCAATTTTTTGATATTATATCTTATTTGTGTGTTTATTATTTCTCACTACTTTTTTGGACTTGTTACAGATTTTTACTCCCTATACCATAATTAGTAAAAACTTCTTAGAATAGCATTTTTTGGACTAATTTTTTGAAATTTTTTTATTTTTCTTACTTTAATATTAATTATAGCTTCAAATTGAACATTTGTATATATTCATTTGAAGCTATAATTATTTTTTATATAAAATTTTTTTAATATTGCATTAATTTAGATATTATGACTACATTTTATCTTTTAACGCATTTATTTTACACACTTAATGTTTTTATTTCATACTTTTAGCTACAATAGCTCCATACGCAATAGAGTACAATTTAGATTCATGTGAATCAGCTCTTGATACTAAAACTATAGGAGCTTTTGCGCCCATAATTATACCTGCTGATTTAGAATCTGCCATGTATGTAAAGGCTTTTCCTATGCCATTACCAACTTCTATTGTTGGAACCAACATAATATCTACATCTCCAGATACTTCACTTTTAAATCCTTTTATCTCACTAGCTTCTTTTGAAACTGCTAAGTCAAAAGCTAAAGGACCTTCTACAATTACATTATCTCCAAATTCTCCTGCTTGACAAGCTTTTGCTAACATATCTGCATCTACAGTAGCTTGCATTTTAGGATTTACTTTTTCCTTAGCTGCTAAGCATGCAACTTTTACAGTTTCCATACCTAAAGCTTTTGCTGCTTTTATAGAATTTTTTAATATCTTTGCCTTTTGTTCATAGTCAGGAGCTATATTCATTCCTCCATCTGTAGTTATCAATAGCTTATGGTATCTTTCTAACTCATATACCATAACATGACTTAATAAACTATCAGTTCTAAGACCATAATCTTTATTTAACACTTCTTTCAAGATAACGGATGTATCTAATAAACCTTTCATTACAAAATCAGCTTCTTTACTTGATACTAATTTAACTGCTATTTCAGCACAGTCTTTAATATCATCCTTGTCAATAATTTTAATTCCACCCAAATCAAATTCTATTTCTTTTGATATTTCTCTTATCTTTCCTTCATTTCCAACCAATATAGGAGTAATTATATTTCTTTCTACAGCATCCTTTATAGCCATTAAAACTTCTTTATCGTGAGCTGCTGCTACAGAAAGTACTATTTTTTCTCCTCCTTTAAGCTGCTCTAAAATATCATCTAATTTCTTTATCAAAAGTAACCCCTCCCTTATATATATTTAACTAAATAATACCATATTTGATATGTCTTTTATCAATTTATTTTTTATGTTACAAAAAATTTGTACAACTAAAATCTGCTTTAATATTTAATTATTATAAATTCAAGATACTTATGAAATATAATATTACAAATAGTAAATAAGAGTAAAAATACTTAGACAAAGTAAATAAAAAAAGTGGTACAACATAATAAATGTTCTACCACTCTTAATTAATAAAATTTAATAGCATCAGATAAAACTCGCTAGCATCAAGTCCAACCTAATAAAGTAAAACCTAATAGAATCTAATACAATCTAATAACATTCTTACTTATTTATACCAAGCTCTTTTAAACAAGCAATCGTAATCTCATCCTGTGGATTTAATTCATAAGCTCTTTCTATATAGTAAGTTGCATCATCAATTTCACCATTGTTTAAGTAAGCCATACCTAAATTACAAAGAATTTCTGGGTCCTCTTTTATCTTAGCAGCTTGCTCAAAATACTCTATTGCTTTATCTAAATTATATTTAGAAGCTTCACAAAGCCCTAATTCAACTATAGCATCTACTTGCTTAGGTTTTATTACTAATATCTTCTCAAAATACATCTTAGCCTGCTCTATTTCGCCCATACCCTTATATCCTAGCCCTATCATAAACAGCAAATTCCACCAATCCATATGTTCTTCTTCCAGTGGCAGTAATTTTTCTAATCCCTCTTTAAACTTACCATGGAATATAAGTGTATATCCTTCTTCATACTGTACTTTAAAATCCATCTTTCCTAAATTTTCTTGTATCTCAGCCACTAAGTCAGCATCTAAACCTAATCTTAATGCATCTTCCCATGTCAATTTAGTCTTCAAATATTGACCTTGATTATAATAATGATAACCTAAATGATAATAACCTAATGCAAAATCATTATCAATATCTATTATCTTTTCAAGTTTGGCCATTGCCTCAAGTAAAAATGCATTCATAGCCTTATCATCTAGGTCTTTTTGATATTGTTTTGCTATCTCTTGGCACACAATTGCATAATTATACATTGCATCTAAATCATCTGGATACATAGTTATAAATGCTTTTATATATATTAAAGAATCTGTATGCTCTCCAATCTCAAAGTATTTTCTAGACATGTATCCCATATATGCTTTTAAATCTAAGTTAATATCCTTAGACAAAGCATCTAAAAACTTTTCATATTCTCCATTATTTTTAAATTTACTATCTATACCAATTATATATATCATTGCATCTGCTATAGACATTGAGTTTAACTTATCTTGAGCAGTTTTTTCTTTTATACCTTTTACTAGTACCTCATTTTTTATAGGTACATCTAGTCCACCTTTTGGCACATCATAACTCTTTAATTTAAATTCTCCACCATGCTTTATAGTTATAAAAGCTAGTTCTTCTGCCTTCTTCAGTAAATACTTTTCTATTTTAAAATCCATTGTTTCCTCCTAAATACTTAAATTTCTACTTTATGAGTTTTAGATTTCTCAAATATTTTTTTATCATCATATTCAAATAAGACTATATTTTCTTCTTCTCTTATTTCTGTATTTATATTATTTTTTAAATCCACAATATTAAATTTAAATGGTTCAAAATGAACATATTTTATTATATGTTTTGCTGGTTTATCAACAAAATTAGGTAGATATGTTGATAAGTTATCATTATCTTGTAAAAATACATGACATCTATTCTTAAAGTCATCCACATCTAACTTATTAAAAAACTGTGGTATATTTGATGTCTTACCTAGTGAAATGTAGTCATACTTTAATATATCATTAAATACATCATTGTCTATATTTATTTTTTCATTATAGAAATCCAGTAATATTTTGTATAATTGATTTTTCCCCTGTGCCAAGTCAAAATACCCATTTTCATCAAAG
Organism: Clostridioides sp. ES-S-0049-02; assembly: GCF_020658465.1. Taxonomy (NCBI): domain Bacteria; kingdom Bacillati; phylum Bacillota; class Clostridia; order Peptostreptococcales; family Peptostreptococcaceae; genus Clostridioides; species Clostridioides sp. ES-S-0049-02. Next base: position 103,977 of record NZ_JACVWG010000005.1, read on the forward strand.
TACTTAGCAAAAGTTTCAAAAAATTTAAAAGGACTTTGTTTATAAAATTTGCCTATAATATATCTCATGGACAACACAAAGTTTTTAGAATTGTAGTATCTTTCAAGTACATCTTCTATATCCTTTAATTTCAATGTTTCTTCATAGCTTATATAATTATTGTATAAAAACTCATATGGAGCATAATCCTTATATTTAAATCCATGCTCATCTGCTACCTTTCTCATACCTGTACCCTTAATCATCTTTAAGAAACCTAATTGTAAGTGTTCTATCCCTAGATTAAATACATCATTAAATGAGTTCTCAAAGCTTTCATAATCCTCATAGGGAAGTCCTGCAATTAAGTCTAAATGTTGATGTATATTTCTATAAGATGCTACTGTCTGAACAACATGAGATAACTTTTTGAAATCATCTCTTCTTCCTACTGCATCAAGTGTTTTTTCATTTGTCGACTGTACTCCTATTTCAAACTGGAAAAGCCCTTCTTTACAGTCAGCCAAAAACTCTAGCATCTTGTCATCTATCAAATATGCTGTAACTTCAAAATGATAGGTTGTATATCCATTATCATTTTTCATAAGAAAATCCATAATTTCCATAGCTACTTTTTTATTTGCATTAAAAGTTCTATCAATAAATTTAATTTGTGAGACTCTTGCATCTATTAAAGCTTTTAAATCTCTTTTTATTCTATCTAAGCTGAAATATCTAAGACCAGGAATGGTAGAAGATAAGCAGTATTGACAGTTAAATGGACAACCTCTTGACGACTCATAATATACTATTCTATTTTCATATTCCTTTGGATTTAAATTTTCATAAGGACTAGGAATCTCGTCCAAATTTTGAAGAAGTTCCATAGGTTTATTTACTATTATCTCGCATCCTTGTCTATATACCAATCCGTCTACACTTTTTATTTCTTTTTTTCCTTTAAGATGAAGCACTAACTCTCTAAAGATTAATTCTCCTTCTCCATAAAGTATATAATCTACAAAATCGTATTTCTTCATTGCCTCATAGCTATCATAACTCACTTCTGGCCCGCCCAAAGCTATTTTAGTATTTGGTCTAATTTTTTTTAGATTATCACAAAGTTTAACTATATCTCCTATATTCCAGATATATGTTGAGAATAAAATTATATCATATTCATTTTTGTATATATCTTTTAAAATATAATCTAAGTCATTGTTTATCGTATATTCTTTCATGTCAACTTCTAGCAAATTCCTTACAAATTCTTTTAGGTATCTTATAGCTAAATTTGTATGAATAAACTTAGAATTCAACGTTGTTAATAAAATTTTCAAATATTTCTCACCTCTTTTTAATATTATACTGCTTTTTGTACCCCTTATAGGTTAAAATAGTATATGTAAAGTCTATATAACATTTATATAATTAGATTATTAATTTCAAGTAATGTGAGGAAAGGAAGTTTTTTATGGAATTAATTGAAAAAGTATCTATCAACTCTTTATCAAAAAGAGATTTACTGCTTATTATAAAGTCTCTTGAATACACTAATGAAAATACCCAAATTAGTGATTTTATCGACCTTAGAAATAATATAGTAAAAGAATTATGTTTCTTAACTGACACTAAAGAAAAAGATTTTTTGGATTACTTAGAAAAAAACAGTAATCTCTAGTAACCTAAACCTTTTTAAACTTTAATATATAAATACCTGATTTAGAATGTATCTTTATGCTTAATATATTATCACTAAAGGTTTTCGACATAACTGTTATTTGATTAAATATGGGGTCTATTGTAGTATCGCCTTCTTCAAGGCTTATAAGACTTCTTGGGTCTATTTTTTTATTATACATTTTAACCCCAATTTTATATTTTCTCAACTTAACAACATATTCTGACATAGAAAGAATAAAATCTATATTATCTTCGTTTAATTCAGTCTCTTCACCTAAAATAGATAATATAGATTTTTTCATGCTTTTAATTCCTTCATTTTCTACATTTCTGTCTTCTATATAAATATCATATAAAATATTTAAAACACTTGATAGAATACTTTCTTCATCATAATCTTCATATTTTAAATCAATATATTTATCAATTAATTGTATTGTACCTATCCTTGCCATCTGAAACTTTACAATATCAGACTTGTCTAATTCTATAGAAAAACCTATTATCTTGTCTTTAATATTTTGTAGTAATTCGACATATTCAATTTTACTGTTATTTATAAGATTGTGCATAACAGAATTATATGCTACAGAACTTAATAAATAATCAAATAAGAATTCCTCTTTTCTAAAGTAACTCACATATTTTTTTATTAATTTAACAACCTCATCTTCACTTTTTTGAATATTAGTATTTGATAAAATTAATGGTAATAAAATATTTAAAAAATTGACATTACCTATTTTTTCTCCATAAAATCTGAAGTAAATAAGTTCATCTTTCAATCTCTTTTCGTCTATATATACACATCTTTGAGTTTTATCATCTATTAAGGATTTTGTATTTATTATAATTAAATCTTTAAGAGTCTTACTTCCATTATTAAAAGAAGATGTGTAGACTTTTTTTATTAATACGTCATTCATAAATATATCCTTTCTCAAAAACTTAATTTAAATATCCTGCTATTAAAAAAAAAGAGACAGCCCGTTAAGAAGCTGTCATATATAGGGGGATAGTAGTGTACAAAAATCATTGTAATCTACTATCTATATATTATTATACGATACTACTTTTTTATATGTAAAGCATCAGTTTTCGACATCCCTATATTCTACAGTTATACAAATTGCGTACTAAGTTCAATTTTATTCTTTTTATTTCAACATTTTGTTGTATTACATTCTTTCTGGAGCGTGCATTCCCAACAGCTTCAGAGAATTTTCTAAAGTTTGTTTTGTGGCTTGTACCAAAGCAAGTCTCGATTTTCTAATCTCTAAATTTTCCACTAAAATTGGATTGTCATGATAAAATTTATTAAACGCTTGAGCTAAATCTAGCATAAATCTTGTAACTATATGCGGTTCATTCTTCTTTAGAGCAAGTAAAATATTTTTATTAAATGACTCTATAACTCTAAGAACTTCTGCACTATCTTCATCAGCCAATAGACTATAATCTATATCAGAAGTGATTTCTTCTTTTGCTTTTCTTAAAACTGCACAACATCTAGCATGTGTATATTGAACATATGGTCCAGTCTCTCCATCAAAGCTTAATGTTCTTTCCCATGAGAAAGTATAGTCTTTTATTCTACTATTAGATAGTTCTTGGAATACTACAGCTCCAACACCTACTTGTTTAGATATTTCATCTACATTTTTAGCATCTGGGTTTTTAGTTAGTATAATATCCTTAGTTTTATCTATAGCTTGATTTAATGCATCTTCTAAAAATACAACTCTTCCTTTTCTAGTTGACATAGTCCCTTCTTCAAGAGCTACCATACCAAATCCAACATGCACTAAGTCTTTTGCCCATTCATATCCCATAAGTTCAATTACTTTAAACCATTGTTGGAAATGTAGGTTTTGTTGAGAACCAACTACATATATACACTTATCAAAATCATAAGTTTCTTTTCTATATATTGCTGCAGCTAAATCTCTTGTCATATATAATGTTGAGCCATCATTCTTAGTAATAAGAGCTGGTGGCATCTTATATTCTTCTAAATCAACGATTCTTGCACCTTTAGACTCTTGTAAAAGATTTTTCTCTTCTAACAACTCTATTACTCTGTCCATCTTATCAGAATAGAAACTTTCACCTGCTAAAGAATCAAATTCTATATCTAAAAGTTTATATACTCTACTAAATTCTTTTAGACTTTCATCTCTAAACCATTGCCATAATTCTTTTGCTTCTTCGTCACCATTTTCTAATTTAGTAAACCATGCTCTTGCTTCATCTTCCATTTCTGGATGTTGTTCTGCTTCCTCATGGAATCTTACATATAATTTTAATAATTCTGGGATTGGATTAGATTCTACTACTTCCTTTTCTCCCCACTTTTTAAAGGCCACTATTAACTTACCAAATTGAGTTCCATAGTCACCTAAATGATTTATTCTTATAGTTTTGTATCCTTGTGATTCATATATCTTATATAGAGCATTACCTATTACTGTAGTTCTTATATGCCCTATATGGAAAGGCTTTGCTATATTTGGAGAAGAGTATTCAACTATTACAGTTTTATCTTTTCCAAAATCACTACGACCATAATTTTCTTTTTCATCTAATACTTTTTTGATTACAGTTTCTGCTAATTGAGATTTGTTTACAAAGAAATTCACATATCCGCCTAATTGTATTACTTTTGTTATCTCTCCACTAGCTTCTATACTTTCTGCTAATTCACTTGCTATCATGTTTGGAGCTTTTCTAAATACTTTAGCTAATTTAAAGCATGGAAAAGCATAGTCACCCATGTCCTTGTTTGGTGGAACTTCTATAAGTGCCTCTATCTCTTCTATCGACAGTTCTTCTATTTTCTCTTTAAGGCAATTTGATATTGCTACCTTGAAATCTTGCATCTTGTTGCTCCTCTCTACATTGTTCCTGGTTTATATTGTGCTTATCTCTTTATGTTAAATCAAATTTAGTGTTTTTTCAAGTATTTCATTACAGGGCAAAACACTTTAATAATTATGTTTTCTGTATATATTAAAAATACTATAATTACAGTTTTTATCTATACGATTATTGCTTTTCTATAAGTCTTTTTCACTCTTGACTTTTATTCCTTCTTCTTCCAGTAACTTTGCTGTGATACCTTTCCCTGGTATTTTTTTGCCTGAAAAACTACCATCATACACTAGATTACATCCACAAGAGGGGCTACCCTCTTTTAGTATTGCTTCGCTACATACATATAATCTTGCTATTTTTAGAGTTTCTTCAGCCCCTCTTACAAAGTTTTCTGTTACATCTTTATTATCTTCTTTTGTGATTACTTTTCCATCAACTATCTCAGCAGGAGGTCTTGGTGTAGATAAACCACCTAACTGTTCTGGACATACAAGAGTAAAATCTTTACCTTTTAGGTATTCTTTTACTTCTTCATTTTCATTATTATCGCCACTATATTTACAATTTATTCCTATTAAACATGCAGATACTAATATCATAAAAATGTGCTCCTATACAAATTATTTTAGTTTAACAATTGTTACTCCTGCTCCACCTTCTCCATACTGGCCACCTCTTTGTGATTTTACATGTCTATTTTTTCTTAAAATGTCTTGTAGTCCTGATTTTAGCACTCCTGTACCAATTCCATGTATTACTGTTACAGATTCTAGACCTGCTACATATGCATCATCTAGATATTTTTCGACTTCCATTATAGCTTCTTCTAAATTTAAACCTCTAAGGTCAACTTCACTTTTTATATTTCCAGATTTTGCCCTTATGATATTTCTTGTTGATTTAGTAACGTGTTTTGAAACATCCTTGTGAGATTTTTGTAAAGATTTAAAAGGTAGAGTCATCTTCATTATACCAATTTGCACTACTGCTTCTTTTCTCTTTTTGTCTACAGAAACCACACTACCATTTTGATTTAAAGTTATTACTCTAACTTCTTCCCCTGGTTTTAGGTCTTTTATTTCTTTACTTGAAACTTTTGGAACTATCATACTTTTTACTGTCGGTTGAAGACTTCCCATAGAACTAGTCAATTCTTTTCTAAGTTCTTCTATTTTACGATTTTTTTCTTTAGAAGCTCTTTCTTGTTCTAAACTTCTAAGTTCCTTTATTATAAGGTCTACTTCTTCCTTAGCTTGTCTTGTTATTGAAAATGCTTCTGATTTAGCCTTTTCAATCATCTTATCTCTTTGAGTAACTAATTTTTCAAGTTTTTCGTCGTATTCTACTTTTAGTCTTTCTATCTCTTCCTTCAATCTCTCAGCTTCTTCTCTATCTTCAATAGCTTTGATTCTGTTCTTTTCAACATTTTGTAATACATCTTCTAAAGCTATGTTATCTGTGTTTATATATTCTTTGGCACGTGAAATTACATAGTCACTAAGTCCAAGTTTTCTGGAAATCTCAAACGCATTTGATTTTCCAGGAACACCTATAAGTAACTTATATGTTGGACTTAAAGTTTCTATATCAAATTCAACTGCTGCATTTTCTACACCAGATTTAGTAAGAGCATAATTTTTAAGTTCACTATAGTGAGTAGTTGCTATACATTTCGCTCCTACAGAGTTTATATCTTCTAATACTGCTATTGCAAGTGCAGCTCCCTCAACAGGGTCTGTTCCTGCTCCTAATTCGTCAAATATAACTAAAGAGTCTGCTGTTACGGTTTTTAGTATTGATACTATATTTGTCATGTGAGATGAAAATGTAGATAAACTTTGCTCAATACTTTGTTCATCTCCTATATCTGCAAATACATTATCATATACACACATACTACTTCCATAATCAGCAGGTATGTGAAGTCCACTTTGTGTCATAAGTGCAAATAAACCTACAGTTTTTATTGTAACTGTTTTACCACCTGTATTTGGACCTGTTATTACCAATGTGTGGAAGTCTCTTCCTAAATAAATAGTATTTGCCACTACTTTTTTCTTATCTAATAGTGGATGTCTTCCATTTTTTATATTTAAATATTTATCCTCATTTAATGTAGGCTCTATACCTCTCATTTGTATAGAAAGTTTTCCTTTTGAAAATGCAAAGTCTAATCTTCCAAGTATCTCTTGATTGGATATCAAATCTTCACTTACTTCTCCAACCATTGCAGAAAGTTCTGATAAAATTCTCTCTATCTCTTCTTGCTCTCCTAATTTTAGCTGTCTTAACTCATTGTTCATCTCTACTATAGTCATTGGCTCTATAAAAAGTGTCGCACCAGAAGATGACTGGTCATGTACTATACCAGCTACTTGCGACCTATATTCAGATTTTACAGGTACTACAAATCTATCACCTCTTAGAGAAATTATGGCATCTTGTAAGTATTTTTGATAAGTAGTTGAACTTATTATTGAATTTAATTTAGACCTAATGGATTGATTTTTTTGAGCTATTCTTCTTCTGATATCTCTAAGTGTACTTGAAGCATTGTCAGATATTTCTACTTCACTTATTATCGCATTGTATATCTGTTCTTCTATATCTTTATATACATATAGAGAATTTGATAGAGATTGTATTATTGGATAATTAAAATCTTCTTCATCACTGCTAGATAGACTATTTTTTAATCTTCTAGCTACTCTTAAAGTATCCGCTATCATAATTAAACTTCCTGGGTCAAGAGATGCACCTATATAGGCTCTTTTAACCTTATCTTCTATATCATGAATACCATCCAAACCTACTGAACCTCTCTTTATAATAATTGATTGAGCTTCACTAGTTTCTTCTAGCATGGACTTTACTTCTACAAAATCAGTATTTGGAACTAAACTTTCTATATATTTTAGACCTAAAGAAGATGAGGCTTTCTTCTTTAATAAATCTATTATTTTATTGTATTCTAGAACTCTTAACGATTTCTCATTCATTTTTCTATATTCACCATCCTCAATATTTTAACTTTTTTCTTTAATATTTAAAATGTATGCTTTCCAAGCATTTTCAATAAAAACTGCAAGTTTTATTTCTTTTTTATTTCTAAATTTATTATATTTTTTCTCTTTTAGATATATTTTAAACATATTTTGTATTATACTATGTATGTAGCTATCTATATATTATACATAAACATGCTTTATTTGTAATATAATCTGTTAAAAAATCTTCTTTAATATTTTTTAAAGGAGTTTATTTTAGCTTATTTTATAAAAATAGCTACTTATATAGATAAATTAAGGAGGAACACAAGTCATGGGAAACGTATTAGAAGGATTAAAGCCAGAAAATGTTTTTAAAAACTTTGAGAAAATATCTCAAATTCCTAGAGGTTCTGGAAACGAGAAAGGCATAAGTGATTATTTACTTAGCTTTGGTAAAAATTTAGGGCTTGAAACTATCCAGGATGAAAGTTTAAACATAATAATAAGAAAGCCTGCTACAAAAGGATATGAAAATTGTCCAGGAGTAGTTCTTCAAGGACATATGGATATGGTTTGTGAAAAAGAAAAGAATGTTGAACATGATTTTCTTAAAGACCCTATAAAATTAAGAATTAATGGTGATATGATATACGCTACTGGAACTACTCTTGGAGCTGACAATGGTATCGCTGTTGCTATGGGTATGGCTATATTAGAAGATAATACTTTAGAGCATCCAGCATTAGAAGTTTTAGTTACTGTTAATGAAGAAGATGGTATGAATGGTGCTGATGCATTAGACCCAAGCTTAATCAAAGGTCAATATATCCTAAACATGGACTCCGAGGAAGAAGGATATCTATTAGTTAGTTGTGCTGGTGGTAAAACTTGTGTTGTTAGTCTACCTGTTGAGTACAAAGAAGTTGGAGCTGACAAGCAAGCTTTATTAGTTGAAGTTACTGGATTATTAGGTGGACATTCTGGTATGGAAATTGTTTTACAAAGAGCAAATGCTAACAAAGCAATAGCTAGAGTATTAAGCGTACTAGATGTTGATTACGAATTAGTTTCAGTTGATGGTGGTACTAAGCATAATGCTATACCTCGTGAAGCTAAATGTATAATAGCTGTTGATAAAGCTGATGTTGAATCTGCTAAAAAACAAATAAATGATATTTTAACTGCATTTAAACATGAGTTTACTACTTCTGACCCTGATATGGCTTATTCAGTAGTTGAAACTTCTGCAACTAAAGCTCTTACTAAAGACTGCAAAGAAAAAGTTATTCAAATGTCAAGCTTAACTCCTCATGGTGTTCAATCTGTAAGTCTTGATATAGAAGGATTAGTTGAAAGTTCTACTAACTTTGCTATAATTGAAACTAAAGAATCAACTATTGAATTCTTAACTTCTGTTAGAAGTTCTGTTATGTCTATTAGAGATGAGATAGCTGATAGAATAAGACTTTTAGCTCAAGCTTTAGGTGCTGACTATGGTCTTACATCTCAATATCCAGCTTGGGAATTTAAAAAAGGTTCTAAATTAGAAAAAATATGTAGTGAAACTTATGAGAAATTAACTGGTAAAGTTCCTACTGTTATGGCTCTACATGCTGGTCTTGAGTGTGGATTATTACTTGATAAACTTCCTCATGCTGAAGCTATCTCTATAGGACCAGATATGTTTGATGTTCATACTCCAAAAGAACACGTTAGTATACCTTCTATTGCTAATGTTTGGGATTATGTTATTGAAATATTAAAATCTATGAACCAATATTAAGACTAAGTTTTAAGAAGCAGATTTTAATTCTAAGTAAATCCATATAAAATTAACCTGTAAATTAATACTAATGTTAGCATCAAGTTTAATTTTAGTATTAATTCATAGAAATAAAGCCTAATGATGATAATAACATACGTCATTGGGCTTTATTATTTTTACTTTAAAAAGATTTATTAGATACTTTTTATTTAAAAATTTATTATATTTTTATACTGAATCTTATATAAATTAATACATCTCTTTTATGTACAATTATACAAAACTCGTTCAATTGTATCTTATTTACAATTTTTATAGTAAATCTTACTAAAAATTATACTCCTACTATTTTAAATTTATTTCTTCCTTGCTTCTTAGAATCATAAAGAGCATCATCTGCCATTTGATATAATTCGTCATATTTCTGTCCATATTTTGTTATTACTACACCCATACTTATAGATATGCTTTTTCCACTTGGCAGTTTTATGAGGTGAATTTGTTTATATACTTCATTACATTTATTGACAAGTTCTTCCTTATTTATTATATCTTTAATATAGATACTAAACTCGTCTCCACCCAATCGACCAACAATATCATTTTTTTCAAAACTTCTAGCAAGTACTTTTGCAACATCAATTAATATTTTATCTCCAATTAAATGCCCATAAGTATCATTAATAGACTTAAAATAATCAATATCTAAAATTAACAAAGCTCCATTTTTGTTAGGAGATAAATTAGATAAACTTTCTGTAGTTAACTTTCTAATATATGCTGAATTAAGAATATTTGTTAAGCCATCTTTTTGAACCTTATCCAGTAACTTATCTTTTTCCTCTTTTTCAGAATCAATATTAGATATTTTTCCAATTACATACACTGGTACACTTTTTTCATTATAAATTATTTTTGAAGTAATTCTAATCCAGTGACAACTACCATCAGCGCATATAGAATACATTTCAGTCGTCCCATTCTCCTGTGACTTGATTACATCAAAAAACTTTTTATTATGTTCTATTTCAATCTCACTCATAGCACTCTTACTTATACCATAATAAGTACTAATTCCTTTCCCTTTCATAGAAACTATCAATTTATCTCGTTTATAATCATATTCAAAAAAGTATTCACTTGCCATTTCATAAACTTCAGCATGCTTTTTAAGTTCCAAAGATATTTTCTGATTCATACTTTTACGTGTATGCAGGCTCCATGCCATACCTCCAATAATGCAAAGTAATAAACTAGCAACTATTAAAATAGTTTCAATTGGATTTTGTTGCATAATATAAAGTAGTGAAAAGTCTTGTCTATATGTAGTGTTTTGATAGATAATTGATTGCATCTTTTCTGATGGAATGCTTATAATAGCTTTATTAAATATACCCAATAATTCCTGCTTACTTGGTTTAACTATTCCAAAGCAAATACTCTGTGATTCATAAGTCTGTGGAACTAAACGTACGTTTTTGTACTTAGGTTGATTAATATAGTACTGTATAGAATATCCTTCTCCATAAGTATAATCTGCAAACCCTTTGTTAACAGCTTCTATACACTCTTCCAAAGTATCATACCATATGACATCCCCATTAAAATAATTATCATAACCAGTCCCTTTAGGTAGAGCTAGACGTTTTCCATCTAAACTATTTTCATTTAATTTGTTATTAATCATCATAATATATTGGGTGGAAACAAATGGTCGAGACATAGTCACATTGTGTTTACGAGAATCTTCATAATCATAAATCATTCCTGCTACAATATCAATTTCATGATTTTTAGTCATTTTATCCAAATCTTTTTGTGACTTTACAGGCACCAGTTCAAACTTCAATCTAGTTTTATCAGATATGTGATTTAATAAATCTATTGATATACCCTTTAATTCTCCTGTTTTTTTATCTATGTTTTGAAATGGTGGCTTATTTAAAAGTACTCCAACTTTTAATGTATCTATATCTTTAATATATGTAGTTTCATCATCAGACAAAATCATCTTACTATTTTCTGGTGTAAAATATTTTTCATACAAAGCAGTCGAAAAATATGGGTCTGTCTGTTCGATATTATTAATTGCTGAATTGAGTCTTTGAGTTAAGTCTGTACTTCCTTTAGGTGTAATAAAATAGAATGGCTTTGGTGAGAATTTAGCTATAGTACGCACACCTTCCATTGGACTCACACTCACATTAAGCAGTGCATCTGCTTCACCAACCTTTAGTGCTTGTAATTGTTCTTCTTGTGACTTACAATATACCAATTTAGGTGATATTAAATTCATCTTGCAATATTCATTTAATTCTTTAAGCCTAGTATTAGAATTCTCTATTACAGCAATACGAATTTCTTTCATAGCTTCTAACCTTATACTATCAATAGCTGTATTTTCATATAATACTTGTAATACTGTATTTACTACTCCATAACTATTACCTGCATAATTATACAATTTTTCCATCTGCTCATTGTATAACATGCTTCCCATTATATCAATCTCACCTTTTTCTAACATTTTCATTAGTTTTGTAAGAACTTCATTTTCATCACCAGATACTTGAACAAATTCATAATTCCATCCAGTATATTGTGCAATTTCTAACAGATATTCGTATGTATATCCAGAGTACTTACCTTGTTTATCTAGTTCAGTTAACCCTTTTTGAATAGGATAAGCAACCCGAATAGTACGATTATCACTACCTAGAGCATTGACATTAAAAGGAAATATGCAAGAAGTGAATATGGATGCAATTACAATAATTAATAAAAGTAATTTTTTTGAATTCACTACACTAATCCTCCATATAATTAAGATTTACAATGCAAATTACTACTTAAACTTTTAGATATGAAAAAGTAGATTAGCATAAAAAAGGATATAAAAATTTACTTAAAAATTTAAATATCCTCACCATATACAATATACCTAGATTATAACTGATTTATTTGATTATTACAACAAATTTACTATATTAAATGTATACATTATCTTGTGCTAATCTTGAGTATATAATACATTCTAAGTTCTATCTTATTTCAAATTTAGCACTATTTCTATTTACAGTTCTCTTATATTTTACACTTGGGTATCCCAATATAAATGAAGTTATAACTGCTTCATTATCATTCATTCCCAATAATTCCTTTAACTTTGGCTCTACATTTGATGCCATAACAAAGAATCCATTGTAGCACATTCCTAATCCTTGAGAATAAGCCATAAGCTCCATATTAGACGCAGCTAATCCACCATCTACATATACACTTCCTCCTAAAGAAGTATCACCAACTACTACCATAAGTAATGGTGCATCATAGAATAGAGAATCATATCCTTCTTCTTTATATCTTTTGTACATTCTCTTAAATGTATTTTTATATATAGAACGTACAGGGTCTTCATCATCAGTATTTAATGCCAAGTTATAAAGCCCTTCTATTGCTAATTCTTTTACTTCTTTTAGTTTTTCTTTTACTAATATGTATCTTATCGGTTGTCTATTTCCACCTGTTGGTGTGTATCTTCCTGCTTCTACTATGTTTTTTATTTTTTCTTCTTCTACCTCTATGTCTTTATAGCTTCTTATACTTCTTCTAAATTTGATAAAGTTTAGTAATTTTTCAGGCTCTAGTTCAAAATTTTCATGATTGAATTCTAATACTTCATTTTTATCAAATTCCTGCATTTCTATTGCATCTGTTGGACATATAGCCATACAGTGACCACAATTAATACAGAGAATATTTTTCACCTTTGCTTTATCTTCTTTAACCCTTATTGCATTTACAAGGCAGTCCGACTCACACATACCACATCCTACACATTTGTCTAAATTTATGTCTATCATTCCAGATTATTCCTCCATTTTAAAATTTTTACTCTAGTATAAATCAAATAGTTGTCCTAGTCAATTTTTATTTTTTTAACAATACATAGGCTTTAATTTTTTAATTAATCTAAAAAATTTACACTGTAATCTTTCAATTTACCATTATCATATGTTATCTTTGCACTAAAAATTTTGCCTTTTTTAGCCCAATCTAAAAATAATCTGTCGCCTTCCCACATATTTAAGTCAAATATTTTATCATTATCAACCCAAAGTAACTTGCCTTCTTTACAATTATCTAAATCTTTGTTAGATAAAGTTCCTTCAAATTCATCTGAAAAATACAAAAACATATACCAATCTTCTTCATCTTTAAATTTTGGAAAAGTTATCAATCCTTTATATGTTAATGACTTAAGAGTAAGACCTGTTTCTTCTTTAACTTCTCTGACTATACATTCTTCTGGTGTTTCTCCCTGCTCAAATTTTCCACCAACACCTACATACTTACCTTCATGTACATCATCTTTCTTCTTATTTCTATACAACATTAAAGTCTTACTATCTTTTTCTATATAACAAATAGTCGTAAGTTTCATATACTTCGCCTTACTTTCTCTTTTCTATTTTTCATTTACTTATTTTATATATTTAAGTTTATTACTATAATTACTGATGCAAAGAATCACTATAATTACTCATTGCAGTCAATTATTAACAAGTTGACCTTAAGTTTATATTAATTATAGTCATTTATTTAAACTAATTATTGTCAATTCACATTTTTAAATTTATTGTTATTTTCCTTATTTACTCATTTTCATTGTTTTCAAGTACATCACTAATATTTTTCATTGCATTAAGAGAAAGCTCTGCAAATTCATCAAATGGAATCCCTATATCTTCTATACTTCTCATTGCATCTCTATTTACATTTGAAGCAAATCTTGTTTCTTTCATTCTTTTAATTACAGATTTTGTCTTTACACTCGTAAGTTTTTTATCTGGATAAACTAAAGCTATTGCAGTTATAAATCCAGTTATAGGGTCTGCTGCATATATAGCTTTTTCCATTAAACTAGTTCTTGTAACCCCCATACCATCATGATGACCAAGTATTGCTCTATACATTTCTTCATCACCAAAATTTTCTTTTTTGAGAAGTTCTACAGTTGTTGTTGCATGACCTTCACAGATTTCTCCTGGCTTTCTTCCAACTATATCTGAATCCAAATCATGTAAAAGACCTGCAACCGCCCATTTTTCTTCTTTCTCTGGCTCTAGTCTTTTGGCTAAATCTTTCATAACTGCTTCAACTGCATAGCAATGTTTTCTCATTCTATCAGTTTCTAAATACTTAAATAAAATGTCTAAAGCTTCTTCTCTCATTTTCAGTAATCCCCCTGTTTTTTCATAGATATGATATTTTTATATATTAATACACATAAATTCAAGAGTTTTTATATATTTATGTATATTTTTCATGTTATATCTATTCTACACCTTTATAGTAGTGTCCTGCAACTGTTCCAATTTCATCCAATTGCTTATATAAGTTAGTAGCTTTTTCTCCAAGTTTATAATTATTGTTTAAAACCTCAATATGAGCTTCAATAACTTTCTCTACCATTTCACTATTTTCCACTGTAAAATCTATTCTAAATACATCTACTCCAATCTCATCTAATTCATAAAGATTGTCCAACATACAGGTTACCTTTGAATTGTAAATAGTGCTTCTACAGAATATATCTTGTGTTATCCTATAACTTGCATCTGTAAAATCTCTTAGAGCATAACTGCTCTCCTTACATTTAGCTACTCTCTTATCTTTTTTACAATCTCTAACAACAACCCCCATAGGACAGTATTCTGTGACCATCATAGGCGTATATCCATATATCACTGCTTCAATTTCTGCATCTGTATATTTTAATGTTTGTTCAATTTCACTTAGATTTAACTCCTGTGATAAACAAACCGTACTTGCTCCTGTATCCCTAAAGTGATTTATACTTTCACTATTAAAAGTATTCAAATAGCAATCTATATTTAGATTTTTATCTTTAAAATAATCCATAGAACCCCAATTACCAATTTGAATTTTATTAAGCCCTTTTATATTATCTAATACTTCAAACTGTTTGTATTCTCTATTTCTAATAATTCTTGGTGCTGAATAGATTAATCTATCTTCAAAGCTAGATGTTCTTTCACTTGAAACATTTACATCATCTATATTTAATGAAGAATTTACACTATCTATATTTGAACTTAAATTAACTGATTCTTTAGAAATACTTGAAGCTATTTCCAAAGCTTCAAATAGCGTATTTATATCTTCATAATAAATTAAATCTACATTATATTTTAGTACTGATTCTAATTGCTCTAAATTCTTAACTTTAACTCTAAGTTTAGGAGTTGTATTAAATTCTTTATGTCGATTTATTTTAGCTGGTTTATATTTTAATTTACTTTCCTTAAATCTTCTCTCTTTTATCCTTATTCTTTCCTCATCCAAAAGCTCAATACAATCTCTTCTCATTTGATTTAATATACTTATAGGTATACTTACACCTTCGTCTAAATCAATGTCTATATCTTTTAATTTATAAGGCGTGTTTCCAAGTTTTTGAATCTGTGTTTCGATTTTTTCTTCACTTAAAGCAACTTTTATAGCTTTTTCAGCTACCTTTTCACCCTCTACAACTGCTTTATTACCACAAAAATCACTTATAGAGAGTACTGGCTTTTCACCCAATTTAATACTTACTTTTGCATTTATGTTAGTTTTTATAAGTTCTTTATCTTGCTGAAATGTAGACTGTACTTTGTCCATTAATTCACTGTCTGAAGTCTTGAATATAAGTTGATTTCTCTTTGCTTCCCCAATAAAATCTAATTCGATTAAATCTCCTTTGTGTGCTATTGTAGTTATCTCTCCATCTTTTATAATTCTTCCAATAGTTCCTCCACCTAAGTTGATTCCATCTCCTTTTTTAAGGGTATTCTCTAGTATCACTCTAAGTCTCTTTGTTTTTCTATTATGGTCTAAGACTTTTCCAACATATAGACCTTGATTGTTAGGTCTATCAGAATTCATTATATCCTTACCAACTTCACCTAATATATATCCTTTAGTAAACTTTCTATTGAAGATAGTATACAAATTATTTATTATTTCCTCAGAAATATTTATTTTATTCTCACTTATAAACTCATTAATCGCTTCTCTATATCCTGAAACTACAGTAGCTATATATTCTGGCTTTTTCATTCTTCCTTCAATTTTTAGAGATAATACCCCTGCTTCGATTATTTTGTCTAAATCTTCTATAGTACTTAAATCTCTAGGGCTTAATAAGTAATCTCCATTACTATTTACAACTTCACCTGTATTTATATCTATTAACTCATATTTTTGTCTACATGGTTGTGCACATCTTCCTCTGTTTCCAGACCTGTTTCCTATCATACTACTCATAAGACATTGACCTGAATAACATACACATAAAGCCCCATGCACAAATACTTCTACATCTACAGTTGTATTTTCACAAATCCATTTTATCTCATCAACATTTAATTCTCTTGCCAAAACTACCCTATCAAATCCTACGCTTTTAAGGTATTTTACATCTTCTAGCGAATGAGCTACCATTTGAGTACTTGCATGTAATTCAAAATCAGGTAGTAATTTTTTTATAAGCCTTGCCATACCTATATCTTGAACTATTAATGCATCAATATCTATATCATATAAAAATTTTACATACTCGACAAAATCTTCTATCTCATACTGTTTTATCAATGTATTTACAGTGACAAATACTTGTACTCCTCTTATATGACAATATTTAACAGCTTCAATCAACTCATTTCTATCAAAGTTATTTGCAGATGCTCTCGCACTAAAGTCTTTTCCACCTAAGTACACAGCATTTGCCCCATTTTGTACTGCTGCTTTCAAGGAATCAAAAGAGCCAACTGGTGCAAGTAATTCTATTTTTTTCATATTTTTCTCCTCTATATATACTTGTTAAACTTAATGTTATCATGTCTATAATTTACACATTTACACTAAATTTATATACTACTTACTATATTTAAAGTATATCAAATAATGACTCTATTGTTTTGTTAATTTAAATTAAAAGAATCATCTTTATTGATAAACATAACTATAAAGACTACTGATAAAATAAGGAAACATATTAATATAGATTTTTCCACAAAAATCTTTGTAAAAACAGTTCCCAAAATAGCTCCCAAAATAAAGAATATAATAATAGCATAATACTGCAAACTCTTCTTTATCATAAAAATATTTTTAGTTTGCACATAATGAAATAGTGTTTCTGTAGCACTTCTTAAATTACCAGTACACATTGTTGTTGCAAATGTGTTGCCATTTACCTTTCTAAAACTCTCAACTTGCATTGAACAAATGAAAGATATAGCAACATTTACAAACATATTAAATTTTCCTTGAGGAATAAAAGAAACAATAAGTATAGTAATCATTTCAATTCCAATGATAACTTGTCGCCAATGAATCTTTCTATTATTATTTTTAAAATGATTTCTTATTTTTTCTGCTATCAACACCCCTAAAATAAAAGCCAAAATAGGAATAAAATAATAAAAAGATTTCCTGACATTACCTTCTGCTATGTTAAGACCAAATAAAACTATATTTCCAGTCTGTGCATTAGCAAATACTTTTCCTCTTACTACATAAGTATAAATATCTAAAAATCCTCCTGTTATTGCCAATAAAGCGCATAAGAAGAATGATTCAGACATCTGGCTCTGTTTTGTCATATATAAACATCTCACTTTCTATTGATAGATACCAAATCAAAATTCTTTTAGATATTATTTTTTATTTTAATATTTTAAAAAAATTTTATATTTACATATTATTTATACACTAGTTATATGTATACATTACATGTTATTTATATTTATTATTTATAAATTAAAAGAAGCTGTCTCAAAAAACAAGAGACAGCAAATCTTTTAATTTATTCCACGTTTTTTACATCATTATTTAACCCTGTACATTTTAGCTGTAAATCATAAGCCTTGTTTTGAAACTCAGAAGCTAAATTTTCAGCTATAGTAGCTCTTTCATTTGATTCTTCAAGCTGAGCAGTTAACTCTTCTATCTTGTTTTTATAAGCATCTAACTCGGCTTTAGAGCCTTCTGTTGTATTACTAAGTTCAAATATTTCTTGCTTTTTATTTTCTATAATCTCAATTAACTCTTTCATTTTAGCTTCAGTTTCACGATTTTCTGCTTCTTTTTCTGCTATTGTAAGTTTTAAAGATTTGATTTCTAATTGAAGTTCTTCGTTGGATGAACCAACCTTCTTGCTCAATTCTTCATTAGCTTTAATCAACCTCTCATTTTCATCTGAACATTCAAATAAAAGGTCTGATATATTTAATGCAGTTAATATTGCAGCAACTGATAAGCTTAGCTTCGGGTTTTGACGTGTTATCTTATCCATTTCTTTGTCAACAAAATCAGCAATACTAATCATAAATTTCTCTGACTTGTCTCCAACCATTGGATACTCAGCGCCATGGATTTTTACCATTACTTTGTTCATCCTAACCTCCCCGACATTAGTTGTTAATTTGATCTTAAGTTAGCATTCAATTTTTTGCTTAATTCACTTAATATCTTATCATGCACCTTAGCTACTTCTTCATCTGTTAGAGTTTTATCTTTACTTCTATAAGTTATTGAATATGCAATTGATTTATATCCAGCTTCTATTTGAGAACCTTTGTAAACATCAAATAATTTGTAGCTTTCTACTAATCCTTGACCATTTTCCTTTATTATATCTTCTATTTGTTTTACAAATACATCATCCTTAACAATAAGAGCTATATCTCTAGATGTAGATGGATATTTTGGTAATGGTACATAATTCTTTGTTCTATCAGAATTATCAAATACAAAATCAATATCTATTTCAGCAACATAAACTCTTTGCCCTAGATTGTAGTTTTCTATAACATCTGGATGCAATTCACCTAATGTACCTACATATTTATTATTATACACTATTTTAGCACATCTACCAGGGTGGAAGGTAGTATTATTATCTTGAGGTTCAATTTCATAATCTTTAAATCCTACATTTACAAGTACAGTTTCTATAGCTCCCTTTAATGCAAAGAAATCTACATCTTTACCATACATACCTACACACATTCTATTTGCTTCCATAGGAAGTTCTGAATCTTGTGGTGTGAATATATGTCCACACTCAAATGCTGATACTTCTTCTATCTTATGAGATATATTAGTTGATAAAACATCTAACATATTTGGTATTAAAGTAGTTCTCATTACAGAAGTTTCTTCTCCTAATGGGTTCATCAACTTAACAAAGTTTCTCTTTATATTACCTTCTGGTACTCTTATCTTGTCAACTCCCTTAGGGCTTACAAATGAATATGTTAATATTTCATTTAATCCTACAGCAGTTGAATTATTTTTTAGCGCTTCCATGAATTTTTGTTTTGGAGTTTTAACCCCTGCAGTTGTATTTCCTTCTAATTGTACAGAAGGTATATTTTCAAATCCATAAATTCTAGCTATTTCTTCCCATACATCAGCTTCTTGCTCCATATCTGTTCTGAAACTTGGTACATCTACTTCTAGCTTATCATCAGCAATTAAATTGCATTTAAATTCTAATGATTCTAAAATTCCTACAAATTGTTCCATTGGTACATCTACACCTAAAAGATGGTTGATTCTTTGAGGATTTACTACTAATTTTTTAGGTTCTGGTTTATTTGGATATACATCAACAGTTCCTTTTAATACTTTTCCAGCACCTAACATTTCAACAAGTTGTACAGCTCTATTTGCTGCTATTTCTGCAAGATTAGGGTCTAAGGCTTTTTCATTTCTTGAAGATGCTTCTGACCTAATTCCCACTTTTTTAGCTGTCATTCTTATGTTTTCTGGCTTGAAATTGGCACTTTCGAAAAGTACAGTCTTTGTCTTGTCAGTTATTTCTGAGTTTGCACCACCCATTACACCAGCTAGACCAAGTGATTTTTCTCCATTTGTTATAACTAACATATCTTTGTCTAATGTTCTTTCAACATCATCTAGTGTTACAAGCTTTTCTCCATCTTTAGCAGTTCTTACTACTATTCTTCCTGTTTCTACTTGATTTATATCAAAAGCATGAAGTGGTTGACCAAGCTCTAACATTACAAAGTTTGTTATATCAACTATGTTACTTATAGGTCTTACACCTGCTTCTGTAAGTCTTCTTTGCATCCAGTATGGAGAAGATTCTATTTTTACATCAGTTACCATTCTAGCAACATATCTTCTACATAAATCTGGATTATCTATCTCAACTTTGAAGTCTATTTCCTCGTCACTTTCTTTTACTTCTATTTCAGGATATTTTACTTTTGTTCCTATAGTTGCAGCTGCTTCTCTAGCTATCCCCATCATACATTTGCAGTCAGGTCTGTTTGAAGTTAATTCAAAATCTATTAAAGCATCATTTAATCCTAAAACATCTTTTACATCTTTTCCTAATTCATAAGAGTCTTCGTGGTCTAAAATATATATACCACCTCTTTTGTATTCTTCAATATAATGTTCATCTATACCTAATTCAGCTGCTGAACACATCATACCATCTGATAATTCACCTCTGAAGTCAGTTTGTTTAATTTCAACTCCTCCAGGTAATTTAGAACCATTTACAGCTACTGGAATATAATCTCCTTCTGATATATTTGTAGCTCCTGTAACTATTTGAACAACTTTATCTCCAACATCTACTTTAGTTACAACTAACTTATCAGCATTTGGATGTTGTTTTATTTCTAAAATCTTTCCAACTAATATATTTTCTACTTCTTCACCATAATAATCTATTGTTTCAACTTTAGTTCCTGTCATTGTCATTTTATCAGCGAACTCTTTTACATCCATGTCTATATCGACATAGTCTCTAAGCCATTTTAAAGATACTAACATCTACACACCCTCCTAATTAAAATTGATTTAAGAATCTCATATCATTTTCGAATAATAATCTAATATCATCTATTTCATATTTAAGCATTGCAAGTCTTTCAACCCCAACTCCAAATGCAAATCCACTGTAAACTTCTGGGTCTATTCCGCAATTTCTAAGTACATTTGGATGAACCATACCTGAACCTAATATTTCTATCCAACCTTCATACTTACACATTGGGCAACCTTTACCACCACATTTGAAACAAGTAACATCAACCTCTGCACTTGGTTCTGTAAATGGGAAGTTATGAGGTCTAAACTTAGTTTTGATATCAGAACCAAACAATTTTTCAACGAAGATATCCATAGTTCCTTTAAATTCTGCCATAGTAACATCTTTTCCAACAACAAGTCCTTCTATTTGATGGAACATTGGTGAATGTGTCGCATCTGGTGAATCAAATCTAAAGCATCTACCTGGTGCTATTACTTTAATTGGTAACTCTTGGCTTCTCATAGATCTTACTTGAACTGGAGACGTTTGAGTTCTAAGTAATACACCATCATTGATATAGAATGTATCACTCATATCTCTTGATGGATGGTCTTTAGGAGCATTTAATGCATCAAAGTTATTTTCAACTGTTTCAACTTCTGGACCTTCTGCTATAGAGAATCCCATTCCTATAAATATATCTGTTACTTCATCTATAATTTGAGTTATTGGATGTTTCTTTCCAACTTTCAATACTTTTCCAGGTTGAGTAACATCTATTACTTCTTCTCTTAACTTTCTTTCTTTTTCAATAGCATTTATTTCTTCTTTTTTAGAATTTATGCTAAGTTCAATATTCTCTCTTACATCATTGGCAACTTTTCCAACTACTGGTCTTTCTTCAGCAGATAATTTACCCATCTCTTTAAGTATGGCAGTTATCTCACCTTTTTTTCCTAAATACTTAACTCTTAAACTTTCTACATTTTCTATGCTTTGTGCCTCTTTTATTTCAGCTAAAGCTGCTTCACGTAAAGCAAGTAATTTTTCTTGCACACATATCACCCTTTCGTTTTTTTGTATAAAAAAAGCCCCTCAATCCCTGTCTAGGGACGAAAGGCTATAGTTTCGCGGTACCACCCTAGTAGTTTAACAATCTAAAAATCATCAAACCACCTCTAACAAACTTAACGCGTTTTTCACGTCAAAGCCTACTATCAAATTTCAGCTTTGTTACTCTAGAGGGAACTTCTCCTGACCTCTTAGAAAACACTCCCAGCCTAGGTGTTTATCTCTTTACTAAGTTTAATCAAAATACTTTCCTCTTTCATTGCATTTACAATATTATATTGTTTATTTTAGTATTATATCATTTATATCTATATTTTGTGATTATCTATATGATTATTTTATTGTGACTATTTTAAAGTACAATCATATAATATTTTTATCAATCATGTTTAAAATATATTGACTATTTTTGATACTCTACTATTTAATTCAAGATTATAACACGACATTATATTTATTACAATACATTAAATTAAGTATTTTTTTATTTCATACATCAATATAGCAGAACTTATTGCTGCATTTAACGACTCAGCTTTGCCATATATAGGTATTTTAACCAAAATATCAGATTTTGATACAAGCTCTTCATTTATCCCATTTGCTTCGTTTCCTATCACCAAAGCTACTTTTGAACCGTAGTCTATTTTGTCATAAAAATTATCTGTATTTAAATAACTTGAAACTATATTAAATCCTTGTGATTTAAGTATATCCACAGTTTCATCTTGTATGGCATTGATTATATTCATATCAAAAATAGAGCCCATAGTTGACCTAATTACTTTTGGATTGTATATATCGACGCATCCCTTTAGTGCTATTATTGCATCTACTCCAGCAGAGTCAGCAGTCCTTATTATTGTTCCCATATTTCCTGGGTCTTGTATTCTGTCTAAAATTAATACAAACTTATCTTTTTCATTTATACTTTCTTTTAAATTTTTTTCCTTAAATGAAACTACACCTATTATACCTTGAGTATTTTCTGTGTCTACAAGTTCCTTAAAGTTTTTATTAGTAGTCTTATATATATTTGTGTTTTTTTTATCTAAGTTTTCTAATAATTCCATGTGTTCCTTTTTATTTTCAAAATCCTCATTGATAAATACATAATCAAGATTTGCATTACATTCAAGTGCAAGCACTACTATTCTGTACCCTTCTATTATGAACTTTGATTCTTTTGTTCTATTTTTTGACTTTAATAATGCTTTAGTATATTTTAATCTTTCATTATCCTTACTGCTTATAGTTGTAATCATTTTATATAAATGCTAACTTGATATTAGCACAACCTCCTTATCATTCTTTATCCTACTTCTAAAATCTTTATTTCTATTAAAATTCTATTCTCGATTAAAATAAAAATAGTATCATATAACTATTCATAATTATATGATACTATCTACTTTCATTGCAATCAAATATATCTTAAATAATAAACTATCTTCTTCTAATTATACCCTTATTTCCAGATGTAATAGCTGTTATACTAGTGTTTTGACCAATTATAACCAATATACTTCCAGCTGTAAGTTCCTCATCAGGAGAAGGTGTCACATTTATATTTTTACCAGTCTTGATGGCAAGCACAGTTATCTCATATCTAGCTCTAAGCTCAAGTTCTACAAGTGTTTTACCAACCCAACCATTTGGAGTTACGATTTCAACAATTGAATATTCTGGGTCAAGTTCAATATGGTCTAATATATTGTCAGAAACTAAATTATGTGCAACTCTTACTCCCATATCTCTTTCTGGAAATACAACTCTATCTGCACCAATCTTATAAAGAACTTTGGCTTGCAATTCATCTTTTGCCTTACATATTATTAACTCTACACCCATTTCTTTGGCTATAAGAGTCGCCATTATAGATGCTCTTATATCAGAACCGATTGCAACTACTGCTACATCAAAGTTACCTAAACCCAATGATCTTAATGCTTGTTCCTCAGTAACATCCACTATAAGTGAATGAGTTACTTTATCAGATATACTTTGAACTGAATCTTCATTTTTGTCTATTGCCATTACTTGATGTCCTAAAAGATGCATAGTAGATGCAACTGAACTTCCGAATCTCCCACATCCAATGACTATATATTGCTTCATCTCGAAACTTCCTCCCTAATACACAATTTGTATAATATCTATTAAATTAACTTTTATATAGGTAAATTAATTTTAATATTTTTATTTTATTAATCATAGCTAAATTTATTTGCTAGATTATTTCTATCATTAATTGATTTATTTAATTGATTATATCTAAGTTCATTTTCCTAGATTATATATCATTATTAATAGATTTATCTAATAAATGGTACTCTAACCAACCATAATCTTGCCTTCTGCGTATCTAACTGGCTGACTCTTTCTTCTACCTCCAGAAAGTATAGCCATAAATAAAGTAAGAGAACCAACTCTCCCCATAAACATAAAGATTATTATTATAACCTTACCTAAAGCATTTAGATTTGCACTTCCAGCTAAACTTGAACCAACTGTAGCTAGTGCTGATGTAACCTCAAATGCTGATTGAACTAGTGTAAACTTAGGTTGAGTTATTGAAATAATCAAAGTTCCAAAAATAACTGCGGATATACTAATTACAAATATCCCTAGAGATTTTTTTATAGTTGCTGGAGCTAGTCTTCTCTCAAAAGTTTCTATATCAGATTTTCCTGATAAAAAACTTCTAACTGTAATTATTAAAACTGCTAATGTTGTTGTTTTGATACCTCCACCAGTAGATGCAGGTGATGCTCCAATAAACATCAAAATTATCATTATAAATATACTACTTTCTTGTAAAGTAGCTAAATCAAGTGTATTAAAACCAGCAGTTCTTGCTGTTACTGATTGAAATATCGCTGATAATATTTTCCCTTTTACAGGTAAATCTGCCATAGTGGCCTTTTGGTTAAACTCTATAAGAAAAATAAATATTGCACCTACTAAAATAAGTATTGCAGTTGAAAATAAAACAACTTTAGAATGCACATTTAATTTTGAAAATCTTCTTTTTCTTACAATATCAAGAACAACTGGAAATCCTAATCCACCTAACACTATAAGTGCACAAATAGTCATTGATACTATAAAATTGTTTACATAAGAATTTAGCGATGTAAATGGCCCACTTACACTACCCATTAAGTCAAATCCGGCATTACAAAACCCTGATATTGCGTGAAATACGCTATACCATATCCCTCTAGATAAACCAAATTGTGGAATAAAGACAGTTGATAAGACTAGTGCTCCTATTCCCTCTATGGTTATAGTTATTATTAATACAAACCTTGTAAGTTTTACTAGCCCTGATAAATCTGCTTGGTTTAATGATTCTTGTATCAATAATCTTTCTCTTAGTTGTATTTTTTTTCGTGCCATAAGTGAAAACATTGTAGCTACGGTCATAAATCCAAGACCACCAATTTGTATCAATGTTATTATTACTATCTGTCCAAATAAACTCCAATAAGTTGCTGTATCTACCATAACTAGACCAGTAACACAAACCGCTGAAGTAGCTGTAAATAGAGCATTTAATAAACCTATACTCTCTCTACTCTGTGACGATATCGGGAGTGTTAACAATATTGCTCCAATTAAAATAGTTGCTGCAAACCCAGATACTATTATTTGAGTAGGTCGCATTCCATCTGCGTAGAGAATAAGTCTTCTAACTATTGTTTTCAACTTTCTTTATACCTCCTTAACATAAAATCATTACTGTTAAGACCTTTAATTTGTTTATTTTTAGAGTTTTCCTCTAAATTATTACTCTATTATAGTATAAATATTGTATAAAGACAATGATATGAATTTTTATAAATTTTGTTTAGAATATTGCAAATTTTTATATATGTCTTTTAATTTCAATTACATCAAAAATTTCTATATTTTTTGCATATAATAAGTCTAATAGTAGAATAGTTTTTCGTATTTTATACTTAAAATTTATTTATCATTTTACCAATACAATTTTCATATATTTTCTTGAAGTTAAATTTTTATATTATCTATAATCTTGTCCATATTTTTATATTAAATTTTCTTAATATGCATTTTTTATATTTAATATAGTAAAATAACTAATAACTATATCCATGATTGGAGGATTTCTATGATTAAATCCAAGAAAAGATTATTTATTTCTCTAATTTTAATTGTAATTTTTATTATATTTGCATTATACATAAAAAATTATACTAATGATTCAAAAAAAGATTCAGTTAGAGGAACTATTCCTTTTGAAAAAATGGAATATAAGCGTCCTGACATAAAGTCAGTATGCGAAAATATTAACACATATAACGATAAACTTTTAACATGTAAAAATGCCAAAGAGCAATTGAACGTATTTAGTAATGTCGATAAGATTTACCAAGACTTTTATAGTACACTTACTATAGCAAAACTTAGAAATAATATTGATTCATCAGATGAATTTTACTCTAAAGAATACAAATACCTTATGAGTAAATCTGTGGATGTCGATATGGCATACAAAGATTTTCAGGATACATTTGTAAATTCTAAGTTTTCTAAAGAACTAAAAAAAGAAATTGGAAAAGATGGATTTAATTATTTAAAAAACATTGGAAAGCTTAATTCAGAAGAAGTAGAAAACCTACTTAAAAAAGAGCAAGACTTAGTTGTTAAATATGAAGACTTATTATCTAAGTCTACTGTATCAGTAGATGGGATGGAAATAGACTTTGAAGAAGCTATGTCAAAACCCAATCTCACTTATGAAGAATATGTAAAAATCTATTCAGATTACTTAAAAAAATACAACCCTATATTTGGTAATATTTTTTTAGAACTTGTACAGACGAGAACTGAAATAGCAACTAAGCTAGGCTTTAAGAATTATACAGATTATGCTTATTTAAATTTAAATAAAGATTACTCCCAAGAGGATGCAAGAAAATTTAGAAGTGAGGTAAAAGAGTACATAGTTCCATTATATAGGAAAGTTACATCACAACCTTCTGACTCTTCTATTTATATTAAGGCATATAAGAATCGTTCATTTAGAAAATTTGATAAAGTACTTGAAGATATATCTCCAAAATTAAAAGAGTGTTTTAACTACATGAAAAAGTATGACTTATACGATTATTCCTCTGGGAAAAATAAATCACCTGGAGGTTATACTACTTATATAACCAAGTACAAAGCACCCTTTTTATTTAATACATGGGACAATTCTTTTTTAGGTGTTACTAGCTTTGCTCATGAGTTTGGTCATTTTTTTAATTACTACAACAGTATTAACTCAAATAATACAATACAGCCAAGTATTGATATATGCGAAGTTCATTCAACATCTTTAGAAATTTTATTTTACAAGTATTTTGATGAATTCTTTGGAAAACAATCTGAAGCAATAAAAAAAGAACACTTATCGATTGTTTTAAACACAATTATTGATGCTTGTCTTTACGATGAGTTTCAAGAAATTATATATAAAAACCCATATATGAGCTTAAATGATATAAATAAACTATTTTTTGATTTAGAAGAAGAATATGGAGTATCTAATAAGATACTTAAAGATAAAAATGCTCCATTTTGGATACTTGTATCTCATAATTTCCAAGTTCCTTTTTACTATTTAAGTTATGGTCTTGCATCTGATGTATCTCTTCAAATATGGGAGTTATCACAAGGTGACTATAGAAAAGCTGTTGATGTATATATGGATTTTTTAAATCAAAATACAGATGCAGGATTTAAAGATGTAGTAGAAAAAGTTAATCTACAATCTCCTTTTGAAAGCGGAAACTTGGAGGAAATAAGCTCAGCTTTATACGATTATTTTGGTATAGAGAACCCTCTTGAATTAGAAAATGCTTCTTAGTATTTAATAACTTATGATATATCTAATAAATATTTATTAATACTTATTAACTTATGTTATATCTAGTAAATATTTTCCATACTTAGTAACATATAATAAAACCGTCAGAAATTTTATAAACCTTTACCTTTATTACTTCTGGCGGTTTCATATGTTTGACTGATTAGATTAATATTTAATAACACTTGCACCAATAGTTATAAGTTTCATTTCACATCATCTCATTTGATAATATTATCTATTAAAATATCAATAAATTTATCTCTCTGATGTTTAACTTTTATATTTGTGCCACTATATAATTGAAATGAGTCTGGTGATAAAGCCTCCATTTGTATAGGTAAAATAATTTGTAAGGCAATAGTTCTTAAACTCATTTCGTCTTTTTCGTCCCCAAATATATTACGAAGCATAGAAATGATAGCAAGTTGTGCCTGCATATTTCCATTGATTATACATTGATTCAATATAAAAGATAGTACCTTATCATAACCTACCTCCAAAACATTTACATTTTTCGTTCTAAACATGTTCAGTATAATATTTTTTTATTATTTGTCAATATATAATTTTTAGTTGACTCTACCACTATGATATGGTTTATATTGATATTGAGCTCAAAAATAACACCTTTATAAAGGAGATGTAAATATGTTTAAGATAGGCGATTTTTCAAAACTTAGTAAAATTAGTATTCGCATGCTACGTCACTATGATGAAATTGGACTTTTAACACCAACTCATATAAATAAAATTAATGGTTATAGATACTACAGTGCAAATCAACTTTCCACTACAAATAGAATCCATGCCTTAAAAGATATGGGATTTAGCTTATCTTCTATCAAAGAAATTTTGACGGAATACAATGATAGAGAAAGCTTGATAAGGTATTTAAATATTCACTATTCTCAAGTAAGAGAACATCTAGAAGACACGCAAAAAAAACTATTAAAAATAGAAACTACTATGGAGAGAATTGGAAGGACTGATATTATGAAAAATTATGATGTAACTATAAAAGACTTTGCTCCAAAATATATGATGACTTTAAGAAAAACTATACCTACTTATCAAGATGAAGGAATGCTATGGCATCAATTATTCTCAGAAACAAAAGGGCATAATGTACAAGTTGATGTTCCTAACTATTCTAAAGCAGTCTTTTATGATGTTGGGTATAAAGAAAATTATGTTGATGTTGAAATACAACTTGCTGTATCTGGAAATTATAAAGATACTGAAAATGTTAAGTTTAGAACTGTTCCAAGTGTAACTGCTGCAACTGCTATTGTAAAAGGAAACTTCAATCAACTTACAGATGCTTGTGAAGCTATTGGTAATTGGATATCTGACAATAACTATGATGTAGACGGCCCTATGTTTAATATTTATCATATAGGACCTGGTCAAGACAGTAATTCTGATAATTGGGTAACAGAAGTATGCTTTCCAGTTAGAAAAAAATAAGTTTCAATGATGTTTTATTTATATAATATTTGTATTCTAGCTCTTGTTGTACTTTTTTATAAGTCTTTTAAACATAGATTCATACTTTAAGTACTACTTTTGAATAAACATCCCAATTAATGACTAAGAAATTGCTATAACCATCAATTACAATCGGCTTTAGATTCTTTAGGTTTTTCAAACTTTGCTAGAATGTCTGACAAGCTTCCTAACTAATAGGAACTTGTTGGACCTCACATTTTATTTCTTTACTGAGTATAAATATCCTTTGCTAAACTTACAACCTAGGGAATAATATTTATTTTTATTCTAATCTCTTATTTTCCAGACATCGAACTACTAATAGCAAAAGTATATTTTTTCATAGCATTGTTAACTACTCTATTGAAAGTATCATATTCACATTCTAACCTTCTGGATAATCACCTTGACCCCATTTATCGAAGTATTTCCCATAATACTCTTTAGGATTAAAACAATCACTTACCACAAAACCACATTTTTCATAGGCCTTTATAGCACGAGAATTTTTAATCCATGGTCGAATAATAAATGTGCCTACCTCATAGTCTCTAGTCAAGCTGTCAATCAACAACTTCATAGCTTTTGAACCAATCCCCTTCCCAGTATATTTCAATGAACGCAACCACATATCTAGCTCCATATTAGGTATCTTACCATCATTGTATGCATGAGAAATGGTACCCACAATTTGAT
The DNA here is from genome assembly GCF_020658465.1 of Clostridioides sp. ES-S-0049-02. Lineage (NCBI taxonomy): Bacteria > Bacillati > Bacillota > Clostridia > Peptostreptococcales > Peptostreptococcaceae > Clostridioides > Clostridioides sp. ES-S-0049-02. The sequence continues at coordinate 134,270 of NZ_JACVWG010000005.1, forward strand.
TATCATATTCTATAAGCAAGTATTTATTAAGACCAGGAGTACTACTAAAAAAGTAAGATTCTTCATCATGAATGTCAGACCAGTCAAAATCCTCTTTATTGTCAAACATTGACTTCCATATCTCATCTTCCTCAAATGCCATATCATATATTAGTTTTCTATCATAATCTTCAGCATAAAAAAGTTTTATTTTATCTCTCATTACATATAAATCTCGCTTCATAAAAATCACTACCTTCATATAAACAATATTATAAATTAAATAGCTGTCTCTCTATTCTGATACAAAATTATTAATTTCGCTTTGCAATTTACTTAAGAACATTTTAGTTGCCTTAGAAAAAACCTGATACTTTTTCCAGACAATATTTAAGTGTGCTTCTAATCTCGGTTCTAAAGGTCTAAAACAAAGATTGCTATTACCTGTTGTATTGATTAGCTTATCCAAGCAAAGAGCATACCCAACCCCTTCATCTACCATAAGAGAAGCGTTGTAGACAAGATTATAAGTTGCCACTATATTAAATGCTTGAAAATCTTGCCCAGACCAACCAGAAATTACATTTTGAACCAATGTTTGACGTGAAGTTAAGATAGGAATTTCCTTCAAATCATCTGGACATACCGTTTTCTTTTGAGCAAGCTCACAATCTTTTTTCATAAGCAATCCCCATACATCATTAACAGGAAGTTTGATATAATCATACTTTTCCATGTTGGCAGGTTCGATTAAAATTCCAAAATCTAAAAGCCCTTTATCTAGTCTTTCCGTTACATCATCAGCATTTCCACTAAATAGATGATAACGGATATGAGGGTATTCTTTCTTCAATTCTTTCGCAGTTTTGGCAATAAAACGCATAGCATCTGTTTCTCCCCCACCAATATAAACATTTCCTCGTATATCATCACAATCATTGTTAAAATCTGAAGTAGTTTTATCTGTTAAGTCAATTATTTCCTGTGCACGTTTACGTAAAAATAAGCCATCCTCTGTAAGTGTGATTTTTCTGTTACCACGCAAAAACAACTTTTTCCCAAGTTCATCTTCAAGTTCCATAAGTTGTTTTGAAAGCGTAGGTTGTGTCACATTAAGTGATTGAGCTGCACTTGTAATACTTTCCTCTTTTGCAACTGCCAAGAAATATCTCAATACTCTAAGTTCCATTATCTATACCTCCTATTTATAGTGTACTTTTCCCTACTATGCCTGTCAACTATGGGAAGGCATTCTTTATAAGTATTTGCTATTATATTGTTTCGTTAATATAATAAACGTATAGAAACTATGATATAAATTTTAATAAAAACAATAACATAAAAAGGAGAAAAAAATATGAATTTTAATATGTATATACCAACTCGTTTTATCTTTGGAAATGGACGCTTAGATGAATTACATCAACAAAAACTACCTGGAAAGAAAGCCTTGCTTGTTATTTCAAGTGGAAAATCAACTAAAGAAAATGGTGCACTTGCCCGAACAGAAAAACAGTTAAAAATGGCAGGAGTAGAATTTGTGTTATTCAATGAAATAGACGCAAATCCTAATAAAAATTCTATCATGAACGGGGCTTTCTGTGCTTGTAAAACAGAATGCGATTTTATCATTGCCTTAGGTGGTGGAAGTGTCATGGACGCTTCAAAGGCAATTGCAATGATGGTGACAAATGATGGTGACTTATGGGATTATGTAAATGGAGGTACTGGAAAGGCTCAACCATTACAAAGTGAACCACTACCAGTTGTTTGTATTACAACCACTGCTGGAACAGGTAGTGAAGCTGACCAATGGGGAGTTGTTACAAATGAAGAAACCCATGAGAAAATTGGTGTTGGTGGTTATGACTCTTTATTCCCTGTTTTGTCCATAATTGACCCAGAATTGATGAAATCTGTACCACCTGAATTTACTGCTTATCAAGGATTTGATACTTTATTCCATGCCGTGGAAAGCTATATATCTTCTTTTTCCAGTGTTATGAGCGATATGTATGCTTTAACTGCTATCGAAAATGTAGGCAACTATCTTGCACATGCAGTAAAAAATGGTAATGATATGAAAGCAAGAGAACACATGGCTTTTGCAAATACAATTGCAGGAATTGTCATGACAATCAGTGTCACTACAGCACAGCATTCTTTAGAACAAGCTATGTCTGGTTATTACCCAAGACTTCCTCATGGTGCAGGTTTGATTATGATTTCTAAAGCTTTCTTTGGATTTTTTATAGAAAAACATGCTTGTGATGAACGCTTTGTACGCATGGCACAGGCATTGGGAATGAAAGATGCTAACAAAGCAGAAGATTTTATTACGGCTCTTAGCAAATTACAAGAAGCTTGTGGGGTTGCAGATTTAAAAATGTCCGATTATGGAATTACACCAGGAGATTTTAATCTAATAGCAAAAAGTGCACGAGAAACAATGGGAGGTTTATTTGCAGCAAATCCTTGTGAAATGACACATGAGGATTGTGTAGAAGTATTGAAAAAATCTTACAGTTAATCAGAAAGGATGTGCAAAATGAACTTGAACTTAAATACATTTTTAGAACACCTTAATCAAGGACTTACTGTTGTTGGAGGTTCAAAGTTACATCAGTTTATGAGTGAACTTAGCAATGAAGCCATGAAAATTACATCTAAATTAAACAATCATTATCATGAGCCGGAAGAAATTAGAACATTATTTTCAGAGTTAATTGGAAAACAGGTAGATGAAACATTTAACATGTTCCCTCCATTTTATACTGACTGTGGAAAAAATATAACAATAGGTAGAAATGTTTTTATAAATTCAGGATGTCGATTTCAAGACCAAGGTGGTATTACTATAGGAGACAATTCGTTAATTGGTCATAATGTAGTATTGGCAACTTTGAATCATGATTTTGCTCCAAGCAAACGAAGCACTATGCACCCAAAACCTATTGAAATAGGGAAAAGTGTCTGGGTTGGTGCTAATGTCACAATAACTCCTGGTGTAATAGTAGGAGATGGGGCAATCATAGCAGCTGGAGCTGTTGTAACAAAAGATGTGACACCTAATACATTGGTGGGAGGTGTACCAGCAAAGTTTATAAAAAAAATTGAGGAGGAATAAATAAATGAACAAAAAAGTCTTAATTATATCTACAAGCTTTCGCAAAGACGGAAATTCTGAAATGTTAGCAGATATGTTTTTAAAAGGAGCAAAAGAATCAGGAAATATTGTTGAAAAAATCTGTTTGTATGATAAAACTATTCACTTTTGTAAAGGATGTCTTGCTTGTCAGAATACAAAAACAGGACATTGTATAATGCAAGATGATGCCGATATGATTGTACAAAAGATGATGACTGCTGATGTAATTGTTTTTTCAACTCCAATCTATTTTTATGAAATGAGTGGACAGATGAAAACATTACTTGACCGTTCTAATCCACTATTTCCCTTAGAGTATTCTTTTAGAGATATTTATCTTCTAGCAACTGCTGCTGATAAAGAGGAACATGCAATGGATGGTGCAGTGAAAGGATTGCAGGGCTGGATTGATTGTTTTGAAAATGCAACACTTAAAGATGTTTTGCGCGGTACAGGTGCAGATGAATATGGTTCCATCTCTGCTTTACCTAATCTATTAAGTAAAGCATATCAAATGGGAAAGGTAGTATAATCATATGAAGCAATGTAATCATATAAAAAAGATTATAACCCTCATGTTAACTGCACTCTGTAGCTTTGCACTATTAGGTTGTACAAATATTCCAGCCTCAAAACAAACAGTAAAACAAGAATCTAAAAATAATACTTTGACTGCAACTCCTATTTCTTATAAAGAAAAAGAAGTAATAACACCAACTGAAAATAAACCAATTAAAAATAACATTATAACTGCCAATCTTAAAATTGGAGATAAAGACTTTGTATTGAAACTTTATAATAATTCCTCTGTACAGGCATTAATAAAAAAAATGCCACTTACAATAGATATGAAAGATTTAAATAAAAACGAAAAATACAATTACTTTATAAAAGATTTGCCATCAAATGCAGAATCCGTAAAAAATATTAAAACTGGTGATTTTATGCTCTACGGCTCTGATTGTTTGGTTCTATTTTATAAAGATTTTCAAACCTCATATAACTACACTAAACTGGGGTATATTGAAGATACCAGTAAGCTTGCTGAAATATTAGGAAGTGGAAACATACAAATAGTACTTAGTATTATTGATTAAAATAATAGTGTCATCATGGCAAATGCATCTACTATGATGACACTATTAAACCAAACGTTCTCTAACTTACAATTCTATTTTTTCCATTATTTTTAGCTATGTAAAGTTTTGTATCAGCTCCTTTTACTATCTTCTCCATAGTCATATTTTCAACATACTCCTCTACACCACCGCTGACTGTAATTTTGTCCACTAAATCAAATAATTTTTTGTCACTAGAAACATGTATGCGAATACGCTCTGCTACCTCAACCGCTTTAGATTTAGTAAAGCTAGGCATTACCACTATAAACTCTTCTCCTCCATATCTTGAAACAATTCCATCATTTCCAACCTCTTCAATTAAAATCTCACTAAATCGAATTAATACATTATTTCCACATAGATGACCATATTTATCATTTATTTTTTTAAAATCATCTATATCAAATAACACAATGGACATAATTCTTTCTTCCAATGGCTTTTTTAATATATCGGACATATATTGTATTAAATATCTTCTATTATACAACTTTGTCAAATCATCTATAATTGCCTGCCTTTCAAGTCTTTGGTTCAATTTATATACTTTATCACGCTCATGAGAATACTCTTGTAAAACCACAATCATTACTATACATAAAAACAATGAAACTATAATAAAATTACTTATCGTATCTGATGCACGAGATTCACCTATAGACACAATTAAGTTTGGGTAATTAAATGCCAAAAATATACATATACTATACACAAGTGTAGATACAAATATCATAACTATTCTCTTAAGACCATCAAGAGTCAATGATATAACACATATTCCCAACAAGAAATAAAACATCATACCACTATCCACTCCACCACTTATAAAAAAGAGTACTGGAAATAAGAATATATTAAGCCCTATATTAATTACTAGACACCCTCTATCAATATCTTGTGTTTTAAGAGAATAGATTGCCAATATTGACATGATACAAAAACAAGAAAAACTTCCCCATACAGATATACTAGGAAGATTACTAAAAAGAGCTGCAACAAAGGCTAAAAAGGAACAAACAACTCCAGCAAAACAAAAAAGATAAAAAAGTCTTTCTTGTAAGTTTAATTTTTTATTGAAATACTTCTCCATATAATCTTTAATAGACTGTTGTATAGATGCCAAATATTTAATCTCCTCCTTTATTAAGATATTTTAATTTAATTATACTTATAATATTATATCATATAATAAGTATGTTTAAATAATAGCTTGTATATCCAATATATGGAATTAAATTTATCTAATAAGTATATAATAATAAAAGTATGTAGAAAAATATTAAAAATAAAACTTATAAAAAATAACAGATAATTACATGTATAAAATAACAAAGCAAAGCACTCATATTATATTAAAGTGCCTTGCTTTGTTTATATATTCTATAAAAATTTATAACCTATAATTTTTATTCCAACTCAAATGCCCCTGTATAAAGACTATAATAAACAAAAAATGTAAAGGAAAAATATATTCGATTCTTTATAGATAATTTTACTGGTTTGTAAATAGCAAAAAGGGGTTTAAATAGAAAAAAAGAAGAACATCAAATATAAAGGTTCTTCTCTTTCATCTTAGTATACTATTTTTTAGTGTTTTAACTATATTCAAATATATTTTTTATATAAACATATTCTTACTAATAAATCTAATATTACATTGTATCTAATTGTATAATTATGGTATAAATTTGCTTTGTTTTTATTGATTTACTGCTTTATCAATTTACTTATTTATTGTATTAATTCATCTTTATTGTCTCACTTAATATTTATTGTTCTACTTCATTTTTATCGCCTTACTATATTTATTGATAATATTCCATGTCCCATTTTCTTTTCTTAATTCAAGACTTATTTTTGAATAATACTCTCCATCTTCACTAGATTGTGTCACTATAACTTTATTTCCAGACTTATTCTTATAGGTACGTTCTTTTATCTTATTTTTGGTATGCCCAACTACAATAGCATCTATTCCATCTACTGTAGTAGCAAGTTTTTTTATCTCGCTACTTGGATTTTTTAAATTTATATTATCACTATCTGAATGTACAACTGTGACAATTACATCTGGATTTTCTTTTTGCATAACCTTTACCCACTCATTTGCATCCTTCACTAAGTCATTAGTATATAATCTATTTGTTTTTTTAGAATTTTTTTCTGAACTCGAATCATTGGTATTTTTTTCATCTTTATCTATAGTAAGCCCCAATATTCCAACCTTTATATCACCTTCCTTAGTCTCAACTTTATGCATTATATAAGGTTTTACATAATTTTCTCCAGACTCATCATATATATTAGCTGATAAAACAGGAATTTTCATTTCCTCAAAGTTTTCTATAATAGAATCCAATGTAGACTTTTTTTCTTCAAAATCATTTTTTTCAGATAGAAGTTCATGACTACCAAGTACTACAGCATCATAGCCGAGATAAACAATAGGCCATTCGTTTATTCTTTTATGAATACCTTTTTTTGTATTATACTGCCACTCTTTAGACCATCTAGTCATTTCTTTTGTATTAGCATCAAAAAAGTCTCCAGTATCAATAAAGATTGGCTGTACAGCTCTATATCTTTCATTAAATAAACTAACTGCCATTTCATCTGAAAAATTTGAATGTAAACCAGATGTCGTAATTATATTTACTTCTTTTCCAAATACCTTTAATTCACTATGCTTATCTTTTATAAACCACTTATCATTCTTCTTATCCAACTTAAAATTAATCTTTGATACACTATCACCATGAGCTCCAGGCTGTGTCACTATCACTTCTTCACCAGATTTATTTTTAAATGTATGTTGCTCTATCTTTTCATGCGTATGACCAGCTACAATAGCATCTATTCCTTCTACTGTTGTTGCCAGCTCCTTTATTCTATTTCCTGGGTTTTTAGGATTTTTAGGCTCTTCACCTGAATGTACAATGGCAACGATTATATCTGGACTTTCTTTTTTCATGATTTTTACCCATTTTTGGGCATCTTCCACCAAATCATTTGCATATAATTTACCTTTATATTGTGCTTGTTCTTCAAGTGCTCTAGCTTTTTTATCTTGCTCAAAGCTTTTAAATCTTGAACGTTCTCCTACTTCTTTTATAGTAAGCCCTAGTATTCCTACCTTTACATTCCCTTTTTCTGTTTTGACATCTTTCATTATGTACGGTTTTACATAGTTTTTTCCAGATTGTTCATATATATTTGCAGACACTAATGGTATGTTGTTATTTTTAAAATCAGAAACTAACCTATCAAGACCTTGCTTATCATTAGAAACGAACTCATGATTTCCAAATGTAACTGCATCATATTTTAATTTTGCCATTTCTTTAGCTATAGGAACTTCTCCTTCACGTGGCTCAGCTATTTTTTTAAATTCCGGCATCCCATCATTAAATCGTACTAGTTTTTGACCAGTAAACCATCCATTCATATCAATACTTTGTATGTCAAAAAAATCGCCTGCATCAACCATTAGCAAGTTTTCATCGTATTTTCTCTCTTCTTGCACATAAGAAACTAGGTTTTCTGGGACTATTGAGTGTAAGTCGCTTGTACCAAGTACATTGATTTCTATATCTTTAGTACTTTCACAGCCCACTAATAATATTATTAGAAATATTATTGATGTAACTATAATAAATTTTATTTTCATAAAAGCCTCCCCCTTAATTTTTTTGATGATAATAAAATTTACTCTTATACCTTATCTTTACTATATAAGTTTGTACTGTTTATTATACTAAAAAAACTATATGTAAATTCCTTTTTAAATAAATCTACATATAGTTCTTGATATTTTTCAGTTACAAAACAAGGCTTACTCTAGTATGCTAAAATTATTCAACCTCAATTGTTTTACTAGATTTATCATTAATAACCCATGAACCCTTTTCTTTTTTCACTTTAAAAGTAATTTTAGAATAATATTTACCATGTTCACCTGGTTGTGTCACTATAACTTTACCTCCAGACTTATTCTTATAGTCATGTTCATCTATCTTTTCATGAGTATGACTAGCAACAATAGCATCAATCCCATCTACTGTAGTTGCTAGTTCTTTTACTCTATTTCCTGGATGCTTGGGATTTTTAGGCTCTTCTCCTGAATGTACAACTGCAACTATTATATCTGGATTTTCTTCTTTCATCACTTTTACCCACTTCTTTGCATCTTCTACTAAATCATTTGCATATAATTTACCTTTATATTGAAATTGCTCTTGTAAATTTACATTTTTAAGACCTTTACCTACCTCTTTTATCGTAAGACCCAATATTCCTACTTTTACATTTCCTTCATTTGTCTCCACATCTTGTATGACATATGGTTTAACATAGTTTTGTCCAGATTGTTTATATATGTTTGCTGATAATACAGAAATTGTTATCTGTTCAAAATCCTCTACAACAGCATCTAAAAGACGCTCATCTGCCCAAAATTCATCTTTCTCGGATACAAACTCATGATTGCCAAGTACTACTGCATCATACATACCTTGATTCATAGCTATTGCCATTGGGCATCTACTAATCACTGTATCAGTATTATTATCCCTTATAGCCTTCCACTCTTTATACCATTCAATCATTTCATCTGTTTGAGGGTCTAAAAAGTCTCCTGCATCTACTACAACAGGTTCAATTGGCTTACTTCGTTCATTAACAAGGCTTACTAATAATTTGTCAGAAAAATGTGAATGTAAATCTGCAGTAGCAACTATATTTATTTCTTTATCAACTATTTTTAATTTGCTAGCCTTTTTCTTTATATCCCATTTACCATTCTTCTTATCTAATTTAAAGCTAATCTCTGACACACTATCTGCATGCGAACCTGGTTGTGTAACAATTACTTCTTTCCCAGATTTATTTTTATATGTATGTTGCTTTATTTTCTTATGAGTATGACCTGCTACTATTGCATCTATTCCATCTACTGTGGTTGCTAGTTCCTTTACTCTATTTCCTGTATTATCAGAACTCTTAGATTCTTCCCCTGAATGTACAACTGCAACTACTATATCTGGATTTTCTTTCTTCATCACTTTTATCCATTTCTTTGCATCTTCTACTAAATCATTTGCATATAATTTACCTTTATACTCAGCTTGCTCTCCAAGTTCTCTTGATTTAGTTTCTTTTTCAATATCTTCAAATCCTGAACTTTTCCCCACTTCTTTTATAGTAAGACCTAGTATTCCTACTTTTACATCACCTTTATCTGTCTTAACATTTTTCATCACATATGGTTGTATGTAGTTTTTTCCAGATTGTTCATATATATTTGCTGATACTACTGGTATATTATTATTTTTAAAATCAGAAACTAATTTATCAAGACCTTGCTTATCATTTGAAATAAATTCATTATCGCCAAGTACTACAGCATCATATCTCAATGGTATCATGTCTTTAACTATAGGTACTTCATCTTGACTATTCTTAACTATGTCTTCATATTCTGCTGTACCACTCTCTCTAATATTAACTAGTTTTTTGCCAGAGGTCCATTCCCACATTTCTTTACTCTGTTCACCAAAAAAATCTCCTGCATCTACTATAAGTATATTTTCATTCTTTGCTCTTTCTTCATTTACATATGAAACTAGAGAATCTGTCACAACTGAATGCAAATCACCTGTTCCTAATATTTTTACTTCTGTATCTGATACATTAACTTTTGTATCTTCTATTTTAGTTTCTTTATTTTTAGTACTTTGACATGCCACAAGCAATCCCACTAAAAACACTATCAATACCATTATAATAAATTTTATTTTCATAAAAGCCCCCCTCATAAATTTTTAGATTATAATAAAATTTAATATCATGCTTTATTTTAAACTATAGCAGGTTATAGGATTATGAGCAACATTCATTGGACTAGTAGATTATTACCTGTAAATATATCTATAATTTAAAGATATACATTTCATTTCTTATGTCATGGTATTTAAACATACTTAATAATATATTTAAATATATTATTAAGTATGTTTAAATAGATACTTCACATAACAAACTTTTATTTAACACAGATAGCTATGATGAGATTGTAGCGATATTAAAATATATGGAGAAAATCGAGTATAAAATATTATTTGAACAGTTAAGTAACCAGAATAGTTGTAAAATTGATAAAGGGACTTGTGTATTTTTGACTGTATTACGTATATTTTATCTTATATTCAAAATATAGAAATACAAAGTAATTTTATATCCTCAGATATGATTGTTGCATATGTAAGCATCCTCAATATGCATGCTTATAGGAACTTCATTGTACCACTTCAATTTCTTATGTTAAAAGGTACAATGAAATTCTATTTTATTTATACTAACCTTATATAAGTTAGACCATTACTTCTTAGGATTTACAAGTTCATCAAGCAACATTGGAAGTAACTCGTCTATTTGTTCATCATTAAATTGGCAAGTCCCAACAGCTTTGTGACCTCCACCGCCATACTTAAGCATTAGACTACCAACATCAACATTGGAAGTTCTATTTAAAATACTATATCCTACAGCTACAGAACACCCTTTCCCACCTTTTCCATTTACAATCCAAGCAGAAATATTTTGTTCTGGATACATACTGTAAATCATGAAACGATTACCTGTATAAATTGGCTCTACTCCACGTAAATCAGAAATAATAACATCTCCTTCTGTACGTGTGTATTTAGCAACCATTTCTTTAAATTTATCTGTTTGCTCAAAATAAACTTCTATACGTTCCTTTACATCTGACAGATTTAAAATTTCTTCTGTATCTAAAGTTCTACATGCATCAATTAACTTTTCCATCAATTGATAGTTAGATATAGTAAAGTTTCTCCAACGCCCCAACCCTGTTCTTGGGTCCATAAGATAACCAATTAAAATCCATCCAGTTGGATTTTGTACCTCTTCTATAGTAAGATTTCCAGAATCAACTTTGTCTACTGCTTCTAACATTTCATTAAAATGAGAAAATTTTTCATTTCCACCATAATACTCATAAATAATTCTTGCACAAGAAGGAGCAATGCGACTTTCGCCTCTATACCTTCCTTTAAGCTCATTTCGCTCAAATTCACTAGAATGATGGTCAAACCAAAGACCACACCCTTCTACAAATGGTACATTGGCAAGACAATCATTTTCTGTTACCTCAACCAACCCATCTTGTAAATCCTTAGGATGAGCAAATTTCCAATCATCAATAATACCTGCTTCTTTTAATAATGCACCACAAACTAATCCATCAAAATCAGAACGTGTAATCAATCTCATATGTTTCAACCCCTTTGCTTTAAATATATGCCTATAGATATTGTAATTTTTTCCTTAAATATATAATATCACTTTACATGTCAGCTTGATATACATTTCAATATATACTAACAAAACTTATTTTTTGTACTATAATTTATTATCTAAAGTACAACGTTGTCTTTTACTAAGAATATAGTTATAACTTGCCTAACAACCAAAATTTGATTAAAATAAAATACTTATATTACTATGAATATACTTATATTTTGTTGTAGTCTTAAATATAACCTATATCACGTTATATCAATTCATCATATAAATTTTATAAATTAACATAAAAATATCACTTATCACTTATCACTTATCACTTATCACTTATCACTTATCACTTATCACTTATCACTTATCACTTATCACTTATCACTTATGTAAAGTTTAACATGCTAAAATAAAGATAGCAATTTGATATAGAAATCAAACTGCTATCTTTATTTTAAAACTACCCTCAATATTTTATTTAATCATACTAGCTTATATATTGTTTACACTGCACTTCAACAATTTTACTTTATTCTTCTTTAGGAGGTGCAATTATTAATCCTATAGAGTGCATTTTGCGTCCTTCTCCTGATGAGTTATTTCTTAAAGGTTCTAGTATATCACCAATCTTTCTAGCTACTTCAGTTATTTCTTCTAGATTCGCATATATTGGACAGACAGAAAAAACAGAGCCATCCTTTAAAATATCTTTTTCTTCTCTTTTAGCATAATCATAAAACTCCTTCATAAATGCCATCATATATTGAGTAAACAGCTGTACATATGCTTCTGCTGAGTTTTCATTTATCATTTTTTTTGCATCATCATCAATATCTGACTTAACAGCATATACCTTTTCAACAGTTCCTCGTATTTTATTTTCTTCAACTACCTTTAGAATATTATCCTTTAACATTTTATCAAGATAACGATAAAGTGTAGCTTGTGATATATCCTTAAACTTCTCTGCTAATTGCTTTGCTGTAGTTTGCTTATTTGAATAAATCTCAAGTAACAACTTGCATTTAACTGGATTTATGAAGCAATCCATAAGTTTATCATTCATATTATACTACCTCCTCATTATTATTAATAAGATAATATTATTATATTGATAATATTTAATCAAGTTTATTAAAAATTTTATATAAACAAATAATATTCAAAAAATAAAAAAAGCCCTTGAATTATGTAAATAATTCAAGGGCTTTTTTTATCATGATTTAATACTAAGCTAATTTTGCTTTAGCAACTTCTGCTAATTTAGCAAATCCATCTGGATCTTGTATAGCCATTTCAGATAACATTTTTCTGTTAACTTCAATACCAGATAATTTTAATCCATTCATTAATCTTGAATAAGATATTCCATTCATTCTAGCTGCTGCATTTATTCTTTGTATCCAAAGTTTTCTGAAGTCTCTTTTCTTTAACTTTCTTCCTATATAAGCATTTTTTAATGCCTTCATTACGAATGTATTTGCTGGTCTATATAATTTGCTTCTAGATCCTCTGAATCCTTTTGCAAGTTTTAATATTTTTTTATGCTTCTTACGAGCGTTCATAGCTTTTTTAACTCTTGCCATCGTTATGACCTCCTTTTATATCCCTCTTCTATAGTTATTGTTTATAATCCGTATCCTATCCTAGTATGGTAATAATTGTGCTATTCTCTTAGCATCTCCATCACTTACTAGAGTTGATTTTCTTAAGTTCATCTTAGTTTTTGCAGATTTTTTAGTTAATATATGTTTTTTATAAGCTTTAGCTCTCTTTAACTTTCCTGTTCCTGTTTTCTTTAATCTCTTTGCTGCACCTCTATGAGTTTTCATTTTAGGCATGACAAATTCCTCCTCTCAGTTAATCATCTATTTTTTTGGATCTATAATTACAACCATATTATTACCCTCAAATGCAGGGGCTTTTGTTGGTTCTCCAAACTCTTTTATTATCTCTAAAAACTTTAACATAACTTCTCTACCTATATCTTTATGTCCTAGTTCTCTACCTCTAAATCTAAGTTCAACTTTGACTTTATCCCCTTTTTTAAGGAATTTTATAGCATTATTAGCTTTCGTATTTAAATCATTTTGTTCAATACCTGGTCTAAGTCTTACTTCTTTTACAACTATAGTCTTTTGTTTTTTCTTAGCTTCTTTATCTTTTCTCGCTTGCTCATATCTAAACTTTCCATAATCCATTATCTTACACACTGGTGGATTTGCATTTGGCGAGATTTGAACTAAATCTAAGTTTTTACTAGTAGCCATTGCTTGAGCTTCTTTAGTAGGCATTACTCCAAGTTGTTCACCTGTAGGTGAAAGGACTCTTATTTCCTTGTCTTTTATTTGTTCATTGATTGCTAATTCTTTGCTAATTGTAGGACACCTCCAAAATTTTTATAAAATATAAAATAAAAAGCGGATGACATAATCATCCGCAATATAAGTTACCAAATTTAAACAAGCTTAAATTACTATTAAGCTTTAACTTATATTTACCTTACTAACCATCGGCGTAAGGTGAGAAGCGGACTTCTTCTTTGTTTTATTCTTACCCTATCTACTATATCATTTTATCAAATTTTTTGCAACTATTTTTTTAAGTTTAATAAATTTTTACTAAATTAACTGCTTTTTTATTTAAACCTACATATATTTATTATAAGGTACATAGTATTTGCATTTAATTATTTCTTCCTAATACTTATTATATGCTTGTACTATTTATTTTGCTCTTATTTTTCAAAATTTAATTAAAAAAATTCAAACTTCAACTTTAAAATCTTTTATTATCCTACTACTCTATATAGTAAATACCTAAAAACACTTCTTTAGCCAATTTTATACTGAATACTTTACTTTACATCCTTTAATATCTATATTATGGTTTTTTCATCATTTCAATTTTATCTTGATTTGTCGTATTTTTTTAGTATATAAAGTTAATTTGCACATATTCATAAATGACTTTTTTCAATTAAATTTATGAATTTATTTTTATTTAGATTGCATGTATATTTTTTCCATAAAAAATAAATAATAAAAAATAGTAAATATGGAAAATATAAAATTGATTAACAATAATTAATTACCTGAGGTGTGAATATGAAAATGCTAAACAACTTTTTTAAAAAAATTAACAATCCAGTTCCTGTCTTTGCACAGACAAAAATGGAAAGAGAAAATCAAACAGATGATTCGCTTTCTACAAAACCAAAAACTACATTTAGAGATGTAGCTGGATTAGATGAAGTAAAAGAAGAACTATTTGAAATAGTTGATTTTATGAAGTCTCCACAAAAGTATCAAAAAATGGGTGCAAAAATACCTAAAGGGGTATTATTTTATGGTCCTCCAGGAACAGGAAAAACATTACTTGCATCTGCTGTAGCTGGTGAAACAAACTCATCATTTTTCAATGTTACAGGTTCTGAGTTCGTTGAAAAATACGTAGGTGTAGGAGCAAAAAGGGTAAGAACTCTATTTGAAAAAGCTAGAAAAGAAGCTCCAAGTATAATATTTATAGACGAAATAGATGCTGTAGGAGCAAAAAGACATCTTGAAAGTAACAATGAGAAAGACCAAACGTTAAACCAACTTTTAGTTGAAATGGATGGATTTAATAAAGACTCCAATGTATTAATAATAGGTGCTACCAATAGACTTGACTTATTAGATGAAGCTTTACTTAGACCAGGAAGATTTGACAGACACATTCATATAGGTGCACCAAATTATCACACTAGATTTGAAATTCTAAAGGTACATACAGATGACAAGCCTATAGACAAATCTGTAAATCTAGAACTTTTAGCTAAAAAAACTCACGGTTTCAACGGAGCCCATCTTTCAAATATAGCAAATGAAGCAGCTATATTTGCAGTTAGAGATGACAGTGAATATATTACAGCAGAACACTTCGACAAAGCACTTGAAAGAGTTATTGCAGGATTAGAATCTAAAAACTCTTCATTAGTTGAAAAAGAGAAAAAGATAGTAGCTTATCATGAGGCTGGACATGCTCTTGTAAGTGATATCGTTGGAATTTGTCCTATACAAAAAATATCTATAGTACCTAGAGGACAAGCATTAGGTTATGTTCTTCAATTACCTGATGAAGATAGATATATTTATACTAGAGATGAACTGATTGGAAAAATAAAAATATTACTTGCTGGAAAAGCATCAGAAGAATTAATATTCAATCATAAATCTACGGGAGCAAAGGATGACTTAAAGAAAGTTACTGAGATAGCTAACCAAATGGTTTGTGAGTATGGTATGAGTAACTTAGGATTTATGACTATTGATGGAAATGATAAGACTTTCTTATGTGATAAAATTCAAAAAGAAGCTAATCGTATAGTTGAAAGTTGTTATAAGGAAACTTTAGAGATGTTAAAGGATAATCTTGAAGATTTACATTCTGTTTCTAAATTCCTATTTGAAAAAGAAACTATGACTCATGAAGAATTAAAAGATTTAATAGGAAAAGAAGCTGTAAATTAATTTGATAGTATTTTAAATAATTCTTACATTAAAATTAATAATTAATCTTAAAAAGAATTTCAATATTTAAAATGTACCAAAATACTTTAAGATGATATGTCTTGAGGCTGTAGATAGATTTGTGTAAAAACAAATTTACCTACAGCCTCTTCATTAATTTTATAGCCTCTGACTACTCTATCCTTTCTTCAAAATCCTATATTTGTGATTTGTCTTTATCAGTTACATCTATAGCAATTAGATTTTTGTATATTAAAACTACACAACTTTATCCTTATGTAAATATGATAATCTCTTAATGTAAACATGACAATCTCTTATCTGATTTTAAGAATCATTTATAGATTGTCTCTTTTTATTTATATGCTTAATAATAAATGCTATCTTCCTGTAAACATAAGATTAACATTACTATGATATTGTTTTGTATATAAATACCAATAGACTAATATATAAGACACTAATAAAAAGTAAATTTTAAATGTTAAACACATAAATAATACATATAAAAAGGGGGAAATATCATGAATAAAAAATTAAATGCAAGAATTATATCTACAGGAATGGTTATGACTACACTAGTTACAGGAGTTGCTCAGGCACAAGAAACTGCTCAAGGTAATACTAATATAGAAAAGTCAGAAAAAACAACACAATCTAAAAGTAGAAAAGAAATTAAAACTAGTAGTACTACATATAGTCAACTAGCTGATTTTCTTTTACAATCAGCTAAATCATATAATTCTAATATAGATAAAAAGAAAATCCTGTCTGGATACGAAAAGAAAGAAAATCAAAAAGTTAATAGACTAGATGGTCTTATCATGATAAGTAGAGCTTTTGGAACTTTATCAGCTCCAAAAGGTCAAAATGAAAGAGTGGCAGATAAAAATGTAAGTTTTACAGATATCCCTGTTTCTGCTAAGTCTCATATAGATAACTTAATAAAGGGTGGAGTTATGGTTAACACTAAAGACAAAAAACTTCATGGTAGTGATGTTATGACTGTAGGAGAAGTTGATACTATGGTTAGACGTATCTGGGCATTTAAAGGTAGCAATCCAAAAGATGATTTTTATAATTTTGTAAATAAAAAGTCTTTGGAAGAATCAAAGCTTCCAAGTGACGAAGCAGTATCTGGTGGTTATGTTGATATTGAAAATGAGAACACAAAAAAAATTAATGCTATTATTAAAAAGATAGTAGAAGGGAATCATAAAAAAGGTAGTGAAGAGCAAAAGATTAAAGATTTCTATCTTAATATACTAGACATGAAAAGCAGAAATGAACTTGGAAATAAACCAATAAAAAAATATCTTGATGCTATAGATAAAGCAAAGAATGTAAAAGAACTTAGCGATATTCAAAAAAAATCACTTGAAGAAATAGGAACTGGTGGTTTGATTACTCTTTCTTTAATGCAAGACAATGTAGGTGAAGCAAAATATGCTTTATATATAGGAACAATAGCTGATACACATTTATTTAGCTCCTATTCAAATGATGAAGTAATAGAAAATAGTAAAACATTTTTTAAAAAACTGTTAATTTTAAGTGGAGAAAGTGAAGCACAAGCTAGTAAGCATGTTGATGAGTATATAAACTTTGTAAAAAAAGTATCTGGAGGTGAAGAAAATATTGATAAGAGGATGACTTTAAAAGAGATGGAAGAAAAAATTCCAAACTTAGAGTTGTCTAAAATGCTTACTGCTGCTGGATATACTAATCTTCCTAAAGAAATCAAGCTAATGAATCCAAAAGATTTAGAACTATTTAATAAGGCATATACTAATAATAATTTAGAAGTTTTAAAAACACTTTTTAAAATAAAACTTTCTGAAGAAAATGCGCAATTTTTAGACCAAAAATATCTAAATGTTTGGGCTGAAAATTTTAATCCTGGTGCAGATGCTTCACAAAGTAAAATAACTGAAAAAGATGCATCAGTATTAACATCAGAAAGGTTCAATTCATATCTTGGAAAATTATTTGTAGAGAAATATTTTCCTGAAAAATCAAAGAAAGATATTGAAGATATGATTAAATCTTTTGTAGAATTATATAAAGAAAGAATTAAAAAACTTGACTGGATGAGTAAATCTACCAAAAAAGAAGCTATAAAAAAACTTGATAAAATGACATTTGTAGTTGGCTATCCTGATAAATGGGAATCTGATACAGAAAATGTAGACATTAAAGGTAAAGAAAATGGTGGAAATTATTTTGATAATATAACTGCTTTTAAACTTGCACGTCTAAAAAAGGATGCTGAAGATACAGGTAAGGTAGTACCAAAAGATAGATTTAATTTAGCAACATTTACTGTAAATGCAGTGTATGGAATGTATGATAATGCAATGACTTTCCCAGCAGGTATTTTACAAGCACCTTTATATGACCCAAATGCATCAAGAGAAGAAAATCTAGGTGCAATAGGTGCAATAATAGGTCATGAAATTTCTCATGCATTTGACAACAGTGGAGCCAAATATGATTCAAGTGGGAAAGAACATGATTGGTGGACTAAGGATGATTACAGAGAATTTCAAGAACGTTGTAATGATGTAGTTAATTTCTATGATGGATGGGAAATAGCTCCAGGTGTAAAAGCAAATGGTAAGATAAGTTTAGGTGAAAATATTGCAGATATAGGTGGTGTAGGAGCAGCCTTGGGAATTTTATCAAAGATGGAAAATCCAAATTATGATAAGTTCTTCAAGAGTTATGCAAAGTCATATACTAGATTATACACAAAAGAATATGCAAAGAACTCTACAGGAGATGAGCATAGTCCAAATACTTTAAGAGTAAATCGTGTCTTATCAAATTTCGAAGAATTCTATAAAACGTATAATATAACAAAGAATGATGGTATGTATGTAGCTCCTGAGGATAGAGTAAATTTATGGGATAATCTAGACACTAATGTAAAATCTAAAAAAATGACTGGAGATGACAGATTCGAAACAGCAGTAAAAGTATCTAAAGAAGGCTGGAAAACTTCAAATACTGTAATACTTGTAAACGGTACTGATAAGCACTTAGTAGATGGATTATCGTCTACTCCACTTGCAAATACAAAAAATGCACCAATGTTACTTTCTAATGGAAATAATGTAGATAAATCAACAATGGATGAAATTAAAAGATTAAAAGCATCTAATGTAATAGTTGTAGGTGGTGAAGCTTCAATATCCAATTCAGTTGTTAACCAACTAAAAGGTGTTAATAAATCTATGAATGTAAAAAGAATAGGTGGGAAATCAAGATATGAAACGTCTTTAAATATAGCTAAAGAAATGTCTGGTAATAACAATATTGATACAATATATGTAAGTGCTGGAGATGGAGAAGCTGATGCACTCTCTATTTCATCAGTAGCAGGAAAAAATAACTCTCCTATAATACTTACACAAAAAGATGGTTTAGATAAAGATACATATGATTATATTAAATCTAAAAAAATAAAAACTTCTTACTTTATAGGTGGGGAAACTAAAATCTCTCAAAAAGCTATAGAACAAATTAATAATGTAACTTCAAATGATGTATCAAAAAATAGAATTGCTGGAAATGACAGACAAGAAACTAATGCCCGTGTTATTGAACATTTCTATAAAGATAATAGCATAAATGGGGTGATATTAGCTAAGGAAAATAATCTGATTGATGCTTTATCAGTAGGTCCATTTGCATCAAAGGAAAATATGCCAGTTGTAATAGCCACAAGTAGTTTAAATAAAGAGCAAGAAAATATATTAGATAAAAAAAACTCAGAAAAAGTATATCAAGTAGGTGGTGGCATAAAATTATCTGTACTTAATAAATTGAGACTTTTATTAAACAAATAATATAAATAAAAAAATATACTATAAATATAGGTTTACTAAATTAATCACAAGTATTCAAGAAAGTATTCTTCATTTTGAATTTGAAGAATACTTTTCTTGTTTATACAGTATTATTAGTATATCTTTAATATAATTTTATCCTAAATGGTAGAATCTCTTTTAATTAATTCAGGCTTAAGCATTTCAACTACTGGCTCACAATCATCTTCTTCTAATAAGATTTTAAGTATATTAATCGTTTTTCCAATTAATAAGTCTAATGGTTGTCTAATCGTTGTTAAACTATAACTTTTCCATGAAGCCATCTGAATATCATCATATCCCATTACTGATAAATCCTCTGGTATCTTCAATTTATACTCAAATCTTGCGGCATCCATTACACCCATAGCTATCAAATCACTTGTACAAAAAATTGCTGTTGGAGGATTTGATAATGCTAACATTCTCTTTCCAGCTTCATATCCAGAATCATAATCATAATTTGCAGATTCTTCTTTAAGATTGTGAATTCCGTTTTGTCTTAATTTAGAATAAAATCCAATTTTCTTTTCCATTTCCTCACTTGTTTCTCTTGTAAATTGAATGTATCCTATATTTTTATGTCCCCTATCAATTAGGTATTCAGCAGCCATTCCTCCACCTTCAATTGGGTCTACATAAACTGTACTTATTTTTATACCTGGTATAAAACGATTAAAAAGAATCACAGGAATATTATTTTCTTCACATGTCTCAGCCATTACCTTATTCATAGCTGAAGCTGTAATAATCACAGCTTCCACTTGAAACTGAATTACTCTTGAAATTATATTATCTATTCTTTCTTGTCTAGGAACCTTAAAAACAAGACACTGTTTACCTATTTCTTGAATCTTTTCCACGAATAAGTTAATAATTCTGTTGTAAAACGGACCTAGATTATCACCAACTATCAATCCTATAACATTTGTTTTGCCACTAATCATTCCTCTTGCAACTAAATTGGGAACATATCCAATTTCATCTGCTACACGGAAAATTTTTTCTCTTACTTCAGGTTTTACACCTTTTCCATTTGCACTACCAAATGCCCTTGAAACTGATGACTGCGATACTCCTGCTAATTTTGCAACATCTTTTGAAGTAGCCGATTTATTATAATGAACTTTCTTTTGATTCATTTAGTATTTCTCCTTAAACATCTTGTATTTCTTTTTAAACATCTTGCATTTCTTTTTAACGCCCTTTACTTCTTATTAAACATCTTGCATTTCTCATTAAAATTGTATTAAAAATAAGATTATATATTGGACAACGAAAAAAACTAACACAATTAACTCTTGTTTACCTAAAGAAAATGGCAATACAGACACTCCATCTACTTTATCTATTCCTTGTGAAATAAGTTCTTTTCTCATACCAAATACAGTATATTTTTTAATATCTTCTATATTATGATTATCCTTTAAAATGATACTAAAAATATATCCAAATATTAATGTTATTGTAGCACCTATTGCTGGATTCCACAACCAACTCACATTATATTTATTAGAAATAAAAAATCCTAAAACTAATCCTATG
This sequence comes from Clostridioides sp. ES-S-0049-02, assembly GCF_020658465.1. Classification (NCBI taxonomy): domain Bacteria; kingdom Bacillati; phylum Bacillota; class Clostridia; order Peptostreptococcales; family Peptostreptococcaceae; genus Clostridioides; species Clostridioides sp. ES-S-0049-02. Next base: position 155,760 of record NZ_JACVWG010000005.1, read on the forward strand.
ACAAAACCAATAGATACCCCTTTATCATGAGCTTTGTATGTAAACATAGCCAATATAAATGCACCTGTAGCTGGACCAGCAAAATATGAAATATAGTTACCAACAAGGTCAAGAATTGATTTGATGCTTCCTCCAAATCCCATAATAATAAAACATGTCATAACAATACCTATAATCATTGTTATAATCATCGTGACTTTTAATGACGATTCCTCATTATCTTTTTTAAAATAAAACTCATAAATATCCTTTGTAAAAACAGTTGTCATACTATTTAATATAGAGTCAATACTAGACATAGCCGCTGCAAATACACCAGCAATAATAATTCCAATTGCCCCTACTGGAAGTTCATTCAAAATAAAAGTAATCATTATTTCATTTGAAGTTTCAAATGTTCTTCCCTTATAATAAACAAATAAAATCACTCCTACTAATAACATAAAATAGTAAGCTAAATTCATAACAAATGCACTAACTACAAAAGAATTTTTGGCTCCTTTTAAAGATTTAGATGTCAAAACTCTTTGAACTTGAGATTGGTCAAAGCAAAAATATCTTATCCACATTACAGTTCCGCCAATCAGAGTAGCCCAAAAAGTATTTGTAATTGAAACATCCATATTAAAATCAAATGTATTTAATTTACCACTCTGTTGTGCAATTTGCAATGTATCAAAAAAGCCAAGATTCATTCCTTTTAGTGCTGTCATACTTACTATAAATACAGCACCTATTACTACTAACATTTGAATACTATCAGTCCATATAACTGCTTTAATTCCCCCTAGTAGTGTATATATAATTGCTACACATACAACTATTGGAACCAAAATATAAAGTGACCAACCAGTGATTATTTGAATAATAAGTACTGGTATATACACCATAGAACTCGCTTGAATCAATGAATTGATAAAAAATTGAATAATAGTTAAGCCCCTTGAATAATTGCCTAAACGAAGTCCCATATATTCATATACAGATGTTATTTTTAATCTATAAATAACTGGGGTGGTAATGCTCAGTGCAAAAAATATTGCTAAAGGGACTGTAATGTTAACCATTACTGGATACATTCCATCCATATATGCCCATCCAGGCCCCCCTATAAATCCATTAGCACTAATCATAGTAGCAGCAACTGACAAAGCTATTGGAATCCATGGCATTGACCTACCTGCTAAGAAATAATCTTCTTGATTTTTATTATCTTTTCCTGAATAATAACCAATAACCAACATTAACAGCAAATATCCTACTATAATACACACATCGATTACTGAAATCATAAGCCACCCCTTTCTAACCAACAAAATAGTTCTTAGAATTCTACTCTTTCTTGTTTAATGTTTCTGGTAAGAACAGCCATACAATAGCACCTGCTAAAAATACTGCTGTTGATATATAAAAAATAGTTGTCATACCTAAAGCACCAGAAGCTGTACCAGCTATTGCAGGAATTGCAAATGTAGATATAATTCTTCCTCCATTAAATGACATTCCAGAGGACAATGAACGATATTTACTTGGGAATAATTCTGTATAGTATGCTCCCCATGCTCCAGAATATCCAACAGCAATTCCTAATAATACTGATATCATATAAAATGCTGTTGTATTATTTCCTCCTAGTTTTGTATATATAAATACAAATACTGCTGCTAATGCCATCCCTATAAAAGGTACTTTTCTTCCAAATTTATCTGCTATTGAACCCCAAAATAAATATCCTACTAATTGCCCAATTCCTTGTAAACTATATATAGAACCTGCTACTGCTGCTGTCATTCCTATCCCTGTTACCAAATATGTAGTTGCATTGTTTGAAAATGCTGAGTATGCTGTGAAGTTAGCACCTGATAAAATAATTGTTCCTAGTCCAATCCACAAATATTTCCCCTTATACATACTTACATAGCTAATTTTTTCACCTGTTTCTTTTCCTTTTTTAACTAATTCTCTTGTATACTCTGAATCATCTGGTACAAAGAAAAATGCCAAAATAGCTCCAACTATAGGTGGTATAATCGCAGTATACATTAATATTTGCCAATTTGCATCACCTAAAAATCCATACACTTTCCCACCAAAAATCATAGCTAGTGAAAATAATGCAGTTAATACAGCAGCTAACTTACCACGATATTTGCTTGGAAACATATCTGCAACTAGAGGCATAGCTGTTCCAAATACACCACCCAATACTACCCCTGTGCATAAACGTGCAATTTTCCACAATATAATATTTGTAGGAGATAACATTGGAATAAAAGTCGTCAACCCAATTAATAAAGCTACACTAATTAAAGTTTTCTTTTTACCAAGCTTTGTAGAAATTACTCCAAAAATGAATGTACCTGGAATTGTACCAAAGGACATGACAGCAAATATTTCTTCTGTCTGTTTTAATGAAAACCCAAATCCACCTTCTGCCAAAGTATAAATCATTGTTGGTTTAATAAAGGTACCTACCATAAAGTTATAGCAATAGAAAAAGTATATTAAAGCAATCGAAAAAAATGCAATTCCCCTTTTTAGATTTGAATAATCTTTTCCTAGTATAATATCATTTTCTATCACATCTGTTGTTTTCATATTATTCATAATTACCCCTCCCTTACTATTAAGCATACTATTGCTAAAACTTTAAATTTTTACTTTTCATACATATTTCTTGCTTAAATTATATAACAAGAATACTTATTATATAATTTCTAAAAATATTTATACTCTAAACTATCTTACTCTTCTACACCCATGTACATCTGCTTCAAAACATCCATACCATCAAAAGTCATCCATTCTTCCTTTACCTTACCTTGTAGTACATGATAATGATTAATTCCCATTACCTCTACATGCTTACCAGAAGGTTGTCCAAAAAATCCAATGCCTTCATTTATTCCACGCAGTCTCCATCTCACAGATACATCATATCCTTCATTTTTTTCCTTTTGATTACAAGTTACTCTTTCTACTTCATAACTGCCATTTGGAATTGAAGCAAGTAAACTTACAATCATTCCTTGAATCTCATCATACCCATTTAAATCTTTATCACATATGAAATGTACTACTGCATTATCGTGATAGTACTTTTTAACTTCATTTATATATTTATAATTGTAAATACGACTTGTCATCTCAAGCATCATTTCACCAACAGAATCATCTTTAGCTTGATACTTTGCTGGCATAAATTGACCATCCATAGACTCACAAATACCATAAGTTGATTGTAAACTCAATACTTTAGATGCACTTGCCTTTGCCATATTTTTTGCCACTTCTTGAGGATTTAATCCTAACTGAGTAACAATCCATAGATTATCTCTAACTAGCCATTCTTCATGGATTCTATTATTCGTAGTAGCACAATCAATTACAGTTCTAAAATTTATCTTTTTTCCAGTTGCTGGAGCAAAATTACTGTCACCTAAATTAGTTGCTGTCGACAAAACACGATGAGAAGACAAAAAACCATCAGCACCAAAATTAGACCATATTACATTTTGACCAATCAGCCTTCTATCTGGAAACGCATGTAAAGTTTGAAGAGTATTTGAGATAACATCTTTTATACCAACTAAATTAGAAGAACCACAGTGCATTGTTACATTATTGTGATATGTATCATAAATAACTCCAATACCTTTTTCTTCCCAAATATTATGTGTAATTTTCATAATATAGTCTACAAAATCTCTATATTTGGAATCAAATCCAGGTAACTTCTGCTCCCTTTTTGTTTGATTTGAAAAATCATTATAATCCATTACTCCAACAGGTGTTACTTCTAGTGAATCTCCATAGTAAATTTTTGTAGACTCCATATTTGTTTCTCCCTTCAATGTAATTTCTTCAGCTTTTTTAATAGTATTATTCTCATTGATTTTATCTATATTAGCTTTATTTACTTCAACATTATTAGCTTTATTTACTCCAACATTACTTAATTTAATCTCATTTATATCAACTTCTTTTGCTTTTGCTTTTTCTTTATCTTTTTCTCTTACATCATTTTTATCAATATACTTCAATTTACATTATCTCCTTCCTTGAATACGTATTCAAAATTAATTATTAAAAATTAAACATTAAAAATACTTTTAGTTCTTTCAAGAATATCAAGACCTTGTTGTTTTAACCAGTATGGAATATCAATCAACACCCAATTTTCTTTAAGTTTATCTCCTTTACGATAGTAAACATCAACGACTTGCATATCTGCCTTAACCTCTCCACCTGGCAATCCTAAAAATCCTCCACATGGGATATTGCTTAAGTTAGGCCATCCAAAGAAACAAGCAAAATTACCTTCTGCGAATCTACATACATGTCCATTAAAAGTCTTTCCTTTTAAATTATTTCTAAATGGCAATTGATGTTGTTCTTGATATCTAGGTATAGTATAAGAAGCTCCAATCCCCCCTGGTCCATACCAAATCATATCTTTAGCCCATGATTTTTCAAGTATCTCTGGTGGGCATCCCATAGAACCACTGTCATTTAGTTCAGACAAATCATCTACCATTTTATTGACTAATGCTAAAGTCTTAACCCCCTCTACTTCATCTGCATCTTCAAAAAGTAATCCATTATGGTCAATTGGTCCTGGATATACAAAATATGAACCTGTTTGTGGTGGCAATGGATTGACACCTGCCTGAATCATAAATCCAATTATATCTACAAATAATCCAGTTTTGGAAATTCTACCATCCTTCACACAGTTAAATTCCGCATATCTTAAGCTAATCATCTTGCGAGTATGCTTAATCCCAAGCCAATCATTATCAAAAAGTCCCATAAAATGACCCATACTCATTACCCACTCACTATTATCAATTTCATTAGTACCTGCAATGAAGATATCTTGTCGTCTTTGCATATTACTCAATGAATGCTTTAAAGGCTTCCAAAATATATCTGCTACATTTTCAACTCCTTTTTGTTCACGAAATGGATATACGCCTCTCCAGTCATAATCTGACTTCATGTGCTGTTTTAAAATTTTTTTAATTTCATCTCCATTGGCATTTTCTAATGCTTCAAAGTAATTTCTTACAACTCTTTTTGATTCTTGATATTTTCCCATGATTATATCCTCCCAAATTTATAAAGTATAATCTAACTTTATTGACTTGTTATTGCATACGTTTTCTTTTTTATAGCCTTTTTATCTATTTTAAGGCTATTTTATGAATACATATGCATTTTTCTAAATATTAACATATATCTAAAAAATTGTAAAGAAAATGTTATCATAAAAATGTAAATTGTAACTTATATCTACTCAAATTTATATGTTTTTAATCATTCCTAATAAAACTAATCTTTATCTCCCATATTTATTGAAATACTTGCACCAATAAACAACTATAAAAAAATAAAGGTGACAGTCTTTTTAAAGCTATCACCTTTTTGATTTAGTCAATAATATGTTTTTATTTGTATTCTGATATTTATTTTTTAACCTTTAATTTAATTGTTTATTTATTGAATTTCTAACCCTATTTTTTATCAGTATCTTTTTTTTCACCTTTAATTTCTTCTTTAGTATTATTTTTATTAACCTCTTCTACTTGTTCATCAGTTACTGTTTTAGATTCATAAATTTTTTCATATTCTTTTATATTATTTTTCTCAGTATCTGATTTATTTTCAGACACTATTTTTTCATCTACATTTTGGTTTTCAAATCTTCCACATTTCTGATATTCATTGTTTTCTTGATAATTTTTAGCATCAAATTCTTCATTTTCTTTAAATTCTCTGTAAGTTCTTTCATGACCACTTGGTGCAAATCCTTCATGACCTCTATATTCTCTATTGCCATGACCTCCTTCGTATCCTCTTGGTCCAAATCCTTCATGACACATCATTTCAAATATTTTGCACCCTTCACATACATGATTCCATGGATGTCTATGAGGACCTCCATATCCTCTAAATCCTTCTCTTTTATCTTTGTAATAATTCATATTAACTCCTCCTAATTAACTCGATTTTTTCTATTAATTTATTTTTTCAGTTTTATTAAGGTACCTTATCTATTTTTAATTATAAAGGTACCTTATAATTTTGTCAACACTATTTTTAAGGTACCTTTGTATTTTCTTCAATTTCTTTTATTTTCTATTTTCAAAATGAAAAAAATTAGGGATACTCCTACTAATAAAATAATTATTTAAAAAAAGTGAACCATTTATAGTAAAATTTTATCTAATAAGTGTAAGGCAAAAAAGTAGCGCTACGATTTGCATAGAAAGGTAGGAGTACAATTGGATAAAACTACATTTATTAATAATATTCTTGAGTCAGAACAGACTTTGTATCGCATATCTAAGTCTATTTTAGGAAATGACCAAGATTGTGAGGATGCTGTCAACAATGCTATTTTAAAGGCATATGAAAAATTAGACTCACTAAAAGAACAACAATATTTTAAGACTTGGTTGATTAGAATAGTCATAAATGAATGTAATTCATTAAGACGTAAACAGTTTAATCTTCTACCCTTTGAAGAAATTCTCAAGAACAAAAAAGTAGAAGAAGATGATGATTACAGTGATTTATATATTGCTATTCAAGGTTTATCTAAAAAAATTAAGATTCCAATAGTTCTTTATTATATCGAGGGATATTCAATAGATGAGATTAAAGAAATATTAGATATACCTCAAGGAACTGTAAAAAGCAGATTATCAAGAGGTAGAAAATTATTAAAAACTAAATTAGAAAATGTGGAGGTAATGTATGAACAAAAACAAATTAAATAATTCATTTCCGAAAGCTCCAGAAAGCTTTCATAATAGATTAAATAAAACATTAAATAGTCTACCAGAAAGAGGGGAAAATTATAAAATGATTAATAATAAAAAACATAAATTACCATTTAATTTATCATTCAAAAAAGGATTAATTGCAACTTTTGCTGTTACTCTACTTTTGGGTACAACAGTTCTTGCTACAGGAGAGATATCTAGTATAATTGGAAAATCAAGTGCTAGGGCTACCTATACATCTATCCCAACTACAGAACAAGTAAAAAAAGACTTTAAATTTGCCCCTAATATAGTTTCTGAATTTAGTAATGGATATAAATTTAAAGGAGCTTATACTATAAATGAAAAAGGGCTTGATAAGGAAGATAACATTTTAGGCGAATTAAAAGCACTTGATTTTACCTATGAAAATGGTAATGATGAAATATCTCTTAAAACATCAAATAATGTACTTGGAAAAGATTCTGAGAATATAAAAGTTGTAGATACATACAAAGATGTAAATATTTCTTATGAGGAATTCAAGCAAAAGTATGTACCAGAAGGTTATAAAATGACAGAACAGGATAAACTTGATGAAAAATCAGGTAAATATGTATTTAGTGAGTGGTCAGGTGATGTGGAAGTTAATGAATATAAATATTTGAGCTGGAAACAAAATGGAGTTTATTACTCATTTATAGTTCAGGACTCAGATTTATCTATGAATAATTTAGTAGAAATGGCTCATGAAGTAATAGATACAAAATAAAGATAAGTAACATAAAACATATCTAACAATTGAATTATTTATGAGTCTATTATTTGTTACTTTAATTTATTTATTAGTAAACATAACCATCTCTTTTATATTAATATTTTTTTTAGAATTTATATATCAGATTTTAACTATTTAACTGCTATACAAATTCTAGCTAAATAATACTACTAAAAAAGCCCTTAAAAACCATCTATTTTGAATTTTAAGGGCTTTAACTTTATCATAAAATACTCATATAAATATTCATTACAAGTACATAATAAATATACAATAATCCTAAAAAATTAGAAAAGAATTAAAATTTCATTATTTTAATATTACTTCAATATTACTTCAATATTATTTTAATATTGTTTTAATATCGTTTTAATATTACTTTAATCTTACTTTAATATTGTTTTAATAAAGAACTTATCTCATCTAAATAATATATGTTTAGTACATGAAGAGCTCTTGTACAACAAGTATAAAGGAGCAACCTTTCATCTTCATTATTATAATTTTTATTGCTTGCATTATATATAATAACCACATCAAATTCAAGCCCTTTAGATAGGTATGAAGGCATTATTAACACGCCATTTATATACTCATCATCATCTTTTGTTATACACTGTACATCATCATCATTCTCTTTTAAGAACTCGTATACTTCTATAGCTTCACGAACTGTTTTTGTTATGATACCAACAGAGTTATAATTTTTCTTTTTATAACCTTTTATATCTTCAATAAGTTTTTTATTCAGTTGATTTTTATCTTTAAAACCGATTATCTTAGGCTCATCACCATGTCTTTCAACATATTCATCATTTATAGATTCAGTAAGAAGTTTTCTTGAAAATCTAGTAATTTCCATTGTTGAACGATAGGTTTTACTTAGATTTATTATACAAGTATCATTCTTTAATATATCATGAATATTATTGTAATCTCCAATATTCATAAATGGATTGATTGATTGGTTGATATCTCCTAATATAGTCATATTTGCAGAATTAAAGAGTTTATAAAATATTTCATATTGTAATGGACTGTAATCCTGTGCTTCATCTATGATTACATATTTAATTTGTGATGTATTTGGGATACCTCCAAGAACTCCTTTTAAATATAAAAGAGCAACTTGGTCCTCATAATAAAGTCTCTTTACACTCAAATTATCCATTGTATAAGTTCTTATATTATCTATAAGATTTTTATCATACTCAATATTCGTTTTATCTAAAAACAGCTCCAAATTCTCAAATAGGTTTTTATAAATGTCTATAAAGTCTAGCTCTGTCATTTTTAAAACTTTAGAATAAATTTCTTTCAAATTTTCTTTTACAATAAGAGTACTTCTTTCTATCATTTCTTCTTTTTCTATATAATTTCCAGATTCTTCAAGTTCTTTAAATACTTCATCAGCCCAAATTTTTTCATATGGTTCAATTAGAAACATTATTCTTGATTTTATCTTTTCTAATCTTCTCTTGATTGGTAGATTTGAATAATCATTAGAAAACAACTCTTGCAAATCCTTAGATGAAATTATCAACTTGCCTCTCACAATAATATCTTCAAAGCATCTATCCTCTGTCTCTAGATGAGTTATATATTTTTTTAATATATTCACAAACTCTGAAGATGTTTTAAATTCTATATTTTCTATCCTATCTCTATATGTTATTTTTTGATTATTATCAAATATATACTCCATCATTTCTGATGGACTTTCTTTTTTAAAATCATTTCCTAATTCTTGATGCATATAGTCTTTAAATGTGGTCTGACAAATATTATCTTCACCAAGTTGTGGTAATACATTTGATATATAGTCGTTAAATATGTTATTTGGAGAAAATATTATTATATTTTTAGATGTTATTTTATCTTTATGTCTATATAGTAAATATGCAATTCTATGAAGTGCTATAGATGTTTTTCCACTTCCAGCGGCGCCTTGTACAATTAAGTTTTTATAATCTTCATTACGAATCACTTGATTCTGCTCTCTTTGAATAGTTGTAACTATAGTTTTCATTTTCTCATCAGAGTTTTTGCCTAAAAGTTCTTGTAAGACATCATCATCAATATTTAGATTGCTGTCAAACATATACTCAATTTTTCTATCTTTTATTTTATATTGTCTTTTCTTAGTTATTTCTCCAGAGATTAATCCTTCTGGACAATCATAACTTGCTTGTCCAATCTCATAGTCGTAAAACATACTTGAAATAGGAGCTCGCCAATCATATACAAGAAAATCATAATCATCATCAATGAGATTTGATAGCCCAATATAACACTTTTGAGTATCAACTTCATTATCTTCAGTAAAGTCAATTCGTCCGAAATAAGGAGATTCAATCATTTTTTCGTATTTATCTTTGAGCTTTTCAGTAAATTCATGGCTCCTTTTTTGATGCTTCATAACATCCATAAATGACATAAATTCAGAAAGTTGTTCTAATCCATTTTCAATAGAAATAGCCCCCAAATCACTCCATAATTCCCTTTGAGTTTCTATAGCATCTTTTTTTAGTTTATCCTTTTCTCTACGTTTTTCCTCAAGCTGTCTGTTAGCTTCTTTAAAAACTTTTTGGAGCCATTCATTTTCAAGATTCAATTCAAAATCATTTAGATTCATATTATAATCCTCCTCAATTGAAATTAACGTTTAATCCGCTATATCAATTATATAGAAGTGAGGATATATTCATAGTCTTAAAAAAACTTTTTATTTATGATATAATTATAGTGGGAGGATAGATAGTTTCTAATCTTCATTAACATCCTTTTCGCTATACTTTTCATCCTTAGATACATTCTGCTCATCAAATTCCTTATTCTTGAAAAACTCTGGATGTTCTTTTACTATCTGTTCAAAAAATCCTGGATGCTGTTTCGTCATTTGTTCAAAGAATTCTTCTCTATTAAAAAAAGCTTGAAATGCTTCCATACGTGGATTGTAAAACTCTTTTTCTTCTTGAGAACTTGGATGTGGTTCCTCATGTGGATTTGGATGTGAACCCATATGCCCCATTCCAAAACCTTCTCTTCCATTAAAACTTAAGCGTTGACCAGGATATGGTCTTGAGTGTGCTCCCATATGCGCCCCATCAAAATTAATATTATCATCATTTTTTATAGTTCTCTCCAACTCATTAGTAATCTTAGTAAGAATATCACTTAGAATACTTTTTTCTTCTTTTTCTAAAATATCGAATATTTTATTAGTTGGGTCTTCTTCCTGCTCAATTTTATTAATTTCATCCATACCCTTTGATGTCAGTCTTACTACCATTACTCTACGGTCTTTTTCTGAAGGTGTACGAGTAATAAATCCTTGATTTTCTAGTTTTGAAAGCAACTCTCCTAAAGATTGAGGTCTCATATCAAGCAAATAAGATAGTTCTTTTTGAGTAATTTCTGGTTTTATTTTTAGCATAGATAATACTCTTCCTTGACCTCTATGCGTTCCTCTAAAAAAACCATGTGATTTATGATTTTGAAGGTGAAATTTATGTAGTAACGATTGTACTTTAAAAAATTGCTCTAATAAATTTTCATCTTGAGTTTCATTCATGATTTTTACCTCCTAAATTAATTATTAATTTTGTAATCATACATTTTACTAATTATATGATTTTTTTCGAATAAGTCCTTTAAAAAGGTACCTTACTTGTATTGAGTATAAGAGCAAGCCTTCGATTTGTCAAATATTTTAACACTTTATTACACTTTAACTGTACTATATTTTAAACTTTTACTAATATTATGCCCCGATTATACTCTACTCATATTTCTTATGTTTAAGCTTTTCTCTCAGGCATTTTGTAGCCTTCTAAAGCTTTATTAATATAATCATTAAAAGGTTTCATAAGTAAGAATTTATCAGTAACCATTTTACAAAATTCATATAAATTGTCTAAGTCACTATCCTGTAAGTGATATTCAATATACCAGCTTTTGTGTTTTAAATACTCTCCTTTAGTAAAATCTTTTGGATATCCTCTTGGAATATTTTTTAGTTTTTCGCCATCTAAAGTAAAATTCTCTGAAAATTTATGATTATACAAAATAGATTCTAATTCATCTGAATGTTTAAGTATATAATCCCTCACTCTTGTTGTTGCATCTGAAAGCTGTGGTGTAAAAAGTCCTGCTCCTAAAAATATATTTTGTGGAGAAATATCTATGTAATACCCTACTGGAATTGGTACTCGTCCAGCAGATGAAATATGTGCTCTAAATGATGGGTTATAAGGTGATTTATCATTACTAAAACGAGTATCTCTATTCAACCTAAATATTAAATCTTTTGCATTTAGATGTGCAATAGATTTATCTTGATAAGCTAAAGCATTAATTATATCTTGTAACAACTGTTCAAATTGCAATGTAGCTTCTTTTTTCCATTCTTTATTTTCCATCATCCACTCTCTTGAATTATTGTTTTTCAGTGCATTTAAAAACTCTAATATACAATTTTTTTTCATAATTTTCTCTCCCTTTTATATTAATTTTATTAATATTTTTAAAAATTATTTAAATACTTGATTGATACTCAAATACCATATAGCTATTTTAAAATACTCATTAATTAATTTTTAAAATTACATATCTAAATAACTTCTAATATCCATACTTAATACTTATTAAAGTTTTGCATCATATTTCAAAAACTTTCTAAGTATTTATAAATTTTTAATTATTGAGTAGCAGTCTGACTGTAAAAAATCTATTAGAAATTTTTTTAATTTTTCACTAGAATAATATGATGGAAGTCTTGAAAATACTGTTGAAAAATTTTCAGCTTCTTCCATAGCAGATTTAAATTTAAATATAGTATTATCATCATCTTTTTCTAGACTAGAATACTCCAAGTTTTTAGGATTTATACGGTGATTAACTATTGCATAATTAATACGCTTCTTGCACTGACATACCCCTTTTCCACTTAATCCACAATACTCATCTAAAAATGAGGCCATTTTCCTCCTAGTTCGTGATAATCTTTGTCTATATGCTTCAGAAGATATATCCAAAATATCAGCAGCAACTTTACTATTTAGTTTAAACATTGTACCTAAAATAAAAATGCATCTACTCTCTACATCCAAGCATTGTAACATTACATTTGTACATGAATATTTTAGTTCTTCTTCAATAATAGAAGTTTCAACATTTTGAGATAAATCAGGTATATCTTTTGATTTGCCATTTTTGATATCAGCTCCATAATATTCAAAACTTAAATGCTGTTTAGAAAACATACTTTTTTTATAATTTTGTAAATGATTGTATGCTATTCTAAATACCCATGTAGAAAAAGAACTTTCTTTTCTAAATGTAGATAGATGAGTAATTACACGTATCATAATTTCTTGACTGGCATCCTCTGCATCCTGTACAGTACCTAACATTCTTAAAGATAAATTAAATACTAAATCCTGTACATCCAATAACAAAATTTCAAGAGATTTTTTGTCTCCTAAAATAGCTCTATCTATCAAATTTTCTATTTCATCTTTTTTTACATTATTTTGTGTACTTTCACTCATAATTTCACCCCCATATTAAATTAGACAATTTAAAAAGTACTTTGTGACATAAAATTTTTATTTTTAGTATATTATTAAAAAATAAAAATACCCAATCAACCTAAATAGTCCAATTGGGTATAAATTCTCTAAAAAATCATTTTGTATTTAAATAATCATCTTTATATTTGAATAATTATCTTTGTATTTGAATTTTTATCTAACTCTAATCTTTATCTAATTCAAATCTTTATCAAGCTCTAGTCTTTATCTAACTCCAACTTTTACTTAACTCTAGCTATTAGAGAAATTGTATTAAAATACTTACCATCTTCTACTTCCATCATTTTTTTATCATTTTTTGCATAAGAATTATCGCAGTTTAGCCAATCTTGCCATGCTTCTTCATGACAACTTAAAGCTTCACATTTCTCTAAAATCACAGACTCCGATTCTGACCAAAGCTCATTCCACCATTTAAGAGAATGAAAATTCATGTTATCTTGCCAAAATGGAATAAGTTCATCAGGTATACAATCTACAAAATCTTGTTTTAATCCTGGCATTGCCATTGCAATTATTCCACCCTCTTTTACAAGAGGCGATATGTGATTTTCCAAAAAACCTTCTTTATTTCCAAAGTAGTGATAAGAATGAACACTTATTACTGCATCAAAAAAACCTTCTGCGTAAGGTAATTCATGTGCCTCTGCTTGTATTGGAAATATTTTATTATCTAAGTTAAAGTCCTTAAATCTTTCATAATTCTCAGTTGGTTCTATCCACAAATCTGTTGCAAATACAGTTGCATCAAATTCATTTGCTAAAAATATAGAAGATATACCTCTTCCACATCCTAAATCTAAAATACGCATTCCCTTTTCTAATTTTATCTTATTTGTCAGTTCCTCTAGTATTTTTATACAATTAGGCCCCATCATATTTTTCATGAGGAACTCTTTGTCATACTTATTACTTTTCGTAAATACCATTCTATCTTTCCTTTCCTTATAAATTATTATTTATTTAAATTGTTTATATTTTAATGTATATACTAATTAATCTATTTAGTTTAGCGGATATTTGACACTTTACCTTTTATTATACCATTTATTCTCATAAATATAATAATTCTATTATTTTAAAATTAATATTTATAATAATTTAAAATAAATACTTATAAAATATAGTTTATCATAATAATACTATAAAAAAACATCGAAAAATAAGTATTCTATAGTGAAATAGGAAAAATAACCTTGATATATGTTAGCTATAAAATATGAACAAATAAAGAAGCAGATATGAATAGATTTTGGAATATCTAAAAAATCTAACTCCAAGACAATTTTTTTAAATTCTCCAGAGAGTATTACGATACTACATTATAAAGCTAATTAAGATATTATTCTAAAAACAATAAAATAGGCAGTCAGTAAACACAAATTTTTACTGACTGCCTATTTTTGTTTAATATCTATTATAAATCTTCTAAATAATACTTTCCTTCCAAGAATTCTGATTCTAGCCCTAGATTTTTGAAGTAATTGACTAAAGACATACATGCAAATTTTTCTGTAGAATAATGAGTAGCACCTATAACATTAATTAAATTCTCTTTTGCAATTCTATGAAATTCTAATACTGGTTCAAAATGTTTTAAAGGCTTGGTAAATCCAGTAATATATAAATTTATACCAAGCTCATCAACTTCACTTGCTACAAATGGGTAACTTCCTCCCCCTGCTGCAATAGCTACTAAACCATCTTTTAAAAAAGAGCTTCCATAATCATATAGTTTCACATCATGTCCAACTGCTTTTTTAACAAGCTCCTTAATCTCTTCTACTGACTTTAAGGATGTTTTACATATAACTCCTACCTTGATTTTATCATCATATTTGCAGAATGGTTTGACAATTTCAAGACCTAAAGCATTTGCAAAACTAACAGAAGTTGAATAATCACTATAATTGTCTAATGGAGAATGTAATACATAAAAAGAAATTCTACGTTTTTTCATCTCTTCCATATAAGATAGTGGAATATCATGAAATGGAAAACCTTCATCACATGCTATATATCCCATTGCATGGTGTGAAAAAAGTAAGATATCTCTTTCATCTTTATCTATGATTTGCTGAATTATTTCTTTATCTGGAAAAGTAACTGTATATACTTTATTAATGTCTTGAGCATTATCTAATACTAAACCTATGTATTTTTTCTTAAACTCTGGAGTAATAAAATCATTTTCAAAATTCATAAAACTCCAATCATCATCAATATTTTTAATATCAAATTCTAAGTCTAACTTTTTATAAAGTTCTTTTGCTTTAATACTAATCACTCCTTTACAATAATATTTAACTAATATCTATTTATACAAGAGTTCTATAGTATACTTATACTTTAAAAATCAACTATATTTCAAAACACTATAAATATTCACTCATCTTAAAGTATAATTTATTTTTCTAGTATACATTCTATCTCAATACTCTTGTCTAGAAATATCTTTTCATTTTAATTTACATCATTAATCTTGTCAAATACTATTATTTTATATGATTAGATTTTTTGGAGGCTTTTTCTTAACTTCAATAATCTTTAAAATATCATCAAGCTCTTTCTCATTCTCCACTCTATAATTTATCCATCCTCCACTTCCACAAGGGTATCGCTTATTCCAAAATTCATTTGTCTTTGGTAATAAGTTATCCAGTATATCTAATAGCTTGTCTACATCATTACTTCCAATTTGAATAGTTGTTGTAAAGCAATCTTTCTCAAAAAACACATAAAATAGATGCATTGTTTTATGTGAATACTTATATCCCCAGCCATAATTATTTCCAAAAGGAAATCTTAATTCTTTACGCAAATCATATTTTTTATCTAATAAATTCTCAAGATGCAAAATAAGATTAAAATGTTTTTTGCCAACATACTCAGAAATCTCTTTTTCTGATGGCATAACACTTTTATTCAACATTCTTTCATACAATTTTAATCACCACTTTTGATTTATTTTTAATCTAAAAATACTAGTAACAAAATTATTCACTCCTTTTACATTCCTCTACAAATTCAATTGGATGTTGAATAATCTTAGAAACTTCTTCTACAGAATACCCTTCATCTAAGTATCTTCTGGCTATAACTTCCATAGCTTCTCCTACCTCAATAATATGCTTATCAGGGTCATAAATACGCACTACTCTCTGTTTCCATTCATATTTTAGTGGTTGGTGAACATACTCTACATCTTTATATGATTTAAGTTTTTCAATAAATTTATCAAAATCATCAGCTTCAAAATAAAGTTCCATATTGTGTGATTTTTTCACAACTGTATCTGGATTTAGTCCTGTTAACCATGCGAAATCCTCTTGTATTGCAAATCCTCCACTAAAAGTTACATTTTTCCCTAAATCTAACACAACTTTTTGGTCAAACAATTCTCCATAAAACTTTTTTGACACTTCTACATCATTTACTGCCAATAATGAACATTGATATTTCATAAATATCCCCCCTAATTTTTATTATTATTTTATTGTACCAATTTAAACTTGAAAGCTATATGTCATATTTATAAAAATTATGAAATTATGTATTCTACACAACTACAATCCATATGCAAAAAGCTACCCTAAAATATAGTTATTTAATTGATAACTAAAGGTAGCTTTTTATATTGAATTAATAGAATTGTCCATCATTAATTTACACTCATATTTAATTTTATTTTGGTTCATATTACAATCCACTTATAATTTATAATTTTCAAATACAGATATACTACATATCATAAATATACTGTATATGATTTATGTTTATATTATACAAAATTTTGCTTTAATTTTGCTTTAAGATTGTATTTTTATAATATTTAATTTACATATAATCTATTAAATTACATAAATCACCAATCTAATGTTTTACTTATATTATACAAGCTCACAAAATTTCTAAAAATAAGTTTTCATATTTTTAGGTATCATGTTTTATTTTACAAATAGCTACTATTTTTCTTTAATCTTATTTTCTTATTTTTATTTAATACTTCTTAACCACTCTTCAATAAAAAGTATATCTTTTTCACTTATATTATCATCTGCATGAAGTGATAATAATAAGCTTTTTATAGAGGAATCATGAATATTACTAAAAAATTCTCTCGTTTCAACATTCAAGTAGTCCTTTTTATTAATTAAAATCTCATACTGTGTATGTTTATTTACCTTTTTAGAATTTAAAAATCCTTTAACTACTAATCTAGATAAAATAGTTAAAGTTGTCGTTTGCTTCCATTGATATTTTTGCTCCATAGCTAAAATAATATCTTTTGATGTTATTTTGGAATCTACTTTCCATATAAATTTCATTATCTTCAATTCTGATTGTGGCAACTTTTTTATTGGCATAATAAACCTTTGCTACTCAGAATACAGACAAGCAATATTCACAGTAAAATTTTCATCAATTTAATTGATGTTATATTCATCTAAATTACTGTAATTTTATAAGATTTTCTCAATCTTAAATTCTAAAGTTAGCTATTTGTACATAATAAACATGTGTAAATAGTGTCAGAATTACTTTATATTGCTTAAGTTTTATGAAATATCTTGTACTCAGCTATATACTTCTGGATACTTGTCTCAGTAGCTCTCCCTTCTTTTAAATTTTTCTTTCTAGTTTTAAGCATTTATATTTTAGTAATCTTACTTCTTTTAATTTTGACTTATTGCTTCTCTAGCTTTTAAAAAAAGAATCTCTCATTTATGATTTTTATAATCCAAACCTTTTCCTCAACAGCTCTTTATAGCTCTAATTTAATTCAACATATCTAGACATCTATACTTTATATCACTAAAAATCAGACACCAAAACTCTACTTTAGTAGAGTTTATATGGTCAAAAAATGTCTATTTAAGATGCTCTTTCGCTCTAAATACAAGGTTCTACTAAAATATTCCTCTAATAATTACATAAAAGTTCTTCTAATTAAATCTGCTCTTAAAATCTGATTCTCTTCTTCTCAAAATTAAAAACTACTATATTATAATTCTATTTTAGTAGAATATTTTTGTCAATAATATTTTAAGTATTATTGAAAAATATTAAAAAAAAGGGAACTATTTAAAGAGTTTAACAGTCTTACAATAATTCCAAAATATATTATTCCTATGAAAATTTTGATACCATGAGTAACTTAGCTCTAAGCGCATAAAGCAAAAGTTACTATTTTATTTAATAAAACTTGACAAGAAAAGAATTTATATTTATTCTACTACGATAGAACATTTTTGTCAATAAATAATAAAATTATTTTCAAAATATTTTCATTGTTCACGCTTATTTATTATTTTATCATAAAATTTTACTTTACTAGTGGTAATTTTAAAGTTATTTTTAGACCATGACAATCATCACTTGTGATATTTAATTTACCTTTATGTGCGTTTATAATACCTGCTACTATTAAAAGACCCAGACCATGATTCTGACCTTTAGCATATGCATCACTCAAATTATATTGATTATTCAATAAATAACTAATTTTATCTTTGCTCATACCTTTTCCATCATCTTCAATAGTTATATAACAAAAATCTAAATCAGACCTTGAAACTACATTTATATTACACCCATGTTGATTGTGAGTTATACTATTTTGTATCAAATTGCTAATAGCTCTTTTTAATAACTTTTTATCTGCATCTATAATAATATCTTCATCCAATATATTAATCTCAATATAAAAGTTATTATCCAAATTATTATTTATAAAATCAGAAACAACCTCTCTCAAGAAAACAGAAACTCTAATTTTACCACAATCCAATGGTTGCATATTGTATTCCAATTTAGAGACTAAGTTAAGGTCGCTTACTAATTCCCTAATCTTAATACCTTGATTACATATAATAGATACTTGCTCATGTTCTCTTTGAGAAAGATTTTTACTTTCCTCAAGCTCTCCAGCATATCCTATTATCATTGAAAGTGGTGTTCTTATATCATGAGATATTCCTGCAATCCAATTAGACCTAGCTTCTTCTCTTTTTCTAAGCTTTGCATTTTTTTCCTGTAATTCTCTAGATACAGAGTTAATAGATTTTGAAATATCACTAAGTATTCCCTTTTCTTGAAGAAATACTGGCTCGCCCTTTGAAATAAGCTTCATCCCTGTAATAATTGGCTTTATAGATTTTACCATTTTTAATCCTATGAACAAAGCTATTAAAAAAGTAATTATTGCATTAAGCAAAAGCATAACTAATATTAACCTTGGAAATTGCTCTATTTCTCTAATGGTATAAGTAAGGTTAAACCTAGTATACTTGTCTTTTGGATATCCTGTAACTAGAAGCCCCTCAGGATGCTCCCATACATACACAGGATAGTCTTTTAAAAAGAATTTTGAAAATTTAGCTACATCCGTTAAAGTATAATGCTTTGGTATTTCTTTGGGTAAATCATACTCCCATATTCTGTCCCCATTATCATCAATTAACATCGCCCAAGCTTGATTTTTATGTAACACATCTTTGCTAGATTCATCCAAAACAAATTTACCATCTTTTGAGGTTAACTTTTCTTCAAGCATCATTAAATTTGCTTTAGTCTCTCTGCTAGTGCTTATATCCGATTCTCCCAAGTATGGATATATAAAGGTTACGTATGAAAATATCAAAAATCCTGTTATGTTTAAGATAATTAGAAATAATGAAATCAAGATGCTTGAACCTATAAATCGCCTCAATATATATTTTACACTATCCAAAGTTAAATCACTCCTCTTGAAATCTTCCTATGGCATAAATCAATTAACAATTAATTTATATCCAAGCCCTCTTACTGTAAGAAGATGCTTAGGAGAAGATGGTGCTTCCTCTATCTTTTCTCTAACTCTCCTAACATGTACCATAAGAGTATTTTCATACCCATACATGTCATCTCCCCATATAGCTTGACATAGTGCATCACTAGTAACAATTCGCCCTTTATTTTCATACAACTTTAAAAGCAGGGAATGTTCTTTAGCAGTTAAAGATATTTCTTGTCCATCTTTTTTTACACATGCAGTATTTAAATTTACGACAACAAAATCTCCTAGTTTAAATACTGGCAACTCCTCTTCCTTCATAGGAATATATACACGATTTAGTATACCTATTAACCTTAAAGTAAGTTCTTTAGGTAAAAATGGCTTTACTATATAATCATCAGCTCCTAAACCCAAACCAATCAATCTATCTTCATCCTCTCCTCTTGCAGAAAGAAAAATAACTGGTATCTTAGACGTCTCTCTAATTTTTCTCATAATAGAAAATCCATCTCCATCTGGCAATACTACATCTAAAATTGCACAGTCTGGTTTTATATTTTTAAATACTTTCACAGCTTCTTCATAACTAGAGGCTAGAAAAATTCTATTAAATCCATCTTTTCTTAAGATTTCATCTATCATTTTTAATAATTCTTTATGGTCATCAACCACAAGTATTTTTTTATCCTTTATTGTTTCCATAATTATCACCCTCCATAAGTATATCATATACCCATTTTTATAACTTTACCCCAATAGACTATTTAAGGTTATCGTAAGGTAAACTTCAGCTATCTGAAATGTAAGTACTTTATTGTATTAATATAAGCTACAAACACTACTATATGTAAGTCATAAAAATTCATACTAAATTATAGAAAAGAGGATAAAACATATGGAAATGATAGTTAAAACAAACAGACTTTCAAAAGAATACAATAAAATATTTAGAGTAAAAGACTTAGACCTTAGAGTACCAAAAGGAGCTGTATATGGCTTTTTAGGCCCTAATGGTGCTGGTAAATCTACTACTCTTAAAATGCTACTTGGACTTGCAAAACCTACACAAGGAAATATTAGTATTTTAGGTAAAGAGTTAAATGATAAAAACAGAATATCAATTTTAAATGATATTGGCTCATTGATAGAATCTCCATCATATTATGGACACTTGACAGGGCTTGAAAATATGACTATTATGCAAAGACTATTAGATTTACCTAAAAAAAATATACATGAAGCCTTAAAAATAGTAAGACTAGAAAATCAGAAAAATAAGAAGGTCAGTCAATATTCACTAGGTATGAAACAACGCCTTGGCATTGCCATGGCAATAATGAAGTTTCCAAAACTATTGATACTTGATGAACCTACAAATGGACTTGACCCAGCTGGAATTGAAGAAATTAGAGAACTAATAAAATCTCTTCCAGAAAAATATGGCATGACAGTTCTTATTTCTAGTCATCTTCTAAGTGAAATTGACCAAATCGCCACATCAATAGGAATAATAAATCATGGTGAACTTGTTTTTCAAGATAGTATAAAAGAACTTCATGATAAAGGTCAAAGTCATATTGCTATTAAAACACAAAATCCAATATCTGCTCAAAAACTTTTAAATACACAAGGATATATGTCACTTATACAAGATGGATATTTAACTATTGAAAATTTAAAAGATACAGATGTAGCTAAAATAAATAACATACTTGTACATTCAAATATGGATGTATTTAGAATAGAAGAACATAAAAAGAGCTTAGAGGATATATTCCTTGAACTTACTGGCAAGGCGGTGACTTTATAATGAAATATCTTAGTTTAGAATTTTATAAAATTAAAAGAAAGAAAATTATTTTGATGACATTTTTATTTGTAGCTGTTGAAATAATATGGTGTATCATGAATTCAAGTAGAGCTCTTACAAAGAATCCAGACATGCTAAGTGGATTTGAATATTCATACATGATTATGAGTTTTACAAGTTTAAATGGATTATTTTTTCCTATCTTAATATCAATAATTACTTCGCGAATAAGCGATATAGAGCATAAAGGAGATACATGGAAACTTTTAAAGTCTTCTGCTACACCCTTAAATAGTATTTATTTTTCTAAATTTTTATGCTCTACTATTTTGATATCATTATCTATACTTATACAAATATTGGCTATTTTAGGTTTTGCATCTTTTAAGGACTTTATCGAACCATTTTCTATGTCCTTAATTGTCAAATATACCTTAGGTACGATACTAGTTAGTATAGCTATAATAGCACTGCACCAATGGGTTGCAACTGTATTCCAAAATCAAATGCTTGCTGTTACACTTGGTATGTTAGGTAGCTTTATAGGTTTAACATCAGGACTATTTTTTCAAGGTATTCGTAGATTATTTATATGGTCTTATTACATAGAATTAACGCCTCTAAATTATGCTTATGACACTGCCCTTGGTTCATCAGTTTACAAAGTAAATATGAATTTTTCAATGACTGTTTTAATCTTCTTTGTTGGAATGTTAATTTATTATATTGGAAAAAATCATTTATTAAAAAAGGAAATATAGGAGGGATTTAAATGTTAAGAAAATCAGTTTTGGGAGAAATCCTAAAGTTAAAAAATTCTTTTATATGGTATATATTATTGGCTTTACCACTTCTAAGTGTGCTAATTGGTACTGGAAACTTTTATCTAAATCAAGATATCCTTAAGAAAGAATGGTATAGCTTGTGGACTCAAGTTAGTCTATTTTATGGTGAGTTTTTCTTTCCTATATTAATAGCAATCTTTTGTGCCTATGTTTGCAGACTTGAACATATGAATCATAATTGGAATAATGTAATGACACTTCCAATCAATTTAAAAAACATTTTTTTATCTAAACTTATAGTTATTTCAATACTTACGGCTATCACTCAAATTGTTTTCGTTATTTTTTACATAGTTGCTGGAAATATGATTGGATTTTCCCAAAGTGTACCTAATGAACTCACTGGCTGGATTATTAAGGGTTGGATTATTTCAATTTCAATAGCTTCTATACAACTATACCTATCTATAAAGATTAGAAGTTTTGCTACTCCTATTGGTATCAGTCTTTGCCTTTCTCTATTTGGAATGGGCTTACTAATAGCACAACCTTCTATTGGTATATTTTTCCCATACTCTATGTTAGGAAGTGCTATGGGTATTATAAAACAATCTGCTTTAAACGTTAATGATACTATAGTTACAATATGTGTTGCATTTGCCACTACTATAATATTTTCTGAAATCGCTAAGAGAAACTTTAGAAAAAATGATGTTATATCTTAGCCTTACAATAAAATTATATATGACAAGATGGTGTCATCCTATTGTATTATAATAAATCAAGGATATACGATAAATAATTCAAATCACCTCTTGACCATCTAATCAATAAAAAAGACTTTCATTATGTAGTATGGTAAAATATAAAAAAGCTTGCCTATATTTTATGAGGAGGAAATATAACTATGCTTACATTTAGTGGAATAATCTTTTTATTAATACTAATACTCATAGTAGGTATACTTGTAGGTATTATTAAAAAAAATAAACCAATATTAGTTACATCCTTAGTTACTTTATTAATTCTACTTACTACTATAATCATAATTTGGAATTCTATTCCAGATACATGGTAGTAAGATTATATAAAAATCACAACCGATAAAGTTGTAATCAACGAGTTATTATATTGGATGTTCTTTAATCTATAAACTTCTACTTTATATAGTATTACATAAATTTTTAAATATTAAAGTCAAGGAAAGCATTATACAGTTTCCGCATTATGTTAGCAAAGTATACAATTAGAAATTAGAATTGGTGAGGTGAATGAGTAATGTATTCATTACGAAAATTAGAAGAAAAAGATATTGAGATGGTTAAATCATGGTTATATCAAGAATATATTGTAAAATGGTTTGGGGATGCTTCTGATTGGTTAAATGAAATAAAAGGTAGAAATAATGAATATAACTTTATACATCATTTCATTGTTGAATCTGAACACAAAGCTATTGGTTTTTGCCAATATTATAATTATAATCAAATTCCCCTTGAGGATTCAGAAATTCCACAACCCAATGGAACGTATGGTATTGACTATCTAATTGGTGAAAAGAATCTGTTGGGAAAAGGCATTGGAAAGCAGTTGGTAAAATTGATTTCTGACAAAGTGATTGAAGAAAATAAAAACGTCGTTCGTATTGTAGCTGACCCAATAATCGAGGAAACAAGAACGAATGTAGCATCTATAAAAGTTTTAGAAGCAAATCAATTTTGTTATGATGAAAAATCTAATCTATATAAAAAAGATGTAAAAGATATATAAGTAAATTTAATTTTGTTCAATTGATATCTGTTTAAATAGCTTAGTATTTACATATCAATATTGGTATTTAATTATCGATAATATTTATATAACTGAATATTTACACATCAATATTAATGTATAACTATCTATACATGTACTAAATCTTGATACTTCTATTTAAAGATTTTTGATATAATTTGGAGGCAATAAATGAACACTATAGATTATGAAGATAGCAAAATAACAGAACTTTGGAATGAATATGCAAATACAAGAAATACAGGATTAAAGAAATTAGCAAACAAAAAACTAGACTTTTTAATCGACTACATATTAAAATTACCTGAAAATAAACAAAAGCATTTTGTTACATATATTTGTAAGGAGCGTTTTGATAAAAACAACATAAAAGAATTTCAACAACCTTTAGTGGTCAAATTAATTTTTCCAATAGTTGAAAAAGCTGTTTTAAATAAAGAAATGCCTTTTCTTAGGTGGGGATATCAATTAAATCTATTTATTTCTTTAAATAAAGAGAATTATGATAAATATAGATACTACTCTTCTGAGGATATGCTAAAAGATGCTTTAAAATTAGATGACACAGATATTAAATCTGTCGAACTATTATTAAATAAATATATAGATGAGTTATGGTTTGCTTCTCATCATATACAAGAAAGTGTAATTCTAAACCCTAAAAAAAATATTAAAGAAGATTTAGAGGAATTAGATAGACTACTTACAAAATATAAAGGAAACCTAGATTATTATGATGAATATTTAAAAGAAAAAACATACTATCAAGAATTATATGACTTATGGTTTCAATATGATGAAAGTAGCAAAAAAATTTCCTTTCCTGAATGGTTAAAAATTAGAGGATATAACTATTCTTGGTGTAATGCATTTTATTATGAAAAGTGATAAAACTATTGATAAGGCTATAGTACACTGCTATTTTCATTTTCTAGAATTAACCTTAATAGAATTAGCTTTAATATAACAGATAAAAAAATTTAATCCACAGGAGTATAAATTAAAATGATAATTAGACAAGAAAAAACCAGTGACAAAGATAAAGTATATGAAGTTATTAAAGCTGCATTTACAAATGAAGAATCTTCTGACCATGATGAACAAAACCTTGTTAATCGATTAAGAAATAGTACTAGCTTTGTTCCGGAACTTTCACTTGTTGCTGAAGATGATGGAGATATAGTTGGGCATATTCTATTTACAGAAATAAAGATTAAAAATGATGTACTACTTGCACTAGCACCAGTAGCAGTTTCTCCAAGTGTCCAAGGCAAAAAAATAGGTTCAAAGTTAATTGAAGAAGGACATAAGATTGCAAAGTCAAAAGGATATAAAGGTTGTGTAGTTTTAGGTCATGACAAATATTATCCTAAGTTTGGCTATCAAGTAGCAAGTAAGTTTAATATAAAAGCTCCATTTGAAGTGCCAGATGAAAATTTTATGGCTATAGAGCTACTAGACAATGGATTGAAAGAAGTGTCTGGTACTGTAGAATATGCAAAGGAATTTTTTGAACAGTAGTTATAAACTATGATTGGTAATTCTATTTAATATTTAAGATATAAGGAGTGATATAATGGGTGAACTTTCTAAATTACCAAATATAGGTCCTGTAGTTGAAGGTCAATTAAACCAAGTTGGAATCACAACCTATGAACAGTTAAAGGAAATAGGTAGCAAGCAGGCATGGTTAAAAATAAAATCTATTGATGCTTCTGCATGTATTAACCGTCTATATTCACTAGAAGGTGCAATTCAAGGCATCAGAAAAAGTCAATTATCTTCAGATGAAAAGGAAGAATTAAAAGAATTTTATAATATATTTAAGTGTTAGAAAAGGAGAGTTTATATGTTTGAATCAAGATGTGGTGTACTCTGTAACAGTTGTGCAAGAAAAGAGAAAGTAAATTGTAAAGGATGTACTCAAATGAAAGGTCCATTTTGGGGTGGTGAATGTAAGGTTAAGACTTGCTGTGAAAGCAAAGAACTTAATCATTGTGGAGAATGTGATACTTTTCCTTGTGATATGCTTTCAAATATGGGGAAAGAGCAAGGTTTTGACCCTACAATAAAGATTGAACAATGCAGAAAATGGCTAGCTGAAGAAAAATCTTTAAATGATTCTCTTAATTAATTTAATTCATTGATTGAAATACATATTATGTTAAGATACATATGATGAGTGAGGTATTATAAATGAGCTAAATAATAGTTTTAATTATTATTCAAAACTGATATTTAACTCTTTTATAATCACTCTTTAGTCTTTTATAATTATTCTTTAATCCTTCATAATTATTCTTTAGTCTTTCCAATACCACCACTTTAGTTTTTCTGGGTCTGGGTTTTCTGTTGATGCAAAATATATTGCACAGCGGTATACATATAGTTGACATCTATCTATATGTTGCCCACTCATTAAGCATTCTTTTTGGTACAACTCTTCTGGATTGGCATCTTTAAGGGATTCAATTGTTGTATATCCCAACATTATTAGGTCTTTTTCAGTTTCCTTTCCTACCCCAGGAATTTTTCTCAATTCTCCCATGTTATACCTTCTTTCTAGGATATGTGTTTTTATATTTTATTGTATATTAAATATTATTTTTATGCTACATCTAATATTGAAATTTCATAGTACTTAATTTATATTTTTTAATATAAATTAATAATGCTGACTAAATTCTACTTTTTTGATATAAAATATTATTATTGTATGCTTTTTAATAAAATACATTACTTAGTTATAACCTAAGTGATACCAAACACTTCACCATTCAATTAATATTTACTTTCCCATAAAAATGGTCATAGAAAATCAGTTCTTTATACTTCACTTTTTGCCTGTTTTTTGGTATTATTATGTTAAGAAAATTAATATAATTTAGTATTATCAAATTAAATTAGTTTACATTTTCCTAAAAAGTTTATTTAAACACCTTATATGACGTCTATTAAAAGCCTATCTTTCCTTTTAAAAATTTTTAGCTTAAAATAGGAGGTAAATATTGTGCATAATAAACTTTTGTCAATTACCCAATTAGCAAAACTTAGAAACCTTACAAGTGAAACACTAAGATATTATGACAGAATAAATCTTATAAAACCTAACTACGTAGACCCTAATACTAAATATAGATATTACTCTATTCTTCAATATGAAGAGTTAGGAACTGTAAAAGAATTAAGACAATTAGGAATGTGTATTAATGATATTACAAGTTATTTTAATGACAGAAATTTCAAAAAATCTATTGAAATTTTTGAAAAATACCAGGAAACACTTCACTCAGAAATCAGAGAAAAAATAGAGCTTGAAAAGGTATTAAATAAAAAGGTTGAATTTTTAAAACAACTAGATTCTCTATCTCCAGTAAATACAATTACAGAACTTACACTTCCAGATAGATATATGATTACCTTTGATAAACCAACTGGTGGACCTCATGAATTAGCTCTTGCTGTAACTGAATTGGAATCTCATTTAAATGAGATTGCTCCAATTGTTGCAAGTGATAGAGTGGGTGCTTATGGTAATGATTTAATTTTAGACGAATCTAAAGATTATATTCCTTTATCTCCATTTATATTCATAGAAGATGATGATATACAGTCCCCTTTAAAAAAACTTGTTCCAGGGGGGTTATATCTTTCTATGTATTATGATGGTGATGAACTTGAAAGATACCATCCATCTTTTGATTTTATAAAAGAGTATATGAGTGAGCACAACCTATGCCTTAATGGCGATATTTATCAAATATTTAAAATAGATGTGACTCTTACTAGTTACTTAAATGAAACGCTTATGGAAATTCAAGTTCCAGTAAAAAAAATATAGTCTATTACATAAAGGCTATGATTGTTAGCTTATCATAGCCTTTTTACTTACTTTTCTCCATAGTCTTTTTCTTACTTTTGTGATTCCCAATCTGCTGGATATGTTACATATATAAACCTAGCATAATTAGGTACTGAAAACTTTATACAACTTCCTTTTGGTATGAGTATTAGTTCCCCTTCAGATGCTGTTATCTTTCTGCCATCTATTAATATGTCTAAAGTTCCTTCTATTATATAGTCTACTTCATCATAATTTAAGGTCCAATCGAAAGTTGTTTCTTTCATTTCCATAATTCCACAACCTAGTCTTGGACTTTCTTCTAAAGTAAATAAATCTTTTGTATAAACTATATCATTTGGATTACCAGTATCTAATCTATTACTTTCATCTACCTTTACTCTTGGTAATTTTATAGAAGTTATTCCACTTATATCTTTGTGTCTATTAAAATCTATATTATTTTTAGAACCATTTAAATTTTCTTCTATTATTTGTCTAACTAAGACTTCCAACATATCTTTGTTTAATGTACTTATATCCATCTCTTATTACCTCCTTAACCTTATATCTCTATATCACCAATACTTTTACTCATTTGTTATTCATCCGCAAATTCAAGAGAATCGACTATACCAACTATAGTTGCATCTATTGGAACACTCTGTCTTTCTATTGAAGTTCTAGCAGCAGAGCCTCTAGTTATAAGAACTAAATCTCCATTCCCTGCCCCTGCATTATCTGCTGCTACTAAAAAACCTTCTTTATATGTATCTTTAGCATTTAATAGTTTCACAACTAAGAATTTTTGTCCATTTAACTTTTCATCTTTTCTTGTTGCCCATACATTACCAACTATTTTTCCTATTTCCATAAGTCTCCTCCACTATATTCTTTTTACTGTTATATTATGTATTCTTATAAAATCAATAGCTAATGGAGTTATTATACTATTTTTGCTTACGATAATATCCTTAGTTCCACTTATCATAGGCTTTCTCAAATCAGACTCAGATATAAGCCTTTTTTGTGTCAAATCTATGCTAAAATTATCATCTATTTTTACTTTTTCTTCGTTCAATATTTCTTCATTCAATATTTCTTTATTCAATATTTCTTTATTAAACGTTTCCTCACTTAATGTTATCTCATTTAAATTCTTTATAATCTTTACTCCATACCTACAAATATCCTCTTCATAAGCTCTGTATTTATTGTATAGTGCTTTAGGTGCAGTGTCTTTATAGAGTTTGTATTCTATTCCTTCATCTAACACATATACTTTCTTACCTTTCATAAGCATTTTTAATAGAAATCTTTCTTCATTTGAAAAACTATTTCCTAATGCTAAGTTGCAAATACCCCTCATACAAAGTTTTGATACTATTACTGCATCACAATCTTTTGTAGCACTATCAAATATTTCTATATTAAACTTATCATTTAATAAGTCAAATTTACTTTTATCATTTTCATATAATATAATTACTTTTTTTCTATTTTCATTTTCTATATATCCAACATTCGTAGTATTTATTTTTTTGTAAAGTTCTTCTACTATAATCTCTATAATATTGTTGTAATCCATAAACTTTCCTTTCTAGATATATAGCTATCTCTTTATTATCCTTGCAATACTTCCTTTTGAATATGCGCATGCATTTGCCTCATCGTAATCTATGTGCATATAAGTTTTAAACTTATCGCTAACCCTAACAACTACATCATCAAATATTAGAGGTCTTTTACCAAATACTTTAACTTCAACTATCTCATTGTCTCCCACATTAAATTTTTTGGCATCTTCTATCGACATGTGTATATGTCTTTTTGCTACCATAAGACCTTTTTGAAGTTCAATCTCTCCTTTTTCTGTAGCTATTTTAATACCTAAGGTATCTTCTAAATCTCCACTTTGCTTTATTGGTGGCTTCAATCCTAATATGGAACCATCTGTTAGTGATATTTCTACTTGTGTTTTCTTTCTACAAGGTCCAAGAACTACAACATTTTTTAATGTACCCTTTGGTCCAATTATTGTAACTCTTTCTTTACAAGCATATTGACCTGGTTGAGATAAATCTTTTAATTTTGTTAATATATATTCTTTACCAAATAATTTTTCTACATCTTCTTCACTTAAATGTACATGTCTTCCTGACGCTTCAACTTCTATAAATACTTCTTTTTTAACTCTACTTACTACTTCTTTTACTATTTCATTTAATAGGTTTTCCATAAACTTCCCCCAACTACTGGTATTGTCCAGTTCTTATTTTATAAATTATAATCCAGAACACTGATGACAATCTATTAAGAGCTTTTATTAAATCTTCTCTCTCAACTTCTCCATATTCACCTTTAAACGCTTCATATGCACAGAGTTCAGCTTCCCTAGTACTAGTTCTTATACTATTTATGAGTACTACTTCTTCACCCATTTTATAAGTTGGAAATTCATGACCTATACCAAAATATTTTTTAGGATTATGAGAATGCTCTCTCAACTCTTTTTCAGATAGACCTAAAAGCTTAAAGCTATCTAATTTTTCTTCTAACACTTCACATCTCATTATTTTCCTTACAAACTCTAATATTTCTTGTAATTCATTTACTAATTTTCCAAGACTCTTTTTGTTGCATAAAACTTGAACTTCTAGTATTTTTGATTCTAACGAGTCTATCTTTCCCCTTAAAATTATCCTTTTATGGTCTTTAAATACTAATATATCTCCATTTAAATGAGTCATATGTTCTGGCTTTTCATTTAACTTAGCTCCAAATACAGTTTTGTACTTATAAGATTCTTCTCTTACTGTTTCTTTTATAGCTTCCTTATTCTTATTATTTTTATTATTTTCATTTGAAATATTATCAATATATTTTATTTCAATCTTTTTTTCGGCTAAAAAAGACTTTGCTAAAGGAGTTATAATTTGACCTTTTTCAATGTAATATTCAGTTATATTCCCTTTATTTTCACGCATTTCTTTTCTTATTTGATTTTCTGTTAAAACACTCATCTTATCACATCTCCTATTAGATGTATAAAAGGGGACCCCTCAAAATATATTGACATCCCCTTTTTATCAAATTTAAATTTTATTTACTATATAAACTTATTAATCAACATTTACTTTTGGTAATATAGCATCTACTTCAAAGTGTGGTCTTGGTATAACATGAACAGATACTAAATCTCCAACTCTCTCCGCAGCAGAAGCACCTGCATCTGTAGCAGCTTTAACAGCTCCAACATCACCTCTTACCATTACTGTAACTAAACCTCCACCTACTTGCTCTTTTCCAACTAATTGAACATTGGCAGCCTTAACCATTGCGTCTGCTGCTTCTATTGCTCCTACTAATCCTTTAGTTTCTATCATCCCTAATGCGTTTGCATTTGCCATAATGCTTACCTCCAAAATTTTATATTAATATTTTTTAAAATTATTTTAGTTTTTCAAAATCTAACATAGCTCTAAAGCTATCTTTTTTACTAATACATTTATTAGTTCTTCTCTATCCATAGAGTCAAATATTGATTTTTCTACTTTAGAATTTGTACCTCTAAGTTCTTCTATTTCTTTAACTCCATAGGCTATTTTCTTTATATTTAATAAGTCTAATGGTCCTACATTATTTGAAGTTGAACTTCCACCTATAGCTCCACACCCTAATGTTAAAGCTGGTGATAAGTTTGTTGCTCCACCTATTCCTCCAAGTGCAGATGGTGCATTTACTATTATTCTTGATACTGGCATATTAAGTGCAAATTTCTTTACAAGTTCCTCATCATTAGCATGCATTGAGAATGTGTGACCAGCACCTTCATTTAAAAGTATCTCTCTAGATTTTTGCATAATAGATTCAATATTTTCCTCTACATAAAATGCAAGTATTGGAGTCAGTTTTTCTCTAGAATAAGCTACATCATTTCCTACTCTAGATTCTCTTGCTATAAGTACTTTAGCATAACTTGGCACATTACTTAAATTAGCTAATTTAGCAAGTGCTTCTACACTCTTTCCAACTATTTGAGGATTCATTGTTCCATTTGCTCTTAATATAAATTTAGACAGCTTTTCACTTTCTTCTTCATTTAATAAATAAGCCCCTTGATTTTTCAGTTCATTAACAATTATATCTTCCATAGATTTTTCTACTATTATAGATTGTTCAGATGCACATATTACACCGTTATCAAAAGTTTTAGAATCTAATATTCTTTTAACTGCTAACTTAATATCTGCACTCTTATCTATAAATGCTGGTCCATTTCCTGGTCCTACTCCTATGGCAGGTGTTCCTGATGAATAAGCAGCTCTAACCATAGCCTCTCCGCCAGTTGCTAAAATAAGTTTAGTATCCTTATGCTTCATTAATTCATTAGTACCTTTAAGGCTGGGATTAGTTATACCTAATATAATATCTTCTGGACTTCCTGCTTTTATAGCTGCCTCACTTATTATTTTTATAGTCTCAAGTATACATTTTTTTGCATTTGGATGTGGTGAGAAAATTATTGAATTTCCTGATTTTATAGAAATCATAGCTTTGTAGATTACTGTTGATGTTGGATTTGTTGATGGTATAAGCCCTGCTACTACTCCTACTGGTGTAGCTATATCAACCGTTCTTTCTGCCTTATTTTCACCTATTATCCCAATAGTCTTCATATCTTTTATTGCTTCATATAACATTTTAGATGCAAATGTATTTTTAACTATTTTATCTTCATATTTTCCAAACCCAGTTTCTTCATTGGCCATTTTAGCCAATTTAGCGGCATTTTCATATGCTGCATCTGCCATTGACTTAACTATTTTATCTATTTGTTCTTGGCTCATTCTGGAAAGTTTAACTTGAGCTTCTTTAGCTTTTTTTACAAGATTTCTAACTTCTTGTATAGATAATAAATCTTTATCTAAAATTTCCATCTTTATTTATCCTCTCTAATCAATTTATAAACTAAATCTACTAGGTCTTCTTTTCTTAAAGAATTTAATTCTTTATTAGTCAAAGAAGAATCGTATTCTCTAGCTAAAGTTTTTAATTCTTTTATATTCATATTTAATAAATTTCTATTATTAGTGACCTCATCTTTTACTGGTTTTACTTCATTTAAAGTTTCTATATTTGTATTTTCATTTTCTTCAATTTTTATGTCTTCTTCTAAGATTTCTGTATTTGTATTTTCATTTTCTTCAACTTTTACATCTTCTTCTAAAGCTTCTACATTTGTATCTTCATTTTCTTCTATCTTCATATTTTCTTTGATTGGTATTTCGCTAACTTCATTATATTTCTGAGTAATTCTTTCTTCTTTTTTAAATAAATTATCAGCTACTTCTTTATGTATCCTTGGTATTACATGAGTTGCTCTTAATACTCCAACCTTGTTTACAGCTACTTCTCCAGCTTCTATAGCTGATTTAACTGCGCCTACATCTCCAACTATTGTTAATGTAACTATTCCCGCTCCTACTTTTTCAATGCTAAGTATATTTACACTAGCAGACTTTACACATGCATCACATGCCTCTATTGCAGCAACATATCCTATTACTTCTATTAAACCTACAGCATTCATTTATCTTTAAAACCTTGTTGGGTCATCAGCTACAGATTTAACAGCTTCAGCAAAAGCATCACAAGCTGCTTTACAAGCTGATTGAGAACCTGTAAGTAATGCTCCACCAAAGTTTGTTTCAGTTGGAGGTGCAAATAATTCACATAGACTTACATCTGCTGCTTTTAATGCTGCATCTAGTGCATACATAGCTTCTAAAGGTGGTGCTACTAAATAAGCTATGGCTTCTCCTTCTTTGATTCCTGCCACTTTAGAAAGATATGTTCCTGTTCTAGATACACAGTGAGCATAATATACTATTGAATCATCATCATTTGCACTTATAAAAGTTGCTCCGTATTCCATAAAATCAACTACTGCATTTAATCCACTTCTTACTTCAGCTGGGCTTGGTCCTGCTATTATACCTAATACCTCACCAGCAAGTTTTGTTGAAGCATTTGTAGCACCTGCATACATTGACTTTGCATATACAACATCAACTTCTGAAGCTTTAGTTGCTTCATCAAGGGCAGTATATGTCACATCATCACAATCAGCAGTTATAAACCCTAAACTTTTATGGTCAGAATTTAATTCTAGCTTTTGTGCCATTTCTGGACTTATGTTTGAAATCATTTTAATTCCCAGTATTTTAGGACGAATTACATCATTTTTCATAACTTGTACTCCTTTAAGTTATTATTTTAAATCAATTCCAGAAGCTTTCTTATCTAAAATTGTTTTTATAAGTTCAGCTATATGTGCACCTGCTTCAACAGCAGTAGTTCCACCTTTATGGATGTTTGATACCACTGTTCTCTTAGCTTCTGCTATACCAACTCTAGGCTTATATGTAAGATATGCTGACATAGATTCTGCTGTAACAAGACCTGGTCTTTCTCCAATTAACACACATACAACTTCACAGTCTAACTCTTCACCTAAATGGTCCATAGCCCCAACTCTACAATGTTTAACAAATACAACATCTCCCACTTCAATTCCATACATCTTTAAACCTTGCTTTATAGCCATAATACAGTCATTTGAATTGGCCTCTATAGCAGCTGAACTTAGTCCATCTCCTGCCATTATTAATACCTTCTGATTTGTACCTATTTGCGTTTTTATAAAATCTATAGTTTCACTTGAAAATTTTCTTCCAAGGTCTGGTCTAGTTAAAAATTCATCTTTATCCTTACATAAAGTTTCTATTTTTATTAGGTTGCTATTTTCCACAAAATCCTCATCTACATAAGAGAAAACAGCATCTTGTGCAGCAGCATGGTCTGCTCTAAATCTTAAAACTGTTTCTGTTTTATATCTAGCTCCACATCTACCTATACCTATTCTTGCAGGAGTTTTAGATTTCATGTCTAAATATGCTTCTGCATCCTTAGGATTTTTTACTAATAATTGCTTTTTCAAATCTATTTCCGTTATATCTTCTATACAAGCATCATCGTCTACTGTACTTTTATTTACTTTATCTACTGCATTTTCAACAACTTCATTTACAACACTAGAATCTATTTGACCAGCCATTTGATTTACTAACTGCTCTACTAATGCTTTTAAATCTTTTTCATTCATACTTAAGACCTCCTACCCTAATAATATTGATGCATCTCCAGCTTTTTCTGTTAATTTACCATCTTTAGAGAAGCCCATTTGTTCCATCCAAGCATCAAACTCTTTTATTCCTGTCAATCCAAACATTTCTCTAAGTGATGCTGTCTCATGGTATCCTGTAGTTTGGTAGTTAAGCATTACATCATCTCCATGAGGTATGCCCATAAAATATGTACATCCAGCTGTAGTTAATAATATCGCTAAATTTTCCATATCATTTTGGTCTGCTTTCATATGGTTTGTATAGCAAACATCAACACCCATTGGTAATCCATGTAATTTACCCATAAAGTGGTCTTCTAGTCCTGCCCTCATTACTTCCTTTGCATCATATAGATACTCTGGCCCTATAAATCCAACTACTGTGTTTACTAAAAACGGCTCAAACTTTTTAGCAAATCCATAACATCTAGCTTCCATAGTAACTTGGTCTATCCCATGATGTGCTTCTGAAGAAAGCTCTGAGCCTTGCCCTGTTTCAAAATACATTACATTTGGACCAGTAGCTGTTCCATGCTTTAAAGCTAAATTTCTTGCTTCTTCAATAGTTTCTGAATTAAATCCAAAAGCTTCATTTCCTTTTTCAGAACCAGCTATTGATTGGAATATTAAATCTGTTGGAGCACCATTTCTTATAGCTTCCATTTGTGTTGTAACGTGTGCCAACACACAAGTCTGAGTAGGTATTTTATATTTTTGTTTTACTTCCTCAAATCTCTTTAATACTTTAGTTACACTTTCAACTGAATCATCAACTGGGTTTAATCCTAGTACTGCATCACCTATTCCAAAAGTTAATCCTTCTAGAAGTGATGCAAGTATTCCATCTGGGTCATCTGTTGGATGATTTGGTTGAAGTCTAACTGATAAAGTACCTTCTTCGCCTATTGTTGTATTACAATGAGCTGTAACTTTAATTTTTTTTGCTGCATAAACTAAGTCCATATTTGACATTAGCTTTGCAACTGCTGCTATCATTTCTGAAGTTAATCCTCTTGAAACTCTTTTTATATCTAAACTACTTGTTTCACTATCTAATAGCCACTCTCTAAGTTCTGAAACAGTCCAGTCCTTTATTTCACTATAAACTTTTTCATTTACTCCATCTTGAATTATTCTTGTGACCTCATCTTCATCATAAGGAACTGCGGGACTGTTTCTTATATCCTCTAATTTTATATGAGATAAAACTACTTTTGCTGCCACTCTTTCTTCGGCACTTTGAGCTGCAAGACCAGCTAACTTATCACCAGACTTTTCTTCATTTGCTTTTGCCATTACATCATATAATCCTTTGAACTGATAAGTACGCCCAAATAATTTTGTCTTTAAAATCATCTCCTTACCCCCTTTTTTAATTAAAAACTAATGTCTTTATTACTACAGGTAACACCTTACCTTCAGCTATTGGCTTTCCAATATCTATGTAGTCTCCATTTTCAACCTTAATACTATCTATACAAATAATATCTTTTTTGTAATCTAAAACTGCACAAATAGATTGTCCTAATACTTTTGCCATGTCATTTTCTATAATTACTACAAATGGCAAGTCATTTTCTATAATTTCTTCCATACCACTCACTAATCCACGTGCATACTCTTGAATTTCTAAAAAGCTTGGATTTTTACTTCCTTCTATAGCGATAACAATTTTTTGTAAGTCATTTTCTAACTTAAACCAATTTAACTTATTTTTTATACTTTCACTTAATGCCTTTTCATTGCTAGTTTCTTCTTCTCGTGATAGTTTTAAAACAGGTAAGTTTTTAAGTGGAAAATCTTCACTTGTATAAGTTATAGTACTTCCACTTACTTCAGTAGTATGAGAACCAGCACCTACTACTGTAGCTCTAATAGTTTCTAATGGAATTATTACATTTATTTTTTTTAGTTCATCACAATTTTTTATCGCTTGCCCTAATAAAATACCTAAGTCTCCATATTTAAAATATTCATCTATTTTTTTATCATAGTAGATATAATCAGCGACCCCACCAGAAAAAGATATGTTATCTATCTTTTCACTTAAATTTATAGATTTATTAGTTACCATAAACTCAAATAGACTCGTTTTCTTTTTTATTCCTATACTTTGTAATATTAAATCAACCATTATATCTATTATTGGCTTTGTGTTTTCTATGGTTGCTATAGTTCCTATTTGAAGACCTAAATTATAATCTTTTATGATTTTTTCTATCTTAGGTGATATATAAGTTATTTTTTTACTATGCTTGTCTATTTTTATAAGTCTCCCACCTATATCTAGACAGCCAGTATCTAATACTTCACCTCTTTTAAATAAAGCTAAATTGCTAGTTCCTCCACCTACATCTAAATTTACAACATTAGTTGAATGATTTTTAGAATAAATATGGGCTCCTGCTCCTTTGCCAGATATGATACTTTCTAAATCTGGTCCTGCTGTTGCCACCACAAAGTCTCCTGCAAACCCACTTAAATTATGAAGTACATAATTTGCATTTTCTTTTCTTGCAGTTTCTCCAGTTATAATAACTGCACCTGTATGTATGTCTTCTTTAGATATATTTGCTTTTTTATATTCACTATCAACTATGTTTTTTATTTCATTTCCATTTATCTCATTGTTGGAGATAAGAGGTGTAAAGTATATTTCACTTTTATATACAATTTCTTTGTCTATTATACTTATCCTAGGTACTGAAAAACTAGATGCAGTGTTTTCAACTATCAATTTAGAAAATATTAGTTGAGTAGTACTTGTCCCAATATCTATCCCAACACTTAATAACTCTTCTCTCATTTTCTCACCTCATAATTTAAAAGTATTTCTTAAACAAAGAAGTTAGATTGTTCTATAGACTATCAATATTTTTCTTCCAATGAGCTTATCTCATTTAAATATTCAAATAATTCATCTATACCTACATCATCTATTGTGTCTACTTTAAATATTTTATTGACTCCTGCTAACGTTAATCTTTCTATTCCTAAATCTATTTGATTTTTATCTAATTTATTTATCTTAGTCATAATGCCTATAGTTTCTTTACAAAATATACTTGCAAAACCTGGTGCCATATAATTTTCTTCTTGAGTTGCATCATAAACTATAGCCACTACTTTAGCATCTACAGCTGTAGTTATTAAAGCATTATACAATGCTCTATTTTCCATATATTCACCTGGTGTATCTATTGCATTTTTATAAATTTCTATTGACTGTGTTTTCTTATATTTAATCTCTAGCTCATCTAGTTTTTGGCAAAGAGTCGTCTTTCCACTACTTGTTTTTCCCATAAAAATTATATTTTTCATTTTATGTCCTCGTTATCTTAGTTGATGAAAAATTCAACATCTCACCTAACACTTCTAATACTTCATTTAATGCAGATTCTACAGAACTCACATCTCCAGATATTACTAAAGACCCACTAAATCTATCTATAAATCCAAGCGTTATATCTGATGATTTTGTTGCTACATCTGCTGCTATTATTGAAGCTTCACTTGGTGTTATTGTAAGAATACCGATTGCATCTTTTCTATCTAGTATTAATCCTAACTTTTTGTATATATCCTCATTTGGATTAGCTATTATATGAGCAAGTGTTACTTGCTTTCCTGGAACATATTCTTGTATAATTCTTTGTTTAGTTTCTTCGTTCAATTTTGCCCCCTAATTTTTATCACATTTTTACTTAATTTTATTTAGTATTTCTATTATGTCTTCTTCTATGGGAACTTTAGGATTTGCACTAGTACATCCATCTTGAATAGCCAAAACTGCTATTTCACTCTGTAAATTACTTAGTTCTTCCAAATTTATATTGCATTCTCTCAATTTAGTTGGCATGTTTAGTTCTTTTTGTAATTTCTTTATTTCATTAATTAAACTCTTTACACCACTTCTTGTGTTTGAGCTACTAAGACCTATTAACTTTGATATTTGTGCATATTTTTTTGCTGATAATGAGTAGTATGTATTTGAATATCCTGTGATATTAGCATTGTATTCTATTATATATGGCAATAATATTGCATTTGCTCTTCCATGTGGTATATGAAACTTTCCACCTAGAACATGTGCTATGGAGTGATTTATTCCTAATGATGTTTGATTAAATGCCATTCCAGCTAGACAAGATGCATTATGCATTTTTTCTCTAGCCTCTAAATCGTTTCCATCCTTATATGCTTTCAATAAATATTCAAATACTAGTTTTATTGCCTTTTCAGCAAGTGCATCAGAAAAATCATTAGCATTTACTGATACATATGCTTCTAATGCATGTGTCAAAACATCCATTCCAGTATCTGCTGTTATAAAATCTGGCACTGTTTTAACCAACTCTGGGTCTAGTATTGCTATGTCTGGAATTAATTCATCTGACACTAGAGGATACTTTGCACCTTTTTGCTTATCTGTGATTACAGAAAATGATGTTACTTCTGAGCCAGTTCCACTTGTTGTTGGGATAGCAATAAATTCGATTTCATTAGTTCTTAAAATTTGCTTTGAAAAGTCCTTTATAGCTTTGGCTGCATCTATTGCAGAACCTCCACCTAAAGCTATTACTGTATCTGGCTTTATATTTTTTAATACTTCTATGCCTTGTACTACTGTATCTATAGGTGGGTCTGGTACTATATTACTAAATACTTCATATGTACTGTGTTTTAAATTTACTAAGATTTTATCTATAGTTTTTGATTTAACCATAAAAGGGTCTGTTATAACCAACACTTTTTTATCTTTTATCTCTTGTAAATACTCTAAAGAACCTACTCCAAATTTTACTTTGGTTTTTATTTCAAAATTATTCAATCTAATCTCCTCTTTTATAAAAACTTATTTAAAATTAAACAATTGTTAAGCAAAAGCCCCACAGAACAATCTATGGAGCTTTTATTAAGCTTTCAATATTTCGTTATGACATTATTTTAGTAAATATTGGATTTTAGTAAAGTCAAGAATCTTGTATATTAATACTTTATGTTATGCTTTTTCTTATAAGCTATATGAGATATAAATTCATACATTATACCCGCAGCTGTAAGTGAAGTAACATTTCCAGCATCATATTGTGGCGCAACTTCAACAAGGTCATAGCCTACTATATTTAACTCCTTTAATCCTCTTATTATTTCTAATGTTTGGGCAGATGAGAATCCACCTATAACAGGAGTTCCTGTCCCTGGTGCATATGCTGGGTCAACAAAATCTATATCAAATGTAAGGAATGCTTTTGAATCACCAACACGTTGTTTAATTCTTTCAATTATTTCTTCTGTAGTCATCTTATGACATTCAACAGCTTTTAAAACTTCATACCCTAAATCAGTTGAGTGGTACTTATCTTCTTCACCATAATAACCTTCTCTTATTCCAACTTGAATTGATTTAGATGTATCAACAAGATTTTCTTTAGCAGCATGGTAGAAAGGTGTTCCATGACTATAAGGCTTTCCAAAATATTCTGCTATTGTATCATAATGAGAGTCAAAGTGTATTAAAGCAACTGGTCCATGAACCTTATGACAAGCTCTTAATTCTGGTAATGTTACACTATGGTCTCCTCCCATAGCTATTGGAACTACACCATTTTCAAAGATAGGTAACATCCCCTCTGTAATTACATCAAATGTATCTTCTACATATCCTGGTACAGAGCCTAAATCACCATAGTCTACCCCAGAACAATAGTCAAATATACCAACATCAAGAACTGGATTATATGGTTTACAACCTAGAACTGACATTTCTCTTATTGATGATGGACCAAATCTAGCACCAACTCTAAATGTAGCACATGAATCAAATGGTATACCAATAACAGCAAAATCTACATCGTCTGTTGTAACTACATTTTGTAATCTCATGAA
This sequence comes from Clostridioides sp. ES-S-0049-02, assembly GCF_020658465.1. Lineage (NCBI taxonomy): Bacteria > Bacillati > Bacillota > Clostridia > Peptostreptococcales > Peptostreptococcaceae > Clostridioides > Clostridioides sp. ES-S-0049-02. The sequence goes on from NZ_JACVWG010000005.1 coordinate 196,985, forward strand.
TGTTTTAATTCCTGCAAATCTAGGTGATTTTAAAGAATTTATTGTTTTATATTTAATCATAACTACTCCCCTTAATTTTCTTTGTTTTTGTTATTTTTTTATCAATTTTACTCTAAACTTCAGCTACCTCATCTTCTTTTTCCATCTTAAGAACGTATGGAACTGCAATTAATTTTGCAAATATTATACCTATTACTCCACCTACTATTTGACCAACAAGTATTGCAATAACCAAGTTTGGTTGGAAATTGACATTGAAAGCTATAAAATCTCCTAAAGAATATCCTGCACAAACTAAAAACGACATAGATATTACTTTACTTGTTGGTTTCATATCTTTGACTAGTCCAAAAATTGCGATACCATTTGCCATACATGCAACTAATCCAGCACTACCAGCACTATCTAGCCCAGCTATTGAACCAAGCTTTTCCAGTGGCTTTTTAAAATACTTACGTATAAGGTAAACCATTGGAAATGCTCCACAAAGCATCATTGCAATACTCCCTAGAAGCTCAATAGACCTAAACATTTCTTTCTCATCTGCAAACATTGGGTCAAATCCCCAACTTCCAAATACTTTAGTGAAAATACCTGTATAGTGTTCAACAATAGATGATACTACGACTATTATTAATATGCTTGTAAGACCTTTTCCAAAATACATGAATCCTTTTATCATTCCATTAGGGAACAATTTTAACCCTAATGCAAGCAACACACACACCACAACAATAGGAATTAGATTTTGGAAAATCATTAGCATACTTAAATTTAAAGTATAATTAGAATTTCCTACTGTAGAAAGTGTTGTACGTATTGTAGGATTTGTAAGTAATGCAACCATATATGACGTGAATACTCCAAAAGGTACTGATAAAAATCCAGACATAGCTCCTAAAGCTAGGTACTTGTAATCTTTTTTATCTAAAATTGAAAGTCCTATTGGAATATTAAATGCCACTGTCGATGCACACATAAATCCAACTGCTAATACTATCACTAATATTTCACTTGTTTTCCCAATTTCTATAGCTAAAGCATATGAACCGCAATCTGGTGGCATAATCATAGCTGCTGCTACCACTGGGTCTGCGCCAAACATACTAAACAACTTTCCAAATATTTTCTCTACCCCGACCTTTAGATACGGAACAGATACCATAAGACCTACTATTGGTATAAACATCGTTGCCATAGTATGTAAGCCTTCATCAAAAGATTTAGCTAGCTCCGATTCTTCTTTGAAAATCTTTGCTAAACCTCCAGCTACACAACAAGCCATGATGATATACAGTACTGAGTCTCCTAATAATTCCATACAGTATACCCCCTATGTACTAAAAACATTAATCAGCTCTTTATTACTTAATTTTTATTTAATATTTCTCATAATAAATACTTCTTATGCTAGTGGTTCTACAGATTCTGTAAAGTTAGGGTCATTTATTATATCTAAGTAATGTTCAAAGTTTTCATCCTTCATAAACTCTATACAATCAGCTGCACGAGTTCTTCCATATTCCCAATAGAAGTCATGGTCTTTACCATATGTTATTTGAACTAATGACCATAAAGACCAGTGTGCATTAACTAAAAACTTACTTGTAAGCAATCTTGCTCTTTGTTCTTCTGTTGGTTCTCCGCCAAAGTATGTTCTTACATAAAGCTCCTCTTTATCTTTTGGAAGAGGATTTTCTACACACACACATGCCATATCGTAAAATCTATCATTTGTTCCACCGTATTCCCAGTCTATTACACGCATAACTTTTCCATCATACATAAAGTTTTCTGCTAGTGTATCATTGTGACAAGGAACTAATTTTTGTGGATTATTTTGATAAGCAACTTCTATTATATTTACTTTTTCTGTTATGCTATCCCATCCATCATATCTCTTATCAAAACCATTTTCTTTAAGTATTTGTATGTACTCTTTCATCTTAGCTATTGGGTTAAATACACTTTTAAACTCCATTCCACTATCATGGTATTTTCTCATAATTTCTGCTGATTTCATGACTACATCTGAATTATTTATAAAATCCTCTGCATGCATTGTATCTGATTTTATAAATTCACAAAGTTGTGAACCTGTTTTTGGGTCATAGTAATATATTTCTGGAGCTATTCCAAGACATGACATTAAAGAAGCATTGTGCTTTTCTGCTGGACGATTTATATATCCTGCTGTTCCTACTCCTGCTACACGCATTGCTATTTGAGTGCCATCTTCAATCTCAAGCTTAAAGTTTTTATTTGTAAGCCCGCCTGGCATTATTTCTATTTTGCTAAGTTCTTGGCTAAATGCTGTTTTTGTTAAATTGATTAACCTAAGGAAATCTTGAATTTCATAAGGTTGTATTACCTCTCCAAATACTGACATATTTTCTCTTATACTTTCATTTTTCATAATAGTTTCTCCTTTGTATGATTTGTTTTTGGTCAAAACTTTTTCTATTAAAAACCATTTTCCTTTGATTAGAATTCTATATCTTTGTGCAACACAAAGGTCAATACTATTTTTGTTTAATTTTTTGTTATAATGGATTTTTTTATATATTTTTGGGATTCTATCTCTATTTGTGGAAATAAAAAAACTTTTAAATAAAGTTATTTAAAAGTTTTTCATCATATTATTAAAATTATGTATACAAAAAATATTTATTATAGTATTGTTTTATTTATTCAATTTATAATTCTCTACTTTATGAACTTTATAAAATTGATAATTCTTTTGTCTATTTTTATTTATCAACCTTTATATTTCCATTTCGACTTTCCAGCTTAACTGTAACATTTTGTGCAACTCTAACACTTCCTTTTAGAATATTATCATTTATAGATAATTTGTCTTTGAATGATGTGGAAATAGCCCCATTAAAAGTATGAATAATACCAAACACCAAGAACTTAGTATCTAAAGCCACATTTTTACAACGAAAGACCCCTTCTTTTATACCCTGTTCTACAATTAGAATTTTATTAAAGCTATTGCACTAAAAAAAGAAACCACATTCTGTTTTTATATAGAATATAGTTTCTTGAACTTTAAATACTTAAAAGCAATATTTTATTTATTTTTTGAATTTTCTAATTTTATAGTAGACAAATTTATTAGTTAACTCTTAAATTTTTATCTTCTCTACAAAATTTTCTTCTTATTAAGAAATATGCAGAGATTACAACAAGCTCTATCGCTAAAAATATACCATAAGTAGCTATAGAATCTATGCTGTCTATACCATTTCTAAAGAAAACTAATGCTATTCCTGCTGCTATAATTCCTATAGCATTTTTACCTATAGCATTCTGACCAAAACCATAAAAAGAAGGGAAGTTTCCTCTTATCTCAACAAATGTCAAAATTAATCCAATTACTATAAACAATACTCCTACAACTTCCATAATCATACTAGCCATTTTACACCCTCCTTATTAGAGAATTAACCACTACTATAAAAATAGCTTGCTTTTATAATTACATTATATATTCAATTGAACATTTTTGGAAGTATTAGTTAAAAATAATTTTATATTCTATTTAAATATATCTTTTATATTAAAATCATATCAATTTTTATATAAATATTAATCTAACCTTTATAGTTTTATAAATTAAAAAGGTTTAGCATAACCATCTCCTATTATAACTTGACCAATATTTTTAAGATGGATGGTAACAATAGCTCAATAACTCCAGTAATAATCAATGAAAATATTATTGATACCAAAAACGAAGTAGAAATCAAACTTTCTGCTTTTTTATGCTCTTTTGCCCCCAATTGCTTGCGAAAGTAAAATAGATATACCATTTGTAGCCCCAATAGCTATAGATGTCAGAGTTAAAATAATTGGCGTGGAAGTTGTAAGTACTGCCATAGCAGTCTCTCCTAATAAATTACCAATCCATATACTGTCTACTAGATTGTATGCCATGTTTAAAAACATAGCTACTATTAATGGCAAAGACATCTTATTAGACATTTCTTTGTGTCCTCTGTGATAAAATCCATTTTTGTACTCATGTGTCCTCCTCTTTACGAATGAATTTCATTCACTAATTAATTTTAAAAAATACCTGAGATTTAAACAGGTTTGAGTTAAAAATTTACAAAATTATAAAGTATCATATTTTTTATTTTTTATACTTTTTTATTTTTTATGTTTTATTTTATGTAATTTTCTTTATATGTTTTTCTCTATGTGTTTTTCTTTTATACTTTCTTATTTTATGCTAGTCACAATATATGAAGTATGATTCACGCTCTTCCACACAATGTTTCTAAAATCTACAGCTAACAATTTACTTATTTCTTTTTCTGAGTACATTTTTACATCTCCATCTTTATTGTACTTCATAAAAATATTCATTATATGTCTAAATAAAAATGGTTGCCAACAGTCACAAATTATTAGGGTTCCTTCTGGCTTTAATACCCTACATACCTCTGACAATACCTTATTAGGTTTAGGATAATGATGAAAAGAATCATTACAATATACAACATCAAAAAATTCATTTTCAAATGGCAAATACTCTGAATCTCCTAAAACTAAGGTAGCATTCCCTTTTAGTTTATTTTTTGCTATATTTAGCATATTCTCAGAAATATCAATTCCATAAGCCTTTTTCCTACAATCTTCATTTAAAATAGCTTGTAATACTGCTCCTGTCCCACACCCTAAATCTAAAATAGTATCATATGAAATATCTGAAAGTGTTTTAAGTAAAACTGGATAAAGATTTCTTGCATGTTGTCCCTTTATATCTTGGTCATAGGTATCCGCTTGATTATTAAATGTTTTTCTTGATTCTTCTTTTATATTTGTCATATCTAAACTCCTCCTTTCTTGTATTGTTCACAGTATATCATGGGTAGTTCTTTATGTCAATGAATGATATTCATTCACTTCTAATATTAATATAACTATATTAAGTTCTCTATAGTTATATTAACATTCAATTTATACTATGTGTATTATGATTAAGTTATATTATGCATACGATTCTTAAATTATACTATGTGTATTATGTTTAAGTTCCATCATTCACATTTTTCTTAAATTATGCTATATATATTATTTTTATTTGGTCAATTTGACCTTTTTATATTTTTTCTTTCTCTCTTCTAACTTTTATAAAATAATACTAAAATAAAGTATCATAATAATTACTCATACTTATCATACATTTTGCTGTTTTATCGTGACCTTTTATCCTGTCTCTGTAAATTTCACAATTAATACCTTGCCCTAACTAGCTCCTACCTTTAAAAATTTACTTTTAGAACCTATCAATTTTATTCTTTAATTTTCTCTTTACTTTAAAGATAAATCGGTCACAATACTGTTCGTTTTTTACCAACAGCTCATATGCATCCATAATCCCAATGGATTGTACGAAACCAAAAATACCAACTGCCAATCCCAAAAATACAAGTAAATGATATTCTGCCCATTCAATGTACCCTCTAACTGTTACTGCTATAATAAGAATACCAACCACAAACAAAAATGTACTTGGGATAGCAACTAACTTATATTTTTTCTTGATTGAAATATATTCCTTTGATAATTCTTTCAAAAACTCATAATCAAATAACAGTGGCTCTTTTCTCAAGATTTTATAATCTTCTTGTTCTGCAAACATTCCAAGTATAACAGCACCAATACCTAAAACAACACAAACTGCAATTCCTAAAATACGCCAACTTGTATGAGTTGGAAACATTACATAAGGAATACCTGCTAATGCCCAAAACAAAAAACCTAACCCCAAATATTTGCATTCTCTTTTCTCATTGATGAGATAACCCCTTGCCACTTCCTTGCTTACATAATATCCCTTTTCATTTGCTCCTTTTATTGATTTCTCCTCTTTTAATAAAAAATCAGTTGATACTTCAAAAATATTAGATAGTAGTAAAAGTTTTTCTGTTTCTGGAAATCCCTGATTGTTTTCCCACTTACTAACTGCCTGTCTTGTTGTTCCAACTTGTTCTGCAAGTGCTTCCTGTGATAATCCTTTTTCTTTTCTTAACTTAAATAATTTTTCACCAAAATTCATATATTATTACCTCCTGTGATTTGATATCCAAATATTATCAAACTATACTGTTAAATTCTATATTTTAAGAAATGCACATTGTCAACTTTAAGTTGCACTCATGTAATTTGTTGCTAAAACATGATTTTGTAATAATTTTGCCTCTCTTTTTGTATTATAGCATCAATGGAAATCTAAATCCTTTCCTTTATATTTTGAAAGTAATATTTATCAAAATATGATTTTATTAAGTGTATAACCATTTGATTAACAATAGGTTTTTTGCAAACTATTCTCTAATATACTGTTTTATAGTAATAGAAAAGCACATCTTTTCAGACATGCTTTCTGCAACACTTTATCTACTTTATCACGATTCTTTATTTTATATATAACACTTTATCTTCTCATTAGCATCTAGAATTTATATTCTAAATACAGCATATCCACACATTGAGATTCCCCTTCAAAAATTGGCTCTGGATAATTATCTATAAAAAAGTTTTTAATCTTATGTGAATAAACAAATCCAAATTTCTCATAAAACGGGATTCCACTTTCAGCTGTACCCACAACCATTGATGAATACTGTTCACTATAAACATCTAAAATATGATTTATCATCTTTGATGCATAACCCCTATTTTGAAAATGCTCATATGTAGCAATATTTTTTAATTCACAGGTTTCTTTAGAAATTTCAATTACAACTGCTATACAAGTAAGTTCATCATTATCATATAGAGCATACATAATGCCTTTATCAAGATACTTATCAATCATTACCTCATATGGGTCAGCTCGCAACAAAAGGTCAATATGACCTTTTTTATTTTCATCTATAGTTTTTATTTCTATCATATATATCCCCCCTTCCTTTTAACATATATTTCCTTTATGTATTTAATACACTTCACTATCCTTTACATATTTGATACACTTAACTAAATGATAATACAATTGAAACATTGAATAATTATTACTATCTAATTTCATTGTATTTATTGTTTTTTAGTTTTTACTTTTTACTTTTTGCTATTTAATTTATAATAGAATAAATTTTTAGAAGAATGAATAGTAATTGCAACTTATAGCTTAAAAAAACTTTAATTGCATATCTGATTTCTTATACGCTTCTATAATATCTTTCATCTCTGTCAAAATACCATAACGAGCACATTCTTTTTTTAGCACTTGTTCACATCTCTTTCCATTCAAGCTAGGACATACATAATTTAAGCCATACGTTTTTTGATACTGAAATACTAGTTTTGGTGATATATTCTTTAAATGCTTATAAAAAAATTCTCTCTGACCATTACGCATTGTCATTCCATACATACAATAGATAAACTTTGCATTAGCCTTATGTGCTTTTTCAACAATTGCTCTTATTTCATTCTCATTGTCAGTCAAAAATGGTATCAAAGGTGTCAATAATATACCACAAAATATTCCAGCATCATTGAGCTGTTTTACTGCTTCAAATCGTTCAGAACTTAGACTCACATTAGGCTCGATTTTCTTTGCTAACTCATCATTTGCAGTGGTTATAGTAACTTTGACAATAGTAGAATTGTTTCTTGTTATTTCCTTCAAAATTGGTATATCTCTAACTACCAAACTACTTTTTGTATCAATAGATACTCCAAAATGATTTTCTGAAATTAAATTCAAGGCTTGTTGAGTAATGCAAAGGTCTTTTTCAAAAGGATTGTATGTGTCAGACATAGCTCCAATACCAACAACTCCTTTTTTTCTCTTTGAACGTAGCTCCTTTTTTAGAGTTTCTATCACATTTTCCTTATATCTCACTTGGTCAAAATTTTCTATGTTGTATACTGTGCTACGACTGTCACAATAAATACAACCATGAGGACAACCACGATAGAGATTCATATTATAATCAATCCCAAACCATCTTGAGTTGTCAAATTTAACTTTCTGTAAAATTTGTTTTGCTGGTATGCTTTTAATCATTATCTTATCCCTAATTCCATCATATAATTTTTTGTTATCCATTGGGATATCTTGTAATCAATACAAATCCTACTCTTTTCAAGAAAATACTATTACACTTTGTCCATCTTGTTATAAGTGGCTGTACATAAGGAGTATTTTCAAATAAGTTTTGGCAGGATAAATCGTAAATATCCAATGAATAAAATTCAGATGACCATTTTCTAATTTGTTTCTTAATTGCTTGTAGTAGGTCATCAATCATTTTAGTCAAAATCCTAGCTTCATAATATCCATTTTACCACAATGAGATTGCTAATTCATGATGACCTTTATATTACTTTGCAATCTCTCTTAGATGAGTGAGGTTAACCTCTTTCACTGTCAACATCTAGAATAGCCTTTAGAGAATTCACCCATGTTTCTAATGTTTGAGCTAATACCAATTGCTGGTCTAAAATAGCCTTACCTGTTTCTGGTACATTCGATTTTGTATTTATATTTTCCTCTATATACGACTTCAATACTTGTATATTTTCTTCAATACTATTAAGACACAACTTTTGCTTTTCTGGTGTAAGACTGTATAAATTTACTATTACAGCATTGAAATCCAGAAAAATATTTACTGGCTTTGAAGCTGTATCAAACATTAAGTCTAAAAAATGTTTTTCACCCAATTCTGTTAAAGAGTAAATTGCTTTTTCTGGCATTCTCCCCTCTCTTACAATTGTGCTTTGGATATAACCTTTTTCTTCTAGTTGAATTACCTTCTTATAAATTGATGGTGTACTGATTTTAACCCAACGTGATATATTTCTATATTCCACCACTTTTTGAATATCATAAGCACTCTTAGGCTGTTGCTTTACTATACCCAGTACAATTAAATCTATCGTTGCCATAAAAATTCTCCTCTCGTTTTCTCTCTATTGACAAATACTATAATTTATAGTAGCATTTTCTTTATTACTATAATTTATAGTAATATATTTTAGAGCTAATGTCAATAGAAAGGGAGTGTTTAGCATGAAAGAAATCAACAAAAAAATTGAATTATTAGGGTCTGCCCCAATACCAAAAGCCTTGTTATCTATGGGATTACCTACTATGATAGGTATGATGATAACTGCATTGTACAATTTGGTAGATGCATACTTTGTAGGTGGTCTTGGAACAAGTCAAATGGGTGCTATATCCGTTGCATTTCCACTAGGTCAGATTATTGTGGGATTAGGATTATTATTTGGAAATGGAGCTGCTTCCTACATTGCCAGACTCCTAGGTCATGGAGATAAGGAAAAAGCAGGCAAAGTTGCTAGTACAGCTATTTACAGCAGTATAATAGTTGGTATATTATTTATTATTGTCATTATGATTCTTCTCAATCCTGTTTTAAAATTATTAGGAGCTACAAAAAGTATTATGCCTTATGCAATGTCTTATGCTAGTATCTATGTCGTATCATCTATTTTTAATGTATTTAATGTCACTATGACTAATATTGTCACAAGTGAAGGAGCTGCTAAAACAACCATGTGCGCTATGCTATTAGGTGCATTGCTTAATATAGTTTTAGACCCAATATTCATTTATACCTTTGGATGGGTGTAAAAGGTGCTTCCATTGCAACTGCTCTTTCTCAGATGATTTCAACACTTGTTTATATCAGGTACATTTTTAGCAAGAAAAGTATGTTTAGTTTTAGAATTAAAGAATGTTGTTTTTCAAATGAAATCATGTCAGAAATTTTAAAGATTGGTGTACCTACTTTAATATTCCAGTTATTGACTAGTCTCGCTATCACATTAACTAATATGGAAGCTACAAAATATGGTGACTCTGTGATAGCTGGAATGGGTGCAGTAACACGAATAATGTCTTTGGGAAGTCTTATCGTATTTGGGTTTATAAAAGGCTTCCAACCAATTGCTGGTTATAATTTTGGCTCAAAGAACTATGATAGATTACACCAAGCAATAAAAACATCTATAGCATGGACTACTCTATTTTGTGTAGTACTTGGTCTTGTAATGGTGTTTTTTCCAACAGCTATAATTTCACAATTTACAAGTGGTGATGTGTTATTAATTGAAAATGGTAGTAAGGCTCTTAGAGCAAATGGATTTTCATTTATGTTATTTGGTTTTTATACAGTATATTCTACATTGTTCCTTGCACTAGGAAAAGCAAAGGAAGGTGGGTTACTGGGTATGTGTAGACAAGGTATATGTTTTATTCCTATAATCTTGATTATTCCTATATTTTGGGGATTAAATGGTATTTTATATGCACAACCAATAGCTGATTTTGCTGCTGCAATAATCGCAGGTTTTATGGCAATAAAACTACATAAAGAGCTTCATACTTTAAAAATAAATTCTATTTCTTCTAAGTAAATATACTTCAAGATATGTTCTAGTTATACAAATCTAATATATATATTAGTTATACAAATCTACCATCAGAAAAGATATAAAATTATTTCATGCATTTTGTAGGCTCAAAGAATTGTATGATAAATTCATTATCAAACAGCTCTTTCAGCTTACAAGATATGTATATTATAATTCATTAATTTACATGCTTAATATGACTTAATCTACTTACAAATAGGCAATAATATATATTAACATATATTTTCTACACAAATCATACTATTAATATACAATTGAATAATCCTTTTTCACAAACTACTTGTTATTTTATCTATTCACTTGTATTATTGGATTATAATTATTTTAGGAAAGGAATCACTATATGCTTTCACAAAACGATATTGATATACTTACACAAAGTTTATCTTTTTGGGATAAACTCACTGACTCACAAAAAAGCTTATTAATCTCTTCAGCCAATATATCCCACTTTAAAAAAGGAAACTCAATTCATTGTGGTGATAGTGATTGTATTGGTATTTTGATTATAAAGTCTGGAACAATACGTACATACATACTTTCAGATGAAGGGCGTGAGGTGACACTTTTCCGTCTTGATAATGGTGATGTATGTATCTTATCAGCATCATGCATTCTAAACACAATAACTTTTGATGTATATGTGGATGCTGAGACAGATTGCGATATTATACAAATTAGTTCTTCTGTTTTCTCAAAATTGTCTACAGAAAATATTCACGCAGAATTGTTCTCATATAAGCTAGCCACTGAACGTTTTTCTGATGTTATGTGGGCAATGCAACAAATCCTTTTTATGAGTTTTGATAAGCGTTTGGCATCTTTTTTAGTTTATGAAATAACCAAAAACAATAATACTACTATAAATATGACTCATGAGCAAATTGCTAAGTATATGGGAAGTGCTAGAGAAGTTGTGTCTAGAATGTTGAAATATTTTGCTAGAGAAGGTCTTGTATCTCTATCTCGTGGTGGTGTAAAAGTATTGGATAAAGATAGACTTCGTTCTTTAACATTATAAGGAGATGTTTCAAAATAAGAATTTGAATCATCTCCTTTTTATCTCCTTTTCATCTCTTTCTTCAACTTCTTCTTTAAAATTTCCACTTTTATTCATAATGTAAGTACCCTTTTTTATTCTATCGATTCTTCATTAATTTAATCTTATTCTCCATATAATTGCCTTCCACTTTTATAAATACTCATAAATTTAATTTGAACTTTTATTTGCTAATAAAATAGCTTAGTTTTACTTCTATTAGTAATATGAAATAAGTAGTAATATGAAATAAGTTTAAATTTTTTTTAAAGTTTACTCTTATGATTAGTATAACTTACCTGCGACTTTACCTGAAACTTCTCTATCCATTTCATCAAGAATATAAGAATATATATCTTTTATTGTTATGTTAACAATTCAAACACTATATTTCAATCGGAAATATTGCATTTCAAATTGAAATATTATATTTCTATTTGAAATATAATATAAAGAAATATAATGTTATTTTATCAAACTAGAAAAAAATATTTTAATAAAATTGTATCAAAGTAATTTGATTAACAGTTAAATTACAATAAATCACATAAAAAAACAAATAAAATATTATTAATCTAAAAAGTTGGCATATTTCGTGCTTTTATAATTTAGTATAAATCTAAAATTAAATAAGGAGAAGAAAATGAATAAAAAACAGTTGATGAAATTCTTACTTGTTGCAGCTATACCAATAATTATATGGAATTTACCTGCACCACAAGGATTAAAAAAAGAAACTTGGGATATTGTTGCTTTATATCTAGGTTTACTAGCAGGTCTTATTATTAAACCATTTAAAGAACCAATCATTACTTTAATCATTGTAGGTGTAGCACTTATGTTTATGGATGAGTCAATACTACTTCATGGATATTCAGATAAGATGACTTGGTTTTTAGTTGTTGTAACTATTGTCTGTACAGCTTTTGTAAAGACAGGATTAGGAAAACGTATGGCATACAATCTTTTACTAAGAGCAGGAGATTCTACCTTAGGACTTGGATACCTAATGATGATAAGTGATTTAATACTTAGCCCTGCTACAGGTTCAAATTCATCTAGAACAACTATTATCTACCCTATATTTAGAAATATAGCAGAAGGTGCAGGTTCTAAACCTGATGATGAACCTAAAAAATTAGGTGCATATTTAACAGTATTAACATATGTAGTATCTCAAGGAACAGCAGCATTATTTTTGACAGGTATGGCAACCAATGCGATAACAGTTTCTTTGGCAGCAAGTATGTTAGGTGTTAACTTAACTTGGGGAACTTGGTTTATGGCATCAATCGTACCAGCAGGTTTATTCTTACTAGTAGCACCACTTATAGTATATAAGATATACAAACCAGGTTTAACTCATTTAACAGATATTAAACCACAGATAAGAAAAGATTTGGAATCATTAGGTACTATTACAAAACATGAAAAGATACTAGTTGTATTCTTTATTCTTGCAATTCTTGGATGGATGTTTGGCGAAAAAATACCTTTTATAAACTTAAATATGCAGGTAGTAGGATTTGTATTCTTAGCATTAGTCCTTATAGCAGGTATTTTAGATTGGGATGATGTTATTGGTGCTAAAGGAGCATGGAATATATTTATATGGTATGGTGCATTTTATGGTATTGCTGGCTCATTAGCTGATGCAGGTTTTTACACTTGGTTAGCTGATAAATTAGGTACAGTATTAAATCTATCAGATGTAAATGGATTATTAGTTACAATAGTACTATTGTTAGTGAGTTTGGCAGTTAGATACTTCTTTGTATCAAACAGTGCATTTGTAGCATCTTTTTATCCTGTACTATTTGCAATAGTTTTATCTACTAAGGCAAATCCGATGGTAGTTACATTATTACTAGCATTCTTTGCAAGTTATGGAGCTTTATTGACTCATTATGGAAATGGAGCTGGTCTTATAGCCTTTGCATCAGGATATGTATCTCAAAAAGATTTCTGGAAAGTAGGCACTATCATGGTAATGGTTGCATTAGCAATATTCTTAGTAATAGGCTTACCTTACTGGAAAATAATTGGATTATGGTAAGTACACATTAAATTTATATATTGGAGATGAATAATTATGCTAGATTTACTTATTGTAAATGGACATGTAATAGACCCTAAAAATAATGTAAATGGCAATAAAACAATTGCTATATACAATGGAAAAGTAACTGAATATAAACATGGTGATAAGGCAAAACACACAATAGATGCAAGAGGTAAATTTGTTTTTCCAGGGCTGATTGATGCACATGCTCATATGTTTGCAGATGGAACTGAAATTGGTATATATCCAGATAGCACATATCTTCCAACAGGCGTTACTAGTGCAATTGATTGTTCAGCAGGAGTAGCAAACTACCAACTCTTTAAATCTTTAATTGTGGCTAGAAGTAAAGTAAATATAAAAAGTTTCTTACAAGTTTGTTCAGCTGGATTAGTAACTACTAGCTATCATGAATGTATTGACCCAAAGTATTTCAATCATGAAAAAATAGAACGAATATACAATGAAAATAAAGATAATATATTAGGTCTAAAAATAAGATTAAGTGAAAATTTAGTAGAAGGTCTAGGAATAGAGCCATTAAAGGAGACTATTAAAATAGCTGAAAAAATAGGATGCCCTGTTGAGGTGCATTGTACAAATTTACCAGTTCCTACAGAGGATGTGTTAAATATCTTAAGACCAGGAGATATATTTGAACATGTATATCAAGGTGTTCAAAACACTATCCTCGACTCAAATGGCAATTTATACGAATGTGTAAAGAAAGCAAGAGAAAGAGGAATCATATTTGATACAGGAGAAGGTAGAAAACATGGTGATTTTGAAGTCATGCAAAAAGCAAAAGAACAAGGATTTATAGCTGATATTTGTAGTACAGATTTGGTATTGGAAAGCATGTTTAGAAGACCTATATTCTCTCTACCAAATCTTATGTCTAGATACATATGTATGGGAATAAGTCTATATGATGTTGTAAAAATGACAACACAAAATCCAGCTAAACTTATGAAAATGGAAAATCAGATAGGATGTCTATCAGAAGGTGCAAATGCAGATGTAGCAATATTTGACATTATGGATGTTAAACAAACTTATACAGATTGGAAAGGTAGTAAATTCGAGGCAGATAAATTATTAAAAACAGAAATGACAATTAAAAATGGATTTATAGTATATTGTGCCCCAGATTACATATATGAAAATTAATTAGGAGGAAAAAAATGGGTTGGAAAATATTATTACCACAAGAAATAATGCAAGAAGGAAGAGATTACTTAGAAAGTAGAGGACATGAACTGATAACTGGTTCAGGCATGGAGACTAAAGATATAATAAATGATATAAAAGGTATTGATGCAATTATAGTTAGGTTATCTAAAATAACAAGAGAGGTATTTGAAGCTGCTGATAACTTAAAAGTAATAGTACGTCATGGAGCAGGATTTGATACTGTAGATTTAGATGCAGCAAAAGAATTTGGTGTTCAAGTATTGTATTGTCCAGTAGCAAATAGTACTTCTGTTGCAGAAGTAACACTAATGTATATGTTATACTGCTCTAGAAATTATACAAAAGTAAGAAAAAGTTTTATAGAGGACTATTATAAAGCTAAGCTGAGAACTCCTAAATGTGAGCTTGATGGAAAAACTGTAGGAATTATTGGATGTGGAAACATAGGTTCAAGAGTTGCTAAGATGTGTATGGATGGATTCAATATGAAAGTGGTTGCATATGACCCATATAAACCATCTAAAGACTTCCCACAAGGTGTAGAAGTAACTAGAGATATAAGTAAAATATATAAAGAAAGTGATTTTGTTTCTGTTCACTGTCCAACAACTTCTGTCACTAAACATTTTATAGGAAAAGAACAGTTTAATATGATGAAAGAAACAGCATTTTTTATAAATGCAGCAAGAGGAAGTGTTGTAGATGAACAAGCTTTATATGAAGCATGTAGAGATAATATTATAGCAGGTGCTGGCTTAGATGTATTACAACAAGAGCCAGTAGATTCTAAAAACCCTATATTGTATTTAGATAATGTTGTGGTATCTCCTCATATAGGAGCAGCAACTAAAGAAGCTACTAATAGAGCCTCTTTACACTCTGCAATTGGAGTTAATGAGGTATTTGAAGGCAAAAAACCTACTTGGCCAGTAAAATCAATAGATTGGGACAATGCAACGATATACAATGATTAGTAAACAATAAACACTTATTAGGAGGAACTTAAAATGACAATAGGAAATAGAGTATATTTAAAAAGAGATTTACCAGATAAAGAACTTGTAAAAAGATTTAGTGTATTACCAGCAGCTAATGTAGGAGATTGTATGTATAGGTCAAGTGCATTAAGTTCAGAAATAAAGTTAATGTCTTCACCAAAAAACAAAATGTGTGGAGTTGCGTTAACAGTAAAATCAAGACCAGGAGATAATTTAATGCTTCATCAAGCTCTTAATATAGCTCAAGAAGGCGATGTAATAATACTATCTAATAATGGAGATAGAACACAAGCCATCATGGGAGAAATCATGTACAAATATCTTGCAGATTTCAAAAAAGTATCAGGAATTGTAATAGATGGTCCAATAAGAGATATTGATGTTATATCAAAGTCTAGTTGTCCAATATATGCTACAGGAACTACTCCAGGTGGCCCATATAAAGAAGGTCCTGGTGAAGTGAATGTACCTATATCTATAGGAGGAATTGCTGTTAATCCAGGAGATATAATATTAGGAGACAAAGATGGTGTAATCGTAATCCCTAAAAATGATGCAGTAGACCTTATTGATAAAGCAGAAGCAAATGCTAAACAAGACCATGCTAAAGTGGTAAAGGCTTCTGAAGGAACTGCAAATAGAGAATGGGTAAATGAGACATTAGAAAAAAAAGGTGTACAAATTATAGATGATGTTTACAGAGTTTAGTAATAAATGACTTCTACTCTATGTATATAAAATATTTATATATAAAAATTTTAAAATAACAGGTGCTGTTACATAACGATTCTAAATTGTTATGTAACAGCCTCTTTTATTTTATTCAATAAATATTTAATCTGAAAGTTGATACTTTTTAAGTTTACGCCAAAGAGTAGTAGTACTGATACCCAACTGACTTGCCGTAACAGATTTTACTCCATTATTTTTCTCTAACGTCTCAAGAATTAATTTTTTTTCATAATCTACGATTTTATTCTCTTCCAAAATAGGAGAATAATCTATTGTAGGAGTTAAACTTATATCCTTTCGAAAATGTGGCTCAGAAGTTAAAATTTCAGAAACTAAGTACTCATCTATAAAATTATCATCACACATAACTACTAGTCTTTCTACTATATTTTTTAATTGTCTTATATTACCAGGAAAGTCATATCTACTTAAAATTTTAAGTGCAGAATCAGATATTGATACTGGTTTGTTATAATGAGATATAATATCATATGTAAGTTGTTCGATATCTTCTTTTCGCTTTCTAAGAGGAGGTAAATCTAACTTCAACACACAAAGTCTGTAAAATAAATCTTCTCTAAAATTATTATTATCAATCTGCTCCACTAAGTCTTTATTAGTAGCTGTTATAACTCTTACATTAATAGGTACAACTTTAGTATCCCCTATTCTAGTGACTTCCCTCTCCTGTAATACTCTAAGTAGTTTGACTTGAACATCTTTAGAAATTTCTCCAATTTCATCTAAAAATATAGTCCCATTATGTGCCAATTCAAAGACACCTGCTTTCCCTTCATTTCTAGCACCTGTAAAAGCTCCCTTTACATATCCGAATAATTCACTTTCAAGTATATTTTCAGGTATAGCTGCACAGTTTATAGCCACAAAAGGTCCATTAAATCTATTGCTATAGTTATGAATACTTTGAGCAAATATTTCTTTTCCAGTACCAGATTCACCCGTAATTATGATTGTAGAATTAGATTTAGCAAATTTCTTAGCCATGTTTACCGAGTGCATTAATGCATCACTTGAACCCAATATATCGTTAAAATTGTTCTTTGCACAATGAGATTTTGAAATTAAACTCTCTCTTATTTCTTTTTCTGTTGATTGAATATTTTCGATATCTTGTATTGTTGCAACACATCCAAAATGCAAACTATCAATTATAATCGGGAAACAATCAAATGTAAGGGAAGAACCTTTAAAATTAATTATATTGTTACATAGAGAGTGCCCATTTTTTAGTGAATCTGAAATATCACCAGAAGTTAAATAATCTTTTATAAATTTATCAACTTGGTTAAATAGTAACCTTTTTGCTTGATTATTTATAAAAAGTGGTGAGTGATTTTTATCAATGGCAATTATACCACTATGTGTACATTCTAGAATTTCTTCTGTAATAGAGTTATTTATTCTCTTTTCAATTCCTATGTTATATAGATGAATTGCTTCATTGATAGACGCATGAATAGAAGACTTTTCAACTTCAGTCTCTATACAGAGTTTATTGTATTTAGAGGTGATTTCTTTTGTTGTTTTACCACCTATGAAAATCTCAGTGCCATTATCAATTAATTCTTTTATTGTATCTTCAAATTCAGAAAGAGAATTTAACTTAGGTATTTCTAAATCAAAATTGGAGATTTCTTTAAATCGTTTAGCAGTTTTATATGATGATTCTAAACCTATAAATCCTATTTTTGAAGAATACTTAAGTGCTTTTTTATATGAATAAAATATGTCTTCGTATTTGTATCCAACATCCACTATAGGAATTGAGACATGTTTACGCAATAAATCAACATTTTGTCCACGAGTAATTATTACTTTAGTGCCTAAGTTAATTATGTTATCTGCTAGTTCTATAGTTTCTTTACCTGTAGCAATGTATGATGGAATTTTTATATGTAATTCTTCAAGTACTTCATATACAGTATCTGAAAATAACTTAGAGGGAGCAATGACTACTATCTCATTTTTCATATCATAAAACCTCCTTTTGTTAGTCTATTTTTTATATTATTTTTTCACACAAAATAATGTCTTCAGAGTGACACTCAATTTTCTACTCACAGGATTTTAAAAATATTCACCTCAGAATTACTTTACTATTTACTTTTGCAGTAATTTTCTCAATTGAAATTGTTTTTCTTTCAAAATCTACATTCTCCCATGACGGACGTAATATTTTGGATGTTCTCATACCCAGACTAATATTTAAGTTTATGTGAAGTTCTAATTCAGTATCTTTGCATACTTCTAATAGTTTTATTATTTACTCTTCATCATAATTTTTATTTTAAATTTGTTTTGATTTAACTAAATCTACTCCTTTAGTTGGATTCTTATCATTTTTAAATCAAAAACACTTTCAAATACAAGCTTCATTATATTGATGTAAATTTTTAATGACTTGAAACTTAGTATATCTGATAAATTATTCACATAACGATATATATGTATTGTATCAATATCTTATACTCTCATTTTACCATGATAAAAGGTGATGTCTCAAAATAAAAATTTGAATCTTCTTCTTTTTTTATATAAAAACAGAAAAGGAGTTCCTAAGAACCCCTAATCTATATGATAATTGCTCTGTTAAAAAACAAAACTCACATTATAATTATATCGACTATGAATATTATAATTAATCGACAGTACCATTAGACATTGAAACAATTCTCCTCTAAGATGATTCAATAAGATTACTTAGCCTAATTATATATATCCATAAATATAAAATACTATTAGTCACAAACAATAACATACAAACAATAAGTAAAAATAAATATATTATATATACATATTATAAACCTCAAAAAATTCTTCAGTCGTAACTGTATCTAACCATTTTTTAGAAGGATATAAAAACTTATACTGATTATCTTTAATAAGACTATCATCTATAGTATCATAGATGCAAGATAGTAATGATGCAGACTTCACAAAAGAATTACAAAACTCCTTAGATACAAGAGATTCTAATACCTCTAACATAGTCTTTTCGTCTAATGATTTACTTGCAGTAATATAAGATGGCAATGCTATAGCTCCGTCATCAGGATATGACATAAATAAATCTTCATTATTAGCACGCTTTGCGTATATACTAGGAGTTATAGCTAATCTATCCGAACCATTTTTTACATCATTAAATGATTGTATTGGCATATCTAGTATAGTTGAATTGGACAAAAATCTCTCTACATACTCTTTTCCATACCTACTCCAAATGGCTTTAACAACAGATTTCGCACCAGAGTTATTTATACCACCAATGACAGTTTTTGTATCAGTGTCAATTACGTTTTTTATAGAATCTATCAAACCCTTGTAATTCTGGTTATAAGAAAATACTAATGGTATAACTAAAAATGGAAGTAATCTTTCATCAAAATATATAGATGATGATTTAATCTCACTCTTAATATTGAAATAATTCGATAATGGATATAAGTTACTTGAAAACCTTGAATAGATATTCTTGTCTTCATACACTTCTAAATCTGTAGAAACTATAATATCTGGAATTAAAGCGTCTGGTTTTTTTAAATATTCATTAAGTTTGTAAGGATAACCTATACCAAAATAAGTTACCTCTAAATTAATATCCTTCTCTTTTAAAGACATAATTAAATTATCTAAATAGTTTTTCTCATATTTATGAAGTATACAAATATTGCTCCAATACAACCTAACATTTTTCATGAAGAGTCTCTCCTTTTCTTAATTTATATTGACATTCTAGTTGAAATTCATATATATCTTTAAGTTTGCCTAAGATTTCTTTTTCTTCGTTAGTCTTATTGATTACTTTGAAGATTGAACCATTTTTCATTATTATACGCTTCTCTGCTATAAGTGCTGTATGAGGGTCATGAGTAACTATAAAAATCAGTTTATCACTTCTCAATAAGATGTCTAAAGCAACATTTTTATTTATTCCAGCATTCTCTATTTCATCTATCAAAACAATAGGATTATTTGAAATGAGAGCAACATCTGCAATCATTAAGGCACGTGTCTGTCCCCCACTCAATGATGTAAGGTCTTGAGATAGGGAAATAGGTTCTGCTGTTATGGAATTTGCTACATCTAGTACTTCTTTTATTGAGACAGAAGTATTGTTTTTACATTCTTTATGTATAACTAAAAATTCCTCGACTGTAGAATCAAGAACAAACCTCATATTTTGGCTAAGATGAGAAATGAGATTTGTAGAAAATTTATTTCTTTCCTCAATAGCAACTTCCATATTATCAATGACTACTTTTCGATTAGTCAAAGAATCTTTATTGACAAACTGCTCTATATCTTTGATTAACCTGCTTTTACCAGAACCAGTATTACCTACAATGGAATAAATATGACCTCTATAAAAAGTTAGAGATTCAAAGTTCTCTGTATTACCAAGTTTGTTTTTTCCAGGATATATGGTTATACTTTTCATTAAAATTCACCTCTAAAATTCATTTTAGAAACTATACCTTGTTGGAATTCATCACCAATTCTACATTCTCCAATACAATAAGAACACACCCCACTTGGCATTGTATGTCTCAATAAATGTTCGTCATTGTTTAGAATATTAGCATTGTTTATATAGTTTGAAATTAGCTCTACACCAAAACCAACTAATCCATCTATAAAGAATATATTAGAATTAGGATTTATTTTTTTTATATTGAATGATATTATCTCTCTTTCTGCTTGTGATACCATGTCTATTTTACTTAGAACTATGGCATCACTTTCACTTAACATAGGACCTAGTTTTTGAGGAGTCTTAAAGCTAGATGTACAATCACATACACATATGTGTAGTGTTTTATTTGTTGCAGGTGAACACCTATTGCAAAGCCCAGCAGTTTCTATTAGTAAAATATCGCTACTTTTATTTTTAGCCCAAAGCATAAGTTCGTTTATGTTTGATATAAGAAAATGGTCTGGACATATGTCTTTACTAAGTCCAACAATATAAGGTATATTCAATTTTTTATATATTAAATCATCATCAGTAGCTAGACAATCTATCTTACATATTGAAGGGTTAAGCCCATTAGACTTAAGATATGGAATTAAATGTTTTATTAAAGCGGTCTTCCCTACAGAGGATGACCCAGAAATTAATATAGTTTTCATGGCTTATGTAAAGTCTCCTTTCATATTTTGTTAAGAGATATGATAGCATTAAAAACTACTAAAAATTGTATCAGATGAGACAATTAATAAATAAACTTGATTGAAAATAATTATCAATATTATTGAATTTTGGTAAATACTGTGATATTATTGCAATCAAAGTGAATATTTATCAGAAAAGGTGATGACTTTGAATGAGAAGGAAGTACTAATAAATAGTAAGTTATTTTCTGAAAGATACATTGTAGAAGATAAGATAAAAGCAAAGAGTTATAAAAAAGGTCAATTTATAAGTGATTTTTTTGATAAAGAATATTATGTAGGTGTAGTTAAAGCAGGACAAGTATCCATCTATTGTATATCGAGTGATGGAACTGAAGTTAACATGTCTATTCTAAAGGAAGGAGATATTTTTGGAATTTCTAATATATTTGATGAAGAATCCTTAGATACTGTACTAAAATGCAAAAGTGATGTTTATGTAGTTTTTTATCCAAAAAAATGCTTTATAGATATGATGAAGTTGGACATTTCTGTAGCTTTAGAATATTCAAGATATTGTAATAGAAAAATACAATTTTTACTGAGAAAGATAGAATTTTTAAATATACAGTCTAGTAAAAAGAAAGTTATTGAATATTTACTAGAAAAAACTAGTAAAAATGACACTATCCTATTAGAATGTTCTAAAGAGGAGTTAAGTAAAAGTATTAGTGTAAGTCGAGCATCTTTATATAGGGAATTACAATCATTACAAAATGAAAATTGTTTAGAGTTTGGTAAAAAGTGTATAAAAATATTGAATAAAGAAAAGTTAACACAAATTCTATATGAAATCTAAAATTAAATACTAGGAGGAAGGTTTTATGAAAAAGAAATTATCAATATTATTACTGGCATCATTAATAATAATTTCATTGGTAGGTTGTGCATCAAACCCACCAGAAAAACAAACAAAAGAAGAAACTAAAGTAGTTGCAAAGGTGACAGCACTAAAAGGTCCTACAGGAATGGGAATGGTTAAGATGATTGGCGATGAAAAGGATAAAAAAGAAAAAGATTATGAATTTTCAATAGCAAATTCTGTTGACGAAATTACACCTAAGCTTGTGAATAAAGAACTAGATATTGCTGCTATTCCCGCAAATCTATCATCTGTTTTATATAATAATAGCAATGGTGAAATAGAAACACTAGCCATTAATACTTTAGGAGTTTTATACATAATTGAGAATGGAAATTCTATAAACAATGTAAATGATTTAAAAGGCAAAACTATTTATTCTAGTGGTAAAGGCTCTACTCCTGAATATGCTTTGAATTACATATTGAAAGAAAATGGAATTGACCCAACTAAAGATGTCAACATAGAATACAAATCAGAACATACAGAATGTTTGGCGGCATTATTAAACGATAAAAATGGAATAGCACTACTTCCCCAACCTTTTGTAACAACAGCATTGACTAAGAGTGATAACTTAAGAGTAGCTTTGGATTTGACAAAAGAATGGGATACTTTAAATAAAGATAAAAATACTGAAAGTGCTTTAGTAACAGGAGTTGTTGTTGCACGAAAAGAGTTTGTTGATAAATATCCAGAAAAGGTTAAAAGTTTCTTAGAAGAATATAAGAAATCAGTTGATTTTACAAACAATAATATAGAAGAAGCTTCAAAACTTATTGAGGAAAATGAAATAGTTCCAGCACAGATAGCAAAAAAAGCAATTCCAAAGTGTAATATAACATTTATAGAAGGTAATACAATGAAAGATAAATTAAGTGGATACTTACAAGTACTTTATGATGCTAATCCAAAGTCAATAGGAGGAAAGATGCCAGGTGAAGATTTCTACTATACACAAGAAAATTAGTAAAACTCATATACTAGCAATAATCTTTTGGCTTATCGTTTGGCAAATAAGTAGTATGATAATTGGTCAGGAGATACTTTTAGTATCTCCTTTTTCATCTTTGAAAAGGTTATTCGAATTATCTATGAAGTTTGAGTTTTGGCAATCTATACTCTTTTCTTTTCTGAAAATAACAACAGGATTTATATTAGCCTTTATCATTGGAATAATATCTGCCATAATAGCATCTAATAAAAAAAATTTTAGGATACTTATTGAACCCTTAATACTTACAATACAATCTATACCAGTAGCTTCGTTCATAATATTATCTCTAATATGGATATCTTCAAAGAACCTGTCTATTTTTATATCCTTCTTGATGGTATTGCCAGTGGTATATAGAAATATCCTAGATGGAATAAATAGTATATCTAGAGAGTTAAATGATATGGCAAAAGTATTTAAAGTCAGTAAGATAAAAAAAATAAGGTACATATATTTGTCTGAGGTAGCACCATATCTAAGAGCAGCATGTAGTGTTTCTTTAGGTCTATGTTGGAAATCTGGAATAGCAGCAGAGATAATAGGAATGCCTGCTAATTCTATAGGTGAAAACTTATACAAAGCTAAAGTATACTTAAATACACCAGATTTATTTGCATGGACTATAGTTATCATTATAATAAGTATTTGCTTTCAAAAGGGATTTTTATCATTAATAGACTATTTATTAAAAAGATTGGAGATAAACTAAATGGATATAGTAATTGAGAATCTAAGTAAAAAATATAATGATAAGGTTGTTTTAGATAATTTTAATAATGTATTTAAAGATAATGCTATCTCATTTATAACAGGAACCTCTGGTATTGGTAAGACAACATTGATAAGAATATTAATGGGTTTGGAGAAAGCAGATAGCGGAAAAATTGTAGGTATTAGTAATAAAAAGATTAGTGCAGTATTCCAAGATGATAGTTTGTGTGAAAATCTAAGTGTGTCATTGAATATAAAGTTGGTATGTGAAAATCTGGGTAATTCAGAAATTGAAAGTGCCTTAGAGGTATTGGGCTTAAATGGTTGTATGAATAAAAGAGTAAGGGAATTAAGTGGTGGTATGAAAAGAAGGGTTGCAATATTAAGAGCTTTATTATATGATTTTGACTTGCTTATAATGGATGAGCCATTTAAAGGGCTGGATACAGAAACTAAGTATAAGGTTATGGATTTTGTAATAAGAAAGATGGAAAACAAGAGTGCTATAATAATTACTCATGATATGGATGATATAAAATACTTTAGAAATCACGAAAAGTTAATAATTGATTTTAAAATGCCTTCAATATATTGATTTTAAAATCAACTAAAGTTTTTATATGAATGTTATTTCAAACTTACTAATTCTGTATACCAAAAAGGCTGTAGGCAAATTTATTTTTACATAAAAAAAAGGGTAATGTAAAATAATTTGTGCTTCAAGGTTAATAAAAATCTTCTTTATGGCAATGATTTAAATATAATCAAATGTCGTAAAGGAGATTTTTTATGAATACTTTAAGAAAACAATTAGTCAAAGAAA
>NZ_JACVWG010000006.1:0-171928 GCF_020658465.1 Clostridioides sp. ES-S-0049-02
CCCAGTATATATTTTTTACAATTTATTAGAATAAAATTCATATATTGGGAAATATTAATAGTAAATAAATAATTGTTGCTATAAAGTAGAAATTATCTTTAAAAGCACAAATTAATTTACAGTCTCACTTTATTTAATATTTATAAAAAATGTTTTAAAATATTTATCTTATTATTTAATCATAATTTTCAACTTCTTTATCAAGTTCTTTTCCACAAGAATCACATTTATATATAGCATTATATCCGTAATCATATTCATCAACTATTTTCTTTTGTCTAAATACACCACCACAATCACATAAAAAACCGTTTTTTATAAGAGTAACAATAAATTGTGATTTTATAAATTTTATATCATTACATTTATCATTAGTGTAAAAATTATAAATATAAGAGTTGTCACATTCATCTCTCAATTCAAATTTTTCAATATATTTGTTGTTTTTTAACTCCTCAAATTCTTCTTTAGTTAAGTATGACTTTTGTTGCAATTCGTGTAAGCGCTTAATTTGGTCCATAATTTATATCCTCCTAATAATTTTAGTATTTTAAGCTTAGATAAGGACTCTAAGTTTTATTAAATTTATCTCAAGGAATTATTTAAATTATATTTAGTTTTATTTAATTACAACATAAATAAATTAGCTATAAATAAAAACTAATTTTAAAAATAATTTCCTATGAAAATCTAAATTACTAACCCCTTACTAACCCGAAAAACTAAAAAAGAAAATAAAAAATATATCCAATCTAAATGATATATAAATAAAGATGATATATAAATAAAGGTATTTTATATAAATTTAACTTTAAATATCTCAACTGTAATATATAAAAATATATTATAGTTAAAATATACCACATATTTTGGGTATTGTATACTGGAATTAAAGCAATTAATTTATTTTTTAACACACAAATGATTTTATAAAAAAAAACAAGACTGAAAAATTCTTATATTATTTGATAAAATAAAAATGATAGTAAATTTATTGAATTTTATAAAATTTATAAGGAGTGAACTTAAAATATGCAAGAGAATAAAAATGATATATTTGAATCAATAGATAATGATGACTTTGACAATAAAACAGAAGATGAGTATTTAGAAATAGTAAAGCAAAATGGATTAAATTTAATATACATAAAAAATCAAACAGAAAAGATATGTCTGGAGGCTGTTAAACAAAATTGTAATGCAATAAAGTGTGTTGATAATCAAACAGAAAAAATATGTATAGAAGCAGTCAAGCAAGATTGGAGAATGTTAGAATTTGTTGAAGATCCAACAGAAGAAATATGTATGTTAGCACTTAGTCAAGATGGAACAGCATTAAAATATATAGAAAATCAGACAGAAGAATTATGTTTAAGAGCTGTTGAAAAAAATGGTACAGCTTTAGCATTTGTAAAAGAGCAAACAGAAGAAATATGTATAGAAGCAGTTAGAAATAGTGAATTTGGATTAGCAAGGGTAAAAAATCAAACAGATAAAATATGTATGGAAGCAGTTAAACAATGTAGTTATAACCTAAAATGGGTGGAAAATCAGACAGAAGAAATATGTATGGAAGCAGTAAGACAAAATGGGCTTGATTTGAAGTTTGTAAAAAATCAGACAGAAACAATATGTCTAAGAGCTGTAAGACAAAACGGTATGGCTTTAGAATTTGTAAAGGAACAGACTGTTGGAATATGCTTGAAAGCAGTTAGACAATATGGAATGGCTCTAAAATTTGTGAAAGAACAAACAGAAGAAATTTGCACAGAGGCTGTTAAACAAGATAAAAGAGCTCTTAGTTTTGTCAAAGGAGATAAAGAAAAATATAAAGTTTTATGCGATGGCAATGAGCCATTTGCAAAAAGATACGTTAGAAATGTAATAGAAAAAGAAAATAGAGCTTTGATTAAAAAAGGAGAAGAAAATGCAAAAATCAAAATTGCAGGAAAACTTCATGATAGAGGCATGTCTTTTGAAGATATATCAGATATAGTTGAGATTGAAATAAATAAGTTAAAGGTGAGTTTGGGGATTTTTTAATATAAAATAGTTAATTAAATAATAATTGGATAGTTCTTTGTAGGATAGTAAAATAAGTGCTATAATTTGACATATAATAAATTATTTTTATTACACATTAAGGAGGGATTGAAATTGAAAATTACAATATTGTATCAAACAAGAAGTGGAAACACAGAAAGGGTAGCTAAGTTAATAGAAGATGGTGCTAAAAAGGTAGACGGAATAGAAGTTAGACTTATGAGATTAGATAGTATTGATACAGAGTATTTAAATGAAAGTAAAGCAGTAATATTTGGAACACCAACATATTTAGCTAATACAACTTGGGAAGTAAAAAAATGGTTTGATGAGGATTCAAAAAAGATAAATCTAGCTGGCAAGTTGGGAGCAGTTTTTGCTACATGTGACTATGTCTGTGGAGGTCCTGATGTAGCAATTCTTACTATAGTAGGGCATTTAATGGTTAAGGGAATGCTTGTGTACTCTGGAGGTGGCTCTTTAGGAAAACCATTTATACATTTAGGACATGTACATTCAATTGAAGGACCAGAAATACAAGACGAAAAAGCTGTAATATTTGGAGAAAGAATTGCTACAAAAGCAAAAGAATTATTTGCTTAATTTCTATATACATAACAATGCTTGAAATAAGTTTAATGTTTTAATGGGGATTTAAGGTAAAAATTGTATACAAATAAAAATTTTCCATAAAATTACTCAATATGCTATCAATATGAATTATAATATGATTGTAAACATATTATATTAAATAAAATAGATAAAATTAAACGATAATAGTGAGGTAAGTTTATGGTATGGCATATAGAATATGAAATTTTTTCTGCAATTATAGTTATTTTTTTGATGGTATACTTTTTTAAAAGTAAATTTATACCTACTTTACAAAATAAAATATATTGTGCACTTTTAATTTGTTCATTTTTATTCATAATTTCAAATGTTTTAGGCTCACTTTGTCTAAATAATATAGACAAACTTCCAATTTTTTTAACTGCTTCATTGAATCAAATATATTTATTTTTATTGCCAATACCAGCGGCTCTTGTATTATTTTATGTCATGGCTATTATTTATCAAGATATTAGATATATGAAAAAAAAGCTTTTATTTTTATCTATACCACTTATAATTTGTATGATTCTATCTATAACTAATCCTTTTACACACATTTTATTTGGACTGTCAAAAGAAACAGGTTATGTACGTGGTTATGGATATGCTGCAACTTTTTTATCATTTTTCTTTTATGCAATATATTCGGCATTTTTATCTTTTAAATACAAAAAAGCAATGCATGAATCTAAAATATGGGCTATTAGAGGTTTTCTCATAGTTTCAATTATAGCAATTATTTTGCAGGCAATTTTTTTACAGTATCTTCTTACAGGAACAGCATGTGCATGTAGTTTGCTCTTGACATATCTCTCCATGCAGAATAGAGGTCTTATCATTGATGACCTTACTGGTGTACTTAATAGACAATCCTTTATTCAAGAACTAGATTTAAATATAAATACTGAACAATCAGGATTTATCATTACAATTGCTCTTGATGATTTCAAATTTATGAATGAAACCTTTGGAACTAAAAATGGAGATATTGCATTAAAAGAGGTTGGTAAATATTTGATTCATATTCATGATGTAAATCATGTGTATAGAATAGGAGGAGATATATTTTCTATTGTTGTTAATAGCCAGTTAGGTATATCTCAAGAGAAAATTACTAAACAGATAGAAGAAAGATTTAAAAAAGCATGGCTAATAGAAGAGATAAGTTTTAACTTATCAACTAGTATTGCAGTTGTTTCTTTTCCAGAAAATGCTGAAACGACAGAAGATGTTATAGTTGCAATTGATTTCTCTATACATGAAGCAAAACGCTCTGAATCAAGACAAGTTATTTATGCAGATGCATCTATAAGTGAAAAGATAAAGAAAAAACATATAATAAAAAATTGTTTGAAAGAAGCTCTAGAAAATGATGGCTTTGATGTATATTATCAGCCTATATTTTCTACTAGTAAAGATAGATTTGCTTTAGCAGAGGCTTTGATTAGGCTAGAACATAAAGAGTTAGGGTTTATACCACCAGATGAATTTATACCAATTGCAGAGCAGACAGGTCTTATTAATTCAATTGGGTTAGTGGTTTTTGAGAAGGTATGTAAATTTATAGCTAGTGATGATTTTGAAGATTTAAAGTTAGATACCATAGCTGTCAATCTTTCTGTAGTACAATGCATGCAAAAGAATTTGGCTGATGATTTGTTTGATATTATGAAAAAATACAAAGTGTCACCAAATAAATTTAAACTTGAAATTACAGAAACTGTGGCATCAGGTTCATTTAATATAATTAGAGAGACAATGGAAAAATTAATTACTTTAGGGGTTAAATTTGCACTTGACGATTTTGGGATAGGTTATTCTGGAGTTACTAATATGCTTTCCTTACCATTTTCAGTAATTAAGTTAGATAAGAGTCTGATTTGGTCTATGAATGAAGATAGTAAGCATAAACTCACAGTTGAAACTATTATATCTCTTATAAATAAATTAAATATGAAAGCTGTAGCAGAAGGTGTTGAAACCATTGAATACGCTAAAGATTTAAAGTCTATGAATTGTGAATATTTACAAGGGTATTATTTTTCTAAACCTGTTCCAGAGGAAATTTTAAGGGATTTGTTGAGAGAAAATGCTTTTACAGTTTAATACCCTTTATTTTTTTAATTACAATTTTGTTCATTGACACTATTAGCTAAATATTATAAAATTAACACAATAATAAATATTAAAATTATTATATATATTATTAATATTTATTATTAATTCCTAGAGTAAAGATTTATTATATATTTTTATAGCTTAAAATATATATTTTACTTAATTATTCTAACGTAAGAAAGGAAGATGTGACATGAATAAAAAGAAAATATTAGTACCAATTGATGGAACAGAAAGAAGTATGCATTCTTTGGAATTTATACAAGGAATATTCAAAAAAGATGAAGTCGAAGTGGAAATAATGAATGTAAAAGAACTAGTATTTATTGATGGCATATCCCTAGCTGAAGAGATAAAGAATTCTGAGAACTTAGGAAGACGAATCCTGGACAGAGCAGCAGAGATAATGGGAGAGTATGATGTTAAAGTTCATTTTACTTTTGGTTATCCAGGAGATGAAATAATTAGAAAAGCAAAAGAAGATAATGTAGATATTATAGTTATGACAAAATCTACTAAAAAAGGTCTAACAAGAATGATAGGTTCAGTAACAGCAAGTGTAGTTAAACAAGCAAAGTGTATAGTAATGATTGTACCGGAGTAGAATTAGTGAGGTATCTGAAATATGAATAAAAAAATAGCAGCAGTTTGTGAAAGTGAAAAAAGTTCAAATTCTCTTAAAGAAGCTGCAAATATTTTAGGGTTTGACTTAGTTTATGAAATTCAAAACGATGGAAGTATAAAAAATGAACTTTCTATGTATGATATAGAAGATGCATCTATAGTGTTATTTGTTACAAGTGATTCTATAGAGGGTATAGAAAAGATTGATAGATTTATAGATAGGGAGTTTTATGAGGTCGAACCAAAATATATAATAAGTGATGCAAAATCTATAGTAAATGAAATTTTAATAGATTTAAATTAATCTTAAAAATATAGGAAAAGCTTCAAGTAAATAGTATTTACTTGAAGCTTTTTTAATATTGAGGATTAAATTATATTTGTTATTAGACAATATTTAGATGAAACACTCATTTACTGAAGTTAGAATTCCTATTGAAAAGGACAATCCTGCAATACTTAGGGATGAATATATGTTGAAGAAAAGATGGTTTCTGCTTTAAGAAAATTAGGGGCAGATTATGTATTTGATACTACATTTTCAGCTGATTTAACCATTATGGAAGAAGCATCTGAATTAATAGAGCTTATAACAAAGAATGATAAATCACTAAATTTACAAGTTGCTGTCCAGTTTGGGTTAAGTTTGTAGAAACATTTTATCCAGAACTGATACCAAATTTATATACAGAATATAATTCTAAAAATTATATGTTAAATAATATATTAGAAAATGAGAATATTTAAATAAAAAAAATAATATTATATATAGTTGACAAAATGTGGAAATTAATATACTATATAAATATAGAAATAGTAATCATTACTATTATTAAAAAGGGAGGAATTAATTATGAACTTAAAAGGAACTAAAACAGAAAAGAATTTAATGGCAGGATTTGCAGGGGAATCAGAAGCAAGAAATAAATATACATACTATGCATCAAAAGCTAAAAAAGAAGGTTACAATCAAATAGCTGCTATATTTGAGGAAACTGCTAACAATGAAAAAGAACATGCAAAACTATGGTTTAAACTTTTACATGATGGAATGCCTTCAACAGAAGAAAATTTAAAAGATGCAGCAGCAGGTGAAAATTATGAGTGGACTGACATGTATGCAACATTTGCTAAAGAAGCTAGAGAAGAAGGATTTGACAAAATAGCTTATTTATTTGAAGCTGTTGGAAGAATAGAAAAAGAACATGAAGAAAGATACTTAAAACTTTTAGAAAACCTAAATGAAGGAAAAATATTTAAAAGAGAAGAAGAAGTTGTTTGGCAATGTCAAAACTGTGGTCATGTGTATGTAGGTACTGAAGCACCAGAAAAATGCCCTGTATGTGACCATCCAAAAGCTTATTTCAATATAAAAGCTGAAAACTATTAAAAATTATTATAATTAAAAAGGAATGTTAACTATGAAATTTTCTAAACAAAGAGAACTAATTTTAAATGAAATATTAAATAATCCAGTTCATCCTACTGCTGATTGTTTGTATGAAAGTCTAAAAAAAGATAATCCGAGTTTAAGCTTAGGGACTGTGTATAGAAATTTAGCTCAGCTAACAGAACATGGTTTTATAAAAAAAGTTAGTATTCCAGGAAATCCAGATAGATTTGATGGTAGAATAGAAAATCACTATCATATTATATGTGAAGTATGTGGAGAGGTGTACGATTTAGAATCTGAAATTCTTAGCAATTTAAAAGAATCAATATCAGAAGAAACAGACATAAAAATAACATCTTATAACATAAGTTTTAAAGGGATTTGTAATAATTGTAGAAAGTGTAGTCAAGTAGGTTAACTTTTCAAATTCTAAAAATAATTAATGAGGTGAGTTTATGTGTAGTGAAAAAAGATTTTTTATATGTGAGACTTGTGGTAATCTTATAGGGATGATACACAGTGCAGGTGTTCCTGTTTTCTGTTGTGGAAAGCCTATGAAAGAGCTTGTTCCTAATACAACAGATGCAGCAGTTGAAAAACATGTGCCTGTGATTGAAGTAGATGGAAATAATGTTACTGTTAAAGTGAGTAGTGTTGCTCATCCAATGACTAAAGAACATCATATAGCATGGGTGTATCTTATGACTGAACAAGGTGGTCAACGTAAATGTCTAGCAGTAGATGGAGAACCTGTAGTTAAATTTGCTTTGAATGATGACGATAAAGTAATATCTGCATATGCTTATTGTAATTTACATGGATTATGGAAAGCTGAATTGTAATATTTAAATAAACTGAATTAAAAAGGAGGCTAAAAAATAGAAATTTATTTCTATAAAAATAGCCTCCTATAAATTTATATAATCTCAAATCTTAATTTATTTTGAGATTAATAGCGTATAAGGAGAAAATAATATGTCAATTTATAAATGTAGTGTTTGTGGATATATTTATGATGAATCTAAAAATGATAAAACATGGGATGAGTTAAGTGAAGACTGGACATGTCCTGTATGTACAAAGGGTCGTAGTTATTTTGGAAAAATAAGTACAGTGTATTTTGAAGGTGAAGAAAAGAAAGAAAATAAAATAGAAGCATCTGTTCAAGAAAAATCTGATGTGAGTAGTGAAAAAACAGGCGATTTAAATTATTTAAATACATATTTAAGAAGAGATGATGAAGTTGAACAACATATGGATATAATTCATGAAATGGCTGTTACAGGAAAGTCTATAATAGAGCCTATGAAAACTAAACTACCAGTAATTTCTTGGGATGATATTTTAATTATGGGAGCTCAATTAAATCCATTACCGCTAAATGAACATGATGAAGTAAATACAACAACGATAATAGGAAAAAAAGCAAAAAAGCCTATGGTAATAGAAAATCCAGTTTATATTTCTCACATGTCATTTGGTGCTTTGTCTAAAGAGTTAAAAATAGCTTTAGCAAAAGGTGCAGCTAAAAATAAAACAGCTATGTGTAGTGGTGAAGGTGGTATATTACCAGAAGAAAAGGAAGCTTCATATAAGTATATTTTTGAATATGTACCAAATAAATATAGTGTAACTGAAGAAAATCTTAAAAATTCTGATGCTATAGAGATAAAAATTGGTCAGGGAACAAAGCCTGGAATGGGAGGTCATCTTCCTGGTGAAAAAGTAACTGAAGAAATTGCAAAAGTTAGAAATAAACCTGTGGGGCAAGATGTTATAAGTCCATCTTGTTTTGAAGAAATACAATCAAAAGAAGACTTAAAGAAACTTGTAGATGAACTTAGAGAAGTTTCAGAAGGACGTCCAATTGGTATTAAAATTTCAGCAGGGCACATTGAGAGAGATATGGAATTTATAGCTTATGCTAAACCTGATTTTATGACTATTGATGGACGTGGTGGAGCTACTGGAGCAAGTCCAAAGTTACTTAAGGATGCAACTTCAGTTCCAACAATATTTGCTCTTTATCGTGCTAGAAAATACATAGATACACATGGATTAGATATAGATTTAGTTATAACAGGTGGGCTTCGTATATCTACTGACTTTGCTAAGGCTATAGCTATGGGAGCTGATGCAATTGCTATTGCTAGTTCTGCACTTATGGCAGCAGCGTGTCAACAATATCGTATATGTGGTTCTGGTAAGTGTCCTGTAGGAGTAGCTACTCAAGATGAGGAGTTAAGAAAAAGATTACATATAGAAAATAGTGCAAATAGAGTGGCAAATTTCTTAAATGTTAGTCTAGAAGAACTTAAGACTTTTGCTAGAATTTCTGGTCATAAAGATATACATGATTTGAGCGTTGATGATTTATATACAGTTAACTCTGAAATATCAAATTATACGAATATACAACATGTATAAATTTTATAAAGAAAACTATTTAAAAATATGAGTTTATAAAAGAAAATAGATTTTATAAAAAGAGAATTTTATATTATAGAATTCTCTTTTTTAATGTGAAAATTGGAGAGATTAAATTGTAAAATACCTTGTAATATCGTACTATTAAACTAAACAACAATTTAAGGAGTGATTAGTATGGAAAAAATGCAGATACAAGTTCTCGTTGATAATAATACATATATTGATAGATACTTTGTTGGAGAACCAGCAGTTAGTTACTATATTGAAATTGATGGAAATAGAATTTTATTTGATGCAGGATATTCAGAAATATTTATATCAAATGCTGAAAAAATGGATATAGATTTAGGTGACTTGACTCATATTATTTTTTCTCATGGACATAATGACCATACAAGGGGTATTCAATTTTTAGAAAATAAATATGATTTATCTAAAGTTAAACTTATAGCACACCCTAATTGTTTTGAACCTAAAAAATGTGGGGAGGATAATATAGGAGCACCATTTTCTATTGAGAAAGTTAGAAATACTTTTATGTATGAACCAACTAACAAACCTTTTAAGATAAGTGAAAATTGTATATTCTTAGGAGAGATTCCATCTGTAAATAATTTTGAAAAAAGAGCTAAAATAGGAAAATATAAATCAGAAGATTTATGGGAGGATGATTATGTTTTAGATGATTCAGCTATAGCATGTAAGACCGATAAAGGTGTTTTTATTGTTACAGGATGTTCTCATAGTGGAATTTGTAATATAGTGGAGTATGCCAAAAAATTATGTGGTGATGATAGAATTGCTGGAATCTTGGGTGGTTTTCATCTTTTTGAATTGGATGATAGACTAGATAGTACTATTCAATATTTAAAAAAAGAAGAAATAAAAATGTTGTATCCTTGTCACTGTGTTTCTTTTAAGGTAAAAGCCAAGATGAATGAAATGTTAAATGTAAATGAAGTTGGAGTAGGATTAACCATAAATATATAGTATATTAATAATGAGTTTGGAAAAATAAATTTTATTTAAAAAAATTAAGGGAATTAACAACAACTACAGGTGTATAAATTAAAAGCAAAAAGATACTTTCTAAAAGAAAGTATCTTTTTTATATTATGTATTTATTTTAAGATAAATAGAAATGTATAGTATTAATTTGTTGAAAGAAGAGTTATTTTTAATTATTTAGTATTTTCATTAGTAGATAATTATATCATGTATTAATAATAATGATATAAGAGAAATCAATTAAATTAGTTTATCTAAATACAATATTATTTTAAATATAAATTTATTTATATATATAAATCTTAATGATTTCAATAAGAACGCAAATACAGTAATAAATAATTATGACCATTATAGGTATGTTAAGTATTTTCTAATTGTAGAAATTGATTTGTAAAAAATTTAACACTATAAAAACGATTTCATATAAAATAACAGGATATAAAAATATTATTAATTCATAATAATAAAATAAATATATAAAATTTACCTAATTAGAAATAAAAAAACTAAAATTGTAAATTTTTAGAAAAATTATGGTTGAATTAACTTGACAAAAATGTTATTCTTTTGTCAAATGTATGTTAAATTATAAATTTTTACTATTATTTCTAGAGAGGATGATTTTATGCAAAAAAATGTAAAAAAAGCAAAAGCAACAGGCTCTATTCTAGCTATATTTGGAGTTGCAAGTGTTCTTTTTAGTTCGCATGCAGGTGGAGGGTTTGCTACAGGTAATCAAGAAACACAGTATTATGTGCAATATGGATGGATTGCACCACTCATGGCAATTTTAGCAATGATTATACTTACTGCCACTATGAGAGAAGTTATTATAATGTATAATAATAATAATTGTAAGAATTATAAGGACTTATTTTGTGAACTTTGGAATCCATATCCAAAGCTTGAAATAATATGGGAGATATATTATTATTTAATGGTTTTAATAGCTGTAAGTGCTGTTATAGCAGGTGCAGCAGCAGTTTTCCAAAGTATAGGAATTAATTATTTTATAGCTGTCTTTATTATCGGAATTGTACTTCTTGTTTTTACTATATTTGGAGCTATGCTTGTATCTAAAGCAGCAACAGCAATGACAATAGCTATATTAGTATGTACTCTTACTATTTTCATAGTGGGTATAAAAGCTAAGGTACCAGAAATATCTGAAATATTTTCAAACAAAACGAGCTTCACACCTGGATACTTTAAGCCAATACTTAATACTCTTATTTATGCAGGATTCCAATCAGTTGTTATACCTACACTTGCAAGCTGTTCAAGACCACTTCTTAAAAATTCCAAAGAAGCTACTAAAGCAATGCTAGTTTCATTTGTTATGAATGCAGTTGCGTTGGGGCTTGCTGTAACTATGTTAATGGGATGGTATAGAGAATTTACTGCTGCTGGGCAAACAACTCTTCCTACTCTTTATGTTGCAGGTCAATCTGGAAATAACACTATATACATAATTTATAATGTAGCACTATTCCTTTGCTTGATGTCTACAGGAGTAACTACAATATTTGGTCTTGTAAATAGATTTGAAGACCATAAAGCACTTTCTTTCCTTTCTTCAAAAATGAAAAGAAGAGTATTTACAGCATGTGCAATAATGATAGTATCAATGCTTATATCTTTGACAGGGTTAAGTAACATAGTTAAGTATGGATATGGGTATTGTGGCTATCTTGGTCTATTCACTATAGTTATACCTTTTCTAACATTAGGTCAATATAAGAATAAGAAATTTGCAAAAGAACATCCAGAGGCTAAGTGGCCAGCTGATTTAGATGAGAATGTTGAGAATTTATAGTATAAATTAGTAGTTTAAGTATAAAAAGATGGTCTAGAAAAGATTCATTAATGATGATTTAAGTGAAAAATTAATATAATATTAATAGCAGAAAAAATTTAAAATGATGTTAACAATATTATTAAAATGAAATGATATGAAAATAAAGTAAAATATAAAAATGTATGTGAATTTATCTAGGATAAGTACGCATACATTTTTATTTATGACTTTATTCAATTTTTATTTATACTGTCTTTATTTATACAATAAATATTGAAAATATGTTTTATTATTTGATAGTTGCCTTATATTATAATTCTATAATTCTTCTATTAATTTTAGATTCTATAGCTGTTTCAATTTCACTTAACATTCTCTCATTTTTAGGGTCAATAAAAGCACAAGTATAACCCTGTTCTCCAGCTCTACCAGTTCTACCAATACGATGAATATAGTCTTCAGGCGTTTCTGGTAAATCGTAATTATATATGTGACTTACTCCAGATATATCAAGACCTCGAGAAGCTACATCTGTGGCTATTAAATATTGTATTTCTAAATTTCTAAATGATTTCATTATTCTTTCTCGCTTTGATTGTGCAATATCACTATGCAACTTTTGACAATTATATCCTCGTATAGCAAGAGCCTCTTCAAGGTTGTCAACTCTTCTTTTAGTTCTACAGAATATTATAGCCATAAAAGGATTGTCTTCATTTAAAACACTGCATAAAGCATCTAATTTCTTTCTATCTGTAGTTTCTACTACTTCCTGCTTTATATTAGTAAGAGTAATTTCTTCTTTTTCAATAGAAACAACAACAGGATTTTTTGTATATCTATAAGCTAATTTTTTAACTTGAGAATCCATAGTTGCAGAAAAGCATAATGTCTGTTTTTTATTTGAAGTTTCTTTTAAAATAGCTTCAACTTCATTTTTAAATCCCATAAGCAACATTTGGTCTGCTTCATCTAAAACAAAAGTTTTTAATTTGCTAAGGTCAATTGTTTTTCTATTTAAGTGGTCTAGAAGTCTACCTGGTGTAGCTATAATCATATGAATATTTCCTTTTAGTTTTTTTATCTGAGAACCAATGTCTTTTCCACCATAAGCTGCTAGAATATTTATATCCTTAGATTCTTTAAGTTTTATAGCTTCTTCTGTTATTTGAATAGCAAGTTCTCTAGTTGGAGACAGTACAAGTACTTGTATATCATCTACATCTAATGATATATTCTCAAATATCGGAAGCAGGAAAGCCAGTGTTTTACCTGTCCCAGTTTGCGCTTCGGCTATGACATCTTTTCCTGATTTTATTAAGGGGATACTTTCTTTTTGTATAGGTGTAGGTGTTGTTATTCCTGATGTTTTTATAATATTTATAGTATTTTCGCTAATTCCTAAGCTCTTAAAATCCATTATTATCTTACCTTTCATGAAAAATTTTCTATTTTATTAATCAATTAATAATATCATATTTGTAAGTATTTTTAGTAATTTTTTCGATTATTATTTATATAGTTTAAAAA
Organism: Clostridioides sp. ES-S-0049-02; assembly: GCF_020658465.1. NCBI lineage: Bacteria > Bacillati > Bacillota > Clostridia > Peptostreptococcales > Peptostreptococcaceae > Clostridioides > Clostridioides sp. ES-S-0049-02. The sequence goes on from NZ_JACVWG010000006.1 coordinate 13,563, forward strand.
TATAGTGTATAACTCTTAAAATATAGTGTAGATTAAATTAGATTTTAGCTAGAATTTTAGAGGTTTATTTTAAAAGGTTTTTTGAAAATAAATCTATTTATAAATTAAATTAAAATGCAAGAAAAACATAATAACTTTCATTTTTAAGAAGTTTTCACAAAAAGGAAAAAATATAGTGCAATAATTAATATAAAGTAATATAATAGATTACAAGATATGAAAAGCTAAAAAAATAAATTGCAAATGAAATTAAAATGAATAAAAAATAAAAAAATAATCAAAAGTTAGAGACATCACTGAAAGATAAGACCTAATATTATTAAAACTAAATGTATACTAAGGGGGGCATTAATATGTGCATTATATCAAAAGATAGAGCAAAGGAAATCAAAATAGTAGATACTACTTTAAGAGATGGGGAACAAACAGCTGGGGTTGTATTTGCGAATAGAGAAAAAATAATGATTGCTGAAATGTTAAGTGATTTAGGTGTTGACCAAATTGAAGTTGGTATACCTACTATGGGTGGAGACGAAAAAAATGTAATAAAGCACATATGTAATAGAAATTTAAAAGCAGATATAATGGCTTGGAATAGAGCAGTGATAAAAGATGTTGAAGAATCTATTTCTTGTGGTGTTGATGCAGTAGCCATATCAATATCAGTATCTGATATTCATATAGAAAATAAACTTAGAACTTCTAGAGGTTGGGTTTTAGAGAATATGGCTAAGACAGTTGAATTTGCAAAGAAAAACGGATTATATGTTTCAGTAAATGGAGAAGATGCTTCAAGAGCGGATATCGACTTCTTAACTGAGTTTATAAATGTTGGAAAGCAAGCAGGAGCAGATAGATTTAGATATTGTGATACAGTAGGAGTTATGAATCCTTTTTCTATAAAAAATGCAATAGAAACTCTTTACGAAAGAACTAATTTTGACATAGAAATGCATACACATAATGATTTTGGTATGGCAACTGCAAATGCACTTGCAGGATTAGCAGCAGGAGCAAATTATGTTGGAGTTACAGTTAATGGCTTAGGCGAAAGAGCTGGAAATGCAGCATTAGAAGAAGTTTTAATGGCACTTAAATGCATCTATAAATGTGATTTAAATAACGTAGATACTAGAAAATTTAGAGGAATATGTGAATATGTGTCACAAGCATCAGGAAGAATACTTCCTACATGGAAACCAGTAGTTGGAGATAATATGTTTATACATGAATCTGGTATACATGCTGATGGAGCATTAAAAGACCCACATAACTATGAACCATTTGACCCAAGTGAAGTAAATCTTGAAAGAAAAATAGTAATAGGAAAGCATTCAGGAAGAGCAGCAGTAATAAATAAATTGAGTGAATATGAAATGTATATTTCTCCAGAAAACGCTACCAAATTATTAAATGCAATAAGAGCTACATCTATAAGATTGAAAAGAAGTTTGATGGATAAAGAGATTCTTCAATTATATTGTGATATACTAGCACATGAAAAAGGTACAACAGAAGAAGAAGCAGTTAGAGGTTCATATATTTAAGATATAATTGTTTAGGAGGAAAGTATGGGAGATAATATAGTTTATAAAATAATCAAAAAACATATAGTGGATGGAGAGGCTGTTGCTGGCAATTCAATTGGGATAAAAATAGACCAGACTTTAACACAAGATTCCACTGGAACAATGACATATCTTCAATTAGAAGCTATGGGCATAGATAAAGTAAAAACAAAAAGAAGTGTTGCATTTGTAGACCATAATATGTTACAACAAGGATTTGAAAATGCAGATGACCATAAATATATACAAACAGTAGCTGACAAATACGGTGTTTATTTTTCTAAACCAGGAAATGGTATCTGCCATCAAGTATTTTTAGAAAGATTTTCAACACCAGGAGATACACTTTTGGGTTCTGATAGTCACACGCCTACTGCTGGTGGTGTTGGCATGATGGCTATTGGTGCTGGGGGATTGGATGTTGCTCTAGCTATGGCAGGAGGAGCATACTATATAAAAGCACCAATCGTCTGTAAGGTAAACTTAGTTGGAAAATTAAATAATATGGTATCTTCAAAAGATATAATATTAGAAGTGTTGAGAAAACAAACTGTAAAAGGTGGCGTAGGTAAAGTCTACGAATATGGAGGAGAAGGAGTTAAAAATCTATCTGTTCCACAAAGAGCCACAATAACAAACATGGGAGCTGAACTTGGAGCAACTACTTCAATATTCCCAAGTGATGAAAAAACACTAGAGTTTTTTAAGAGTCAAGGAAGAGAAGATGCATGGATGGAACTAAAACCTGATTCAGATGCAGTTTATGATGAAGAGATTACTATAAACTTAGATGAATTAAAACCATTAGCTGCAAAGCCTCATAGTCCAGATAATGTAGATGAAGTTGAAAATATAGGAAAGATAAAAATAGACCAAGTTGCGATAGGAAGCTGTACAAATTCTTCCTATGAAGACTTAATGAAAGTAGCTCAAATCTTAAAAGGAAACAAAGTTCATAAGAATGTAAGTTTGGTAATAGCACCAGGCTCAAGACAGGTTATGGAAATGATAGCTAGAAATGGAGCTTTAGGAGATATAATAAGTGCTGGAGCTAGAATATTAGAAAACTCTTGTGGGCCATGTATAGGTATGGGGCAATCTCCAGGAACTGATTCTGTATCCTTAAGAACTTTCAATAGAAACTTCTATGGAAGAAGTGGAACTCTATCAGCACAAGTATATTTAGTGAGCCCAGAAGTAGCAGCAGTAAGTGCTATAAAAGGAGAACTTACAGACCCAAGAGAATTTGATGTTAAATTTGAAAACTTAGATGTAAGTGAATTTTTAATAGATGATAGTATGATAATAAAGCCTTCTGATGTAGGAAGTGATGTAGAAGTAGTTAGAGGTCCTAATATAAAACCTTTCCCTCTTAACACAGAACTAAGTGAGTCTATAAGTGGAAATGTAATATTAAAGACAGAAGATAATATAACTACTGACCATATAATGCCATCAAATGCCAAGTTACTTCCTTTTAGAAGTAACATACCATATCTTGCAAACTATTGTTTTAATACTGTGGATACAGAGTTTCCTCAAAGAGCAAAAGATAATAATGGTGGATTTATAATTGGTGGAGACAACTATGGACAAGGTTCAAGCAGAGAACACGCTGCTTTAGCACCATTATATCTTGGTGTTAAAGGAGTAATAGTAAAAAGTTTTGCAAGAATACACAAAGCCAATTTAATAAACAGTGGAATAATTCCAATGGAGTTTTGTGATGAAAAAGATTATGAAAATTTATCTCTTTTAGATAATCTGGAAATACCAAATATTTTAGATAATTTAGATAGCGGTGTTTTAGAGGTTAAGAATATAAGTAAAGGAACTTCTTTCAAAGTTAAAGTAGAATTATCAGCAAAAGAAGTTGATGTATTAAAAGCAGGTGGAAAATTAAATTACACTAAGAATCAAGCTAATTAATATGAAAAGAGGGAATATTGATGTATAAAGTGACACTTATACCAGGAGATGGAATAGGACCAGAAGTTGCGAAAGCTATGAAAAAGGTTGTAGAAGCTACTGGAGTAGAGATAGAATGGGAAGAAGTTAATGCAGGAGAAGCAGTTATTGAGGAATATGGAACTCCACTTCCTCAATATATTATAGATAGTATAAAAAAGAACAAAATAGCTATAAAAGGTCCAATCACTACTCCTGTGGGGAAAGGGTTTAGAAGTGTAAATGTAACTTTGAGACAAGCATTAGATTTATATGTTAATTTAAGACCAATTAAGAGTTTTAAAGGTATAAAGTCAAGATATGAAGATGTTGATTTAGTTGTAGTAAGGGAAAATACAGAAGACTTATATGCTGGTATAGAGCATAAGATAGGTGATTATGCAGCTGAAAGTATAAAGATAATAACAAGAGGAGCAAGTGAGAGAATTGTTGACTTTGCATGTAACTATGTTAAAGATAACAAGAGAAAAAAAGTCACTGCTATACATAAAGCGAATATAATGAAAATGTCTGATGGTTTGTTTTTAGATGTATTTAGAGAAGTAGCATCAAAACATGGTGTTGAGTATGATGATTTAATTGTAGATGCAGCAGCTATGAACTTAGTTTTAAATCCAGAAAATTATGATGTAATGGTAATGCCAAATCTTTATGGAGATATACTATCTGATTTAGGAGCTGGTCTTGTTGGAGGCTTGGGTATAATTCCAAGTGCAAACATTGGTAAAGATTGTGCTATATTTGAAGCTGTTCATGGAAGTGCTCCACAAATAGCTGGGCAAAATAAGGCTAATCCAACAGCGCTTATTCAATCATCAGTAATGATGCTTAGATATTTAGGAGAATATGAAAATGCACAAAAGATAGAAACAGCTCTAGAAAAAGTATTTCTTGATGGAAGCAAATTAACTGTAGATTTAGGTGGTTCAGCTTCAACTACCGAATTTGCAGATGAGGTATGTAAGTATATTTAGTTGTTGTTTATAATAATATGATGTAAGTTTTAAAAAGAGCTGTTAATTGTATATGGGACAATTAACAGCTCTTAATTTAGTTTTGTAATGATATATTTGTAAACATCCAGTCAAAAACAAAAATAAATGTAAAAAAGTTGTTTTTTTAGTTGAGTATTCAACCAATATATGGTAATATACAAATATAGTTGAAAGTTCAACTAAAAATATTTTGAATTTAGAGATATTGATTGGAGGTGCATTTGATTAAAACTTTAGACAGTAATATATTAAGAGAAGTTGGTACTTTATCTAGAGCAGTAAATTCAATAAATGATATGAAGTACAAAGAATTAAAGTTACAAAAAGGGCAATTTACTTTTTTAACACGAATTTGTGAAAATCCTGGAATAAACCTTGTAGAATTATCAAATGTGTTAAAAGTAGATAAGGCCACTACAACTAAAGCTATACAGAAGTTAATAAAAGCTGGATATGTAGATAAAAAGCAAGATGAGTTTGACAAAAGAGGATACAATTTAACTCCTACCAATAAATCTTTAGAAGTATATGAGCTAATAATTGAAGAAGAAAATAGAAGTATAGAAATATGTTTTAATAATCTTACAGATGAAGAGAAGCAAACAGCAAATAATATACTAGAGAAAATGAGAAAAAATATAGAAGAAGAATGGTTTAGAGTAAAAAGATAATAAATTAATGGATGAATATAAGGAGATATTTTTATGATTAGAAAAGCAAATATAAGTGACTTAGATAGTATTATGGGAATTATAAAATCAACAGTAGAAGAAATGAAAGGCTATAATAATACACAGTGGGATGAAAATTATCCATCAGATAAAGACTTTATTTCTGACATTGAGAAACAAGATTTATATGTAGAAGAAGTAGATGGAAAAATAGCAGGATTTATATGTATTAATTATGATGAACCTAAAGAATATATAGATTTAAATTGGTCATCTAATGATAAGGCTATGGTAGTACATAGAATGGCAGTAAATCCAAGTTTTAGAAAGATGGGAATTGCATCTAGACTAGTTAATTTTGCTGAAGAATTAGCTAAAGAAAACGATGTATCATATTTAAAGAGTGATACATATTCAATAAACTCAAAGATGAATTCATTGCTTATAAAATGTGGCTTTATTAAAATTGGTGAAATGAGTTTCCTAGGAAAAGAGAAATCTTTCTATTGTTATGATAAAATATTATAAAAAGTATTTATCATACAAAGGCTAAAGGATACATTTTTAGTACTAGTAGGGGAATAATGTAAGCCAAATGTATGCTATTATGAAAGGGTTGATTTAGATGATTGAATTTCTAAAAAAAAGAAGAAGTATTAGAAAGTATAAAAATGTTGAAGTAGAAAAAGAGAAGTTAGATAAGATATTAAAAGCGGCTCTTTTAGCACCATCATCAAAGGGACTTAGAACATGGGAATTTATCGTGGTAGACGATAAAGAAACATTGACTAATTTATCTCAGTGTAGGACTAAAGGTGGTGGGTTTTTCCTAAAAAATGCACCTTTAGCTATTGTAGTTATTGGAGATAAAGAAAAAAATGATGTTTGGATAGAAGATGCAAGTATTGCTGCTTCATATATACAGCTTCAATCTCATGAGCTTGGATTAGGTTCTTGTTGGATACAGGTAAGAAATAGGATGCATGATGATAGTATAGATGCTGATAAATATATTAGAGATGAACTGAACATACCTGATAAGTACAGTGTAGAATGTATAATTTCTATAGGCTACCCTGATGAAGAAAAAAAATAATACTGTGACTCTGATTTGGATTATGAAAAAGTCCATTTTAATAAATTTTAATGTATAATATATTATATTAAGACAGTATGTTTTTTTGATATTGTTAATATATATTTAAAATTGTAAAAATATATCTGAATTTTACTAACTTATATAAGGGTTATGTACAAGGATTTTAAAGATAAGTATAGAAATTAATGTTTATAATCGATACATAACTATAGTAACAAAATTTAAGGAGGTTCAAATATGGGTATATTTAAAACAAAAATTGATGAGGATTGGAAAGTAAATTACATCAAAGAATTTAATGAAATGAGAGACTCTTATGAGAGTAAGCTTCAAAAAAAACAATTTGAAGTAGATAGTTTGAAATCAGAATTAGATAGACTTAGAAGTTATAAAAATAGTCTTAAGCCAAAGGAAAAGCAAATTACTGATGATGATATAAATAATATAAAAAACTTGAGAAGAGATGGTTTAAGCTATAAAGAAATTTCAAGTGAAACAAGTTGGAGTAAAGCAACTGTGAGTAGAGTACTAAATGGACTTTACGATTAGTATACACATGGGGTGATTTAAATTGGGGATGAAGTATAGTTATAAAAAATGTATAATAGATTCTATTTCATTGATGTTCATAGTTCAGATAGTAAGAATGATTTTAAATTATATACTTCTAAGTCAATTTGAATTTACTCTTGAAAATTTTAATATTGTAAATTTAATTTCTTTTACACTAGTTGGATTATCATTAATTTTATTTTTGAAAAATAGTTCTTTGTATAATAAAATGAGAAATAGAAAGATTACAGAAGCTTTCAAGGAAAATAAAGATAGTGTACTTATAAAAAGGTGTAAGTTGATACTTTTTATAGTAGTCTTATCTCTAGCTGTAATCTCAATTTATTATAATAGAAGCTATATGTTTTTTAATGTAACTATGATGACTTTATCTGTATTAATAATTCCAGTATTTGAAGAATTATTTTTTAGAGAGTACATCTGGAATTATTTAAACAATTTTATAAAATCAAAGAGTAAAGTTGTATGTATAACATCTATCTTATCTGGTATTTATAATATAGGATATATAGATGTTATACGTAATTACATAATGTTATATAATAACTCTTACTATACATTTGAAGTTGTTATTTCAAAAATTATTATAGGTACTGTTTTTGGTATTATACTTGGTATTGTTAAGTCAAGATTTAAAGATGTAAGCTTTTGTATAATATTGAGAAGTCTGTTTACTATACTTACTAGACAGATAATATGATTATATATACTTAAATAATTGTAATAAGTGCATGAAGAGAATAAATGATAGCTACATATATAAAATAAACTCTAGTATCTGGAGTTTATTTTTTTGTATGAAGTTATTTTAATAAATTTATATAAGAACTGGATAAATTGCTACAATACAAATTGAATGTAAATATATTTTCTATCACAAGTAAGAAATAAATTGTATTACTTATACAATTTATTTTTTTAAATATTAAGAAGACTATTTGACAGGTTAGCCAATAATATGATATTTATATAAAATAAGATGAGTGTACAAACTAAAACTAATTATGAATGAGAGTGATTTACTTGAAGAAATTTTATGAAATATATTTAGATTTAGAGAAAGATATAAGAAATAATGTATATGAAGTAGGAGAGCTTTTACCAACAGAAGTAAAGCTTGCTCAAAAATATCGAGTATCAAGAGAAACTATTAGAAAAGCACAGTCGCTTTTACTAGAGAAGGGGTTTATACAAAAAAAACAAGGTAAAGGGGCTATTGTTTTAGATATAAATAAATTTGAAATAGAAGGGTCAGGGTTGATTAGTTTCAATGAATTACAAAAGAATAAAAATTTAGATACAGAAATAAGTGTACTAAAAAATAAAAAGGAGATTATGCCTTTAGAAATTTGTAAAAAACTAGATATAGATACAAAAACTAAGATTATAGCAGTTGAAAGGCTTAGAAAAATTAATGGAGAAGCTGTTATTTTAGATAAAGATTACTTTATATCTGAAATAATACCAGAAATACCATTAACAGCGGTTCAAAGTTCAATATTTAATTATATAGAGAAAAATTTAGAACTAAAAATAGGTTATGCAAATAAAGAAGTAACAGTAGCTCCTGTTACAGAAGAAGATAAAATATTGCTAGATGTTGGAACAGACACACATGTTGTAGTGATACGAAGTGAAGTTTATTTAGAAGATACAAGATTATTTCAGTATCATGAATCTAGACATAGAGTTGATACATTTAGATTTGTAGATTTTGCAAGAAGAAGAAATCTTTAATTATATAAAAAGAGTGTCTTTTTTGTACTGTACCCTCAATTGTTAAATCAAAATTCTAATGATTGAGTTTCAGTATATTTAGACACTCTTTTTTTATTAGACCATATATTATTTAATTTTCTATAAATTCTTTATTAAAGTATTTGCTCTTTGAGAATATGTATGTAAGGATACAAGTAATGGCTATAGAAAGTCCCATTGCCAAGAAGTAAACACCCCATTGGTCTGTAAATATAGATAAAAACGCTGGTAACCCTGATATACCTATAGAACTTGCTTTAACATTAAAGTAAGATACAACCCCTCCAGCTATACCTGCACCTATCATAGATGCTATGAATGGGAAACGATAACGTAAGTTTATACCAAATATTGCAGGTTCAGTAATACCTAACCAAGCTGAAATTGAAGCTGTTAATGCAACACCCTTGATTTTTTTATTTTTTAATATAAAGAACATTGTCAAAGCTGCTGCACCTTGACCAAGGCTAGCTATAACTTGTATTGGCCATAATGTAGCAAATCCTAAAGTACCTATCATTTGTAAATTTATACCTAAGAATAAGTGATGCATTCCTGTTATAACCAATGGAGATAATATGAATCCAAAAAGTGCTCCTGCAAGGACTGCATTAATTTCAAATAATCCAAGAATTCCACTTGTAATTAAGTTTGCAAATGACATTGTTATAGGACCTATGATAGAGAATGTTAAGAAACCAGTTATTAATAATGTAAGAGGAGCAACAAAAATAAGTTGAACCATCTCAGGAATTTTTTTAGTTAAGAACTTTTCAATTGTTGCTAGAAGATAAGAAGAACATAAAACAGGGATTACTTGTCCTTGATAGCCTATTTTAGCAATATTAAAACCTAATATATTCCAGTAAGTAACAGCTTCAGGTGTTTTAGAGTATTGTGCACCAGGCATTAAATCTGGATTAATTAAAATAAGACCTAATACAATACCAAGTACAGGATTTCCTCCAAACTTTTTAACGGCTGACCAACCTATTAGTGCAGGTAAAAATGAAAAAGAAGTATTTGCTATAAGATTAATCATATTAGATATACCAGCCCAATTGCTATGAACTTCTAAAAAGGGTTGTTCATAGAAAATTCCTGGGTTAGCAAGTAGATTATTTATACCCATCAATAAACCAGAGGCAACTATAGCAGGTAATATAGGAATGAATATATCTGCCAACACCTTTATAGCTTTTTGAAGTGGATTTAATTTTTTATTAGAAATCTCTTTAACCTCAGATTTTGTTGCTTCCTTAAGCCCCGTAATTTCTATTAATGTAGCATAAACTTTATTCACAAGACCTGGACCTATAATAACTTGAAATTGACCATTTGAGGTAAAGCTTCCTTTCACTATATCTATTTGTTCTAATTGCTTTACATTAACTTTACTTTCTGAATTTAGAGCAAATCTTAATCTAGTAATACAGTGTGTTGCAGATATTATATTCTCTACTCCCCCAATTGCTTCAAGGATTTGTTCAACCTGCTCTTTATGATATGTATTTTCTTTTAATGTACTCATAAAATTACCTCCCCCTTAGAATGTGATGTTGTATAGACAAATCTTGAAAATAATATACCATAGAGAAATTTTTATGTCAACGTTATCCTAAATTTTTCTGAAATTTAATTACTAAAATATAAATTGTATATTATTGGAAAATCAGAAAAGTAAGAGAAAATTTGGAAGGAGTATAGGGAATATATTTTTTTATTTAGAGTAAATATTGATTTTAACAAAAAAAAGGTTTATTATAAAAATATAAAAATTGTCTAGACAAAAATGAAAGGAAAAATTTGCGTATGGATTTCAAGAAGAAAGTTATTTATCAAATATATCCAAAATCATTTAATGATTCTAATAATGATGGGATAGGAGATTTAAAAGGAATTATAGAGAAATTACCTTATTTATATAAATTAGGTGTAGATATAATTTGGATTAACCCATTTTTTGTTTCTCCACAAAGGGATAATGGATATGATATTGCTGACTATACATCAATAGATTCTATGTTTGGAACTATGGAGGATTTTGAAAAGTTAGTGGATGAAAGTAAAAAATATAATATAGAGTTGATGCTGGATATGGTGTTAAATCACACATCAACAGAACATAAATGGTTTAAAAAAGCTTTGGCAGGAGATAAAAAGTATCAAGATTTCTACTTCATTAGAGATGGCAAAGAAAATAATCAACTACCAACAAATTGGAAATCTAAATTTGGTGGAGATGCTTGGGGAAAATTTGGGGATACAGATAAGTACTACTTACACTTATATGATGTTACACAAGCCGACCTCAACTGGCGTAATCCTGAGGTTAGGGAAGAATTATATAAAGTTGTAAATTTTTGGATAGATAGAGGAGTTAAGGGGTTTAGGTTTGATGTAATAAATGTAATTGGCAAAGATGAAGAATTGAAAGACTCTACAAATAATATAGGAAAAGAAATGTATACAGATAAACCTATTGTCCATGAATTTATTAAAGAAATGAATAAAGAAACTTTTGGAAGAGTTGAGGGCATAACAACTGTTGGAGAAATGTCTTCAACAACTATTGAAAATTGTATCTTATATTCTTCTCCAAAAGAAAAAGAGCTTTCAATGACATTTAATTTTTATCATCTAAAAGTAGATTATGAAAATGGAGAAAAGTGGAGCGATATGCCTTTTGACTTTATGATGTTGAAAAAACTCTTAAATGAATGGCAAGAAAAGATTGAAAGTGGCGGTGGCTGGAATGCACTATTTTGGAATAATCATGACCAACCAAGAGCTATTAGTAGATTTTGTAATGAAGAGTACAGAGTTGAAGCATCAAAAATGTTAGCTGCTACAATACATCTATTAAGAGGAACACCATATATATATCAAGGTGAAGAAATAGGTATGACAAATCCAAATTTTGAAAGAATAGATGATTATTTAGATGTTGAAACTCATAATGCGTATAGTGAATTTTTAAAAAATAAAATTGAAAAAGAAACAATAATGAATATTATAAAGTCCAAATCCAGAGATAATAGTCGTACACCTATGCAGTGGTCAGATAAATTAAATGCAGGTTTTACAAATGGGAAGCCATGGATTAAAATAGCTGAAAATTATAAAGAGATAAATGTTGAAAAGGAACTTAAAGAAGGGTCAATTTTTAACTTCTATCAAAAGTTAATATCTTTAAGAAAGCAATTAAATATTATATCTGAAGGTTCTTATAAGGGAATTTTACTAGATAATGATAAGGTTTATGCTTATGTTAGAGGCTTAGAAAATGAAAGATTAATAGTATTTAACAACTTCTTTGATTGTGAAGTTGAAGTTGAGATTAGTGAGGAATTTTTAGGAAAATCATTTACATATTTGATAGGGAACTATGAAAAGCGAGATTTAGAACCTAAGTTAAAGTTAAAACCTTATGAAACAGTAGCATTTTATAGTAAGGATATAAAAAAATAATGGAAAGAGGTAGTATTAATGAAACCAAATATTTTACTTATGATTTCTCATGATAGTGGTAGAAAATTCAGTAACTATGGATATAATGTGGAAACTCCATGTATAAATAAACTAGCTCAAGAAGGAATTCAATTTGATAATTATTTTTGTGCAGCACCTCAATGCAGTCCAAGTAGAGGAAGTATACTAACTGGATTATACCCTCATAATAATGGGTTAATGGGACTTGCACATCTAGGATTTTGTATAGATTCTAAACATACAACACTTCCTATGGAGTTACAAAAAAACGGATATGAAACAACATTAATAGGACTAAGCCATGAAACAATAAATGAAGCACCACCAATAAAAGATAGAGTATTTTCTTCAACTTATGACTTAGGATATGATAATTTTATAGCAGTTCCAGGGGATAGAGCTCCTAAGGTTGCTAAAGAGGCAGTTAAATTTTTAGAGGAATATAAAGAAAATCAGGAAAAACCATTTTATTTAAATATAGGATTTTTTGAAACACATAGAGATTTTGATGAATATAAACCTTATGCAGATAAATTGGATGAAGTAGAGGTATTTAAGTTTTTACCCGATACAGAAGATGTAAGAAAAGATATAGCTTTATATAATGGTTCAGCAAAAGTATTGGATGAGGCAATAGGCAAAATATATAATAAATTACAAGAAACAGGATTAGATAAAAATACAATTGTTATACTGACAACAGACCATGGAGTTGCTTTTCCAGGAGCTAAAGGAATGTTAAAGGAAGCAGGGTTAGAGACAGCACTTATAATTTTATTACCTAATTCCTCTCAAAAAAATGTAAAAAAAGAAGCATTATTATGTAATGTTGATTTATTGCCAACGATACTAGATTTAATTGAAGCTGAAATTCCTAAAAATATAGATGGAGAAAGTTTTGCCAATTTATTAAAAACTAATGAAGATATAGGTAGAGACTCATTCTTTACAGAAATGACATGGCATGACCAATATAGACCAATGAGAGGCATAAGGACTAATGAATATAACTATGTTAAAAATTTTGAAGATGGGCCTAAAATATATATTACAGTTGATTCACATTTGAGTTTATCAGGTAAAGCTGTTAGAGATAAATTTTATGTTCCTAATGATAAAGAAGAACTTTATGATTTAAGAAAGGACCCACTAGAAGAAAATAATCTAATAAATGATTCAGATTATCAAGATATAGCAGAGGAATTGAGAAAGAAAGTTGATAATTGGATGTTAGAAACGAATGACCCACTTTTAAAAGGACCTGTAAAAGGAACAGGCTCAAGTAGATGGAAAACAGAAATAGAAGAGGGTAGAGCTTATCCAGGAAGAGACGAATATTATAGACTATTATCTGATAAGTAGAAAATATTAAACAAGTAAAAAATATTTAATAAAGAAGGTCTTTTATAATGAAAAGTATATCAGTTTTAATTAAACCTGTTTCATCGTTATGTAATTTGAGATGTAGATATTGTTTTTATGGAAATGTGAGTGATTTAAGAGAAGTAAAATCCTATGGTATTATGCAGAAAGACACTATAAAAAACATAGTAAATAATACATTTGAAATTTTGGATAATGGAGATATAGTTACATTTGCTTTTCAAGGTGGAGAGCCTACTTTAGCTGGATTAAGATTTTTCCAATATTTTATTGAGTACGTTAGTAAAATAAAAAAAAATATAACAGTAAACTACTCTATTCAAACGAATGGAACTCTTATTGATAATCAATGGTGTGAGTTCTTAAAGAAAAATAATTTTTTAGTAGGATTATCATTAGATTTACTAGAAGACTTGCATGATAAAAATCGTGTATATTCAGATAATAAGGGAAGTTATATAGATGTAATAAATACAAAAAAACTACTGGAAACACACAAGATAAACTTTAACATACTGTGTGTTTTGACAAAACAGATTGCACTTAATCCAAAAGAGGTTTTTAATTTTATAAAATTAAACAATGTGAAGTATATACAATTTATACCTTGTTTAGATGATTTAGACTGTAAAACTAAGTCAGAGTACTCTTTAGAACCTAAATATTTTGCATACTTTTATAAAATAATATTTAAGCTTTGGAAAAATGAGTTTGATAAAGGAAATTATATAAGTATTAATTTGTTCGATAATCTTATATCCGTTTTAATTACAGGAATTCCTAGTACCTGTGGGATAATTGGGAAATGCCAACCGCAATTTGTAATAGAGGCTGATGGAAGTGTATATCCATGTGATTTTTATGTACTAGATAACTTTAATTTAGGTAATATAAAAGATAACACTTTATTGGATATTTTAAGAAAATCTAAAATGCAAGAATTTTTGCATAAAGATATAAACAAAGAAAGTATTTGTTTAAAGTGTAATTTTCACAAAATATGTGGTGGTGGATGCAAAAGAATGAAAAATTCTATGTATATTGATTCTAGTAATAATTACTGTGGATATAAAGAATTTTTAATGTCTACTTTTGGTGATTTAGAAAAAATATCAGTATTAGTATATAAAAATCAAATACCAAAATAATTTTAGTATTTAGCATTCTAAGTTAAAGTGATTAAAAATTATGTATAATTAAAGGGTTTTGAGCAGAGTAAATTTAGTTAGGATGGTTTTAAATGAATGTAATTTTATTTGCAATAGCTGTACTTTCAACAACTATAGGAGCTATAACAGGTATTGGTGGAGGTGTAATAATAAAGCCAGTACTAGATTTGATTGGAATATTTGATGTTTCAACTATAAGTGTGTTATCATCTTTTACTGTGTTATCGATGGCAATTGTTTCTGTATATAAACAAATTAAATCAAAACTTTTTAAAATAAACTTTAGACTTATTTTAATTGGTGTAGCATCAGTATTAGGAGGTACTATAGGTCAAAGGTTATTAGATTTATCTATTTCATATGTAAATAATCCTTCTATAATAAAAATAACTCAAAATATTATGATGATTATTTTGTTAGTAATGGTTTATTTATATAGAGATAAAAGTTTAAATGTTAAGTTTAATACTAACATTACATATTTTATTGTTGGCATTTTTTTAGGGGTTACATCTTCATTTTTAGGAATAGGTGGAGGTCCTATAAATGTGGCCGTGTTTACAATATTATTTGGATTATCAGTTAAAGAAGCTGCGTTTAATTCCATTATAACTATTTTATTTTCTAATATTTCAAAGTTAGTTACAGTTTTCATAAATACAGGGTTTGGTATATATGATTTATCTGGATTACCTTTTATGATAATAGGAGCAGTGTTGGGAGGAATTATAGGTTCCTCTATTAGTAAAAATATGGATGACAAAAGAGTTAAATATATGTTCTCGTATATGACTATAATTATTACTGGAATAAATATATATAGTATATTTCAGGTAATATATTTTATGAATTAAAGTGTATAATGTAGATAATACGAGAAGTTAATTTAAATTATTGGAATGAGGAGATTTAATATGTTCAAAAAGTTATTCTCAAAAAATAAAAATGAAGAAGTAAAAAGTAATTATATAAAAGGAATATTACAATCGCCACTTACAGGGAAAGTATTAAGTATAACTGATGTTCCTGATGATGCTTTTTCTAGTAAAATGCTAGGTGATGGGATTGCTATAGAGCCACAAGAAGGAGTCGTATCTTCTCCTGTTGATGGTGAGGTGATTCAAGTGTTTTTGCCATCTAAACATGCTATATGCATAAAGAGTGAAGATGGTTTGGAGATACTAATACATATCGGATTAGATACTGTAAAGATGAATGGAGATGGATTTGAAGTATTAGTAAATGCAGGAGATAAAGTTTACTGTGGGCAAAAACTTATAAGATTTAATTTAGAAAAAATTAAAAAAAGCGTTAAATCTGTTATAACTCCTATAGTTATAACCAATTCTTATGACATAGATAGAGTTGAAATTTTAAGAACTGGAGATATATGTATTGGAGAAGATTTAATGAAAGTTTATAAGTAAATAGGTTTTACCAAGAGGTTTTGTCTAAATAAAAAATATTATAACTATAAAATGGCTGTATATAATAATATTGAAAGAGTGTAGGTATGCTTATTTTATTAAGGATACCTTTTTTTTATTGTGTTTTATAGAAAATTTATCTGCATAAATAAAGTTTTTAAAACTCCATTCTTATAATTATTTTACTTTTACTAATTATATTACTTATAATAATTTCTGATATTTATGAATTGTTATACTTTTTAGAACTCTATTTTTAAATATATATTGACATATATATATTATCTATTACAATTGATATAAACTAATAAAAATAAAATATTATTAATCAAATTATTGAATGGAGGAATAGAAATGAAATTTGTAACTTTCTGTACTGGCAATGAAGAAAATATAGGTGTATTTAACTCAGAAGCAAATAGTATATATGAAATTAATAGTTTGGGATTAAGTAAATTATATACAGATATGAATGATTTTATTGAAAATGTATCTACAGGTGATTTAGAAAAAATAAAAAACAATTCATTTGAAAATGCAAAGTGTTATAAGTTAGAAGAAGTGAAATTATGTTCCCCAATTGTAAGACCTAAAAAAGATATTATATGTTTAGGTCTAAACTATAAAGACCATGTCAATGAAATTCCAGATGGTGTTATAAAAAATGTAGTTATGCCAGACTATCCAATTTATTTCTCTAAAAGAGCAGATAAGGCAATTGGAGTAGATGATAAGATAAGTTTGCATGGAGATTTAGTAGAAAAGCTGGATTATGAATCAGAGCTGGCAGTAATTATAGGAAAAGAAGGTATAAATATATCAAAAGAAGATGCCTATGAATATATATTTGGATATACAATAATGAATGATATAAGTGAAAGAGCACTTCAAGACAAACATGTGCAGTGGTATAGAGGAAAAAGTTTAGATACACATACCTCTATGGGCCCTTGCATAGTACATAAAGAAGAATTTGAGCATCCTTTAAAACTGGATATAAGTAGTGTGGTAAATGGAGAAGTAAGACAAGATTCTAATACAAAATATTTTATATTTGATATACCTACTGTAATAAGTGATTTATCAAGAGGAATGACTCTAAAACCAGGAGATATAATTTCAACTGGAACTCCAGCAGGTGTTGCTATGGGAATGAATCCTCAAGTATATTTAAAACATGGTGATGTGGTTGAATGTAAAGTCGAAGGAATAGGAGTTTTAAAAAATATAGTTGATTAATGGATAAATATGCCATATAATTTTATTAGTACGAATAATTTAATTAATATGGAATTAGTCAAATTTAAGATTAATTTACTATAGAGAGGGATGAGTATATGGCAAAAGAACTAGAACTAAAGTATGGCTGTAATCCAAACCAAAAACCATCAAAGATTTATATGAAAAATGGAGAACTTCCTATAGAAGTATTAAATGGAAAGCCTGGATACATAAATTTTTTGGATGCATTTAATAGTTGGCAACTTGTAAAAGAATTAAAAGAGGCTACTGGTCTTCCAGCAGCAACTTCATTTAAACATGTAAGTCCAGCAGGTGCAGCAGTAGGTATACCTTTATCAGATACTTTAAAGCAAATATACTTTGTTGATGATTTAGAGCTTTCTCCATTAGCTTGTGCTTATGCAATGGCAAGAGGGGCAGATAGAATGTCTTCTTATGGAGATTTTATAGCACTTTCAGATGTGTGTGATAAAGAAACTGCAACTATTATAGCGAGAGAGGTTTCTGATGGTGTAATAGCCCCAGGATATACAGATGAGGCTCTTGAAATATTAAAAGGAAAGCGTAAAGGTAATTACAATATTGTAAAAATTGATGAAAATTATACTCCTGAACCTATTGAAACAAAGGATGTTTATGGAATTACTTTTGAACAAGGCAGAAATGAAATATTAATAAATGAAGACCTGTTAAAAGATATCCCAACTGATAATAAAATCTTTACAGATAACGCAAAGCGTGATTTAATTATAGCTCTTATCACATTAAAATATACACAATCAAACTCAGTTTGTTATGTTAAAGATGGACAAGTAATAGGAGTAGGTGCAGGACAACAATCACGTATTCACTGTACTAGACTTGCAGGTAATAAAGCTGATATTTGGTATCTTCGCCAACATCCTAAAGTATTAAATTTAAAATTTAAAAAAGATATAGGTCGTCCAGATAGAGATAATACTATTGATGTATATCTTTCTGATGATTATATGGATGTACTTGCTGATGGTATATGGCAAAATTTCTTTGAAGAAAAACCAGAACCTCTTACTGGAGAAGGTAAAAGAGCATGGCTTAAAACTCTAACAGGAGTAGCTCTTGGTTCTGATGCATTTTTCCCATTTGGAGATAATATAGAACGTGCTAAAAGAAGTGGAGTAAGTTTTATAGCACAACCAGGTGGCTCTATTCGTGATGATAATGTTATATTAACTTGCAATAAGTACAATATAGTTATGGCATTTACTAAAAATAGATTGTTCCATCATTAAAGTGTAAAGAATATAAATTAAATACTGATTAAATTAAAAATCTACAACAAGTTTTGTTGTAGATTTTTTTATTTGCTGTATAATTTTAAATAGAACTTTATTTTTAGATATTCAATTTGGAGGATGATATGGCTTTAAATATAAGAGACTATAGCCTATTGTGTAGTCAGGGTACAGCTAAATTTAATGAAGATGTAGTTGGTATAAGCCCATTTGGTGCGTGGATTTTGGATGGTGCGACAGGGCTCAATGGAAAAAACTTAGTATCAAATGAAAGCGATGCAAGATGGTATGTTCAGTGGTGGAATAAGTATTTATATAAAAATATGAATAGAGAAGAATCATTAAAGAGTATTATCAGTAGTGGGATAAAAGAAGTTAAAAAAGAGTATGAGATGAAATTAAATGGAATAAAGGTCGAAAAATTAGATTTGCCATCAAGTTCTATAGTCATTGTTAAGTTTCATGAAAATAAAGTAGAGTATTTTTTATTAGGAGATTGTGCTTTGTTTATTAAAAATGGAGATTCTAAAGTCATAAAAGATAGAACTATCTGTAAATTTGATAATGCTGTGTTTGATGAAATGAGTAAGTTTTCTAATTTAAAAGAAATGACTTTTGATGAGATAAAGTCAAGTGTCATGGATACAATAGTAAGCAATAGATTGAAAAAGAATACCAAAGATGGATACTGGATATTGGATTTTGATGAGGATGCTGTGGAAAATTCAATATATGGATACTTAGAAATAAAAAAAGATTTTCAATTGATGTTAACAAGTGATGGCTTTACAAGTGCATGTGATAGGTATAACCTCATAAAAGAAGAAGAATTGATACGTATAGCAGAAAAATTTGGTATAGGATATATACATAATAAAGTTAGAGACTTTGAGGATAACGACTATAAAGCAATTAAGGTTCCAAGATTTAAAGTAAAAGATGATTCATCCTGTTTGTATCTAGATATATATAATGATTAGATTATATGAAATTGTTTAATTTTAGAGGGGCGGTAAGTAAAAAAGTGAAAATTCTTCATATAATAACACAAAAACCAAATAGTACGGGTAGTGGAATATACATGTGTGGTATGATAAAAGGGTTTGAAAAAATAGGTCATGAGCAAGCTGTAATTGCAGGTATAGATGTTAATGACAATGTAAACTGTTTTTCAAGTGATATAAGTTTTTATCCAGTAAAGTATAATTGTGGAGAACTAAATTTTCCTGTTGTAGGAATGAGTGATTCTATGCCATATGAAAGTACTAGATATAGAGATTTAAATGTAGAAATGATAGATAGATTAAAACATCAATTTAAAATAAATATAGACAGAGCTATGGAAGATTTTAAGCCAGATATTATAATATGTCATCATTTATATCTTTTAACAGCATTTGTCAGAGAGATTGTGAAAGATATTAAAGTTATGTCTGTTTGTCATGGGACTTGTTTAAGACAGTTAAATACTATAGATTTAGAAAAAGAATATATAATATCAAATATAAAAAAATTGGATTTAATATTTGCTCTTCATAAAAAGCAAAAAGATGATATTGTAAAAAGTTTTGGAGTAAGTGAAAGTAAAGTAGTTGTGATTGGCAGTGGATACAATGATAGTGTATTTTATGATAAAAATTATAAAATGCAAGGTGATAAGATAAGGATAGTGTTTGCAGGGAAGATATGTAAGTCAAAAGGGTTGATTCCATTTATAAAAGCTATATCTGAACTAATATATCGTAAAGATTTAATAGAAGTCAATTTTGCAGGTACAGGAAGTGATATTGAATCTTATAATGAGATTGTTAAGCTTGCAAATCAATCTCCATTTAAAATGAATTTCCTAGGAAAATTAGACCAAAGTGACTTAGCGGAGTTATTTAATAAGTCACATATATTTGTATTACCATCGTTTTATGAAGGGTTACCAGTTGTAGTTTTAGAGGCTTTATCATGTGGGTTAGATGTAATTACCACTGATATTCCTGGTGTTAGAGAGTGGATTGGTAGCCAAATTAATGATTCTGGCAAGATAGAATATGTAACTCTACCTTCTATGCATGGAGAAGGTATTCCAAATGAAGAAGAGTTATCTATATTTGAGAAGAATTTATATAATGCAATGGACTCTAAAATACAGTATCTATTATCCAATTTAGAGAAAAGGTCATTTGCAGATATGTCAAAAAAAACATGGGACGCTTTAGCTTATAGGATGAATGAAGTTATTTTAATGGATGAGATGTGTGTAATTTAGAGTGATTTAAATTATAAAAAAAGTGTAACTATTTCTACACTACTTTTAAGCGAATTTATATTATACTAATACTAAATATATTTATTTTGAGGGAGGTAATTTATGAAGTTTAGTAAAAGAATATTAGCATTAGGTATTTCAGCATTATTATTAAGTGTTAGTTTTCCAACATCAGCAAATGCACTAGATAAAATCGAAAATATCAAGGGAACGGATAAATATGAAACAGCTGGTATTATTTCTGATAAGCAAGATTATACAACAGCTGTACTTATCAACTCGGATTCTACGATGGTCGATGGTATTTCTGCTAGTGGTCTTGCAGGGGTAAATAATGCAGCAATTTTATTAACTAATAAGAATGATATACCAGAAGCCACTTTACAAAGGCTTAATAGAGTTACTAAGATATATATAATAGGTGGCGAAAATACTATAAGTAAAGATGTAGAAAAAATGCTACTTATGAGAAGAATGCAGGTTATAAGAATTGATGGAGTAGATAGAGTAGATACAAGTTATAAAATTGCAGCTGAAATAGAAAAGATAAAGAGTAGTGATAAGACGTTTTTAGTAAATGGATTTAAAGACGAGGCTGATGCAGTGAGTGTTGCGTCTGTTGCATACAGAGATGGTGCTCCTATTTTATTGACAAAGGATATAGCTTCAGCAGAAGAAGATACAGATTTAGACCCATGGTTTGGTGTTTCACCTGTTCCAGTATATGCTATTGGAGGAAAATCTACACTAAGTGATTATATAGTAAGTAGATATAGAGCAACTAGAATTGATGGTAGTGATAGATATGAAACTAATAAGAATGTAATTAAGAAGTTTTATAATGAAACAAAAGAGTTTTATGTGGCAAGTGGAGATGATTTAGTTTATGCTTTAGTTGCTTCACCAATGGCTAAAAACGCTCCTGTTGTTTTAGTTTCAGACAAAAGCGATAAGAGTATATTAAATAATGCTAATAAAGTTACTGCAATAGGTATAAATGATAATAAGGTTATAGAGCAATGTTTAGAAGCTACAAAATAATAAAATGTTGTTAGTAAAATGAATACATAATATATAGTAAAAGTCAGTATAATGCTTATATTTTAGTGATATATAGTATATAAATGTTAAACTATATGAATCTTCTAGTTGATTTTATGATAAAAATCAATTAGAAGGTTTTTTTTATTAAAATTATGTATCAAAATTATATACTAAATTGAATTGTATATGTTAAAAAAGAGTACGTGAGCTATTCATATATACGAATCAATTATCCTCATAAGTGAAAATGTGAATGGAGTCATACACAAAATTGTATGACAATTCCATCCTATCACGTTTACATCAAAAAAGAAGATATGATGCCTATTTTTTATAAAGAATAAATCTCATAAGAGTTATCTTCTTTTAGCTTTTCTAACCAAACCATTTCTAAAATATCTAATTCTTCTAAGTAGTCTTTTTTAGTTTTGTTATCATCGTGTTTTATAAGTTCTAAAATTTCAAATGTAAATGTTTTTTCTCCATATTTTTTCCAATCATTGTTTAAATCTCTTACCATACATGACCCAGCACCAAGTTGAAATTTGAGGGAGTTAAACTTGCTTTTTATGTCATTGCTCTTTCCAAGATAAATCTTTTTAGTAGTATCACTTTTTATCATAAATACACCAATGTCAAATTTCATTTCCTTATATAGTTGTTTTAATTCACGTTTTCTATCCATTTTCTTAGTACCTCTCTTTATAATTAATATGTAATATGTAAAATTATTTATATATTACATATTATTATAAAGAGATTAATTTCAAATGTAAATAGATTTTGATAAAATTAATTATAAGTTTACTATTACTTAGTATCAATATCTAGGCTAATTAGAGTTATTATATGACTTAATATTATATAAAATTAAAAGAAGAGTTGACATGATGAAAATTATAGAATAAACTAAAAATGTAATAGTTAATGAATATTAACTATTACATTCAAAGGAGGCTGTTATTATGAATAAAAATATAGAATTAATTGGAAACTTTGCAAGTGATTGGATTCGCTATAGTGATTATGAATATAAAATTACTGAAGAAGATGAACTGTATATAGTACCAACAGAAGATGCTGTATTTACTATGTACAATCCATTTGATGTTGCAGATGAAATTATAGTAGATATAATTCGCATAGGACAAGAAGCATTACAAGAGATATCAAAAGAAACTAAAGAAATGAGATTAAAAAAAGAAGTACTTGAATTTGTAAAGAAATATGGGTTGTTAGGATTAATTTATTCAAGTGTATATAATAGAGATATTGTTGGTGAAGAAAGAGTACTGATGATTGAAAAGAATTATATTACAAAAGAGAATATATTGAATACTGATGAGTATGTAAATATGTTCATCCCATTTGCAAGTGATGAAGATGTATACTTTAAAAAATATAAACGAGGTATAGATGTATCAAAACGAGAGGAATCACCCAAGTTTTTTGGAAAAAGACCATTGATTTTAGATTTAGTATTTTCAAGGTTTTATACAGAACAATTGGATTGGATTGTAAATTTTGCTAAGGATATGTGTAGACATTTTAATCAAATTTGTGTCTATAAAAACATGTCTAACCTACTAACTGAAAGTGTGACTATTATGTATGGAGGGTTTAACCCTCAAAAGATTGGATTTTCTATAAGTCAATTAGATAAACCCACAATTGCATGGGAATTTAATTCTTTAAAAACAGCTATTGAAACTATATATGCATTTGCAATTACAAGTGAACCTGCATCTTTAAATAAATGTAAGTATTGTGGAAAGATTTATATACCTACAAATTCTAAATCTCAATACTGTTCACCTTCCTGTAGAAATTGCTCAAATGTAAAGAAAAGCAGAAGTAGAGCTAAAAAAGATAAGTAAATTAATATATCATTCTTTAGATTTTAATTATAAATAACTATTAAATTGATGAATAGTTATAAAAAATATATCTGAGTAATGATATATTTTTTTTATTGAAAAATTTAATTAAAATAGTAATTTTGAGTTGACAAAAACTACTTATAATAATATTATTATAAGTAGTTCTATAAGTTAATAAATATACTAATTTAAATATAACATAAAATGAATTAAAAGTCAATAGAAAAAATAAAAAAGGAGAATTTTAAAATGATATCACCTATTATTTTGAGTTCTATGCATCAAAATTTAAAGGAAATAGAAAGAAATGAATTGCTTGAAACTAATAAAGAATCTAAGTGTTATGGTCTAGTACTTTCCGAAGCGGATGTAAAAGATATAATAACTTCAAGAAATGATACTTTAAAGGGATATGGAAGAATAGAATTAGATATAAAAGTTACAAAACAATTAATAGAAAACATATATACATCACAGTTTACGAATATGGATGATTATTTAGAAATTATTAATGATATGCAAGAAATCTTTTATTACTTAAAAAATGAAACAGATGATAAAATTTGTGATGATGAAATTATAGAAATACTTGATGAACTTTATGAAAAATTTACAGGGAATATGGATAATGTAAGGGGAGAAGCAGAGGAATTTGCAAAAAAGTTTAAATTTGGAGAAGTTTAATCTAATGAGAGGGGAAACTTACTATGTCAAATAATAATCTAACCAACATCAATATAAATGAAAATAATCTAATAAAAAATCAATATGCAATATCTCTACTTAAAGAATGTATGGATTGTAAAGTAATAAATGAGAGAGAAGTATATAACATACAACAGGAAATATCCTTAATTCTTATAGATTTAATTAAAAAATATACAAATGGTCAAAGTACATCAGTAAAGACTGAAGTTGCTGAAAAATTATTGCTTTCAATTTGGTATTCTATTGATGCATATGTAAGTAAACTTGAAAATATAGAAAAAAGAGTTGCAGAATTGACGTCTAAAAATATTAAGTATGTATACTTAGAAGGCATTAAAATTCTTGAATATGATTTACTTGAGTTAGAAAAATTTTATGAAGTAATGAAAATTAGAAAATTAGACACTAATTTAATGGCGTATAATGATACTTTAATGGAACTGTCTGGTTTCTTTAAAAACTATAGTATAAAATTTGAAGCATATGATATTCCAGTGAGTATAGATTATCCATTGGCATTAGATGATATGGATATTCAAGGAATTTATTATGTGAAAAATTATATTGAGAGTATGGATATAGAAAATAGATTTTGTAATTTATTTAGAAAGAAAGATAGAGAAAAATTATTTTATGATTATGGAATAACTTATAAAATAGATTGTGATGTTATACTTATAAATTTATTTGAACTTATTATAAATAACTCTATTTTCTCTACAATTTTAGGTAATGAATCAACTAATTTGAAGATTTCAGAATATGAATATGAATTTTTAGAAAAACAATTTAAAAACATATACAATCATACTTTTGAAGATGAAATTAAGCAATATGAGGAAAATAATGTAGTTGAATTTATTGAAGAAAGTAATAGTTTTGATTTTAATAATTCTGAAGAGCTAAATAAAGAAAGTATAATAAATGAAAAAATAGTTTTATTGCTTGAAGAAGCAATTGCTGTTTTGATAGAAAGATTAAATATAGAAGATGAAGCCATGATAAAATACATAAAAGCATATGAGAAGATATTTATTGAGTCTGTACTAAGTTCAATAAAAAGTGGCACTTTTAAAAGTATGATAACTGTAAGTAAGAATGAAAGTGAACCTTTAGAAAAGTATATTGTTGATGATGAAAATAAATTAGATGATGAGTCATTTAGAGCGATATTCAATGCTGTACTAGAGAGTACTTCTATAATTGAAAAAATAAAAATAATAAAGGAAAATATCAATGCAAAAAAAGACTTTATTGATATTCTTGAATCTGAATGCTTATTTGGGGATGATTATCTAATGCTATTTGCTTCATTAAGTGAATTTGAATTGGCAATACTGGGAAGTGTAGTATTTTATGAAGATATGAGAATGGAAGAAATTAATTTATTAGAACTATTACTAAACAAAAATAATAAAACTACACTATGGAAAAGAGAGTACATTGAATTTATGAAGAAAAAAAATAAGGAAAAAATACATTGTATAGAAGAATATATAAATCAAATTAATTAACAAAAAATTGTGAATAAATAGAATGTTAGTATATAATATAATTTGTAAAGCATATCAAAAATACATATCTGTGGAGGAGACTATGAAAGAATATATTATAAATAATATTGAGGAGATAAGAGAAGAATTAATTGATTTATCTAAAAAAATATGGGAAAATCCAGAATTAGCTTTTGAAGAAAAGTATGCAAGCAGTATTCAAAAGGAATATCTAAAGTCAAAAGGATTTGAAATTGAAGAAGTAGACAATTTACCCACTGGATTTATAGCGAGTTTTGGAGAAGGTAAGCCAGTAATTGGAATACTTGGCGAATATGATGCTTTGCCAGAACTATCACAATCTGTGAGTACAGAAAAAAATCCATTGGTAGAGGGAGAATCTGGACATGGATGTGGTCATAATTTATTGGGTGTAGCAGGTGTAGGAGCAGTCGTTTCTATCAAAGAACTTATGGAAAAAAATAAATTTAATGGAACAATAAAATATTTTGGTTGTCCTGCTGAAGAAGAAGGTGGAGGAAAGACTGTAATGTGTGTAAATGGATGTTTTGATAATGTAGATTGCGCATTTACATGGCATCCTTTTGATATAAATGGAACATGGAGAGGTGGAAGTCTGGCAAATTTATCTGCTAGATTTAAGTTTAAGGGAATAACAGCACATGCAGCTCAAGCCCCTCATAATGGTAGAAGCGCATTAGATGCTGTTGAACTTATGAATGTAGGAGCAAATTATTTAAGAGAACATGTAATTGACTCTATAAGAATGCATTATGTTATAACTAATGGTGGAGGAAGACCTAATGTAGTTCCTGGTTTTGCGGAAAGTTGGTATTTTATAAGAGGTAAAAAAGCAAAGGATGCAGAGAATGTTCTTGATAGGCTAATAAAAGTGGCACAAGGAGCAGCTATGATGACAGAGACTGAAATGGAGTATGTAATTACTGATGGGATTTATGATTATATACCAAATCAGTGTTTAACTGATTTAGTATACGATAATATGATTCTTGTTGGAACTCCTAAAACTACTCCTGAAGAAGAAGAATTTGCAAAAAAATTATGTGCTACTCTTACTAAGGATGAGAGACTAGGTGTAGCTACAGCATTCCAAGACGATAAATCTATTGTGGACAGTTATATACATCATGGTATAGCTGATGGAGCAGAAGATAAGGGATTAGCTGGTTCTACTGATGTTGGAGATGTAAGTTATGTGATACCAGTAGCTCAATTTGCAATGGCAGCATGGCCTGTTGGTGTGGCAAGCCACACATGGCAGTCATGTGCATCAGCTGGTTCAAGTATAGGATTTTCAGCTATGATAAATTCAGCTAAGGTATTGGCTTGTAGTGCTTATGATGTATTTATGAATACTAAGATTATTGATGAGGCAAATATAGAGTTTGAAAAATCATTAGATGGACAAAAATTTAAACCATTGGTATAATCTTGGTAATAAAAATATTTCTGGGGGGAATAACTATGAGAGAACAAGTTGAAAAAGTACTTGAACAAAAGATAAAACCTGTATTACAAAGAGATGGTGGAGATGTAGAGCTTATAGATGTAAATGAGAATGGTGTAGTTTTAGTTAGACTACAAGGTGCTTGTAGTGGATGTCCAGGAGCAACTATGACAATAAAAGCTGTTATTGAAAATGTTTTGGTAAGCGAAGTTCCAGGAGTAACTCAAGTGTTAGGTGTTTAATAAATTTAAATTATACATAAGGATTTATTAAGCTGTGTAAAAGAGTAAGTAAAACATTATAGATATATATGAAAAAGTGTGTAAGTGTATATTCATTTTCCTACACACTTTTTTTTATTTATTATCCAGCCATACCAATAAACATACCTATAAAGTATGGAATTAACCAGATAGTCCATACAACTATACTAAACTTATGGAAGAATTTTTTCTTATCTTCATCGTCCTTATACAAAACAAAAGTAGCCCAGCCTGCATGAAAAAGCATAAGCACAATTGCTAGGAGACCAGTTATACTATGAAGATTTTGGGACAATACAGACTTCACTTCAAAAGCGTGGCTATTAGCTATATTACTCATTGTAAATGTTCCTAAAGTATCAAATATTAAACCAAGCCAAAATATAATTACATGTTTCTTTTTTAAAATTTTAGCTTTTCTTTCTCCAAATACACCTATAGTGTAAAAAATTAAAGCTGATGTTATAAACACTATTGCAAGTATTAATTTAGAACTCATAATTATCTCTCCTTTATTTTTGCTAATATATTTCTAAGATTTTTTACTAATTCATTTAATTCTTTTTCATCACAATTTTTAAAAATACCATCAAAGCTTTCTTGCATTTTACTTTTAAAATTTGTGGCGAATTCAAGTCCATCCTCTGTAAATTTAACATATGTATTTCTCTTATCATCATATTTTTTGAACTTTTCTACATATCCAAATTGCTCTAATCTACTGATTATACCTGATACCGTTCCTTTAGCTAAAGACATCTCATCGCATAGTTGTGAAATTGTTAGTTCTTGATTATGAGCTATTAGCTTTATAACTATAATCTGTTGATGTGTTAATCCATTTTCCTTAAAATTTTCCTCTACTGTGTACATTGTTTTAGAATAGAGTTCTTTTAGAAGCATAGCTATTCTAAAACAATCATAATTAGTTTTCAATAAAATCACCTCTTAGATAGTTTGCATAGAAACTAATATAATATAGTTTCAGTAAATAGTCAATATAAAATTTAATAATTATGTAATAAATAAGAGATTAGTAATATCATAAAAATTTAATTTTAGGTAAAAATAAAACAATTTGATGAAATTTTAACAATTTTTCAAAAGTTTGTTTACACACAACATAAATGATGCTAAAATTGGTTTATAGATAAATATTTAAAATTTAATTTTTATTTAATGATAATAAAACCACGAAGGTTTAAACGTCGATTGACGCTTGCTTTTGGTGGTTTTTTTTATTGCAACAAAGGGGGAATAGGGGTTTGTTAAAGGATATAGTTAAAAAGTTGTTGCAGTTTATTTTAGTAATGTTTTTATTATCTTTTGTGGTTTTTTATATGGCAAGACTTGCTCCAGGAGACCCATTAATTTCTTACTATGGAGATGGTGTAGAAAGAATGAGTACTCAAGAAAAAGAAAATGCTATGAAAAAACTTGGTCTAAACGAACCAATATACAGTCAATATATAAAATGGATTTCAGATGCATCAAAAGGAGAATTTGGGATTTCATTTAAATATAAGCAAAATGTTACTTCTGTTATAAATGATGTTTATATAAATACTATCATATTAGGTGGTTCAGGATACATACTTACCTTTGTTCTAGCATTACTTTTAGGAATTTTTTGTACATTGCATGAAGATAAGCTTATAGATAGGGTTATATGTAAACTAGGTACGATAACCAATTGTATTCCATCATTCTGGGTTGCTTTAGTACTTATACTTATATTCAGTATAAATCTAAGTATACTTCCAAGTAGTGGAGCTTATTCAATGGGAGAGGAATATAGTATATCAAGTAGGATATCTCATTTAATATTACCTCTTACAGTACTTATATTGAGCCATTTATGGTATTACACATATATGATAAGAAATAAATTGCTAGAAGAAATAAGAGAAGATTATGTATTGCTATGTAAAGCAAAAGGTTTAAACAATAGAACCATTGTTTTTAAGCATTGCCTGAGAAATATAATGCCATCATATATAAGTATCATGGCTATTTCAATACCTCATATATTAGGAGGAACTTATGTAGTTGAAAAGGTTTTTTCTTATCCAGGGTTAGGAACTCTTTGTTTTGAGAGTGCAAAGTATCACGATTATAATATGTTATTAGTTTTATGTCTAATAACAGGAGCTTTAGTGGTATTTGGAAATATGCTAGCTCAAATTATAAACAATAAAATAGACCCTAGAATGAAGTACGATAGAGGTGATAACAATGAAGCCGCAATGTAGTGATTTTGAGATTGTAGGAGAAAATTATATTTCAGTAGTAAAAGATGAACAAATAGAAATAAAAAAAACTCTGTTTGAAAAATTTAAACAGTTACCATATATATCAATCATAATTTTATCCATTATAGTTATTGGAAGTGTATTTTCATCTTTGATAATGACACATGAGCCAACATATATGGATTTAGTAAGTTCTAATTTAGCTCCAAGTAAAGATTTTTTCTTTGGAACAGATTCAATGGGAAGAGATATATATTCTATGATATGGTATGGAGGAAAAATATCTTTATTTATAGGAATATTTTCGACAATAATATCAACTATTATAGGAATTGTTTATGGTAGCATAAGCGGTTCAGCATCTGAGCTTGTAGATGATGCAATGATGAGATTTACAGAAATCATACTTAGTATACCATCAATATTAATTATAATATTTGTACAAGCGATACTTGGGAATTCAAATCCAATATCTATGTCCATAGTAATAGGGATAACAAGTTGGATGAATATATCTAAGATTGTAAGGACTGAAGTTAGACAAATAAGAAATAGTGAGTACATACTAGCAGCTAAAAGTATGGGTGGAGGATTTTTATATATATTAAAACAGCACTTACTTCCAAACTTTGTCGCATCAATAATGTTTATGGTAGTAACAAATATAGGTGCAGCTATTGGAACTGAGTCAACACTAAGTTTTTTAGGAATTGGTTTGCCAATAGAAATTGTTTCTTGGGGAAGTATGCTATCTTTATCAGAAGAAGCACTTCTTTCAAATAGATGGTGGATTATCCTAATTCCAGGTATATTTTTAGTTACTACATTGGTCTGTATAACTAATATTGGTAATTATATAAGAAAGAGCAATAATAAAAAATCAAGTAATTTATAAATCAGCGTTTTAAGTGTTAAATAAGCAAATACTAAGGTATTTGAAATATCTATTTAAATAAATGGGGTCAAAGCTTTAAAAAATATTTATTATTAAAAGCAAAAGGGGGAGCATCATGAAATTAAAAAAATTAAAAGTTTTAAGTCTAGTAATGATACTTAGTCTAATGGCAGGCTGTTCGAGTGCAGGAAATGGGGACAAAAAAACAGATAAACCTAAAGATGGTAAAGTACTTGTTTATGGAAGTAATGACTATACAAGTATAAATCCAGCACTATATGAACATGGCGAAATAAATTCATTGATATTTAATGGATTAACAGCTCATGATGAAAATAATAAAGTAGTTCCTTGTCTAGCAAAAGATTGGAAATTTGATGAAGCAACAAATACATATACTTTTAATTTAAGAGATGATGTTAAGTGGCATGATGGAGAGAAATTTACAGCAAATGATGTTAAATTCACAATGGAAACTATAATGAATCCAGACAATGCTTCTGAAATAGCATCAAATTATGAAGATATAACAAAAATTGATGTAATTAATGATACTACTATAAAAATTGCTTTAAAAGCACCAAATACAGCAATGCTTGATTATTTAACAGTTGGAATATTACCAAAACATGCATTAGAAGGTAAAGATATAACTACTGATGGATTTAATCAAAAACCAATAGGTACTGGACCATTCAAACTTGAAAAATGGGATAAAGGGCAAAGTATAACACTTGTTAAAAATAGTGATTATTTTGTAAAAGAGCCAGGACTGGATAAAGTAGTATTTAAGATTGTACCAGATGACAAAGCTAAAGCAATGCAATTAAAATCAGGTGAATTAGATTTAGCACAAGTAACTCCTAAAGATATGTCTAATTTTGAGAAAGACGAAAAGAATTTTAAAGTAAATATAATGAAAACTGCAGATTATAGAGGTATACTATATAACTTCAATTCTAAATTCTTTAAAGATGAAGAGACTAAAGGATTACCAAATGCTTTAAGTTATGCAATAGATAGAAAAGCAATAGTGGATAGTGTATTATTGGGTCATGGTGTAGCCGCATATTCACCTTTACAAATGGGACCATATAATAATCCTGATATAGAGAAATTTGAATATAATCCAGAAAAGGCTAAGCAAGAAATTGAAAAATTAGGTTGGAAGTTAGGTTCTGATGGAATATATGAAAAAGAAGGTACTAAATTAGCTTTTGAAATAACAGCTGGCGAAAGTGACCAAGTTAGAGTTGATATGGCTAAAATATGTGCACAACAGCTAAAAGAAATAGGTGTTGATGCTAAAGCTGTAGTTGTAACTGAAACAGATTGGGCTAATCAAGATGCGCACTTAATCGGTTGGGGAAGTCCATTTGACCCAGATGACCATACATATAAAGTATTTGGAACAGATAAAGGTGCAAACTACAGTGCTTATTCTAATCCTACTATAGACAAAATACTTCAACAAGCAAGAGAAACAGAAAATAAAGATGAAAAATTAAAGTTATATAAACAATTCCAAGTAGAGATGACTAAAGATATGCCATATACATTTATTGCTTATATAGATGCTATATATGTTGGAAAACCAAATATAAAAGGTTTAACACCTGATACAGTTTTAGGTCATCATGGTGTAGGGATATTCTGGAACATAGCTGATTGGACAATAGAATAATAGTTAGATTAATTAGAAACCTTAGGGATGAAATATATCCCTAAGGTTTGAATAGCACAGGGGTTGATGGTTTTTGGAACATTTATTGGAGGTTAATAATCTATCTGTAAGTTTTAAAATAGAAGAAGGCGAAGTACAGGCTGTGAGAGATGTGTCCTTTACCCTAAAGAGGGGTGAAACACTAGCTATAGTTGGAGAATCTGGTTGTGGAAAATCTGTATTATGCAAAAGTTTGATAAAGATACTTCCATATAATGGATATATCAAAAGTGGAGAGGTTCTATTTAAATCAAAGGACTTAGTTAAAAAATCTGAGAAAGAAATGGAAGATATTAGAGGAAGAGATATATCAATGATATTTCAAGACCCTATGACATCTTTGAATCCAACCATATCAATAGGAAAGCAAATAACTGAAGCTATAGTAATCCATCAAGGCATAAGTAAAAGTGAAGCTAAGAAAAGAGCTATAGAGCTTATTGAATTAGTTGGGATAGATAATCCTGAAAAAAGATTTAAACAATTTCCGCATCATTTTTCAGGAGGAATGAGGCAACGTATAGTAATTGCTATAGCACTAGCTTGTAATCCAGAAGTATTAATTGCTGATGAGCCTACAACAGCTTTGGATGTGACTATACAAGCTCAAATAATTGACTTAATAAAAGAACTGCAAAATAAAATAGGTTTATCAATAATATTTATAACTCATGATTTAGGTGTAGTTGCAACTATGGCTGATAGGATAGCAGTTATGTATGCGGGTAAGATTGTAGAAATAGGAACAGTAGAAGATATATTTTATGACCCTAGACATCCATATACTTGGGGATTATTAGGTTCATTACCTACTTTAGATTCACAAGAAGATTATTTGTATAATATACCTGGAATGCCTCCAAATTTATTAAATCCTCCAAAGGGGGATGCATTTGCAGTAAGAAATAAAAATGCTCTTAGGATAGATTATGAAAAGGAGCCACCAATGTTTAAAATTAATGATACACACAGTGCAGCAACTTGGTTATTGCATCCAGATGCACCTAAAATAAAAATACCAGTTAGGGTAAATGGTGGAAGGGTGATTTTTAATGAATAAAGAAAAAATACTAGAAATAAAAAATTTAAAACAATATTTTCATTTGGATAAAAGTACTATTGTAAAAGCAGTTGATGATATAAGTTTTGATATATATAAAGGAGAGATATTTGGTTTAGTAGGAGAATCTGGTTCAGGAAAATCTACAACTGGTAAAACTATAATAAAGTTACATGAGCCTACTGGTGGAGACGTAATTTACAAGGGAAATTGTATCTCAGATAAAAAATCATATAAATTTGTAAAAAAAGATGTAAATAAAAGTATGCAGATTATTTTTCAAGATTCTACCTCATCATTAAATCCTCGTATGACAATTGGAGATATAATTTCAGAGCCACTTAAAATTCAGGGTGTCTGTAAAAATAAAGCAGAAAGACTGGATAAAGTCTATGAGATGTTAAATTTAGTGGGACTTGATAGAAGCTATGCAAATAAATATCCTTCTGACTTTTCAGGTGGGCAAAGACAACGTATTGGTATAGCTCGAGCTCTTTCAGTAGACCCAGAGTTTATAATAGCTGATGAACCGATAGCCTCTTTAGATGTGTCTATACAAGCACAAATAGTAAATTTATTTAAAAAATTACAGAAAGAAAAGAATTTAACTTGTTTGTTTATAGCGCATGATTTATCTATGGTGAGACATATTAGTGACCGTATAGGAGTTATGCATAATGGAAAATTAGTAGAATTAGCGAATTCAGAAGAGTTGTATAATAATCCTATACATCCATATACAAAGTCTTTACTTTCTGCAATTCCTATTCCTGACCCAAGATATGCTAAGGTAAGAAATAGAGTGGAATATAATTATAGTATGTATAATTGTTCAAGTGATGAGTTATCAAGTTGGATTGAGGTTTCAGATGGTCATTTTGTATATGCTTCTAAATCAGATATAAATAAATACCAACAAAATTTAAAAGTTGTTTAGTGTAAAAACCATTCTAGGTAAGAGTTGCTTATTTAGAGTGGTTTTTAGGTATAAAAGTGTAAGCTTTAGAACGTTACCTTTAATTATTATATTTAAAAATTTTATGATTAAAGTGTTAGCAAGTAGCATATTCTTTTATAAAGGTTTATATAAAGTACTTAAAATTGTTCTATATTTTGTCTTTAAATATATTAATATTAAAAAATTTACACTTTTAACAGGATTTATGTAAGTGTTTATAGAAATAAATAAGTATGTACATAATACATAATTATTTTTTATAATTCTAAAATAAAAGAATGGAGAGATAGCTATGAAGTGGAGAGATTATGCTGATGATGTAAACTTATTTGAGGATTTTGATAGAAGTATCAAACCTCTAACTGACGAACAAAGAAAGAAAAATATAAACACTTTAATTGCATATTTTTCAAAAGAAGTTCCTTCTAAAATATACAATTTATCAAATGATGAAATCAAGCCTAGAGATATACTTAGAGGACTTCTTAATGTATATCCACCAAAAGAAATTGCTCCAGAGATACTTAGTATGTTACATAACTTATTGTTAATTGAATGTGAAGAAAGAGAGTTAGTAGATGTAAATGATATAGAAGAAGTTGAGGAAGGCATTGCTATATGGAGAGGCAATATAACTAATTTAAAAGCAGATGCAATAGTAAATGCTGCAAACAATAAGCTATTAGGATGTTTACAACCATTACATTTATGTGTAGATAATGAGATACATTCATGCGCAGGTCCTAGACTTAGAGAAGATTGTGATAAAATAATAAAAAAACAAGGACATTTAGAATATACAGGAGATGCTAAAATAACTAGAGGTTATTGTCTACCTGCAAAATTTGTAGTACACACTGTTGGACCTATTGTATCTGGTGGTCAGCCAAGCAAAGAACAGGAAAAACAATTACTACATTGCTACAAATCATCTCTAAATACTATAAGAGAAATTGATGAAATAAAGAATATCGTTTTTTGTGGTATTTCTACAGGGGTATTTGGATATCCAAAAAAAGAAGCAGCTAATCTTGCTGTAAATAGAGTGAGATTATGGCTAAAAGAAAATCCTGAGAAAAATTTAAAAGTTGTATTTAATGTATTCACAGAAGAGGAAGAAGAAAAATATAGAAGAATATTTAGATAGCACTTGCCAATAAAGTATCTAGTAATATTTATTAGATAAGGCAATAGCTTATAAATATTAATGATTGATAAAATATAATTTGTAATTTTAGTAGATTAATAGGTATAATAGAAATCATAAGAGTAGTATAAGTAGCGATTGTATTACTTTTAAAAAACAAAATATAGGAAAATTAAATGGTAAATAAATATGAAAAATAGTTTTAAGAATTATATTAGTTTAAGAAATAAGGTAATAATTGTATCAGTTGTATTTCTGTTAATACCCTTAATCATATCGTATATATTTGGCAAATTGGTGTACGATAGCTCAGTTGGCTCAGAACAGTTAATAAAAAAAGAAGATGTATTAAAAGTATTTTCTAAGAGGAAAGATAAGCCCTTAGATAAATTGAAAAACTACAAGACAGATGAGCTGATGATACAAAGCTCTAATAATTACAAACTTGAAAGTCTTTTTATGAATTCAAATATAAAAACAAAAAATACTATTATAATTGTTCATGGAATGGGAAGTAATCACTATGAAATGCTAAAAATAGCATATGAATACTTAGATAAAGGTTATAATGTATTGATTTACAATCAAAGAAATACTGGTAATAGTGGAGGCGACAATTATACATTTGGTCTTTATGAGAGATATGATTTAGATAGTATAGTTAAGTTTGTAAAAAATAAATTCCCAGATGGTAAATTGGGAATCCATGGATTTTCTATGGGTGCAGGAACAGCTGCTATGCATACAGCTATAAACTCAGAAAGTCAAGAGGTCGATTTTTATATATTGGATTCTCCATATTCTGAAATGAAGGATGCCATTAGAATGGGAGTAATAGAAAAACATATACCAAATGTATTAGTAAATTATGTCGTAGCATGTGGGGATGTGTATAATAAATTTAAATCTGGATTTTGGTATAGTGATGTAGAACCATATAAGGCAATCGAAAAGAGTAATGTTCCTATACTATTTATACATGGAACAAAAGACACTGTTTGTAATTATCAAAATAGCCAAACCATGTATGACTTAGTCAAGCATAATAAAAAAGAGCTATGGCTCATAGAAGGTATTGAACATGTTGCTGGATATGACTCTGATAGTAGAGCATATTTCAATAGAATTTTTAGGTTTATAGATAGTAGTATTATCAATTAATAGAAATTAGTTGTATATTTTAATAGCTTATTTATTTTATTACAAAATAAATAAGCTATTTTTCATATTAAATATAAATATTTAATATGAATTAATTGATTATGAAAATGAAAATAACTACCAATTAAATTCACCTGTACCTCAAATAAAAGAGTTAGTATTATATACAATAAAATCTAACGAAAAGAGAGGTAGTATATATGAAAAACAAAAATAATAAAGAAAAAGGCATGTTGAATATGAGAGTATTAAGAGTTTTGGGATTACTATTAATATTTTTTGACTATACAGGAGATACTTTAAATTTTTATAACTTTTTTGCTAAACCCTTAGTATCAGGAAGTTTATATCAATCAGGAGGAGCTGATTATATAGTATTATTGTTATTTGTTACAGAATGTGTATACTTAGTTGGAAGATACATATTAAAAGTTAAAATAAATTGGAGTGAAGTTATTGAAAATGAAAAAGATAATTTTATTAATAATTTATTAGTTGAGAAGATACAAGAAGAAAGCAACTTTGTATATAACCTATTAAACTCATTTATTTTACCGCATGTATACAAGATAGGAAAATTATTCATATCAAAAACACATAATACGTTAATCTACATTAAGGAAAATTACTATTATGTAAATATATATTAATATATTTAACTATTTAGTATATTGAATTTTATATGTGGCTACCAAAATGAACAATATAGGTTTTTATGATAGACTGAGTTTTTTGATGTACGTTTTTGGCATACATAAAAATCGCAATTTACTTTACAATTAATTTATAAATCATGTAAAAATAGATTGCGATTTTTATTTT
Source organism: Clostridioides sp. ES-S-0049-02 (assembly GCF_020658465.1). Classification (NCBI taxonomy): domain Bacteria; kingdom Bacillati; phylum Bacillota; class Clostridia; order Peptostreptococcales; family Peptostreptococcaceae; genus Clostridioides; species Clostridioides sp. ES-S-0049-02. The sequence continues at coordinate 51,337 of NZ_JACVWG010000006.1, forward strand.
TAAACTTCTGCTATGATTTTGCCTGTGTCAATCAAATCATATCCACCAAGACCTTGAAGTTCGGCCTTAAATTCAGCTGAATTAATTATACTAATTATAGTTTGGTAGACAGGGTTTTTCAAGTCTTCTTTTTTAATAACCAAATCATAACGTTCCTTGTGAAGAGGAATAAAGTCAATATTGTTTACTTGTAGAGCAGCTTTTTCATTGCCTAATCCAACATCAGCTATACCACGAGAAACCTTGCTTGCTACACCTAAATGCGATAATTCTTCATTATAATAACCATTTATATCAGTGCCATTAAAATTTAAAAGTCTAAGTTTGCCATCAAGCAAAACTCTAGTTCCAGCCCCTTTTTCTCGATTTACAAGTGTTATATTTGGTCTGGTTAAATCATTCCAACCTTTTATTTCCTTAGGATTTCCTTTAGCAACATAAAAACCTTGCATTCTATATGCTAGATTTATAAGTACACATGGGATTCCTGGCAATAGTTTTTTAACAAAAGTACTATTATATTCGTCTGTTTCAAAATCCCATAGATGGGATGATGCTATAGAAACCCTGCCATTATATAATTCATATAAAGCATTATAACTTCCTATATAAGAGCGAAATGTATTTACTCTATCTAATCTTTTTTCAACAGACCTAGCTAAAATGTCTAATATTACATCTTGACCAGAAATAATAATTTTACAATTATTATCAATATCTATATTTTTATTGTTAAAATGTGTATCTTTAATTTTACCAGTTTTTTGATTGTTGATATATTCTTCGACATCTTTAATATCAACTCTTATTTTTTTACCTACTTTGTAAGAAGGAAGTTCACCTCTTTTGATTAATTCATATACAGTATTTTTTGTTATCTTTAATAATTCAGCTACTTCAACAGGTGTCAAAGATGATAATGAGTCCATAATCCACCTCCATATAAGGTTATTTTAACATTAAAAAAAGAAAAATGTAGAAAAATATTTAAAAGTAATATAAATAATTTACTTGAAAATTTATTAGCAGGTATATATAATTAAGTTATATATAACAAAACATGATAAAACATGATGAAACGAATTAAAATATGTATCAAATTTACAAAAAGGGAGAGTATTATGAAAAAAATATTGGGAATATTAGGATTAGTTGCATGTTTAACTTTGGGGACAGTTGGATGTAGTAGTAAAGAAAGTCCAAAAGATGATGGTAAAGAAGAAAAAACAAATAAAAGCAGTGAGACAGTAGAACTAAACATATCTGCTGCTGCAAGTTTAAAAGAAGCAATGGCAAAAATTGAAGAAGAATACAAAAAAGTTGATTCCAATGTAAAGCTTACAGTTAACTATGGAGCATCAGGTTCACTTCAACAGCAAATAGAACAAGGTGCACCATGTGATTTATTTATTTCAGCAGGTCAGAAACAAATGAAAGCTTTAGATGAAGAAAAGTTATTAGTTTCTGATACTATGAAAGATTTAGTTAAAAATGATTTAGTTCTTATTTCTTCAGCTGATAGTGATGTATCTAGTATGAAAGACTTAACTACAGATAAAGTAAAGAAAATTGCAGTTGGAGAAGCTGAAAGTGTTCCAGCAGGTAAATATGCAGATGAAGTATTAACTAATTTAAATTTAAAAGATACATTAAAAGATAAATTGGTGTTTGCGAAAGATGTAAAAGAGGTTTTAGCATGGGTGCAATCAGGTAATGCAGATGTTGGATTCGTTTATTTTAGTGACACTGTGAATAATGATAAAATAAAAGTAGTTGAGAAAACAGATGAAAAAACTCATTCACCTATTACATATCCAGTTGCAGTAATTGAAGCTAGTAAAAATGCAGATGCTGCTAAGAAATTTGAAGAATTCCTGTTGAGTGATGCAGGACAAAAGATTTTTGAGGAATTTGGATATAAAAAAGTAGAATAAGCTTACAAATAATTTATATGTAATTAAAAAGAAGTTGTATATAAATAAATGAAAATTGAAAATAATTGTATATTATAATAAAATGGAAATAGTGAAATTAATATATTTATTAATTTCACTATTTCCATTTAAATTAAGGAGGGAAAAAATGGGGACAGATTGGTCACCTTTATGGATATCACTTAAGACAGCTTTTTTGTCAACGATAATAACTTTTATAATAGGAATATTTGTGTCATATATTATGGCTAACTATAGAGGTAAGTGGAAAGGTATTATAGATGGTATCTTTACACTTCCATTAATTTTGCCACCCACAGTTGTTGGATTCTTTTTATTGTTGTTATGTGGGAAAAATGGCTTTGTAGGTAAATTTTTACTGAATTTTGATAAAACCTTAATATTTAGCTGGACAGCAACTGTAATCTCAGCAGTAGTAGTATCTTTTCCTATGATGTATAGAACTTCAAGGTCAGCTTTTGAACAAATTGATAGCAACATGTTGTCTGCTGCTAGAACCTTAGGTCTTAATGAATGGAAAGTTTTTTTAAAGATTGCAGTACCATTAGCTTGGCCTGGGATAATAGGTGGACTTGTGTTGTCGTTTGCTAGAGCACTTGGAGAATTTGGTGCTACACTTATGATAGCTGGAAATATACCTGGAAAAACTCAAACTATGCCAATCGCTATATTTTTTGCAGTTGAAGGTGGAGATATGAATAAAGCTATGATGTGGGTTATGATTATTGTAGCGATATCTATAGCAATGATTTTATTATTAAATTATTGGTCAGAATTCCAGCAGAAAATAATAGGAAAGAGGTGCAGATAGTTGAGTTTATATGTAGATATTGAAAAAGATTTATCCTCTTTTAAATTAAAAGTAAAAATTGAACAGGAAAAAGGAATTTTAGGATTTTTAGGTGAATCTGGTTCTGGAAAAAGTATGACATTAAAATGTATAGCAGGACTTGAAAAACCTACAAGAGGTAAGATTATATTAAATGAAAGAGTATTGTTTGATTCTGAAAAAAAGATAAATTTATCAACACAAGAAAGAAACATTGGTTTTTTATTTCAAAACTATGCATTATTTCCTCACATGACTGTAAGCCAAAATATCGAACTTGGTCTTTCAAAGTTAAGTAAAGATGAAAAAAAGGAAATAATAATGAAATATTTAGAAATACTTAAATTAAATGGATTTGAGGGTCGATACCCTTGGCAATTATCTGGTGGTCAGCAACAAAGAGTAGCACTAGCTAGAGCCTTAGCTACATCTCCAGATATACTACTTTTAGATGAACCTTTTTCTGCATTAGACCATCATTTGAGAAGTAATATGGAAAAAGAACTTATGAATATGTTAAAAGATTATAAGGGAGATATATTGTTTGTTACTCATGATATTGAAGAAGCTTACCGAGTTTGTGATGATATTATGGTTTATAATAAAGGAGAAGGTCTTCCAAAAAGACCTAAAAAAGAACTATTTGAGTCTCCAAAATATCTTATAGAAGCAAAAATAACAGGATGTAAAAATATATCTCGATTAAATAGAATAGATAACAATACTATTTATGCTACAGATTGGGGATGTAAGTTGACATTAACTGGAAACATAGGTGATAATATAGAATATGTGGGAATCAGAGAGCATCATATTAAGGTTTTAGATTCTAGTGAAAATTTAGATGGCAAGTTATGTTTTAGACTAATTAACATTATAGAAAATCCATTTACATACACTATATATGCTATAAACAATAATTTATCTAGCAAAAGTATGCCTATTCAGATAGAATTAGAAAAAAACAAAATGAAATTTGATAAGGGAGACAGCATTTATTTAGATTTTCCACAGGAATATTTATTTTGCTTTAAGTACAATTGCAAAGAAAAGGAGTAATTTATATGACTGAAAAAGAAAAAATGTTGTCAGGGAAAGGTTACTATGCAAATGATGAATTGCTAGTAAAAGAAAGAGAGTATTGTAAAAAATTAACTAGGTTGTTTAATAACTCTTTGGAAGATGAATATGAAAAAAGAGTGGATATTTTAAAAAAACTATTTGGTTCAGTTGGGAATCAAATAAATGTTGAACAAAATATAAGGTGTGACTATGGATATAATATACATGTAGGTGAAAATTTCTTTGCAAACTATGACTGTATTTTTTTAGATGTATGTAAAATTGAAATTGATGATAATGTAATGTTAGCTCCAAATGTTCAAATTTATACAGCTTATCATCCAATTGAGGCACAGCTTAGAATTTCAGGAATAGAGTATGGTTCACCTGTAAAGATAGGAGATAATGCATGGATAGGTGGAGGCGTGATTATAACTCCAGGAGTTACTATAGATGATAATGTGGTAATAGGTGCAGGAAGTGTAGTGACAAAAGATATACCATCAAATACTGTAGCCGTTGGAAATCCATGTAGAGTAATAAAACATATAGAAGAATAATTTTATTTATATAAATAAGTTAAGATTATTAATATATTATCTTTGGATAAGAAATATATCAATGTAAAATTGAATAGACAATATATTAAAATAAAAATATATGCCTGTTTTTATGTTTGGAAAGATTCATAGAAACAGGCATATTGATTGTATATAAAAATATCATTAAATTTTACTTTATTTTCATATTTTATATTAATTAGAGTGGTCAAATTATTTATTTTCAGTTTTAATATAAACTATGTTCTTGTCAGAAGGTTTATCTAGAGAAAGTGCCTTTAGAGTATCTTCATTAATAATTAAATTAGTTTCTTCTAAACTTGTTATAGGCATATCTGAAACTTTAGATTCTCCTTTTAGGACCTTAACAGCCATCTCACCAGTCTTATAACCTAATTTTTCATAATCTATACCTTGGCAAGCTAATGCTCCACCTTTTACCATACCTTCCTCTGCAGCTATTATAGGTATTTTATTTTTAGTAACAAGTTGAGAAACGATAGGCATAGAAGATGCAAGTAAATTATCTGTAGGAGCATAAATAACATCTACGCTACCCATTAAACTAGAAGCAGCTTGATTTATTTCACTAGAAGAACTAATTCCTTTTTCAACAACTTTAAGACCTTTATCATTTGCATATTTCTTCAAGTTATCAACTTGAACTTTAGAATTTACCTCACTAGTATTATATATAACACCTATAGTCTTTGCTTGTGGGATTAGTATATCAAGAGCCTTTAAACTCTTATCAATAGGTGTAAAATTAGAAGTTCCAGAAACATTTTTACCTGGTTTATCTAAAGAATCTGCAAATCCAGCTGAAACAGGGTCAGTTACAGCAGTTATAAGTATAGGTATATCTTTAGTAGCATTGTATGATGCCTGAGCAGATGGAGTAGATATAGCAAATATCAAATCTTTTTTATCAGAAACAAATTTACTAGCTATAGTTTGTGTAGTAGGCATATCATTTTGAGCATTTTGATAATCTATTTCTATATTTTTACCATCTTTAAATCCATTATCTTCTAGAGCTTTAATGAATCCTTCTCTGGATGCATCTAAAGCTTGATGCTCAACTAACTGAGTAATACCAATTTTTTTAATTTCATTATTTTTATCAGATGATTTATTTGACTCACCTTCATTATTTTTAGAACAACCTGTAATGGTAGATACACTAAGAACACCAATTAAAATTAAATTTATCAACTTACTGGACTTCATTTTGACCACTCCCTCATAAAAATCTATTATATTTATTCTTGTTTAGTTTTTACATAAGAAATATTTTCATTAGAAGGTTTTTCCATACCTAAAGCTTTTAGTATATCTTCATTAACAATGATATCTGTATCATCTGATGTAGCTACAGGCATATCAGAAACTGATTCACCATTTAAAATTTTAACAGCCATTTTACCTGTTTTGTAACCAAGTTTTTCATAGTTTATACCTTGACAAGCAAGAGCACCTTTTTCAACTGGACCAGATTCAGCTGCTATAACTGGAATCTTATTTTCAGTAGCTATTTTAGAAACTATTGGCATAGAAGAAGCTACTAAGTTGTCAGTAGGAACATATAAAACATCTATCTTACCAACTAAGCTAGAAATTCCCTGATTGACTTCATTTGAAGTAGTTATTCCTTTTTCAACAACTTTAAAACCATTTTTAGAAGCATATTCTTTTAAAGCATCAACTTGAACTTTTGAATTAACTTCACTAGTATTGTACATAACTCCTATAGTCTTTGCTTTAGGAGCAAATATTTTAAGTAGTTCTAATCCTTTTTCTACAGAAACAAAGTCTGATGTTCCAGATACATTTCCACCTGGTTTTTCAATTGATTTAACTAAGCCAGCAGCGACAGGGTCACTGACAGCAGTTATAAGTATAGGTATATCCTTAGTTGCATTATAAGCTGCTTGAGCAGATGGAGTAGATATTGCAAATATTAAGTCCTTTTTATCAGATGCAAATTTACTTGCAATACTTTGTGTAGTAGGCATATCATTTTGAGCATTTTGGAAATCTATATCAATATTTTCTCCATCTTTAAATCCATTTTTTTCTAAGGCTTTTACAAATCCTGTTTTAGTAGCATCTAATGCTGGATGTTCAACCAATTGAGTTATACCAATTTTTTTAACTTCTTTGTCTTTAGAGTTATTTTCTTGTTTAGAATTGCTAGAGTCTCCACCTTGTGAACATCCTGTAAGCATAGATATTCCAAGAGCACCAGCTAAAATTAAACTTACCAATCTTTTTTTATTAATCATTTTTATATCCCCCTCGAAAATTTTATTATTATATATGTTCATATATTCATATAAATGGTCGTAGTATTGCTAAAAATATTATGACTTTAAAATTATTTTATAAATAAACTAATTTGTAACTAAGCTAAAATTAAATTATCATAATATATACTTTTAAACAGCATATTCAAATTTTTCTAAGATTTCTTCAACTGTTAATTCTTCTTTTTCTTTTCCCTTTACATCTAAGACAACTTCACCTTTATGGAGCATAATTAATCTATCTCCATATTGAAGAGCATGCTTTAAGTTGTGAGTTACCATAAGTGTAGTTATATTTTTTTCTCTTACAATTTTATCGGTTAATTCAATTACCTCATTTGATGTTTTTGGGTCAAGAGCTGCTGTATGCTCATCAAGTAATAAAACTGAAGGACTTGTTAAGCATGACATAATTAGTGAAAGTGATTGTCTTTGACCTCCTGATAAAAATTGTACTTGTACGTCTAGGTATTTTTTTAAATCTAGAGAAACTCCTTCTAATAAATTTTCTAGAAAATCTCTTTTATAACGAAGACATTTTTTTAGATTTAATAACTTACCTTTATTAAGAGCCAAAGATAAATTTTCTCTAACTGTCATAGAGGGACAAGTTCCTAAACTTGGGTCTTGAAAAACTCTACTTACTATTTGAGTTCTTCTATGTTCAGCCAAATTAGATAAATTGTGTTTATTTAATAATACTTGGCCAGAAGATTCTTTTATAAGACCCGATATTATATTTAATAAAGTGGATTTACCAGTTCCATTACTACCTATGATACTTACAAATTCACCGTCTTCTATGTCAATTGATAAATTTTCAAATATAGTATTAGGTTGACCGTATGGATTGGGGAAACTCTTTGAAAGATTTTTAATTTGTAACATCTATAACACCTCTTTTTTCAGATTTATTTTTGGTACTAGCCTTGCACTTGTTTTTTTTTAGTGAGATATTTAAGTTACCAGTAGCTAAGAAAGCTATTATAACTATGGCAGTTATCAGTTTTAAATCAGTTGATAACATACCTAAACTCATTGCAAAGTATATAGTGAATTGGTATATGAAAGAACCAACAATTATTGCAGTAGTATTTTTAATAAAAGTGAATTTCTTAAATAATGTAATACCAATTATGATAGAAGCAATTCCAAGTACTAAAGTTCCGATACCCATATTTACGTCTGAGAATCCTAAGAATTGAGCCATCAAACTACCAGATAAAGCTATAAGTCCATTTGAAATCATAAGCCCTAATATTTTTATAGAACCGATGTTTATACCCAAAGATTTAATCATTTGAGAGTTGTCACCAACACCTTTTAGAGTGTATCCAAGACCTGTCTTTAAGAATAAATCTAAAAGCACTTTACAGATAAGTACAAATGCTAGAGCTAAAACTATAGGAGATATTTCTCCATTGAATAAATGCTTAAAACTAAATAGTGGGATATTTGATTTTCCCATTATTCTTAGGTTGATAGAGTAGAGCATTCCCATAACTAAAATACCAGAAAGTAAGTTAGATATTTTAAATTTAATGTGAAGTATACCAGTTACAAGACCAGCAATACAACCACATAAAATAGCCATTAAAGTTGCTACTATAGGAGAAATCCCATTAGTAAGAGAAAATGCTACAATAGAAGCTCCCATTGTGTAGCTACCATCAGCAGACATATCGGGAAAATCTAAGATTTTGTAAGTTATATAAACCCCCAGTGCCATGATTGATAAAATTAAACTTTGCGTCATTACAGATATAATACCTGACATAAATAAAACACTCCTTTAAAAATATTTTTATAATTTTAATTATTTGTTAATTTTGTATATAAAAAAACCACATAGTATACACAACTATGTGGTAAAAACACGAATAAGCCACATAGTATAATCTATGTGGCTCTTATATAGTTAAATGAAAACTCTATAAACAATATAGCCTACATAGATACAATCCCAAAGTTTTGCTAGTCTTAAGGGGTCTGTATCTATGTTAAAACGTAGGTACAAACCCTAGAAATAGTGGCTATAGTAATAATAATATTTTTTATTGTTTAATAAAGTATTCATAATTATCTCTCCCTTTTAATATTTTAATTAGTCAGAAAATTATATGTATTCTTGACTTGTTATAAATTATAAATTATACAATAATAAAAGTCAACTGCTAAATTTAATTAAGATACTACATAGTGTATACTTGGAATTTTTAAAAGAGAATGTATCAATTGGAAAAAACGTTATCCTAAACTTATAAATTGAATGGGAATTTTGTGAAAAAATATTTAATTAAAGAAAAATGTGGAATGAAGATAAAGCTGTAGATATTAAAATTTATAAAAAAAAGCTGTCTAAGAAATTTAAATTTCTATTTAGACAGCTCAAATAATGATTAGAAAGTTATATAACTTTCATAATCTGTCGTCAAAATAGACGACTTTATGGAAAATGAATAACTTTATATGCAATAAATTGCTACAATAAGTACAATTTTCAAAGGGTTAGGGTGGATAAGAGTACTTACTATATAAAGTTTTCATATTACCTACTTTTTTGAATTTACTACATTTTACTCTGCAGATTTTGCATTTTTATCTGACTTTATATACTTTATATTATCTGCTGATAGCTTTTGCATGTCAAGTGCTTTTAGTGTATCTTCATTGATTATTATTTCAGTTTCATCTAACATAGCAACAGGTATATCACCAACAGGTTTACCCTCTAACACTTCAATAGCAAGTTCTCCAGCCTTGTAACCTAGTTTTTCATAGTCTATTCCACAACAAGCTAAAGCACCAGATGATACAGAGCCTTCTTCAGAAGCTATTATAGGTATTTTGTTTTCGTTAGCTACTTTAGAAACTATAGGCATAGAAGAAACTATTAAATTATCAGTAGGAACATATAAAACATCTATTTTGCCAACTAAACTAGAAATAGCTTGGTTAACTTCACTTGAAGAACTGATTCCTTTTTCAACAACTTCATAATTATTTTTCTTAGCATAATCATGTAGAGAATCAACTTGTATTTTTGAATTAACTTCACTAGTATTGTATATAACGCCTATTTTCTTTGCTTTTGGAGTTAAAGTTTTAACCAATTCAAGTGTTTTATCAATTGAAAGATAATCTGATGTACCTGAAACGTTTCCACCTGGTTTTTCAAGAGATTTAACCAAGCCAGCCTCTACAGGGTCTGTAACAGCAGTCATGATTATAGGTATATCTTTAGTAGCATTATAAGCTGCTTGAGCTGAAGGTGTAGATATAGCATATATCAAATCTTTTTTATCAGATACGAATTTACTTGCAATACTTTGTGTAGTAGGCATATCATTTTGTGCATTTTGGAAGTCTATTTTTATATTATCTCCATCCTTATAACCTTTATCTTCTAGTGCTTTTATGAATCCCTGTTTTGCCTTATCTAAAGATGGATGTTCTACTAATTGAGTGATTCCTATATTTTTTATTTCTTTCTTGTCTGTTTTTTCATTGTCTTTTGAAGCATCTGAGCCTCCATTTTGAGAACATCCAGTGAGCATAGATATTCCAAGAGTACCAGCTAAAATTAAACTTACCAATCTTTTTTTATTAATCATTTTTATATCCCCCTCAAAAATTTTATTATTATATATGTTCATATATTCATATGAATTATTGTAGTATTGCTAAAAATATTATGATTTTACAATTATTTTATAAATAAACTAATTTGTAACTAAGCTAAAATTAAATTATCATAATACATACTTTTAAACAGCATATTCAAATTTTTCTAAGATTTCTTCAACTGTTAATTCTTCTTTTTCTTTTCCCTTTACATCTAAGACCACTTCACCTTTATGGAGCATTATCAATCTATCTCCATATTGAAGTGCATGCTTTAAGTTGTGAGTTACCATAAGTGTAGTTATATTTTTTTCTCTTATAATTTTATCAGTTAATTCAATTACTTCATTTGATGTCTTTGGGTCAAGTGCTGCTGTATGCTCATCTAATAATAGAATCTTAGGGCTTGCTAAACTAGACATAATTAGTGAAAGTGATTGTCTTTGACCTCCTGAAAGATATTGTACTTTGATATCTAAGTATTTTTTTAAATCTAGAGAAATTCCTTCAAGTAAGTGCTCTAAGTCATTTGTTTTATGACGAAGACATCTCTTTAAATTTAGCAATTTCCCCTTATTAAGAGCCAAAGATAAATTTTCTCTAACTGTCATAGAAGGACAAGTTCCTAAGCTTGGGTCTTGAAAAACTCTACTTACTATTTGAGTTCTTTTGTGTTCAGCTAAATTTGTTATATTAGTATTATCTAGAGTGATTTCACCAGAGGATTCTTTTAATAATCCCGATATTATATTTAATAAAGTAGATTTACCAGTTCCATTACTACCTATGATACTTACAAATTCACCGTCTTCTATACTAAGGGATAAATTTTCAAATATAGTATTAGGTTGACCATATGGATTTGGGAAACTCTTTGAAATATTTTTAATTTGTAACATCTATAACACCTCTTTTTTCAGATTTATTTTTGGTACTAGCCTTGCACTTGTTTTTTTTTAGTGAGATATTTAAGTTACCAGTAGCTAAGAAAGCTATTATAACTATGGCAGTTATTAGTTTTAAATCAGTTGATAACATACCTAAACTCATTGCAAAGTATATAGTGAATTGGTATATGAAAGAACCAACAATTATTGCAGTAGTATTTTTAATAAAAGTAAATTTCTTAAATAATGTAATACCAATTATGATAGAAGCAATTCCAAGTACTAAAGTTCCGATACCCATATTTACGTCTGAGAATCCTAAGAATTGAGCCATCAAACTACCAGATAAAGCTATAAGTCCATTTGAAATCATAAGCCCTAATATTTTTATAGAACCGATGTTTATACCCAAAGATTTAATCATTTGAGAGTTGTCACCAACACCTTTTAGAGTGTATCCAAGACCTGTCTTTAAGAATAAATCCAAAAGTACTTTACAGATAAGCACAAATGCTAGAGCTAAAACTATAGGAGATATTTCTCCATTGAATAAATGTTTAAAACTAAATAGTGGGATATTTGATTTTCCCATTATTCTTAGGTTGATAGAGTAGAGCATTCCCATAACTAAAATACCAGAAAGTAAGTTAGATATTTTAAATTTAATGTGAAGTATACCAGTTACAAGACCAGCAATACAACCACATAAAATAGCCATTAAAGTTGCTACTATAGGAGAAATCCCATTAGTAAGAGAAAATGCTACAATAGAAGCTCCCATTGTGTAGCTACCATCAGCAGACATATCGGGAAAATCTAAGATTTTGTAAGTTATATAAACCCCCAGTGCCATGATTGATAAAATTAAACTTTGCGTCATTACAGATATAATACCTGACATAAATAAAACACCCCTTTGAAAATATTTTAAAATAATTTTTTAAATATAATTGAAAATTAAATTTTGGATATAAAAAAACCACACAGTACATATAACTGTATGGCAAAAACACGAATGAGCCACACAGTATAATCCATGTGGCTCTCTATAATATGATGATAAAATAAAAACTTTAACAACAATCACTATAGCCAACATAGATACAATCCTTAAAAATGGTAATCCTAAGGGGTCTGTATCTATGTTATGACAATTTGTCTTAACTTAGCTACAAACCCTAACTAAATTGGCTACTAAAAAATCGTACTTGTTTGTTTAATAAAGTCTTCATATTTACCTCTCCTTTTAATTTAATAATTTTGAAAATTTTGTTTTATATTTTGTATAGTAATTAGTTTAATACAGTAAAAAATAAAAGTCAACAATAAATTTTGAAAAATTATTAAATTGTCAGAAAATTGAGTTCGAATAAAAAAAGTTTTATGTATAGGATTGGGTAGTTTTCTTAACTTTTAATTTATAAATAAAAATTAAAATTCATTTGGATTTTAGAAACAAATTGAGCAAAAGGTAAACTTTTTATAGAATTAATGAAAATAGATTTTGAAGTAATATAATGACCAAAATTATATGATATAATAAATTGAATGATTATTTCAATTCAGAATTTTTATTATTTTTTTAATTATTTTTAGGAATCTTATTTTTGATGTTTTTATTCAAAATGTTTACAAGATTAAAAAGACTTCAGTAGATATTTATATGTTTTTATTTAAATATTTTAGGAAGTATTTAATTTTATAGGAGTGATGATATGTGTTGATAGGTACAGCGAATTTAAGTAGAAGTGTTGATAATGCATGCGTAGAAGAATTGGGAATTCCAATGATTGTATTGATGGAAAATGCAGTAATATCTGCAATGAGAAACATGGATATAGATATATATAATGATTATACAATTGTATGTGGTGTTGGAAATAATGGTGGAGATGGTCTTGGAATAGCAAGACATTTAAAGCTAAAAGAAAAAAATGTAAATGTCTTTTTAATTGGTAATATCAAGAAACTAAGTGAATGTTCTAAAATCAATTATAATATACTTTTAAATATGGGGATTAATATTATAAATATTGATAAAAATGATTTAAGCGAGGAATATAATGACTATATAAATAAAAATAAAGTAGATGAAATTATTGAAACAGAAAAACAGAGTATAATTAAAAATAAAAATTTAACAATGTTTAAGGAAGCAGTATCTAAAAGTGATGTTGTAATAGATGCAATATTTGGAACAGGACTAAAGAGAGAAATAACTGGTATTTTTAAAGAAGTAATTGATATAGTAAATGATAACAGCAAAAATACATATTCTATAGATATACCATCTGGTATAGATAGTGACAAAGGAAGTATACTTGGAATTTGTATTAAAGCAAAAAAAACAATTAGTTTTGAGTTTTATAAAAGAGGTTTTTTAAATTATGATGTAAACTCACTTATTGGGGATGTAATTGTAGAAAAAATAGGTATTCCAGATTTTATTACAAGAAAATACCATAATGATGAATTCATAACTGATGAGAGTTTTGTAAAAAATAATATTAGAAGAAGAGATAAGAATGGATTTAAAAGTGATTTTGGAAAAGTATCTATAGTTGCAGGCTCAAAAGGATTTTATGGGGCTAGTTTCATAGCAACTGAATCTGCTGTTAAAAGTGGAAGTGGTCTTGTAACTTTGATTAGTAGTAAAGATGTACAAGAAAAAGTATCTATTAGACTCACTGAAGCAATGACTGTAAATTTTGAAGAAGAGAGAGTTGATAAACTATTGAGCTCTAGCAATGCAATTGGTTTTGGTCCAGGAATGGGAGATAATCACAAAACTTTTGAGAGATTACTTAGAGTAGTAGAAAACTCTAGTTGTCCAATAATATTGGATGCAGATGGATTAAATGTTATGAAGGATAGATGCTATAAGTTTTTAGAGTGGAAAAATAAGTTTGTAATTACTCCACATCTGGGAGAAATGGCCAGGTTGACAGGTGACTCAATTGGGTATATAAGAGAACATAGAGTAGATGTGGCAAAAGAATTTGCTCAAAAATACAATGTAGTTGTCCTTTTAAAAGGATATCAAACTATCATAACAGATGGTAAAGAAACATATATAAATCCTACAGGAAATAGTTGTATGGCAACTGGTGGAATGGGAGACTGTTTACTTGGTATGATTACTTCTTTTGTAGGTCAAGGTATGGATATACTTGAAGCTACAGTGAGTGGAGCATATGTACATGGTTATATAGGAGATAAGTTAGGAAAAAGTATGTATACAGTAAATGCAACAGATTTAATAAGTAACATTTCGTTAACAATGAACAAGTTTTTGATTATTTAATTACTAATATTTGATACTACTTTGTAACAACTTTAACAAAGTATGCTGATATAATACTATTAAATTAATCTCAAATTGACTTATTTTATTGGTTTTTGGTTGATTGTTTAAAATCATATTCAAATATATTGTATAAAGAATATGATTTATATAGTGTTTGATAATTCATATGAAAAGAGGGTAGATAGTATGAAGTTGATATGGTTAATAGTAGCAGTCTTATTTGGAATAGCAGAAATGTTGACTCCAAGCTTAACACTAATATGGTTTAGTGTGGGAGCAGTAATACTTATATTTTTAAGTACTTTTATAAAGAGTATATTTTTACAAGTTTTAATATTTGCTGTAATTTCTATAGCTATGTTAGTTGTAGCTACTAAGAAAATTGTAAAAAAAGATAAAACTTATAAATCTAATACCAATTTACAAGCAATGATATCTAAAAAAGGTGTTGTTACAGAGGAAATTTCTCCAAATCAAACTGGTTTAGTTGTAGTTGAACATGAAACATGGACTGCTATTTCTATAGATGATGAAAAGATTGATAAGGGCTCTACAGTAGAAGTATTAAAAATAGAAGGGGTAAAACTAGTTGTTAAAAAAGTAAATTCTGCAACTAGTGTGACGAATCAATAAAATAAAAGGAGGATATATTTATGGGCATGAAAGTTGTTTTAAGTATTGTATTAATAATAGTAGTAGTAGCAATAAGTTTAACTTGTATAAGAGTAATAAAACAATCTAAAGTAGGTATAATAATGCGACTTGGTAAGTTTCAAAAAGTGGCTGAAACAGGAGTACATTTCTTGATACCATTTTTAGATAAAATGGCATATGTGATTGACTTGAGAGAAATTGTAATAGATTTCCCACCTCAGCCAGTTATAACTAAAGATAATGTAACTATGCAGATTGATACAGTTGTATATTATAAAGTTACAGACCCAGTTAGATATGTATTTGAAATAGCAAATCCAATAGCTGCTATTGAAAATCTAACAGCTACAACTTTAAGAAATATAATTGGTGAACTTGATTTAGATGAAACACTAACATCAAGAGATATAATAAATGTAAAAATGAGAACAATACTTGATGAAGCAACAGATAAATGGGGAATAAAAGTAAATAGAGTAGAGTTAAAGAACATAATGCCTCCTCATGATATTCAAGTTGCGATGGAAAAGCAAATGAGAGCGGAAAGAGAAAGAAGAGAAGCAATACTTCAAGCAGAAGGTAATAAGTCAGCTGCTATATTACAAGCAGAAGGAGAAAAACAATCTGCTATATTAACAGCAGAAGCAAGAAAAGAAGCTATGGTACGTGTAGCAGAAGGAGAAAAAGAGTCTGCTATATTGGTAGCAGAAGGTGAAGCTGAGGCTATAAGACAAACAGCTATTGCTAAAGCACAAGGTGAAGCTGAAATGATTAAAAGAACTCAAATGGCTACTGCAGAAGGTTTGAAATTAGTATTTTCAGCTATGAAAGAGTCTGACATTGACAA
This sequence comes from Clostridioides sp. ES-S-0049-02, assembly GCF_020658465.1. NCBI lineage: Bacteria > Bacillati > Bacillota > Clostridia > Peptostreptococcales > Peptostreptococcaceae > Clostridioides > Clostridioides sp. ES-S-0049-02. The sequence goes on from NZ_JACVWG010000006.1 coordinate 67,368, forward strand.
TAATATCTTAGCATTAAAATCTATGGAAGCACTTGAAAAAATGGCTGAAGGTAAGTCAACAAAATTGGTTTTACCTTCAGAAGCAGTTAATTTCTTAGGAACATTCAAAGGAATAAAAGAAGTCATGAGTGATGATAAAAATGATATATTAGATGTAAAAGATGCATTTAGTGGAAATGATTCATTAAAAAAATAAAAGAGTTTTTTTATAGTAGGAAGGAAATGGAAATTAAATGTCGAATTAATTAAATATAGTATAGAATGCACATTGAAAAGAAGAAGACTTATAGTTTTTTAGGTCTTCTTCTTTGTTTTTATTTATAAAACGCGATTTTAAAAATAAATTAACAGAATTTTTATACAATTTACCCTTTACTAATGTAAAAAGTGTTATATAATATTAAATAAAACATATAGGAAAAGAAAGTAACTTTAATTTGGATATTTATATTGATAACATATATAGTTATAAAAATATCAAACATAATGAATATGTCTAACAATAGAACTAAAATTTTATAATTCACTGATTTAATCATAGATGAGCAAATAACAAAAAATAAAATTAGCTAGTAATTATTTAAAGATTTTTAGATAATCATGTCATATTATGTTCTATTATTATCAAATCAAAAAGCATAAAAATTTAAGTATGTTTGTATGATATAAATTGATTTATAAAAAATATTTTTTATATCTATAAAATAAATGTTTATATTATTTTCTAACTAGGAATTGAATATTATAAGTACTATAGCACTTATGGAAAATAATGTATACTTCAATAAAGTAATTATGGGGTATACATTATAGAAATTGTATAGTTTATATTATTTTACTCTTATTACATTATCATTTGGGCAAAATTTATACACAACATTTATTGACTAAAAGTTTATAAAGGTAAAAATGCAATTATAAATATTAATTACTAGATGAGGGGAGTGTCATTAAATGAAAAAAGAGATGTTAGCTATGATTTTGGCAGGGGGGCAAGGTTCAAGACTTGGAGTTTTCACAAAGAGAATTGCAAAACCAGCTGTATCATTTGGAGGAAAGTACAGAATTATTGACTTTGTTTTAAGTAATTGTTCAAATTCTGGTATAGATACTGTAGGTGTTTTAACTCAATATAGACCACTGATATTAAATTCTCATATAGGTATGGGAAGTCATTGGGATTTAGACAGAATAAATGGTGGAGTATATGTATTACAACCATTTATGAATGAAAAAGAGGGAAATTGGTATAATGGTACAGCACATGCTATATATCAGAATATGGATTTTGTAGATACCTATAATCCAGAATATGTATTAATATTATCTGGTGACCATATATATAAGATGGATTATAGTAAAATGCTAAAATTTCATAAAGAAAAAGGCTCTAAGGCTACGATTGCAGTAATTGAAGTACCTTGGGATGAAGCTTCTAGATTTGGCATAATGAATACAAATGAAGATTCAAGTATTTATGAATTTGAAGAAAAGCCAGGTGAACCTAAAAGTAATTTGGCATCTATGGGAGTATACATATTTGATTGGAAAATGTTGAGAAGTTATTTTAAAGAAGCAGAAAAAAATTCAGATATAAATTATGATGATTTTGGAAAGAATTTAATACCTAAAATGTTAGAGGATAATGTTGGAATGTATGCATATCCATTTAAGGGGTATTGGAGAGACGTAGGAACTATACAAAGTTTATGGGATGCAAATATGGATATAATTAAATCTCCAGAAACACTGGATTTATCAGACCCCAAATGGAAGATATATACAAATACAATGGCAATGCCTCCTCAATATATAGGTAAAAGTGCAAATGTTCATAGATCAATGATAGCTGATGGTTGTAGAATTTTAGGAGAAGTAGGAAACTCTGTATTATCACATGGAGTTGTTGTTGGAAAAGGAAGTAAAGTAATTGATTCAGTAATCATGCCAAATGTTGTAATAGGAGAAAATGTAACTATAGAAAAAGCTATGATAGGTGAATGTGCAACTATAAATGACAATGTTCAGATAAAAAATGTAAATAATGAGATAAATGTAGTTTCTGAATATGAAAATATAGAGCCTAGATGCGTATTAATAGAAGGAGGTCTTTAAGATGAGAAATGAATGTTTAGGTATAATAAATTTAAACAAAAAAGGAGACCCTGCAATAAATAAACTTAATTATGGAAGACCGATAGCTTCTACACCAATAGCTGGAAGATATAGAATAATAGACTTTGCTCTATCTAATATGATAAATTCAGGAATCACAAAAGTTGGAATATTCGCAAAAGAAAAGTATAGATCATTGACAGACCATATAGGTAGTGGAAAAGATTGGGATTTAAGTAGAAAAAAGGGCGGTTTATCAATTTTTAGCCCAGAAAATACTAAGTATAGAAATACTTACTCACATAGAGAAGGAGATATATACACAATACTAGCTAATCTTGATTATATAGAGAAAAGTGAAGAAGAATACATTTTAATAGCTCCAAGTTATATGTTATGTAACCTAGATTACTCTCAGGCTTTGGAGTACCATAAAAAATCTCATAATGATATAACTATAATATATAAAAATGTAAACAATGCAAATAAAGATTTTGCTGGTAATCTAACCTTAAACTTAGATAGTAATAACAGAGTAATAAATGTAGGAAATAATTTAGGAAAATTCCCTAGAGCAAATATATGTATGGAAACATATATTATGAAACGTGAAGATTTTGTAGAATGTATATATAATATTGTAAATAAAGGGAATTATTGTTATTTAGAAGAGTTCATTGTTGAAGAAGCAGAAAATATGAAAATAGGAGCTTATGAGTATACAGGATATTTGAAATGTGTAAATTCTGTTGAATCATATTTTCAAATGAGCAAAGATTTATTAGAAATAGAAGTGGCTGATGAATTACTGTATTCTGAAAGAAAAATATTTACTAAAGAAAAGAATGAGTCACCTACGATTTACACAGATAGTGCAAAGGTAGAAAATAGTTTTATAGCATCAGGTTGCTTAATAGAAGGTACTGTAAAAGATAGCATTATATTTAGAAAAGTTAATGTTGAAAAAGGAACAGTTATAGAAAACTCAATAGTAATGCAAAATTGTGTAATAAAGTCAAATGCAAAACTATATAATGCAATACTAGATAAAAATACAAGTGTATCAAAAGGAAAAGAGTTAAAAGGAGATGAAAAATATCCTATTGTAGTAGAAAAAAATACGAATATATAAAAATATTTTTTAGAAGGGGGAATAGCTAGTGAAGGTTTTTTATGTAACAGCAGAGTGTTGGCCCTTTGCTAAAACTGGAGGATTAGGAGATGTATCTTATGCATTGCCTAAAGAATTAAAAAAAGAAGGTGTAGATGTAAGGGTAATAATGCCTAAATATTCAACTATACCAAGTTATTTAAAAGATCAATTAAAAGAAATAGCCGTTTTTAGTGTACGCGTTGGATGGAGAAATCAATATTGTGGTCTTTTAGAAATGGAACTAGATGGTGTTAAATTTTATTTTATAGACAATGAATTTTATTTTAGAAGAGAAGATGAGAGAAAGAGTATTTATGGGTATGGAGATGATGCAGAAAGATATACATTCTTTACAGATGCTGTCTTAGAAGCTATAAGTAGAATTGACTTTTATCCAGATGTAATACATATAAATGATTGGCACACAGGTATGTTACCATTAATTTTAAAAGAGAGATATGCAACCCTTGAGGGGTATAAAAATATAAAAACTATGTATACTATACATAATCTACAATATCAAGGTGTATTTGATAAGTATGTCTTAAATGATATATTAGATTTACCTGAAAAATATTTTGATAATGGAGATATAGAGTATTATGGTTCAATAAATTTTATGAAAGCTGGAATAAATTTTGCAGATAAAGTTATAACTGTTAGTCCTACTTATGCAAATGAGATACAAACATCTTTTTATGGAGAACAATTAGATGGTTTACTTAGAAAGGAATCAGGCAAATTAAAAGGAATATTAAATGGCATAGATTATGACCTGAATAACCCTGAGAAAGATAAGGATATATTTGTCAATTACAATGTAAATTCTATTGAGAAAAAATTGGAAAATAAATTAAGATTACAAGATATATTAGGATTAAAAAAGGATTCATCTATTCCATTAATAGGGATAGTTTCAAGACTAGTTTCTCAAAAAGGATTTGATTTAATAGCCTATATGATGCCTGAGCTTATGAGGGAAGATTTACAAATTGTCATTTTAGGAACTGGGGAACATCAATATCAATCAATGTTTAATTATTATGATTCTAATTTTTCAGATAAAGTATCTGCTAGAATTACATTCAATGCATCGTTGGCTCAACAAATTTATGCTGCAAGTGATATATTCTTGATGCCATCACTATTTGAACCTTGTGGTATAGGTCAAATGCTAGCTATGAGATATGGTTCTTTACCAGTAGTTAGAGAAACTGGAGGACTTAAAGATACTGTAATACCTTACAATCAATTTACTGGAGAAGGTAATGGATTTAGTTTTAAAAATTACAATGCTCATGAGATGTTTTTCTGTTTGCAAAATGCAATTAAAGTTTTTAAAGATAAAGAAAAATGGATTAAAGTAGTTGAAAATGCAATGAATACTGATAATAGTTGGAAAAAATCAGCTAAGGAGTATATAGAAACATATAGAGACATATGTGATTAAAGGAGTGGTTTTTTTGGTAACAATAAGCAAAAAGAAATTCAAGCAAAAATTTGAAGTGAAAATGTATAGCTTATATGCACAGTCTATCAAGGAAGCTACTGATGAACAATTGTTAAATGTATTATGTAGTCTACTGAAAGATGAAATAGCAAAAAAATGGGTTGCTACGAAATTAGATAAGAAAAAAGAGGTTTATTATTTTAGTCTAGAGTTTTTAATAGGAAGACAATTAAAATCTAATTTACTAAATTTAAATATTGAAGAAGAAGTTAGAGAAGGATTACTAGAATTAGGAATTAACTTAGATGATTTAATCAAAGCTGAGGTAGACCCAGCTATAGGGAATGGTGGTCTTGGAAGATTAGCAGCATGTTTTTTAGATTCTATGGCATCTTTGAACATAAGTGGTCAAGGATATGGAATTAGATATAAATACGGTTTATTTGAACAAAAATTTGTAAATGGTTATCAGGTCGAAGTACCTGATAACTGGCTTACAGAAGGACGTTATGCATGGGAAACTGTAAGACCAAATGAAGCGACGATGGTAAAGTTTGGTGGAGAAGTAGAGTTGATTAAGGAGGGAAACCATTTAAAAGTAGTCCATAAAAACTATCTTCCTGTAATGGCAATGCCTTATGATATCCCAATAATCGGATACCAAAATCAGTGTATCAATACTTTAAGATTATTTAAAAGTGAGATACCAAAAAGAGACTTTGGAGAACTTACTTCAAATGCTCTAAATTATTCAGGAAGTTATGAAGAGGCTCTAAAACACAAGTACTATACTGAAGAAATTTCACAGGTGTTGTATCCTGATGATTCAAATTATGCAGGAAAATTATTGAGACTGAAGCAAGAGTATTTCTTTGTAAGTGCAGGTGTACAAGATATAATAAGGAAGTATAAAAAGAATAAACTAAACATCAGTAATTTATTTGATAAGGTGGCAATTCATATAAATGATACACATCCTACCTTGTGTATACCAGAACTTATGAGAATTTTACTTGATGAAGAAGGCTTATCTTGGGATGAAGCATGGCAGATAACTAAAAAAACAGTATCTTATACTAATCATACTATAATGTCAGAAGCAATGGAAAAGTGGCCTGTAAGTATGATAAAAGAGTTATTACCAAGAATTTATATGATAATAGAAGAAATAAACAGAAGGTATGTAGAAGAATTAAATAATAAAGGATATGACCAAGACAAAATAAGAAGAATGAGTATAATAGACTGGGACAACATAAATATGGCAAATTTATGTATTGTAACAAGTCACAGTGTAAATGGAGTTGCTAAGCTTCATACTCAAATTCTTGAAACAGAAGTTTTAAAAGATTTTTATCAAGACGAACCAAATAAATTTAACAATAAAACTAATGGAATTGCACATAGACGATGGCTTATAAGTTCAAATCCGCAACTTAGCAATTTAATAACAGATTTAATTGGTGATTCATGGAAAACAGATACTTTACAGCTAAAGAATATTGAAAAATTTAAAAATGATTCTTCTGTTTTAAAAAGACTTGATGATATAAAATACAATAATAAAGTAAATTTAGCAAATTTTATAAATGATAAATACGATTTAAATATCGACCCTAATTCTATATTTGATGTTCAGGTTAAGAGGTTGCATGCTTATAAAAGGCAGCTATTGAATATTTTTAATGTACTTCATATGTATCATGAATTACTTGACAATCCTAATTTAAATATTGACCCAAGAACTTTTATATTTGGAGCAAAAGCTGCACCAGGATATTATTTAGCCAAGTGCATAATTAAATTTATAAATTCAGTTGCAAGTACTATAAATAATGATGTTAGAGTAAAGGACAAGTTAAAAGTCGTATTTATAGAGAATTATGGTGTATCATTAGCAGAGATAATAATACCAGCAGCAAATGTGAGTGAGCAAATTTCAACGACAACAAAAGAAGCATCAGGAACAAGTAATATGAAGTTTATGATGAATGGTGCTATAACTTTAGCAACATTAGATGGTGCAAATGTAGAAATATGTGAACAAGTAGGAAAAGAAAATATGTTTTTATTTGGACTTAGTGCAGAGCAAGTACTTAATTATAATAAGTTTGGTGGATATTCTTCACTTGACTTGTATCATTCTAACATGGATATAAAAAGAGTAGTAGATGACTTAATAAATGGATTTATTCCTAACCTAGGTGAAGAAGGTAGAAGTATTTATAATTCACTTACCACTTACAATGATGAATACTTTGTATTGAGGGATTTTGAAAATTATGGGCAAGCTCAAGCAAATATAAACAAACTATATCGTGATAAAGAAAAATGGAATACAATGTCTTTGGTTAATATAGCTAATTCAGGATTTTTTTCTTCTGATAGAACAATTTCTGAATATGCAAAAGACATTTGGTTTAAAAGGGTGTGATTATAAATGCAAAACATAATAGAATATAACTCTTGGGATAAAAATTTTAAGGCTCCGTTTGGAGCTTTAAAATTTGATGAAGAATTGATGATTAATGTCAAAGTAAATGAAGGATATAATGTTGAGTCTATTTCCCTAGAAATAAACAAAGAAGATGAATCAAAAACAATAATTTTAAATGAAGAATTAAACAATAATACACTTAGAAAGTATTTTTATTGTAAGGTTGGAAAATTTGATACAACTGGTGTTTATTTTTATTATTTTAAAGTGATTGCTGAAATAAATGGTGAGAAAAAGACTGTATTCTATGGAAAGAATAGAGAAAATGGATACACTTGTGAATATAATTATAATGATATCAATAAATATCAAATTACTGTTTATAGAGACTTTAAAGTGCCAAACTGGTACAAAGAAGGAGTACTTTACCATATATTTGTAGATAGATTTAACAATGGAAATCGTAATGGGAAGGTTGATAATCCTAAAAAAAACAGCTTTATATATGGCAATTGGGACGATATACCTATGTACATAAAGGACAATAGAGGGGATATTATAAGATGGGATTTTCATGGTGGAAATTTAAGGGGAATAATTAATAAACTTGGGTATCTAAAAAAATTAGGAGTGAGTATATTATATCTGAGTCCTATATTTGAAGCTTCTAGTAATCACAAGTATGACACAGGAAATTATAAAAAGATTGACCCTATGTTTGGAGATGAAGATACATTTAAAGAATTAATTGATAAAGCAAAAGAAAAAGATATATCAATAGTACTTGATGGTGTTTTTAGTCACACTGGAGCAGATAGTAAGTATTTTAATATGTATGGAAATTATGATAGTTTAGGTGCATATCAATCAAAAGAATCACCATATTATTCATGGTATATGTTTGAAGAATTTCCTCATAAATATAAAAGTTGGTGGGATATAAAGACCTTGCCAAATACAAATGAATTAGAAAAAAGCTATATGGATTATATAATATATGACAAGGATAGTGTCATAAACAAATGGATGAATATGGGGATTAAAGGATGGCGATTGGATGTTGCAGATGAACTGCCAACTGAGTTTATAAGAGAGCTGAGAAAGGAACTAAAAGAAGCTGATAATGACTCTATACTTATAGGGGAAGTATGGGAAGATGCCTCAAATAAGATTAGTTATGGTCAAAGAAGAAGCTATTTATTAGGTGAAGAATTAGATTCTGTTATGGGATATCCATTTAGAAATAATATGTTTTCATTTTTAAAAGGAGAAATTAATTCATATGAACTTAGCAATAAATATATGCAAATTAAAGAAAATTATCCAGAAGAATCATTTAAGTCTAATTTAAATTTAATTGGAACACATGATGTCACAAGAGCTAAAACTGAATTAAATAATGATATAGATTTGATGAAACTTGCTGTAGCTACGCAGATGACATTTGAAGGAGTACCATATATATACTATGGAGATGAGGCAGGTCTTTGTGGAGATGTAGACCCAGACAATAGAAGAACATATCCATGGAAAAATGAAGATGAAGATATGTTAAATTTTTATAAAAATATTATAAAAATCAGAAATAAAAATAAAATTTTAAGTTCTGGAGAAACAGAATTTATATATACTAAAAATGACAATGTGTTTGCATTTATAAGATTTAATGAATATAATGATAGGATACTGATTTTAATAAATAGAAGTAACAATCCTGAAAATATATCATTAAATATAGAAGGTAACTTTATAGAGGAAATACCTATAAAGTATAATCTTAAAAATATAAATAAAAATATACAGATAGAAAACAATGAATTAAAAATCCATATGGATTCTAAATCATTTATTATTTTTAGTGTATTTTAAGTATAATAATTTAAGTTAAAAATAAAAATGTAGCAAAAATTTTGATTTATCAAAGGTTTTGCTACATTTTTGTTTTAAATTATCATAAAAATTTTAGTATTTCAAAATATACAAAGAAGTGTAAAAAATATAGAAGTTATGATATTATATAGATAAGTAAGATAAAACAAAACCTCTCTACTGAAGTTGTAGGGAGATTTAACTTTTATAATCTTAATATGGAGGAGTGTCTTATGAAAGTAGATCCACTTACAACTCAAGTCTATGACTATATATCAAAAAAAATCCAAAATGGAGAGTATGAAGCTAATCAGAGAATTACTGAATCTGAAATTTGTAACTCTATTGGAGTTAGTAGAACACCAGCAAGGGAAGCACTAACGAGGTTGGCAGGTGAAAATTTACTAGAAAAGATACCTAATAAGGGATTTGTGGTAAAAGAGTTTCAGGAAAAGGAAAAACTAGACACATACTCTGTAATTGGTATGTTAGATGCGTTAGCAGGCTCTTCATCTTTAGAAAATTTAACTGAATCAGATTTAATAAAAATGGACGAGTTAACAGAAATGATGGCTATCTCTATAAAGTATAAAAATTACAATAACTACTTAAAACTAAGCAATGAATTTCACGATATATACATAGCAAAATCAGATAATCAGGTGTTAATAAATATGTTGAACTCTCTTAGATATAATTTTATGTCAAAGTCATATACTAGCGACAATGAAGAAGAATTGTATAAAATGCTAACTTACAGCAATAATCAACATATTGAGGCAGTGAAGTTTATGAGAGCAAAGGATTCAGAAAATGTTGAAGCAATTTTAAGAAAACATTGGAAAACGATACCTATAGCAGAGATGGAATAAGAGAAGCTTTTAAAAGCTTCTCTTATTTTTTTATAATTCTATCATTATTTTATTATTTTTAATATATAAATATCAATATAAAATTAATTAAAAATACAATTAATTTTATATTGATATTTATAGGTTAATGTAGTACTATTTTAATGCAAAATATAAAGGGAGGGGATAATATAAAAACATATTTTTCAATAGGAGAAGTGTCTAGACTTTTTGATTTATCAATAAAAACTCTAAGATACTACGATAAAGTAGGTATATTAAAACCAGCATATGTAAATCAAGAAAATAAATATAGGTATTATTCAAGAGAACAATTTATGAGTATAGATGTAATTAAGTACTGTAAGATTATGGGTATGGCTCTTGAAGATATAAAAAAATTAATTGATTCAGACAGTTCAATTGATTCTATGATGAATACAATTGATAGACAAAATAAAATGATAGAAAATAAAATAAAAGAACTATCAGATGTGAAAAATTATCTAAATGATATAGAATTTAAAGTAAATGAATTGTTAAAATATGATTTAAATAATGTATTTATAAAATACAATAAAGAAAGAAAAGTAAATGTATATAAATGTAATTCAAAGGATGAAGTGGAACTTGAGATGTATCTGAGACATATTATTTTACACATTCAAGATAAGTATAATGATGTATATCCTATAATCTCAGGTAGTATTTCATATGAGAAAGTAATCAAAGAAGGTAAAGCATTATTATATGATGATATAGTAGATTTTAAAGAAAGAGAAGAATATGAGAATGAGCATATTTTACCAGCAGGTGAATATTTAACAATTATATATGATGATAATTGGAATAATGCCTATGATTATTATCAAAAAATAATAGATTATGCAAAGAATAATAATATAGAACTTGTTGGAAATTTTAATGAAATATGGATGCTTTCCAGAGTAGATTCAGATACAAAAGAAAAGACATTAGTTCAATTAGAAATAAGAAAAAAATAGTATACAAAAAAACTTGACTCTACCCTCAGAGGATAGATTAGTATTTTATATAGTGAAATAATATTTATTATAATAATCTATGGGAGGGAGATTTTTAATGGCAAAAAAATTTTTAGAGTATGCTATACCATCAGCTCTTGCTATGTTTGTATCATCATTTAATACAATATTAGATGGAATATTTTTGGGAAAAGGACTAGGCGATTCAGCACTTACAGCTGTTAGTATAGTAATGCCTCTTGTAATGGTATTTTTAGGATTATCCAGTTTAATGGCAGTTGGAGGAGGAGTACTAGTTTCCAAAAAATTTGGTTCTAGAGATGATGAAAGGGCTGTAAATATATTTAGACAAGTGATAAAAATCTTAATAATAGGTAGTTTATCTCTTACAATAATTTGTATACTTTTTTCAGAGCATATAGTTAGAATTATGGGAGCAACAGAAAATTTAGTAGGATTATCTTCTGAATATTTAACATTTTATGCTATTTTCTGTCTACCAAATTTGCTAGGTCTTGTTTTTTGTAGTTTTTTAAGAAATGATGGAAGACCAAAACTTGCTATGATAGCTACTGTGTCAGGAACAATATTTCATATAACTTTAAATTATCTATTTATATTTAAGCTTGGATTTGGTGTAAAAAGTGCAGCAATTGCAAGTGGCTTAGGTCAACTATCCACACTTTTAATAATGTTACCTCATTTTATGTTTAAAAAAGGTAAGTTATCTTTTGGTTCAGCAAAGATAGAAAAGGATGTTTTAAAAGAATTATTTAATATAGGATTTCCCTCATTCTTTGCAGAGAGTGCTTTTTCAATAATTATACTTGCACATAATATAGTTTTGACAAGAGTTGTTGGAGATGTAGGTCTTTCTGCTTATGCTGTAGTAAACTATGTAACTACTAATATTTATAATCTCTTAATGGGTATAACTTTAGGTGTTCAACCACTTATAAGCTATAATTTTGGTTCTAAAGAAAGTAAAAAAATGTTAGGCTATTATAATATGGCAACAAAAATGAGTTTCTTTGTATCTATAATGTTTACAGTAATATGTTTTTTATTTGGAAAAGAAATTATAAAAATATTTACAAGTGATAGAGAAATTATTTTAATGGCCTATGTTGCACTTAATATGGCTAATTTAGCCTATCTTATGATTGGGAAGAATTTGACAACTATGATGTATTATCAGGCGATAGAAATGCCAGTACATTCTAATATTATAGGTGTTTTACGTTCAATCCTACTGTTGCCAATTATACTACTTGTTTTTTCTAAGTTATTTGGAGTAAATGGAATATGGGTAAGTATGGCTGTTTCAGAACTTTTAACAGTTATAATTATGAGTAAAGTAGCAAATATAAAGGAATGTACAAAAAATGCTATAAGTCTATAATGTTATGATACTATAAATCTAGAGTAGTGAATTTATTTACTACTCTATTTTTGTTTGTACAAATAGAATTTATTCTATAGTATTAGATTAAATTTTAATAATTTTTATAAAAAATTTAAATCTACAAATATGAAAATTATTTAGTTACACTAAACTATGGATTTTAATATATAAAATAAAAATAGTATAAAAGTTTAGTAATAGAATACATACTAATTAAAAATATTAAACTTAAAGTGTTAGTAAAACTTGAAAAAAATAAAAATAAGAAATTGACTAAAAATAAGAAAGTTTACAAATACTAATTTTAAAAAAAATTAATATAAACAATAAAAAATATAAAAGTTTATAAATATTGATAACACTAAGGTATAGGTTTTTGATATGAAATAAAAAAATACTTGTAAAAATACTCGTTTGTTAATATAATAAATATCATGAGTTTAATAAAAGTAAAAATAAAAAATAGAAATAATAAATAAAAACAATGAAAATATTAGAATATAGAGAGGGGATGAATTTAAAGTCATGGACAGTGAGTTCGCAAATGCAGTTGAATTGAGCTATGAATGTGCTCCATTATTGGAATCATTAAAAGAATATTCAAAAAGAGATATAGCTTGCTTTGATGTACCTGGACATGTGAAAAATAGAGGTGTAGATATATTAAATAAATATCTAGGTGAAAATCTCATGAAAATGGATATAAACTCATCACCCACTATGGATAATGTATCTAATCCAACTGGAGTCATAAAAAATGCACAAGATTTATTAGCACAGGCTTATATGGCTGATGAAGCATTCTTTATAACTAATGGTACTACACAAGCAATACATGCAATGATTTTAAGTGTAATAAATCCAGGAGAAAAAGTATTGCTACCAAGAAATATTCATAAGTCAGTAATAAATGCTTTAATACTTTGTGGAGGAATACCAATATTTATACAACCAGAATTTGATGAGCAATTAGGTATAAGTTTAAATATTACTATTGATAAAGTTAAAGAGGAAATAGAAAAAAACTGCGATATAAAAGCTTTATTTTTACTTAATCCAACTTATTATGGTGCTTGTGCAGACCTTGAGAGCATCATAGAATTATGTCATAAAAATAATCTTTTAGTATTAGTAGATGAAGCTCATGGTGCTCATTTTCCATTTCATTTAGATTTACCTCCTTCTGCAATAAGTTTAGGAGCAGATATGGTGGCTGTAAGTATACATAAAACTGGAGGAGCATTGACACAATCTTCAGCACTTTTATTGAATAGAGAAAATATAAGAGTTGAAAAAGTACTTCAGTCAATCAACATGTTACAGTCTACATCTGCATCTTATTTACTTATGGCAAGTATAGATGGAGCAAGAGTTAACCTAGTTGAAAATGGAGAAGAACAATTATCAAAAGCATTAAATTTATCTAGATATGCAAAAGCTAGATTAAATAAAATAGATGGAATAGATGTTTTGTCTACCGAAATATTAAAAAGAAAAGGTGTTAAATTTATAGATGAAACTAAATTATGTATAAATGTAAAAGGGTTAAATTTAACTGGTTTTGAAGTGTATGATTTGTTGTATAAAAAGTTTTCAATTCAAGTAGAACTAGGCGATTTGTACAATATCTTGGCACTTGTGTCTATTGGAACCAACAAATCAGATATTGACAGATTGGTTAAGGCTCTTTCTATAATTGAAAAAAATTATAGAAAAGAAACCAAGTTAAATGAGTTTAATATGATTCAAATAAATCCAACTATTGAGCTTAATCCGCGAGAAGCTTTTTATGCATCTAAAGAAAGCATAGATATTAAGTCATGCATAGGTAGAATTTGTGGAGAATCAATAATGGCATACCCACCAGGCATACCAATTGTTACTCCAGGAGAATTAATAACAAAAGAAATTATGGAGTATATTGTTTTTTTAAAAAAGAGTAATGCATATTTGACTGATATGCAAGATAAAAACTTAGATACAATACTCGTTATAAAATAAATTGTGTTATTGGATAAATACAATAGTACATATAAATATGTAAAAGGAGTTGGGATTGAAATGAAATTTGAAACACTAGGAAGACATATACTAGTAGAATACTATAACTGTGATGAGAGTATACTTAAAGACCCACATCTTATAGAAAATTTTATGAATGATTCAGCATTAAACGCAAAGGCTACAATTGTTGATTCTGTATTTCACCATTTTAATCCTTGGGGGGTTTCAGGTGCTGTAATAATTGCTGAATCTCATTTGACAATACATACTTGGCCTGAATATGGTTATGCAGCGGCGGATTTTTTCACTTGTGGTGATATAGACCCATGGAAAAGTTTTGAATTATTGGAACAGCTTCTAAAATCAGAAAGAAGTGAGTCCACAGAAATTCCAAGAGGATTGACAACAAAAATAAAAAAATATTCAAAAAAAGATTTAGGTAAAATCACTCATAAACCTGAAGCAGTATAAACGTAAAATAGATAAATGAAAGTGAGGATTATTATATGGAACTTTGGTATACAGAGGAATGGACAAAAAATGTAAGATTTTCTATAAAAGTAGATAGACATTTGTTTGAAGGAAAATCTGAATTTCAAAGAATAGATGTGTTTGATAGTGAGGAATTTGGTAAGTTTCTGACAATAGATGGTTTAATGATGGTGACATATAAAGATGAGTTTATATATCATGACATGATAACTCATGTTCCTATGGCTACAAATCTAAATATTAAAAAAGTCTTAGTTATAGGTGGTGGAGATGGCGGTACAGTAAGAGAGTTAAGTCGTTATCCTAAAATAGAAAAAATTGATATGGTTGAAATAGATAAAATGGTTGTGGATGTGTCTAAAGAGTATATAGATATATGTTCGTGTAAATTAGATGATGAAAGAGTAAATTTATATTTTGAAGATGGAGTTAAATTTGTTAAGGAAGCTTATGACAAATCTTATGACCTGATAATAGTAGATTCAACTGACCCAATAGGACCAGGAGAAGGACTTTTTTCAAATGATTTTTATAGAGATTGTTATAGAATACTAACTGATGATGGAATTTTGGTAAATCAAAGTGAAAGTCCTTATTTCGAGTTTAATGCTAAGGAAATGAAAAGAGCCAACGATAAGTTAAAAGGGATATTTCCAATAGCTAAAGTTTATCAAGCACATATACCAACATATCCATCTGGACATTGGTTATTTGGCTTTGCTTCAAAAAAACTAGACCCAATAAAGAATCAAGATAGAGATGGCTGGGAAAAATTAAATTTAAAAACGAAGTATTATAATAGTGATATCCATTTAGGTTCATTTATGTTACCTCAATATGTAAAGGAGATGCTAAATGAAGAGTAATTTCTATCATATAAATACATTTATGGGTATGGATAAAAGTTATGAAGAATCAAATCTGATAGTGTTTGGAGTAGGGTTTGATGGAACTACTTCAAATAGACCTGGAGCTAGATTTGCAAGTAGCTCAATGAGAAAAGAATTTTATGGTCTTGAGACATATAGTCCTTTTTTAGACTTGGATTTAGAAGATTATAATATATGTGATTGTGGAGATTTGGAAATTAGTGTTGGAGATACAGAACAAGTTTTGAAAGAAATATATGATGAAACTGCTAGTATAGTTGAAGATTTAAAGATTCCATTTATGATTGGTGGAGAACATCTAGTTACTTTACCAGCCTTTAAAGCAGTTTATGAGAAGTATAATGATGTGTATGTAATTCATTTTGATGCTCACACAGATTTAAGAGAAGAATATAATAACAGTAAAAATTCTCATGCAACAGTAATTAAAAGAGTATGGGATATTGTTGGAGATGATAAAATATTTCAATTTGGAATAAGGTCTGGAACAAGAGAAGAATTTAAGTTTGCAATAGAACAAAAACATACCTATATGGAAGTCGGTGGAATAAATACATTTGAAAAGATAATTAATAAATTGAATGGGAAAAATGTTTATTTAACTATAGATTTAGATGTGTTGGATGCATCTGTATTTCCAGGAACAGGCACGCCAGAACCTGGTGGTATAAATTATAGAGAATTTCAAGATGTTTTTAAGATTATAAAAAAATCTAATATAAATATAGTTGGTTGTGATATTGTAGAGCTTAGCCCTGATTATGATACGACAGGAGTATCAACAGTTATAGCATGCAAAGTATTGAGAGAATTATGTTTAATAATATCAAGTAAATTTAGGTAGAGAAGTCTGTATAAATAATATACTATAAAATAAAGAAGTTACTTTAAATAAGTTGTTTTAAGCTTAGCACTTTTTTAAGGGAACTTCTTTATTTTTTAAACAATAAATTTAAACAATAAAAAAGAGCCTTATGTAGCTCCTTTTTCTAAAATATATATATTTAAATTAAATAATTATATTCTATTTACGTTTTCAGCTTGAGGTCCTCTATTACCTTGAGTTATATCAAAGCTAACCTTTTCGCCTTCTTCTAAAGTTTTGTATCCATCAGTTTGTATAGCTGAGAAATGTACAAAAACATCGTCTTCTCCTTCTACTGATATGAATCCAAATCCTTTTTCACTATTAAACCATTTTACTATTCCGTTTTTCATTATAAAAAAACCTCCGCTTTATTAAAAAATACAAACTAAATAAATTAAGTCTGTTCTATTAATATAGCATAAATTTTAAAAAAAAGCAATTGAAATTTTAAAAAAAGTTAATCAATTTTATAATTTAAAAAAATTTATTAAAAAATATATTAATAATGAAAGAAAATAAAATAGAAATCTGAGAGAGTCTGGTAAATTTAATATCAAAAAATGTAATATATAAATTGAAAAATAAAAAATAAAATTTAAAAAAATAATAAAAAATATTATAAAATAGGTTAAAAATAAAATTTAAAAATAGTGAAATTTCAGAAATATCACTATTATTATATAATAAAATAAAAAAACAATATATGAATTCGATAAAATAAAAATTAAATATATAATATTTTACATATATATTAATAAAAGGAAATATTATGCTATAATAATACCGTATAAAATTATTTACGGGGGTGGTATTAACATGTTTCAATTTGAAACACAAATACACAAATTAAGACATGATGTTTTAACTGCAATAGCTAGGCTTGGAAAAGAAGATAACCTTACAAGAGAAGCAATGGATAATATTCAATATGAAATAATAAAAGGCGAGAAACCTACATACAGATGTTGTGTTTATAAAGAAAGAGCTATAATATCTGAAAGAGTAAATGTAAGTATGGGACTATTGCCAGGTCAAGATAAAATAGATTTAGATACAATGGATGTAGGAGAAGATGAACAAATAATATATATTTTAGAAGCAGCATGTGATAGTTGCCCAATAAATGAATTTACAGTAACTGATATCTGTAGAGGTTGTTTAGCACATAGATGTAAAGAAGCTTGTAAATTTGGGGCTATTACACATGTTGGAGGAATGGCTTATATAAACCATGAATTATGTAAGGCTTGTGGAATGTGTAAAAAAGCTTGTCAGTATGATGCCATCTCAGAGGTTGTAAGACCATGTAAGAGCGTATGTCCAACTAATGCTTTAGGGTTTGATAGAGAAAATATGAAAGCTATGATACATGAAGATAAATGTTTAAACTGTGGTGCTTGTATGTCAGCATGCCCATTTGGAGCGATATCTGATAAGAGTTTGATAGCTCCAGTAGCTAGAAAATTAGTACAAAAAGAAAAAATGTACGCAGTAGTAGCTCCAGCTATAACAGGTCAAGTTGAAGCAAATGTTACATATGGTCAAATAAAAAATGCTATAAAATCATTAGGTTTTGTCGATGTACTAGAGGCAGCTTGTGGAGCAGATGCAGTTACAGTTCATGAAAGTTTAGAGTTTGCTGAAAGAATGGAAAAAGGAGACACTTTTATGACAAACTCTTGTTGCCCAGGATTTGTTGGTTACATAGAAAAGACATTCCCAGACCTTGTAGGAAAAATATCTTCTACTGTATCTCCTATGATAGCTAGTGGAAGATTTATAAAAAATTATGAACCTGATGCAAAAGTAGTATTTATAGGTCCTTGTACAGCTAAAAAGAATGAAGCAGCTAAAAAGGAATTAAAAGGAGCTGTTGACTATGTACTAACTTTTGAAGAAATAATGGCACTATTTGAAGCCTTTGATATAGACTTAGCTAAGTGTTCAAATGAAGATATAGATGATGCATCAATATTTGGAAGAGGCTTTGGTGCTGCTGGTGGACTTACAAAAGCTATAGAAAATTATCTTGCTGAAAAAGGTATTGGAGTTAATTTCGAACCTGTAAAAATTTCTGGTTCAAGAGAGATTAAGAAGACAATTACTATGGCTAATTTAGGGAAATTAGAAGGAAACTTTATAGAAGGTATGATGTGCGAAGGTGGATGTATTAATGGTTCTGGTAAGTTCTTACTAGGAGCAAAAGCTAAAGCTACATTTGATAGAAAAAATTCTCAATCAACTAAGAAAAGTGTTTTAGCAAATACAAAAATAAAAGATTTTAGTGATATAAATCTAGAAAAATAAATCTATAGATAATCATAAAAAATATAGATGGAGAATAGAGTTGTTCTAAGTTGTAATTTAACATTAGGATAACTCTATTTTTATTTAGATTTATATCAAGATGTTTAAGTACTTAAAATAAAAATTAGATATATAATATTTTGTATATAACTTAACAAAAACTATGCCTGTGTTATAATAATTTATGGAAATAAATAAAAAATACAATATACATAATAGTATAAATATAGGTGAAATAGGTGATTTATAGGGAGGAGTACTTATGTTTGAGTTCGAAACACAGCTAAAAAGATTAAAACATGAAGTTTTAACAGTTGTAGCAAAGTTATCAATTGAAGAAAATTTAACAAAAGAAAATATAGAAAAAATTCCATATGAAATAATTAAAGGAGAGAAAGCAAGATATAGATGTTGCGTTTATAAAGAGAGAGAGGTAGTTCTTGAACGAGCACAGCTTGCACTGAGTTTGACACCAAATGCTAAATATGAAAATATAAATCCAGATTCAGTAAATTTAGGTTCTAATGAGCAAATTATGTATATAGTAGAAGCTGCATGTGATAGATGTCCAATAAATGAATTTACAGTAACAGAACTTTGTAGAGGGTGTTTGGCACATAGATGTAAAGAAGCTTGTAAGTTTGGAGCAATTTCTTATATAAATGGAAGAGCTTATATAAACCATGATTTATGCAAAGCTTGTGGAATGTGTAAAAGTTCATGTCAATATGATGCTATCTCAGAAGTTGTAAGACCATGTAAAAGTGTATGCCCAACTGGGGCGTTAGATTTTAACAGGGATACTATGAAGGCTATGATACATGAAGATAATTGTATAAATTGTGGTGCATGCATGTCAGCCTGTCCATTTGGAGCAATATGTGACAAGAGTTTGATAGCACCAGTTGCAAAAAAACTTGCAAGAAAAGAAAATATGTATGCTATAGTAGCTCCAGCAATAACAGGTCAAATTGATAGTAATATTACATATGGACAATTAAAAAATGCTGTAAAATCACTAGGATTTATAGATATGATAGAAGCTTCTTGTGGAGCAGATGCAGTTACAGTTCATGAAAGTAATGAATTTATTGAAAGAATAAAATCTGGAGATAAGTATATGACCAATTCATGTTGTCCTGGCTTCTTTAAGTATATAGAGAAGATGTTCCCAGATGAAGTTGATAAAATATCTTCTACAGTATCACCTATGGTAGCCACAGGAAGATTCGTAAAAAAATTTGATTCTGATGCTAAGGTAGTATTTATAGGTCCATGTACTGCAAAAAAGAGTGAGGCAACTGAGGAATGTTTAAAAGATGCAGTAGATTATGTACTTACTTTTGAAGAATTAATGGCATTATTTGAAGCTTTTAATGTAGATTTGTCAAAATGCTCAAATGATGATATAAATGATGGTTCAATTTTTGGAAGAGGATTTGGAGCATCTGGTGGGCTCACAAAATCAATACAAAATTATATTGCTGAAAAAGGTATCAGTTTTGATTTTGAGCCTATAAAAGTTTCTGGACCAAGACAAATTAAGAAAACAATGACAATGGCTAAATTAGGTAGATTAGAAGGTAATTTTATAGAAGGAATGATGTGCGAAGAAGGCTGTATTAATGGAGCTGGTAAGTTCTTATCAGGTGCAAAAGCTAAAAATACTTTTGATAGAAAAAATGGACAGTCAACTAAGAAGAGTGTTTTATCTAATGATAAAATAAAAGAGTTTGAAGATTTAAATTTAGAAAGATAGTATTAATTAATATTTTAAAAAATACTTAGTTACAATTATAAAACTAAACTATTTGTTATATTTAATGCCACAAATATGCCTAGAATTTGCCCTTTTTCTAGGTGTATTTTATTATGTCAGCATTGCTATACTATAAATATGTAATAAATAAAATTTATAGGAGCTTTTGGATGAAGAAAATAATATTAAAAGACATCATGTTTTTAATTACAACAGTATCTTTGATTGCAGTTCTATTGATTGTAGTAAATGTAACTGCTAATGGTAAGACAGAGTCAACAAGTAAATCTTATTTAGATAGTGAGAAAAATAGTATGAGTCAAAATAATATTCAAAATGATATAGGAAATACTGCATTTAAAACTACTATACTAAATACTGGAAAGTCAGATTGCATATTAATTGAGATAGGCAAAAAAGCCATAATGATTGATACAGGAGAAGATAAAGATGGTGAACAAATAGTTAATAAGTTAAAAGAAAAAGGAATAAATACACTTGATTATCTAATTTTAACTCATTTAGATAAAGACCATATAGGTGGAGTTGATAGTGTGTTGTCCAGTGTTAAAGTGAATAATTTAATACAAGCAAATTATAAAAAAGACAGTAAACAATATGATGAATATGTTAACTCACTTAAAAAAACTGGTATAGAGCCCATAATATTGAAAGAAAAAATGAATATTGTAGTTAATAATGCAAATATAAGCATACAACCAGCTTTAAAAAGTGAGTATGAGAGTTCAAACGATTACTCAATAATCACTAGTATAAATTATGGCACACACAATTTTTTATTTGCAGGAGATGCAGAAGAAGAACGTTTAGCTGAATTTATAAGTGAAAATACTTTAAAATACGATTTTGTGAAAATTCCTCATCATGGAAGGTATGATAAATTAAGTGAAGCATTTTTAAAATCTATTTCACCAAAATATGCTGCTATTACTTGCTCACAAAAAAAAGAACCTGATAAAGAAGTATTAGAAATATTAAAAAAATTAGATATAAAAACTTTTCTTACTTAATAATGGAGAGATAGTTATAGATAGTGATGGAAATAAATTAAGTGTAAGTCAATAGTGTTTTCTGAAAAATTGTATAAAAAAATTTAAAAAAATCATTAGCAAATATAAGACCTTAAACATAGTATATTTTAGGAGCTGAAACTCCACATACAAAATAACTAGGAGGTAACATATTATGTTGGATAGATTTTTTGGTGAAGGCGGATTTGGCGGATGTGCTTGGTGGATAATAATATTATTTTTCTTATTCTTAGCATTCCAAGACTGTTGGGCTGAGATGGACTTATGTGCATGGATACCTTTCTTAATATTATTATTAATACTTTGCGAATGTGGTGACGGTTTTGATGGAGGATGTGGATGCTAAAAAAATCAATTTAAATGATTTAAAAAAGCTTATGGTGGGTATAAACAAAATACCAAACCAATCACAATCTAGTGTTTGAAGGTAGTCGGAGATCCCCCGCTACCTTCTTTTTTTTATTATTTAAAATTTATTTATTCATCATTTTATTTACATACAATAATTTTTTCTATAAAGTTTGGTATAATTAAAAAGAAAATAAATTTTATTTATAGGAGATGTAAATATGGCTATAGTGGATAAGATTTTCAATGAGATAAAATTGATGGTTGCAAGATTCTTATTGGGGAAAAAATACAGTGAATATGAAGAGAAAGATTTAGTATATAATACTGAAGAAGAAGTTATATTAATAACCTTGAAAAGATTAGTTTTCCAGGGAAATGTGAATGAAGCAGAAGAAATTTTATTTGATAAAGCTAAAACTGTAAATAGTGAAAATATGCAGTATATAGCAATAGAATTTTATACTATGCTTATGGAAAAAACTGATGAAGAATTAGAGGCTATGAATTTTTCTAAACAAGAAGTTTATCAAGGGATAGAAGATATTAGGAAAGTTTTAAATTTAGAATAAAGCATGTATAAATATATTAAAATAAATTAATGTTAAGATGAGAATATTATATTTTATATATTTAAATATAATATTCTTATTTTATTAATAATATAAGTATATCTTATTTACCATAAAACTATCTTGAAAAAAATTAATCTTAAATGTATAATATTACTTTGAGTGAAAAAGTATTAACATTTTTTTATAAGATGTTTTACTAAAAAAATATATATAAATATACTGTTATCAAAAAGAAATTTAATTTAGTGAGGTGTTAAGATGAAAATAGGATTTGACCACAAAAAATATTTAGAAGAGCAGTCTAAATATATCTTAGAAAGAGTAAATAATTTTGACAAGCTTTATTTGGAGTTTGGAGGAAAATTAATGGGAGACCTTCATGCAAAAAGAGTACTTCCAGGGTTTGATGAAAATGCAAAGATAAAAGTATTACAACATATGAAAGAAAAAGTTGAAGTTGTAATTTGTGTGTATGCAGGAGATATAGAAAGAAATAAAATAAGAGGTGACTTTGGTATCACTTATGATATGGAAGTTTTAAGATTAATAGATGATTTAAGAGGTTATGAGCTAGATGTAAACAGTGTAGTAATCACTAGATTTGAGGGACAACCTGCAACGACTGTATTCATAAATAAGTTAGAGCGTAGAGGAATCAAAGTTTATAAACATTATCCAACAAAGGGATATCCTTCAGATGTTGAAACTATAGTTAGTGATGAAGGATATGGAGCAAATGATTATATAGAAACTACAAAGCCAATTGTAGTAGTAACAGCACCAGGACCTAATAGTGGAAAACTTGGTACTTGTTTAAGTCAGTTATACCATGAAAATAAAAGAGGAAATGTAGTTGGATATTCTAAATTTGAAACATTCCCAGTTTGGAATATACCTGTGAAACATCCTTTAAACATAGCTTATGAGGCAGCTACAGTAGATTTAAAAGACGTAAATATGATAGATTCATTCCATCTTGAAACGTATGGTGAAATGTCAGTAAACTATAATAGAGATTTAGAGTTATTCCCAGTGCTAAAAAAAATAATAGAAAAAATAACTGGAAAAGAATCAATTTTCCAATCTCCAACTGACATGGGTGTTAATAGAGTTGGTTTTGGAATAATAGATGATGAAGTAATAAGAAAAGCTTCTATAGAAGAAATTATAAGAAGATACTTTAAAACTGCTTGTGAGTATAAAAAGGGACAAGTTGATAAAGGTGCTTATGATAGAATGAAAATGATTATGGAAGAGCTTAATTTAAAGCCAGAAGATAGAAACGTTGTTTTACCTGCTAGAAATTACAGTAATAAGTTAAAAGAAAATGCTGATAAAAATGATACTTGTCCTGTAGTGGCACTAGAATTAGAAGATGGGACAATATTAACTGGTAAAGGTTCTGACTTAATGAATGGAACAGCAGCAGCAGTACTGAATGCAATTAAGCATTTAGCTAATATATCTGATGATATGCACTTAATATCACCTGTAATATTAGAGCCTATTATAAATTTAAAAACAAAAACTTTAGCAAGTAGAAATGTTTCACTTAGTTGTCAAGAGGTTTTAACTGCTCTTAGTATTTGTGCTGTAACTAATCCAACTGCACAATTTGCTATGGAAAAGTTAGCTTTATTAAAAGGGTGTCAAGCACATTCTACTACTATATTAAATAGAGATGATGAACAAACATTTAGAAAGCTTGGTATAGATGTAACTTGTGACCCAGAGTATCCTTCACAAAATCTTTACTATAGCTAAAAATATAATTATACAAAAAAATATGGGCTGTTTTAAAGTAATAGTTTGAGCAGTCCATTACAATTATAATAAAATCAGTAGACTGTCTTGTATAAGGCAGTCTTTTATTTTTAAAACATCCCATTTAAATTAATATATATACTGTTATCCATAAGGAATTTTAATTTAGTTCCTTGGAATACCTATTGTAAAGCTTTTACCTAGTTTTTGCAAGTGTTTTTTATGATTTTTTATAAATTGTATTGAATTAATTGATTATAAACTGTTTTAGTAAGAGAAAGTATTGACATATAAATAAAATAGATGAAAAAATAGCATAAAGAAACATAAGTTTGGTATAATTAAAACAGTGATGTAAATAAATTTAATCTAGTTATACTTTAAGGTGATAAGAATGGAATTTTATAGAAAAATAATTCATATAGATATGGATGCTTTTTATGCGTCTATAGAACAAAGAGACAATAAAAAATTAAAAGGTAGACCTGTGGTTGTTGGTGGAAATCCACAAAGCAGAGGAGTAGTTGCAACGTGTTCTTATGAGGCTAGAAAATTTGGCATACATTCAGCTATGCCATCCACTGTAGCTTACAATAGATGTCCATATGCAGTTTTTGTAAGACCTAGATTTGAGGTATATAAAAGTGTATCAAATCAAATAAGAAATATATTTTATAGATACACAGATTTAGTAGAGCCACTATCTTTAGATGAAGCATATTTAGATGTAACAAAAAATAAAAAGAATATTGATTCATCAATTGAAATAGCAAAGCAAATTAAAAGAGATATATTTAGGGAAGTTGGACTTACATCTTCAGCGGGTATCTCATATAATAAGTTTCTTGCTAAGATAGCATCAGACTTAAAAAAGCCTAATGGTTTGACTGTAATAAATGAAGAAAATGCTCAGGATTTTTTAGATAAATTGCCTGTAAATAAATTTTTTGGTGTTGGAAAAGTCACTTCAAATACTCTTAAAAATTTAGGGATAAAAACAGGATATGATTTAAGGTGTTTAGATTTATTTGAACTTGAGAACATATTTAAGAAAAAAGGATATGACTTATATAAATTTGCAAGGGGTATAGATGATAGACCAGTAGAGCCAAATAGAGTTAGAAAATCTGTTGGAGCAGAGACTACACTAAGTCATAACTTGGATATTGACGAAGAGGAAACACGTAATATCCTTGATGAACTTTGTGAGGAAGTGTGCCATAGATTAAAAAACTCTGAGAAATTTGGAAAGACGTTGACATTAAAAGTTAAGTATGAGGATTTTACACAGATAACTAGAAGTCTTAGTTTAGAACATTATATTGATGAATATAATGATATAAGAAATGGTGTTGACAATTTATTGAGAAATGTTGAAATGAATGGAAAACAAATTAGACTATTAGGAGTTACAATATCAAACTTAAGCGACAAAAAAGAAACTTACAAAGACATTACTTTATTTGAGTATATGGATAGTATTCAGTGATGACTATTTGTTTAAATGAATGAATTAACACTAGCCTTAATTATATATAATTAAGGCTAGTGTTGTATTGTTTTATTAAGATTTTTTTATTTTTTTTTATATCTTTTAAATTTGAGTATTGTATACAAATACTTGATATTTATAGTAATGTTTACTAATATGTATTAACCCAAAAGTCGTACTTTGTTTACATAAAGGGGATATTGTGATATAATTATAAAAACAACTTATTGCGTTGGCAAGGGTTGCTTGTCGAAAGAGGGGATGATAAATTATGATAGAGATAAGAAACGTAACCAAGAAAATGGGAAATAATGTAATATTAGATGATATTTCTCTAGCTGTCGAAACAGGCACATTGGTAGTTTTAATTGGCTCAAGTGGTTGTGGGAAAACTACTACTTTGAAGCTTATAAACAAATTAATAAAACCTACATCTGGTGAAATATATATTAATGGTAAACCAATTTCTCAAGAAAATGAAATAGAACTTAGAAGGAAAATAGGATATGTTATACAGAACACAGGTCTATTTCCTCATCTTACAATAAAAGAGAATATAGAGTTAATTCCACGTTTAAAAAAGGAAAAGTCAGTTGAAGAAATTGAGGCAAGAACTTTACAATTACTTGAAATGGTAGGTCTTGATAGTGATGATTTTTTAAATAAGTATCCTTCAGAGCTTAGTGGGGGTCAACAGCAAAGAATTGGTGTTGCAAGAGCCATTGCAACTGATGCTGAAATAATATTAATGGATGAGCCTTTTAGTGCTTTAGACCCAATAACAAGAACATCTTTACAAGAACAATTATTTTCTCTTCAAGATGAACTGAAAAAAACTATAATATTTGTAACTCATGATATGGATGAAGCTTTAAAGATAGCTGATAAGATTTGTATTATGAAAGATGGAAGAATAGCGCAGTATGATACTCCAGAGAACATACTTAGAAATCCAGCAAATGATTTTGTAAAAGACTTTATTGGAGAAGATAGAGTCTGGGATAATCCAGAATATATAAAAGCAAAAGATATTATGATAAAAAATCCTATTGCTGTTAATTCAACAAGAACTGTAACTCAAGGTATAGAAATTATGAGAACGAGTAAGGTTGATAGCTTACTAATCATAGATAGAGCTAGAACACTAAAAGGTATTGTCACTGTAAAAGATATGAAAGACCGTCATGATAAATCGACATTGCTTGGTGATATTATGTCAAGAGAGCCTTTGCATGTAAATGAAGGTGATAATTTAGTAGAAATACTAAATATAATGAACTGTAATTCAGTTGGATATATTCCAGTTGTTTCAAGTGAAAATAAATTAGTAGGACTGATTACTAGAAGTAGTTTACTTTCTGTTTTAAGTGAGCAATTCCTAGAGATGGAGGTGAGTGTCCTTGGATAATTTTTTTAATTTTATACTATTGCAAAAAGATAAGATTATAGAGCTTTTGATACAACATATGAGCTTAACTGTTACATCTATTTTGATAGCTATACTAGTGGGTGTTCCTCTAGGAATAATTATTTCAAGAATACCATCTCTTAGAAAAATTGTGCTTGGATTTGTAAACTTAGTTCAAGCAGTTCCATCAATGGCACTTTTGGGTCTTCTTGTACCAGTACTTGGTATAGGAAGCAAACCAGCAATATTTATGGTAGTAGTATATTCATTATTACCAATTGTAAAGAACACATATATAGGTATAACAAGTATTGACCCAGTAGTATTAGAATCGGCTAAAGGTATTGGTCTTACAAGAAATCAAACTTTATTTAAAATACAGTTTCCTTTAGCTTTGCCTATAATAATGGGTGGGGTTAGAATTTCTGCTGTTACAGCGGTTGGTCTTATGACTCTTGCAGCATTTATAGGTGCTGGTGGTCTGGGATATTTAGTATTTTCAGGTGTACAAACTGTAAATAACAATATGATTTTAGCAGGAGCAATTCCATCATGTATAATTGCATTGCTAGTTGATTATTTATTTAGTAAGATTGAAGTTGCAGTTACTCCAAAAGGCTTAAATCCAAAGGCTCCAAAGAAAAATTATATAGGGCTTAAAGTAGTATCTGCTATAATAATTATTGCAATGTTATTTGTTACTTTTGGTTCAAGTTTTTCAAGCAAAAAAGAGACAATAACTATAGGTTCAAAAGATTATACAGAACAACTTATTCTTGGTAATGTTTATGCTGAATTGATAGAGAAAAATACAGACCTTAATGTTAAAAAGAATTTAAATCTAGGTGGTTCATCTGTTGCATTTAATGCTATTAAATCTGGTGAACTTGATATGTATGTAGATTATACAGGTACACTTTTAGTAAATGTAATGAAGCATGCTCCAATTAAAGATGCTGATGAAGCATATAAAGTTGTTAAAGATACTATGGAAAAAGAGAATCAATTAACTTTACTTGACCCTATTGGATTTAACAATACTTATACATTAGCCATGATGCCTAAAACTGCTGAGAAATATGGAATAAACACTATTTCTGATTTAACTAAATATAGTAGTGACTTTACTTTCTCACCAACTTTAGAGTTTGAAAATAGAGAAGATGGTTTTGTAGGTATTTCTAGAGATTATGGTCTAAAATTCAAAGATATAAAAGCTATGAATGGAAGTTTAAGATATACAGCTTTAGATAATAATGAATCTCAAGTTGTAGATGCGTTTTTAACTGATGGTCTTATTAAGAAGTTTAATCTTAAGATATTAGAAGATGACAAAAACTTCTTTGTTCCATATTATGCGGCTCCATTAGTGAGACAAGATACTCTTAAGAAATATCCTGAGTTAGAAAAAGTGATGAATATTCTTTCAGGAAAAATAAATGAAGAAACTATGAGAGAACTTAACTATCAAGTTGATGAGCTTGGAAAATCACCAGAAGAGGTTGCTCATTCATTCTTAGTTAAAGAAGGTTTAGTATAGAAAATTAATAGTTTATATTATGAACTTAAGTTATAGATAGTATTTTAAATACTATTTATAACTTATTTTTTTGTATACAAAACCTATATTATGATTTTTAATTCATAATTAATTTTTAAATTGAATGAACAAGTACAACCAACTTTGAATATAAATATAGTAAGTGTGCATATATACAATTTGCTTTATCTAGTCAATTGATATTGATACATAGTCTTTTTTCGATTAAGTCGAAGGGAGGAGGTATACAGTTATGGATAATTATAAAAAAGTGAAGCAAGTGTTATGGATAATTTTATTTGCCAATTTTGCTGTAGCATTATTAAAAATAATTATTGGTAATAAAATTAAAAGTTATAGTATGACAGCAGATGGGTTTCATTCTCTGTCAGATGGAGCATCTAATATAGTAGGATTAATAGGTATTTTTTTTGCATCTAAACCAAAAGATAAAGATCATCCTTATGGGCATAAAAAATTTGAAATTATAACCAGTTTATTTATTAGTGGTATGCTATTTGTTATAGCAGTTAAGATAATTCTTAGTTCTATATCAAGACTGGCAAACCCAGTTACACCTTCTATAACTATAGAAAGTTTAATTGCTCTAGTCATTACTCTTTTTATAAATATTTTTGTCTGTATATATGAGTATAGAGTTGGAACTAAACTGAATAGTTATGTCTTAATTTCAGACTCATTGCATACAAGAAGTGATATATTTGTGTCTTTAGGAGTATTGGTTACTTTAGTTGGTGTTAAGTTAGGATTTCCAGTAATAATAGAATCTGTAGTTCCTATTATTATTTCTGGGTTTATAATTTATTCAGCTTATGGAATATTTAAACCGTCTATTGGAATTTTAGTTGATAGAGTAGCTGTAGATGAAGAGTATATAAGGGAAATTGTATTTGAATTTAATGAAGTGAGAGATGTTCATAATATTAGAAGTAGAGGTAGTAAGAGTGTTATTTATATTGATATGCATGTAATGGTAGACCCATTTATAAGTGTAGAGCAATCACATGACTTAACACATAAAATTGAGAAACAAATACAAGAAGAAATTAATGAAAATGCTCAGGTAATAGTGCATATTGAACCTTTTTATAGCTTTTAATTTGATTATAAAGACATAAGTATAAAAATTTATAATTCATAAAAAAAATATTATACCATAAATATTTTCAGAAAATATTTATGGTATAATATTTTTTATAGAGAAATTAAGTCTTAATATACCTAAGGAGGAATTTATTATGAGATACGTTGAATATGGAAAGACTGGGAAAATAGTTTCGGTAGTTGGATATGGAGGATTAAGATTTGATTTAGAAAAAAATGACCAAGAAAATGCAGATTTAATTAAATATGCATATGAAAAGGGCATTAATTATTTTGATACAGCACCAGGGTATTGTGATGACAGAAGCGAAGATATATTTGGACTAGCTTTTAGACAAATGATAAAAGAAGGTAAAACAGACTTTTACGTATCTACAAAAGGAAAGCCAAAAGTATACGACACAGCAGAAAAAGCAATAGATGCTGTGAAAAAGTCAATAGAAAGATTGGGCGTATCTAAAATAAATTTCTATCATATATGGAATATTAGAAAGATGGAACATTATGAATTTGCAATGAGACCTGGAGGTCAGTATGAGGGTCTATTAAAATGTAAAGAAGAAGGATTGATAGACCACATAGTATTTTCATCTCATCAGCCAGGAGATGAAGTCATAAAGGTTCTTGATGAAAATAAGTTTGAAGGTGTTACTATGGGAATTAATATACTAAACTTTCCATATAGATTAAAAGGTGCTAAACATGCTATTGAAAATGGATATGGTGTTGTAGCTATGAATCCATTAAGTGGTGGAACTATTCCAAAGTACAATGAAGAGCTTTCTTTTCTAGCAAGAGAAGGTGAAAGTACTATAGAATCAGCCTTAAGATTTAACATAGGAATTCCACAAATAAATATATCGTTAATAGGAGTTAATAAAAAGCAGGATATAGATGATGCTTGTAAAATTGCAGATGAGCATAAAATATATTCAGATGAAGATATACATGATATTGAAACTAGATTAAGTAAAAATATGAATGAAATATGTACAGGTTGTGGATATTGTAAAGTATGTCCAAAAGATATAAACACTCCAGCATATATGCTTTTTTATAATGAAAAACAGATGTTTAAAAAGAGTGATGAAGAAATGACAAAATCGGTCTATGGGCTAGCACATTGGAATTATACAATGAATAGTAAAGCAAAAGCTAAAGAATGTATAGCTTGCGGAAAATGTGAAATTGAGTGTACTCAACATTTACCGATAATTGACAGATTAAGAGAAATTAAGCAATGGGAAGAACATGGAGTCAATAATGTCACAGTATAGTCAGTTTATATTGTACTTAAAATTTGTATAGTATTTAATAAGGTTTAATATATAAGGAGACAAATTATGATTTTGTCTCCTTATATATTATGCTTTAATTTATTATGGGTAAATTTTATCTATACTAACTGACAGTATCTATTTTCACATTGAATTATTCCAATATTTTACAATAAAATTACTTGCAAACTCTAATTTTATAAGCTTTCAATATATATTACACAAATAATTTTTATTTAATTATAGCTTTTAATAAAGTAAATATTGTGGTTGTAAATAAGGAATTATTCAATTACAATAAAACAAGTAAGGATATTATAAAAGTGATTATTATAATTAAAAGAATAAATTGTAGGTAGTAACAAATCCTATATAATGAATGGAGGGTGATATATATTGAAAAATAATATATTTAAATATAAAAATGAGATGTTTTTATTTATATTAGTCATAATAACTTATTTAATAATAACAATAGCATTCTTTTCTAAAACTACAATATTTTATGATTTGAACAACACTTATGATGTGTTATTAGATACAGATACAGGTGTACTATTCAATTTAAATGTATTTGCTATAAATCAAGACAATAGCAAGCACGTATTATTTTCAGCTATTATATCAATTTTTGCATATCCAATATATTTACTATGTACTTCGATAGCAAATCCAGGGACAACCGATTTTAATACTGCTTATGGATTTGGATTGATTTGTCTACAAATAGTAACTAGTGCTATATCTATAACTTTAGTTTTTAATCATATTAAAAAAATAAAAATGCAGAGGTTAACCTTAATTTTACTTACTATGATAATGATATTTTCTTTTCCACAACTATTTATGACCTTAAATGTAGAAAGATTTATATATAGTCAGTTTACATTAATATTTTTTATATTTATTGCAAATAAAATGAACGGAAAAAACTCTTATTTAGTAGAATTAGCAGCTATACCATTATTTGGAATAACTATTAGTAATATATATTTGTATTTGCTCAACATAATATTTGAATTTAAATTAAAAATAGGAAAAATATTAAAGCATTTAATTACATTTATTTTAATGGCATATATTTGTGTAGTTTCAACAAAATCTTATGAAAGTTTTATGAATCTTGGAAATGTAATACAATATGATACAAAGTTTATAAGTGGAGAGCCTATTTTAGAAAAAGTTGCAATGATTATAGAAAGATTATTGTATTCAGTTTTTTATTTTCCTGGAGCAGAGATTAAAAAAGGACTATTTTTACAAAATGGAGAAGTTGCAACGATACCAGTTATCCTTACTTTATTAGCATTTTGTTTTTGTGTTTTAGCTGTTATTGAGAACTCAGAAAAAAGAGTTCCTAAATTGTGTATGGGAATAATTTTATTTAATTTAGTTTTACATGGTATAATAGGGTACAATCTGACTAATTCAAGTATAATGACTATAAATTTTAGTTTTGCTGTTATAGTTTTGTTAGCTTACTTTACTAAAGCACCTAGAAAAAATGAAAAAAGTATGTACAATATATTTTTATCATTGTTGCTAGTCACTATAATAATTAGTAATATAAATGGATTTATAGAAATTTTAAATATTGGGATAAAATCATATCCTGTTTAAAAAATAATGTTGAAAGGGTAGTAAGTTTATGAAACAGACAAATACAATAATTAATCTTCTTACTAAAATTTCAGATTATATAAGATTAATGAGAATAAAGCAGTATATAAAGAATTTATTTATATTTGCTGCTATAATATTTTCAAACAATATACTAAATATAAGTCTATTGTTAAATACATTTATAGCTTTTGTGTGTTTTTGTTTGATATCATCATCAGCATATGCATTAAATGATGCTATAGATATGGATAAAGATAAAAGACATCCTAAAAAACGTAATAGACCAGTAGCAAGTGGAAGAATAAGTAAAAGAAGTGCGAATATATTATTTGTTGTTTTAGCTTTAATTTCAATTTGCTTGTCAACGGTTATTAATTTTAAATTAACTATAATTCTCATTTTATATTTGATAAATAATATATTATATTCTCTTAAGTTAAAGAATATAATTCTATTAGATGTGTTTTCTATATCTCTTGGTTTTATACTTAGAGTTTATGCAGGATGTGTAGCTATAGATGTTAGATTATCAAACTGGATAATATTATGTACATTTTTTTTATCTCTGTATTTAGCTCTTGGAAAGCGCAAAAAAGAAATCATAATTTTAAAAGATAATGCAGTTGAGCATAGAAAAATACTAGAAGATTATGATATAGAAAATTTAAATCAAATGATGATAGTTATACTAAGTTCTACAATTGTATGCTATGCATTATATTCTACAAGTAATCCAGAAAAACCAGATATGATATTTACAACAATATTTGTAGTTTATGGTGTACTTAGATATAATTATATAATTAACAAAACAAATGAAGGAAATCCTACTGACATTATACTAAAAGATAATGCTTTAAAAATAAACGTAATCTTATGGGTAATTACATGTTTAATAATATTAATTTTTTAGTGATAGGATGGGAAAATACTTATGAAAAAAAGTGTATTATTGCTCGATATAGATTATACTGTTATAAATACTGATAGTATGGTAGACTTTTTTATTTATTCTTTAAAAAATAAAACACTTAAGACTATTATAAAATTGCCATACATAATTTTTACTCTAATGATGTATTTGGTTAAAATAGTACCTTTGAAAAAAGCAAAAGAGGCAATCTTTTATCCAATAGTAGATTTTAGCGAAGACGAGTTAAAAGATTTTTTTGATAGTTGTATAATGAAAAAAATTAATGAGTCTATAAAAAAAGTAATTTATAAAAACAAAGAAGAGCATAATGTTGTAATTATGATAACTGCATCTCCATATGCATATATGAAGTACTTTAAGTATTATGATTTCGCAGATGAGGTTATAGGCACTGAGCTATTTTGTGAAAATTCAAGATACAAAAACCAATTCATTGGCGAAAACTGCAAGGGAATTGAAAAAATACAGAGAATAAATACTGTATTAGATAAGCTTGGAATTGAGATTGATTATGAAAATTCATATGCATATTCAGACTCTAAAAGTGATTTACCTATGCTTTCCTTAGCTAAAAATGCATTTTTGGTTAATAAGAAAAATGGTGAGGTTATAGAACAAATAAATTCATAGCTTTATATCACTTAGAATAGGAGGGGATAGTTTGGGATATTTGCACATATTAATTTTGTCTATGGTTCCTGTAACAGAGTTAAGAGGAGCCATTCCTATAGGTATTGCAATGGGCTTAAATCCTATATGGGTTTATGTATTTAGTGTGATTGGTTCTACATTAGTATCAATTCCTTTGATATTGACATTTAGACATATATTGCAATTTTTGAAAGGTAAAAAGTTATTTAAGGGACTTGCTAACACAATTGATAAAAAAATAAATTCAAGAATGAAGAAATTAAAAAGCGTTTCAATAATAGGTATAATACTATTTGTAGGCATACCACTTCCAACAACAGGAACATGGACTGCGTCTGCGATAGCCTCAATACTAAAAATGAGAATAAAAGATGCTTTTATAGGAGTATTTTTAGGAAATTTATTGTCTGGAGTCATAGTGTCAGCCCTTTCTCTACATATAATATAAAACTATCCAAATATACTATTGGATAGTTTTTTTATGAAAATATGTGAAAAATATTTTTTATTTAGACAAAATATTTAAATTCATTTGGTCTTAAAATGTTTACTATCATAAAAGAAATATAGTATAGTAGTATTTATGAGGAAATTAATTTAAACTTGCCTATCAATAAAATAAAGTTTTTATATAAAATGTATTTTTAATAGTAATAGATTTAAACATTAAATTATTAAGGAGGTTTTAAGATGGAAAATTCAAATACTGATTTAGGTCGTGAGAATGTAGGCAAATTGCTTTTTAAATTGGCTACACCAGCTATTATTGCACAAATTGTGAATGTTTTGTACAACATAGTAGATAGAATCTTTATTGGTAGAATGGAAAGTGGCGAAGTTGCTATGGCAGGTGTTGGAGTAGCATTTCCTATAATAATTATAATAACTTCATGTAGTTATTTAATTGGTATGGGGGGAGGACCTTTAGCTGCTATAAAAATGGGGGAACAAGATAATGATGGGGCAGAGAAAATAATGAGTAATAGTTTTTCTGTATTAGTTATTTTGGCGATACTATTGACTATAGGTTTTCAGATTGGAAAAGAACCCTTACTTTGGCTATTTGGAGCAAGCGAATCTACAATTGGATATTCAATGGATTATTTGAATATTTATTTAATAGGGACAGTATTTGTTCAAATTTCACTAGGTATGAATACCTTTATAAATACTCAAGGATTTGCGACAACTGGTATGATTACGGTTGCTATAGGAGCTTTGATAAACATAATACTAGACCCAATTTTTATATTTGGATTTGGTATGGGGGTAAAAGGAGCTGCATTAGCCACTATAATTGCACAAGGAGTTTCTGCTATTTGGGTATTGGTATTTCTATTTGGAAAGAAAAGTATACTTAAGATAAAAAAGAAATACATGATGCCTAAAGCAAGTATTATTTTGCCAGTATTAGGTCTGGGAATTTCTCCATTTATAATGCAATCTACAGAAAGTTTAGTGCTTATAGCCCTAAATAGCAAATTACAGATGTATGGAGGAGATTTAGCAGTAGGTTCAATGGCAATAATGAGTAGTATAATGCAAATTCTTATGCTTCCTAACATGGGATTTACACAAGGGGCACAACCAATAATAAGTTACAATTATGGTTCAGGACAGATTGACAGAGTAAAAAAGACTTTTAAGTTATGTTTATTGTCATGTTTTACATACTCTGCAATTTTGTGGATTTTACTTATGATATTCCCTACGTTCTTTGTAAGTATATTTAATAAAAACCCACAATTACTTAGTATGACTAGTTGGAGTATAAAAATATATTTTGCTGGCTCTTTTATGTTTGGAATACAATTAGCTTGCCAGCAGACATTTTTAGCGCTTGGAAAAGCAAAAATATCTTTAATTTTAGCTCTTCTTAGAAAAGTTGTACTTTTGATACCTTTAATATTTATACTTCCAATGTTTTTTGATGAAAAACTTTTTGCTGTACTTTTAGCAGAGCCAATTGCAGATATAACAGCAGCCACTATTACAGCAATTTGTTTCTTTGTGTTTTATAAATGTTCTCTATCAAAACCTAAAGTAATAGAGGAGTAAAATATAAATAGTAGAAAGTTTTTAGGAGCATATATTATTAGTTAAAAATTAAAATTTGTATTTTAATTTAAGAAGATATTTTTTATAATTTACAAAGATACAAACTAGAATTAAAATTTAAAATTATAGTAAGAAAAATGTAAGTATTTGCAATATTAATGGTATAATATTTACAGATATGATAATCAATAAGAGGAAAGGATGTTTATATAATGGAAAATGATTTAACAATGCAAGAGCTACTTGAGCAACAAGAGCAAGTGTTCAGCAAAGTGAAAGTTGGGGAATTGATAACTGGAAAAATAACTGCAGTGAGAAATGATGAAGTACAACTAGAATTAGGTTATGGGTTTGATGGAATAATACCTATAAGTGAATTAAACATAGAAAAAAATCAATCTATAGAAGAGTTATATCATATAAATGATGAAATAACTGCTATAATAACAAAAGTATCTCAAAAAGATGGAACAATAACTTTATCTAAGTTACAATTAGATAGAAAAAATGATTTTGCTGATTTACACAAAGCTTATGATGAACATAGAATAATAACTGTAAACGTTGAAAAAAATATAGAAAAAGGTGTATTTGCTAATTACAATACATATACATTTTTTATACCAATTTCTCAGCTTGACACAAAGTTTATTACAGATACGTCTAAATTTGTTGGTCGTAACTTAGAAGTATATATAAAAGAAATGGATGCTAGAAAAAATAGATTTGTAGCATCTCATAGAGACGTATTACAAGAACGTATAAATAAAGAGAGAGAAGAAAGAAGAGTTCAAATTAAGGCAGAAAAGGAAGCCGAAAGAGCTAGAATAAAACATGAAAGAGAAGAAGAAAAAGCTCGTATTAAATTAGCTAAAGAAGAATTGTTTAATTCCCTTGAAGTTGGTCAGAAAAGAGATGGTAAAGTAACAAAGATAATGTCTTATGGTGCATTCATAGATATTGGTGGAATTGAAGGATTAGCACATATAAATAACCTATCTTGGACAAGAGTTGAAAGTGTGGAAGATGTTGTCTCTGAAGGTCAAGAAGTGGAAGTTTATGTATTAGATGTAAATCAAGAAACTAAAAAAATTGCACTAGCATTAAAAGATATAAACAATGACCCATGGGATTTAATAGCAAAAGAATTACAAGTTGATGATGTTGTTAATGCTAAAGTTCTTAGAATTATAGAAAAGGGAGCTTTTGTCCAAATCGAAGAAGGTGTAGATGCTTATTTACCAATTTCTGAATTGAGTGATACTAGAGTAGCTAAAGTTACTAATGTTGTTAATATTGGAGACGAAATTAAAGTTAAAATTCTTGATTTTAAACCAAAAACTAAGAGAATGTTAGTTTCGATAAAAGAAGCAACTAGAGAGCCAGAAGAGGATATAACAGAGTTTTTAGAAGTAGAAGAATCTCTAGGAAGTATTGGAGAATTATTTAAAGATAAATTTAAAGACTTAGAAATATAAAATAATCAAAAAGGGGGGCTGTTTTAAAACATTACTCTGTCTATTTTGACAGCTTTAGTTTTAAAATAGCCCTTCAACTATCTATAAAAATTTATATACAGTATTAGGAGGAAAATTAATGAAAAAAGCTATTATAGATGTACATTGTCATACTTTAATAAGTGGACATGCACATAGTACTTTTAAAGAAAATGTTGAAGAAGCAATTCAAAAAAATATAAAATATTTAGGCATATCAGACCATGGTCCTAATATGCCAGGAGGACCACATCCATTTTACTTCTATAATTTACATCTACTTCCACGCCAAATACAAGATTTAAAAATTCTTAGAGGTATAGAAGGAAATATCATGGATTATGATGGAAACTTAGATGTTCCAGAAGACATGCTACAACATTTAGATTATATAATTGCAAGTTTGCATAGACCTTGTATAGCTTCAGGTACAAAAGAAGAAAATACAAATGCTATTTTAAAAGTGATGGATAAACCTAGAGTAAAGATAATTGGGCATCCAGATGATAGTAGATATCCTTTAGATTATGAGTCTATAGTAAAAAAAGCAAAGGATAAAAATATTCTTTTAGAAATAAATAACTCTTCATTAAGTTCAAATTCTCATAGAACTGGAACTTGGGAAAATGCAAGTGAAATGTTACTATTATGTAAACAATATGGTGTAAGAGTTATTCTTGGTACAGATTCGCATATATGTTACTCTATAGGTGAATTTGAAAGTGCAGAGAAAGTTTTAAAATCAGTGGATTTTCCAGAAGAACTAGTAATAAATTATCATGAAGATGAAATTGTAGAGTTTTTTAATATAAATTTTTAGAATTTTAGGAGTGAGAAAATTTGAGTAAAAATAAGTTTATCTACATGAATTATTATGACAATGGTTATTTCAAAAAGGGAATGGTTATAAATATGGTTTTAGCTCTTATAATTTTGGGCACAATTTTTATATACTCAACAACATTTTTATATCTTTTATGTATAATAACAGCGGTTTTTCTTTTTAAGCAAGGTCGTGATTTTTCAAATAGATATAAGGGAAAAGTATATCTTACTCTTGATAATCATTCAATATCAATAAATAATCAATGTATTTTCAGTATAAAAGCTAGAAAAAATCAAAAATTTAACTATAAAGTAATAGAAAAAATAGAAGTAACAAAAAATATATTAAATATATGTGCTGATAATTTTAATTACAAAATTAGATTAAATGCATTGAGTTTGGAAGATGAAAAAAAATTATTGAGTACAATAGATGAAAAGATAAAAAAATTTAAGGGGTAATACCATACTATTTTCAATAGTTAGCATGATTTAGAATATTACTTGACAAAAATAAATAATAAAAAAATACAGATAATTATTTTTTTATGTTGACAATACATTTTAATGTGTATATAATAACTATTAAATCAAAATATTTAGAAAATTTAAATGATTTTAAAAGCGATGAATAGAAGTAGTAAGAATCATGAAACTTCCAGAGAGCTAAAGTATGGTGTGATTTAGCAGTTGATAATTCTGAACTTGTCTAGGAGCTGTTTCCTGAGTTGTGTAACTTAGGATAACCGTATTTCCACGTTATAGGAAAAATAGCTATTATAATAATTAGTAGTAGCTATGACTAAGGGAGCTTTTTAAAAAGCTAAATAGAGTGGTACCGCGAGCAAAACCTCGTCTCTAGTTTTACTAGAGATGGGGTTATTTTTATTCTAATGATAAATCTAACATTTGTACTTATGAATTGAAAAGGGGTAGAATTGCGTCGATATAAGGTATACTGAATACAAAAAACAGAAAAGGGGGAAAATAACATGAAATATGGAAAATATAAAAAATATAATAGAATGAAAATGGTAAATCGTAAATGGCCAGATAACGAAATAACAAAAGCTCCAGTTTGGTGTAGTGTCGATTTAAGAGATGGAAATCAATCACTGCCAACACCTATGAATGTAGAAGAAAAAGTCAGAATGTTCCGAATGCTTTTGGATACAGGGTTTAAAGAAATAGAAGTAGGCTTTCCATCAGCATCAAATACAGAGTATACATTTTTAAGAAAGCTAATAGATGAAAATATGATTCCAGATGATGTAACTATACAAGTACTTACACAATCTAGAGCTCATCTTATAGAAAAAACATTTGAATCAGTAAAAGGATGTAAGAAAGCAATAATACATTTATATAATTCTACATCTGTTCTTCAAAGAGAAGTGGTTTTTAATATGAGTAAACAAGAAATCATAGATATAGCAGTTGAGGGAGCAAGATTATTCAATGAAGAAGCAAAGAAATATCCTGAAACAGAGTTTATTTTTGAATACTCACCTGAAAGTTTCACAGGTACAGAAATGGATTATGCACTTGAGATATGTGAGGCAGTTATAGATGTGTGGAAACCAACGCCACAAAAGAAAGTTATAATAAATCTTCCATCAACAGTAGAAATGGCAACACCAAATATATATGCAGACCAAATAGAATGGTTTTGTGAAAATATAAGCTGTAGAGATTCTATTATAATGAGTTTACACACTCATAATGATAGGGGAACTTGTACAGCAGCAAGTGAACTTGGATTATTAGCTGGAGCAGATAGACTTGAAGGTACATTATTTGGAAATGGTGAAAGAACTGGTAATATGGACATAGTAAATGTGGGTCTTAATCTTTATACACAAGGAATAAACCCAGAATTAGACTTTAGTAATATTGATAAAATGATAGAAATATATGAAGACTGTACAAAACTTACAGTACATGATAGACATCCATATGCAGGAAATCTTGTACATTGTGCCTTTTCAGGTTCTCACCAGGATGCTATTAGAAAAGGTATGATAGCAATTAGCAATAGAAATGATGGTTGTTGGGAAGTTCCATATTTACCAATAGACCCTCATGATATAGGAAGAGAATACAAAGAAATCATTAGAATAAACAGCCAATCTGGAAAAGGTGGAGCTGTTTATATAATGGAAACAGATTATGGTTTCATGATACCTAAAAATATGCATGCTGATTTTGGAAATGTGGTTAAAATGGAATCTGATAGAATAGGAGCGGAACTTAGCAGTGAGTCAATATTTAACTTATTCAAGAAGGAATATATTGATGTTGAGAGTCCATATAAAGTTAAGAAATATAAGATAAAATCAATGGATGAGATAAACTATGAAAGTGATGATTCTGATGATACTAATATGATTGAGATGACTGCAAGAGTAACTTATATGGGTAATGAACAAAGGATTGTTGGAATAGGAAATGGGCCAGTAGATTCATTTAATAATGCATTAAAACAATGTGGAATGAAAGATTATAAATTTAGATATTATTGGGAACATGCATTAGAGGAAGGTTCACATTCAAGAGGTGTGGCCTATGTGGGAATAGAACATAATGATAAAGTTTATTTTGGGGTAAGCATATCAGAAAATATAAATACAGCAGCTATTAATGCTCTTATGAATGCAATAAATAAAAGTTATATTGAGGAGGAAGCAGAAAATGGGGATGACTATGACGCAGAAAATCTTAGCGAAACATGCTAATTTAAATGAGGTTAAGAAAGGACAATTGATTGAAGCAAACTTAGATATAGTTTTAGGCAATGATATAACATCACCAGTAGCTATTAGAGAATTTGAAAAGTTAGGAATTGAGGATGTTTATGATAAATCTAAAGTGGCAATAGTTTTGGACCATTTTACACCTAATAAAGATATAAAGAGTGCAGAGCAGTGTAAGTTTACAAGAAGTTTTGCAAAATCCAAAGGAGTGGTCAATTTCTTTGATGTAGGGGATATGGGAATAGAACATGTTCTTCTTCCTGAAAAAGGTATAGTAACAGCAGGAGATGTAGTCATAGGTGCCGATTCTCATACTTGCACATATGGAGCATTAGGCGCTTTTTCCACTGGCGTAGGTTCAACTGATATGGGAGCTGGCATGGCTACAGGAAAATGTTGGTTTAAGGTACCTGGTGCAATAAAATTTGTCCTAAAGAATAAGCCAAATAAATGGATAACTGGAAAAGATGTGATACTTCATATAATAGGGAAGATAGGTGTTGATGGGGCACTTTACAAATCAATGGAATTTTGTGGAGATGGAGTAAGTAATCTATCTATGGATGATAGATTTACTATTTGTAATATGGCAATAGAAGCAGGGGCTAAAAATGGAATTTTTCCAGTAGATGATAAAACTATAGAATATATAAATTCACATAAATGTACAACAACAGAAAAAGTTGTAAATGTATACGAAGCAGATGAAGATGCAATTTATGATGAAGTATATGAAATTGACTTAGCTACATTAAAAGAAACAGTAGCTTTTCCACATCTTCCTGAAAATACTAAAACAGTAGATGAGATTGATAACGATATAAAGATAGACCAAGTTGTAATAGGCTCTTGTACAAATGGAAGAATATCAGACCTTGAAGTTGCAGCTGAAATCATGAAAGGTAA
This sequence comes from Clostridioides sp. ES-S-0049-02, assembly GCF_020658465.1. Lineage (NCBI taxonomy): Bacteria > Bacillati > Bacillota > Clostridia > Peptostreptococcales > Peptostreptococcaceae > Clostridioides > Clostridioides sp. ES-S-0049-02. The sequence goes on from NZ_JACVWG010000006.1 coordinate 109,799, forward strand.
AAAAGTTGCAGATGGGGTTAGAGTGATGATATTTCCTGGAACTCAAAAAGTATATCTTGAAGCAATAGAAAAAGGATATATTACTATCTTTATAGAAGCAGGAGCAGCTGTTTCTACACCAACATGTGGACCATGTCTTGGAGGTCATATGGGTATACTTGCAGCAGGAGAAAGGTCAGTTTCAACAACAAATAGGAACTTTGTAGGAAGAATGGGTCATGTTGATTCAGAAGTCTATCTTGCCAGTCCAGCTGTAGCAGCAGCATCAGCTATAACTGGAAAAATATCAAAACCATCAGAAATAATTTAAGGGAGGTAAAGTTTATGATTGCTAATGGAAGAGTTTTTAAATTTGGTGATAATATAGATACAGATGTAATAATACCAGCTAGATATTTAAATATAGCTGATTATAAGGAACTCTCAACACACTGTATGGAAGATATTGATGATAAGTTTGTATCTAAAGTAAAGGCAGGAGATATTATAGTTGCAACTAAAAATTTTGGATGTGGTTCGTCAAGAGAACATGCTCCAATCGTAATAAAAGAAAGTGGAGTATCCTGTGTAATTGCATCAACTTTTGCTAGAATATTTTTTAGAAATTCTATAAATATAGGGCTTCCAATACTTGAATGTGAGGAAGCAGCTAATAGCATAGAAGAAGGTGATACTATAGAAGTGGATTTTTCAACAGGTGTAATAAAAAACATAACAAAAGGAACAAAATATAAGGCTGAACCATTTCCTGAGTTTATGCAAAATATCATAACAAATGAAGGTTTAATTAACTCAATAAAGGTAAACAGGGGGTAATGGTGTATGAATTGTAAAGTAGCAGTCATAAAAGGTGATGGTGTTGGGCCAGAAATTATAAAAGAAGGTATAAAAGTCTTAAATAAAATTTGTTATAAATTTAATCATAAATTTGATTGTGAATATGTATTGGCTGGAGGATGTGCAATTGATGAAACTGGAGAAACTCTACCTGATAAAACTGTTGAAATATGTCGAAAAAACGAGGCAGTATTACTTGGAGCTGTTGGGGGTCCAAAGTGGGATAAATGTAAAGGGGATGCAAGACCAGAAGCAGGTCTTTTGAAATTGAGAGAATCCTTAGGCTTATTTGCAAATTTGAGACCAGCAACTATATATGAAAGTATAAAGGAATCTTCACCACTTAGAGCAGATATAGTAGAAAAAGGCATTGATTTTGTTGTTGTGAGGGAGTTAACAGGGGGCATTTATTTTGGAGAACGTGGAAGAAAGATTATTGATGGTGTTGAAGAGGCTTATGATGTAGAGGTATACAATGAAAATGAAATAAGAAGAATTGGAAGAAGGGCTTTTGAAATCGCTAGAGATAGAAAGAAGAAGCTTGTCAGTATAGATAAAGCAAATGTGCTTGAAAGTTCAAGACTTTGGAGAGGTATTATGGAGAACTTAGCTAAAGAATTTGATGATGTAGAGCTATCACATATGTATGTTGATAATGCTGCTATGCAAGTTGTGAAAGACCCTAGCCAATTTGATGTAATAGTGACTAATAACATCTTTGGAGATATAATATCTGACGAAGCATCCATGGTTACAGGTTCTATAGGTATGTTACCATCTGCATCACTTCGAGAAGATAGCTTTGGAATGTATGAACCAATACATGGGAGTGCTCCTGATATAGCTGGAAAAGATATTGTAAATCCAATTGCAACTATTTTATCTGTCGCAATGATGTTAAGACATAGCTTTAATCTAGAAGATGAAGCTAAATGCATTGAAGATGCAGTACAAAATGTACTTAGAAAAGGATACAGAACTAGTGATATATATAATAGTATAGGAACTGTTGTTGGTACAAAGAAAATGGGAGAATTAATAGTAAATGAAATTTAGAATTATAGTTTAATTTATATAATACGATTTGGTCATATAATGGGGGGCATTAGTAAAAAATTTATTGTGAAATAGTTTTATATTTGGGGTAGAAGAGATATTTTATTTTTAAAGCACAACATGATTTTAGGTAATTTTAATTACATAAAATCACGTTGTGCTTTTTTATAAAATAACACTTTGGATTAAGATTTTAATGCTGAAATAGCCTATTTTTGTTTATTAGAAATTTGCAGGGATTTAATTAATATTATATAATATATTTTAGTATTATGAATATTAAGTGACTGTCAATATTAGTTAGGAGATGGAGTTTTTGGGAAAATATAAGGTTTTAAAAAAGCAAAACAGTAGTAAATCTTGTTTAGTTTGTGGAACGCAAAATGAATTAGGATTAAAAGCAGATTTTTATGAACTTGAAAATGGAGAACTTGTATCAATTTGTAATACAAAAGATTGGCATCAGAGTTATCCAGGAAGAGTTCATGGAGGTATGTCTGCTGCAATATTAGATGAGACTATTGGAAGAGCTGTAAGTATAAATGATGACCAAATATGGGGGGTTACAGTATCTTTGGAATTGAAATATAAAAAGCCAGTACCAACAGATGCTACTATAAAAGTAGTTGGAAGGATAACTAAAGAAAATAGAAAATTATTTGAAGGTACAGGAGAAATAATTTTGCCAAATGGAGAGATAGCAGTAACAGCAACTGGAAAATATATGAAGATGCCTATTGGTCAAATAGCAGAAGGTGATTTTTCTGATGAAGAATGGTTCTTTGCTGAATCAGAAGAAAAAGTTGAATATATTGAGATTTAAGTGATTACATATTTGCTATGTAAAATGATGTGTAAAAAAATATAAAATTGAAAAACATAAGATAAAAATAACTTAGCTATACTTAAAAAAAATTCTTATAATAGCATTAAATTTACACGTTAAAAAAAATAATTTATATATTTAAAAAGTGTATTTTTTTTATAGGTAAAATTCAGAAAATTCAAACTAATGATGAGGTGTAAAATGGATGATTTCACAAAATATAGAAAATAAATTATATATAAAATATAATTTTTATGTTGACATACTTAATTTAGCTTGATATTATAGATATTAAAAATAAGGACAGTAAACACACTATCCATATTACAAACTAAAAAAGGAGGGAATTATAATGAGTAAGAAATTATTTATTCCTGGTCCTATTGATGTTAGAGCAGAAGTCTTGGAAAAGATGGCTACACCAATGATAGGACATAGAGGGAAAGATGCATCTATACTTCAAAAAAGTATAAGTGAAAAAATGCAAAAACTATTCTATACCAACAACACGATACTTTTATCCACGTCGTCCGGAACTGGTTTAATGGAAGGATCCATTCGTTCCTGTACATCCAAAAAGGCAGCAGTATTTTCCTGTGGGTCCTTTGGTGATAGATGGTACAAAATGGCAGTGGCTAATAATGTCCCAGCGGATATATTTAAAGTTGAATTAGGAGAGGCAACAACACCAGAAATGGTTGATAAGGTGCTTTCTACCGGAGAATATGATTTAATAACCGTAACTCACAATGAAACTTCAACTGGAATAAGAAATCCAATAGAAGAAATTGGAGAAGTTGTTAAAAAATATAAAGATGTGGTCTACTGTGTAGACACTGTAAGTTCAGCCGGTGGAATAAAAGTCGAGGTTGATAAGATTGGAATAGATATTTGTATAACATCATTACAAAAAGCACTGGGATTACCACCAGGAATGTCTATTTGCACATTTTCTCAAAAAGCAATCGATAGAGCTAAGCAAGTACCTTTTAGAGGAGTTTATTTTGATTTGTTAGAAATGTATGAATACTTAATCAAGAAAAACTACCAATACCCTTCAACACCATCTCTTTCTCACATGTTCGCTTTAGATTTCCAATTAGATAATATATTAGATGAAGGCCTAGATAATAGATTCAAACGACATGAAGACATGGCAAACTTAGTTAGAATCTGGGCTAAAAAACACTTCCAAATTTTTACCAATGAAAATCACTTATCCAATACACTTACTGTTATAGAAAATACTCAAGGTATTAGTGTATCAAATTTAAATTCAAAATTACAAGAACGAGGATTCCAAATAGCAAATGGCTATGGCAATTTAAAAGAAAAAACTTTTAGAATTTCACATATGGGTGACTATACTGTCGAAGATGTACAAGAATTATTAGATAATATTGATGATATATTAGGTTTTAATAAGTAATATTACAAAATTATGTGTATTTTAAGTTAAATTTAAAATATATAAAATAAAATGTGTTTTATGAAAATTACATATTAAATTTTTAACAAACATTAATGAAATTTGATATGACTTTAATAAAAAATATTTTGAAAATTATATAAATAGAAAGTGTAATTAAATAAAGTTTTTTAGTGATGAAAATACTTTAAAAAATAAAAATTGGAAAAATTAAGTGAATATAATTGGAGGAGTTTGTTATGTATAATATATTAATTACTGATGGAATAGAGAAAGATGCAGCGAGAAAATTGAGAGAGTTAAATTTTAATGTGATAGAAGAGTTTTATGAAAAAGATGTTTTAGGAGATAAACTTAAAGATGTTGATGTGCTTGTAGTACGTTCAGCTACTAAGGTTACTAAGGATGTAATAGACAAAGCATTAGAAGGTAAAAAGTTAAAATTGATAGTAAGAGGTGGGGTAGGATTAGACAATATAGATGTTAAATATGCAGAAGCTAATGGAATAAAAGTCATGAATACTCCAAATGCAAGCAGTATATCTGTTGCAGAACTTACAATAGGTCAATTATTTGTACTTGCAAGATTCATAAATACTGCAAATGTAACTATGAGAGATGGAAAATGGGAAAAGAAAAAATACAAAGGTACAGAAATTAATGGAAAAACATTAGGACTTATAGGTTTTGGAAGAATTGCAAAAGAAGTTGCAAAGAGGGCAGAACTATTAGGAATGAATGTCATATATACTGATATAATGGGTGAAGCACAAGGCTTTAACAAATATAGATTCTGTGATATGGAAGAAGTTTTACAAAAAGCAGATTTCTTATCTTTACACATACCTTTTGATAAGAATAAGGGGGCAGTAATAACTGAAAAAGAAATAAATAAGATGAAAAATGGAGCTTATTTAATAAACTGTGCAAGAGGCGGTTTGGTGGACGAAAAAGATTTACTAAAAGCATTAGATGAGGGTAAATTATCAGCAGCAGCTATAGATGTTTATGAGCAAGAACCTACATTAAATCTAGATTTAGTAAATCACCCAAGAGTTTCTCCTACACCTCATATTGGTGCATCTACAGTAGAGGCTCAAGAAAGAATTGGAGAAGAAATTGTAAATGTGATTCAAGACTACTTTCTTGACTTCAACAATCTAATAGGGGTAGCATTATAAAATATTTTATACAATTAGGAGGAATTTAGTAATGGCAACGATTAAACCATTTAAGGCGATTAGACCAAATAAATATATAGTAGATAAAGTAGCAGCACTTCCTTACGATGTTATGAATAGTGAAGAAGCTAGAGAAATTGCAAAAGGGAATCCATATTCATTTTTGCATATAGATAAATCAGAAATTGATTTAGATGAAAATATAAATTTATATGATGAAAAAGTTTATTTAAAAGCACGAGAAAATTTGGACGAATTTCGAAAACAAGAAATTCTAGTAAAAGATGAAAAAGATTGTATATATATATACAAACAAGTTATGGATGGCAGAGCTCAAGTTGGTATAGTTGCATGTATTTCAGTTGATGAAAGCTTAGATGGAACAATAAAAAAACATGAGTACACTAGACCAGAAAAGGAAGTTGATAGAACTAATCATATAAAATACTGTGATGCTAATACGGGAACTATACTTGTAACTTACAAACATCAAAGATTAATAGATGATATGATAAATGATTTTATGGATAATCATGAGCCTTTATATGATTTTATAACAGATGACAAGATAGAGCATACAGTGTGGAAGATTGATAATGATGATATAATATGTAATTTAGTAAATGCATTTGGAAAATTAGATTATTTATATATTGCAGATGGTCATCATAGAACAGCTTCAGCAGAAAATGTAGCTAAAGAAATGAGAGCTAAAAATCCAAACTATACTGGAAAAGAAGAATTTAATTATTTTATAGCAATGATTGCACCAGATGAAAATCTAATGGTTTTAGATTATAATAGAGTTATCAAAGACTTAAATGGTTTAAATGAAGAAGAATTTATAAATAAAATAAAAGAAAATTTTGATGTAGAACAAATGAAAGGTAAAGAAAAATATAAGCCTGACAAAAAAGGAACTTTCGGAATGTATCTAGGTGATAAATGGTACAAAATGAAGGCAAATAAGAATTTATTAGACATAGAAGACCCAGTTGACTCATTAGATATTTCTATACTACAAAATTATGTGATTGATGCTATTTTAGGAATTGAAAATCCTAGAGTAGATAAAAGAATTGATTTTATTGGTGGAATTAGAGGTATTGAGGAATTAGAAAGAAGAGTTAATGAAGATATGAAGGTAGCGTTTGCAATGTATCCTACTAGTATTGAGGATTTAATAAAAGTAGCAGATGCAGGCAAGATAATGCCAGCTAAGTCAACATGGTTTGAACCTAAGGTAAGATGTGGGCTATTCTTACACGAAATAAATGAATAATTAATAAAATTAAAGGCTAAAAAGTAAACTTTACTACTTTTTAGCCTTTAATTTTTAATTAAAAATGATAGTATAGTAATTTTAAATTATAAGAGATAGTTTTTCTAAAAAGCTATCTTTTTTTTAGATTTTTATATGGTAAAAATTTACATTTAACAGAAATAGAGTAATATTGTATGTTATAATTTAGAATGGAAATTTATATAGACAGTATTTATAATAAGCGTTAAAAGATATTTGTTATTATTATAGACTATATTGTTATATGAGCAAAATTAGAAAAATAAAAGGATATTAAAGTGACATGCTAGAATTATTATTCGGAAACTAAGTTTCAAGGATGAGTATGAAGCTTATAATTATTTTATAGTGTTGAAGCTTAAGAAAATGGTAATTCAATTTGGAAACAGGATTGATTATATAAAAAGTATAGTGATTAATTAGAAAAATAATGAATAATAATTAGTATATACTATGTTATTAAGCCTTATTAAAATCAAAAGAAAATTAAGTTATATTTTTAAAATATTCATTAAAATTAAAGTGTTGAAAATGAGGATATATTGAGTTTAATTTTATCTTTAAATTAAAGTGGGACAATGTTAAATAGTATCTTATCTAAGAGGAACTTAAAAAATTGATTGAGGTATTTATAAGCATGAAAAGAATTATAAGGAATTTATTAATATAAGTATTATAAAAGAGAATAATTTTTATACATCAATTAATATATAATTAAAAGAACTGTAAAATGAAAATTTTATAGATAAATTTAACTATATGTTGTTTGATTCTAATATAGGAAGAAATAAAATATGTATAAAAATAGGAAGATATAATATAAACATATAATATATTATATGTAATGAGGATGTGAGTATGGTGAACAGACTAAAGCCAAAAATTTTAGGTATTAGTATCTTGTTTATTATTATAATTATTTTAACCTGTGGGGCTATTTTTAAGTTTAAGTTTAAATTGGATAATAAGTTGAAAGAGACCACGCATACATATTTGTCAGAATTTACGGAGCATAACATAATTAATCTTAAGACAAAACTTAGTGGTCAATTTGACATGCTTGAATCTATTGCTAGTTTTATGGGAAATTTAGATAATATAAATAATGATATGATGATTAATTTAATGGAGTCTGGAGTAAAGCGAAGTTCTTTAATTAGAATGTCTGTTTCTACACTGGATGGAAAAAGTTATTCTAATGATGGAATTATTACTAATTTAAAAGATAGAGATTATTTTAAAAAAGCTAAAAATGGAGAAAAAAACATATCAGAATCTTTAAAATCCATTATTGATAAGAAAGAAATAATAGTTTTAGCTACTCCTATCTATAAAGATGGAAAAGTAGCAGGTGTTTTAAGTGGAGCTTATGATTCAACTAAATTGAATGAATTATTAGGCTTATCTGCATTTGATAAAAAAGCACACGTTTATATTGCCAAAAAAAATGGATATGTAATTGCTCAAAATACAAACGAAAATAGTAAAATGTTATCATGTGTATTTAAACTTTTTAATAAGGATAATTGTGAGGAAGTAAATTGTTTAAAAGTTATAAAAGAAAATATTAAAAATGATAAATCTGGATATTCTAACTATAATTTAGATAATGAGAAATTTATGTTAAATTATCAACCACTTGGAATTAATGATTGGTATATTTTTTCTGTTGTACCAAGTGAAGTAGTATATATTCAGTCAGATAATATTTCGTATGATGTATACATATTTGCATTAGAAATATTATTAGTTATATTAATTTTTGTTGTATATATAGCTTATATTATAAATAACAATACTAAGACTATTATAAATGAAAAAGAAAAATTTAAGGCACTTACTGATAATATATTAGGAGGTGTTAAAAACTGCTTAAAAGATAAATATATGACTATGACTTATGTAAGTCAGGGGTTTTTGGAACTTACAGGTTATTCTGAAGAGGATTTAGATGTAGTTTTTAAAAATAAATTTAAAAATATGATTTATAAAGAAGATGTAGACAAGGTTAATAGTATCGTTTTGAATCAATTAAAAAGACAAGATAAAATTGAAGTTGAATATAGAATTGTAAAAAAAGATGGAAGTATAATTTGGGTTTTAGATAGAAGTAAATCTATAAAAGATAGTAAAGGGAATGAGTATATACAGGGAGTCTTAACTGATATAACAGAACTCAAGAAAATACAAGAAGAATTAGACTCAAAAAGGTTTGAAATAGAGACTATCAATGATAGCATTGTTGGTGGAATAGTGATAACTGAGATAAATGATGATTTTGATAGTATATATTTAAATGAAGGTTATTTAAATATGATTGGATACACACGTAAACAGTTAGAAGATGAATTAGATAATAAATTAATCAAGCTGATTTTAAGAGATGATAGAGCTGGAATGATTGATGATATAAATAAGCAACTTAAAGTAAATGATACATTTGCATGCGAACGAAGAGTTGAAAAACGAGATGGTAGTATTATATGGATTTTATTAAAAGGAAGAAAAATAGTTGATGAAAATGGAAACTCAGTACTATGTAGTGTAATTGTCGATATTACTTCTGCTAAATTATTAGAGCAAGAGCTTAAAAAGAGTGAAGAACGTCATGAGATTATTATAAAGCAGACACAAAATATTATAGTTGAATGGAATATAGAAAAAGACCAAATGAGTATTTCTCCTAATTGGTATAATAAATTTGGTTATGACCCTATAACTGAAAATGCAACGAAAAATATAACTAAATCAGTTGATATATATCATGATGATATAGATAAGTTTATTTTATTAACTAAGCTCACTTCATCAGGAAGTGAGTATGAGGAGTGTGAGATTAGACTTAGAGTTAGAGATACCACTTATGCATGGTTTAGTATAAAAGCAACGACACTGTTTGATGATAATGGGATACCTTATAAAGTTGTAGGTAGTTTAACTGATATTGATGAATCAAAACGAGAAGCTGAAAAATTAAAAGAGAGAGCGGAAAAAGACCCACTAACAGGTTTATATAATAAAAAAGCATCACAAGCACTTATAGAAGAATATATAACATTGGATAAAAACAGACAAGGTACTTTAATGATTATTGATATTGATGACTTTAAAGGTATAAATGATAATTTAGGTCATTTATATGGTGATGCTGTATTAAGTGAAATTGCAAGTGATTTAATAAATTTATTTAGAGCATCTGATATAGTAGGAAGAATTGGTGGAGATGAGTTTATTGTTTTTATGAAAGATATTTCTGAAACAAAAGATATTATGAACAAAGCAGAGGAATTGGTCAAAACGTTTGAGAGGTCTTTTGTAGGTAAAGGATATAATTATAAAATATCTTTGAGTGTAGGGATTGCTAGATTTCCAAAAGATGGAACAGATTACATGCAGTTATTTAGAAATGCGGACATAGCTCTTTATTCAGCTAAGGGTAAAGGAAAGAATCGTTATGCCTTGTATGATAAAAAAATTGATAAAGTACAATATATAGCAAATACAAGAAATACAGATGAAAATACCAATGTAGCAAGGTCTTTTAAGGAACATATTACAAATTATATATTTGATATATTGTATGAATCAAATAATATAGAAATGGCTGTAAATTTGATTCTTGATATTGTGGGTAAACATTTTAATGTGAGTCGTGTCTATATATTTGAAAACTCAGATGATAACCTCTACTGTAAAAATACATTTGAATGGTGTAATGAAGGAATAACAGCAGAAATTGATAATCTTAAGAATATTTACTATGGTCATTTAGGCAATTATCTTTTAAATTTTAATGCAGATGGATTATTTTATTGTAATGATGTTGATAATCTCAATAGCGATTTAAAAAATTTGCTTAAAGCACAAGGGATATGTTCAATATTACAATGTAAAATTTTAGAAGGTAATGAATTTAGAGGATTTGTAGGATTTGATGAATGTTCATATAATCGTATGTGGACCAGTGATGAAGTGGATACACTGACATTTATTTCCAAGACGCTTAGTGTGTTTTTATTAAAAATGCGTATCCAAAGTAAGCTAGAAGAATCTTTAGAAGTTCAAAAGTCTGTAATGGATAACATGGACATATGGGCTTATGTTGTTGACAGAAACACATATGAACTGTTATTTATCAATAAAAAGATGCTTGAGTCAGCCCCAGATACACATGTAGGTGATTTATGTTATAAAGTACTATGGAACAATCAGAATAAACAATGTAGAAAATGCCCTATGAGTTGTTTAAAAGATGGAACTGATACTTGTAAATCATTTATGTGTAACAAAAAGTTTGGTGTAAATGTAAATATAACGGCAACAGCTTTAAAATGGTTTGATGGTAAAGATGCATGTTTAATATTTGGTAGTGAAGTAAATAGTGTTGAGTCTGAAGCAAATATTTAAATGAGCTTCTTGTAAAGATTTCCTAACTAATTGAATAAAACGTTTAAACTACTGTATTATAGATTTACTTAAAATCACAATTTTGATTTATTGAACCTAAAACGTTCATATAAATTATTTAAGTTGTGGTTTTAAGTATTTTTTGTGTTATAATTAAGCGTTAAGAACAAAATTAAAAGATACTTTTAATTTTAAGAAAGTATTTGTTAAATATACATTGAGCAGGTGATGATATGGAAAATAGGTTTTTACCAATAAGTAAACAAGATATGATAGATAGAGGATGGGAAGAGCTAGACTTTGTGTTGGTTACAGGTGATGCATATGTAGACCATCATAGTTTTGGTACAGCAATAATATCTAGAGTTTTAGAAAATGCTGGATATAAGGTAGGTATAATAGCACAACCAAATTGGAAGACGACAGATGATTTTATGAAATTAGGAAAGCCTAGACTTGGATTTTTGGTTAATGCAGGGAATATGGATTCAATGGTGAATCACTATTCAGTGAGTAAGAAGCATAGAGATAAGGATATGTATTCTCCTGGTGGAAAAATGGGTTATAGACCAGATAGAGCTACAATAGTCTATTGTAATAAAATAAGAGAAGCATATAGCGATGTTGCAATAGTAATAGGAGGAATTGAAGCTAGTTTAAGAAGATTTGCCCATTATGATTATTGGAGTGATAAGGTTAGAAAGTCAATGTTGATAGATAGTGGAGCAGATTTATTAGTTTATGGAATGAGTGAAAAGCAGATTGTGGATGTAGCTAATGCACTTAATGATGGATATGACCCAAAATATATTAGACATATTGATGGGACATGTTATGTTGCAGATACACTAGAAGAAATATACGATAACTATATATTGATTCTATCATATAAAGAAATATGTGAAGATAAAATGAAATATGTAGAGGCTTTTAAAATTCAATATGATGAACAAGACCCATTTAGAGGAAACATAATTGTTCAACCTCATGGAAGTAAGTATTTAGTTCAAAATAAGCCAGAGAAACCTCTAAATAGAGAAGAATTGGATGAAGTTTATGGATTACCATATCAAAAAACATATCATCCTGTATATGAGAAATCTGGTGGTATACCAGCTATAGAAGAAGTGAAATTTAGCATAGTAAGTTCAAGAGGGTGTTTTGGTAGTTGTTCATTTTGTGCAATAACCTTTCATCAGGGAAGAGCTGTTCAAAGTAGAAGTGAGAAATCAATTATTGATGAAGCAGTAGGAATAACAAAATTAAATGATTTTAAAGGATATATACATGATGTTGGAGGTCCAACAGCTAATTTTAGAAGACCAGCATGTAACAAACAAATTACTAAAGGTGCATGTAAAAATAGACAATGTTTATCACCATCACCATGTAAAAACTTAGATGCAGACCATAGTGAGTATCTACATTTACTTAGAGCTGTAAGAAAATTACCTAACATAAAAAAGGTTTTTGTACGCTCTGGTATTAGGTATGATTATGTAATGGCAGATAAAAATAATAAGTTTCTTAGAGAGCTAATAGAACATCATGTAAGTGGTCAACTGAAGGTGGCTCCAGAACATATATCAGAAGAAGTTTTAGAATATATGCAAAAGCCAGCAGGAAAAACTTATGATAAGTTTAGACAGAAATTTTTTGCTATAAATGAAGAATTAGGTAAAAAACAATATTTGATACCATATTTAATGTCTAGTCATCCAGGGTCTACACTAAATAGTGCCATAGAGTTAGCTGAATATTTGAGGGATACTCATTATCAACCAGAGCAAGTTCAAGATTTTTATCCAACTCCTGGGACACTGTCAACTACAATGTTTTATACAGGAATAGACCCACTTACAATGAAGCCAGTTTATGTCCCAAAATCAAAACGAGACAAAGCAATGCAAAGAGCTTTATTACAGTATAGAGCACCTAGAAACTATGACTTGGTATATTCTGCACTAGTTGAAGCTGGAAGAGAGGATTTGATAGGTTTTGGACATAGATGTCTAATAAAACCAAAGGATGAGAAACCTTATTTTAATAGAAATAATTCTAATAAAAATAAGTCTAAGTCTTCTACTGAAAATAAAAAATATAATGCAAATAATAGAAACAATAAAAAACAACAAAAAAGTCCAAGTAAGAGAAAGAAAAAATATTAAAATAGAGTGTAGGTAAATAGTAAATAAAATTATTTAAATAAGAAGGATTATTCGATAAATTAACAGAAATTAATATAAATAAATATAATTATTTTATAAAAAGTTAGTTTCGGGAGGAAGAGATGAAAAAGTATATTTATATAATGTTATCAGCAGCATTAAGTGTAATTTTTTTAGTGGGGTGTTCACAAGGACAAAATGAAAAGCCAAAAGAAGAACCAGCAGTTGTTAAAGAAGTAAAGGTAGCTGTTCCAGATGGATTGCCAGCGGTAGCAGTAGCGAAATTAGCAAATGAAAATCCAGCAATTAAAGATGGATATGAAACAATTTATAGCATTGAGAAAACACCAGAGGCAATTTCTACTAGAGTAATGAAAAAAGATGTAGATATAGCTATAGTTCCATCAAATATGGCTGCAATAGCATATAATAAAACTTCAAGTTATAATATAGTTGGTACTGTAGGTATGGGGTCTCTTTATTTAGTATCAACAGATGATATAAAGGATTATTCTGATTTAATTGGGAAAGAAGTTGGATGTACAGGGAAAGGTCTTACTCCAGATATAACAATAAGAAGTCTTTTATCACAAAAGGATATAAATCCAGCAGATATAAATTTTAATTATGTAAACTCTGCAAGTGAATTAGTACCATTATTGGCTACAGGAAAAATTACAACAGGGATTGTTCCAGAACCTGCACTTAGTGCTTTAATGTCCAAAAATCCAAATATAAAAATTATAAAAAGTTTAAATGATTCATGGAAAGAAGTAAGTGGTTCAAAGGATGGATATCCTCAATCTACATTAATTATCAAATCTGATTTTTTAAGAGATAATAAAGAATTTGTAGATTCTTTCTTAGGACAATTATCAAATAGTGTAGATTGGGCAAATAAAAATCCTGAGGAATTAGGTAAATATTCTGAGGAGATAGAAATATCTACTGAACCTAAAATAATAGGCAAAGCTCTTGAAAGAGCTAATTTAAAGTATATTCCAGTTAAAGATATGATTAATGATTACAAAAACTACTATGAAAAATTAGCTAATTTTGATGATAAGACAGTAGGAGGCAAAGTGCCAGATGAAGCAATATACTTTGTTGAAAAATAAGAAAATTAAAGAACAATTTATAGACAAATTAGAGGTAACACTTTCTTGTGTTATCCTCTTATTTTTGTGGCAAATTATTGCTTTAAAAATTAACAATGATATATTCTTGCCAACTATAAATCAAGTCTCTAGTAGTATCAAAGAAATAGTATTAAATTCTAATTTCTATATAGACATACTTTACTCAATAGGTAGATGTTTTTTTAGTTTTTTATTTGCTTTGATTTTTGCTATCATATTGTCTATAGTAGCATACTTAAGCAGGATTTTTAGAAATTTATTAAAGCCAATTAATGCTCTAGCACGTTCAATACCAACGATGATATTAGTAGTACTTGCACTAATTTGGTTTAAAAAAGATACTACACCTTTTATAGTTGGGTTTACTATAGTTTTTCCAATCTTATACGAGAGTGTTTTAGGAGCAATATTGAATATTGATAAAAATTTATTAGAAATGGCAAGCGTGTATAAGATAAGGTTTATAGATAAGGTGTTGAAAATCTATTTACCAGCTATAAAATTTCAAATTATATCTATATTAGTATCGACATTTTCATTAAGCTTAAAAGTCGCTATAGCAGGAGAGGTATATAGTCAACCTACATATGGTATTGGGACTATGATACAAACTGAAAAAATTAATTTTAATACATCTGGGATATTTGCATGGATAATTATAATAGTTTTAATATCAGTCATTTTACAAGTAGCTCAAAAATTTTTGTCAAGGAGAGCTTTTTTATGGAAAAGATAAGGTTAAGTATTGAGAATATAAATAAAAAATATGATAATCATATTATATTTAAAAATTTTAATATTGATTTTTATATAGATAATGTTAACTGTATACTTGGGAAGTCTGGATGTGGAAAAACTACTCTCTTAAATATAATAAGTGGTATTATAGAAAATGATACTTGTAATTTAAATATTAAAGAAAGTTCAAATAAAATTGGGAGTAAGCTAGATGTAAGTTACATATTTCAAGAAGATAGGCTAATAGATTGGCTAACTGTAGAAGAAAATATAAAGATAGTTGTAAATAAACACTACAGTAAAACTCAATTAGATAAAATTTGTGATGAATATTTAGATTTGGTTGGAATTATTAAATATAAAAAATTTTATCCTCAGATGCTTAGTGGAGGGCTTAGGCAAAGAGTGAATATTGCTAGAGCATTTATCTATCCATCAAAGACTATTATAATGGATGAACCTTTTAAATCTATTGATGCAAAGAATAAACAAATAATAATGGATAATTTTAAAGACATACTTAAAAAAGAAAAAAGAACTGTTTTATTTGTAACTCATGATATTGAAGAAGCATTATTTTTAGCAGATAATATCTTTATTTTAGGAGATTCTCCTGTGAGAATAAAAAAAGAACTAAAAAATTCTAGTGAATTGGAAAAAAATGAAGTTTTGAAGTTAATATAGAGTTATAATAATATTGTTGTTTTAAAATATAATTATTTTAACTATAATACTCTATTAAAATAGTACAGAATATTCGAAAACATGGATAATGTTCGTATTTTATAAAAAGGAAGTGAATGTATGATTAAAGTAAAAACTAATGCTATGAGAATTTTAGATTCAAACAAAATTGATTATAAGGTACTATCTTATGAAGTCAAAAGTGAACATGTAGATGGTGTAGAGGTAGCACATGATATAGGAAGAGATGTAAATGAAGTATATAAGACTCTAGTAACTCAAGGAGTTAGTAAGAGTATTTATGTATATGTAATACCAGTACATGAAAATTTAGACTTAAAAAAAGCTGCAAAAGTAGCTAAAGAAAAAAGTGTGGATATGATTCATGTAAAAGATATAAATAAGCTTACAGGATATATTAGAGGTGGTTGTTCTCCTGTAGGGATGAAGAAGCTTTATAAGACTTTTGTAAATGAAAGTGCAAAACAATTAGATACAATTATAGTAAGTGCTGGAAAAATAGGATACCAAATAGAATTATCACCACTTGATTTACAGAAACTTATAAAAGTAGAGTTTACAGATGTAATAAAAAAATAGATATTTCAGATAAAAAATTGATGACAAAAAATTATATGATTAATAAAATAAATAATGACTTAAAAATAAACATTTAACTACTATTATGTAATTGATATAAAAATATTGAGAAATTTTAAAAATGATGGTAAAGTGTAAATATGATTACGAATATTTTTTATAAAGTAATGGAGGGATGTTCGCTTGAGGAAGATAAAATCTGAACAAATTGTTGAACAAGTAAAAAAACTTTGCATAGAAGCTAGTTTATACTTAGGAGATGATGTCTTAAGCTGTATAAAAGAGAAAGCTAAAACTGAAAAAAGTGAAGTTGGAAAAAATATATTAAATATATTAGTTGAAAATGCTGAAATAGCAAAGGGAAAAAATATACCAATATGCCAAGATACTGGTATGGCTGTATTTTTTGTTGAAATAGGACAAGAGGTTTTAGTTGAAGGAGATACAATTACTGATGCTATAAATGAGGGAGTAAGACAAGGGTACGAGGAAGGATATTTGAGAAAATCTGTTGTAAGTCCAATTAGTAGAATAAATACAAAGGATAATACTCCTGCCATTATTCATTATGAAATGGTAAAAGGCGATGAAATTAAAATAGAGTTTGCTGCTAAGGGATTTGGAAGCGAAAATATGAGTAAAATGAAGATGTTAAAGCCATCAGATGGATTAGAAGGAATTAAAAAATTTATTATTGATACAGTTTCAGAAGCTGGACCTAATCCATGCCCTCCTATGGTAATTGGAGTTGGTATAGGTGGAACTGTAGATAAATGTGCTCAAATAGCTAAAAAAGCACTTTTTAGAGAACTAGGCGAATTTAATGAAGATGAAAATATTGCAAAATTAGAAAGTGAATTATTAGCCTCTATTAATAAATTGGGGATAGGACCTCAGGGGTTAGGAGGAACTACAACAGCTTTAGGTTTAAATATAGAGACTTTTCCTACACATATAGCAGGTCTTCCTGTTGTTGTAAATATAAACTGCCATGCATCAAGACATAAAAAGGTAGTAATTTAGGAGGAAAAATAAAATGATAAAGATAACTACACCTGTAAGTGAGATTGATATAGCTAAGTTAAATTGTGGAGATACAATTAGTCTAAGTGGTATACTTTATACAGCAAGAGATGCAGCTCATAAAAGATTGATAGATTGTATAAATAAAGGTGAAGAGTTACCATTCGATGTAAATGGTCAAGGTATATACTATGTAGGTCCTACTCCAACAAAACCAGGAGAAGTTATAGGAGCAGCAGGGCCAACGACGAGTTATAGAATGGATGATTTGACGATACCTCTTTTAGAGAGAGGTCTTAGATTGATGATAGGTAAAGGAAAAAGAAGTGAAGAAGTTATACAAGGTATGGAGAAGTATGGAGCAGTTTACCTTGCAGCAATAGGAGGAGCTGGTGCATACATTTCAAATTCGATAAAATCATGTGAAATTATTGCATATGAAGACTTAGGACCTGAAGCTATAAGGAAGATTGTAGTAGAAGACCTTAAACTTACAGTAGCTATAGATAGTTATGGAAATAATATCTATGAACAAGGAAGAGCAATTTATGAATGTAAATAAATTTTGAAAATTTATATAAATACTAAATATACAAAACAATTTAATTGTAAACATTTTAAGGAGGAAGATTGATGTCTAAGGATTATGCAAAATTGGCATTAGAAATGCATGAAATTAATAAAGGGAAAATAAATGTAGAAAGTAAGGTAGAAGTTAAAACTAAGGATGATTTATCAACAGCATATACGCCAGGTGTTGCAGAGCCTTGTCTAAAAATACATGAAAATCAAGATGATGTTTATAGATATACTTCTAAAGGTAATTTAGTAGCAGTAGTTAGTGATGGAAGTGCTGTACTTGGATTAGGCAATATTGGTGCTGAAGCAGCTATACCTGTTATGGAAGGTAAATCTATATTATTTAAGCAATTTGGAGATGTAGATGCTTTTCCAATATGTTTAAAGACTAATGATGTAGATGAAATAGTTAAGTCTGTGGAATTAATGGAACCAGTATTTGGAGGAATAAATTTAGAGGATATATCTTCTCCAAGATGTTTTGAAATAGAGGATAGATTAAAAAAATCTTTGAGTATACCTGTTTTTCATGATGACCAACACGGTACTGCAATAGTAGTGGCAGCAGCAATAATAAATGCAATAAAGTTAATTGAAAACAAAAAAATAGAAGATTTAGAAATAGTTATAAATGGAGCAGGTGCTGCAGGTATAGCAATAGCAAAAATATTACTTAAAATGAATGTTAAAAATATAGTATTATGTAACAGAAGTGGTGCACTGGAAGCCAACATGGAAAGATTAAATTTGGTTCAAAAAGAAATGTTAGATGTAACTAATATAAGAAATGAAAAAGGTTCTTTGAAAGATGTTATAAAAGGTAAAGATGTATTCATAGGTGTTTCAGGTCCAAAAACTGTAACAAAAGAAATGGTTGAAAGTATGTCTGAAAAACCAATAATATTAGCAATGGCAAATCCTACTCCAGAAATAATGCCAGAGGAAGCAAAACTAGGTGGAGCGTTTATAATGGGAACTGGTCGTTCAGATTTCCCTAATCAAGTTAATAATGTTTTAGCATTTCCAGGAATATTTAGAGGGGCACTTGATGTGAAAGCTAAAGAAATAAATGAAGAAATGAAAATAGCGGCTGCATATGCAATTGCTAATACAATAACTGATGAAGAAATATGTCCAGAGTATATATTACCAGATGTATTTAACAAAAATGTAGTAAAAAATGTTGCTGAAGCAGTTAAAGAAGCAGCAATAAAGACTAAAGTAAATAGAATATAATTTTTATTTAAGAATCCAAAACTTAAGTGAGTAAATAAAATATAGACTAATAGAATTTATATATTAATATATAATTTTATTAGTCTTTTTATTGTTAATATGACATAATCATGTCATATTAATATTGCTATAATTTAAATATGGTCAAGAGCCAAAGAAAAATATACAAGGAGTGATTATATATGGAAGAAACTAGATTTTGTCAATGTTGTGGCATGCCAATGGGATGTACTAATGAATTGTATGGAACAAATAAAGATGGAAGTAAAAGTGATGATTACTGTAGTTATTGTTTTAAAGATGGTGAATTTACTGCTGATATAAGTATGGCAGAGATGATAGAAATCTGTATACCTCCTATGGTTCAAAGTAATAAAGGTATGACTGAAGATGAAGCAAGGAGTATGATGAATAATTTCTTTCCAAAATTAAAACGCTGGAAATAAGCTTATACAAAATCAATAACTCATATAAACTTCATGAAAACTTAATACTATAAACACATTAACTCTATATACTAATATTATTATATTTTATTAAATAATGTATTGGAGGAGTTAAAATGAAAGATTTTATTGAGAAGTTGAAAAAAGCTTTTAGAGTTAAACAATTAAAAAAAATATCAAAGGTTTCAATTACAATGTATTGTTTATCTGTCATGTTGGTTATTTATGGTATATATGTATTTATAAATTGTACTGAATACATATATACTATGCTATCTACAAAACAGTTGGCATTCACAGGAAATGAATATACTATTATAAATTATTATATGAGTAACTTTAGTCAGTATATAATATTTGCTATTTTACTTGCATCAATGGGATTTGTGATACAAAAGCTAGGGAATATGAATTTCGATAAGATGGGACTTAGTGGTAACTATTCAACAAATATTAGAAATATAAGTGATATTTTTATAGATAATAGTAAAGATAGTGAAATGTTTGATAAAGTCAGTATTGAAAATAGTATTTTAAAAAATAAATAATACAAATAGATAAAATATGATTAAAAAAAGCTTAGAATACTTAGTGTATTTTAAGCTTTTTTAATTATTAGGATTTCAAGGTATTGTATTTTTAAAAGAGTAAAAATATAATAAGTTAAGTATATAATAAATGAAAAATAAAAATAAATAAAATGGAAGTGATTGAGATGAGTAGTATATTGTTGGTTGAAGATGATTTAAGCTTGATATATGGATTAGAATTTTCTATACAAAAGAGTGGCTTTAGTGTTGATATAGCAAGAACAGTAAAAGAAGCATTGCGAATGTACAAAGAAAAAAATTATGATTTACTGATTTTGGATGTATCCTTACCTGATGGTAATGGTTTTGATATTTGTAAAAAGGTAAGAGAAGTTTCTAATGTGCCAATTATATTTTTAACTGCTTCTGATGAAGAAGTAAATGTAGTGATGGGGCTTGATATGGGTGGAGATGATTACATAACAAAACCTTTTAAATTAAATGAGTTAATTTAAAGAATAAAAGCTTTACTTAGGCGTTATAATTTTACAAATGAAAATGTAACTGAACTAAAGTCAAATAGTATTACTGTTAAATTACTTGAAAATCGTGTTTTTAAAAATGAAATTGAGCTGGAGCTTACTACAGCAGAATATAAATTATTGTGCCTATTTATGAAAAATAAAAATATCATACTTACAAGAAAAAATATATTGGACAAGTTATGGGATGGAAATGGTAGTTTTGTAGATGATAACACTCTGTCAGTATATGTAAGAAGGCTTAGAAATAAGATTGAAGATAATCCTGAAAATCCAAAATTTCTATTAACAGTTAGAAGAATGGGTTACAAATGGAATGTTATAAAGTGAGGGTGTTAAATATGAAGATATTTTCTAATAAAGACATAAAAATATTTTTTTTGGTGATTATATCCGTTTTATTAATGTTTATAGTAGTAGGTCAAATAGTAGTTGTAAATATAACCAATGATTATAAAAGAGCATTGGTAGAATATGATTATAATATAGCTGGATACTTACATAGTATGGGTGTTGATAAATCAAAAATACCAGTAGTATTCACTACTAATAAAGATAAATATATTGGAAATATTATAACATCTGAAAATACTTTTACAAATGTAACAGGTATGAAAGACTATGTAATAATTGATACTCAAGTTGATGAAGATGCTCCTGGAAATTTAATTCAAAATATAAGAAGTGTACTAGATGATAATTTAGAGGTTCGAGATAAGCGACAAGGTAACTTAGAAGCTAGAAATTCATTTTACACTATGGCAATTTTTGTATATGGGTTTGTATTTATAATTGCCATTATAAGTATGTTTAATATCATAAACAGTATGAATATAAGTGTTACAAGTAGAATAAATTACTATGGAATTATGCGTGCAATAGGCATGTCCAATAAGCAATTAAGAAAAATGGTAATAGTAGAGTCAAGTACATATGCTTTAAGTGGTTGTTTACTGGGGAGTGTACTTGGATTAATATTACATAGGTATATATTTGTATCTTTAGTAACATTAAAGTTTCATATAGAGTGGCAAATACCTTTTGATTTGCTGTTTATCATTGTGGTAACTATGATAATAATAACTTTACTTTCAGTAAGAAAACCAATTAAAAAGATTTGTGAACTAGACATAATAGATGTAGTAAATGCACAATAAATATAGGTAGTAACCTAAATAAAAAATCGAAGTAAATATGAAATAGAAAATATCTTTCATTTTTACTTCGATTTTTGTGTTATATAATTTATTTTAAATAAGTTCCATCTTCATCTTGATAAATTAAATCTTTCTTCATAAGTACTCCAAGAGCACGTTTGAAATTTTTCTTACTTGAATTAAATAAGATAGAAATATCTTTAGGGTCAGATTTATCATTAAATCTCATATATCCATCTGAACCTTCTAAATAGCTTAAAATTTTATTTTCTAAGGTATCAAGTTCATCTTTTCTGTTTCCTCTAGGAGAAAGCCCTAATTTACCATCATCATATATTTTTATAACATGTAAATTTTCAAGAACATCTCCAGCTTTTAATTCTGTAAAGTATTCATTATGAAGGATTACACCAGCATATTTATTGTCAACACATATCATAGCAGAGTTATTGGTTTGGAACCCATATACAACTCCATTTACCATATCTCCTACATTGTAAGTATGGTCTGTTTCTAAATATGAATCTATGTCTGTAGTAGCAGCGATTCTTCCGCTTTTATCCAAATATATATAAAATAAATATTTTTCATCTCTAAACAATGGATAGGTCTTAGATTTAAAAGGAACTAGTATGTCTTTTGTAAGCCCCATATCTATAAAAGTACCAATGTCAGTGTTATCAACCACTTTTAGATAAGCAACATCTCCAACTTTAGCTAAAGGAGGTATTAAAGTTGCAGCAGTTCTGTCATCAGAATCTTTAAATATGAAAGCATTTACTTCATCGCCTATATTTATTTCATTTTTTCCTATTAATCTATTGTGAAGAAGCACATCATCCTTGGTGTTATTAGTTTGTCCATCTAGGAAATATCCAAATTCTGTTTTTCTTTTTACTATAAGTTTATTAAAATCACCTATTTTTATCAAATTAAAATCATCCTCTCATTTTATATTTACAATTTAGTTATACTACTCTTATGTAGTAGTGTTTCACAGTATATATATTAGTATTAGTGAAATTTATAATAAATAATGTAATTATTCATGCATTTTCAATTATTTAGCTTCTTATATAGTATAAACTCCAATTTCTTTTTTGTCTTTAGATTTCCCTAAAATTTTTACAAAATAAGTTAAAAGTATTGAAATAAATTTTCTTTTAAAGTATAATTGGTATATACCAAAATTGGTATATACCATATTGAAAAGTGGTGATTTTATGAAAATAGTGGATAAATCTAGTAATATACCATTGCATACTCAACTAAGTGCCATAATAAGAGAGATGATAGAAACTGGTGAACTTAAAGAAGGTGATGCAATAATACCAGAAAGAGAACTTTGTAATATACAAAATGTAAGTCGCATGACAGTGAATAAAACTATTGTTGGCTTAGTTACAGAAGGTCTTCTTTATAGGGTACAAGGAAAGGGTACATTCGTCGCAAAGCAAAAAAAGAAGTATCAGTTTTCAAATGTAAAAGGTTTTACTGATGTAATGAAAGAAAAAGGAGTAAACATAAGAACTGATATATTATCCTTTGAGATGGAACTACCAGACGATTTAGTAAAAAGAAAGCTTGGAATAAGTGATAATACAACAAATATATATAAAATTATTAGACTTAGATATACAGATGGAGAGCCATTTGGATTAGAAATAGTGTATCTATCAGAAGAAATGTGTAAAGGTCTTACAAAAGGAATATTAGATAATTCTTCATTATATAGAGTTTTGAATGAGAAATATGGCTATAAGATACAAAAAGCTGAGCAAGTAATGGAGCCAATTATACTTTCAGATGAAGAAAGTAAGCTACTTGAAACAGAAGAAGGTTCTTTAGCCCTTAAACTTCATAGGAATTCTTATAATAAAGAAGGTAATCCTATAGAGTATACCATATCGATATTTAGAACAGATAAATATCAATATGAAATAGTATTGAGTGAGTAGGTGAATAAGGTGAAATGTTTAATTAATGGGAAAATAATATTAAAGAATCAAATTTTAGAAAACAAAGTACTAGTATTTGATGAAAAAATAATTGATATATCTGATGAGATACCAAATGATTGTGAAGTTATAGATGTTGGTGGTAAATATATCTCTCCAGGTCTTATTGATATTCATATACATGGAAACATGGGAAAAGACACAATGGATTCAACTGATGAATCTATAGAGACAATTTCAAAATCAATAATGAGACATGGTGTAACATCTTTTCTTCCAACTACAATGACAATGGATAAAGAGCATGTTTATGATGCACTTGAAGTTATCAAAAAAGCTAAAAGTAGAAAACTTGGAGGAGCTCAAGTATTAGGAGCACATTTAGAAGGACCTTTTATAAATGAAAATTATAAGGGGGCACAAAATGAAAAATTTATAATAAATTCAAAATATGAATTTATCAAAGAATACAAGAATGTTATCAAGGTAATAACTTATGCTCCAGAAAAGGATATAGACTTTGACTTTACTAGAGAAATCAAAAGATGTACAAATATAGTTTTATCTATAGGTCACAGTAATGCAAGTTATGAGCAAGCTAAAGAAGCTATAAACTTAGGTGTAACAAATATAACTCATATGTTTAATGCAATGACTGGATTAAACCATAGAGATCCTGGTGTTGTTGGTGCAGCACTTACAACTGATGTATATAGTGAGTTAATAGCAGATACAATCCATATAAATAAAGATTTATTTCAATTTATATTGAACAACAAAGGTAGAGAAAAATTGATTTTAATAACGGATTCTATTGAAGCGGGTGGGCTTGAAGATGGAAATTATGCTCTTGGAGGTCAAAAAGTTATAGTAAAAGGCAATGAAGCAAGACTTGAAAATGGTGCATTAGCTGGTAGTGTATTATCTTTAAATAAAATGGTACTTAACTTTTTAAATAATACAAACCTTAGAGTAAATGAAGCAATTAATTTAGCATCCTTGAACCCAGCAACATCTTTAGGCATAAATGATAAAAAAGGAAGTCTAGATATAGGTAAAGATGCAGATATAGCTGTGTTTGATGAAAACTTGGACTGCAAGATGACTCTATGCTTGGGTGAAGTAGTATACAAAAATATGTAGAATGTAAAAAATAAGCTTTAAATAAAATAAAAGTTATATAAAAATAGTAATAAATTAAACTTATATCAATTAAAGTATTAGCTAAAATTTAGGAGGAACAAAATGAGAGTATTAGTATGTAAAGATTATGATGGAATGAGTAAAAAAGCAGCTGAAATGATAGCAGCTCAAATAGTTTTAAAGCCAAATTCAATATTAGGATTAGCTACGGGAAGTACGCCAATAGGTATGTATAGAGATTTAGTTAAGAAATATAATGAAAATATAGTAGATTTTTCAGATGTAATAAGCTTTAATTTAGATGAATACTATAAGTTGCCAATATCTAATGACCAAAGTTATGATTATTTTATGAAAGAAAATCTGTTTAATCATGTAAACATTAAGTCAGAAAATACTCATTTACCAAATGGAATGGCTGATGATATTGAAAAAGAATGTATAAATTACGAAGCTTCTATTGATAGAGCAGGTGGTATAGATGTACAAGTACTTGGAATAGGTCGTAATGCTCATATAGGTTTTAATGAACCTGATAATAAATTTGCAAAAAGAACTCATGTAGTTGAATTAACAGAATCTACAATAGAAGCTAATGCAAGATTCTTTGAATCAAGAGAAGATGTTCCTAAAAAAGCTGTAAGTATGGGAATTGGTTCAATTTTAAAATCTAAAAAAATATTACTTTTAGCTTCAGGAGAAGAAAAAGCTGATGCAGTATATAAAACTGTTTATGGGGATATAACTCCAGAAGTTCCTGGTTCTATACTTCAACTTCACAAAGATACTATAGTTATAGTAGATGAAGCAGCAGCAAGTAAACTGAATCCAAAAGATTATAAATTAGTATAAGAATATAATTGGGTTTAAGTAAAAAATAGCTATCTTTAAATAATAAAATTTATTTAAAGATAGCTATTTTTATTTAAGTTATTTAGTTATTATTTTTTACGAAAACTCGTTATCAAGAAGTATCCAAATAATATATTAAAAATTATTATATTAAGTGGTATTCGGTCAAGCATAATAAAACTACCTATAATTGGAATTTTGCCAACTGGAAACATAAATATTAATACAGGCATTAATGTTAGTAAAAAAGATGGAAGACAGAGAAGGATTAATCTTGGAATATCAATATACCAATTGCCAGTTTTTTTATACTCCTTAATAAATAATTCAGTTCCTAACAATAAACCAATGCCACCAGAGGAGATTAAATTAATAAAAATAAATTTTTTAAAGTCTTGCATAAAACCAGTGCCAAATTTACGATAGAAGTCAAAATTCAATTTAACAGCTAAAAAATACATACTTAATAGAATAATTAAAAATAAAAGATATGTAAGCGTTTTTTTCATTTTAAATTCTCCCTTCAGAGATACTTTACCTAGTTTTATTTTGTTGAAATATAATTTTGTCAATGAGTTTAAGAAATCCATAAAATTAATTGAGAATGGAATAAGTATGATATATGAATAAATGTTTTTTATGCTTGAAGTAAACTGTATTACTTAATATAACTATAATATTAATTGTTTGAATATTCAATAAAAAGTCTGAGAAATATCAGTTTTGGTAGAAAATGAATAAATATAGTTAGAAGTTGGATTATTATTTTATAACATTTTGTATTGAGTCTGATAAATTCTATAATAATTTGTTTTTGCCTTAAAATTGCCTTAAAATCTAAACAATTTTAAAACTAATGTACCATAAAAAGCTGATATAATTTAAATATAGTAAAAAATATTATTTATCTTATAGATTGGGGTTTTATTGTTTAATCAATGTATTTATACTATTTAATTTAAATTAAGAGTTTATTAAGGAGTGAGTGTATGAATAAGTTAATTTATATAGCAGATGACGAAGATAATATAAGAAATTTGGTAAAGACATTCTTAAAAAATGAAGGCCATGATGTTATGGATTTTAAAACAGGTGACGAACTTTTAGAGCAATTTAATAAAAAAGAGTGTGACTTAGTAATCCTAGATATAATGATGCCTGGTTTAAGTGGTTTTGATGTATGTACGAAACTTCGTGAGAAGAGTACTGTTCCAATAATAATGCTTACTGCAAGAGATACAGATATAGATTATATTACAGGGATAACTTTGGGTAGTGATGATTATTTTACAAAGCCATTTAGCCCAATGTCTTTAGTTATGAGAGTAAAGTCGATATTTAGAAGGATAGAATTTGAAAAGAAACAAATTTATGATAAGTATGGTGATTCTGTAGATATGGAATTGAAATTTGGTGATATAACAATAAATAAAAAAAATAAAATCGTTACAAATAAAAGTGACAATATAGACTTAACACCAAATGAATACAACTTATTAACTTATTTGTTTGAAAATAGAGACAGAGCAGTTTCTAGAGATGAATTATTAAATAAAATATGGGGATATGATATAGAAGTTGAGACAAGAGCTGCTGACGATACGGTAAAGAGACTACGTAAAAAAATTTTAGATACAAATATTTTGATAGAAACTGTCTGGGGTTTTGGGTTTAGATTAAAGGAGAAAAATTCAGATGGAAAATAAAAATGATAAAAAGAGAGAAAATAAGATTAAATCCATATTTAAATTAAAATTTTCAAAGAAAAATATAAGCATAAAAACTAGAATTTTATTGAGCATATTGTGTTTAATAATTGTAGTCTTTATGATAATATTAGTATCTTTTAATATATTGCTTGATACGTACATAAAAACGACTGCAAATGAAGAACTAACAAAATCTACAGAAATAGTAGAACATATGGATAGCAATTTTAGACCTATTAAGCCTCCTCAAGATGATGGAAAGCTTCCTCCAAAAGCATTATCTAATTTTATGAGAAATGTACAAGATAAAGTTAGGATGGCAGAAACACAATCAGATGCTGATGCTATGGTGGTTGATTCAAAGTATAACTTGATATTTCCAACAAGAGAGGATGATTTCTTAAAGAATATTGATGAGATGGAATCGATTAAAAAGTGTATCCAAAATGAAAAACTCGACTTAAACTCAGATGAAAACACACGTATATCCACTGGAAGTAAAGATTATTATATTTCGACTGTAAAAATTACTAGTATATATGGAGAACAAGATAAATATTTGATTCTTTTTATAGATATATCAAAGACTTTAAATCTAGTTCAAAAGATAAATATTGTATTGATATTTGTAATGTGTTTTGCTGGGATATTAGCAATATTTACAGCAGTAGTTTTATCTGAAAAAATTGCTAAGCCGATAAAAGAGTTATGTGGTTTTGCAAAAAAAATGGGTCAAGGAGATTTTAAAAGAACTTACTTTGACTTTTCAGATAAGGAATTAGTAGAACTTTCAAATATTATGAATAAGAGTGCT
Organism: Clostridioides sp. ES-S-0049-02; assembly: GCF_020658465.1. NCBI lineage: Bacteria > Bacillati > Bacillota > Clostridia > Peptostreptococcales > Peptostreptococcaceae > Clostridioides > Clostridioides sp. ES-S-0049-02. The sequence continues at coordinate 138,156 of NZ_JACVWG010000006.1, forward strand.
GAATATCTTGATAAGTATGATAATGAACAAAAAATATTTTTTCAAAATGCTTCTCATGAACTTAGGACTCCACTTATGTCCATTAAAGGTTATGCAGAAGCCATAAAGTATAATGTAATAGATAGCAAACATGCAAGTGATATAATACTTGAAGAAAGTGATAGGTTGAGTGATATGGTTGAAGATTTGTTATATATTTCTAAAATTGATAATATAACTAAAGATTATGACCTTGTAGAATGTGATTTAAGGGAAGTACTTTCAAACTGTGGTTCTAGACAAAATGTAAGAGCGGCAAATAAAGGTATAAAATTTATTTATGAGTTTGATGAAGAAATGGTTCTATTTGAATGTGATGAAAAAAATGTATCCAAAGCATTTATGAATCTTATAGAAAATGCTTTAAGGTATGCTAAGAGTGAAATTAAAATAGTATGTAAATATAATCAAAAAAATATAGTTGTTTTAGTTGAAGATGATGGGATTGGGATTAATAAAGACGATTTACCTCATATTTTTGAACGATTTTATAAGGGAGTTGGGGGAAATCATGGAATTGGATTATCAATAGTTAAATCTATTGTAAATAAACATGGTGGACGTATATATGCGGAAAATGGTAAAAAAGGAGCTAAGTTTACTATAGTATTTAAGTTATAAAGATAATATTGATATATATTAAAGAAATATGTCAATATTTGAAGTTGTTTTTTACATATATCTATTGTATACTGTTGAAAAAAGAACAATATTAAGCTGACATATATTATAATGGTTGACAATTAAAGTAGATGCTTAAATATACATGCAGAAAGGAAAAGTAAAATCTGAAGTGTATTTAGCTTAAGTAAGCTTCTTATTTTATAAAAAATATGTATGAAAGAACAACTGCTTTTTGATATTACAAATTTAGTAACAGTTATCTTTGAAGCTTTTGTTGTCCATATGTTTTTATCAGATTTTTTAGGTCAGAAAGAAGGATATACAAGAACTGTAAGATATGCTAGATTGGGTTTTATAATATGTTTAGGAGCCTGTAATTTAATAACTTTAAATCCTGTAATCACAACACCTTTAATTTTCATCCTTATTTTTTCATCATCATTTTTATATGAAGGAAATACAAAGACACGATTGTTTGCGACTGTTTTATTAAATGTATTCTTTATATTATCAGAAATTGTGGTAACAAGTATTTTTGTTTTATTTATAAAAGAAGGCTTCGAAATAATGTTTGAAAACAATACTATAAGAGTACCAGCCACAATTTTATCTAAGATAGTTTTTTTATTTATATGCAAGATAGTTTGTTTATTTAAAAAAGATGTACATTCAGATATGCCAATAAAGTATTGGGTTATTTTACTTGCAATACCTTTGTTCAGCTTATTTCTGACTATTTCTATCTTTGATGTAAATAATTTTTTTAGTTCTGAAAGTTTAAAATTTCTAAACTTAATATCAAGTGTTGGTATTTTATATATTAATTTTATCGTGTTTTATCTATTTAAATCTATTATAGATAAAACTAAATTATCTATGAAGTATGAAATACTTGAGCAAGAAATAATTCATAAGGAAGAATTAAGGCTCAGTAATGAACGTTATAAAATTATTGTTGAACAGACTGACTCTGTTGTCTTTGAATGGAATGCTAAAGAAAATAAATCATTTGTATCTCAAGCATGGAATGAAAAATTTGGATATAGTAGTAAATGTGACAATCTTTTAAAAGAGATTATGGATAAAGAATTAGTTCATCAGGAAGATTATAGTGGATTTGAAGAGTTTCTTAAGTGTATTAAAGAAAATAACAAACATAATCAGGTAATCTATCGTTTAAAAAAATCTAATGGCGAATACCTTTGGTGTAGAACATCAGTAACAAAGATTTTTAATGATGAAAATGAACTTTTGAAGGTTGTAGGCGTAATTGTAGATGTAGATAGTGATATAAAAAAATACGAAGAGTTGAAAACTAGAGCAGAAAGTGACTCATTGACAAATATATACAATAAAGGTACCTTTGAAAAATTAGTAGAAGAAGTTATATCTACAAATAAAAGCAATAAAAAAGATGCATTATTCATTATTGATTTGGACGATTTTAAGGAAATAAATGATAATTTTGGGCATCCATTTGGTGATTTTGTATTAAAAACTTTTGCTGAGAAGATACAAGATAGTTTTGGGAATGAAGATTTAGTTGGAAGAATTGGTGGAGATGAATTTGTAGTATATATGCAAGATTATCATTCAGAAGTAAATTTGCATAAAAAAGCTAAAGAATTAAATAGAGTACTTTATGAGAACTACAATGATTTAAGTTTTAGCTTTGAGGCTTCTGTTAGTATAGGTATTGCAAGACATCCTCAAAATGGAAATTCATTTTTAGAATTGTTTAAAAATGCAGATAGAGCTCTTTATAATGTAAAGGCCTCTGGAAAAAATTCTTACTGTTTATTTGAAGAAGAATTATATATACAGTGAATTTAGAAGATATAGTTTGAGTATATAGTTAAATTATTAAAAAAGTTGACTCATGTAGTGAATTTGTAAGTATTTGTTAAAGGCTATGACCATAAAAAGCATAGCCTTATTTTCATGTCTAATTAAGAACTATGTATTTTAAAAGAATTCTATTTATTAAAACCAAATTGTAAATAAGTTTTATAGTTTAAAAATATGTAGGATTCATAAATGGTATTGTAAGTTCTGTGACTTCTCCACTTGGAAAATCTGTCTCTCCCACAATGAAGGGTTCAAGTTTGTCGCTTTTCTGAAACAAGTTTTGAAAGAATTCTACTGGATAATTTTCCTGATTTAAAAATTTTAGATTCTTTTCAAATGCTATTTGTGCAGGATGTTTAACTAGTTCTCTAATTTCTTTCCTTGTGTTTGTGTCAATAAAATATTTTCCACTTTTATCAGAGCGAAATTCTAGGTCTGTTCCTATAGGCATATAAAAAATATTTAAAGTAGTTGGTTCAATATTAACAAGAGTATTAAAATCTACAATTGTCATGTTTTTAGGATTATCAATATACTCTTGTGTATCTGTATCTCCAAAAGCAATTAGCATTTTCTTAACTCAAAATAATGTAATACATATTACCAAACCTATAGCGCTGATAGCCAAAAAAATCAATCCAACTCCAACTGATTTTTTTCTAGATTCAATTTCTTTACAATCTTCTTTAGACATATCTATAATAGGGTATTTTCGTCTACCTATTAAGTATATTATTAAACCACTCGAATTATTACCATTCATAGCAAACAATCCCCACAATTTAGGATGTTTTAATCCACGAGCTTTTGCATCAATCACAGTCATATGATAAATTTGATATACAACACCAACTGAACCCACAAGAGCTACAGCAAAACATATCAAAATAAGCATAGTTTTATTCACTTCCATAATGAGTACACCTCCTAAAATTTTCTTATAATTTGGTAGAACAATGCTGATGAACTTATTATTGCTGTACAAAATACACTAACCATAAAGTAGTAGTTGTCTGGTATAAAGCTATTAAATAGCACAAATAAAATAAGTAATATAATATTGATAATAATTGCAGTTATTAACTTTTTATTACTATTAACTAGATTTGTACTTTCTTTTAAATGTTCAATCATTTTATTATCTCCTTTCAATAATTCATCTAAGCTAATGGAATACAAATCACTTAGTTTGATGACGCTTATAATATCTGGATAAGATTTCTCATTTTCCCAATTTGAAATTGTTTGTCGTGATACATTAATTTTTTCTGCAACTTTTTCCTGTGTCAATCCAGAATTTATACGAGCATTTTTCAGTTTCTTTCCAATTTCCATGTAGCTATCGCTCCTTTCATAATTATTTTGTCATATTGAGAGGGTAAAATCTATCAAATATCTTTTACAATAGTGATTTAAGTGTGTCAAAATATTTTTACATGCCTGTATATGTGTTGAAACAGGTCTTATTTCTTGAGTTAATTTCAATCATTTTTATAGAAATATAAATCTGAAGTATTTCATCAGCATAATCTAGTGTAATACCTGTAATTTCTTTTATTTTATTAATTCTATAAAACAGAGTATTTCTATGGATATTTAAAACTTCAGCTGCTTTGCTTGGTGAATTATTAAAGTAGATATATTGCTTTAAGGTCTCTAAAAAATTAGAACCATTTTTTTTATCTTCTTCAATTAGTTTGGTTACAGCAGGATGATTGAGGTCATATAAATCATAGTTGGTACTAAGTAGCTCGTAGAGGATATATGGTATGCTTTTCCCAAATGGAGAAAAGTTTATGTCATATTTTTGAGCAATTTCACTAGCTTTTTTGGCTTGAATATAATACTTCCAACTATCAGATAGCTTTGAAAATCTTGGGCTTATTCCAGCATAAAGTGAATTTAGTTTTAAGTAATTAATAAATTCTTTATTTTCATGCTCAATTAAATTATGAATTAAAGAATCATTAATAAAAACAACTAAAGTAGACTTGTATACTACACAATTATTAGATGGTATAAATGCACTTAAAGACTGCATAATAAAAGGAACTTTACTGTCAAAGTAATTATTATCTTTGTTTACTATTACCATTATGTTTAATGAATTTGACTTAGTCCAATTTAGATAATGAAATCTTCTGCTTATAGTATCATCATCTAGATACTTTTTTTCCAACAAATCAGAAAGTATATAATTAGGAATAAGTTTTTTATCTATATTAAGCAGATTATTTTTTTGCAATTCTAGAGATAAAGCTTTATTAAGTGATTCTAATAATTTGAAGTGAAATTCATTAAATGGAATTTTCCATTCACAGATAGCTATATGAGCTATTTCAATTTCTTCTACACACACGGATGAGATTAATGTACCAAGCCAGCTGTCTGGTTTATTTTCTTCTTTAATAGATTTATTATAATGTATTTTTTTATGTATATTTTGATATTTTATGTAATTTATTGTTTCTTCGTCTAAATATTTATCTCCATTAGAATCTTCAGTAAGTTGCAATATATCACTAACATCATAAGAATGAGCTAAAACTTTGAAGGTAGAGTCACGAATTATCATGGGATAGCCAAATTCTTCATGTGCTATATCAATTAAATATTGTATGCCTTTATTCTCAGAAACCACATCAAAAAACCTTTGAGAACATAAACTAAGACGTATTTCTTGATTCATAATATTTAACAATTCACTAAAAAGGTCATATTTTTCTTTTTTTGATTTTATGATACAAATATCTGAGTTTAAATTATATCTTTCTAAATCAATGTTAACTTCATTTTGTATAAATATACCTAAAAAATTTATATTGTTCAAATCCACAGTAATATCTGATATATTTCCTAAATATAAACATCCAGTAGTAAATTCAGTTTGATTATTCTTATAAATATTCAAGCTAGTAATGTCTATATATTCATCTGGAAATGGCTTTAATACTGAGATATATTGAGATATATCTTTCATTAAATCTGTTAATTTCATGCTAAACCTCCTCTAATTATATTTGATTGTACTATAGCACAATCAATATAGTATATTTTACATTAAAGTTTAGATTATAACACATAGTTTAGGTAAATTAATTTATATATAATTAGTTATATAAATTAAGAAAATATCAAAGTAAGAAATTTTTAATTAAATAAGAATTAAATTTTTAATAAATAAAAATAAAGGGAGTGTGAAGTATGGCAATAACTAAAATTACTAATGTTAAAATATTTGATGGAGAAAAACTTTCAGAACAAAGGAGTGTTGTAATAGAAGATGGTGTGATATCATCAAAAACAATATCTGATATTACTATAGATGGAGAAGGATGCACTTTACTTCCAGGATTTATTGATTCTCATATACATTTGGATAGTTTAAAAAACTTGGAGGACGCAACTGATTGGGGTATAACTACTATGCTTGATATGGCAACTAATAGTAAAGATGTAGTAGAATCTTTAAGAAATTTAGACGGATTAACTGATATTCGTAGTGTATATGAACCTGTTGCACCAGAATCGCACCCTCATCTTATGGGAATGGGGTTTAAAGATAGTAAAATACACACTATTGAAGATGCTGAAAATTTTGCTAAGAAACAAATTAAACAAGGAGCAGATTTTGTAAAAATCATAATAGAAGACCCTAAAACATCTAAAACGGCTTTTGATTTTGAGACAATAAAAAGAGTAGTTGAAATATCTCATGAACATGGTAAAAAAGTATTTGCTCATGCACCTACAACTATAGCTTATGAATATGCAGAAAAAGCAAATGTTGATGTAATAAATCATATTCCTTTTATAGGTAAATTACCTGATGATGTAGCCAAAAGGATAAAAGAGAAAAATCTTATATCAATTCCAACTATAGTTATGATGGAAAGTATAGTATCAAATATAAAAAAAGCTACAGGAAGAGAAGATGTTAGGTTAGAAACAGCAATAGAAAATACAGCTACATTGAAAAAAGCTGGAGTGATGATATTAGCTGGAACTGATGCAAATAATGATGAAAATTCTATTAGTATAGTGAAACATGGGGAATCTCTTCATCGTGAATTTGAATTATTAGTTAAGGCAGGTCTTAATACAATTGAAGTACTTGAGAGTGCAACAAGTTTACCAGCAAAATTATTAGGTCTTAATGACCGTGGAGTAATAAAAGAGGGAAAAAGAGCTGATTTAGTAATGGTTGAAGGTGACCCAATTAAAGATATAGTAGCAACTAGAAATATAAAAGGTGTATGGATAAAGGGTAATAAAGTAAGATAATGAATTGAGTATTGTTAAAAATAAAAGAAGTTTATGTTAAAGGAGATTGAGAACATGTTATTAAGTAGACCAGGAAAAAATTCTATAGAAGATATAGTGGATAAAAATAGTGTAAAAGAGCTTATAGAATTTGAAAGGTTTTGTAGAGATAATGCGTTATGGGATGAAATGAAAAAATGTTTTGCAAAGGAATCTACTGTTTCAATATCTTGGTATCAAGGTAGTGGAGAGGGGTTCGTAGAAGAATCAAGTAAGATGAAATCTTATGCGCCACATAAAATTTGTGATACATTAGTTTGGGTAAATAAAGATAAGGCAGTATCAATTACAATGGGAGCTATCCATATTAGAAATGAAATAGATGGAAATTTAGTTGAACTTCAGTCAGATGTCAAGTTTCTGTATAAGACTCAAAAGATAGACGATATGTGGTATATAATATCTATGGATGCTATATATGAAAAAGATATAATTTTACCTGTTTATCAGGATGGGGATGTCAAAATTTCTAAGGAAGATATAAAGGATTATAGACCTTCATATGCAAGTCTTTCTTATATGCTTAGTACAGATGGATATAAAATAAATCAAGAACTCCCTGGAATAGATAGACCAGAGAAGGTTGATAGACTTTATAAAGATGCAGAAAAATGGCTATTAGATAACTCTAGAAATTAGTTTAAATATAAATAAAGATGTAGGTGATTTTATATAAAATCACCTACATCTTTTTAAATAAACTTCTGTATGCTTTAGATAATACTATTATAAAATTTATTTAATTTGCTATACTCATTATTAATCTTTACATTCATTTTTGTATTCTTTAGTATCTCCTTTTACATTTTAACTTCTGCTGATATTTGAGTTAGATATTCATTAGAATCTCTTACACTTATATCATATAGGAGATATTCTTCATAAACAAAATCTCCCATATATAAATTATTTTGATTGAAAAATTCTAATAGTTTTTCATAAGTTTTATTAATAGTTTCATAACTTCCTTTATGATAAGCAATTACATAAAGCCCTTTTGGTTTGATTGATGTAGGATATTTCTTATAGTCTTTATTAACTTTTGTAAATAAATATGAATATGACTCAAAATCTCTATTCATTATATCTTCGCCTTTAATGATTGAACCAATCATACCATCATCACCTAAATCATAGTTATCCATAAAGTTAATACATTCATATAAAAAGTTTTCATCATCATCTCCAAGAAAGGGTTCTTTATAAGTAAGAGGCGTTTTGACTAAATACTCTTCCTCATGTTCTTCTAAAGTAATCGTATTTGCATCTATATTACATGCTTTTTTAGTAAATGAAATAGTAGACTCCATTAAAGCCTTAATATTATTCAATTTTTCAATTTCATTGTTAATATCAAGAGTTTTCTTTTCTAAAAGTTCAATTAGTAAACTCGGAGTTCGTTTATCTATGTAAGCTTTAATTTCTTTTAAAGGCATTTTAATTTCCTTAAGAGAAGAAATTATACCCAAAATACTGAGTTGATGGTATGAGTAGTATCTATATCCGTTTTCCTTCTTTAACTCTGGAGAGAAAAGACCTATATCATCATAATGAAAAAGCGTCTTTTTATTGACTCCACAAATCTTTGCAAATTCTCCAGTTGTGAAATAATTTTTCGAAATTTGACTCATAATTAAAATTCCTCCTTGACTATCCTGTTACAGTATAGTTTATCATAATATTCTATAAAGGAGTGTGATTGTATGAAAAAATTAATTCGTTTTTTAAAACCATATAGAGTTTTAATTGTTACAGTGCTGATGTTTACATTTTTACAAACTCTTGGAACTTTATATATACCAACACTTACAGCAAGTATAGTAAATAATGGTGTAGTAAAGGGGGATGTAGATTATATTGTAAAGACAGGTTTAATTATGTTGATAGCAGCAGGTATAACAGCTTTATCAGCTGTTTTAGTTTGCAAAGTATCATCAAATCTCTCATCTGGATTTTGTAGAGATATTAGAGAAGCAGTATTTATAAAATCACAAGATTTATCAATAAATGATTTTAATAAAATAGGAACAGCTTCAATGATTACTAGGAGTACTAGTGATATTACTTTAATAGGTCAATCTTTGTTTATGTTTATTCAGTTGGTATTACCAGCACCAATCATAACAGTTTCTGGTTTATTCTTAGCATATTCTATAGATAAAGTAATGACAATTATTATTGTTACAGTAATGTTTCTATTCATGTTATCTGCGTTTTTGGTTGGTAAAAAAGTTATCAGATTGTTTAAAATGATGCAAATAAAGATGGATAATATGAATAGAGTATTACGTGAAGTAGTAACTGGAGTAAGAGTTATAAGAGCTTTTGATAGAAGTCGTTTTGAAAAAAAGAGATTTGATAGAACTGCAATAGATTATTCTGAAACAGCAATTTCAATAAATAAAATATTTGCAGTACTTATGCCTGTTGTAATGTTAATAATGAACTTAGGTATAGTGAGTATAATTTGGTTTGGTGGTATGAGAGTAAGTAATGGAAATATGGAGATAGGTCATATAATGGCACTGGTTGAGTATTGTATCTTAATATTATTTTATTTAATTATGGGAGTAATGGTATTTATGTACATACCTAGAGCAGGAGCTTGTGCAGATAGAGTAAACCAAATCTTAGACATAGAACCTGAAATTGTAGATGGAAATGGATATAAAGATATTACTTCAGAAAGAGGTCATTTAGTATTTAAAAACGTAACTTTTTCATATTCCCAGTCGGAGGAACCTGTTTTAAACAATATAACATTTGAAGCAAAATCTGGAGAAGTAACTGCAATTATAGGAAGCACTGGTTCTGGTAAATCTACTATTGCAAATATAATACCACGTTTTTTTGAAATTCAATCTGGAGAAATATCTATAAATGGTCAAGATATTAAGAATATGCCTCAAAAAGAGCTTAGAGACAAGATTGGATTTGTACCACAAAAAGCCTTTTTATTTAGTGGGACAATAGAAGAAAATATAAGATATGGAAAAGAAGATGCAAGTATTGAAGAAGTAAAACATGCTGCAAATGTAGCCCAAGCTGATGAATTTATTTCTGATATGGAAGATAAGTATGATTCGTTCGTAGCACAAGGAGGAAATAACTTATCTGGTGGCCAGAAACAGAGAATATCTATTGCAAGGGCATTAGTTAGAAAACCAGAAGTATATGTTTTTGATGATAGCTTTTCTGCATTAGATTTCAATACAGATAAAAGGCTTAGAAAAGCATTGAAGAATGAAATTAAAGATTCATCAGCCATAATTATAGCACAGCGTATAAGTACAATTATGGATGCTAATCAGATTATAGTTTTGAATGATGGAGAAATTGTAGGTATAGGAAAACATAAAGAGTTACTTGAAAATTGTGAAGTTTATAAGCAAATCGCAGATTCACAGCTTAGTAAAGAAGAACTTGCATAGAGTGAAGAATCAATCTGTGTATTTGGAGGTGTAATATGAGTGAAAAAATAACAGAAAAACAAGATGTAGATGTACTTAGTTTTGAGGATGGTATGTCAGCAGAAAAAGCTAAAAATGCAAAAAAGACTACTAAAAGATTATTGAAATATATGAAAAAACAAAAATTTAAGTTATTAATGATTTTTATTTCAGTATTAGTAAGTTCAGCTCTTACAGTTTTAGCACCAATGGTTATGGGAAAAGCTATTGACCAATTATTTAATGGGATTAAGACTGCAGTTCAAACAGGTACAAAGTTCAGTGTGAATTTTAGTACTATGGGAGGTATAATATCAATACTTCTAGGGTTATATTTGATTAGTGCAGTATTCATATATATACAACAATATATTATGTCAGGGGTTGCACAAAATTTAGTTCTTAACATGAGAAAAGATTTAAGTGATAAATTAAATAAGCTTCCTCTTAAGTACTATGATTCCCACAAAAAAGGGGAAACACTTAGTATCGTAACAAATGATTTAGAGAAGGTAGCAGATAGTTTACAAGAAGGGTTAATGCAACTTATTACGGCAGTGGTCACAGTGATTGGTTCTATTGTAATGATGATAAGCATAAGTATACCACTTACAATAGTATCAGCTGTAACATTGCTTGTTTCCTTAGGTATTACTGTTATAATTGCAAGAAAATCACAAAATAGATTTTCAGAAAATCAAAAAGCATTGGGAGAATTAAATAGCAATATAGAAGAGATGTTTACTGGTCAAATAGTAGTCAAGGCATTTAGTAAAGAAAAAGATACTATAAAAAACTTCAAAGAATTAAATCAAAATCTTTATAATGCTAGTAGAAAAGCTCAATTCTCATCATATGCTATATCTCCAATTATTAGATTTATAAATCAAATTGGGTATGTTATTATAGCAGTTGTGGGAGGTGTATTTGCATCAACTGGAGCAATGACTCTTGGTAGTATACAGGCGTTTATACAATATGTAAATCAAGCATCAGAGCCTACTACAGAGATATCTTATATTGTAAATATGCTTCAAGCTGCAATTGCATCTGCAGAGAGAGTTTTTAAAGTTATGGATGAAGTTGAAGAAATAAAGGACAAAGAAGATTCAAAAGTTATCAATATGCCTAAAGGTAAAGTGGAATTTGAACGTGTTAAATTTGGATATAGTGATGATTCTATTCTTATGAAAGATATTAATATTAAATTGAATGCAGGAGATAAGATTGCAATTGTTGGACCTACAGGAGCTGGGAAGACAACTCTTGTAAATTTACTTATGAGGTTTTATGAGATACAAGGTGGAAGAATTACTATTGATGGAGTTAATATAAAAGACTTAAAACGTGGAGAACTTAGAACTATGTTTGGAATGGTTCTACAAGATACATGGCTATTTAATGGTAGTATAAAAGAAAATATTGCTTATAGTAAGTCAGATGCTACAATGGATGAGATTGTAAATGCAGCAAAATCAGCAAGAGTAGACCACTTTATAAGAACTTTACCTCAAGGTTATGATACCGTATTGACTGAGGACGCTTCTAATCTATCTCAAGGTCAGAAACAACTTTTAACAATTGCCAGGGCAATACTTTCAGACCCATCAGTGTTAATTCTTGATGAGGCAACCTCTAGCGTAGATACTAGAACAGAGGTTGAGATTCAAAAGGCAATGAATAACTTAATGAAGGGAAGAACTAGCTTCGTTATTGCACATAGATTATCCACTATTCGTGATGCGGATTTAATATTAGTAATGAAAGAAGGTACTATTATTGAACAAGGAAATCACAAAGAACTTATTGAAAATAAAGGATTTTATGAAGAACTTTATAATAGCCAATTTTCAAGTGAATATGACGAAGAAGTTGTGTAATTAAAATAATTAATATGATAAGAAATAGATAGACTTATTTTAAATAAGTCTATCTATTTTTCATTTGAAACAACTAAATCAATAAATAATTGCATAAGGGGACTAATCCACTTATTTTTATGATGGCCACATACTGCTACAATGCTTCTATCATCTAACTCTGTATCTATTGCACATAGTTCTCCTGTCTTCAAATCATCTTCTACTGCAAACGTAGGAAGGTATGACACTCCCATATCATTTTTTACTAAATTTTTAATAGTAGGTATACTCCAGAGTTCAATCGTATGGTCTAGAGTAATATTTTTTTCATTTAAATATGATTCAAACATTTGTCTAAAAATACATGCTGGCTCATCTATTATGAAAGGTATATCTAATTCTTGGTTTGGAGTAATAAAATCAGGGAATTGTTTTTTTACTTTTGGAGATGCAACTAGTGTCAAAGGTGATTCTCCAACAGTATAGGTAGAAATAGAATTTCCCAAGCCTCCAATATCTTTATAAAATATTCCTAAATCAATGCTTCCTGCAAGCAAAGAATTTCTAATATCATAGCAATTCATTGAGCGAAGAAATAGCCTTGCATTTGGTGCCATTTCATGAAAACGTTTTAAAATAGGAGGTATTTTATAACAAATAAGAGTTTCTCCCATTGCGATATGTAAATCACCACGTAACTCAGACAAGTCAGTACCAAAATTCTTCATTTTATCAACAGAACATAGAACGTCATCCACATAAGGTATTAGATTTTTGCCAGCTTTAGTTAGAACCATTTTTCTTCCTATCTTTTCAAATAAGTGTGTAGATAGCTCTTGTTCTAACTGTTGTACTTGGAATGTTATTGTTGATTGTGTGTAATTGAGTTTATTTGCTGCTTTAGAAAAACTACCTTCTTCTATTATGGTTTTAAAAGTTTGTAGGTATTTAAAATACATGCTCATCCTCATTTCATTCAAAATAATTGAAGTATAGATTTAAATATTTCGATTTTTTTTATTGTTTGATTTATAGTATTATAATATAAAAGGAGAGTGATTACAAGTGTTGAGTGAAGTTTTATTGTCTTTTTTACCATACGCATTTGTTACAGGTTTTACACCAGGACCTAATAATATTCTTGCATTAAACACAATTAGTAATAATGGATGGAAAAAAGGAAAGTCAGTGGTTATAGGAATTAGTATGGGATTTATATGTATTATGTTTATATGTGCTCTTGGATGCCTTGAATTATCAAAGTTTATACCAATGATTACTGGTATTATGAAGTACATAGGAGCACTTTATATTATTTGGTTAGCAATACAAGTAGCTAAGAGCAAGCCAAACAATGATAGTGATGTGAAGAAAGAATCCTTTTGGACTGGATTTATTCTGCAGTTTGTCAATGTAAAAATTATAATATTTGCTATTACTGTATATACAGGGTATGTAATACCTGTGTCACAGTCAGTTGAATATTTATTATCAGCAGCAGTTTGTAATAGTATTGTAGGCATATCTGGGACTTTGACATGGGCTCTAGCAGGAGGTATTTTACAAAAATATATAAACAAGCATTATAAAGTAATTAATATTATTATGGCACTAGTACTTGTTTGGAGTGCAGTAAAACTAATTTTAACATAATTAAGCATATAAATTTAATTATTTAGTATTATAAATTTAGAAGATGGAATTATGGATTATATCATTTTGAATAAGAAACTTGATTTTTTATTTGAAATATTTAATTTATCTATAAATAACATCTTCTTTTTTTTACCTCTAAAACAACTATTCATTGACTATACAGAATCTAATACCATATAAAATTTAATAAATTTATAGAAATCTCATCAGCTTAATCTTGTTTGCCACATATATGCCATAAAGATGCACTTATTTTACGGAGATTTAACAAAGTCAAGTGAAGTATACTCTAAATATAAAATAAATCAAACATAGTTAAATGAATTGAGAGGTGATAATAATGGATAAGAAGTTAAACTATAGATTTGAGATGAAACACAAAATAACTGAAGCTGATGTCCTAGCTTTAAAATCAAGGCTTTATCCAATAATGAAAAAAGATAGAAATGCATCAAAAGATGGAAAGTATCTTATCAGAAGTTTATATTTTGACACTCCTGAAGATAAAGCACTTTTAGATAAGTTAAATGGAGTTGCAATGAGAGAAAAGTTTAGAATAAGATTTTATAATAATGACCTTTCTTATATAAAATTGGAGAAGAAAATAAAACATTATAATATGACATCAAAACTGTCAGCTAGTTTAACTAAAAAAGAAGTAGAGAAGATATTAAAAAATGACATTGAGTTTTTAAAAGAATCGACAAACTGCTTATTAAGAGAATTTTATTTAAAAATAAAATGTGAAAGATTGGAGGCAAAAAGTATAGTTGATTATGATAGAGAAGCTTTTGTCTATCCACTTGGAAATGTAAGAGTTACAATCGATAGCAATATTAAGACTTCTGTAAATTCAGTCAATTTATTCAATAAAGAATTGCCAACAGTATCAGTTATTGATGAAAATATGACTGTATTAGAAGTTAAATATGATGAGTTTATACCAGATTTTATAAAAGATTTGGTTCAGATTAATAAAACTACTTCTACAGCAGTTTCAAAGTATGCATCAAGTAGATTGTATATATAGGATTTAAATTCAAATTTTAGGTAAAGAGCGTCCAAATAAAATAAAAAAATTAAAAAATAGGAAGGATGATTTTAGTTATGACGTTTAACGATATTTTTAAATCAAGTTTTATAGAAAATGTATCAGGTTTTTCATTTGTAGATAGTGCTTTAGCTCTAGGTTCAGCATTTTTAGTAGGTTTGTTTATATATATGATTTACAAAAAAACCTATATGGGTATTATGTATTCTCGACCATTTAATGTGTCACTTGTAGCACTTACAATGCTTACAACTTTCGTAATATTGGCAGTTACATCAAATGTAGTTTTATCTCTAGGTATGGTTGGTGCTTTATCTATAGTAAGATTTAGAACAGCAATTAAAGACCCAATGGATTTGGTATTTCTATTTTGGTCATTAGGCTCAGGCATAGTTTTAGGTGCAGGTTTGATTCCATTAGCTGTTATGGGTTCAATAATCATGGGATTGATTCTAATATTCTTTTCAAACAAAACAATATCTGAAACACCATATATATTGATGGTAAATTGTAATAATGAGAATTCAGAAGATATTGCAACTGACAAAATTAAAAAAGTATTTTCTAAATATCAAATAAAATCAAAAAGTGTTACACCAGAAAAAGGTATAGAATTGGTATTTGAAGTAAGAATGAAAGACGGAGAAACAAGTCTTATAAATGACTTAAGCCAAGTCGATGGAGTTACTAATGCAGTTCTTGTAAGTTATAATGGTGACTATGTAGCATAGAGAGGAGTAATCTTTTATGAAAGATAAAAAATTTACCCTTCTTATCTCAATTATGGTTATATTTTTATGTGCAGTAGTTGGAGTTTACAGTACATATGGTAATAAAAATGTTGATTTATATAGCAATGTATATATTGAAAAATATTTTGACAGAGACAAGGTTATGGAAGTTAATATAGAAATAGATGAAAGTGACTTGGAAGATATAAATGAAAATGCTATAAAAGAAGAATTTAAAGTTGCAAAAGTAACTGTAAATGGAGACACATATGGAAACGTTGGTATAAGAACTAAAGGAAATTCAAGTCTTACATCTGTAGCAAATAGTGATAGTGATAGATATAGCTATAAGATTAATTTCGATAAATATAATACTAGTCAAAGTATGGAAGGTCTTACTCAATTAAACCTTAATAACTGTTATTCTGACCCATCTTATATGAGAGAATTTTTAACTTATAGTGTCTGTGAGGAGATGGGATTAGCTACTCCAGAATTTGCATATGCTAAAGTTTCTATAAATGGTGAATATCATGGATTATATTTGGCAGTAGAAGGGTTAAAAGAATCTTATCTTGAAAATAATTTTGGAGATGTAACTGGAGACTTATACAAATCAGATGAAGGAGCCTCATTACAATATGAGGGTGATGACCCAGATAGTTACTCAAATCTAATCGTTGAAAGTGACAAGAAAACTGCTGATTGGTCTAAAGTTACAAAACTACTAAAATCTTTAGATACAGGTGAGGATGTTGAAAAATATCTTGATGTAGATTCTGTCCTCAAAAATATAGCAATAAGTACAGCTTTATTAAATCTTGATAGTTATCAAGGTAGTTTCGCTCATAATTACTATTTATATGAACAAGATGGAGTGTTTTCTATGTTGCCATGGGACTTTAATATGTCATTTGGTGGATTTAGTGGTTTTGGTGTAGGTAGTCAATCTATAGCTATTGATGAACCTACAACAGGTAATTTGGAAGATAGACCTTTAATATCTGCATTATTAAAAAATGATACATATAAAGCTAAGTATCATGAATACCTAGAAGAAATAGTAACCAAGTACTTGGATTCAGATTATCTGGAAAATATGACAACAAAATTACATGACTTGATAGCATCATATGTAAAAGAAGACCCAACAGCATTTTATACTTATGAAGAATTTGAAAAAAATATAACATCTTCAATTGAAGACTCTAGTGATAATAAGGGATTTGGTGATAAAGAATCTAATAATAAAGAATCTAATAATAAAGATTCTAACAATGAAAATAAGAGTTTTGAAAACAAAAGTAATGAAAAAGAAGTTAATGCTGAATTAACATTAAGCAAAGCCAAAACTAATACGGATAATGATACTCAAAATAACACTACAGATAATAGTGAAAATGAGAATAATACAAATACCAATAAAAGTGGTGATGATACTAATGAAAAGTCAGGAGGGCCTATGGGTAAAGGTGGAAAGTCAATACCAGGAGTTTTAGAAGTTGCAGAAAATATGAGTAAAACTATAAAAGCTCAATTAAGTGGAGAATCTTCTTCAACTAAGGAAACTTCTGATGATAATAGTTCAAGTGAAAGTAAAGACACAGAAAATTCTGATGATAAGATGAGTGGCATGCCAGAGCCACCTGAAGGCATGGATGGTAAAACACCACCAGGAATGGGAAATATGGATAAGGGTGATATGAATGGTAAAAATGGAGATATGAATATAGATAGAAGTCAAGGTAATCCAAAGGAAGCTGGGGGTTTTGGTAATAAAGGAGGCGACTCTATGAATAAAACAACAACATACTCTAAATTAATTTTAGGTGGAGTTTCAATGATAATCATGTCAGTTATGCTAGTAGGTGTATCAAAGATAAACCGAAGAAGATTTATAAAGTCAAAATAGATTCAGATACAAATAATATTGATACTGTTAAGTAAATATCTACTTAACAGTATTTTTTTATTTTAATATCTTTGTTTTTAATAAAAAGTATTTTCTTATTAGTGTTAGATTAATAATCGTTGTAATTTCGTACATTTATAATTTTACAATGATATAGTAAAATTTGATTCTATTAAAAAAGTACATAGAAAAAAACGATTAGACAAAGTATGAAAAGTATAATACGATTATTTTGGGGTAAATGGAAAATAAATTTATATTTTGTAGAAATATCCATAAAAATAAATGTTTTAAATTTAACTTATATTAAAGTAAAGAGTGATGTGTAAGTTTAAAAATTATAAAACTAAATTATGGTATATAAATAAAGTTTAAATTCATGTAAATAAAAATATCATCAAGTAATGTACAAATATTTAGAAGAATAGTTATGCCACAGGCTATAAGAGTAGCTATACCTGCATTATCTAATCACTTTGTAGATTTAATTAAGGGTTCATCACTAGCTTTTACTATAGGGGTAATAGAAATAATGGCAACAGCAAATTATAATGGCGGTAGTAAATATAAATATCTAGAAGCTTTCTTAGTAGCAGGATTTGTGTATTGGTTCATATTATTTGTATTTGGATTTATTCAAAAGAAAATAGAAGAAAAACTAAATACTGCATACTAACAATAATATTACATAATAAAATAAAAGCTATTTAAATATAATAAAATATGTTTAAATAGCTTTTATTATTTAATTATAAATAAAATTGAAAATATAGTGTTTAATTGTAGAAAACATAAATTATTTCTTCGAAAAAATAATCTGAAAATTTGTAACCAAATTGTAATAAAATGGTAGTTATTTAGCATAAAATGATGTATCATAGAGTTAGATTATAAAATTTATAAGATAGGATTTTTGCACGAAAACTGCTGACTTTTGGTATTTAAGGTGAGTAGTTAAATTATGTTTAGGAGGGGTAGATTTTGTTACAAAAAGTATTATGGAAATTTTCAAAGCTGGTTTTAGGTCTATTTATATGTTCAATTGGTATAGTATTGACGATAAATTGTAACCTAGGTTTATCTCCTTGGGATGTGTTTCATCAAGGTCTTTCAAATCATGTAGGAATAACTATAGGGACTGCCTCTATAATTGTAGGCTCTATAGTAGTTATAGCTGATGTTATTCTAGGCGAAAATGTAGGATGGGGAACTGTATTCAATATGTTATTAATTGGCTTTTTTATGGACTTACTTCTATATACTAACTTAATTCCAAAGACGGATAGTGTATTAATAGGAATAATTATGTTAATTTTAGGTTTGGGGCTTGTAGCTCTTGGAATGGTATTTTACATGGGAAGTGGTCTAGGAAGTGGACCCAGAGATGGTTTGATGGTTGCTCTTCAAAAGAAAACAGGAAAATCACTTAACTTAATAAGAGGAACTATAGAAGTTGGTGCATTAATAGTTGGATTTTTCTTAGGTGGAAAAGTTGGCATAGGAACTATAATAAGTGCATTTGGTCTAGGATATCTTACACAAATATTATTCAATTTGTTTAAATTAGATTGTAGTAAAATCAAACATAGATTTATAATAGATGATATAAAATTTATAAAATTGTATGTGAGCGGAGATAAAAAACCTGCTACTCAAAATATGGCTAAATAGCTCTATAAAGAATTAATTAGAAGTATATAGTAATTATAAATAAAAATTTTCTTGTAAATATATAAAATTTCAAATATTAAAAGATATGGATTGCTAAAAAACTATAAAATATAGATTTTTAGCAATTTTTTATTTACTTAACATATTCTAAGACTTTAAAAGCTTTTATATATGTTATATGAATTGATTTATTTATAATTAGAGATACTAAACTTTATAGATATTAATATAAACACATTCAAATTGTGTATTTTCAAAGCCTTTAAAATACTTGTATTTATTCTAACTAAAAAAATAAAAAAATTAGCAAAAAAGTCTTGTATTATATCTAAATTTTATATATAATTACCTATGTTGTTTACAAATTTTAAACTCAATGTTTAGTAAACAAAATGTTTAGTAAAATAAAACAAAAATTAGGAGGTGCAACATGGATATAGGTGAAAAGATAAAAAGATTAAGAACAGAAAAACAACTGACCCAGGAAGAGTTAGCTAATAGATGTGAATTGTCAAAAGGATTTATTTCTCAACTAGAAAATAACTTAACATCACCATCCATAGCTACCCTTATAGATATACTTGAGATATTAGGTACAAATTTAAGGGAATTTTTTAATGAAATAGATGACGAAAGAATTAGTTTTACAAAAGAAGACATGTTTGAAACTGAAGATGAAGATTTAAAATATAAATTAAAGTGGTTAATTCCAAATTCACAAAAAAATGAAATGGAGCCAATAATAATAACATTGTATCCAGGTGGACAATATAAAGAAGAAAAGCCACATGAAGGTGAAGAATTTGGATATGTATTAGCAGGTTCAATATATGTTCATATAGGCGAAAAGAAAAATAAGGTAAAAAAAGGAGAAAGCTTTTACTTTAGACCAAGAGCAAATCACTATATATCAAACGAAGGTAAAACGACAGCAAAAGTGATTTGGGTAAGTACGCCACCATCATTTTAGAATAGAGGTGTTTAATAAGTGGTAGAAAATATAATAGAATTAAGAGATATATCTAAGCATTATGAGGAACTTACTGTTTTAGATAATTTCAATTTAGATATAAAGAAAAATGAGTTTTTAACTTTACTTGGACCAAGTGGATGTGGAAAAACTACTACATTAAAAATAATAGCAGGTTTTGAGTATGCTGATGATGGTAAAGTTTTATTTGAAAGTAAAGAGATAAATAATTTGCCACCATATGAAAGACAAGTAAATACAGTGTTTCAAAAATATGCTTTATTTCCACATATGGATGTATATGAAAATGTAGCTTTTGGACTAAAAATTAAAAAGACTCCAAAAGATGTAATAGATGCTAAAGTGAAAGAGGTTTTAAAACTTGTTGCACTAGAAGGCTTTGAAAGACGACAAGTTGACTCATTAAGTGGAGGACAACAACAGAGGATTGCAATAGCAAGAGCTTTAGTTAATGAACCAAAAGTATTGTTACTAGACGAGCCACTTGGAGCATTAGATTTAAAATTAAGACAAGAAATGCAAATAGAATTAAAAAGAATTCAAAAAAAATTAGGAATAACATTTGTGTTTGTAACTCATGACCAAGAAGAGGCTCTTACTATGTCAGATACTATTGTTGTAATGTATAAAGGTAAAATACAACAAATGGGAACACCTCAAGATATATACAATGAACCTAAAAATTCATTTGTAGCAAAGTTTATAGGTGAAAGTAATATATTTGATGGAATTATGATGGAAGATTATAAAGTAAATTTCTGTAATAGAGAGTTTGAGTGCGTAGATAAAGGATTTGAAAAAAATGAAAATATAGAAGTAGTAATAAGACCAGAAGATATAAAAATGGTAAAGCCAGAAGAAGGAATGTTAAAGGGGAAAGTTACATCTACAGTATTTAAAGGAGTGCACTATGAAATAGAATTAAATGAAAATGGAAGATTGTGGATACTTCATAATACTAAAAATGCTGAAGTTGGAGTAGAACTAGGCATGGACATATATCCAGAAGACATCCATATAATGAGAAAAGAGAGTAACTAATATGAAGAAGAAATCTTTTTTAGCATATCCATATGTAGTTTGGAGTGCGATATTTGTAATAATTCCTTTAATACTAGTAGTATTTTTCAGTTTTACAAAAGACTCAAGTACAGGTTATGCATTTACACTTGAGAATTATAAAGAAGTAATAGACCCTATATATATTAAAGTATTTGCTCGTTCTATTCTTTTAGCAGGAGTAGCTACATTGATATGTCTTGTAGTTGGTTATCCAGTGGCATATATAATTTCAAAAGCTCATGTAAGTAGAAGAGGTTCATTAATACTGTTGTTTATTCTTCCTATGTGGATGAATTTTCTTTTAAGAACGTATGCATGGGTAGCTATATTAGGAAAAAATGGACTTTTAAATACGTTTTTAGGATGGTTTGGAATACAGCCATTAGCAATTTTGTATACTAATGTTGCTATACTTTTAGGTATGGTATATAACTTTTTACCATTTATGGTTCTTCCAATATATACAGCACTTTCAAAGATGGATAATGATTTAATAAATGCTGCTCATGATTTAGGTGCAAATAACATGACAGTATTTAGAAAAATTATATTTCCTTTGAGTTTGCCTGGAGTAATGTCTGGAATAACTATGGTATTTATGCCAGCAGTTACTACTTTTGCAATATCAAGACTGCTAGGTGGAGGTAAAATAATGTTAGTTGGAGATTTAATTGAACAACAATTCACAGTTGTTGGAGATTGGAACTTTGGCTCAGCTATATCGATATTTATGATGATAGTAATATTAATATCCATGTCGATAATGTCAAAATTTGGAGATGAATCTGACAAAGAAGGTGGTGGGTTACTATTTTAAAATTAAAGAAAATAACTTCTAATATATATTTAGCATTAGTATTCTTATTTTTGTATGCACCCATATTTGCATTGGTACTATTTTCTTTTAATGATTCAAAATCAATGGCAAGATGGAATGGATTTACATGGAAATGGTATGGTCAATTACTTCAAAATGAAAGTATAATGAGTGCTTTATATTACACTGTTGTTATAGCTATATTAGCATCTGTAATATCAACAATAGTAGGAACTATAAGTGCTATAGGGATACATAAGATGAGAGGGAAGAGTAAAAAATTAATACTGAATGTAAACTACCTTCCTATTTTAAATACAGAAATAGTTACAGCAGTAGCCCTTATGAGTCTATTTGTATTTGTAAAAATGGAATTTGGTTTTACAACAATGTTATTAGCACATATAATGTTTTGTTTGCCATATGTTATACTTTCAGTTTTACCAAAAATGAAGCAATTACCTGATAATATAGAAGATGCAGCTATGGACTTAGGAGCAACACCTATGTATGCTCTTAGAAAAGTAATTTTACCACAAATAAAACCAGGTATAGTTTCTGGATTTTTGATTGCATTTACTATGTCAATAGATGACTTTATAATAAGTTTCTTTAATGCTGGAAATGGTGTAAGTAATCTTTCTATAGAAATCTATGGAATGGCTCGAAGAGGTATAAAGCCTGAAATAAATGCATTATCAACGATAATGTTTGCGGTGGTTTTAGGATTACTTCTATTGGCTAATAAAAAAGAATCTATAGTAAGGGGGACTAAATAATGATTAAGTTTAAGAAAATAATATCCCTTATAACTGTAGGTATGATTACAGCAACTTTATTTACAGGATGTAATAAATCAACAGATTCTACAAAGGTTCTAAATGTATATAATGTTGGTGATTATATAGATGAATCTCTTATAGATAAGTTTGAAAAAGAAACAGGAATAGAAGTTCAGTATTCAACTTATGATACTAATGAAATGATGTATCAAAAGGTTAAGAGTGGTAGCACTCATTATGATTTAGTTTTTCCATCAGATTATATGGTGGAAAAAATGAAAAATGAAGGTCTTTTGGAAAAAATAGATTTTAAAAACATACCTAATATGAAGTATTTAGATAAGAGTTTTTTAAATCCTGTATATGATGACACTAATGAATATAGTGTTGCATATATGTGGGGTACTCTTGGAATCTTATATAATAAAAAAGAAGTTAAAGAGCCTATAGATAGTTGGAATATACTTTGGAATCCAAAATATAAAGGAAACATGATGATGTTTGACTCTGTTAGAGATACTATAGGGATAACCCTTAAAAAATTAGGATACAGTATGAATAGTGTAAATCCAAAAGAAATAAATGAAGCAAAAAATCTTTTAATAAAGCAAAAGGATTTGGTCTTAGCATATGTAAACGACGAAGGAAAAGATAGATTATTAGGTGGAGAAGTTGCAATGGGGATGTTGTATTCTGGAGATGCAGTTACATTGATGGATCAAAATCCTGACCTTGATTATGCTATACCTAAAGAAGGTACAAACAAGTGGGTGGATGCTATGTGTGTACCTACAACAGCACAAAATAAAAAAGAAGCTGAGTTATTTATAAACTTCTTGCTAGACCCAGAAAATGCAAAAGTAAATGCTGAGTATATTGGATATTCAACACCTAATACAGGAGCACTAAAGTTATTGGACCCAGAAATAACTAGCAATCCTGTTGCATATCCATCTAAGGATGTACTTGCTAAATGTGAAACTTTTGAAGATATTGGTGAAAACATCAAGTTATACGATAAGGCTTGGATAGAGTTAAAATCAAAATAGAGTATTATTTATTTAATAATATTTACTTAATAAAACTGTTCTTATTTAGAAATTATTTTCTAATTATTGAACAGTTTTATTTTTTTGCTTATACATAAATATGTGTATGTTATAGATATATATAATTTATTTACTATAAATACATACATGATAATTATTTTAAAGATAAGCAAATAGATAGCATTAATCTTAAATATTTGCTTGTTTTTTTATTATTTATTTATATATATATAATTTAATTTATTTTTATTAAGTTAAAAAATTATTTACATATTGATTTTAATAATAATTAGAAAAAATGGGCAACTTAATAAAATAATTGGAGGTGTAAATTTATAAAAAATGAATGGGACAAATAAAAAGATAGATTTATTAATGTTAAGTTTGTTTGTTTTTATATTTTTAATTGTTGGGATAGTAATACTATCTATTAGAATAGAAAATAAACTGAATGTATTTATAATGTTATCAGTTATTTTTTTTATAATAATGTTAACTTATTTATCAAACTCAGTAGTTGGTTTAATAACAAGTTCAATAACTATATTTATATATACATCCTATATTTTATATAACAATATTACTCACAATATAGATGTTGAGTTTATATCATATATATGGATAATAGCAATACCAATATCTTCAATTATAATGGGGAACATAAATAAAAACATAAATGAATTACAACTTACAAATATAAAATTAACTGAACAATATAAGGAACTAGTAACTATAGATAATGAAACTGGGCTTAGAAACTTAAAAATTTTTTATAATGATGTAAATATGGAAATAAGTAAGTCAGTCAGATATACTACTACTTTTTCTCTTATGATAGTAAAATTACCATATTATGAAAACCTACAGACTATATTTGGTGAAAGTAAAACTAACAAAATAGTAAAATATATTAGTTCAAATATTGTGGAATGTACAAGAAATGAAGATATAATATACAGTTTACAAAAAGATATGATAGGAATACTGATGCCAAACACAGCATTAGAAGGCTCAAAAGTTGTTAGAGATAGAATAAAGAAGAGGATAAAAGAGTTAAACTTAGATTTAAATAATAAAGGAAGATATGTAAATATAGATGTGAAAATTGCAATTTTAGAGTATAAAGATACTTTTGGAGACAGTATAAATTTTAAGAATATGGTTGAAGAGGAATTGCAGTATGATGTTTAAAACTTACAATAAAAATTTATCTAAAGTGTTAATTGTGCTTTTAATAGTATTGATAATGTCAAATTTTAATATATGCTCATATGCGGTAGAGACTTATTCTAATACAAATAAGGTACTGGTTATTTATGATTCTAAGAAAGAAACATCTTACAATCGAGATATCTTGAAAATTGTGAGGACTCTATTAGGTAGATTTAGCTCAAATATAGAGTTATTAAAATTAAGCAACTATGATAATGAGATAAATGAAACTTATTATAGTCATATATTTATTATAGGAATAAATGAAAATTCATATAGTAATGATGAAAAAACTAACACCTTAATTAATTCATTAGATTCCTATAAAGGAGTCATCTGCTGGTTAGGGCATGGTATAGAAAATCTGTTGGAATATAAGAAATATAACTTAGAATATGTAAAAAAAACAAATAATATAAACAGTGTAACCTATAAAGGTAAAGAGTATAACTTGGAGGAACACTATTTATTTAATATTGTAAAATCAACAGATAAAAACAATAAAATTATAGGAACTATTAGTGATACAGTAAATGAATATCCGTATATTGTAAATGATAAAAATCTTTTCTATGTGTCAAAGTTGGATTTAGATGGTGTTTTATTTTATATATTTTGTGATTCACTAAATGATGTGTTTAATGTTAAAACTTTCAATAAAGGTCGTATATTCGTAAGAATAGAAGATGTACATGCATTTAGAGAACCAAAAGAATTAATAAAAATAGCTGATTATTTAAGCAATAAGAATATACCATTTACAATTGCTTTGATACCAGCTTATGTAAATCCTAAAAATCATAAGATAACGACTTTATCAGAAAGCCCTGAGATTGTTAAAGCAGTAAAATATATGCAAGATAAGGGTGGTACAGTGATATTACATGGATACACACATAAATATAAAAATGAAGAAGTTTCTGGAGAAGGATATGAATTTTGGGATGGGGAAAAAGATGAGCCATTAAAAGAAAATATGACAATTTTTGTGAAAGATAGGGTTTTAAAAGGGCTTAGAATATGTATAGAAAATGGAATTTATCCTCTTGCATTTGAAGCTCCTCATTATGCAATAGAATCTGAAGGATATAAAGAATTAAAAAAATATTTTTCTACTTATGTAGGGCAACATCAAAATAATGATAAAAAATTTAGCACAAATACGTATCCATATGTAATTAGAGATACAGAAGAATTTAACATATTCATTCCTGAAAATTTGGGATATATAGACCCAGAAGATAAACTTACTTTTCAAAACATAAAAGAAAATTTAGATACACTATCTATTGTCAGAGGTTTTAGTGGTGGTTTTTTCTTTCATTCGTATTTAGATATAAAATATTTGAAAGATACAATAGAATACCTAGAAAAACAAAATATAGAGTTTTTAGATTTAAGAGATTTTGATAATTGGGTAAAGGTTGATGAGATACAAATAAGAAATAATGGTAATGAAATTAAAGTCAACTATGATAGAAATTTAGAAAAAAATAAAGAAGATGAAACTAGGTTTAAATCTATATCTAAAATCAGCAAAATTTTAATATCAATAGTATCTATAAGTGTTTTAGTTTTTGTAATTATATTTATATATTTTAAAAAAATAGATAAAAAGAAATTTTTAAAATAAAAAAGTTTAGATGAAGTGCTAATATTTAAAAAGATTTTAGGTGAATTTTATGAGAGGATTAAATGTATCAGAGTATCTATTTATATTTAGTTTATTTAGTATATGGTCTTTACTACTTATAAATATAGTTTTAGCTATGGGGGGATATCTATTTTATTTTAAGAACTTTGATAAAAAAATAAAAAAAATTGATAGATATCCAGTGGTATCAATACTTGTTCCTGCTCATAATGAAGCAAAGGTGATAGGTAGGACTGTGGAATCTTTATTACTACTTAATTATCCTAAAGATAAAATGGAACTTATTGTGATAAATGACAACTCTTCTGATAATAGTAGAAAAATTTTAGAAAGCATAAAGAGTAAATATAAAAACTATAATTTTACTATTATAAATACAGATAGCATGACTGGAGGTAAGGGAAAATCAAATGCATTAAATATTGGATATAAAATTTCAAAAGGAGAGTTTATAGCAGTATATGATGCAGATAATACCCCAGATAGAGATGCACTTAGGTATTTAATACAAACAATAGTTCTAGATGATGAATTAGGTGCTGTTATTGGAAAGTTTAGAACTAGAAATAAAAGTAAAAATCTATTGACGAAATTTATAAATATTGAAACCTTAAGCTTTCAATGGATGTCTCAAGCTGGTAGATGGCAATTATTTAATTTATGTACAATACCAGGAACTAACTTTATATTGAGAAAAAGTATTATAGAAGAAATTGGGGGATGGGATAGCAAAGCAATTGCAGAAGATACAGAAATTAGCTTTAGAATATATAAGTTAGGATATAAAATAAAGCTTGTGCCACAGTCGATAACATGGGAACAAGAACCAGAAACTATTAAAGTTTGGATAAAGCAAAGGACCAGATGGGCAAAAGGGAATATATACGTTTTAATGAAATATATAAAAAATATATTTAAACAAGGTAAAAATAAAATTGTATTTGATATAGCCTACTTTTTTTCTGTATATTTTCTATTTTTAACATCTGTTATTATCTCAGATATTTTATTTGTTTTAAGTGTATTTAAATTAATAGAGATTTCTATTCCAATCAACTTTATTATAATATGGATACTATCATACATTTTATTTATCATAGAAGTGAGTATAAGCTTAACTATAGAAAAAGGTGAGGCTACAATTGAGAATATATTTATAGTAGCACTTATGTATTTTACATATTCTCAACTATGGCTATTTGTTGCTATAAAAGGAATGGTAGAGTATTTAAAAGATATAATTTTCAAAAGAGAAGTTAAATGGTATAAAACGGAAAGATTTTAATTCATGTACAGGAGGTATTAACATGAAAAAATTTGTTGTATTAATTGTATCTTTAGTATTGTTTTTTTCAAATATCGCATTTGTAGATGAAGTAAAAGCTGATGAAACCAAAGTCAAAAATTATAAGTTTGAAAGAGATGTAACTATTGATGGAGTTATAGGTAGCAATAGTACTTTTTTTGAAGTAAACAAAAATTGGGATGTTGAGGAAGTATTATTTAATCTTAATTTTAGTAAGAGTCAAATATTAAATGGAGATGTTTCAAGTTTAACTATCTTAATAAATAATGTACCAATAAAATCGATTAAACTAAATGCCAAAAAAGATTATAAAGATACATTAAAAGTATCAATACCTAAAGATTATATAATACAAGGATATAATGAAATAAAAGTAAAAGCATATAAAACAATATCTGACAAAATATGTCAGGATGATTCTAACACTGGGAACTGGATGGTTATTCATAAGGAATCTTATACATCAATTAGATATAAGCAGAAAAAATTGGGCAATTCAATAAATGAGTATCCATATCCATATATAGAAATTGAAGAAAATTTTAAATTAGATACAACTTTAGTAGTTCCAGATAATATGAGTAGAGGTGAATCTACAGCTGTGTTTAATTTAGCATCAGAATTTGGAAAAATAACACAGAACGATAAGTTACAGTTTGACGTTAAATTATATTCAGAAATGAAGAACTGGTCAGATGATAACATTATATACATTGGTAAACCTGAAAATACAGCAGAAGAAATTTTGAATATTCTAAGTGCAAAGGAACAAACTTTATTATCTTCAAATTGTATAATTAAGCAGATAAATTCTCCGTATAACAATAATAAGAAGATGCTGGTGGTAATAGGTAGTAATGAAGAAGATTTAATAAAAGCATCTAAAGTATTGATAGACAATAGACTTTCTAATCAAATTCTATCATCATCAATACTTGTAAATAAAGATACTAATATAAAGATTGATGGTGAACAAGAATTAAATTTAGGACATATGACTTTAGAAGAATTAGGATATGCAGATATTTTATTGGAAGGTGCATTTAGTCAACAAGCTTTATTTGATGTTAGAATACCAAAAGGTAGAAAGTTAAATAATGGTTCAAAGATTGTTTTAAATTTAAGATATTCTGATAATTTGGATTTTGACAAGTCATTAGTTACAGTATATATAAATGATGTTGTTGTAGGAAGTAAAAAATTAGATAGAGCATATTCAGACAATGACAAGCTAGAATTAAAAATACCTAAAGATATAGATAATAAAAACTACTATCAAGTTAAGTTGGTGTTTAATTTAAATATAAAAAATTTAAATTGTGTTACAAGAGAAAGTAATAATCCTTGGGCATACGTGTCAAATAGTTCTTACTTGGAATTATCGACAAAAGAAAATCAGTCACTGAATTTTGAAAGTTATCCATATCCATTTGTTAAGAATGATAAGTTTAATGATTTAACTGTAATAATGCCAGATTATTCTGGGTCTCAAGCAATGACATGGATGTCCAGACTAGGTGTTAATTTAGGTGCAAATATTAGTTCACATGAAGGAAACATAAATGTAATTAGAGGAAAAGAGTTTATCAATAAATATAAAGATACGAATATTATAGTTTTTGGAGTACCACTTAACAACTCTGTTATAAAGATGATAAATAGCAACTTAAATGTAAAGTTCAATAAAAACTATTCTAACTTTTTATCAAATGATAAGATAAGCTTTATTGACGATTATGGTAAAAACATTTCATCAATACAATTGATAAAATCACCTTACAATAATCAAAGAAATATTATGGTAATCAGCTCAATAGATGAAAAAAATTTATATTTAGGAATGGATTATTTATTAAATAAAAGTCAAGGCAATGATTTAAAAGGAGATACACTAACAATTGATGAATATGGAGAAGTAAAAGATTTAAATTACAATACAAAAATAAATAAAGAAATAAAAGATTCAAGTAGAGAATTGAATATAAGTAAAACAGCTAAAGTTTTTTTTGTTGTTTCTTTTATTGTTATAACTGTAGCTATAATTCTATCAATATTATTTATCAAGAAATATAAAAGAAGATAATACAGTAAACTTATTATTTTAAAATGAGGTATATGATTTGAATAAAAATATAAACAAATTTAAATTTAAGA
Organism: Clostridioides sp. ES-S-0049-02; assembly: GCF_020658465.1. Classification (NCBI taxonomy): domain Bacteria; kingdom Bacillati; phylum Bacillota; class Clostridia; order Peptostreptococcales; family Peptostreptococcaceae; genus Clostridioides; species Clostridioides sp. ES-S-0049-02. Next base: position 168,349 of record NZ_JACVWG010000006.1, read on the forward strand.
AAAATATTTTAATCTTAGGAATTATTTTAACTTTTGTATTTATAATTTATTTTGTAAATATTGAATTAAAAAATAGAAGTTTAGTAGATAGCCAGTATGAGGGCAAGATTAAATCAGCCAATTTATCTATAGATTATGAAATAAATCAAGTTATGAAGGATATAGATAAGCTAGGATTGAATACAATAAATGTACCTATAGTTATAACTGTAGATGATATTAATTCTGATATCATGTCAATAGATACTAATAGCAAAAAAAAGGCAATCAAACTAATAAAAAAATTAAACAAGCAGGGTATTTCCACAATATTGGAAGCATATCCATGGATAAAAAATGGAGAGTTGTATGAGACAGATTGGAATCCTATGAATAAAAAAAGATTTTTTTATAACTGGCAAAATACTGTATTAAATGAACTTATAGAAGATGTAGCAAATCCATTGGATGTAAAGGTTTTAAATGTAGGCTCTAATTTTGTATACCTAGAAGAATATCAACAAAATTGGGGTGAAATAATAGATTTTGTACAATCAAAATTTGATGGTCTTGTAACATATAGAACTAATTGGTGGTATACAAGAAAAGGTGATTTAAATAGTAAATTATCTTATGAACAAAAACTAAATAATAATTTTTTTGATAAGTTAGACTTTATATCCATAGCAGCGTATTTTGAGTTAAGTGATAAATCTGTCAATACAGTTGATGAATTGGTTTCTGCTTTACATTCATCTACTGTGAATAATAGAGGACAAAATATAAAAGAAGAACTATATAATCTTTATAAGGTTCATCGTAAACCGATATTTTTTGGAGAATTAGGCTTTTCAAATAGAGAAAATGCAAGTTCTCAACCATGGAATCATGTTCCTTCAGAAATTATAAATGATGAAGAACAAGCGAGATGCTTTGAAGCATATAGGAGAGTTTTTGAAAAAGAGGATTGGATAAATGGTTTTTCTGTGTTTTGTGTAGGTAAAATTGATGAAGAAAAAAACTTTTATCCATCAAAAGAGAGTATAAAGATTATTAAATCTTGGTATAAATAAATTTGTTATATAAATAGACAATTATAGTATATAAATAGTTGATTAGGAGAGATATAAATGGATGACATCAAGGTTATGACTGTATTTGGAACTAGACCTGAAGCTATCAAAGTAGCTCCTTTAATTAAGGAACTTGAAAAAAGAGAGCATATAAAAAGTATTGTGTGTGTGACAGCACAACATAGAGAAATGCTTGACCAGGTTATAGAAACTTTCAATATAAATGTAGACTATGATTTAGACATAATGAAAAAAGGGCAAAGTTTAAATGATATAACATGTAAAGTTTTAAATGAACTTCCCATGATTATAGATAAAGAAAAGCCAGACGTAATCTTAGTACATGGAGATACAACGACAACTCTAGCTACTAGTTTAACTGCATTTTATAGTAAAGTTCTAGTAGGTCATATAGAAGCAGGACTTAGAACTTATGATAAATATTCTCCATTTCCAGAAGAACTAAATAGACAACTTACAGGAATTATTGCTGATATACACTTTGCTCCTACTAATTTGGCAAAACAAAACCTAATTTCAGAAGGAAAGTCTGAAGACAATATATTTGTAACAGGCAATACTGCAATTGATGCATTAAAGATGACAATAAGAGAAAATTATACTCACCCTATAATGGATAAGCTTGGTGATGACAGAATGATTTTATTGACTTCTCATAGGAGGGAAAACTTAGGAGAACCTATGAGAAATATATTTAGAGCTGTAAAGCGAATAGTAGATGAATTTGAAGATGTACAGGTAGTATATCCTATACATTTAAATCCTGAAATACGTAGTATAGCCAGTGAAGTATTTGGGAAAAACACTAAAAAAATTCACATTATAGAGCCTTTGGAGGTAGTTGATTTTCACAATTTTTTAAACAAATCATATATGATAATGACTGATAGTGGTGGAATACAAGAAGAGGCTCCATCGCTAGGGAAACCAGTACTTGTGTTAAGAAAAAAGACAGAAAGAATAGAAGGTATTGAAGCAAAAACACTTAAATTAATAGGTACAAATGAAGAAAATATATATAATTCTGTAAAACAATTATTAACAAATAGAAATAATTATATTCAAATGAGTAAAGCTTCAAATCCATATGGGGATGGAAATGCAAGCAAGTATATAGTGGATATAATAGTAAAAAAATTTAATTGAAGATACTTAAATTAGCTTTTGTTAGCTTAATTTAAATTTTATATAAGACAGAATTAAAATATAACGACTTAATATAAAAATTATGATAAGATAAGGAATACAATTAGCAAGGGGGAATAATATGGCTAGAAAATGTATAAAAAATTTAGGCAAAAATAAAGCTGTAAGAAGGTTAAAGCTTGTATTTAAGAAGGTATTTATTACTGTGTTTATAATAGCAAGTATAATAGCTGTTTTTAATATAACAAAATATTTTGAAGACTTATATAAGGTAAGAGATATAAAAACTACTAAAATTGAATACTATATGGATGTAGCTGATGAAGCAGGGGGCGGAAAAGTTCAATTAAGCTGGAAGGAGTTACTTGCTATAGATATGGTAATTTATGATGAAGATTTAAGTAATATAAAAAAGAAAGATACATTAAATGTTGGTGAAAAATTTATAGTAGAAGACAAAAATGATAAAGGAGAAAAAGTATACAAGGTAAAAAAGTTTAAGAAAGTATTGAATGAATTGAAATTTGACGCTTCTCAAAAAAGTAGAGCAAAAAAATACATGAAGGATTTAGAATACACATATCTTGGAAATAAGGAACTAAAAGATAGTGATGAAAAAATTAAGTTTATAAAGAAATTAGAAGACTCAGCTATAAGAGAGTATATCGATTATGGTATATTACCATCTATAACAATTGGACAAGCAATATTAGAATCTGGGTGGGGCAATTCTAAACTTACAAAGCAAAGTAATAATTTATTTGGTATAAAGGCAGATAAAGCGTGGAAGGGAAAAAGTGTAGCAATTTCAACTTCTGAACATTATAATGAAAAAATTGTAGCAAGTTTTAGGTCATATGGTTCATTAGAGGACTCTGTAAAAGACCATGGTTTATTTTTAGTAAATAATAAAAGGTATAGAAAAAATGGATTGTTTGAAGCAAAAGACTATATTAGTCAGGCACAAGCATTAGAAGATGCTGGATATAGTACAGCTGAAGATAAAAGTGGGAATCGTATATATGCAGAACTACTAATAGAGGTTATTAGAAGCTATAACTTACAATTAATAGATAATAAAGTGGAAACAAAATAAGGATTAATTCTACATGAAAGTGTAACAAGATAAATTTGTTTTATACAAAAGAATAGAAAAAATGTAAAAAAACATAAAAAAATGTATTGACTTGTTATTTGAAAGGTGATATTATTATTACTGTACTCGAAAGAGAACAAAATGAACTTTGAAAATTAAACAGTAGGTTAATTTATAAAACAAGAAACAAACCATAAAGCCAGATATTTAGATAACAATAGTATCTGAGCCTGATAAACTTTTATTTGAGAGTTTGATCCTGGCT
>NZ_JACVWG010000007.1:0-147920 GCF_020658465.1 Clostridioides sp. ES-S-0049-02
GCTCAACTTGCATGTGTTAGGCACGCCGCCAGCGTTCATCCTGAGCCAGGATCAAACTCTCAAATAAAAGTTTATCAGGCTCAGATACTATTGTTATCTAAATATCTGGCTTTATGGTTTGTTTCTTAATATAAATTAACCTACTGTTTAATTTTCAATGTTCGTATTTTTTCTTGTTCCTTTTTTTCAAGGACAAGTAATACTATACCATCATTCAAACAGTAGGTCAATACTTTTTTTATTATTTTTTAGAAATTTTTTTCATATTCTTTTTTTAGCTTTTCTACGACCTTTTTTTCTAAGCGAGAAACAGTCATTTGAGATATATCTAATTCTTTAGCTATACTAGACTGGGTTTTATCGAAGAAAAATCTATCTTTAAATATTTTTACTTCTAACTCATTTAAAGTTTCAATAAACTTATTAATAAAATCTTCGTATTCTATACTTCCGAAATTACCTTCTTCTTTTCCTATTTTATCAATAAGAGTTATGTCTTTGTCTTCTGAATCATCATTACTTGATGAATCTAAAGACATAGGTTGATAACCATAAGATGCTTCCATAGCCTCTAGTACATCTTCTTCACTAACTCCTATATAGTCAGCGATATCTTTTACCTTTGGATGTTTTTTATTTTCTTGCTCTAGTTTAATTTTCGCATCACTTATCTTTTTGCTTAATTCTTGTATTCTTCTTGGTACTCTAAGTGTCCATACTTTATCTCTAAAATATTTTTTAATTTCTCCTACTATAGTTGGTGTTGCAAAACTGGAGAATTCAAATCCCTTTTCAACATCATATCTATCAATAGCATAAATTAATGCTAATGAAGCAACTTGATATATGTCTTCAAAATCAACACCCTTGTTTATATACTTTTTAGCTAACAACCTTGCTAAATATAGATGTCTTTCAATAAGAATATTCCTGATATCTACGTTTTTATTTGTATTATATAAATTAAATAGCTCTTTTGTATCCATATTTAGGTAATGTGTAGCATTAGCTACATTTTTCATTAAATATCAACTCCTAAATACTTAGTCATTTTTATTTTTGTTCCTTGATTACATTCTGATTCAATATCTACATCATCCATTAAAGTTTTAATTATAAATAATCCAAGACCACTTTCTTTTGGATTCTCTAAATCTGGTGTACTTATTGAGCTAACATCATATCCTTTTCCATTATCTTGAATCTCTATATTAATTGCATCGTCTAAAATATTAAATACTATATTGAATACATCATCATTACTATGTTTTATTGCATTGGTACATGCCTCTGATACTGCTACCTTTATATCTTCTATATCATCTATTGGAAACCCCATTTTATTTGCAATCCCAGACGCTGTTAATCTTATTATGCCTACATAATCTGGATTTGTAGTAATTTCCATCTTTATAGTTTCACAAGCCAAAATTTATCCCTCCACTTTAAATATTTTATCTAGACCTGTTATAGTAAAAATTTTCCTAACATTACTCTTAGGATTTACTATGTATATCTCTTTTTCATTTATTTTTAGTTTTTTTAAAACACCTATCATAGCTCCTAAACCTGTAGAATCTATATAATCTAAATCTTTAAGATTAATCTTTACATCCAACATGTTTCTTTCTATTAAACCATGTAAATGTTCTTTTAATTTATCTGCTGTAGAGACATCAAGTTCTCCATCAATACAAACATTCCAAAACTTATTTTGAGAATCTAAATTTGAATCTATATTCATAGACATGTAAAAACCTCCTATTTTCTCTTAATAATTTTAAATATATTACCTATACTCAATATCTTATTAATTACATAAACTATATCATCTATTCCCTTTGATATTGATGATGCATTTTCAACAATATCTTGTATATGTCTTTCATTGTAATCTACAATCTTATAAGCTTTTTCAACAACTTTATTTAAACTATTTAGAGTTTTAGCTAAATAAATTGCTACTATAAGAGCCGAACTACCTACTAACACTGCTCCTATTTGCCACCCCCATGCATTCATTAGTTAACATCTCCCTCGTCGTCAAAACTTTTACTTATTACTATATCTTCTTCTGAAATTTTTATATCTTCTTCATTATTATCATCATCTACTAAAGTTATTATTCTCTCTTTAACATCATTAAATGTTTCATGTAGAACTTCTTTTGGGTTTTCTTTCACTTTATCAAACTTATCTTTTGTCTCTTTTCTTAACTCAGAACCTTTTTTTGGTGCAAGAAACATACCAAATATAAAACCTAAAATGGCTCCTATTAATAAAAATCCACCTTTTTTACAACCTCTTTTATTACACATAACAACTACTCCTTTCAATTTTAAATTTTTATCTAAGTACATTATACAAAAAGAATAGGATATTTATCCTATTCTTCTTCAATATTTATTTTAGCAATCGAAACTACATTCACTTCTTCATTAGTCTTCATTAATTTAACACCACTTGTAACCCTTCCAAATAGTGAAATTTCATTAACTCTTATTCTAATAAGAACTCCATCAGAATTTATAATCATTATCTCATCATCTTCATTGACCATCTCTGCACCAACAATTGTACCAGTTTTTTCAGATATGTTATAAGTTTTAATTCCTTTTCCAGCTCTTATTTGGCTTCTATATTCTTCTATATTTGTTCTTTTACCAAAACCATTTCTACTGACAACTAATACATCTGTACCTTTACTACAAAGATTCATAGATACAACAAAGTCTTTTTTACTTAAAGTTATACCTTTTACACCCATTGCTGTTCTACCCATATATCTTATATCATTTTCATCAAACCTTATAGACATACCTTCATTAGTTACTAAAAGTACTTCCTGTTTTCCATCTGTTAGCTCTACTCCAATAAGTTCATCATCATCTCTTAAACCTATAGCAATAAGACCAGATTTGTTTATATTTTTAAACTCTTCTCGTTTAGTCTTTTTAACGATACCTTTTTTAGTTGTAAGTAATAAATATTCATTTTCATCATTACCATCTATAGGTATTAAAGTTGCAATCTTTTCGTCTGCTGACAATTGAAGTAAGTTTACTATAGCAGTACCTTTTGCTTGTCTCTTACCTTCAGGTATTTCATATGCATTTAATTTAAATACTCTACCCTTATTTGTAAAGAACAGTAATCTACTATGAGTAGTTGTAGTTATCAAATGTCTTACAAAGTCCTCTTCTCTAGTTGTAAGTGCTGAGATACCTCTTCCACCTCTTTTTTGGCTCTTATAAGTATCAGATGGAAGTCTTTTTATATATCCAAAGTGAGTAAGAGTTATGGCTATTTCCTCATCACTTATAAGATCTCTCATATCTATCTCGCCTTCAGCATGTCTTATTTCTGTTCTTCTTTCATCAGAATAATTTTCTTTTATTATTGTCATTTCATCTTTTATTACATTTAAAAGTAATCTTTCATCAGCCAAAATTTCTTTTAATCTATTTATTTTCTTTATTAAGTCTTCATACTCAGCTTCTATCTTATCTCTTTCTAGACCTGTAAGTCTTTGAAGTCTCATATCTAGTATAGCTTGAGCTTGAATCTCAGTTAGATTGAATTTTTCTACTAAACCTATCTTAGCTTCTTGGCCTGTTTTTGAAGCTCTTATCAAGCTTATAACAGCATCTATATTATCTAAAGCAATTTTTAATCCTTCTAAAATATGTGCTCTTGCTTCAGCTTTGTTTAATTCAAATTTAGTTCTTCTTGTAACAACATCTTCTTGATGTTTAATATAATGATATAGTATTTGCTTAAGATTTAAAACTCTTGGTTGACCATCTACAAGAGCAAGCATTATTATACTAAATGTATCTTCCATTTGAGAATGTTTATACAGATTATTTAATACTATATTAGCATTAGCATCTCTCTTTAATTCTATAACAATTCTCATACCATTTCTATTACTTTCGTCTCTTAAATCTGATATACCTTCTATTCTTTTTTCTTTAACTAACTCAGCTATTCTCTCAACTAATTTAGCTTTATTTACTTGATAAGGTATTTCTGTAACTATTATCTGTTGTTTTCCTTTTGGAAGTTCTTCTATAAAAGCTCTAGATCTAACCTTAACTTTACCTCTTCCAGTTCTATATGCCTCTGCTATATTCTCTTTTCCCATTATAATTGCAGCTGTAGGAAAATCTGGACCTTGTATAAATTTTATTAAGTCCTCAACACTACAATCTGGATTGTCAATCAAATGTACAGTTGCATCAATTACTTCAGCTAAGTTATGTGGAGGTATTGAAGTTGCCATCCCAACAGCTATACCATTAGACCCATTCACTAATAGATTGGGATACCTTGCTGGTAGTACTGAAGGTTCTTTTAATGATTCATCAAAGTTTGGTTTAAAATCTACAGTTTCTTTTTCTATATCTCTTAATAATTCTAATGATAATTTACTCATCTTAGCTTCTGTATAACGCATTGCCGCTGGTGAGTCTCCATCAACAGAACCAAAGTTACCATGACCATCTACTAAAAGTGCTCTAGTTGAAAAGTCTTGAGCCATTCTAACCATTGCAAAATAAACAGCAGTATCTCCATGTGGATGGTACTTACCTAAAACGTCCCCAACAATACGGGCTGACTTTCTATATGGTTTATCTGGTGTTAAGTTTAATTCACTCATTGAGTATAGTATTCTTCTGTGAACTGGCTTTAGACCATCTCTAACATCAGGAAGAGCACGTCCAGCTATAACACTCATCGAATAATCGATATAAGATTTTTTCATTTCTTCCGCTATTTCAATAGGGAGTATTTTGTTATTTTCTTCCATGTATACTAATCCCCTCTCTCTATATATCTAAGTTTCTAACGAATCTTGCATTTTCTTCTATAAATTCTTTTCTTGGAGCAACCTTATCACCCATAAGCATTGAAAATACTTCATCTGCAATTGCAGCATCTTCTACAGTTACTTGCAATAAAGTTCTTGTATCAGGATTCATAGTGGTATCCCATAATTGTTCTGCATTCATCTCTCCAAGACCTTTATATCTTTGAAGTTCTGCACCATTTCTTCCAATTTCATCTAATAAAACATTTAATTCTTTATCTGAATAAACATAATGTTCCTTTTTTTGCTTTGTTACTTTATATAAAGGAGGTTGTGCTGCATAAACATACCCCTCATCTATAAGAGGTCTCATGTATCTAAAGAAGAATGTTAATAGCAAAGTTCTTATATGAGCTCCATCTACATCGGCATCGGTCATAATTATAATTTTATGATATCTAGCCTTATCTATATCAAAATCTTCTCCTATACCACAACCATAAGCTGTTATCATATTTTTTATTTCGTCTGAAGATAATATTCTATCTAGTCTTGATTTTTCGACATTAAGTATCTTACCTCTTAATGGAAGTATCGCTTGGCTATTTCTATCTCTACCTTGTTTTGCGGAACCTCCCGCTGAATCTCCTTCGACTAAGAATATTTCACTTTTAGCAGGATCTTTTTCTGCACAATCTGCTAATTTTCCAGGTAAAGATGTGCTTTCTAAAACACTCTTTCTTCTTGTTAATTCTCTTGCTTTCTTTGCAGCTTCTCTAGCTCTTTGTGCTCTCAAAGCTTTATCAACTATTATTCTAGCTGTTGCTGGATTTTCCTCTAAGAAAGAGCCAAGTTCATCAACTGTTACACTATCAACTACACCTCTCATAAAACTATTACCTAGTTTTGTTTTAGTTTGTCCTTCAAATTGAGGTTCTGGTAATTTAACTGATACTACAGCTGTAAGTCCTTCTCTTATATCTTCACCTAATAAGTTAACATCATTTTCTTTTAAGAATTTATTTCTTTTAGCATAATCATTTACAGTTTTAGTAAGAGCTGCTTTGAATCCACTTAAATGAGCTCCTCCTTCATGCGTATTTATATTATTTGCAAAAGAATATATGTTCTCTGTATAACCATCCGTATATTGCATAGCTAATTCGACAATACAATCATCAACTTTTTTATCTATATAAACTATGTCATCATGTATTCCAGTTCTAGATTTATTTAAATACTTAATATATTCTACTAGACCACCTGTATAGTGAAATTCTTTTCTTTTTTCTTGATTTTCTCTTTTATCTTCAAATACTATTTTTATTCCTTTATTTAAAAAAGAAAGTTCTCTAAGTCTATATTCTAATGTTTCATATTTAAACTCTATTTCATCAAATATAGTAGCGTCAGGCATAAATTGAATTATTGTTCCTGTACTTTGAGATTCTCCAACTATCTCAATCTTAGATGTTGGTAGACCTTTTTCATATGTCTGCTTATATATTTTTCCATTTAAATAAACTTCTGCTATCATCCATTTTGATAATGCATTAACTACAGAAACACCAACTCCATGAAGACCTCCAGATACTTTATATCCTCCGCCTCCAAATTTTCCTCCTGCATGAAGATTAGTTAATACTGTTTCTAAAGTCGATTTTCCAGTCTTAGGATGTGTTTCGACTGGGATACCTCTTCCGTCATCTTTTACTAAAATACTGCCATCTTCATTAATAGATACATATATATTTGAACAATAGCCTTGTAAAGCCTCATCGATACTATTATCTACAACTTCATAAACTAAGTGGTGTAAACCTCTTGGGCTTGTACTACCAATATACATACCTGGTCTTTTTCTAACGGCCTCTAATCCCTCTAATACCTGTATCTGACTTGCACCGTATTCTTGTTTCATTTAATTTCCTCCATTCTCTATGCTAATAACATTGCCGTTTTCAATATTAAATATTGTAACATCCTTTTCATCAAATATTTTTTTATGTGAAATTTCAGCACTTGTTATAAACATTTGAACATTGCTTAAATTATTTACTAAAAGTTTTTGTCTTGCTTCATCTAACTCACTAAAAACATCATCTAAAATTAATACTGGATATTCTTCAACCTCATTTTTTATTAATTCTATCTCTGATAGCTTTAATGATATTGAAGCAGTTCTTTGTTGACCTTGTGAACCAAAAAGTCTTGCATCTAAATCATTTATGAATATATTTAAGTCATCTTTGTGTATACCATATCTAGTAGTTCTAGATTCTATATCATTAGGTCTATTTGATGACAACTTGGCTAAAAATTTATTATATACTGTTTCTATAGTATCTTCGTCAGTTATATTTATTTGAGTTTTATATTTGATTGATAATTTTTCAACTCCATTAGTCAAATTCATATGCATATGTTCAGATATATTAGCTATCTTTTTTATAAAGTCTCTGCGTAAAATATAAATATAACTTCCGTATTTTGCTAGTGTATCATCATATACATCTAATAAAGCTTCATCAACATGCATGCTTTTTAGAACTCTACTTCTTTGAGAAAGTATTTTATTGTAATTAGTAAGATAATTATAATATTTAGGAATAATTTGGCTAATCTCTTTATCTATGAAAGTCCTTCTCTCTTTAGGACCTTCTTTAACCAGTCTTAAATCTTCAGGTGAAAATATGACAACATTTAAGTTGCCAAGTAATTCCTGCATTTTTTGCAAAGGAACTTTATTTATTCGTATCCCCTTTTTATCTTTTCCAATAATTAGCTCTATTAGACTATATTTATTATATTTTGAAAAACTTCCTCCAACATATAAATTTTCACTATTAAATCTAACCATTTCTCTATCTTTGTTGGTTCTAAATGACTTGCCAAAAGAAAGCATATAAATAGATTCTACTATATTTGTCTTTCCTTGACCATTTTTTCCAACAAGAAGATTCACTTTACCATTAAATTCCAGATGCAACTTTTCATAATTTCTAAAATTAACAAGCTGCAAACTTTTAAGTTTCACAAAAAGTTCTCCTTTTTTACAATACTTTTATTTTAGTTCCTTCTATCTCAACTATATCTCCTGATTTTATCTTTTTCCCTCTTCTTAATTCTATTTCATCATTTACAGTCACTAAACCTTCTTGAATTAAAAATTTTGCATGACCTCCGGTTGATGCAATCTCTGCTAGTTTTAGGAATTGATCTAACTTTATATAGTCTGATTCTATAGTTATTTCAGTCATAAGAGTTCCTCCTTGCCATTATTTTAGGTAAATAGGTATTAATACACTAAAAGTATATTATACCATAAAAATACTTGCAAAAGGAGTTGCCTAAGATTAGAAAAATTTTTCTACAAAAGACAACTCCTTAATATCTACTATATATTAGATGATATTCTTACTGGAAGTAATAAGTAAATATAATTAATATCATCTGTTGGTTTAATTATACAAGGATTTACATTTGTAGTAAATTCTATAAATATTTCCTCATTATCTATATTTTTCAATCCTTCAATAAAGTATCGAGAGTTAAAAGCTATATCTAAATAATCTCCATCTAAATCTATTTCAACTTCTTCATAGACATTTCCTTTTTCTGTATTAGAAGTAATTGCCATTACTTTATCCCTTATAGATAATTTTATAAGGTTATTTTTTTCTGATTGAGACAATAAAGATGCTCTTTCTATACTATTTAAAAGTTCTTTAGTATTTAACTTTACTCTACTATTATGCTCTCTTGGCAATAATTTTTTATAATCAATAAAATCTCCTTCAAGTAATCTTGTAATAATTTTTGTATCATTAATTATAAAAATAGCATTTTTTTCGTTAAATCCAACTTTAACATTATCTTCTCCAGAAAGCAAGCTATTTACATCTATAAGTGTCTTTCCTGGAATTATTACTTTTATATTTTCAGTTAAACTATCAACTGAACAGCTTTTTACAGCTAATCTATAGCCATCAATTGCTACTAGATTTAAATTTTTATCTACAATTTCTAGAAGTTCTCCCATTAAAACAGGTTTTGTTTGGTCTTGTGAAATAGCAAATACAGTTTGTTTAATCATATTTTTTAGGAGTTCTTGAGGTATGCTGTATAAATCTTCTTCATTTAATTCTGGTAGTTTAGGAAATTCTTTAGCTGCATATCCTTTAATTTTAAATCTTGAATTTACACAATTTATGTAAATATTATTTTCTGAATCTGTTTCTATCTCAACAAAAGAATCTGGTAATTTTCTAATTATATCTCCAAATAATCTTGCATCTACAACAACATCACCTTTTTCTATAATCTCTGCTTGTACATAAGTTTCTATTCCTATCTCCGCATCATATCCAGTAAGTTTTAACTGGCCTTCTTCTGTAGATATAAGTATACCCTTTAATAGTTCTATAGTTGTTTTTCCATTAATAGCTTTTTGAGCAATCCCGATTCTATTTGCTAGGATTTTTTGATTACAAATTATTTTCAATGTGGATAACCTCCTCTGGCTTTTTATATAAAAAAATAAGTTAAAATCATAGTAGTAATAGTAGTAGGTGTTGTTGATAATGTTAATAAGTACATGTAACATTATAAATGCAAAGATATCAACATGTGTATAAGATGTTGATATCTTTGTTATTTTATACTTAATTATTTGTTAATAAATTTTAAGATAAAAAAGTATAAACAAGTTATTCAATAGATATAAACAGACAATTGTGTATAAATTATCCCTTTAAATCTGATATAATTTTGTCTATTTTAGTCTTAATTTCTTCGCTTTCTTCTATGTCTTTAGATACTTTATCATGAGCATGAATTACTGTTGTATGATCTCTTCCTCCAAATTCTTCACCTATTTTAGGGAGAGATAAATCAGTAAGTTCGCGCGTTAAATACATAGCTATTTGTCTTGGAAAAGCTATTGAACGAGTTCTTTTTTTAGAATTAAAATCTTCCATTTTTAAATTAAATACAGAAGAAACTTTTTCTTTTATTCTAAGCACATTGATTTCTTCATTTTTAGAAGTTGTTATAATATCTTTTAAAGCTTCTGTAGCAAGATCAAAAGATATCACTCTATTACTAAGAGAAGAGTAAGCAACTACTCTAGTTAAGGCACCTTCTAGTTCTCTTATATTTGACTTAATATTTTTTGCTATATATGACATAACTTCGTTTGGCACTTCTATACGTTCTAGTTGAGCCTTTTTTCTAAGGATAGCAATCCTTGTTTCAAAGTCTGGCGCCTGAATATCAGTTATAAGTCCCATTTCAAATCTCGATCTTAATCTATCTTCTAGTGTAGGTATATCTTTTGGTGGTCTATCACTAGAGATAATTATTTGTTTATTTGCCTCATGAAGAGTATTAAATGTATGGAAAAACTCTTCTTGAGTTCTTTCTTTCCCAGCTATAAATTGAATATCATCAATTAATAAGACATCTACATTTCTATATTTATTTCTAAATTCTTCATTTTTATCATCTTTTATAGAGTTTATAAGTTCATTAGTAAATTTTTCTGAAGAAACATAAACAACTTTTGAATCTTTTTTTTGGCTGACAATATGATGTCCAATAGCGTGCATTAAATGAGTTTTACCTAAGCCAACCCCTCCATACAAAAAAAGTGGATTGTAAGCTTTAGCAGGAGATTCAGCAACTGCAACACATGCAGCATGAGCAAATCTATTGCTATTACCAATAACGAACGTATCAAATGTGTATTTTGGATTCAGGTTAGGGTAAAGTACTCTATAATTTAAATCTGCACTATCAGAATTTAGGTCAGCAACTTCTTTTTCGCTCAATACAAATTTAATATTATACTTTTTTAATGACAGTTGATTTATAGCATCTTCAATTAAATGCAAATATCTATTTTCTAGAATATCTTTATTAAAATCACTAGGAGCTAGTAGTATCAAGTCATTAAGATGTATTTTTAATGGTACGATGTTTTTAAAAAAGGTATTAAAACTTACTGAAGTTAAGTCACCTTTTATTAATTGTAGGGTTTTGTCCCATAAAGAAACTATATCCATAATATAAACCTCCGAACAGAATAATTAATATTTTCCACAAAGTTATTAACAGAAAAGCAAAAATATATATAAATTTTACAGAATAACTAAATTTATGGATAATGGTGTTGATAAATTAATAATAGTATAAATTATTAAAAAAATATGAAAAGATATAAACAATATGTAGATAAAGTTATAAATAACATAAACATACAATAAATGGTGATTATAACTAGAGTATTGTCAGTAATCTTAAAAGTTATACACAAAAGTATCCACAAGCTGTGAATAATTTTTAATAAGTTGATAACATTTATACACATTATCAACAAGTATATTTATAATATCAAAATATATGTCAAACTTCAATGATTTGTAACTAATTTATCCACAATATTAACTAATTGTTGATAAAAATATAAACATGTTAAATTTGCTTTATTTGTGTATATAATTGAAAAAAATAATTTAGAATAAAATTAAATAGATTTTTACTAGTATTTTCAATAAAAAAAATACATAATATATATATGGTAGATTTTGTGATGCAAGCATACCAAAAACTCGTTGACAACGATAGTAAAAGTATTTATAATTATATGTGTTATGTTTACTTTGAGGGTAAAGTTATTATTTTTATAAACGGAAAATGAAATCTGAAAGGCGGTGCAAAATAATGAGTAAAAGAACTTATCAACCAAAAAAGAGACAAAGAAGTAAAGAACATGGTTTCAGAAAAAGAATGAAGACGTCTAACGGAAGAAACGTGTTAAAAAGAAGAAGAGCTAAAGGAAGAAATAGATTAACTCATTAATTACAAAAGGGCCGCTGCAAAGGTGGCCTTTTTGTGTAAATAATTACAATGCATAGCTGTGTTTATGGAGGTTAACTATGGACTTTAATAGGACAAAGGGGTTAAAAAAAGACTCTGATTTTAGAAAAGTATATAAACACGGCAAATCTTTTGCAAACAGATATTTAGTAATATATATACTTAAAAATAAATCAGATTATAGTAGAATAGGTATTTCTGTTTCAAAGAAAGTAGGAAAAGCTATCACTAGAAATAGAGTAAGAAGATTAATAAAAGAAGTCTACAGATTAAATATTGATGAAAAAATTAAGCCTGGATATGATATAGTATTTATAGCAAGAGTATCTAGTAAAGATGCTAGTTTTAAAGAGATAGACAAGTCTATAAAAAATTTAGTTAAAAGAACGGATATTTCTCTTTAAATTATATGCTATAAATATGGAGGTTAATAATTTTGAATAAAATAATTTATATATTAAAGGAAATAAGTAGGTATTTATCGAATTTATGTATTTATTTAGTAAAATTTTATCAAAAGTATATATCTCCCTTAAAGGGACCTACTTGTAGATTCTATCCAACTTGCTCACAATATTCAATAGAGGCATTTAAAAAATATGGATTTGTAAAAGGTATGTACTTAACAATAAGAAGACTTCTAAAATGTCATCCTTTTCATCCAGGAGGTTACGACCCTCTAAAATAAAAGAGAGTAACTATTAGGAGGTATAAAAAAATTGAATATAATAGGAAATTTCTTAGGATTAATTCTTAAGGTAATATTTGAATTTGTTAACCACTATGGTATTTCTATAATAATTTTTACTATACTTGTAAAGATTATTTTACTACCATTAACAGTTAAACAGACTAAGTCAACAAAGGCAATGCAAGATATACAACCTCGTATAAAAGAGATACAAGAAAAATATAAAAATAAGCCAGAAAAACAAAATGAAGAAATTGTTAAGTTATATGGAGAAGCTAAAATTAATCCACTATCTGGTTGTTTACCTTTATTAATACAGTTTCCTATATTAATAGGATTATTTAGCGTTTTAAGAGAGCCAGTTGCTCATGGCGTTTTTGCAAATCAAGCTGCATTTATGGCAGCTGACAATGGGTTTTTATGGATAAAAAGTTTAACAGCACCAGATTATGTATTAGCAGTATTTTCAGGAGCAAGTGCATATGTAATGCAAAAGGTAATGACTCCAAAGGACCAACTACAAGGCTCTATGAAAGTAATGACATATGTAATGGCAGGGATGTCTTTCTATTGGGGATTTATATTCCCAGCAGGACTTACATTGTACTGGACAGTAAGTAACTTATTCTCAATAGCTCAGTATTACTTAATAATGAATCCTTTAAAAGCTAAGCTGGCTGCTAACTCTAAGGAGGAAAAAGTTAATGAGAAAAAGCCTAAAATTAATAAAAAGTAAAAGTAAAGAAGAAGCTATAAATAAGGCGATAGCAGATTTAAATTTAAAAGTAGAGGATATAGAGGTAGAAATACTAGAAAATCCAAGCAAGGGGTTTTTAGGTTTTATAGGTGCTAAAGATGGTACCTATGAAATTTTTGTTATTGAAAAGGAACTAGATGTAGCTAAAAATTTTATAGAGGTAATGTTGAAAAATGCAAATGTTGATGCCAAAGTCAATGTATCTCAAAAAGATAATTTAATCATGGTTGATATTGAAGGCAAAGAAGCTGCAAGTTTAATTGGTAGAAGAGGGGAAACTTTAGATTCTATTCAATTTTTAACTGGATTAGCTCTTAATAAAATAAATAAAGACTCTCATACAAGAGTACTTGTAGATATAGAAAACTATAGGTCAAAAAGAGAAGAATCTTTAATAAGATATGCTAATAAGGTTGCTAGAGAAGTAGCGAAAACAAGAAAAACTAAAAAATTAGATTATATGAATCCATATGAGAGAAGAATAATACATTCAGCCCTTCAAAATGACAAATATGTAATTACATATAGTGAAGGAACCGATCCATATAGAAGATTAGTAATTGAGTGTAAAAGATAAAATCAACCTCCTAAACATTAGGGGGTTTTATTTTTTAATCTTATTAAATCATTGTAACTGGTCAAAAATAAATCTATATGTAAAAATTATAAATTAAGAGGTGATAAATTTGTTTATAGATGATACAATAGCGGCTATAGCTACAGCACCTGGAGAAGGTGGTATAGGTATACTGAGAATAAGTGGAGAAAAAGCTTTAAAAGTTGCAGAAGAAATCTTTAAATCCATGTCAGGAAAGAGTATAAAAGATTATAATAAAAGAACATTAATATATGGAAATATTGTAGATAATGAAAATGCAATAGATGAAGTATTATTGGCATATATGAAGGGGCCCAATTCATACACAGGAGAAGATGTTATAGAAATAAATTGCCATGGTGGATTTATTTCAGTAAAGAAAATTTTAGAACTAATATTATCTAAAGATGTTAGATTGGCAGAAGCTGGGGAGTTTACTAAAAGAGCATTTTTAAACGGAAGAATAGATTTATCTCAAGCAGAAGCAGTAATAGATGTTATAAAGGCAAAAACTGATATAGCTCATGAAGTTGCTCAAAACCAGTTAGAGGGTTCTCTATCAAAGAAGATAAGAGACTTAAGAGATAAAGTTACTGAGATACTGGCACATGTAGAAGTTGCTATAGATTATCCTGAAGAAGATATTGAACATATAACATATCAAACGCTTAAGGATAAAACTGGTGAACTTAAAAAAGAAATTAAAAAATTATATGATACAGCTGAAAGTGGGAAAATACTTAGAGAAGGCTTGAAAACAGTAATTGTTGGGAAACCAAATGTAGGAAAATCTTCACTGCTTAACTCTATTTTGGGAGAAAATAGAGCTATAGTTACAGACATACCAGGAACTACTAGAGATGTTATAGAGGAATTTGTTAATATAAAAGGTATACCTCTTAAGATAGTTGATACAGCAGGTATAAGAGATACTGATGATATAGTTGAAAAAATAGGCGTTGAGAAATCTAAAGAATCATTTACAAGTGCTGATTTAATTATAATGGTTTTAGATGCATCAAGAAAGTTGTCAGAAGAAGATGTAGAAATATTAAAGAAGCTTAAAGATAAACAAACAATAGTACTATTAAATAAAAATGACTTAAAACAAGAGATTGAAGAAGAAAAAATACTTAAATATGTAGAAAATAATAGTATAATAAGAATATCAGCTTTACAGCAAGAAGGAATAGAAGCATTACAAGATAAGATAGAGTCTATGGTATATAAAGGAAGTATCAAAAACAATTCTAGTTTAATAGTAACTAATTCTAGACATAAGGATGCACTTGGTAAGGCATATAAGTCTGCAACAGATGCTTTAATTGCTCTAGAACAAAGTATGCCATTTGACTTTGTAGAAGTAGATTTAAAAAATATATGGGACTATCTTGGATATATTAATGGAGATACAGTAACAGAAGATTTATTAGATAATATATTCCACAACTTCTGTATAGGAAAATAGGATGTAAAACACAAAAGGAAAGAAGATATAGAAGTAATAAATTTCATTTTTTATTGTAGAAATTATAGATATTTTATAGTGTTTCTCATGAAACATTAATATTAAAAAGAAAGGAATTATAAATGATAAAGTTTGAAGCAGGAAAATATGATGTTATAGTAGTTGGGGCAGGTCACGCGGGATGTGAAGCTGCTTTAGCTACGGCAAGAATGGGATATAAAACTTTGATAATAACAATGTCTTTAGATTCTATTGCATTAATGCCTTGCAATCCATCAATTGGTGGAACGGGTAAAGGTCAGTTAGTAAAAGAGATAGATGCTTTAGGTGGTCAAATGGGACTAAATATAGACAAGACATATATACAAAGTAGAATGTTAAATACTGCTAAAGGACCAGCAGTTCATTCCTTGAGAGCCCAAGCAGATAAATTTAAATACCATGAAGAAATGAAAAAAACATTAGAAAATGAGCCAAACCTCGATATAGCTATGGATGAAGTTGTAGAAATATTACATGAAGGAAATGTTGTAATAGGTGTTGGAACTAAGCTAGGATGTTCATTTAAATCTAAAGCTGTAATATTAGCTACTGGAGTTTATTTAAATTCAAAAATATATATGGGTGAGGTGGCATTTTACGAAGGTCCTAATGCATTAGGATATGCAAAATACCTTACAGATAGTTTAGTTGAATTAGGTCTTAGAATGAGAAGATTTAAAACAGGAACACCAGCAAGAGTCCATAGAGATAGTATAGATTTCTCTGTAATGTCTCTACAAGAAGGTGACGAAAAAGTAACTCCTTTCTCATTTATGAATGAAAACATAGAGAAAGAGCAAGAACCTTGTTATTTAACAAGAACCACTGAAGATACTCAAAGAGTTATACTAGATAATTTAAAAAGGTCTGCCATGTATAGTGGAGTTATAGAAAGTACTGGGCCAAGATATTGTCCTTCTATAGAAGATAAAGTAGTAAGATTTAGTGATAAAACTTCACATCAATTGTTTATAGAGCCAGAGGGTTTGAATACTAAAGAAATGTATATTCAAGGGATATCAACTAGTTTACCTTTTGAAGTTCAACTAGATATGTATAAAACTATAAAGGGGCTTGAAAACTGTAAGATAATGAGACCTGCATATGCTATAGAATATGATTGTGTGGACCCAACACAATTAAAAATAAGTTTAGAAATAAAAGGTGTTGAAAACTTATTTAGTGCAGGGCAATTTAATGGAACTTCTGGATATGAAGAAGCAGCAGCTCAAGGGCTTATGGCGGGTATAAATGCTGTTAGAAAGATAGAAGGAAAAGAACCTTTTGTATTAGATCGTTCAGAAGCATATATAGGTGTATTATTAGATGACCTTGTTACTAAAGGAACTAATGAACCTTATAGAATGATGACATCAAGAGCAGAATATAGATTGTATTTAAGACAAGATAATGCGGATATGAGATTAACTCAAAAGGGTTATGAATTAGGCTTAGTTAAAAAAGATAGATATGAAAGATTCATAAATAAGAAGAATGCTGTTGAAAAAGAATTTGAAAGATTAAAGAGCGAAAGAGTTACACCAAAGGAAGTAAATAATTTACTAGAAGAAAAAGGTGCAACGCCAATAAAAGTTGGAATATCACTGTATGAGTTTTTAAAAAGACCAGAGGTATCCTATGAATTGCTTGAAGAAATAGGAAAAGATGCTGGTGAAGATGTTTCAAGAGAAGTTAAAGAACAATGCGTAATAATGACTAAGTATGAAGGTTATATAGACAAGCAATTAAAACAGATAGACCAATTTAAAAAGCTTGAGAATAAAAAATTAGATGAAAAAATAAATTATTCATCAATAGAAGGACTTAGATTAGAAGCAAGACAAAAGTTAGATGACATAAAACCTATTTCAATAGGTCAAGCATCTCGTATATCAGGTGTTTCTCCAGCTGATATATCAGTGTTACTTATACACCTAGAACAAGTTAGAAGAACTAGAGGTGGAAAAAGTGAATAATATAGAACTTCTAGAAAATGGAATTAAAAATTTTAATATAGATACAAATGATGATATGTTACAAAAATTTAAAACTTATAGAGATATATTAGTTGATTGGAATCAAAAAATGAACCTTACAGGAATAGAGGATGAAAAAGAAGTATATATAAAACACTTTTTAGACTCTATTTCAGCTGTAAAAAATGGATATATAAAAAATGGTATGTCCATAATAGATGTTGGTACAGGTGCTGGTTTTCCAGGTATACCACTAAAAATATGTTTAGAGGAGTTAGAGTTAACCTTATTGGACTCTTTAAATAAAAGAATAAGCTTTCTAGAAGAAGTTGCTAGAGCATTAGAACTAGAGGGTATTAAATTTATACATGGAAGAGCTGAAGATTTTGGAAAAGATGAAAAGTACAGGGAAAAGTATGATATTGCTACAGCAAGAGCTGTAGCTGGATTACCAATTCTTATGGAATTTTGTGTACCATTTGTAAAAGTAGGAGGATATTTTATTTGTTTAAAAGGTCCAAATGCTAATCTAGAATTAGAGGAATCAAAAAAGGCTATAGATACTTTAGGATTAGAGTTTATTGAAAAAATAGATGTAGAATTACCAGAAATAGATTTAAATCATAATATATTAGTTTTTAAAAAGATACATGAAACACCAGTTAAATACCCTAGAAAAGCTGGTAAGCCAGCTAAAAATCCTATTAAATAATCAAGATATTAATTAGTAGGCAACCTTAATCATTTCTCAGGAAATAATTAAGGTTGCCTCAAAACAAACAAAAATAAAGGAATTATTAAAGTAGATGCAGAAATAAAATTGTATGTACATATAGAGAACAAAAATATTTATATCTAAAATAAGAGAGGTATGTTATGGAAGATAAAAGAGTTATGGAGATACCTATAGAAGATATAGTTCCAAATCCATACCAACCAAGAAAAATATTTTCACAAGTTTCATTGGAGGAATTGAGCAATTCTATAAAGGTATATGGTATAATTCAACCTATAACAGTTAGAGCAAAAGATGGTAAATATGAACTAATTGCTGGAGAAAGAAGATTAAGAGCAGCTAAGTTAGCAGAGCTTAAAACTGTACCAGCAATTATAAATAATATGAACGATGAATCTTCTGCTGTTCTAGCGTTATTAGAAAATTTGCAACGAGAAGACTTAAATTTTATTGAAGAAGCAATTGGCTATGAAAACTTAATAAAAGAGCATGCTTTTACTCAACAGCAATTAGCAGAAAAATTAGGTAAAAATCAATCTACTGTAGCAAACAAGCTTAGAATATTAAAGCTTCCAAACGATATAAAAATGAAGCTAATAGAGAATAATTTAACAGAAAGACATGCTAGGGCATTCCTTAAATTACCAAGTGAAGATTTAATGAAAAGTGTACTAGAAAAGGTCATAAAGAATGAATTGACTGTTAAAAAAACAGAAAAACTGATACAAGATATACTAGAAGAAATTGAAATTCAAGAAGAGCCTGATAAAAAACAGAATATAAAGGGTGCTATGAGTATAAGAATTTACATAAATACTATAAAGCAAGCCTTTGATGCTATATCAAATACAGGAATTGATGCTAAGTATAATGAAATAGATAAGGGAGATTATATGGAAGTTGTTGTAAAAATCCCTAAAAAATAGAGATTACTGCTTACCAGTAATCTTTTTTTTTAAAACAAGCCTTGTAATATAAATTGATTTATAGACATTATTTATAATTATAAAAGCAACTAGTCAATATTTAAAATTAATTTGATTCTTAAAGGGGGGAACATCATGGGCAAAGTTATAGCTATATTTAATCAAAAGGGCGGAGTCGGAAAAACTACAACAAATGTAAATTTAAGTGCCAGTTTAGGAACCTTAGGAAAAAAGATATTAGTATTAGATTTGGACCCTCAAGGAAATACAACTAGTGGATATGGTATTGATAAAAATGAAGTAGAAAATACAATCTATGAGATTATGTTAGATGGTTTGCATATTAAAGAAGCAATAATAAAAACAGAGTTTGAAAATGTAGATGTAGTTCCATCAGCTACGGAACTAGCAGGTGCAGAGATAGAGCTTGCATCTATAAATAATAGAGAGTATATTTTAAAAAATTCCATAAAAGTAGTAAAGGATGAATATGACTATATATTTTTGGATTGCCCACCTTCACTTGGAATGCTTACAATAAATTGTCTAACGGCTGTAGATAGTGTTTTAATTCCTATACAATGTGAATATTATGCCTTAGAAGGTGTAAGTCAATTAATGGAGACTATAAAATTAGTAAAATCAAGATTAAATACAGATATAGAAATTCAAGGTGTTGTTTTGAGTATGTTTGATGGAAGAGCCAATCTATCAATACAAGTTGTTGAAGAAGTTAAAAAGTACTTTAAAGGTAGTGTATACACTACTCTAATTCCAAGAAATGTAAGACTTGCAGAAGCTCCTAGTCATGGTAAACCAGCAATTTATTATGATAAAAGATGTAGGGGGTCTGTAGCTTATTTGGAACTAGCAGAAGAATTTATAGATTTAGAAGAGGAGGAGTGGTAGTATGGAGAATAAGTCTAAAAGAAGTAATAGATTGGGTCGAGGTCTTAGTGCATTGATACCAGAAATTAAAGGAGAAACTTCAGATAAAGAAATAGTTAATATAGATATAGACAAAATATATCCAAACGAAGTTCAGCCAAGAAAGCAATTTGATGAAGAAAAAATAAAAGTATTATCTGAGTCTATAAAAAATTATGGTGTACTACAACCAATAGTAGTTAAAAGAGATGAAAACAATAAGTACATGATAATAGCTGGTGAAAGAAGATTTAGAGCATCAAAACTTGCAAATAAAAGTCAAATACCTGCTATAATTAAAGATATAGAGATGAAAGACATAATGGAGATAGCTTTAATTGAAAACTTACAAAGAGAAGATTTAAATTCAATAGAAGAAGCACTAGCATATAAAAGTTTAATTGAGCATTATAATGTAACTCAAGAAGAAATATCAGAAGCTGTCGGTAAAAGTAGACCTCATATAACTAACACTTTGAGACTTTTAAATCTAGGACAAGATGTTATAGACATGATAGATAGTGGTAAAATCACAGCAGGTCATGGAAAGGCTCTATTAAGGATTGTAGATAGAAAATTACAACTACAAATTGCAAAAAAGATAGAAGAGGAAGAACTTTCTGTAAGAGAAGTTGAAAATATTGCAAAAAAAATATCTGAAAATAAAGAAGAAGATATGCCAAAGAAGTCTAAGCCTAAAGATGTATTTATTTTAGATGTAGAAGATAAACTTAGAAATATTTTTGGAACTAAAGTAAATATTTCCAAAGGTAAGAAAAAAGGTAAAATAGAGATAGAATACTATAATGATGATGATTTAAACAGTATTGTATCAATGCTTCTTGAATAACACACAAATATAAAATAGAGAGGACGATGAATATGATTTATCTAGACAATGCTGCAACTACATATCCAAAACCAGAAAGAGTTTATGATGCTGTTTTAGATTGTATGAAAAACTATTGTGCAAATCCAGGAAGAGCAGGGCATAAGCTTGCTATGCGAGCTGCTAGAGAAATTTATGATACAAGAGAAAATATAGCTAAGTTATTTAATGTAAGTAATCCTATGAATATAGTATTTACGTCTAATGCAACAGACTCTTTGAATTTAGCAATAAAAGGTGTATTACAAAAAGGAGATCATGTAATAACAACATCTATGGAACATAATTCAGTAATAAGACCTATAAAAGCTCTTGAGAAAAAAGGGGTTGAAAATACTGTAGTAAAATGTGATGATGAAGGTTTTTTAGATTATGAAGAGTTAGAAAAATCAATAAAGGATAACACTAAGCTGATTGTAACTACACATGCATCTAATGTATGTGGAACATTAATAGATATAAAAAAAGTTGGAGAAATAGCTAAGAAACATAATATAATATTCTTGGTAGATGCATCACAAACAGCAGGTGTTTATGATATAGATGTGAAGAAATGTAATATAGATATGTTGGCTATGCCAGGTCATAAATGCTTATTTGGACCTCAAGGAACAGGTATCTTATATGTAAGAGAAGGCCTAAATTTGAATATATTAAAAGAGGGTGGGACAGGTAGTAAATCAGAAGAAATGGTTCAACCAGAACTGTTCCCAGATAAATACGAGTCAGGAACTCATAATACTCCAGGTATAGCAGGGCTTAACCAAGGTGTATTATTTATATTTGAAAGAGGAATCAACAATATAAGACAACATGAAGAAGAATTATGTCAATATATGCTAAATAAGTTAGAAGAAGTATCAGATGTAAAGATATATGGACCAAAAGACAGTAAAAAAAGAGCCTCAGTAATAGCTATAAATATAGGAAACATGGATTCTGGAGAGGTTACTTTCTTATTAGATAGTGAATATAATATAGCAACTAGATCAGGAATACATTGTTCTCCATTAGCTCATACTACTTTAGGTACATTAAAACAAGGTGCGGTAAGATTCAGTATAGGATATTTTAATACGAAAGATGAGATAGATAAAGCAATAGATGCCTTGAAGAAAATTTCAAAAAATAAATAGTATAAATTACAACATAAAAATAGTGTCAACTTTATAGATAGTTGACACTATTTTTGTAACTTAATATAATTTAAAAACTTACTTTAAATAATCTCCATCTTCAAGAACTATATGACCGCTTTCATAGTTAGCGCCATCAACAGTAAGCTTTATTTGTTCAACATTCATGTTTTTTATGTAAGTACGTGCAACTGAATCAAGCATTAAAGTTTCTGCATCACTACCTAAGTTTGATTTTGTAAAATCAGAGTTAACATCTAATATACCAGTTTTTACACCATCAATATCTTTTGTAGTAAATGAATTTAGTTTTGCAGATTCTGGAATTACTTTAAGCTTTTGTAGCTCAGCAAATAAAGTGTTTTCATCAATTTTTTCTAAATCAACCTTATTCTCAATTAAATCTGTTTTGTCTACATCAAAAGAATAAATAACAGCAGACTCCGTCTTTTTTTCTTCCTTTGGAGCTGATGTAGACTTTTTATTAGGAACTTCTTTTTCATCATTATTTTCTTTATTGTTTTCTTCCTTTGGTTGCTCAACATTTGTATTATTTTTAGTTTCTTTTTTAGTTGCTTCATTTTGAGCATTGCTACATCCAACTGCCAATATAGATATAGATAATATACTTAACACTAACATTATTTTCTTGTTTTTCATAAAAATTACTCCTCTCAAGATACTATTCTTATATATAATTATAATCGTTATGACTGAATATATGAATACAAAATAGTAACAAATTTAAAAAATGATTTATTTAAGTTAATTAAATACAAAATAAACTAAATATTAGTCATTTTTATGGGAAATCATTTAATGTATAGAGAAAATATTGTAAAATAAAAGTAGTGTTTTTAAAATAAATATAAGTTATAATTATATTATAAAAAAATGTCTTCAAAAGGTGGGAATAGTATGGAAATTTTGAGCTTAGGAGAAAAGATTAAGAAATTAAGAAAAGAAAAAAATATGACATTAAAAGAGTTAGCTGGAGATAGAATAACAGCAGCACAAATAAGCCATATAGAGAGAGATAAATCTCATACTAGTTATGAACTGTTGGAATATCTAGGTGATAAGTTAGATGTAAGCGTGGAATATTTATTAGAAACAAAAGAAATGCAGTCAAAAAAGATAACAGATAATTTAATACTGCAAAGTGAAATTTATATAAAAGAGAATGAGTTAAACAAGGCTGAGGACCAAATAAAAGAAGTTTTAGATATATGTAAGAGATACGATTTAATGGAGAACTATGGCAGATGCAATTTTCTTATGGCTAACATTAACTTAAAAAAATCTAATTACAATAATGCTATAGAAAACTTTGAAAAGGCTTTATTTTTCTTTATAAAAAACAATGATAGTGAAAACATACTAAAGTGCTATTTAAACATAGGAAAGATATATATGCAAGAAGACTTTTATAAAGGTGCGATAAGTCACTTTAATTTTGCAGAGGAAATTTTGTCAGAGAATAAGTTTGAGGATATTAACGTATATAAGGAATTATATAGTAAGATGGCATATTGTTATATAAAATTAGATAATCCAAATATGTCATTAAAGTACATAGATAAAATAAATGAAATAGATAATAAAAATGATAGAAAAGAAGATGTCGATATTTTGGTGTTAAAAGCAAACAACATGCTTGAGATTGGAAAATATGAGGAATCAAAAGAGTATTTTAAAAAAGCACTAAAAATACTTGAAAATGAAGATAATAAAACTGGAATAGCAAATGTATACTTAACAATTTGTGATGTTTATAGAAAAATAGGTGAGACAGATAGAGTTCTTGAATATTCTCAAAAAGTGTACAACATAAAGAAAAATGATGAAGACGAATATATGATGTCAGGTTTATTCAAGATAATAGAAGCGTACATAGATAAAGAAGATTATGATTTAGCTAGAAAATATTGTAAAATAGCTTTAGCATCATCAATAAAAAATAAAAATAAGTTTAATGAGTATAAGGCATTAAAATTCTATTCTAATATGTATAAGAATCAAAATGAAATTACTCTTGCTATTGAGTACTTAATTAAATGTATAAAAATAGTATCAGACTTAGGTAATAATAAGATATTAGCAAACTTGTACATAGACTTAGGTCAATTATATTCAAGCATATCAAAAGAGAAAGAATTAGAGTACTACCAAAAGGGAGTATTTATGTATAAAAATTTAGAGATAATGTAAGTATAATAAACCTATAATAGTATAGAAACAATCTATAACAAGCAAGATAATATCTATGATAAAATATAAATTGTATGAATAATTTTAAGGAGATGAATCAAACAATGAGTATAAAAATAGATGCTAGAGGGCTTGCTTGTCCTAAACCAGTTATAAATACAAAAAAAGAATTAGATAATATAGAAGAAGGCATTGTAGTTACAACAGTTGACAATGAAACAGCAAAAGAAAATATATTAAAGCTTGCTAAATCTTTAAATTGTGAAGCAAGGATTGTTGATGAAAAAGAAAACTTAATTTCTATAGAAATTAAAAAAGGTAATAATGTTGTAGTTCAAAAAGAAGAAAGCGAACTAGAAGATACATGTGTATTTATATCTTCAGATAAGATGGGATTGGGAAATGATGAATTAGGACAAGTATTAATAAAAGGTTTTATATATACTTTAACAGAATCAAAGCCATATCCTAAACATATACTTTTAGTTAATGGAGGAGTAAAATTAAGTGCTGAAAATGAAGCAACTATAGAAAATCTTAAAATACTTGAAGATGCAGGGGTAGAAATTTTATCTTGTGGAACCTGTTTAGATTACTATAATTTAAAAGAAAAATTACAAGTTGGTTCAGTTACAAATATGTACACTATAGTTGAAACATTAAAAAATGCATCAAATACTATTTCTATATAATGTATGTTTGTTTAACAATATAAAGTTAATAGGAAATATTAAACTAAAGAAAAGTAGATAGTCAGAAAGGATTAAGCAATGAATCAAATGTATATAGTATCATTTAATTCTACACATCATGCAATAAGGTCAGAAAAGCTATTTGGTGAAAATGGTTTAAAAGTAATGGCTCTTCCAACACCAAGAGAAATAACAGCAAGCTGTGGAATATCAATTAAATTTTCTTTTGAAGATATGAAAAAAATAAAGACAATTTTAGTTGAAAATAATGTAGATATAAAGGGAATTTACTGTATAAGTAAATTAGAGGATGGCTCAAGGGAAGCAAAGAAGTTAGATTAGGAGGCTAATTATTTATGCCAATGGATTTAAAAATAGGGGATATTGTTGAATTGAAAAAACAACATGCATGTGGATGTAAAGAGTTTGAAATCGTAAGAACTGGAATGGATATAAAGATAAAATGTACGAAATGTTCAAGGCTAATAATGCTTGATAGAGAGACATTAGAAAAGAGAGTAAAAAAGCTAATAAAAAAATGATATAAATTTAACATTTAAAAAATGTCAAATACCGTATATTAATATCCAAATTTTTGGTATAATAGAAATTGAAGAAAACATTTTCATGGGGGTGCTTTAATTATGGCAGTTAAATATGCAAAAAGAATGGAAGGTTTACAAGGATCTGAAATACGTGAGCTTTTAAAACTTACTCAACAACCACAAATAATATCTTTTGCGGGTGGAATGCCTGCTCCAGAATTATTTCCAGTTGAAGAAATGAAAAAAGTATCAGTTGCAGTGCTTGAAGAAAATGGAAGATCAGCTATGCAATATACTACAACAGAAGGATATGAACCATTAAGAGAAAAAATAGCAGCTAGAATGAATGACAAAAACAAAACTAATGTAGATAAAGATGATATATTAGTTACAAGTGGTTCTCAACAAGGTCTAGATTTTGCAGGAAAAGTATTTATTGATGAAGGTGATGTAATTTTATGTGAAAGCCCATCTTACATAGGAGCTATAAATGCATTTAAATCTTACCAACCTAAATTCATAGATGTTCCAACAGATTCTAATGGAATGATAATGGAAGAACTAGAAAAAATACTAGAAACAACTGATAGAATAAAAATGATTTATGTAATACCTGATTTCCAAAATCCAACAGGAAGAACTTGGCCACTTGAAAGACGTAAAAAATTCATGGAAATAGTAAATAAATATGAAATACCAGTAATAGAAGATAATCCATATGGAGATTTAAGATTTGAGGGAGAATCTTTACCATCTTTAAAATCAATGGATACAAAAGGATTAGTAATATTCTTAGGAACTTTCTCTAAAATATTCTGCCCAGGATACAGATTAGGATGGACTTGTGCTTCTCCAGAAATACTATCTAAATTTAACTTTGCAAAACAAGGTGCAGACTTACAAGCATCAACTATATCTCAAATGGAAGTAAGTAAATTTATGGATATGTATGACTTAGATGAACACGTTGATAAAATAAAAGCTGTTTATATCAAACGTAGAGATGTTATGCTTAAGACTATGGAAGAAGAATTCCCAGAAGGATTAGTATTTACTCATCCAGAAGGTGGATTATTTACATGGGTAGAGCTTCCAAGTAATTTAAATGCTAAAGAATTAATGCCAAAATGCTTAGAAAAGAATGTTGCTTATGTTGCTGGAGGAGGATTCTTCCCTAATGGTGGTAGAGAAAATACTTTCAGACTTAACTATTCAAATATGCCAGAAGAAAAAATAATAGAAGGTATCAAAAACATAGCATCAGTTTTAAAAGAAGCTATGGGTGTTGAAGCTTAATTAAAAATAATAACTTAAGATATATTATAAGGGATGGCAATAGCCATCCCTTGTTAATTTAAAAAATATATTTCACCTTATATTAAATATTAAAATTTGTCCAAAATTTAAATTGACATAAATAAGAAAAAATGATAAAATGTGTAGGTATGAGATTTTAGTCTCATTTCTCTGCTCTAAGAGTGTAGAGCCGTTAAGTCCAAAGGGAGGTGAATTATAGTGAGAAATTATGAATTAGTTTATGTAGTAAAGCCAAACTCTGATGAAGAAACAAGAGAAGCTGTACTAAACAAAGTTAAGGAAGTTGTTGCAACTGAAGGAGAAATAGTTAAAGTTGATACTTGGGGAACTAAAAAATTAGCTTATCCAATAGCTAAGTTTACAGAAGGTTTCTATGTGTTAGTTAACTTCAAATCAGCAGTAGACGTTCCTAAAGAAATAGACAGAAACTTAAAGATAAATGAAAACGTAATAAGACACATGATAGTTGTTGCTTAACAACTAGTTTTATTATAAAAAATAGGTGGTGTTTTTATGAATCAAGTTGTATTAGTGGGAAGGTTAACTAAAGACCCTGAATTAAGATACATCCCAGGTACAGGAACACCAGTGGCATCATTTACAATAGCCATTGATAGAGACTATGTAAAAAAAGATGGATCTAAAGAAACTGATTTTATACCTGTTGAAGTAATGGGTAAATCCGCTGAATTTTGTGCCAACTACATAACTAAAGGTAGATTAGTTGCACTTCAAGGATCGATAAGAGTAGACAATTATCAGACACAATCAGGCGAAAAAAGAACTTTTACAAAAGTAAGTACTAGATCGGTACAAGCTTTAGATAGCAAGAATAAATCGGAAAATTCATATAAAGAGAGTGCTCCAGCTTTTGAGCCAAGCTTTGAACCTCAAGGGTTAGACCCACAAGGTTTCCAAGCTATAGATGATGACGATATACCATTTTAAAAAGGAGGGAAAAAAGTCATGATGAATAAAAAAAGACGTAAGAAAAAAAGAGTTTGTCAATTTTGTGCTGACAAAAACGCTAAAATAGATTACAAAAGTACTCAGAGATTACAAAAGTATATAACTGAAAGAGGAAAGATATTACCAAGAAGAATATCTGGAACTTGTGCTAAGCATCAAAGAGAATTAACAGTTGCTATAAAAAGATCAAGAAATATAGCACTTTTACCATATACATTAGATTAAAAAATGAGCCTTGTGCTCATTTTTTATTATAGATATTTATATAAGTAAATGAGACGAGCTATAACGCTCGTTTTTTTGTTTATATACTTAAATATATTATTATTTATGATATAATATTATATATTAAGGAGGGTTGCAAACGTGAAAATAGATAAAGGTTCTGAGATAACAAGAAACATAAAGATAATAGAGTGGATGAAAACAGAAATATTAATGAGTGTAAGTGATTTGTTTAACTTATTATTTAAAGGGGTAAAACCTTTAGATGAGGCAATTCAAGATACTCTAGCAAATATAATAATGATAACATATCTCTTAGCAAAGAGATTAGGAATTAGTTTTAGAGACGTAGATTATAAAGTCAAGGAAAAAATAAAAATTGGTATAGAGGAAGACCATAGTGTTGAAAGATGGTATGGAGATTTATCTAACTTAAAAAAACATATGGATAATAGGGAGTGATATTAAATTGAATAATAAAATTAGACTATCTAAAGCCATGTCTATAATAGTTTTAGCTATAATAATTGCTTTAGTAATAGCCTATATTCCAATGCTAGGAATGTTTAGCATATTAGCAGCTGTCCCATATGTAATTATAGGTGCCATCACTGATAAAAAGTATTCTTTTTTATCTATTTTGATTACATTTTGTGTGCTAGTTTTATTTGCAGACATTTCGTATGCATTAAATATATGTATAATGTATTCTTTGCCAGGCATAGCAATAGGAAAGATGCTAAAGAGAAGTTTTGAGCAAGAAGATAGTAATAAATTTGAACCAATATATGGAGGAACAATAATATTTGTGCTTGCAATGGTTGTGTATTTCTTTGTATTGAAGACATTTTTAAATGTAAATTTATTAGATGAAGTTTCTAAAATGATAACAGAAATTGTAAATATTCAAAAAAATAGTTTTTCTGCAACTGAGCTTAAAGTATTTGATAAAATGAAGCCAGATGAAATTGTAAGTTATTTTACAAATATGCTACCAATGATGTTATTCTTACAAGGTTTATTATCAGCATTTGTAACATATTATTTAAGCGTATTCTTTATCAAAAGGATTACAAATTTGAATATAAGATTTCCTAAATTTGCTGACTTTTATTTACCAGGAAATGCTATAGTCACAACTTTTTTACTTTATTTATTAGTCTTATTTATTGAAATTATTGGCTCAAAATTATATACAGAATTAATAATGACTAATTTACAGCTAGTTTTTAACTTAATGTTTGTAATTCAAGGAATAGCAGTTTGTATTTATTATTTAAAGAAATGGATAAGACAAGGGCCAAATAAAATTATGTTTCTTTCAGGGATAATTTTATGTTTATTTGGATTTATGGGAATATCTTTTGTTGGTATGGTAGATAGTATAATTGACTTTAGAAAGGTGAGAAGTTATAAATCCACTTAGGAGGATAGAAATGAGTAATAAACAAACCTTTAAATTAAATATGCCAGAAATAAATTTATATATAATTATTATTGGTATTTCTAGTATAATTTTGCTTTATTACAACTTGTATGTAGGGTGTTTATTTTTCTGTATTTTTGCATATATGGTTTTTCACAATTGGAGAACAACTAATATTAGACGTCATGAATGGACAGAGTATATTCAAAATTTATCTTTAGATATAGATGAAACAACTAAGAAAGCTATAATAAATCTTCCAATACCACTATGTATTCTAGAATTTGATGGAAATATATCATGGTATAATGGAAAGTTTTATGATATGATTGGTCAAAAAGATTTACTTGATAAAAATATAGAAGATATAGTTAAAAATCTTAATTTAAGAAAAGTATTAAATGAAAATAAAGAGATGTACACTGAAATAAACTATAAGGATAGAGAATATACAATAGTTTATAATGTTATAAAAAATGATCAAGAAAAAAATCCTAAATATTTAATGATATTATACTGGATAGATAAGACAGAATATTTACAAGTAAAACAAGATTATGATGATGAAAAAGATGCAATGATGTTAATACAAGTAGATGGATATGATGAAGTATTAAAAAGTGCAGCAGAAGATAAGAGAGCTTTAATTAATGTTGAAGTAGAAAAAATACTTTCTGCTTTAGAATTAAATTCAAATGGTGCTTTGAGAAGGACTTCAAAAGATAAATTCTTCTTGGTAATGCATAAAAAAGAGTTAAAAAAATTGGAAGCTGAGAAGTTTTCTATTTTAGATACAATAAGACATATTGATTATGGAAATAATCTTCCTGTTACAATAAGTATAGGAATTGGTATAGATGGAGATACATTAAATGAGAACCTAAAACTTGCTACAGGTGCTCTTGATTTAGCACTTGGTAGAGGAGGAGACCAAGCTGTTGTAAAGACAAAAGATAAGTTTGTATTTTATGGTGGAAAGTCTAAGGCTGTAGAAAAGAAAACAAAAGTAAAATCTAGACTTATAGGTCATGCTCTGAGAGAGGTTATACAAGAAAGCGATCATGTTTATATAATGGGTCATAAATATCCTGACATGGACGCTATGGGAGCCGCAGTTGGGGTTTATGATATATGTAAATCTTGCAATAAGACAGCAAATATAGTTTTACAATCTGTAAATGAATCTATAGAGATATTTATAAACAAAATAAATGAAAGTAATTATTATAAGAAGTTGTTTATTGGAAAAGAGGAGGCTATTGATAACTGTACTAAAAATACACTAGTTGTTGTAGTTGATACTCATAGACCTAATTATACTGAATGTGAAGAACTCTTAAAGTTATCAGAGAAGGTAGTAGTAATAGACCATCATAGAAGAGGTGTAGAGTTTATAAATGATGCAGTGCTTTTATTCCATGAAATATATGTATCTTCAACATGTGAAATGGTTACAGAATTAGTTCAGTATATGGATGAAGAGGTAACAATCAATAAACTTACAGCTGAAGGTCTTTTAGCAGGAATAAGCTTAGATACTAAAAACTTTGCATTTAAAACAGGTGTGAGGACATTTGAAGCTGCTTCTTACCTTAGAAAAGTTGGAGCAGATACAATAGAAGTCAAGAAGTTTTTCAATTCTGATGTAAAAGATTTTATAATAAAGGCTGAAATAATTCAAAGTACAAAGATAATTAATAATAGAATATGTCTAGCATATTCAAGTACAGAAATAGATAGTATAAACGTCATAATAGCTCAAACTGCTGATGAGCTATTAAATATAAAAGAAGTAGAAGCCTCCTTTGTATTAGGAGAAAAAGATGATACTATATTTATAAGTGCAAGGTCTTTGGGGCAAATAAATGTACATGTACTTATGGAAAAATTAGGAGGCGGGGGACATATAGATATAGCTGGTGCACAGTTAAAAAATGTTTCTCTAAAAGAAGCTTACAAGATAGTAAATAAAATAATAGAGGAGTATTTAGAGGAGGAAGAATAGATGAAAGTTATATTATTAAAAGATGTAAAAGGAACTGGTAAAAAAGGGGAAATGAAAGAAGTAAGTGATGGATATGCAAGAAATTTCTTATTTCCTAAGAAAATGGCTGTGCAAGCAGATAGTGTAGCAATCAAGGAATTAAATGAAAAGAATAAATCTAAAGAAATAAAAGCTCAAAAAGAATATGAAGAAGCTGTTTTACTAGGAAAACAAATGGAAGAAATTAATATAGAAATATATTCAAAATCAGGTGAAGGTGGAAGATTATTTGGTTCAATAACAGCCAAAGAGATAGCTGAGCAATTGAAGAAACAAAAAGATATAGATGTAGACAAAAGAAAGATTTTATTAGATGAACCAATAAGAACTTTAGGTTCAACATTTGTAGAAATAAAAATACATCAAAAAGTAACTACTAAAATAAGAGTAGATGTAAAAGAAAAACAGTAATAACTAGAGGTGATAAAGATGGAAGACATGACGAGAATTCCTCCTCACAGTGTAGAATCAGAGCAGTCAATATTAGGTTCTATACTGCTAGACAAAGATGCTATAATAACAGTTACAGAAACTATAAGGCCTGGTGACTTCTATAAAGAGGCTCACAAAATAATATATGAATGTATGATAACTTTAAGCAATAAAGGTGAGCCTATAGACTTAATAACATTGACAGAAGAGCTAAGAAAACAAGGGCATCTTAATGATATTGGAGGAATCAGTTATATTACAAGTCTTTCTACAATAG
Source organism: Clostridioides sp. ES-S-0049-02 (assembly GCF_020658465.1). Taxonomy (NCBI): domain Bacteria; kingdom Bacillati; phylum Bacillota; class Clostridia; order Peptostreptococcales; family Peptostreptococcaceae; genus Clostridioides; species Clostridioides sp. ES-S-0049-02. The sequence goes on from NZ_JACVWG010000007.1 coordinate 31,977, forward strand.
TGCCAACAACTTCAAATGTAAAATACTATGCTGATATAGTAAAAGAAAAGTCTGTACTTAGAAAGCTTATAAAAGCATCTAATGAAATAATAAATCTAGGATATAGTGGAGCAACGAAAATTGAAGATGTTTTGGAACAAGCTGAAAAGAGAATATTTGATATATCACAGGAAAAAACTAGTGACGATTTTAAATCTATAAACTTAGTTTTGATGGATGCCTATGATATGATAGAAAAATTATATACAAATAAAAGCGATGTAACTGGTATAACTACTGGTTTTAAAGATTTAAATAAAAAAATAAATGGTCTTCAAAGAACAGATTTAATATTAGTTGCGGCAAGACCTGCAATGGGTAAAACGGCCTTTTCTTTAAATTTAGTACAAAATGCAGCTTTAAAAGGAGATGCTTCTGTAGCTGTGTTTAGTTTAGAGATGTCAAAAGAACAGTTAGTACAACGTATGCTATCTTCGCAATCTAGTGTAGAATTGAAAAAGATAAAGACTGGAACACTTAATGATAATGATTGGCCTAGGATTATAGATGCAATGGCAGTACTGTCAGATGCAAAAATACACATAGATGATACTCCTGGAATAAAAATATCAGAATTAAGGTCAAAGTGCAGAAAGTTAAAGATAGAAAAAGGTCTAGATTTAGTGCTTATAGATTATCTTCAACTTATGGAAGGTGAAGGTAATAATGAAAGTAGACAACAAGAAATATCTAAAATATCAAGGTCATTAAAAGTATTAGCAAAAGAATTAAATTGTCCTGTAGTAGCATTATCTCAGTTATCACGTGCCCCAGAGCAAAGAGCAGACCATAGACCTATGTTATCTGATTTAAGAGAATCTGGAGCAATTGAGCAGGATGCAGATATAGTTATGTTTTTGTATAGAGATGAATACTATCATGCTGATTCTGAGAGTAAAAATATAGGAGAAATAATAATAGCAAAAAATAGACATGGTGAAACTGGTTCTGTGGAACTAGTTTGGCTTGGTGAGGTTCAAAGATTTGGGGATAAGTTGAGAGACCTATAATTTAACTAATATCCACAGAACATCCTTTCTTTCTACAGGAAAAATGTGGATACATGTCACTAAATATGTCTAAACCTTGAAATTTAGCTAAAAAATTATCCACACTATCCACAGATAGCCTGTTGATAAGTGTGAATAAGTAGATAAAGCAAGCTTTTAGCTTGCTTTATCTGTGTATAAGTATTAATTATCAGGAGGAATAATATGGAAAAAATAAGCTTAAAATGTATATATCCCAATATAATTAAAGTACTTGATGAAATAAACTTATTTAGGATAGTTGATAATAATTTAAAAGAATCAATTGTTGTTTATGCTAGTATTGTGGACAATCAATATCATATAAACATGACTAATACAAACTTTGGAAATATAATTAATGTATGTAAATTAGAAAAACTTTTAGACGTGGACAAGTTTATAGAAAAAGTTATAAAAAATAGCACAGAAATTAAAAAAATAGATGACTTTTCAAAAATAGAAGAGTATCTGTTAAATATTGGAGAACGTTAAAAAAGTTGAAAAAAATACGAATATTTGATAGAATAAATAAGTAAAGCGTTCGAGAGTATATAAAATATAGAGGTGAATTACATGAAAACAGTTGCAATTGTTGGTTCTCAATGGGGAGATGAAGGTAAAGGTAAAGTTATCGATTATCTTGCTACTCAAGCAGATGTAGTAGTAAGAGGACAAGGTGGAAATAATGCAGGTCATACATTAGTTGTTGAAGGTAAAAAATATGCATTACACTTAATTCCATCTGGAGTTTTAAATCCAAAGACAGTGAACATAATCGGAAATGGAATAGTATTTGACCCTAAAGGATTCTTAGAAGAATTAGAAATGTTTAAAGCAGATAATATAAATACAGAAAACATAAAAATTAGCGATAGAGCTCATGTTATATTCCCATACCATAAAGAGCTAGATGCATTATCAGAAGAAGCTAGAGGCGATTTAAAGATAGGTACGACAAAAAAAGGTATTGGACCTTGCTATATGGATAAGACAGAGAGATCTGGAATCAGAATATGTGATTTAATGGATAAAGATAAATTTGCCATAAAATTAAAGGCTCAGATAGAAGCTAAAAACAAATTAGTTAGAAACATATATGGAAAAGAAGAATTATTTGATTTTGAAGCTATATATAATGAATATATTGGGTACGCAGAACAAATAAAAAAATATGTAGCAGATACATCAGTTATTGTATATGATGCAGTAAAAGCAGGTAAAAAAGTGTTATTTGAAGGAGCACAAGGTACTTTATTAGACTTAGACTTAGGAACTTATCCATTTGTTACATCTTCTCATCCAATATCTGGAGGATTTGCTATTGGTGCAGGTATAGGACCAAATATGATAAAGGATGTTGTTGGTATAGTAAAAGCTTATACTACAAGAGTTGGAGAAGGTCCATTTGTTACAGAACAAATAAATGAGACTGGTGATAAGATAAGAGAACAAGGGCATGAATTTGGAGTAACTACTGGTAGACCAAGAAGATGCGGGTGGTTTGATGCTGTTATAGTAAAATATGCAGCTAGAGTTAATGGATTAACTAGTATTTCATTTATGTTATTAGATGTGTTAACTGGATTTGACAAAATTAAAGTTTGTACATCTTATAAAATGGACGATAAAATAATAACAGATTTCCCAGCTTCATTAGATGATTTAGCAAAATGTGAACCTATATATGAAGAATTAGATGGATGGAATGAAGATATAACTCAAGTAGACAATTTTGATGACCTTCCAGAAAATGCAAAGAAATATATTGCTAAAATAGAAGAGTTGATTGGAGTAAGTGTAGATATGGTTTCTGTTGGGCCTAATAGAGCTCAAACTATAATAAGAAAAAACATATTTGCTTAGTATCTTAAGTAAGTGATTTAAATTATAAATGATTAAAAAAAGAGTATCTCAAGATAATACTTATAATTATTAGAGATGCTCTTTTATATTGAGTTAAAATTATTTATGTATATTTTAATAAAATTAAGGTCGAATTTGTACCCTTGACTTAGATGTCTTATTTAGATGATTTTGTTGAAAATCAATGATTCAGGATTATTTTAATTATATACTAAAAAAAATAAAAAAAACTGTTGACTAAAAGTTATACAGCAGTTATAATATAACTTGTGAGTGAAAGAAACGACGAAAAAAGTCGAAAAAATGTGGTCTATTAGCTCAGTCGGTAGAGCACCTGACTTTTAATCAGGGTGTCCCGCGTTCGAGTCGCGGATAGATCACCAAATCATGGCTCGTTGGTCAAGAGGTTAAGACACCGCCCTTTCACGGCGGTAACAGGGGTTCAATTCCCCTACGAGTCACCAATATGGGACTATAGCTCAGCTGGGAGAGCACCTGCCTTACAAGCAGGGGGTCACAGGTTCGAGCCCTGTTAGTCCCACCAGTTTTTAGATGAAAAATACTATATATGCTGGTGTGGCTCAACGGTAGAGCAGCTGACTTGTAATCAGCAGGTTGTAGGTTCGATTCCTATCACCAGCTCCACAAAATACATACATGTAAATTAATATAATTTTCTATGCTACAGGATACTTTTAGGTATCTTTTTTTTAATTGCGTCAAAAATTAATTATAATTAAATTTTTAAATATTATACAATATCATATATTTAGAAACAGAGTCTATAAATGTACTATAATAAATTTAAATAATGCAATATATTAAGAATGATATTAATATATATAAAATTACAAACTAGATAAATGATTAGTATATTAAAAAGTATATTAGGAATATAATTAGAAAAACTGAATGGATAATGTGATTATATAGTATAAGTTTTAAACAGAGAAGCAAGTATGTTCTTACCTCTCTATTTAAAAATAAAAAAATGTTTTTTAAGGGCTACGTTATTTAAATCTCTCCCATCTCAAATCATCTCCAGTAAATTCTAAAATTCTAAACTTATCTAAAATCCTAGATAGAATTCTTTGAGTATAAGTATTTCCTATTTGAGATGGTGTTAAGTTGGTTGATATAATAATCTTTTTACCAGCAACAAGTCTTGTGTTTACAATATTGAAAATTTCTCCACTAGTAAAAGAATTATTAAGTTCAGTACCAAGGTCATCTATTATTAATAAATCACAATCAAACAAGTTTTTATAATTTTCTTCACTTATTTGATTGTTTGGGTCTCTTCTAAATTTATAGTCTTCAAGAATATCTAAAATTCTAAAAGATGTTTGATAAATTACAACATTACCTTTGTCTAACAATTCTTTTGCAATACAGTTACACATATATGTTTTACCTAGTCCAGTAGAACCATAAAACAATAAGTTTTCACTATTATCTACCTTAAAGTCATGAACAAAATTTTCGCAGATACTTAGATTATTTAACATATTTTCTCTTGGAGATATTTCTCCATCAGGACTCTTCTTAGGAGAAAATATATTCAAGTTAAAATTCGAAAAATTTTCCTGACTTAAAATTCTATCTAAATTAGACATCTTATAAGCCTCATTTACAATTTCTTGTTTTAGACAAGAACATTTTTCACCATTAGGTAAAAATCCTTTGTCTTTACAAGAGTCACATTGAAACTTTATTTCTAAGTAATCAAGAGATATGTTGTTTTTAACTAAAAGTTCTTCTTTTCTCAATTTTAAAGATTCTATAGTTTTCTTAGACTCATTTACAATTTCATCTTTAGATTTAGGATTTAAAAGAACTGTTTTAGCTAAGTTAAGACCTATTTTAGAAATATCATCATCTATAGATTTTATCTCAGGAATTCTATTATAGACCTCATTTTTTCTATGTTCCAATAGTAGCTCATTTTTATCTCTTTTATTGGCATATTTAGCCAGTATTTTTCTTATTTTATCTTCATTCATTTAATCACCTACTTAAACTTTTCTTTTTGACTTTTTTTAATAATTTCATCGAGTTCATCAGATGTATATTGAGTAAATGTTTCGTTGAAATTATGAAACTTAGTTTTCTTGTAAGTATTGTTGTTTTGAGTAGTATTAATCTGCTTCTTATTAATATTCTCCTTAACTATACGTTCTTCCTCTTTTTGCTTTAAATCATTTAAATTTTTTATATTTTTTTCGTGCCAATTTTTAATTATTCCATTTATATAAGATATACTTGGGTTTGGTATATTCTTAGATTTAGAACATGCATTTACTATTAAGTCCATATCCATGTCAAATTTATCAAACCAAGCATCCATGAGTTCTTTTTCTGATTTCGTTGCTTGTCTTGAAAATCCCAATTCATTGAAAATAGTTTTATATAAAATATATCGTTCACTTCTAATCAAGAAGCTGTCTTCAACATCTTTTGGGGTATATAAATTTGAATCATACCAGTTTCTAATAATGCCTTCGATGTATTTAACTGGTTTAGATGTACCAGTTTTATCTTTAACATATTCATAAGCACAAAGTATCATATCAGGGCCCATGTTGTATTTATTCATTATATCCATAATACTTATTTTTTCACTTGGGTCAAGATATCGACCAACTATTTTATTTATAGAATTGAACATCTTTCTAATACTTGGATTTTCAGAAGTAGATACAACTTTATCTGTATTAGATTTTACAGATGAATTATTACCTAATATATTTTCGATATAGAAATTTTTTAAATCTAAAAATTCTATTGAATAATTAAAATTATCATATTCTCCATTATCATGTATTTTTATAATCTTTTTTTCTTCCCAGAATTTCCAAGCAGATAGTACATCAGACAAAGGTATATTTAGGTTCTTGGCTATTGAGCTATTGTCAAACTTAGGATTAGAAGTAATATCACATGCCTGTCTATAGCCTAAAAGATAAACTTTTACGTATAACCCATCCGCCATTGGCATAAATATATCTATAAAGATATTGGGAATAGTGATTTCACCTAAATCTATTTCATTGCTTTCTTTGAAAAACATTTTATCACCTCAGATTAAATTATATCATTTTTTGTATTACATTTGGTTGTAAACAAATAAAAGGTCATAAGATTAGCATGTAAATATTTTCTAAAAGTATTCATTTTAAAAAGGAGGAGATATTTTGGTTATAAAATTCAACCAAAAAGTAAGAAGAACATTATCAGTAGCAATTTTATTTATGGTACTAATAATAGGTTGCTTCATAGAAAAGGATGACAGTTTAGAAACGTACAAAGAAAAATCTAATTCAAAGATAAATCAATATAATATGGATGTTATATTTGATGATGAAACTAAGAGGTTAATGTGCAATCAGAGTGTTGAGTACATAAATAAGACAAAATCAAACATGGATAAAATATATTTCCATATATATCCGAATGCTTTTTCTAAAAAAGAATTTGCTCCTTTTGAAAAAGGTGAGATGACAAGAGCCTATCCTAATGGATTCAATGAAGGATATATAGATATAAAAAACATACTAAATAATAGCAGTAAAATGGAATATAAAATCAAAGGAGATAAAAATGATATACTAGAAATAGAATTGGGGAAAGAGTTAAAGCCAAATGAAAAGATATCTCTGGATATAAAATATAACGTAAAAATACCAAACTCAGTGGGAAGGTTTGGATATGGAGAAAACACTATAAATATTACTAATTGGTTTCCTATAGCTTGTGTTAATGATGAAAGAGGATGGAATCTAAAGAGTTATGAAACTATTGGGGACCCATTTTATAGTGAAACTAGTGATTTTCATGTGAAACTATTGATTCCAAATAAGTATAAGATTGCTCATACAGGTAAACTTGTTAATGACAAACATGATAACAAGAAAATGTTGTATGAGATAGAAGCTGAAAACGTTAGGGATTTTGCATTTATATTAAGTAGTAAATTTGATGTAAATAAAGTTGACTCAAAGGGTGTAGCTATTAGTACATACAATTTAAATAAGAAACTTTCTAGCAGAGCAACAGAGATTGCAAAAGATTCAATAAATATATTTAGTGAGTTGTTTGGCAAATACCCATATAAAGAATATTCTGTTGTAGCAAGTGATTTCTTTATAGGTGGAATGGAATATCCAATGCTTGTTATGATAGACCAAAGCTTATATAATGAAAAAAATGAGTTTTTACTTGAGTATGTTATAGCACATGAAACAGCGCATCAATGGTGGTATTCTGCTGTTGGAAATGATGAAATAAGTGAACCTTGGTTAGATGAAGCACTTACTGAATATTCTACAATAGTTTATTTTGAACAAAAATATGGAAAAGAAATGGCAAATAAACTTATAAAAACTATGCAAATACAAACAAAGAGTTATTTGAGTGAAAACATATTTAAACCATCAAATGAGTATAAAAATTCTACTGAATACAGTTTAAATGTTTATACAAAAGGAGCAACAGCTTTTAATGAAGTAAGAAAAGAAGTTGGAGATAAGGTATTCTTTGAAACACTAAATGAATATTACAATAAATACAAACATAAAAATGCCAATGGAAGAGCTTTTGTAGAGTTATGGAACAGTAAAGGGGTAGATATAAATAAGATTATAAGTGAATACAAGTAAATTTCGTACAGAGTATTAAATTTTATTTAATACTCTGTTTTTTTGGTATAATATAATTTATAAGGCAGAAAAAGAGGTGAAATAATGCTAAAGTATTGTTCAGTGGGAAGTGGTAGTAGTGGAAATTGCCACTATATAGGATATAAAAATACTAATATACTGGTAGATGCAGGATTAAGTGGAAAGAGAATAACTACAGGTCTTAAAGACATTGGAGTAGATTCAGATAAATTAAAAGGGATATTTATAACTCATGAGCATATTGACCATATAAAAGGGGCAGGTATATTGTCAAGAAAGTTTGACATACCAGTGTTTGCTAATATAAAGACATGGTGTTCTATGAAAGACAAGCTTGGTGATATTAAGGACAAAAATATGAAGGTCTTTGAAAATGATAAAACTTATTCATTAGGAGATGTTATAGTAAGACCTTTTTCAATAGAACATGATGCAGCTGACCCAGTTGGATATAATTTCTATACAGAAAACGATGAAAAAATGTCTATAGCTACTGATATAGGGTGTATTACTGAAAATATAAAAAAACATCTATATAAATCTAAATTAGTGGTATTAGAATCAAATTATGACCCTAATATGCTTATGATGGGTTCATATACATATGCTTTAAAGAAAAGAGTAATGTCAGATACAGGACATTTATCTAATGAAGATGCAGCAAATTTCTGTGTTGAACTTATTGATAAAGGTACAGAATCTATATTATTAGCACATTTAAGTAAAGAAAATAATTTTCCAGAATTGGCATATGAAACTTCAAAGGGAGTATTAGCATCAAACGATATAGTAGTTGGGCAAGATGTAAAACTAGATGTATTATCACGCAATGATGTTTCTAATGTTTATAAGATGAAGTAGAGGTGAATAACTTTGCTAAAAAGAAATTTCGAAAATGTTGAGGATAATAAAATCTTATATTCTATAAAGCAAGGGATGATTTTAGCAATACCTGCTATTATGACTGGTTCAATTGCACTTGTTATTTTGAATCTTCCAATAAAAATTTATCAAGAATATATAGCAAGTTTATTTAATGGTGAGATTTTAAATATGCTTACATTTATAAATGATTCTACCTTAGGAATTATCTCATTAATAATATTGTTGACAATAAGTTATAGCTATGGAAAAATCTATGGGAGCAAGTATACAGTACTTGTTCCTATAGTTGCAATGTGCTCTTTTTTAGTATTTTCACATGGTAGTGAAATAGATTCTTATGTGGAGATATTTAAAACAAAGTGGTTGTTTACAGCTATTATTGTTTCCATAACGTCTTCTATGTTATTTGTAAAGCTCACAGAGTCTTTTATAACAAGTGTAAAGTTTCATACAGAGGGGGCTGATGCTGATTTTAATATGGTGGTTTCAGCTATAATTCCATTTATAACTGTAGTATTTTTATTTTCTATTTTGCGTGTAATAGTAATAAATCTAATTGGAAGTTCAAATTTTCAAGATATATTTTATAATTTATTTTCAAATATATTTAATAGTATGGGAAGAAACCTTATGAGTGCTTTGCTATTTATATTTCTAATGCATTTTATGTGGTTCTTTGGTATTCATGGAAGTAATGTACTTGACACAGTTGCAAAAAATTTATTTGAAAATGGGATGGCAATTAACATAAATTTAGTTAATAATAATCAATTACCAACAGAAATTTTTACTAAGACTTTTTTTGATACAATGGTTTTATTTGGTGGATGTGGAGCTTTGTTGTGTTTAGTAATTGCCATTTTTCTTAGTGAGAAACGTATAAATGTAAGAAAGCTGGCTAAAATTGCTTCAATACCAGCTCTTTTTAATATAAATGAGATGCTAGTTTTTGGGATTCCAATTGTTTTTAACTACATCATGTTTATACCATTTATAATTACACCTATGATTCTAACAATTACAAGTTATGTAGCTATGTCTACAGGTATTGTACCTTGTACAGTTTCTGCAGTAGAATGGACATCACCTATATTTTTAAGTGGATATATGGCTACAGATTCAATAAGAGGAAGTTTGTTGCAATTGTTTAATTTGTGTGTAGGAGTTATGATTTATATTCCATTTATAAAGATGTCACAAAATAGATATATTTACATGTTTAAAAATAATATAGAAAATTTAACAAATTTAGTAAAAAAATGCGAATTAACAGGAGAACAACCAAATATTTTAAATCATAGTGGAAAAATAGGTTCAATATCAAAAATGCTAGCATCAGATTTAAAGTTTGCTATGAAAAAAGAAGATATAGAGATTTTTTATCAACCACAAGTTAATTATGATGGGAATATTGTAGGAGCAGAGGGGTTACTTAGGTGGAGGCATTCAATAGGTGGATTTATTTATCCGCCACTTGTTATACTTTTAGCTAAAGAAGAAGGTTTTTTAGATGAACTTGGAGAGTATATTATTAATAAAGCATGTGTTGATTTAAAGAAAAGTGAAAACTTATTAATAAATCCTATTAAATTTTCTGTAAATATATCTCCAGACCAACTTAATGCTCCTAATTTACCAGAGCAAATAAAAAATATAATTGAGAATAATAATATCAACCCTAATATGCTTGGTATAGAAATCACAGAGCAGGTTGCATTGTCAGGTTCTCAGATAATTATAGATCGAATAAATGCAATACATGATTTGGGTATAAAGCTTATTATGGATGATTTTGGAATGGGACACAGTTCCCTTGTATACCTCCAAAATAATAATTTTGATATAGTTAAGTTAGATGGTTCACTTGTTAAAGAGATACTTACAAACAAAAGAAGTAGTGAAATCATAATGTCTATTGTAAATCTTTCAAAAAACCTAGATTTTGATATAATCGTGGAGTATGTTGAAAATTTAAATCAGAGAGATAAGTTGTATGACTTAGGATGTGAAATATATCAAGGATATTATTATAGTAAAGCTATACCTTTTGAGGAGTTTATAGATTATGCAAATCGAGAACTTGCTAAATAGTCTTACTAATAGTTTGTAAGTCATATTAGTATATAAATTTGTAATAAGATTAAGTTTAGGAGAAGTATATGAATATAAGTATAGTTGTAGTAGGTAAAATTAAAGAAAAATATTTAAAGTTAGGTATTGATGAATTTAGAAAGAGGCTTTCTAAGTATTGCAAGTTGGAAATTATAGAGTTAGATGATGAAAAAGCTCCCGAAAATTTAAGTGCTAAGGAAATGGAAATTATAAAAGATAAAGAGGGAAAGAAGATTTTAGGTAAGATAAAGCATAACAGCTATGTTATAGCTCTTGCTATTGATGGAAAGAATTTGTCTTCCGAAGAACTGGCTAAGACTATGAGTGATTTAGCAGTTAGAGGTAACAGTAGTCTTTGTTTTATAATTGGAGGTTCTCTAGGGCTTTCTGATGATGTTTTGGCTAGGGCTGATTATAGATTATCTTTTTCTAGGATGACTTTTCCTCATCAGATGATGAGGTTGATATTATTAGAGCAGATTTATAGGGCTTATAGGATAAATAATGGAGAACCATATCATAAGTAAGGGAGCACGTTAGTCTTAACCACTGAAATAAGTTGGTTAAGGCTACTTTTATTTTACAGGTATATAATAAGTTAAAGTACAAATAATATATAGTATTTTGATATAAATTATCAGATTAGATTTAGTAAAGTATCGAAATTGATTAAAATATAGATAAATAAGTAGATAAAGAGGGATTAAACAATGAAGTATAAAATAATAAATTAGGTGAGGTCTGATTTAGAAGAGAAAAACTTTGAAAAAGTGGCTGAAGTTGAAATTTTAAGAAACTTAGCATCTTGTGTCGGTTTAGGTGTAACTAAAGAAGAAATGAATAAATTAAGAAATTTATCATCAGAGGAATTAAAAAATATTGCGGAGAAATGCAAGAAAGCATATTTACATGCTGTAGACTTTATAACAACAGAACTACCTTTAACTAGTCATGGATATTTGCCTTATTCATTACAGTTAACATATTTCATTTGCATTAAGAAATGCATTAAGTAAAACATATGCTCTTATTCTTTCTAGGAACAACCTTAGAAGCTTACTGGACGGAGCTCTAATAAATACACAGTCAGTACTGTCTATAGTCAATAAAAATGAATATCATCACATTTTCCCAAAAGATTATTTGAAAAATAAAGGGTTTAATAAAAATTAAATTAACTGTAATGGAAATATATGTATAATTAATCTGAATAACAGTAGAACTATATTAAATAAAGTACCTAGTGATTATTTCAAAATAATTAAAAATAATTTAGGTGATAACTTAAAAGATGTGTTAAGTAGTAACTTCATAGATTAAGAAAGCTATGAGTACGACTTAAAAGATGATTATGCTGGATTTATAACAGCTAGAATAAATTAATAGTAAAAAAGCTAAGGAATTGTGTGAAGATGACTTAGCTATTTTACCTGGACATGATTTATTTAGAGAACAAGATATTGACGAAACAAGTAACAATGAACAATTAACTCTAATTTAATATTATTTTATAAAATTGTAGCAAAATATATGCTCTGTTGGATTTATAATGGAGCAGTGTTTCAAAGGTAATAATGAATAAGAAAAGAGAAATAGATAGCATAGAGATACAAATAAATGATGATGTGATAATATACTTAATGAAGGATGGGTTGCCTAAAGAACAAGGTAACCCATCCTGTTTGTATTTACTTGAAATAAATTGTGTAAATTTGAAAAGTAAGTATATAAAAAGTATACAAATACGTAAATTATAGTCTATTTGTAGTTAATATGAGATTGGCATTTTAAATAGGATAATACTCTAATTTTTATAAGAGTTAAAGCAAGCATGTATTATTACTTAAATATTTGTATAATCAACATCTAGTAATTTACCTTTTTGGTGAAAATGATTAATAAGTTTTTTAGGATAATTCATTATTAATTCATTTGGAAAATTAATTTCTTTTAAGATATTCTCAGAATACTCATAGTTACCTATATCAAAACAAATGTGAGCATCTGAAGTTAGTATGATTTTAGCACCATATTTTTTGCAAAGTGTAGCAATATACTTACAATTATCTGAGCTACCATTTCTTGACACTCCTTTGATAGAACAATTATTTATTTCTATTAAGATACTCTTTTCCATGGCTAATTTAATGATTAATTCATAGTTGATTGGGTAGTTTGGGTTTCCAAGGTGGCCTAATATTTCAATATTATCATGCTTATTTATTGCATTTATTAAGGCTTTAGTATTATTCTCTAATGTATTTGGTGAAAAAACGGCTTCATGAAATGACAAAATAAGATAATCTAATCGAGAAATGACAAAGGGTTCTAAATCTATGTTTCCTTCAGTGTCTAGTGTATTTGCTTCACATCCTCTTAAGATTATAATGTTATTTATGATTCTTGGGATATTTTGAATGTTGTGAAAGTACCATTTGTGGGGAGAGCCAGGCATCTTAGGACCATGTTCAGATGTACCTAGTATCTTAATTCCATTTTCTTTACAATAATTAATATTTTCTAACAAAGTGCTATAGCCATGACCACTGACTATAGAGTGGGTGTGTAAATCTGATAAAAAATTCATATAAATTCCTCCTCTATAAAAGATGAGGGTAACGTAATTTATATTATAAAATGAATAGGAAAGAAAATCAATAGTTACACAATTAGACAAAAATATTGAAATATTGTAGAATTAAGCTTAATAATAAATATTTAACAGTATTACTGCTTATAGGGGAGGTTAACTATGATACAAAAGAAGCTATCAAGGAAAGAAAAAGTTTTAATTTGCTTGAAAAGATTAACAGAAGAACACTTGAACCTTAATAATGGCATTAGATTTGGATTTGATGCAGAACATATTGCTACTGAAGTAGGTATAAATAGAAGTAATGCTAGTAAGGAATTAAATCAATTAATAAAGGAAAATATCATTATAAAGATAAAGGGAAAACCTGTTCAGTACTTATATAAAGAACGTATTGAGAGTATTTTAGGAAAGAAACTAAATACAGGGATATTTGATAATATTAACTCTATAAACGAATATAGTGAAAATGATTCTATCAAAGATGAGTATATTGTAGAGGGTATAAAAAAAGAGAACAATATTTTTAATTTAGTAGGATGTGACGGAAGTTTAAAGTCCCAGATAGAGCAAGCTAAAGCAGCAGTAATATATCCACCTAAGGGGTTGAGTACATTAATAATAGGACCTACAGGAGTTGGTAAATCTATATTTGCAGAATATATGTATAAGTATAGTTTAACTATAAAAGAAGATAGTGATAATGCACCATTTATCATATTTAACTGTGCTGATTATTCTGATAATCAGCAATTATTATTAGCACAGCTTTTTGGATATGTAAAAGGAGCATTTACTGGAGCTGATAAAGATAAATATGGTATTGTACATGAAGCTAATAATGGAATATTGTTTTTAGATGAAGTTCATCGACTATCTGCAGAGGGACAAGAAATGTTATTTCTGCTTATGGATAAAGGTATATATAGAAGATTAGGAGAGGCTAATAAGGTACATGAGTGTAGGGTTATGATAATTGCAGCTACTACAGAAGATCCAGAGATAGCAATGTTGGAAACGTTTTTAAGAAGAATACCTGTAACTATAAAGATTCCGTCTTTAGAGGAAAGAGGCTTTCAAGAGAGAATGAAGCTTATATGTTATTTTTTTAAAGAAGAAAGTATTAGGATTGGTGTTAAGTTAAAGGTTTCAAAAGAAGTTATTAAGGCATTTATTTTATATAAGTGTAAGGGAAATATAGGACAATTAAAAAGCGACATACAATTAATTTGTGCAAGAGCTTTTTTAGATTATATGACCTATAAAAGAGAATGTGTATATGTAAGACTCTCTCTTCTACCAAACAATATTAGAGAATCATTATATGGAAATAATAGAAAAGAGGAGTTTGTACAAAACTTCAGTTTTATTGGGAAAGATGATATTATTTTTTTACCAGAAGAAAAGAATTTTGAAAGTGAAAATTTATTAATAGAAAATAAAAAATATGATTTAGATTTCTATGGAATGATAAAAGAAACTTGGAATAAACTTCAACAGGAAGGGATTAAAGAGTCACAAATTAGAAGCGTTATAGATGAAGATATACAGAAGTATTCCTATAATTTAATGAATACTTTTATATATAATAGTAGTAATCAAACAGCTTATAACAATATTGTTAATGATTCAATTGCAACTACTGTGAAGTATATTTTACAAAAGCATGATAAATGGAGCAAAAGAGAAGGATTAGATAAATTAATAAAAGCTATAGCCTTACATATTCAGAATTTAATTGAAAGAATAAAGATTGGGAACATAGTAAAGCATCCTAATAAAGATGAGATTATGAAGGAAAGAGCATATGAATATAACATAGCAAAAGAAATATTATCTAACATGTCGTTAATGTATGGAGTTGAGTTTCCAGAAGATGAAGCAATTTTTTTAGCAACGTTTCTTTATTTATCTTATGTGGGATTAAATGAGGAGAGTATAGCAATATTAGTTATAATGCATGGTGAATCTACGGCATCTAGCATGGTGAATGTAGCTAATACTTTACTGGATTGTAACCATGCGGTGGCAATCAATATGGGATTAGAAGATAGAGTTCAGGATATTTTAGTCCAAGCTGTAGAAATAGCCAATGAAATTGACAAAGGAAAGGGAATTTTAATTCTAACTGATATGGGATCTATTTTAACATTTGCTAAAGTTATTCATGATGCTACTGGAAAAGAAGTAAAAGCAATAGATATGGTAAGTACACCTATTGTAATAGAAGCAACTAGAAAGGCCTTAACTCCGGAAATGACATTAGAGAAATTATATTTTAATATTATAGAATCTATAAAGAAACATTATGGAGATATGGAAATTATGTATGCTGAAAAAGATAATGGTGGTAGATATTTTGATAGATTACTAATTGATAATATTAGTAAAACTTTGACTTTTTTAAATGGGGAAAAGGCTTATTTTATATTAAAAGAAGTAATTAATAGAATTAGCGAACATTATTCTTTAGTAATTCAAGATGAGCTTTTAGTAAAGTTTATATTTCATTGTTCATGTATGATTGAAAGAGTAATAATAAAAGAGTCTTTAGTTTATAAATTATATGAAGAAAGAATTAGTAGAAGTAAAGAATTATATTTAGTTATAAAAGAAAGCTTTAAGCTTGTAGAAGAGACATTCGATATAATTATTTCAGATATGGAATATGCAAATATATTAGATATATTTGAATCACAGTATGATACAGATAAATTCAAAAGTTGATACAAAATTTAAATATAGCCAAAAGGCTATCTTTTTTTTACCTATTTTTGATACAGATTTGATACAGGTTTGAAAAAGATTTTGATACATATTGAAAAAGTGAGTTTTTTTTATAAATTAAGTAAAAAGATTTGATTAAATCCTGTAAAATAGCCATTTGTTATTGATACACATAAGTTGGCACAACAATTGCTTATATAAAAAGTGACAAGAAAAGTGAGGTGAGATTGGTGATTGGGATAATAGTTATGACTCATGGGAATTTTAGTGAAGAAGTTATAAAAAGCTGTGAACTTATTGCAGGACCAGCAGAAAGAACAGCAGCAATTAAACTAAATAGGAATGATAATATTGAAGACTTAAATAGAAATTTTGTAGAAAAGTTAAATGAATTAGATGAAGGTGACGGAGTTTTAGTATTAGCTGACCTATTAGGAGGTTCACCAAGTAATGTTGCAAGTTTAAACCTTAAAAAAGGTGGAAAGTTTCATGCACTTACTGGAGTAAATCTTCCAATGCTACTTGAAGCTTTAATTAATAGAGATGGAAAAAGTTTAGAAGAGTTAGCAGAGACATGTATTGAAGCGGGGAAAACTGGTATAAACCATATTAATAAAGTTCTTGGCTCAATGTAATAGAAAAAGGAGTTCGATTAAAAATGTCTTTAGTAAAATATTGCAGATGTGATGATAGATTAATACATGGTCAAGTGATATATAAATGGGTTAAGCATCTAGGTGTTAAAAAAATAGTAGTAGTAGATGATGAAACAACCAATGATGTTATTGCTAAAGGTTTGATAAAAATGGCAGCACCAAAGAATATTGATTTATCAATATTAACTGTAAGTGAATCAAGGAGGTATTTTTATAATAACCAAGCTGATGATAACGTTTTTGTATTAATTAAAAACTTAGATACTGCAAATAGAATGAAAGAAGAAGGAATTGATATTAAAAAACTTATTATTGGAAGAATACCTACAGGGATAGGAAAAAAGAAAATATCTCAAAGTGTATACATTAATAAAAAAGAATTTCTTTTAATAGATGAATTTATTAAAAAAAATATTAATGTATCAATTCAAATGGTACCTGACGAGGACGAAGTAGAGTTAAATCACATTATTAATCGCTATAAAGGAGAGTTTGTTTAGCAATGAATAAATATAAGGCAATCATACTCTGCCATGGAACTTGGGGAAAAGTATTAGTAGAAGAAGCAAATAAAAACTTTGGATTGTCAAATCAATACGAAGTTTTATCACTAAGCCCTGAAAAAGATGTTTCTGTATTCATGAAAGAGGTTGAAGAAATAGTAGATAAAGAGGATGTGAAAATTATAATATCAGATCTGTATGGGGGATCTACATCAAATGTTGCAATAGCTGTTGCTATAAGAAGAGGGATAGATGCAATAAATGGACTTAGCTTACAGACAATTTTAATCGTAGATGAAGAATTAAGCAAAGAAGATAAAGTACATACATTACCAGAAAGAATCGTCAGAAAAAATAATAGCCTTTGTGTGGATTTAATTAAAGAATTTAAAAAAATATAAATTATGAGGTGGATATAATGGCAAAAATAACATTAGTAAGAGTAGATCATAGATTAATTCATGGACAAGTTATAACAAAATGGGTGAAAATCGCTCAAGCTCAAAAAATAGTAATAGTTGATGACTTCTTAGGTCAAGATGAATTTATGGCTGACGTATATAGGATGGCAGCACCATCAGGAGTAGAAGTGGCTATTTTAACAGTAGAAGATGCAGGGCAAGCATTCCAAAACAATACTTTAGGAGATAAAAATATATTTATTCTATTTAAGAACGTTGATATGGCAAATAAGGCGTATAAGGCAGGTCTTAAATATGAAAAGATTCAATTAGGAGGTATTCCAAATGAAGCAGGAAAGAAGATGGTATTTACAGCTGTTTCATTAGGAAATGAAGATGTAGAACAACTAAATGAACTTAATGAAAATGGGGTTGAAATAGTTCTACAGGTTATACCAGAGGAATCATCTATGACGTATGAAAATGCGTTAAAGAAATTTAAATAAAAATTTATAAATTAGGAGGAATTATAAATGGAATCTGTTTTGATGTTGGCAATTGTAACAGGATTATGGTATTGGTTTGCAGCAGGTCTTGCAGGGTATACCCTTTTCTCAACACTAAAGTCTCCTTTATTTATAGGTTTTAGCCTTGGATTACTTTGGGGTGATGTAACAACTGGTATGATTGTTGGTGCAAGTATAGAAATGGTTTATCTAGGAATGGTAGCAGCAGGAGGAAATATTCCATCAGATAAATGTTTAGCTGCTCTTATTGCAATACCAGTAGCACTTCAAACTGGTGTTAATGCAGAAGTTGCAGTATCTATTGCGGTACCTTTAGGTGTTATAGGAGTATTAGTTAATAACTTAAGAAGAACTGGTAATGCTGTATTAGTTCATAAGGCAGATAAGTATGCCGAAGAAGGTAATACAAAAGGTATCTGGAGATGTGCAACACTTTACTCTTTAATATTTGGGTTTGTTTTAAGATTTCCAATAGTTTTTGTATGTAACTTTTTTGGAGCAGATTTAGTTCAATCATTATTAGATGTTATACCACAATGGTTAATGAATGGATTAACAGTAATGGGTGGTATATTACCTGCATTAGGTTTTGCAACAACAATATTTACTATAGGTAAAAATAAATTCTTACCAATGTTTATTATAGGATTTTTTATGGTTCAATATTTTGAAATATCAATCACTGCAGCTGCAATATTTGGTGTTTGTATAGCTCTTTTAATTACATTTATGAAAGAAGATAAAAGGGTGGGTGAAGTATAATGCAAGAAATAAAAAACAAAGAAGTTAAAAATGAACAAGGTACGACTGAAGTTAATAAGACAAGAGTACTTACGAAGAAAGATGTAACAAAAACATATCTAAGATGGTGGTGGACAGCAGAATTATCTAACTCTTTTGAAAGAATGCAAGCATTAGCAGTTTGTGCAAGTTTCACTCCGGCTTTAGAAAAGTTATATAAGAGAAAAGAAGATTTAATAGATGCGTTAAAGAGGCATTTACAATTTTTTAATACTCAAGCTATATGGGGAGGGTTAATTCACGGTACAGTTTTAGCTATGGAAGAAGAGAAAGCTACTGAAGGAAAAATCCCAGGAGAAGTTATTTCAGGTGTTAAGAATGGGCTTATGGGACCTTTGGCTGGAATTGGAGATACTTTAGATTTTGGTACATTTCAAACAATATTCTTGGCTTTAGGTGCTTCATTTGGAGCAGAAGGAAGTGTTATAGGTGCATTTTTCCCAATAATGTTTAGTATATTACTATTTTGCGAAGGTTATTACTTATTCCATTTAGGATATTCTTTAGGTAGAGATTCAATTAAGAAAATTCTATCAGGTGGTATTGTCAATAAGATAATTGATGGTGCTTCAATTCTAGGAATGTTTATGATGGGAGCATTATCTGCAACTACAGTTAAGCTTTCAACTCCATTATCATTTGATATTGGTGGTAAAGCAATTGTTGTTCAAGACACATTAAATATGATTGCTCCAGGTTTATTACCACTTGGTGTTGTATTCTTCGTATATTGGGGAATGAAATACAAGAAGTGGACAATAACTAAGTTATTAGTAATTTTAGTTGTAGTAGCATTAGTAGGATCATTAATTGGAATATTCTAATTTACAATGATTAAAATATAGAATTTAATTTTAGGAGGAGAAAGACATGTCAGAAAAAATGTATACAGAGAAGGAATATTTAGAAGGAATTAGAGGAGCAACAGGAGAAAGAGCAGTATGGTTCTATCTTCTTATGAAAGAAGCTGAAAAATTAGGAGTTAATCCAGATGATATATGTAAAGAAGCAATATATGGATTTGGCAAAATGAGAGGTCAAAAATATAGCGTAGCAGATACTCCAGGAAAAATGGCAGAAATGTTATATAACAGTAAAGGACAAAAAGTGTTTGAAATGGAATTAGTAGAAAATACAGATGAGAATGGAGTTTTAAAATTCCATCACTGTCCATTAGATGCTGCTTGGAAAGAGTATGGATTAACTAAAGAAGAAAGAAAAGAAATTTGTAGATTAGCTTGCTACGGTGATTATGGAAGAGTTGATTGTGCACAAGGTGTTAGATTAGAGTTTGCTCAAAAATGTGCTCATGATGATGAAGTTTGCGAATTAGTATTCACAAGAAAATAGTTTTTAATGCTAAAAGCCTGTTCTTTAAGAACAGGCTTTAAAAAAACAGAAAGTAGGTTGATTTATGGATATAAGCAGAAGTGTAGATAATAGTTTAAATAGAACAGTAGAATTCCTAAAAGAATTAATAAAAATTGATACACAACAAGGTGAACCTATTTCACAATGTCCTTTTGGTATCGGACCTAAAAAATCTTTAGATAAAACTTTAGATTACTGCACTAGTTTGGGTTTTAGCGTTAAAAATATTGATAATTATATTGGATATGCAGAAATTGGAGAGGGAGAAGAATTAATAGGAATTCCAATGCATTTAGATGTAGTTCCCCCAGGAGATGGTTGGAGTGTAGATCCATTTTCGGGAGCAGTAATTGACAATGTTATTTATGGAAGAGGTGCCATAGATAATAAGGGGGCTGTATCTATGCTTATACATGTATTGAAAAACATAAAGGATATGTACCCTACAATTAATAAAAGAATAAGATTAATTTTTGGTACAAATGAGGAAACAGGTATGAAGTGTATCAAATATTATTTAGATAAAGGTGAAGAAATTCCAAGTATGGGCTTTACTCCAGATGCTATGTATCCAGTGGTTAATGGAGAAAAAGGAAGAGTTCATATAAGGATAGAAAAAGAGATTAAAATTGATAAAAGTAAACCTTACATAATAGTAAGTGGAGGAACTAAAGAAAATGTTGTTCCGTCTTATTGTACTGCAAAGATTATTAATGGAATTATTTCAGAATTAACTACTAAAGGAGTAGCTGTGCATGCAAGTAATCCTGAAAAGGGAGAAAATGCTATATCTAAAATGATAATAAAGATAGTTAAAGATAATATGGATTTTCAGTATAGAGAAGATATAGAATTAGTTTCAAAATACCTTTGTAGTGACTATTATGGAGATGCATTGGGAATTAATCAATATGATGAGGTGTTCAAAAGCACTACTTTAAATTTAGGAATATTAAAAGTGAATGAAGAAAAAATCATATGTGAGTTAGATATAAGGTATGGTAAAAATATAGTTTTAAACAATATAATAGATAGATTCAAAAAGTTTTTTTGTAATGGTTGGAAAATAAAGATTATTGATCATAAAGACTTACATTATGTGGATGAGAGTAGTTTAGTACTTAAAAAGTTATTAGAAGCCTATGAAAAAGTAACAGATGAAAATGGATATACAATTGCTATGGGTGGTGGCACATATGCAAGTTGGTTTAAAGATATGGTGGCGTTTGGACCTAAGTTCTTAGAGTATAAAACTGGTGGTCATGGAGCAGATGAAAGAGTACCAATAGAGCATATACGAAAGAATATGGAGATATATACCTTGGCTTTAATAAAACTATTAGAATTGTAAAAGGAAAATAGAACTTATGTGCAAATATAATTAAGAATACATTAAAGGTAGGTATACCTGGAACTGGGAAAATAGGAATAAAAATAGCAGCTGGACTTGGTGGTGTTATTAAAACAATAAGGTTTTTGAGTTTGGAAATATTTATGTGTATTCTTTAAATAAAAGTTTATCTTTTAAGTGATAATTAAATATTTATTGATAAGGCTATGGCTTTAAAAATCATAGGCTTATTTTGATATTTTTTCCATTTTTGCAAAAATTATTATCCCTTTAAGAAAATTTCTTGAATTTTTTGAAATATTTCTTTATTAACTTAAAGTTAAAATTCTTTCTTCAAAGTAAATACTTAAATGAGCTAAAATTTGAGTCCAATTTCTAATTACCTTTGGTTCAAAATCTCCATTTCGGTCTCTTGGAATATTTAAAGTTATTTCTCCAAAATCTGATTTAACATTTTTATTTCTATATCCATTTCTAGAGTTTTAGTATTTTTATTCTTATTATCATACCTATCATAACCTAGATGCTCATCAAGCTCCGCTTCTAACATTTGATGAATTGTACTTGCAAATAAATCCTTTAACATGTCTTGAACATCTGTAGTTGTTTTAACATCATATTCTTCAATAAGTTTTTTTAATATTTTGTTTTTGTTAAACATAAAAAGTGTGCACCTTCATTTATATAGTGATATTTAATATTTTAATTATCATTACTTTTTAGAAGAATACACACTTTATTTTAAAGACCAAGTTAATATTAATTAATTTTATATTATAGAAATAAATTTTTCTAATGCTGGATTTGTATTGTTTTTATTCCATACAACTACAACTTCGATTCTATTTTGTACTTCATTTATAGGTACAATTGCAATATCCTGTTTTATCATAGTATCTACAACACAAAATGAAGGTAAAATGGATATACCCATGTTAGAGGCTACTAGTGACTCAATAGTATTAAAATCATTTGAACGTTGTACAACATTAGGTACGAATCCCGCTTCACGATATCTATTCTGTATCATGGATTTTTGCCCATACTCATCTCCTGTTTCCTTTACAAAAATAAACTTCTCATGTTGTAGCTCAATTAAATCAATAGAATCCTCATTGCAAAGTGGATGACCATGGGGTAAAAGAGCTACCAAAGAATATCTTTCTACAGTTTTATATTCAAAATCTTTTAATGGTTGATTCTCTGGATTAATAACAAAGGCAAGATCCATAAAATTATTTTTTACTAAGTTTAAAAGTTCAGTTATCTCGTTAGTACAAATTTCCATAGATATATTAGGGTATGTATTAGAAAATTCTTTTAAATATTGTTGGAATTTGTTTTTTTCATATCCTATTAAGATTCCAATACTCAAAGTTCCAAAAGAACCATGTGCAAATTGTTGTGTCTTTTCAATAGCGTCATTGATATTTTTTATTATAGTACGAGCCTCAGATAAAAAAACTTTTCCAGCTGGTGTTAGCTCAACATGTCGTTTACTTCTTGTAAATAGAGTCACATTTATTTTTTCTTCTAAAGCTTTTATTTGTTGTGTAACAGCAGTTTGGGAAATATAAAACTTTTCTGCTGTTTTGGTAAAACTTAGATTTTCTGCTACAGATATAAAATATTCCAATTGCTTAGTATTCAAATAATCACCCCTATTTAAACTTTATTGTTTGTAGACCTTATTCATATATAATTAAAACTTATTATAGTATAAGAAAATTTACTTTTAAATAATATTGGAAAATATTTGTATAAAAATATATGTTTTAGACATATTTCTATATTAGGTTTTATAAAATTATCAAAGATAGACTAACTACTCCATCCTCAACATAAGTAGGCTGGAAAGGTAGTTAACATGGAGTAGCTCAATAATAAGAATAACTTATATATTCCCATGAAAACGATATTGGATTTAAGTAAGTTTGTCTCATAAAATGAAAGTATAGCAATTAATAATATTTTAAATGAGAAGGGAGAAAAAATGGAAGATAAATTTTATGCAAAAGGAAAAGGAAATAACGGATATGTTAAAAATCTTGAAGTTTGTTCCTTTAATGACTTAGATGGAACTTGTGGAATGTTTCAGATGGCTCTGTACAAAAGAGATGAAAAATACTATTTATATGGATGTTGTTTTGGGGGAAGTAAAAAAAATGGAGTAATGATTAGTGATGTGACAGATCCTTATAATCCACAATTTATAAAACATTTTCAAATGTTAAATCCAAAAGAGTATCCTACAACAACTACTCCAAAAATTCAAATAGCAGATGATTTAATGATAGTAGCTATGAGTTGTGGAAGTGGACCAGGAGCACTTGTAGATCAAGCTAAATTAGCAAGTATTAAGTGTGAAGCAGGAATCAGAATATATAGTTTAAAAGAAGACCCTTTAAATCCTAAGTTTTTAGGTTACTGGGATTGTGGATTAAAGCATGTAATGGGTGTTCATAGATTTATGTACAATGGTGGAAGATATGTACATTTATCAAGTGATTGTGTTGGATTTGAAGGTCTGATTTATAGAGTTATAGATATAATAGATCCAACTAATCCAGTGGAAATAGGTAAGTGGTGGAGACCAGACCAATATGCAGATGGATATCCAGATAGAACTTTTGATGCAGGAGCACCTCATTGTCCAGAATTTATGGATAAAGGATGGCTTCATGGACCACCATTTGTAAGAGATGGAAAAGCATATTGTGGTTATGGAGGAGCTGGTTTAGTTGTATTAGATGTTGAAGATTTAACAAGACCAAGATGCTTAGGTGAATTACCATTTATGCCTGCATTTTCTAGTAAACTCGCAGGAGCAAGAACTCATACAGCACTACCATTACCAGGAAGAGATTTAGTTGTTGTGCAAAATGAGGGAGAACGTTTCCAGTTTTTTAAGCCAGAGAGTATTACAGATGTTCAAGCTATGAATAATATACATATGGTTGATGTTAGTAATCCAACAAGACCAACATTAATTGCTCAATTCCCATATCCTGAAGTACCAAAGGATTTCCCATATCCTAACTTTAATGTTGCAGGGCTAGGAAAACCAGGGCCATTTGGTCCACATAACCTTCATGAGCCAATGGATAATAAACCATGGCTAGAGCAAAGAGGAGATAGAGTATATTGCTGTTATTTCCATGCAGGATTAAGGGTTTATGATGTATCAGATCCATATTACATCAAAGAGTTAGCATATTTTATACCACCAAATCCAAATAAAACGCCAGAAGAATCTTATTTCCCAGGATTCCCTGGACCACGCTTGGCAGTAACAGAAGATCTTATTGTTGACGATAGAGGTTACATCATTGTAGATGCCCTAGATGATGGATTCTATATATTAAAAATGAAAGAAGATTAATAAACACTAAAGAGGGAGAGTTAAAAATGAAAATACTAGGTATTTCTTTTGGAACAAAAAATGGAAATAATGACACCATGTGTAAAGTGGCACTTAAAGGTGCTCAAGAAGCAGGAGCTGAAGTAGAATTTATTCAAATGTCATCTCTTAACATTAAACATTGTACTGGATGTTGTGCATGTGTTAAGACTTTATTATCTGGAAAAGGTAGTATGTGTGTATTAAAGGATGATTTTGAATGGTTACTTGACAAAATGAAAGATGCAGATGGGATAGTAGTTTCAGACCCTATATTTGAGGAAGGAGCATCAGGTCTATTCCATACTATAATGGACCGTTTTGGACCAAGAGCAGATAGAGGAAATAATATTATAGGAATAAAAGTTGCAGAAGCTACAGGAGGAAAAACTCCAGACCCAAGAATGCTTAATGATAAAGTAATATCATTCATGGGAATAGGAGGGTCAGACTGGGGTACAAGAGTTCAATGTGAGCATGCTATGTTAGCATTAATACCAATGTGGAAAGTTATAGATAATGCTTGGTTCCCATGGGCAAAGGAATTAGTAATGGATGGCTCAAAACTTGCTCAAGTTCATCAAATAGGTTTAAACATAGTTGAAGCAGCAGAAGATTTTGAAAAAGCTTTATACAAAGGAGAAGAAGGAGTCTGTCCACATTGTAATAATAGATTATTCTACCTTGAGCCAGGTACTAAAAAATCAATATGTGCTCTATGTGGTATAGTTGGAGAATTAGATACTGCAAGTGGAAAAACTGTATTTAGTTTCCCAGAAGAGCAATTAGGTCATGCTCATGATACTTTAGCAGGTAAGTTTATACATGGTGATGATATTAAGAAAATGGAAGGTCATTATGCAGAAGTTCGTAAAACACCAGAATTTAAAGAAAGAAAAGCCGCTTACAATTTTATAGAACCATTAACCAAAGAAAAGCATGCTGAACTTTCATTAGGAGAATAATTAAAATATGAAGACTCATATTTTAATTAGTGTTATAGGAGATTTATTATATGAATGAAAAGCCACACTTTAAACAAATTGGAATTATTAATATAGTAAATAATATCCAAATAGCACTTATCATATCGACTATAGAAGCAATTATTGCTTTAGTACCTGCATATTACAATGTTAGATTAGCTCCAGTGTTCATTGCTATGTTTATACCACTACACTTAATTTGTTTTGTAGTATCTATGATTGCAAATCCAATAACAATAAGGTTAGTGGGAATGAATCAAGCTATAGAAACTACTAATTATAATATAGGAAATGGATAGAAAGAAAAAAGAAATATTAACACTATCCATAGGGATTGCTTTACTACCTCCTTTATGGGCAGTGCTAGCACCTTATATAGGAATAAAAACTGGAGCAGTAGCATTAATTTGTGCAGGATTATATGTAACAAATGGTAATAAACGAAAAGATGGATTAAAAATAATGTTTGGTTTTTGGTGTGGAGATTTATGGGCAGTGTTGGCTATTATAATTATGGAATACATAAATCTCAACCCAAATCTAGAATTATTTTTAACACTTGGTATATTAGGTTTTTTTGCAGTTATAATTGCATCCTTATTTGAAAAAGTAATTTTCTTACCATCATGGCTTTGTGGTTGGGCCATAGGTCTAACTATTATGACAGGTGAAAGTATTATTAACTTACAAAGTCTTTGTATTCAAGTTGCTGTGGCTATGGCAGTAGGAGTATGGTATGTAGGAGCAGGCGTAGATTTATTTACTGTATGTATTTTGGAGAAAGATAAAAAAACGGGAAATTGAAAGCATATGAATATAATTTGATTATAGGAGAATGTTTATGGGATTTGAATTTAAAATAATGAGAAGTTTAATATATGTAGGACTTGCTAAGGAAGAGTATAGACCTAAATTAATGGACTGGTTATATCGCTACCATATTCCAGATAGTATTAGTAATTTTGGACCATATTGTACTAAATATGCTTTTTATCAAGCATATCCTACACCAGATGAAGGCGAACGTTTTGGTGTACGTAAGATGCAATTAACAGAGCATTATTGGATTGTAGATGAACATATGCCTGAAATGGCAAATAGAATTATGACAGAATACATGCCTATGGATGTTCTCCGTTGGCAAGGGTGTATACCAGATGTGGAGAATAAAAAAGTTCATGAGAATGCAGAAAGTGGAGATGCAGGACGTGCAGTAGGTGGGGATAATGGATGTCCACCATTTATATTTGCTTTTGTTCCAATAAACTGGGAAGAAGATTTTAGAGGAAAAGGACGTACTGTACAAGATGGACCAAACTATCGTTGGCAATTTATGATTAAGTACCCAGATGGAATTTCTAAAGAAGAAGGAGAAGGATGGTTCTATGATGAGGTAGTTCCATACTTTACAAACTGCTGTTATGTTAATCGTTTTGTAAGTAGTAAAATCATGATTAACTATGGAGCAACTGCCTTTGATCGTGTAGTAGAACTATGGTTTGAAGGAGAAGAAGAATGGTATAAAGCTGTGGTTGAGGGGACAAAATCATTTATCAAAAAGCCAGAATGGGCACAAGAAGAAGAGTTCCCATATTTAAAACCACAATTTAATATTGCCTCAGTATTCTTAGGTGATATAGCAACTATGGACGCATATTCACAGTATCGTGGATATATTCCAATGAGATAAAATCAAGAAGTTCCTTTTATGATGACAAATAGTTAAAATAATAAAACTGTTATCATGAAGGGAATATTTTTGTGTCTAGAAAAACTTTTGAAGTAAAAGTTAAATATGTGAGAGAGTATTTTAAAGGTAAAGAATCATTGTTAGATACATGTAGACAATATAATATTTACAACGTATCATATTAATAAGTTTATACTTGAGTTATGAAGTAAAAAGAGTAATTCCAAAGATTACAAATGGTATGATGATTGTGATACTTCAAGTTTTAGAAGGTGTTGGAATTGTTAATAGGAAGAAATTTAATGAACATGAAGAACTCATATAACAGTAGGAGGATACAATGTATACAATTGGACAGTATCTAAATTTTTAGGAATATCTAGAGACACACTAAAATTTTATGAGAACAAAGGCTTAGTAAATCCCAAGAAAAATGATGAAAACAGATATAGAAAATATAATCAGTTTGATATATATGATATTACAACAATAAATTTTTATAGAGAAATGGAGATAGAAATTAAAAAGATTCAAGAAATAAGAAAAAGTAAGAGTATAAACAACTTAGAACTTTTGCTATAAGAGAAAGAACAAACTCTTTAAGAATGTAAGGGATAATCATATGCTAAGTGAGTGATATGATTATCTCTTATTTATTAATTGAATTTAAGTAAAAATTACTTGTAGATATTCTCTTAAGCTGGAGCCTAGTTTTAATAGGTTTTTCACAATAAAAATTTATAGGCTAATATTTATTTTTATAGTAAAATATAAAGAAATTATTAGAGGAATATTCAAGGAGGAATAGGTATGGTTTTATTAATTGTTGATACACAAAAACTAATAACAAATGAAAAATTATATAAATTTCATGAATTTGTAGTAAATATAGAAAGCTTAATTGATACAGCAAGAAAAAATAATATAGAAGTAATCTATGTACGTCATGACGATGGAGTTGAAAATGAGTTGACTAAAGGTAAAAACGGATTTGAAATATATGAAAAATTTAAACCATGTGATGAAGAAAAAATCTTTGATAAAGGAGTAAATAGTGCTTTTAAGGGAACAGGCTTATTAGAATACTTAAAAAGTACTAGTGAAAAAAATATAATTATTGCTGGACTTCAAACAGATTACTGTATTGATGCTACTATAAAATGTGGATTTGAACATGGATTTAACATAATAGTCCCAGCTTATGCAAATACAACTGTTGATAATTCATTTATGTCAGCAGAACAATCATATAAATACTACAATGAATTTATCTGGAATGAAAGATATGCAGAATGTATTTCAGTGGACGAAACACTTAGAAGGATGAAATAAATATAGATTATTACATAAGAAAAAACTTAACTTATTTAGTCTAAAATATTAAAATCATAAGGAACATAGACTGTGACATTTATATTTACATAAGTTGATTTCAAATTTAAATTCCAACAAGGGATGTTAAATTCCAAATTAAAAATCAGACTTAATATATTAGAGTTATATATAAGGCACATCAATTTTATTTTGAATTAATGTGCTTTTAAGTTGTAGTAATTTATTCATAATCAATATAATTTTTATTATTTAAATCAATTTTTCTTGTGTTTCTTTATTTAAGAAACTCTTTTTTTATCTATAGAATCTATACATGTATTATAGTTTGTATTTTAGATAAGTTTAGTTTTTGTCTTAATCTAAAACAAAAGTTAGACTTAAATGAAATTGAAAAGGCTAAAATTATCAAATAAAATAAATATTGTGGAGGTGATGAAAATCTAGTGATAATATAAAGACTAATCTTAACAAGAAAGTAGGGATTAATAGAAGTGGATAAAGAAATTGTATCAATTCTTCAGGTTTTATTAAATAGCACATTGATTACAGCTGACGAACTACAAGAAGAATCTAATGCATCAAAGAGGCAAATTACTTATAGAATAAATAAAATCAATGACATACTTAAAGTAAAAAAAGTACCACTTATATATTTAAGAGCTGATAAAGATATTATTGTTAAAAAAGATACAAAAGATGCAATTAGAGAAATCCTCGAAAAAAACTATTCTAAGAATACTTACTATTTTAGCAAAACAGAAAGACTTTTATATATGTATTTAATGCTTTTTATTAATCTTGAGGATATTTCAATTAATCATTTTATAGATTCTATAAAAGTAAGTAGGTCTACTGTAAATCTTGATTTTAAAGATTTGATACCAGAACTTGAAAAAAAGAACATTAAAGTTAAGAACAATCGTATAAACGGATATTACCTAGTCGGGAATGAGATGGAAATTAGAAGAGTACTTATTAAAAACATTATAGAAACTCTATCTAATGAGAAAAGTTCAAGAGTATTTGATATTTTTATTGAAGAGTATAAGTTAGATAGTTTTGAAGAAGCTAAAAAAATTATATTAAAGCTTGTAAAAAAATATGAAATTACTTTTGTTGAAGATAGATTAATAGAGTTTATATATATCTTTATCTTTCTAAAAGCAAGAATGTATTCAAATAGAGTAGTTATTCAAGAAAATATAGATATTCCTAATATTGCAGTCATGAGTTCGATGAAGGAATACAAATTTGCTAGGGAGCTATTAGAAGTATATGAGAGTAAAGAGAAGATAAAATCTCATAATATAATGTATATTAGTGCTTGGATTTTAGGTATATCAGTAGGAAATGATGAAGAAGATACAGAAGATAGAGCTGTTATTTCAAAAATTGTAAATAAAATGATGACAAAGTTTGGATATTTAAGTGGAGTTTATTATATAAGTCAAGAAAAAATATTTAAGAGACTATATTCTCATTTTAGACCAGCCTATTACAGACTTTTATTTAAATTACCTATTTATAATCCAATTTGTGAAAAGGTAAAAGAAGAGTATAGATTAGTTTATAGAATTGTGAGTAATGCAATGAAAGAGTTTTGTGGGCTATTTGGAGAAGACATTCAAGAAGAGGAATTGGCATATTTAACTATGCATTTTGCAACCCTTTTCTCAGATAAAAAAGAGTTTGATGGACCTAGAAAAAGGAGAGCATTGATAGTTTGTTCAAATGGTGTTGGCAGTTCAGCTATTTTACATGCAGAACTTACAAGCTTGTTCCCTGATTTGCATTTTCTACCAATACTAGAATCCTCTGAACTGGAAAATATTAGTGAATCTGTAGACATTGTGTTTACAACTAATTATAAGGCGGAGGGTTTAAAAACAGATGTGCCAGTGATTAAAGTTAGTCCTGTTATGACCCCAAAAGAAAAATATAAGGTTACACGTGAAGTGTACATTCAATTGGGTGATATTTTTTTAAGGCAACCTAAAATCGATGAGGTTATGGATATAATAAAAAAATATGCGAAAGTAACTTCTGAAAGTATGCTTTCAAGTGAGTTATTAGCCTATTTTACACAGATAGAAAATTTTACGTCTAAGGAAGGAGAAGGACCTATGCTAAGTGACATTACTAATGAAACGCTAATAAAACTAAGGATAAAAGCTAAAGATTGGGAGGAAGCTATTAGACAGTCAGCTTCTGTCTTAGTTGAAAATAATAAAGTAACTGAAGCCTATGTAGATGCTATGGTTAATTCAGCAAAAGCGTCTGGACCATACATAGTAATTACAAAACATGTGGCACTTCCACATGCTAGACCAGAAGCAGGGGCAAAAGAAATTGCAATAGGGATTGCTACTTTAGAAAATCCTGTTGAATTTGGAAATGATAATAATGACCCTGTAAAATATGTATTTTGCTTAAGTGCAATAGATAATAATAGTCATTTACGTGCTATGTCAGAGTTAGTTGAACTATTGGAAGAAGAAGAATTCTTTAGAGTTTTGGATAATGCTAAGGAAGCTAATGAAATTATTGATTTTATAAAAACACATGAATTATAAAAGGGGGATTTAATTATGTATAAAATTTTAATCGCATGTAGAGCAGGAGTTGGCTCAAGTTTGATGTTAAAAATAAAGACTCAACAAATTATTAAGGAAAATAATTTTCCAATTGAAGTAGAGCATGGTTCATTAGACTCCTTAAATGGATTCAATGGAGATGCTGTAGAAACATTAATTGATGTTGCTGAAGAGTTAAAAAATAAAAATTTGAAATTTGATATAATTGGAATTCACAACATTGTTGACCGTAATGAAATTAAAACAGCATTAGAAAAATTTCTTGCATCAAAAGAAAAATAAAATTTAATAGAATAGGGAGGGCTATTTATGGAGTTTATTATTAGTTTATTGAGTACGCCAGCTGTTTTACTTGGTGTAGTTGCATTTATAGGATTGATTCTTCAAAAGAAACCAGCTGTTGAAGTATTTACTGGAGCTTCAAAAACACTTATAGGTTTCTTGATATTTGGTATTGGTGCTTCAGCTATGACTGGAGCATTACAGAACTTCAATAAATTATTTCAACAAGGTTTTGGAATTACAGGTGTTATAGCTTCACCAGAAGCAGCTACTGCACTTGCACAAGGTACATATGGTTTTGCGGTTTCATGTACATTGATTCTTGGATTCATATTAAACTTAGTTTTTGCACGTATTACAAGATTCAAAAATATTTTCTTTACAACAGGTCATAGTTTATTCTTTTCTTGTGTATTAGTTTTGATTATGAAAGCACATGGATTCGATAACACAATTACTATTTTAGTGGGTGGTACTATCTTAGGATTTATGTCTGCTGCATTACCTCAATTCTGTCAACCATTTATGCGTGAACTGACAGGTGGGGATGAACAAGCTATTGGTCACTTCAACATGATTGGTTATGGCTTATCAGGTTATATTGGTCGTTTATTTTCAAAGCATAAAGAAGAAACAACAGAAACGATTAAATTTCCTAAGTGGTTATCAATATTTAGAGATTTCTTAATGGGTCTGTCTATAGTTATGTTAATCTTATTCTATGTAGCAACTTTAAAAGCTGGACACTCATTTACTCAGGAACTTGCTGGCTCAACACATTGGTTAGTATTCCCTCTTATAGAAGCATTTACATTCGTAGCTGGTATGTCAATATTAATGTCTGGTGTTCGTATGTTCTTGGCTGAAATAACTGCAGCATTCGTAATTATTTCAGAAAAATATATTCCAGGTTCACGTCCTGCATTAGATGTACCAACAGTATTTCCATACGCACCAAATGCAGTTATTATTGGATTTATCTCAGCATATGCTGCTGGTCTATTAGCAATTGTTATTATGGCATCATTTCCTAATATATTCCCTGTAGTAATTATTCCAGCTGCTCATATATGTTTCTTCTCAGGTGGTACAGCTGCGGTATTTGGTAATGCATCAGGAGGATGGAGAGGAGCTATTGTTGGCTCATTCGTTGTAGGATTATTTCTTGCATTCTTACCAGTTATACTATATCCAGTTTATGGAACACTTGGTATAGAAGGAGCAACTTTCCCTAATATTGATTATAACGTGGTTGGTTCAATATTACATAATATTTTACAATTTATAAAACCTATCTAAAACATATTAATATTATACAAGGATAATAGGTATTCCTATTATAATTTTAAGGAGGATAAATCTATGGTAGAAAATACATTACCTGTATTTCTAGAGAATCTATCTAATGAAGTTGCAACGTTCATTGCTTCAATAGATGAAGTATCTATAAACAAAGCATGTGATTTAATTTTCGAAGCAGAAAGAAGTTATGGACGTGTGCATGTAACTGGTATTGGTAAACCAGGTCATGTATCAGGGTATATTTCTTCATTACTTTCATCTACTGGAACACCAGCATATGTATTGCATGGTACAGAAGCAGTACATGGGTCAAGTGGTCAAGTACTTGAGGGTGATGTTGTTATTGCAATATCGAATAGTGGTGAAACTCAAGAATTAAAAGCAACTGTTGAAACATTAAAAGCAAATGGAGCAAAAATAATTGGGGTGAGTGGTAATGTTGATTCATACTTAAAAAATTCTTCTGATATATTCCTATTTGCAGGCGTTAAACAGGAAGGAGATTGCCTTAATAAGGCTCCTCGTGCATCAATTCTTGCTGAAACTATAGTATTACAATCATTAAGTGTTGCACTTCAGTACGCTAAAGGTCTTGATGCAAAGCAGTATTTAAAGTGGCATCCAGGAGGAAGTCTTGGAAAGTCTATTAGAGAGGGAATATAATTTTATGAAATATAAAGGTATTATATGTGCAATGATAACTCCATTTGATGAAAATCAAAATATCAATCCACACGCAACATGTGAATTGATTGATTATCTAATTGATAGAGGAATCTATGGATTATTTATTTTAGGAACTAATGGTGAATGTCATGTGCTTACAGATGATGAAAAGGTTGAATTTGCAAAGATTGTTATCAATCACACTAACAATCGTGTACCTGTTTTTGTTGGAACAGGAGGTAATTCAACTCGTGAAGTTATAAGTTTATCCAAGAGAATGGAAGAAATAGGTGCAAGTGCATTATCAATTAT
This sequence comes from Clostridioides sp. ES-S-0049-02, assembly GCF_020658465.1. NCBI lineage: Bacteria > Bacillati > Bacillota > Clostridia > Peptostreptococcales > Peptostreptococcaceae > Clostridioides > Clostridioides sp. ES-S-0049-02. Next base: position 66,083 of record NZ_JACVWG010000007.1, read on the forward strand.
TACGCCATATTTTGTAACACCAACACAACAGGAATTAATTTTACATTATAAAACTATTGCTAATGCAGTTAACTTACCAATTATGATGTATAACATGCCAAGTAAGACTGGAATTAATATTGAACCTGAGTCAGTACATGAATTATCTAAGGTAAAGAATATTGTTGGAATAAAGGATAGTAGTGGTAAGCTTGATAATATAAAAGCTTATATTGAAATAACTAGGAATGAAGACTTTAGTGTATTTTCAGGTTCAGATTCCCTTATTCTTGATACTTTGAAATCTGGTGGGCAAGGTGCTGTAGCAGCCACAGCAAATTTTTTAACAGAGATTGATATTGCTATTTATGATAACTTTATTAAGGGTGATTTAAGAGCAGCTCAAAAAGCTCAAAATAGTATTGAAGAACTTCGGCGTATCCTAAAATTTGGGACTATTCCATCTGTTATAAAGAAAACTGTTGTCTTGAATGGAATTAATGTTGGGACTGCACGACTTCCTGTAATTGAGCCAATGGGAGAATTGCTTGAAGAAATTAAGCAAGTAGTTGAAAATTATAAAACTTTATTCAATAAAAACTGTGAGAATAGATAACACAGATAGTGACATCACATTGACATATAACTAATATAGTATTGTAAAATGGGATTGGAATTAATGAAGAATCAAAATGCTTTGATGAATGTAGAGGTGAATGGTATGAAAAAGATGAATATAACTAAAAGAATGGTAGAATGTGGAGCTCTAGCAATTGTAAGAGTGGAAACACTTGAGCGTGCATGTGAGATTGCTGAAGGCTGTATTAAAGGTGGAGTACCAGTTATAGAAATGAGTTATACCTTGAATAATGCTGGAGAAATCATTCAAGGGCTTAGCAAAAAGTATGGTAAAAGACTTTGTGTGGGTGCTGGAACAGTTTTGGATAGTGAAACAGCTCGTCATGCCATTTTACATGGAGCTCAGTTCATTATTGCACCGAATTACAATGAAGGTGTAGCAAAAACTTGTAATAGATATCAAATTCCTTACGCACCAGGGTGTACATCACTAACAGAAGCAGTAGATGCATTGAGTTTAGGAGCTACCTTTATCAAAGCTTTTCCAATATCAGATTTCTATGGACCTAAACTAGTAAAGGTATTTAAAACACCAATACCTGATATGCCAATATTGGCAAGTGGTGGAATTACTCTTGATAACTTGCATATATGGTTGGAAAATGGTGTTGATGTGTGTGGATTTGGTGGGTTATTAACCAAGGGTAGTGTTGAAGATATTGCTGAAAATGCCAGAAAGATTCGTGAAACAATTAAAAATATAAGAAAAGCTTAAAGTTAGAGCTGTTGCTGAACAATTATAAATTGATGTGTAACAGCTTTTTTTTTACGAAGAGTAGCTTATTTTCAAGAAATAAATTTCATTTAAAATTCCAAAAAAGGAGTTGAATTTAAAATTTGATTAGAAAAAAATCAATTTTAAGGCAACTCCTTTATTATTTTTTTATTTGAAATGTAGATAAATTCAGCAATGCAACTAATAGTTAACATGGTGCAACTATATAAGTCTTGTGAATAAATCAATAAATAAATATAATTTAAATTGAGATGAGGTGATTATGTTGAACTTGGGGGAAAGTTTAAAAAGACTAAGAAAAGAAAGAAATCTATCACAAGAACAACTTGCTGAAATGCTAAATGTATCTAGGCAAGCTATATCAAAATGGGAATCCAATAAAACATATCCAGATATAGAAAATTTAATACTATTAAGAAATCTATTTAATGTAACTTTAGATGATTTGATAGTTAATACAAATAAAACTGAAGCTGAAGATACGATTGTACCAGGTAAATTACCTACTGATAATATCGCAGATTATGATAAAAATGAGGAAGAAAATGACCCATCAGATAATTTAATTATAGGTGGTTTTATAATTGGCATCTCAATTGGATTTGTCACAAGTAATTTTATGTGGGGGATAGTTGGTAGTTTTATAGGTATGGGAATTAGTTATATACTGGACTATATAAAAAAATAGAATAAATTAAATTTTAAAAAAGTTAAACCTACAGATTTACTTTTAGTTGAAGATTGAGGTAGTTTTTCTGATACTATATTAGATAATAATTATCTAGGTATAACCACTTACTTTTTAATTATTGATAAGAAAGAAAATAAATTTATTAAACAATTTTAGTACATTTACTGTAGTACACTTAAAAATAAAACTTTATAATAATGAATAATTAACATAGACCATATAAGATAATTACTTATGTGGTTATTTTTTAGTGAAGAAATTACTTATAGTATAGCAAATAACTATACTATAAGTAATAGATACAGTTTTTATGTGTATAGTATATAACATAGAATAAAAAACAAAGAATATATTTAATTGATATTAAAAAGAATTTAAGAATAGATAGTATCTCTAAGTTTAAAAAAATGAATATTAATATATAATTAACTCGAAAAACATATAGTTTTATAAGATAATTTAGAAGAATATTTAAAAATACGTATTAAAAATAGCAATGGTCAATCAGACTTGTAGAGTTAATACAAAACACTGTAGATAGTATATTTAAATTGATATGATTTTCTATTATTTTTTCCATAATTTCAATGGTTTTATCTTATTTTTCTATTTAGAAAAGGACTGATTTAAAGTTCAAGTTATGATATAATTTCATTAAAAGAAGGCAAATTTTAGATAAATATCAGAAAATTATGGTTAAGAAACAATAAGTTCCACCCTATATATAAAATTAATCAAGTTTTGTTTGCAATAAATCAAACCTATTGCCTAAATTAGAAGAAATCAATTTGTATAATTTTTGAAGTTGTAGCATTAGGGAAATCAACAATAGCCATACCTTTAGCATTCAAGCTGGACGATGTGTGAAAATTTAAAAGTTAAATAAAACAATATTGTAAATAAAATAATTTGACACACTGATTATTCACTTTTATCATTATGCTAATTAGCACAATAGATTAGAAGTGGGTATAAAGAGAGGAGGATAATTAAAAATGAAGCAAGAAGATACTGGGACACATCGAATGTGTAAAGAAGAGAAAGTAACAAATAATGAAGTTATTTCAGAGGACATGCTAAAAGCTATGGATATTGGAGTTAGTAAGCATATTTTAGATGATTCATTTACAATTATCTGGGGAAATACAGCTTTTTATCAGTTGTTGGGATATACAGAGAAAGAATTTTTGTCTCATTTTTCTAGTCTTAGACATTATTATGAAGATAATCTTTATCATTTTGAAGCTATGAAAAGTCATTTTTTAGATGCTTATCAGAATGGTAAGAAAAGTGTAGAATATCAAACTTGCATTCCAGTAAATCATGGAGAATATGTTTGGGTAATAATGACTGGTATATTAGTTGAGCCACAGGAGGATGGAAAAGCAATAGTCTATATCATATATTCAAATATTGATGAGTTAAAAATTAGACAGAATGAACTATATGAGATGGAAAAAGAAAGTACAGAGAGTTTTAAGTGGATGATGTCAGAGTATGCTGGAAATGTATATATAAGTGATATGGATACATATGAGTTGTTGTACGTAAATAAACAGTCATGTAATACTCTACAGGCATCAGCAAATGAGGTGATTGGGAAAAAATGCTATGAGGTAATTCAAGGTAGAACTTCCCCATGTCCATTCTGTACCAATTCATGTTTAAAAAAAGATGAGACATATGAATGGGAGTTTTACAATTCCAAGTTGAAGCGAACATTTATGATTAAAAATCGTATGATAAATTGGGAAGGACACAGAGCACGCATAGAGTTGTCTTATGATATGTACAGTTCTGAGTATAAACTTGCAAAAAAAGATCAGGAAAGAGAATCAATCCTGAAAACTATTCCAGCAGGAATGATTCGAATGGATGCAAGGGATTATCTTACAATACTTTGGTATAATGATATATTTCTGAATATGATTGAATATACAAAGGAGCAGTTTAAAGAGGAACTTAATAGCCAATGTTTATATTTATATCCTGAGGATTATAAGCGTGCGAAGATGATGGCGCAAGATTTAAAAGAGTCTGGAGATAATGTTGTATTTGAAGCAAGAGCATATACGCGCTCAAAAGAAGAACGTATATGGACTATCACTCTATGTTATATTAGTGGAGAAGACAGTTGGGATGGAATACCATCTTTTTATAGTGTAGGACTTGATATTACAAAAGAAAGAAAACAGATTGAGAAATTGCAATACATAGCAGAGAAAGATGCATTGACAGGAATTTATAATCGTGCTGAAACAGAAAAGCAGATTAAGGAATATGTTGAACAAAATTTAGATGCTATGGGTGCGCTATTTATGATTGATACAGATAATTTCAAACATATTAATGATACAGAAGGTCACATGATTGGGGACATAGTGCTCACAGAGATGGCATCAGGCATGAAAAAAATAATGCGCGATAGTGATGTTGTTGGCAGAATAGGTGGAGATGAGTTTGCAATTTTTATGAAGAACATTTCTTCAACTAAAGATGCAGAAAAGAAAGCAGAAGAATTGCTGTATATGTTCCGTCATCTATTTCAGAAAGAAAAAAGCTCTGTAAAAGTAACCTGTAGTATTGGAATCTCTATATATCCGAAAGATGGTAATACATTCAAGGAAATGTATACAAGAGCTGATAAGGCTTTATATCAGGCAAAAAGTTTGGGTAAAAACAATTATGTCATCTATAATCATGATGCCTTTAAAGGCTTGGAAGAATTGAATTACTCTTCTCTTGGGACAGCTATTGATTCAGAAAAAAAATACGTCGAATCTTCTGATAATCTTACACGTTATATATTCCGTGTCCTTTATCAGACCGATAATATAGACCAGACGATTAATATGATACTTGAAATTATTGGTAAGCAGTTTAATGTGAGTCGTGCTTATATCTTTGAAAATTCAGAAGATGGTCGATACACTTCTAATACTTATGAATGGTGTAATGAGGGAATCATTCCTCAAATAGAATACTTGCAAAATGCTGATTATGAGGACTATGGAGATTATGAAAAACTCTTTGAAGATGATTCTGTTTTCTATTGTCGTGATGTACATACATTAAGTCCTGAATTAGAGGAATTGTTTTCTAGTCAAGACATACATTCCACACTTCAATGTGCATATAGAGAAGATGAGGTATTCAGAGGATTTGTTGGATTTGATGAATGTACTGGTCTACGTCTATGGACACAAGAAGAAGTCAGTACATTAGCTTTGATTTCTCAAGTTCTATCAATATTTTTGCAACGTAAGAAAAAGAAGAAATTAAATCAACAGATGCAGCAATACCAGGCTATTATAGATAGTATTGATCAATGTATTTATGTTGTTGATAAGGAAGATAATTTGTTATTGTATGGAAATAAAAGATTTAAGAGTACATATCCTAAATTACATATTGGGCAGTATTGTAATTATGACTCTATAGATATTAATAAGACTCTTATAACATGGAATCAAAAGGAAGCATATTTATGTGTCAGTATGATTTAGTAGTAAAAGAAGTACTATGTTGGGCATAAATTAAATTTTACTTTAGACAAAATATTTTCGTTGACTATAGGAAATATTAGAGTTCTTATTTAAGGAATTAGGTAAATTTTGTAATGATATTGAAATATCAATTTATAAAAAATAGTATTAGTTTTAAAAGCAGTTGATTATAACAGATTGACTGTTTTTTCTTTTATAAATATTTAAAACTATAAGTACAAGGCTATATTTGTCAATATAAGTATAATGTGGTATCATATAGGCTCAAAAGAAATTTTATATATTTAAAAATAAAATTAAAAATAATAAATGGAGGACACATGAATATGGAAAATTTGCCAAATTGCCCGAAATGTAATTCAGAATATACTTATGAAGATGGAACTCTTCTAGTTTGCCCAGAATGCTCTCATGAGTGGACTTTAGAACTAGATACAGAAGAAGATACAAACATTATTAAAGATGTAAATGGAAATGTGTTAAATGATGGAGATGCTGTGACAGTAATCAGAGACCTTAAAGTAAAAGGAAGTTCATCATCTATAAAAATAGGAACAAAAGTAAAAAGTATACGTTTAATTCATGACCCATCTGATGGGCATGATATAGAATGTAAAATAGATGGTTTTGGAGCTATGAAACTAAAGTCTTCTGTTGTCAAAAAAGCATAGTATAAAAAATTTGTAGTATTTATGAAATAATCTATATAGCTATTATACAAATATAAATTTAAGACTTTAATGTAGTAATAGAAAATTCATTAGGAGGGTAACGTATGTGTTATTTTTTAAAAGGTGAAGAACAAGATTATTATGTAAATAAAGTAATGGAAGAAATGAAAAAAGTAGTACCTATAGTATACAGATGCTGTGAAGATAGTGAAGATGGAGAAGCAGTAGTTGGGTGTGACGAAAATGGGGAAGCAAAGTTATGGATAACATTTGGCCCAAATGAAAGATTAGAAATGGATAAACACATAGAAAAAGGTACATTACTAGAATATATTATTGGTTAAGAAAGAAATCTTATGATTTCTTTCTTTTTTTGTGACAAATTTAGATTATATATTTAAAAAGAAAACTAATGATGCAATACAAACATCAATTCACATTGGAGAATAAAAAGCGAAAAATTTTTAGTTTATTCTGCAATGTGTAATATTAGACTATTGTGGATGCAAAAACTATTGGCATGAAAAAGGCATTGTCACAAATATTAATATTGATAGATTACTGTATACTATTGGAATAAAGGACACTTTAACTTATAATTAAGAAGAAGTAATTTTGTATAAATAGTTTAAAAATGACTTGTTAATAAATATTAATTTATATTATAAAATGTAAAAATAAAAGGAGAGTAAATATGAAAGCTATACATAGAGATACATATAATAATCAATTATTTAAAGATTTAAAAATTGATTGTGAAAAGTGCTTTGGACTTTGTTGTGTGGCACTTTATTTTTCTGCTTCAGAAGGTTTTCCTGCTGATAAGGAATCAGGTAAGCCATGCACTAACTTACAATCAGATTTTAAATGTTCTGTACATAAAAATCTTAGAAATCAAGGATTTAGAGGCTGTACTACGTATGATTGCTTTGGTTCGGGTCAAAAGGTAGCACAGGTAACATACAAGGGAAAAAACTGGATACAAGAGCCAGAATTAGCAAACCAGATGTTTGAAGTATTTTTAATTATGAGGCAGTTACATGAAATGTTATGGTATCTTAAAGAAGCATCTACATTAGATATACCTAATTCAATCAAAGAAAAACTCAATCTAATAATTGAAGAAACTGATGAGCTAACTAATATGAGTCCAGAACAACTAATAGATTTAGATATAATATCACATCGAACAAAAGTTAATTCATTATTGTCACAAGCTAGTGACTTTGTACTAGAAAAAGCTAAATCCTTTGTAAAGACTTCTAATTTTAAAAATAAGAAAAAATTAAGTAAAAGTATAGATTTAATAGGAGTAGACCTTAGAAAAACAAATTTAATAGGAGCAGATTTAAAAGGTAAATTTCTTATAGCGGCTAATTTAAGGGAAACAGATTTAAGTGGTGCTAATTTGATAGGGGCAGATTTAAGAGACTGCGATATTAGAGGGGCAAATCTTAAAAATAGTGTATTCCTTACACAATTACAGATTAATACTGCAAAGGGAGATTCTAATACGAAGTTACCAGATACACTAGTACATCCTAAATACTGGGATAAATAATTAAATTATTACATAACTTTACAAAATATGAACCTTTTTGACTCCAGTTCATAGTATATATTAGAGATTCTTTAGAGGAATTTCTTAATATATAATATAATAGGAGAGATATAAAAATGAGTTGTCAAAATTGTAAATGTGAAAAAAATTATATGTATGAGGATTATAAATATAATAAGTGTAATAAGTGCTATAATGACTATGAAGAAATGACACATGTCCATGAATACTCAGAAAGTGTTAAATTAGCAGAAGAATGTGAAGATAGACATAATCATCGTGCTGCAGGAGTTACAGGTGAAGTTATACCAATAAATGGCGGAACAAATCATGTTCATAAAATAAATGATAATGTAGATTTTCTTGACCATTTCCACAAGATATGTGTTACAACAGGTCCAGCAATTAATATACCAGGAACTAATAAGCATGTTCACTTAGTATGTGGAAATACTACTGTTAGTGATGGTCATTGCCATAAATTCCTTTTTACTACTCAAATAGAAGCACCTTTAGTATAAACTAAGGTAAATTATTGTAGCAAATTTATTGAATGTAAGTAAAGTATAAAAGTGTATTATATACAATGTTTAAACTTAATGAGGACTATGATATTAGCTTTCATAGTCCTTTATAACTTCTATCTTTGATAAAAAAGAATATTCATTTATAAGTATCAGAGGCATTTTAACTAGTATTCAACAATGAATTTATTTGCCCAAAATACATGATTATAAATTATAATAAACTATTTACAAAATAAAATTTTATTGTGATTATACTTAACATAAGGTTGTACTATGTAATTAAAATATACTATGGAGAGGAGACTATTATGAGCTCTGAAATAGTTTTTGAAGTTAAACAAAGGAGTGCAAAAGAGCTTCAAGAGATGTTACAAATTTGGGAATCATCAGTAAGAGTAACACATGATTTTTTGACAAAAAAAGATATTGAATCTTTGAAGCCAGTAGTTAAAATTGGTTTGACACAAGTAGAAACTATGGTTTGTTTAAAAGTTGATAACATGATTAAAGCTTTTATGGGAATAGATAAAGATAAAATTGAAATGTTATTTATAAAAGATGAATATAGGGGTAATGGTATTGGAAAAAAACTAATATTATATGCTATAGATAAATACAATATAAAATATGTTGATGTAAATGAACAAAATAAAAAAGCAGTGGGATTTTATATTCACTTAGGATTTAAAGAGTTTGATAGGTCTGAAATAGATGGGCAAGGGAATCCATTTCCAATATTACATATGAGGCTAAGTTAATATAGATATAGTTAAATGAAAAAATATGCATATGAAAATATAAATATGCATATAGAGAATTCTACAACTTAAATAAAATTGTAATTGTCCTAATCTATTTGGGTAAATATGATACTATATTTGCTACAGAACTTACAAATGATAATACACTAAAATATGACTGTAAAGAAGGAAGAAAGTTATATTTAGTTATTGTTTGATATGTCCAATAAAATAATATTATAAAATGATAGACCTTATAATTTTAATTCTAGCAATTAAATTTGAAAATAATTTATTTTATTTTCTATAGATTCAGCACTATATTAAATATATAAGCAAATACAAGTTAATAGTAAAAAGCACTTTCTTAAGAAGAAGAAAGTGCTTTTTTATTTGTGAATAGTTGTAAATATAATAATTTGAGAGATATTAAATTATAAATTATTAAAAGATAATATATATTTAAGTGATTTACAGGTTAAAATATAATAAAAAGATTAAGGGGATATCATGAAAAAGAAAGTTTTAAATAATTTTATAAAATTGGTGAAATATAACTGGAGTACATTAATTCTATTTGAGCTATTTCATAAAGGATTAGCTTTGTTGATTATATTACCATCAATCAAACTTGTATTAAGTAGTTCTATGAAAAGTGCAAATATAGTGTATTTAAGTACTGATAACATAGGAGAAATATTAACGAATCCTCTATCAATAATATTAGCCATACTGTCAATTATAATATTGGCGTTTTATATGTTTTTTGAATTTACTTCAGTGATTATTTGTTTTGATAAATCACGAATTTCTGAAAAAATTACTTTGTTTAAACTTATTAAATTATCCTTAAGAAAATCTATAAACATATTGAATCCTAAAAATATATTATTATTTGTGTTTGTATTACTAATAGTTCCATTAACGAATATAGCCCTAACCTCAGGCTTTATAGGGAAAATAAAACTTCCTGAATATATATTGGATTATATAAGTTCTAATATTGTTCTGAATATAATTTATATGGTTTTAATTTTAATATTATATATATCAGTCATTAGATGGATTTTTAGTATACATGAGGTAACTCTAAATACAAATAGTTTTAAAGAAGCAAGGAAAAAAAGTGCTAGCCTTACAAAAGGAAAAGCAATAAAATTAATACTTTATTCCTTAGGATTATCTCTAATAATTACTGTTATGGGGTATATAATTTATCATGTTATTATTATATTGATAGGAATATGGACTAAAAATTACACAAATGCAAACTTTTTAAAAGATATATTTATTAGTAGATGCATTATGTTTAATGATTATGCAGCATTTATTTCATCAATAGCTATATTTATAATTAGTACTGGATTTATTTCTGCATTTTATTATGAATATAATGACATTCGTGTCTATAAAAAGAATCTAGAAAAACAAAAAAACTCAATAAAGTCAGTATTAAAAGTTACTTTGAAAATAGTAGTAATTTTATTTATCTTACATATTGAGTCAATGATGTACTCTTTAAATAATGATATTTTATTTAATACTTCATTTTTTTACAACACAACAGCAACGGCTCACAGGGTTTCAGCGTTGGTTGCTCCAGAAAACACTATAGCAGCATTTAAAGAAACCTTCATAACTCAAGCTGAATATGCTGAAATTGATGTTCAAGAAACTAAAGATGGAGAGTTGATTTTATTTCATGACTCTAATTTTGAAAGAGTCGCTGGTGTAAATAAAAATGTTTGGGAAGTGAATTATGATGAAATTAAGACATATGATGTAGGAAGTCATTTTAGGTCAGATTTTGCTGGGGAGAAAATACCAACTCTTGATGAGGCAATGAAGTATTCTAAAGGCAAAATAAAATTGCTAATAGAAATAAAGCTTAATGGTCATGAAAAAACTGATGTAGAAAAAAGAGTATTAGAGCTAATTAAATCAAATAGAATAGATAATCAATGCGTTGTAGCATCCATGAATAAAAATGTATTAAAAAGGGTTAAAAAATTAAATCCCAATATGGTAACTTGTTATTTAACAGCAGTTGCATATGGGAATTTTTATGACTGGGACTATGTTGACATATATGGAATAGAGTCCACCTTTATAAATAAAAAGGTAGTAGATAACATACATCAAAAAGGAAAACAAGTTTTTGTATGGACTATTAATAGCAGTAAATTAATGAAAAAAATGATTATTTTAAATGTAGATAGTATAATTACAGATAATCCATTTTTAGTAGATGATGCAATTTATTGGCAGAAAAATGGATTCATAAATAGAGTAGCTAATTATTTATTTAGGCATGATTCTGATAAAGATATAATTGAAGTGTATTAGACTAAAAAATGTGCAAATTGCAAAATAATAATATATTTATTTTATAATATTTTTAAATAACCGTATCATAGTGAAGAGATACGGTTATTTTTATTTGTTAATAACTTTGTGTCTGTAATCATTTCCCCATTCATGCATTGAATTTAGAACTGGCTCAAGACTATAACCAGTTTCTGTTAGAGTATATTCTACCTTTGGAGGAACTTCTGGATAAACTTTTCTAGTTACTAAGTCACTTTCTTCCATAGACCTTAAGTTTGATGTTAAAACTTTTTGAGTTATATCTCCAATAGATTTTTTGATTTCACCAAATCTTTTAGTACCATCTAATAGCTCTCGTATAATTAATACCTTCCATCGATTACTGATGAGTTGTAAAGTAATCTCTACAGGACATTCAGGTAAATCTTTTTTCATAAATCACAACATCCTTTCTTTAATAATCTTCTTTAAAGTATTATATCATTTTAGGGAATACGTATAAAAATTTCTTTTAAATATATAAGTATTAAAAAAATAAACTGTGCCAATAGTTTCTATTAGGTAACTATAGTACTTTAAAGTGCTTACTATACAATAGATACTAATGAGTTTATTATATTATTAAAGAAATAAAAAATACAATAAATTATTTTAGGGGGTAGATGAAATGAATGAAGTAGTAAAATTTTTAAAGGAAAATCCAGTTCAATATTTTGCAACAATAGGAGCGGATGGAAAGCCAAAAGTTCGCCCATTCCAATTTATGATTGAAGAATGTGGAAAATTATATTTTTGTACAAGTAATGAAAAAGATGTATTTAAACAAGTTAAAAAAAGCCCATATGTAGAAATAACTACATCAACTCCTGAATTTGCTTGGATAAGACTATGTGGAAAAGTCATATTCTCAGACAATAAGGATATAAAGAAAAAAATAATTGAATCTAGTGAACTTGTTAAATCAATCTATAAGAATGAAGATAATCCTACTTTTGAAATATTTTATCTTGAGGACGCTAAGGCTGTAATCTCAGATTTTTCAGGCGAGCCACCAAAAGAATATAGTATTTAATACAAAAAAATAATTAATATCAAGAGCTAGCAATATTATTTTAACAACATTAAAATAGAATTTAAGTTAGATGATAATATTATCCTTATTTTAACATAATTAATTTTAAGAAATAAAATAAATGTTTAAAAATCTTATACAAATCCATCACATTACAAATAGATAAGAGAGTCATATTATATGAAATTAAATGATTCTCTTGTTTATTTGTATAAGTTTATATATTGACATTGACGCTACGTAATTCTATATACTTTATTTTAAAGGAGATGATAAAAATGAATATTGTAGAGGTACGCTCAGATAAAATATATAAAAAAATAATGAATGCACCTGCAAATAAGAAAGAGGATATATACAGATATGAGTTGATGAAGCCTTTTGAGTTTAAATGGATGTGTATAAATGTTCCAATCACTGCAAAACAAGAAGGTGGATATGATGTAATTATGGCAAGTGATATGATGGGGGTTTTGTCTCCAAAAGATATTAATGAAAGTCAAATAAATAACATAGATATTCTATCCAATGACAAACTTTGGAACAAGTGTAAAGAAACTATTGAAAGTTCCATAAAGCCTTTTATAAAAGAGGGGTATAAATTGAACACTGAGGAGTATAAATTTTCAATATTATTAGCAAATCCCAAAAACCCTTATATAATATTAAGTGATGGATATTTTGGTGATGGTGGAATTCCAGGATATATATTTTTATCAATAGTCCCAAATGAGTATACTATTAATAGGTTACCAGCAGCACTAGCACATGAATGTAATCACAATATTCGATTTCAATTTATAAATTGGAGTAATAACATAACTTTAGAAGAAATGATGATAAATGAAGGTCTTGCAGAAAACTTTGCAACATGGATGTTTGGGGATGATATGGTAGGGCCTTGGGTTAGTAAGACTGACATTGAGACACTGAATAGCTATATAAAGCCAATAATCAAAAGTGGCTTAAAAGAAACTGGATTTCAAAATATAATATCATATCTTTATGGTGATGATATAGCTAAAATGCAAGGATATTTTCCAGTAGGACTACCTTATTGTGCAGGATATGCCTGTGGTTACTATATGATTAAGTATTATTTAGAAAAAACAAACAAGTCAATAGTGGAGGCTACTTTATTACCATATAGTGAAATCATAGAGGAAGTAAGGGAATTTTGGGATTAAATCTATAAGTTGCATAATCTAAAAAAGATTATGCAATTATTCTATTTTTGAGAAAAATAAATTGACAATGATTTGTAAAAAATATACAATAATATATATAAAGAAATATTTCAATGATAAAATTTTGAAGATTTCATATCTAGTGTATCTAATACTACATGCTAGTTTCTTATTACTTATCTAAATATTATGTATTTCATAGTTACCTGTAAACTTACTATAAAAATATGAAATACACTAAATAATCGACTGAAAAATGAAATATTAATTAAATAAAATTCAAACTATAAAGATTAAATGAATATAATTAAAGTAAATATATGAAATTGAGCATAATAATCAACTTTTAATAGATTGTTAAATTTTAATTATACTTTGCACAATATAACTTATATCATATTGATACTTAAAGAATCAGTATAATTATAGATATAATTTAATCTGTAAAATTTATATGAAATGGAGATGATGCTATGACAGAATTGATGATTGTAAGTGGGTTAGTACTATTGATTTGTATAACCTCAAGTAAGGTATTATATAAATTTGGAGTACCAATATTATTGATTTTTATCTTATTGGGTATGTTATTTGGGTCTGATGGAATGGTAGGAATCTATTTTGATAACTATGAGTTAACAAAACAATTATGTTCTATTGGATTGATATTTATAATGTTTTTTGGAGGATTTGGAACAAACTGGAATATGGCTAAACCAGTTGCAGTACCTTCTATACTGATGTCTTCATTAGGTGTAATAATTACAGCAGGTGTTACAGGTATATTTTGTTACATGGTAATAGGAACTACTTTATTTGAAGGTTTGTTAATTGGAGCAATTGCAGCTTCAACAGATGCTGCATCTGTATTTGCTGTATTACGTTCTCAAAAACTAAACCTAAAAGGTTCTCTTGCTTCATTATTAGAAGTTGAAAGTGGAAGTAATGACCCAATAGCATATATGTTAACATTAATTATTTTGACATTGATGAATAATTCTGGTGTAGAACTTATTATTCCAATGGTAATAAAACAAATAACTTTTGGGTTGGCAATAGGATTTATATTGGCAAAATTATCTGTTTATATTTTGAGAAATTCAAATTTTGAGATAGAAGGATTTTATACTATATTTATTACAGCTATTGCGTTACTTTCTTATGCACTTAGTGAATATGTTGGGGGAAATGGATATTTAAGTGTATATATTTCAGGTATTATTATAGGCAATAGTAAGATACCTCATAAAAGGAGTCTAGTTCATTTCTTTGATGGAATTTCATGGATTATGCAAATAATGTTATTCTTTATGTTAGGATTGTTATCCTTCCCTTCAAAACTACCAAGTGTATTTGGTATAGCAATGGCCATATCTGTATTTATGATAATTATTGCAAGGCCATTAGCCACATTTATAACTCTAGCAAAATTTAAATTTTCAAACAGAGAAAAATTGTTTATATCATGGGTAGGTCTTAGAGGTGCTGCATCAGTAGTTTTTGCAATTTATGCAGTTACTCAAGGAGTAGTCATAGAGAATGATATATTTCATATAATATTTTTCATAGCGTTACTTTCAGTAGGACTACAAGGTACGTTGATACCAACTGTAGCAAGGAAGTTAGACTTAGTTGATGATAATACACCTGTATTAAAAACATTTAATGACTATGATGGTGAAATTAGTTCTAAACTTATAGAAGTAAATATAGATGATGATAATAAGTGGGTTAACAAGAGTATAATGGATTCTAATATACCAGAAGAGATATTAATAGTTATGATAAAACGAAAAGAGCAGGTTTTAGTACCTAAAGGGTCAACTGTTATAAAAAGAGGGGATATTTTAGTATTAAGTGGAGACAAAATTGAAGAATTAATATAATTATAATTTATTTAATATTGACTTTGACCTAAGGGTAAGGTTTAAACTTAAATTAATCAAATCTAATGCGCAGGTGATGAGATGTTTTCTATAGGAATGTTTTCTAAAATAAATAAAATAACTACAAAGACATTAAGGTATTATGAAGATATAGGGCTGTTAGAGCCAGAATACGTAGACGAATTTACAAAATACAGATACTATACAACAGAACAATTGCCAAAATTGCATCAAATAATCACCTTAAAACAAATGGGCATATCACTAGTTGAAATAAAAGAAATAATAGAAAAGCCTGAAGAAGTGGAAAGGATTTTAATAAACAAAGAAAAAGAGATATTAGATGTAATGAGGAATGAAGAATATAAGCTTATTAAACTACGTAATTACCTTAAAAACTTAAAAGGAGAAGTCGATATGAATAATGTAATTATTAAGTCTCTACCAAAAGTTAAAATTGCTTCTATGAGAAAAGTATTAAAGAATTATGATGAGCTTTTCAATTTGTTTCCAAATGTAATGGCTGGAGAAATGATGAAATCAGGGTGTACATGTATGGTTCCAGACTATTGTTTTAATATATATCATGATGGTGAATATAGAGAAACAGATATGGATGTTGAGATGTGTCAGGCGATAAATGACCTAAAAGAAGACACAGATTTATTAAAATTTAAAGAAATAGACGAAGTTGAAAATGCAGTTTGTATATTGCATAATGGACCATATTCAACATTAGGAAAAACTTATGCAGATGCATTTAAATGGATACAAGATAATAAATATGAAGTAATAGGGCATTTTAGGGAATCTTATATAGATGGTATATGGAATAAAGAAAATGAAGAAGATTGGTTAACAGAAATTCAGATACCCGTGAAACATATTTTATAATAAATTAAAATAATATATAAGTAATTAAGTAAGGTCTGTCTAAATAAAAAGATAGACCTTATTTTTATATTTAATATATTTTACTAGATTTTTATGTATTTAAATATGCAATTTAAAATAGAGTTTTATACAACTAAGCTTAGAAAAACTGGTCTAACATAAGAAATACAATTAATTGTTTAATTTTAATTAATTAATGATAAGATATGAAAATATACAACTTTATAAATAAAATATATTGATATTTTATTTATAAAGTTGTATATTTTCGTTGAGGTGATAAAGTGGAAAAATATAAAGTATTAACTGATAAAGTAAAACAAGTATTTAATGGATTTTATATTGATTATGAAAATGAAGATTTACCATATATAGATTTAGATAGAACTGACAAGATAATACTAAATGAAAGGTATTTTAAAATAGATAGTTTTCCTAAAACGATGGATAAGGAATCTCCACATAGTATCCTTGATGTATTTTGGGATTTAGATAAAGTAAAGGATAAGTATTTTATACAGGAAAATAAGTTTTTAAGAGCACTATTAATTATAATGAGTTACAGTAAAGAAATAATAATTGTAAGTGAATATTTTGTAAGTGAAAATAAAAAACATATAAAAAGAGTACTAAGTAAAAAGGAGAGTACATATCTAGAACAATTAAGCGATACCTTATTTGATTTTAAAGAAATAGGGTATAATTACTATATAATTGATGCTCTTATGAAGTTGGCACTAAGAGAAAGAGTTTATCTCTCTATATATATGTTGGATTTGGGAATAGGATTAGAAATAAATGGATTATTTAGCAATGTATATATAGGGTTAAATGGAAGTATAGATATAGTTAAGTATATTTGCAATGTAGAGGGCTTGTATGTAAGATAGATTATCAATTGTATAAAATAGTAATTTTAAGAATAGTAGGTGATTGTATGGAAATATTTGCAATAGGTCATTCAAATTATCCATTTGATAAGCTTATTAATATGATAAAAAAATATAATATAAACTGTGTAGTTGACATTAGAGAAACACCATATTCTAAATATAATATTCAGTATAATAGGGAGGCATTCAATGAATCCCTGAGAAAGGCTGGATTTGTATATATATACATGGGCAAGGAATTTGGGGCAAAAAGAACTAATAAAGATGTATATACAAAAGAAGGTTATGCAGATTTTGAAGAGGTAATAAAGGAAGAAGTATTTTTAAAAGGAATCGAAAGATTAAAAAAGGGATGTCAAATTGGTTATAAAATAGTTTTATTAGGTGCAATGCAAGAGCCTATAAGGTGTCATAGAAGTATTTTACTAGGAAAAATATTAAATAAAGAAGGTTTCAATGTAAAATATATAATGCATGAAGGACATTTAGCATCTCAAGAAGATATAGAAGAGTCATTATTAGATAAGTATTTTAGTGATAGAAAACAACTGAGTATTGATAATTTATTAGGAAATGCATTAACAAGAGAAGATATGATACAAGAAGGCTATAGATTAGCTAATAAAGAAATAGGATATAGAACAGAAAAAATAGGTAAGTAAAATATATGAACTACCCAAAAACTTAAACACCATTTGATAAGAAAAATTATTATAAATTTGTAACAGTTAAACATGATGTACTAGCTAAGGTTTTTATGTTAAATTAATATCATTATCTAAAAGGTTACGTTGTTTTAAATAGCACATCATGTTGTACTGTTAAAAAATAAAATCTCTAATATTACCATAATCAACTGTTCTATTAAGAGTAGGATGGCTAGATATAAATCTAACTGTAATTTTTGAGTTTAATAAACAAGGATTCGAAGTTAAAAACACTCTGTCTCCATTGACAATAGAAGTAATAGCCACTGGTAAAATATCAACAAATGTATCATATCTACTTTTAGCAATTTGATAAGGATAGTTTCCTACAAAAACAAATAGATTTAAGTCATATATATCATCAACGAACCAAGCCCATTGACCATAAACTTTGTCAATACTTACTGTACCTAAACCAAGTGTATCAAAGTATGTTGCTATAGTTAAATAAATATTTTCCATGTTTTCTAAGTATGAAACAGTATATCTTCTGAAACGTATAGGTGCTGTGGCAGAAATAGGGTAAACCATATTTACATTTAAATTATTCGCATTCAAATTAACCAAAGTATCACATCCTAAAAATAGTCTATAAGATACAATATTTAAATTGATGTGATTTTGTTACAGATATCTTATAAGATTTTATAAATGATTAGAATTAGGATACAAAGTGAATTAACAAGCCTAATAAGATATTCTACACTAATAGGTACAGGTTGGTAATAGTGTCAAATTGTTATTACAGGACTTATATGTGATAATATTATGAAATTGTTATTATTGTACAATAGTGGTACAATATTATCGAAATACAGTGATTGCGTTTGATGTCCAGCTATATTAACTGGTTAATTTAACTCATAAATATTTTAAATCTAGTATCCATAAAGAATAATAAACATAAGATAATTATAAAGATATACTGTGTTCAAATGATATTAAACAAGATTTATATTATTTGAATACAGTATATTATAACGTTGAAAATACAATTCTAAACCTTATGATATCAATTCATAGTTTGATAAACTAATTAAAAATTAAATTTATATAAAGAGGGAAAAGAGGAAAAGGAATGTTTATAAGGAAGAATGTTATAAGATTAGCAATTCCTATAATGATAGAGCAGACATTTGTTATGCTTTTAGGGGTATTTAATACAATGATGGCAGGTCATATTGGGGAAGAGGCTGTATCTGCAGTTGGAATAGTTGATTCAATCAACAATATATTTATATCTGTATTTGCTGCGCTATCTGTTGGTGCTACTGTTGTTGTAGCTCAACAAATAGGGAAAAGAGATAATGAAAAAGTAAATGAAACTATCAAGCAAGCATTAATATCTGGTGTAATATTATCATTTACAATAACAGTATTAATGTGGATTTTTAGAACAGGTGTAATCAATTTGTTTTATGGTTCAGCAGAAGAATTGGTAAAATCAAATGCAAAACTATACATAGAGTTTACATTATTCACCTATCCATTTATTGCAACACAGCAGATAGCAAATGGTATTCTAAGGGGTTGTGGAGATGTAAAGAAACCTATGTATGTGACTATGTTTATGAATATAGTAAATGTAACATTAGGATATATACTTATATATGGTGTTGATTTAAATACTTTAGGAATAAATTTACAGACACCTTCTTATGGCATAACAGGAGCAGCTATGTCTATTGCCATAGCCAGAATAATCGGATGTATAGTTATTGTAAGGGCTTTGTTTAAAGGGAATGAATTTATATCTATAGGTAAAATATTTCCATTTAAGATTGATGTTGAAACTCAAAAATCTATATTCAATATAGGTATACCAGCAGGGGTTGAACAATTACTTTTTAATGCAGGTAAATTGATTGTTCAAATATTTATAGTTACTATGGGAACATCAGCGATTGCATCAAATGCAATAGGAATGTCAATTGCATCTATTATAAATGTAATTGGAAATGCATTGGCCTTGTCTGCTACGACTTTGGTGGGTCAATATATAGGACGGGGAGACATCAAAGGGGCTAAGAGTACTTTATTGTATCTAACTAAATTTGCAACGGTTTGCTTATTTGCAGTAGGTGCTATATTTATACCAATTGCACCATGGATTTCAAGCATGTATACTCAAAACTCGAATGTAATTGATGTATCAACACAATTGATTCGAAGTGATTGTTTAGCTATGGTAATATGGCCTATATCCTTTGTATTATCAGCAGGGCTGAAAGGTGCTGGAGATACTAGATATACAATGATGACAGCCGTAATAGGAATGTGGATTTTTAGAATTTTTACAGGTTACGTATTAGGGGTTGTATTAGAATTTGGAGTGCTAGGAATTTGGATAGGTATGTATACAGATTGGCTTGTTAGAGGAACATTATATTGTTTGAGATTAAGAGGAACGAAGTGGCTAAAACACAAAGTTGCATAGAATATATAAAATCACTTTTAGATAGTAAATTCTATTTAAAAGTGATTTTTTATTTAGAGAATATCATAATTATAAGTATGATATATAGAAAAATTAAAATATGTAAATTAAGTATATAATTATATGGACACTATAAATTATATACTGTAGAGAATTACATAATTTGGCGACAAATATTAGAAATATATATCTATATTTAATAATATATATGGGTATATTATTAAATATAAAAAATATTAGATATTTATTTAATAATAAAGGTGGGTATTTTTATGATAAATAAAATAGGAAAAATAACTCTCTATGTAAATAATCAAGAGGATGCAAAATTGTTTTGGACAGAAAAATTAAATTTTGTGGTAACTTATGAAAAAGAAATGGGTCCAGATATGAAATGGGTGGAAGTAGCACCAAGTAAAAATGAATTTACAACATTTGTATTGTATGATAAAAATCTGATGATGAAGCAAAATCAAGATGTAAATTTATTGCATCCATCAATAATTTTAAGTACAAGAGATATTCATGGAACTTATGAACAGATAGCAAAGAATAAAGTTGAAGTAGGGGAATTAATGGAGATGCCTTATGGAAGAATGTTTTCTTTTAAAGACCAAGATGGAAATTCTTACTTAGTCAGAGAAGATAAATAATTTTGTAAAGTGTTAAATTTACTCAATATCTGATATAATTAGATACAATAATTATTATAATTTAGTATTAAACGATAATTATATAATTAAAAATCAATTGTAAAATTTGAGTAGAGGTGATAAAATGTTTAAGAAAATGGCAGTACTAAAAGATATAGCAACTAAAATAGGACGTAAAAAAGCGTATGAATTATTAGAAATGGTTGAAGGTAATGACGCTTTTGTAGCTGAAGTAAAAATAAAAAAGAATGGGATTGAATCTAAAAAAGAAGAAATCATGTTAAAAGATAATCAAAAAATAATATTAGAGTATATAGAAGGTTAATTTTTAGATACATATATAATTAAATAATACTGATTTTTAAAGATGAGTTATGAAAACTCATCTTTTTTATTTTTTCATAACTTTGTTTTATATTTAATATATATTTTATCCCTTAGAGTTGCTGAGATATAAAAAGTACTGATATAATAAAAGAATGGATATAAATGTAATATTTTACAGAAAAGAGGGGTATTATGCTTGAAATAAAAAATCTTTCCTTTAATGTTGAGTCTAACAATGAGGAGCTAGGAATAATAAATGATGTTAGCCTTTCATTTGAAAAAGGCAAACTTATTGTTATCACAGGACCAAATGGTGGAGGAAAATCCACAATTGCTAAGCTTATTATGGGAATTGAAAAAGTCACTAGCGGTCAAATACTTTTAGATGGAGAAGATATAACTAATCTTAGCATCACAGAAAGAGCAAAAAAAGGAATAGGATATGCATTTCAACAACCACCAAGAATAAAAGGTATGACAGTTGAAAACCTGCTTACTCTTGCTCATGGAAAACCATTGTCTACTGATGTGTGTTGTCAATATCTTACAGATGTTGGATTGTGCTCAAAAGACTATTTAAATCGTGAAGTTGATAACTCTCTTTCTGGAGGGGAAATGAAAAGAATCGAGATAGCAACTCTTTTTGCTAGAGATTTAAAGGTTTCTATATTTGATGAACCTGAAGCAGGTATAGACCTTTGGAGTTTTGGAAAGCTTAATGAAAGTTTTAAGAAAATTCATGGGGAATCTGACCAAACTATAATCATAATTTCTCACCAAGAAAGAATACTAGAGTTAGCTGATGAAATAATTGTTTTACAAGATGGTTCAGTAAAAAGCCATGGAACAAAAGATGCTATATTACCTGAAATCATGTGCCAAGTTAATTCAAACTGTGAATTAATGAAAGATATGAATTAATTAGAAAGGAAGGCAAATTAAATGAACAAAATAGACTTAAATCTTTTAGAAAAAGTTGCTGAACTTCGTGGAACTCCATTAGGAGCATACAATATACGTAAAAATGGACAAGGTATAGAAAGACATTCAACTGAAAATGTAACTATAGCTCCAAAGACTGATAAACCTGGAATTGATATTATAGTAAAACCAAACACTAAAGGAGAAAATGTTCATATACCAGTAATAGTAACAGAAGCTGGTGTACAAGACATGGTTTATAATGATTTTGAAATTGGAGAAAATGCAGATGTTGTTATAATTGCTGGTTGTGGTATACATAATTGTGGTAATGATGACAGTGAACACAATGGAATACATAGATTCTTCTTACATAAAGGAGCTCGTCTAAAATATGTGGAAAAACATTATGGCGAAGGTGATGGAGAAGGAAAAAGAATTTTAAATCCAGTTACGATTGTTAATATGGGTGAAGATTCATATTGTGAAATGGAAACAATTCAGATTAAAGGCGTTGATTCAACTAAAAGAGAAATGGATGCCACTTTAGGTAAAGGAGCAAAGATAGTTGTATTTGAAAAGTTGTTAACTCATGGAAATCAAGTTGCAGAATCTAATATGAAGGTTATATTGGAAGGTGAAAATTCTTCTGCTCAAGTAATTTCTCGTACAGTTGGTCAAGACAACTCTAAACAAAAATTTAATCCTTGTGTTATTGGGGATTCTCTTTGCTCTGCACATGTTCAATGTGACTCAATAATTATGGGAAATTCTCAAATTAGTGCTATACCTGAAATTGCTGCAAACCATCCAGATGCTCTTTTAGTACATGAAGCAGCAATTGGAAAGATTGCAGGAGACCAAATTTTAAAGATGATGACATTAGGACTTACAGAAGAAGAAGCAGAACAACAAATACTAAATTGTTTTTTAAAGTAAGTCCAAGTTTTTATTTAATTTAATATAATTAATATAGTATAATATAATGAATAAGTCTAAAATTTTTTTATTTTTAGACTTATTTTCTTTATGTAAGATAAAACTATTAGAGAAATTATACTGTAATTAGGATGTGGAATAAATGAAAAACTTACTTATAAGAAATGGCACAATAATATCTCCAAAAGATGGTATCAAATTTGAGAAAAGAGATATCTTGGTTTTACATGGAAAGATATGTGATATTGGATTAAATCTTAAAGAAATGATAAGAAAAGAAAAAATACTCATAAACAAAGAGTTTGAGATAATAAATGCTAACAACATGTATATTTCTCCTGGATTTATAGATGTTCATACCCATTGTTATAAGAGAAAATTACCTACAGGTATGGATTCTGATTCAATTGGAATTGAAAAAGGTTCAACAGTTATATTTGATGCAGGTACAGCAGGTCCTGTAAATTACTACGATTTTAAGAAAAAATATATGGATGAATGTAAGACTGAAGTGTATTCATTTTTAAATGTAACTAATGAGGGATTAAATATATTGAATGAATCAACATCTTTAGATGTTATAAATTTTGATAACATTGAGTCTATTGTAGAAAAAAACATGGAAAAGATAAAAGGTATAAAAGTAAAAGCAAGTAAATTTCAATCTAGTACAGATGGTATAGATATAATTAAGAAGTCAAAGCAAATTGCAGAAAAATTAAATTTACCATTAGTGGTATATATAGGGGAGTATCCATCATATATAGATGAAGTAATGAATATTTTGGGAAAGGGAGATGTAGTTACGCCTGTATATGGAAATAGCACAAATGGAATATTTAATGAATCTGGCAGTTTGAGAGAATCTGTATTAAATGCAAAAGATAGGGGTGTATTATTTGATGTATGCCATGGATTAGAGCAGTTTGATTTTGAAGTCTTTAAAAAAGCAGTAAATCAAGGATTAGAGCCAGATTTAATAAGTACAGATATGCATATAAAAAATATGAAAGATATACATTATTCTCTTTTAAATGTTGTAAATAAAATCATGGAACTTGGTATACCTCTAGAAAAATGTATAGAAAAAGTAACTGAATATCCAACAAAAGTTTTTAATTTGCAAGGAAGTCAAGGTAGGATAAAAATTGGTGGAGAAGGTGATTTTACAATATTTACAATAGATGATAGTGAAGAAATTATAACAGATTATAATAATAATGAACTAATGCTAAATAAAAAATTGAACTTACAATATACTATAAAATCATGGATGAAAAGTAGTGAAGTTTATAGACATTCGTATGATGGCACTGTAATAAATTAAGTTATATTGAAAAAAAAGGAAAAATATGTTTAAATTAGTATATATTGGATAAATATGTAATGGAACAATAATTATAATTTTAGGGGAGGTATTTTAGTATGAAAGCATTTGTTGATAAAGATGTATGTGTAGCTTGTGGAGCGTGTATAGGAACATGTCCAGACGTTTTTAGTATGAGTGATGAAGGACATTCAGTTGCAATTGAAGGAGAAATACCAGCAGAATTACAAGATTTATGTAAAGAAGCAGAAGAAGGATGTCCAGTTTCAGCTATAACAGTTAAATAAGACTGTTTAGATTTAGTTTCAAGACAACATATAAGATTTGATTATTATTTAAGCTATAGTATTAGATTAAGATTCTATTACTATAGCTTTTTAAAATATATAAACTCAAAAGATAATATATTATTTTTATAAAAAGTGGAGGACTTATATATGAAGAAAAATTATGAAATAGTGCTGTTTGACCTAGATGGAACACTTACAGACCCTAAAGAAGGAATAACAAAGTCTATTCAATATTCTTTAAATAGTTTTGGTATAGAAGAAGAATTGGATAACTTAGAACAATTTATAGGGCCACCCCTACATTCTACTTTCAAAGACTATTATAAATTTGAAGATGAAAAGGCAACAGAAGCTGTTGAAAAATATAGAGAATACTTTTCTGACAGAGGAATATTTGAAAATAAAATCTATAAAGACATAAAGGAGACTTTAAAAATACTTTATGAGAATGGGAAAACATTATTATTAGCTACTTCTAAACCAACAGTTTTTGCAGAAACCATACTTAAATATTTTGGTATAGATAGTTATTTTAAATATATCGCAGGTAGTAACCTTGATGGTACAAGAGTAAATAAAAATGAAGTTATAGAATATGTGTTAGATTTGTGTGGTGTAACAGATAAAGATAAGGTCATTATGATTGGTGATAGAAAATACGATATAATTGGAGCTAATAAAATAGGTGTAGATTCTATAGGGGTATTGTATGGATATGGTTCTTTTGATGAAATTAGTAAGAGCAATCCTACCTATATTGTCGAAAGTGTTAAATCTATAAAAGATATTTTGCTATAAATATCTTTTATAGACAAAAACAATACAAAATGGTGTAGCATATTTAAAAATATGATATTATAATTAAGGAAGCCATTTAAAAAAGAGGAGGATGCACTTGAAATGAAATCTATTTTAATCATGGGTGGAAGCGACTTCATAGGTTCTGCACTTGCTAAGCGTTTAATTAAATGTGGGTATCAAATAGATATACTTACGAATGGTAAAAAGGAAATAGATTATAAAGGATTTAGAGAGCACTTAATTTGCGATAGAAAAGTACGCAAAGATATGGAAAACATTATCAATGGAAGACAGTACGATTACATATATGATATGACAGCATATACAAAAGAGGATGTTGGTAATCTTATTGATTTTGTGAACTTAGATAGCTTAAAAAAATACATAGTATTGTCAGCAGGAGCCGTATACAAAGATAGTGGAAGAAATGTAAAAGAAGATAATGAAAAAGGTGAAAATGAAAACTGGGGTAAATATGGACTTAACAAAAAAGAAACAGAAGATTTTGTTATAAATAGTTCTATACCATATATAATTATTAGGCCAACTTATATATATGGTGAAAATAATAATTTGTATAGAGAATACTATTTCTTTGAAAAAATAGAAAAAAACGAAAAAATACCAGTACCTAAAGGAAAACAAGTAAGCAATCAATTTATATATATTGGGGATTTAGTAAAAGTGTTAGAAAGTGTAATGAAAAATTCTCATGTGAGAGAAGCGTATAATGTAACAAATCCACAGTTAATATCTTGGGATGAACTTATATATACATGTGGAGAAGTTATTGGGAAGGAACCTATTATAAAATATGTAGACATGGAAAAAGTTGAGTTTAGAGAGAGAACTTACTTCCCGTTTAGAAATATAGACTTTAATCTAGATATAAATAAGCTTATTGAACATGGTCTTTATATACCAAATGTTTTATTAAAAGAAGGCCTTACAACAACATATAAATGGTTCTTAGCCAATAAACCAAAATTACATGATAGAAAAATGGATAAAGTTGAGTCTGTAATGCAAATAGTTTAAGATAATAAATAAGTAGGTAGATACTTTGAAATTAAAGATAAAGCGTTTTTTAAAATTTTTTATATTGATATTTGTTTTAATTTTTATATACTCAGTTGCAATAGAACCGAGTCTATTAATTGTGAAAAAATATAATATAAATGAAGATGGAAACATGATTAAAGAAGATATAGTAAAAAATGAGAATGAGATTATAAAAGTAGTTCAGATTTCAGATACTCAAATAGGCAGTTTTTATTCGACTAATAAACTTAAAAAAGTAGCTAATAAGGTGAATGCCTTAAATCCAGATATATTAGTATTTACTGGAGATTTAATTGATTATTCTAATAAAAATCCAGATATAGATGAAATTACAAAGATTTTATCTAGTATGAATGCAAGGTTAGGAAAGTTTTCAGTATTTGGTAATCATGATTATATGTATAAACTTCCTAGGTATTATAGACAAATTATGAAAAACTCTAACTTTCATCTTTTAGTTAATGAAAATAAGAAAATAAGACTTGAAGACAATAAGTATATTAATATACTTGGAGCTGATGAGATATTAAATGGTAATCCAAATATACGAGATTTGGAAAGCAAAACTGATTATAATAGTTTTAATTTATTATTAGCACATGAACCAGATTTGGTAGATATGCTCAGTAAAGATACAATGAATTTAGTTTTATCTGGACATAGTCATGGTGGTCAAATAAGGTTGCCTTTCAAGGGTGCTTTAGTTACTCCTCCATATGGAAGGAAATACACTAAAGGATTTTATGATATAAAGGGAAATCATCTATATGTGAGTTCTGGTCTTGGAAGTACAAAGTTGCCATTTAGATTTTTTAATGTACCAGAGATAGTCGAATTTAATATTCTAATCTAGTATAAAATATTGTTTTTATGAAATATAGAGGGATAGAAATTTTAAGAATAAATTGAGTTAAGAATATAAAAAGTTTAAGTTATAGTTAATACATTTATTAGAATTGATAATAATATTAATAACTATTAAAATATAGATATAAAAAATAATAAAAATATAAAAGATTATAATATAGCAAGATTGTGTCAATTATAAATAGAGAGTATTTATAATTAATACAATCTTGTGTTTCTTTATATAAAGATATTAATTTTTATACAATGTATGAAAATGATTTAATGTTATATTTAAATTACTTTAAATAAATATTTTTTATATTTTCCTTATCCCATATAAAAAGTTTTTCTGAATTATTTAAAGCTCCAAATACATTTCTTTTAAAATCTGGCATTTCTTTATTTAAATTCGCAATAAGGTTTTTTATGTATTCTCTCCTAGTATGGCCATTTGCAGGACATGGGTTTGCTATGATAGGATAGTTACACTCCTTTGAAATCTTCTTAGTCATATATTCTTCTATGTAAATCATTGGTCTTATAACAGTTAAATCTTGTCTATCTAAGTATGTTTTTGGCGAAAAACAATTAACTCTTCCTTCATAAAACATAGACATTAAAAATGTCTCAATAGCATCATCCTTATGGTGTCCAAGAGCTACTTTGTTGCACCCAAGTTTCTTTGCGTTGTCATTTAAAGCACCTCTTCTTAAATTAGCACATAGTGCACAAGGATTTTTTTCTTTTCTTATATCAAATACAATTTCTTTTATATTAGTTTGAAATTCATAAAAAGGTACATTTATTTCCTCACATAATTTGTTTAATGGTGAGTTATCAATTCCACCAGTATTTAGTGTTACAGCTATTAATTCAAACTTTTGTGGAGAAAATCTTTGATAATTTTTAAGTATATGAAGTAATGTCAAACTATCTTTTCCACCAGAAAGACCAACTGCAATTTTATCATTTTCTTGTATCATATCAAAGTCTTGTATAGCCTTACGGGCTTTACTAAGAAGTTTTTGCATAGACATTTTTAGCACCATCCTTTATTTGAAAATATAAACTTAAGAATAACTTAAGGTTTACTTATAAAATACTTAAAACTTATACTCTAAAATTAACGTTAATAAACATAACGAAGGAGACGATTCAACCATGAAAAAATTAAAATTGATGTTAGGCATTATAGTAGTAGTATTTATAAGTATGTTTATAGTTAAAGATAAAATTCTGAAAGATGAAGAACCAACTAGAACTGCTCAATTTGCTTCATCTCAAGATGTTGAAACAGATTCTCAGAAAAAAAATCACTCAAATAGTATAGCAGATAATATATTATTGGTAAACAAGACAAATGAACTTAGTAAAGATTATATGCCGAAAGACATTACTAAGGTAAATATAGAATTTGTTCCAGAAGCTACTGAAGAGGAAAAACAAATGGCAGGAGAACCTGCAAAAGCAGTAGAAGACTTAGTTAGACAAGCTAATGAAGAAGGAATACAGTTTTTAGGGTCTTCAGCATATAGGTCTTATGATACTCAACAAGATACTTATACAAGAAGAGTAAATTCTCAAGGTCAGGAAAAAGCTGATGCATATGTAGCAAAACCTGGACATAGTGAACATCAATCTGGACTGTGTATTGACTTGACAAATCCAGAGAGATGGTTTGTTGGAAGTACAAAAGAAGCTATATGGTTGGCAGAAAATGCTCATAAATTTGGATTTATAATAAGATATCCTAAAGGTAAAGAAGATATAACAGGTACAGCATATGAGCCATGGCATATTAGATATGTGGGTAAGGATGTTGCTGAGGAAATTTATTCAAAAGGGTTAACCTTGGAAGAATATTTGCAAAACAAATAATAAAACAACATAACATAAATTGTATGATATTACTAAATGTAATATAAATAAATTTGATACTAGACTACTTTAAGTATAGTATAATTTTAGATGAGTAAAAACTATATTAAAGTAAGTTAGGATGTGAAAAAGTGAAAGATACAATTCTTGTTGTGGATGATGAAAAGGAAATAAGAGACCTTGTAGAGATATACCTTTTAAATGATGGATATAATGTAATTAAGGCTAAAGATGGACAAGAAGCTTTAGATATTTTAGAAAAAGAAAATATTCATCTGATGGTATTGGATATAATGATGCCAAAGATGGATGGGATAGAAGTTTGTAGAAGAGTTAGAGTAAGTTTAAATATACCAATACTTATGTTGAGTGCCAAATCAGAGGATATGGATAAGATACAAGGAATAATGACAGGTGCAGATGACTATCTAACAAAGCCATTTAATCCACTTGAACTTACTGTGAGAGTAAAAGCATTACTTAGAAGAGCGTATTATTTTAGTGGTACTAACAAAGAAAATAAAGATGTCATAGAAGTTGGAGTGGTATTAATAGATAAGGAAAAGCATAGTGTAACAGTAGCTGGAAAGGATATATTTTTGACATCGAGAGAATTTGATATCTTGTATTTACTAGCAAATAATAAAGGTAGAGTATATAGTACAGAAGAGATATTTGAAAAAGTATGGAAAGAACAATACTACCAATCTAACAATACTGTAATGGTTCATATGAGTAGGATAAGAGATAAAATTGAAAAGTATACAGATGGAGAAAAAATAATTCATACTGTATGGGGGGTAGGATATAAAATTGAAAAATAAGAGTGTATTAAATTATATGTTTCGTCCTATAGTAGACTTTATAATAAGCTGTATTATAACCCTAATTATTATGTTAACAAGTGCATATATAATAAAGATATTATATATAAGAACTACTTTATCTACAATTAATTACTTTATGCTTAGTTTAAGAAATATTAGATCTGTTATAGGAGACAGCACATTATATTCAGTTTTATTTCTGACAGCATCATTATCAATTTATTCATTAATGTCATACAAGAGAAATAAAAAACTTGTAAATTTTCTAAAAGATACTGATAACAAAAATAAAAAACTAGAAATTATCATGGATGCTGTAAACTCAATGGAGGAAGGCGATTTAGAAAAAAGTATAGATATTGAGTATGAGTCAAATGGATTAAGTGATAAAAAAATTGATGAGATTGATGAACTTGCAAATAAAATCAATAGTATAGTTTATCAACTTAGAAATATAACTGTTGAAGAAAGACAGGCTCAACAAACTAAGACAGATTTAATAACAAATGTTTCACATGACCTAAGAACTCCTTTAACCTCAATAATGGGTTATCTAGGATTGATAGAAGATGGTAAGTATAAAGATGAAGTTCAGTTGATGTATTATGTTAATATTGCATATGAGAAATCAAAAAGTTTAAATATACTTATAAATGATTTATTTGAACTTACAAAAATGCAAAATAATACAATAAGATTAAAAAAAATAGACATAAACTTGGTAGAGCTATTAAGCCAAATAGTATCTCAACTTGGATTTTATTTTAAAAAAGAATTTATGGTTAGTAGAGTTAATTTCAATGAAGAAAAATTAATTATAAATGCTGACCCAAATAAATTGGTGAGAGCTTTTGAAAATCTTATAACCAATGCTATGAAATATGGAAAAGAAGGAATTTATGTGGATATAGTAACAGCAAAAAAAGGAAATATGGCTATTGCAAAAGTTATAAATTATGGAGAACCCATTCCAGTATTAGATTTACCAAATATATTTGATAGATTCTATAGAGTTGAAAAATCAAGAAATAGCAATGATGGAGGTTCTGGATTAGGTCTTGCAATTACAAAAAATATTGTGAATTTACATGGTGGGGAAATTACTGTTTCAAGTAATATACATCAAACTGTATTTGAGGTACAACTACCAATAATACAAGAAACTGTGTAATAAGATAAAAGTATGATTTAGATACACAAATATTTATAGCATAAAGTGTTTACAAAAATAAAAAAGTAATATATAATTTAAGTCAGTTTAATAAGATACTTATCAAGAATTAGGGGAGAGAGTTAGCTCAGCGATCCTATACCAACCTTTTATTAGGTGGTCCTGCTAACAACGATGAGATGATTGGAAATAATATACTCTTCTTATCAATAGTGGATAGGGGGAGTTTTTTTATAGATTTAAAGTAATAAATTTTTAAGTGATGATGGAGGATTCAAAAATGGAAAAAGTAGAAAGTTTTAAATTAGATCATACAAAAGTTAAAGCTCCTTTTGTGAGAAAGTGTAGTGTACTTGATGGAGTTAAAGGAGATAAAATAACTAAATTTGACTTGAGATTTTTACAACCAAATGTAGAAAGCTTTGGAACTGCTGCTATGCATGGTTTAGAACATTTATTAGCAACTTATTTAAGAGAGACATTAGATGGAGTGATAGATTTATCTCCAATGGGGTGCAGAACAGGATTTTATTTAATATTATGGGGAGATATAGATGCTAAAACAGTTAAAGATGGCTTAGAAAAGGCATTAAAGAAAGTAATTGAATCTGATAAAATGCCAGCTGCTACAGCTTTAGAATGTGGAAATTATAGAGACTTATCTTTATTTGGAGCAAAAGAATATGCAAAAGATGTTTTAGATAAAGGATTTTCTCTTAATATATATGGAGAATAATGTAATTGAAAGAGAACGTATAAGCATAAATCAAAGTGAGGTTCTAAGGTATTTACAATATAAAGGACAAGAAATAGATAAAGAACTTAAAGAAACTATTGATGAATGTATAGAAATAGCCAAAAACAAGATAAATCCTAGATATATATCTAGGATTTATCCTATCAAAATAAATAAAGATAAGATTGTAGAACTAGAGGGAACAAATTTAACCTTAAAAAGTAAGGATATATATGAACTTCTAAAAGACTGTGATGAATGTGTAATTATGGCAGCTACTTTGGGAATAGAGGTAGAAAAGGAAATAAAAAGATACTCTTACTCAGACTTAACAAGAGGACTAATAATTGATTCATGTGGAACAACAGCAATAGAAGAAGTATGCGATATTGTTCAAAATGATATAGAAAAGGTTTTTTTAAAACAAAACAAATTTATAACTATGCGATATAGCCCAGGATATGGGGACTTACCAATAGAGAAAAATATAGATATATTAAATGTTTTAAATGCTCAAAAACAAATAGGACTCACAATTACATCAAATGGGATTATGATACCAAGAAAATCAGTAGTAGCTATTATAGGCATTTCTAATTTGAAAATAGATAAATCAAAGAAAGAAAAATCGTGTGAAAATTGTAAAAACTACAGAAATTGTACATATAGAAAAGGAGCGAATTCTTGTGGAAATAAGACAATATCTAAAGGATAATATATTAATATTTGATGGTGCAATGGGAACAATGCTTCAACAAAAGGGGTTAAAAATAGGTGAAAATCCAGAAGTATTTGGTCTTCAAAATCCAGAAAAACTTATAGAGATACATACATCATATTTAGAAGCAGGCTCAAATGTAATTCTTACAAATACTTTTGGGTGTAATGAATTAAAATTAGATAGTGAATATACAGTAGAAAAAGTTATTGACAATGCTATTTTAGTAGCTAGAAAAGCTATAGAAAATGTAGATAACACTAAACCTAGATATGTAGCACTAGATATTGGTCCTATAGGAGAAATGTTAGAGCCTATGGGAACTTTAAGCTTTGACAGAGCATATGAGATATTTAAAAGACAAGTATTACAGGGAGTTAAATCTGGAGCTGATGTAATAGTAATAGAGACTATGATGGATTTATATGAAGCTAAAGCAGCCGTTTTAGCGGCTAAAGAGAATTCTGACTTACCTGTTTTCTGTACTATGACATTTGATGAGAGTGGGAGAAGTTTTACTGGATGTATGCCAGAAAGTATGGTTGCCACAATAGAAGGTCTGGGAGTTGATGCAATAGGAGTAAACTGTTCATTAGGTCCTAAACAGCTTTTGCCAATAGTCAAAAAAATTGTGTCAAGAGCTTCAATACCTGTAATGGTTCAAGCAAATGCAGGTTTACCAAATATAGTTGATGGAGAAGCTATCTATGATGTTGATGCAAAGGAATTTTTTGAGGGAGTCAAAAAATTTGTTGAAGCTGGAGCAACTATAATAGGCGGGTGTTGTGGCACAAATCCAAGCTTTATAAAAGAAATATCTGAAAATATAAGTTCTGTTAAAAAGGGAAGTACCGAAAAGATTGATAAATGTGTAGTTTGTTCGCCCTCAAAATTTGTGGAAGTAGAATCACCTACAGTTGTCGGAGAAAGATTAAATCCAACTGGTAGAAAATCTTTACAAGAAGCTTTAAAAAATGAAAATTTAGATTATGCAATAAATTTGGGGTTGGAACAAGTAAGTGCTGGTGCACAAATATTAGGCGTGAATGTTGGTTTGCCAGAAATAAATGAAAAGAAATTAATGCCAAAGTTGATAAAAGAGATTCAAGCAGTAGTAGATACACCATTACAAGTCGATTCTTCCAATGTAGAGGCTTTAGAACAAGGTCTTAGATATTATAATGGTAGAACAATTGTAAACTCTGTAAACGGCAAAGAAGAGTCCTTAGAAAGCATATTACCAATAGTTAAAAAGTATGGTGCATGTGTGGTTGGTCTTGCATTAGATGAAAAAGGTATACCTAAAAGAGCTGAGGAAAGATTTGAAATAGCAAAAAAAATAGTTGATAGAGCAGTTTCTTATGGAATAAAACCAAAAGATATATTTATAGATTGTTTATCACTAACTGTTTCAGCACAACAAGAGGAAGCAATAGAAACTATAAGAGCCATAACAATGGTTAAGACATTAGGGGTAAAAACTATACTAGGTGTTTCAAATATTTCATTTGGACTTCCAAATAGAAAAGCACTTAATGCTTCTTTTTTAACGTTAGCTTTAGGAGCAGGGCTTGACTTAGCAATTATAAATCCAAACGAATATAGTATGATGGAGGCTATTAATTCTTTTAGAATCTTAAATAATACAGATAAAGGCTGCGTAGATTATATAAATCAATATAGTAATATGAATAATTCAAAACAGTCTGATTCCACTATTAAAGCTAATAAAGACTTATCACTAGATGTTTTAGTTGAAAGGGGATTAAAAGAAGAAGCCAAAAATGAAACGTTGAATCTTTTAAAAGAGAAGGATGAAAATTATATATTAGATAAAATTTTAATTCCAGCTCTTGATAGAGTAGGAAAGAAATATGATAGTGGAGACATCTTTTTACCACAACTTATTCAATCAGCAGAAACAGTGAAAACTGCACTAAATACAATAAAAGAAACCTTAATAAGTAGAAGTAGTGATAATGTATCTAAAGGAAAAATAATAGTTGCTACAGTAAAAGGAGATATTCATGATATTGGAAAAAATATAGTAAAAATAATGCTAGAGAATTATGGATATGAAGTTATAGACTTAGGAAAAGATGTTCCAATTGAGGAAGTAGTAGAGGTTGCTAAAAAAAGAGATATAAAGTTAGTAGGGTTAAGTGCACTTATGACTACAACTGTTCAAAGTATGAAAGATACAATTCAAGCATTAAGAGATAATGAAATAAATGCAAAAGTATTTGTAGGTGGTGCTGTTTTGACAGAAGAATATGCTGAGGAAATGGGAGCTGACTATTATTCAAAGGATGCAAAATCTGCTGTTGAGATAGCAAAGCTAAATTTTTAGCATGTAAATCGAAATAAAGGTTTTACTAAATAGGATATTTTATATATAATATAAATATAAGTTTTAGAAACTTATGTCCAAAATAATAGGAATTAATCTATAATAATGAGATTAATTAATATAAAAAAATATTTATCATCAACATTAAAAAGGGCTGGGAAGTCTGGTATAACTTCCGTCAGCCCTTTTTAGTATAACAACACTTAAAAAGCCCAATTGCCATCTTTAAAAATCTGTATATGTTTTCCATCATGAGTTTCTCCGACAATATCCATATCTGAAGAACCAACCATAAAGTCAACATGTGTTAGACTATCATTTACTCCATACTCATCTAATTCTTCATCTTTCAAATCATTTCCACCATCTAAGCAAGTCTTATATGCAGAACCAATTGCAAAGTGGCAAGAAGCATTTTCATCATATAAAGTATTATAAAAAATAATATTTGTATCAGATATTGGAGAGTTATATGGAACAAGAGCAACCTCTCCTAGATAATGAGAACCCTCATCTGTTTCAATAAGTTTCTTTAATGTTTCTAGTCCCTTTTCAGCAGAGAAATCTACTATTTTACCATCTTTGAAAGTCAAAGAGAAATTATCAATTATATTTCCTCCATAAACAAGGGGTTTAGTACTGTATACAGTTCCATTGACTTTAAACTTGTGTGGCATTCCAAAAATCTCTTCAGTTGGAATGTTAGGATTAAAACTTACTCCGTTAGGGTCTTTAGATGCTCCACTTAACCAAATATGACCTTTTGGTAAATCTAAAGTTAAATCAGTTTTTGAAGATTTATACTTTAAAGTTTTAAAATTACTTTCATTTAAAAAATCCATTTTAGACTTTAGATTTTCATTATGTTCTTTCCATGCTTTTATAGGGTCTTGTCCATCAACTCTTGAACACTTAAATATGGCATCCCATAATTTATCTATTGCTTCATCTTCTGATAAACTTGGAAATACTTTTTTTGCCCAATCTTTTGTTGGTACAGAAACTATGCTCCATTTACATTTATCTGTTAGCGTATAAGAACGCCACTCTTTTAAAGCCTTTCCAGAAGCTTTTTGAAAGTTAGCAACTTTCTCAGGGTCAACATCTTTTAATAAATCAGGGTTTTGAGCATATACTGATAAAAATGCTCCACCTTCTTTAGCTATATCTACATATTGATCTGCTGTCCATTTTGGAAACTCATGAAATGCTTCGTTTGGAGCATATAAATATTTAATGAGAGTACTTTCTTCATCAGACCATTCTATATATACATTTTTAGCTCCACATTTATATGCTTCCCTCAGTGCATTTCTTGCAAAATCAGCACATTCGATTGGTGATTTTATAAGTAAAGTTTGACCTGGCTGTATGTTAACTCCGACCTTAATTGCTAACTCAGCATATTTTTCTAAATTTTTATTGAAATCCATATCTATCCTCCTGTATTTTTAACATTAAATAACTTATAAATATTATATCATTACTTAGATTTTGGGTCATATTTAAAATATTTATACTTAATAGACTGAGAAATAAAAAATATGTATTCTAATTAAAATAGATTGTTTAGATATATAATTGTAACTAAGACGTTATTTTTTGTTGATAATAGTATTAAAGTAGAAATAAAAATACTTTTTTAGTGAAAGGCTATACAAGAATACCGAAAAAAACTTATAATATAATAATGAGATAGATATTTATAATGAAATAAAAAATTTTCTGGCAAAGCTTATATATGTTTAAATATAGTAGTTTATATATTATGAACAGAAGATTTCAGTTAGGAGGGCATAAATGGAGCTTTATGAAGCCATTTTTTATAGAAAATCTGTAAGAAATTTTTCCAGTACAAAACTAAAAAAGCCATTAATGGAAGAAATAAAAAGAAGTTGTAAAAATTTAGAATACTTAAATGAAGATTTAAATATTAAAGCACATGTTGTTGATAGAGGTCATATAATACACTTTTTAATGGGGAAAGAGTGTAAAGTAAAAGCACCTCATTATATAGTAGTCACATCAGATAAGGGAAAAGACTATTTACAAAATATAGGTTTTGCTACTGAAGGTATAGTATTACGTCTTACAACATTAGGAGTAGCTACTTGTTGGCTGGAGTCCACATTAAAAAGAGAAGATATCTTGGAATTTGTAGATATTGGAAACAAAGACCCAAGAGAAGATGAAGAAGACGATTTAGATTATTTAGCTGGAATAAAAACAGAAGAAGATGATGAAAACAAAATAGAAAATCCATATATAATAATAGCTTTTGGATATCCGGCAAAAAATGAAGATTTATTTAGGACAAGATATGCTAGACCTGATAGAAAACCAGTAAAAGATATTATAAATAAAATAAATAGAAATAGAAAATGGAAAGAAATATTAGAATTTACAAGAAGAGCTCCATCTGTGAAAAACTCTCAACCTTGGTATTTTCACAAAGATGAACGAGGTCTTCATCTATTTGAAAAGAAACCTAAGAAACATTATGAATATATGAATAAGGTTAGCTTAGGTGTAGGTTTAAGACATTTTGATATAGCATGTATAAAAAATAAAATAGATGTTTCATATGAAAAACTTCCTATAAAGAATAAAATAGGAAAATCATATTTTATAACTGTAGTTGAACATGTAAAACCAGAAGAAGAAGAAACTCAAGATGAAAATTTAAGTTTGGAAAAAGAAGAATCACAAAATGAATAAAATTTTGAGAGGGGATAGTAGACATGTATAAGTGTGGGAAATGTAATCTTAGAGGCTGTTCAGATGGAGATATGGATAAGCTAATGAAGATATGCCCAACTAGGGAAGTTGAGTTACAAGAAAAAGCAAAAAAACTTTATGAAGAGGAAGAAAATAGAAAAATAGCTTATAATGCTGGATTAATTGAAACAGAGGGATACTGTCAATATACTAGGTTAAAAGAGATTATAGAGTTTGCTAAAAAATGTGACTATAAAAAAATTGGTATAGCATTTTGTATTGGTTTAAAAAGAGAAATGCAAACAGTACAAAAGGTATTTGAACATCATGGATTTGAAGTGTTTTCTGTTATATGTAAAAATGGAGCGATTCCTAAGACTACAGTTGGATTGAAGCCATCACAAACAATATCAAAATGTAAAGATGAAATAATGTGTAATCCAATAGGGCAAGCTTTATTTTTAAATGAGGCTAAAGTTGACCTTAATATAATTCTTGGATTATGTGTTGGTCATGATACATTAGCCATGAAATATATGGAAGCTCCTATAACAACTCTAATTGTCAAAGATAGAGTAACTGGGCATAATCCAGCTGCTGCTATATATAATGCAGAGTCTTATTTTGAAAAAAAATTATTTGATAAAGATGAAGAATAATTCAAAGACTTATTGACATAAAAAGCAATTAGTGGTTTAATTATAAAAAAGATGAAACTTTAAAATATCCTTAAGATACATAAAGTTATATAAATAAAGAAAAAATATTATGACTAAATTCCTTAAACTAGTCCAGAGAGACTAAAGGGTTATAGATAGTGTTAATATATAACCTCTAGTAAATCACCTAGAGGTTTTTGATGAGTATAAAATAAAAAATTTAAATATAATAAAGTCTTTTAAACTAGTCCAGAGAGACTGGGAAAGATATCTCATAGCTAATTAATATCAAAGTTATGTATAGATAAAATCCTTGTGCCTCTTTTGGTGTAAGGATTTTTTTATGAGGATTTAGGCTTTATTAAAAAGGAGATATAAAAATGATAAATGGTAAAGAGAAGCTAATAGTTGCAATTGATACTGACGAATTTGATAAAGCTAAAGAACTAATAGACAAATTGGAAGATAGTGTAGATATATTTAAAGTAGGACTAGAACAATATGTGGCTACAAAAGGAAAGACAATAGACTATTTAAAAGAAAAAGGTAAAAAAATATTTCTAGACCTTAAATTCCATGATATTCCAAATACTATGAAAAGTGCAGTAAGAGCTGCAGTAAGAGATAATGTTTGGTTAATGACAATTCATGTATCAGATATGGAAGGGATGAGACAATGTGCACTAGTTGCTAAAGAAGAAGCAGAGAGATTAAATATAGAAAAACCTTTGGTGGTTGGAGTAACAGTTTTAACTTCATTAAGCAACCAAGACTTACAAGATATAGGATGTAATATGACAACAGAAGAATTGGCTATAAAGAGAGCTAAATTAGCAAAAGAATCAGGAATAGATGGAGTTGTTTGCTCAGCTCAAGAAGTAGATAAGATAGTAGAGGCATGTGGAACTGATTTTATAACAGTTTGCCCAGGGATAAGACCTAAGTCAGCAGAAGTTGGAGACCAAAAAAGAGTTGTTACTCCATCAGATGCAATAAAAAGAGGAGCTCATTATTTAGTTGTTGGAAGACCTATAACAAAAGCAGAAAGTCCAAGAGAATCAGCTATTAATATTGTAAAAGAAATAGAAAATGCTTAGATAAAACATTTGGGAGGTAGCTTATATGAAGGGGAAATTAATTTTAGAAGATGGAACAGTATTTGAAGGAAAAGCATTTGGATATTTAAAGGAAGCTGTTGGTGAAGTTGTGTTTAATACTTCAATGGCAGGATATGGTGAACTACTGACAGATGCAACTTATTATGGACAAATAGTGACAATGACATATCCACTTATAGGGAACTATGGAATAAATTTAGAAGATGTTGAATCAAATAAAGTACAAGTAAAAGGACTTATAGTAAGAGAAAAAAGTGACAACCCAAATAATTTTAGATGTGAAATGGATATAGACACATATCTAAAGCAAAACAAAGTAATTGGACTTGAAGGAATAGATACAAGAGCATTGACTAAGATTATTAGAAATAATGGAACAAAAAAAGGTATTATAACTTTAGAAAATGTATCATTACAAGAAATTCAGTCTAAATTAACAGAGTGTTGTAATAAAGATTCTGTTAAAAGTGTTACAAGAAAAGAAATTGAAAATATTAAAGGGACTGGTGTTAAAGTCGTAGTTGTAGACTTTGGTGTTAAAAATAGTATATTAGACTCACTGAAAGCTTGTAACTGTGACATAATGGTAGTACCAGCAATGACTACTTCAGAAGAAATTTTAAATATAAACCCTGACTTGATATTATTATCTAATGGGCCAGGTAATCCAGAAGATATAAATGATATAGTTGAAAATATAAAGAAATTAGTAGGCAAAAAACCACTAGCAGGAATCGGTTTAGGACATCAAACTTTGGCATTAGCATTAGGTGGAAAAACTTCAAAACTTGCATTTGGACATAGAGGAGGAAATCATCCAGTTAAATGTTTAGAAACAGGAAAAGTATTTATAACTTCTCAAAATCACGGATACAATGTTTCAGAAATGCCAGAAGATACAGAGATAACTCATGTAAATTTAAATGACAATACTATAGAAGGAATGAGACATAAGGAATTACCAATATATAGTGTTCAGTACATTCCAGAATACACAACAAAAGAAGATTTAGATTGTATATTTAATAAATTCTTAGCATTAATATAGATTTAGTATTATTTACAGATAGTAAAAACCATTTAGATAAGGAGAAAAATTTATGCCTAAATTAGATAGTATAAAGAAAACTTTAGTATTAGGGTCAGGTCCAATAATAATAGGTCAAGCGGCAGAATTTGACTATTCAGGAACTCAAGCATGTCAATCTTTAAAAGAAGAAGGAATTGAAGTTGTATTAATAAATAGTAATCCAGCTACAATAATGACTGATAAAGAAGTGGCAGATAAAATATATATAGAACCATTAACAATAGAATTTATAGAAAAAATAATAGAAAAAGAAAGACCAGATAGCTTACTTGCAGGTATGGGTGGACAAACAGGATTAAACTTAGCAGTTGAGCTTTATGAAAAAGGCATACTAGATAAATATGGAGTAAAAATAATAGGTACTTCAGTAGAATCTATTAAAAAAGGTGAAGACAGAGATATATTTAGAGATGTAATGAAAGAAATAAATCAACCTGTAATAGTTAGTGATATAGTTACAGATTTACAAGCAGGTCTTGATTATGCACTTACAATAGGGTATCCAGTAGTTGTAAGACCAGCATATACATTAGGTGGAACTGGTGGAGGTATCGCTGATACTGAGGAAGAATTAAGAGAGATACTTTCACATGGATTGCAATTAAGCCCAGTTGGACAAGTATTAATTGAAAAAAGTATAAAAGGTTGGAAAGAAATAGAATATGAAGTAATAAGAGATTCAAAAGGAAACTGTATAGTTGTATGTAACATGGAAAATATAGACCCAGTTGGAGTTCATACAGGAGATAGTATAGTTGTTGCTCCAACACAAACTCTAAGCAATAAAGAATGTGCGATGCTTAAAAAAGCATCTTTAGATATATTAAATGCAGTAGAAGTTCAAGGTGGATGCAATGTTCAGTTTGCATTAAACCCACATAGTTTTGAATATGCAGTTATAGAGATAAATCCAAGAGTTAGTAGATCATCAGCATTAGCATCAAAAGCTACAGGATATCCAATAGCAAAAGTTTCATCAAAAATAGCTTTAGGATATACTTTGGATGAAATAGAAAATGCAGTAACTAAAAAAACTTATGCTTGTTTTGAGCCAACTATAGACTATGTAGTTGCTAAGATACCAAAATGGCCATTTGATAAATTTAAAAAGGCAAATAGAAAATTAGGAACTAAGATGATGGCAACTGGTGAAATAATGAGTATAGGAAGTAACTTTGAAGCTGCTATTCTTAAGGGAATAAGATCACTAGAAACAGGAAAATATTCATTAGTTCATGCTCCATCAGAAGAGAGAAGTATTGAAGCGTTGAAGAAAAGAGTTGTAGTACCTGATGATGA
This sequence comes from Clostridioides sp. ES-S-0049-02, assembly GCF_020658465.1. Taxonomy (NCBI): domain Bacteria; kingdom Bacillati; phylum Bacillota; class Clostridia; order Peptostreptococcales; family Peptostreptococcaceae; genus Clostridioides; species Clostridioides sp. ES-S-0049-02. The sequence goes on from NZ_JACVWG010000007.1 coordinate 108,270, forward strand.
AAGATTGTTTGATTTAGCTGAAATGATAAGAAGAGGCTATAAAGTAGAAATGATAGAACAAATCACAGGAATAGACAAATGGTTTATAAATAAATTTAAATGGATAGTTGAGCAAGAAGAAAAATTAAAAGTTATGAAGATTGAAGACTTAACTAAAGATTATCTTCTTGAGTTAAAGAAAAAAGGATTCTCTGATAAAGGTATATCTGACTTAATGAAGATAAGCCCAGAAAAATTATACGAATTAAGAAGTCTATATAACATAAAACCAGCATACAAAATGGTTGATACATGTGCAGGAGAAATAGATGCGATATCTCCATATTATTACTCAACTTATGAGCAATATGATGAAGTAGTTGTAAGTGATAAGAAAAAAGTAATAGTGTTAGGCTCTGGACCAATAAGAATAGGTCAAGGTATAGAATTTGACTATTGTTCAGTTCACTGTGTAAAATCTTTGAGAAAGATGGATATAGAAACTATAATCATAAACAATAACCCTGAAACAGTAAGTACAGATTTTGATACATCAGATAAACTATATTTTGAACCATTAACAGAAGAAGAAGTTTTAAGTATAATTGAAAAAGAAAAACCAGAAGGTGTAATACTACAATTTGGAGGACAAACAGCTATAAAACTAGCTAAGTTCTTACATGAGAAAAATATACCTATATTGGGAACTGATTTTGATGATATAGATGCAGCGGAAGATAGAGAAAAATTTGATGATTTATTAGAGAGATTAGATATAAATAGACCAAAAGGAAAAGGTGTATGGTCACTTAATGAAGGTATTGAAGTTGCTAATGAATTAGGTTATCCAGTATTAGTTAGACCATCTTATGTACTTGGTGGTCAAGGTATGGAAATAACTTACAATGAAGAAAAATTATCTCAATACCTACAGGATGCATTTGATAGAGACCATAAGAATCCAGTACTTATAGACAAGTATTTAACTGGTAGAGAAATAGAAGTAGATGCCATATGTGATAAAGAAGATATATTAATACCTGGAATAATGGAACACTTAGAAAGAGCTGGAGTTCACTCTGGAGATAGTACGACAATGTATCCAAGCCAAAATATATCTGATAAGATAAAAGAAAAGATAGTAGAATACACTAAAAAAATAGCTTTAGACCTTAATGTAATTGGTATGGTTAATATACAATTTATAGAATTCCAGAATGAATTATATATAATAGAGGTTAATCCTAGAGCCAGTAGAACAGTACCATATATAAGTAAAGTGAGTGGGGTACCAATAGTTGATTTAGCTACTAAATGTATGTTAGGAGCTAAATTAAAGGATTTAGGATATGGTACAGGAGTTTATAAAGAGCCTAAACTAGTATCAGTAAAAGTGCCAGTATTCTCAATGTCTAAATTAGCTAAAGTTGAAGTAAGTCTTGGACCTGAAATGAAATCTACAGGAGAAGTTTTAGGTGTAGGAGAAAACCTAGAAGAAGCTCTATATAAAGGATTCTTGGCCGCAGGTAGACATATGTCTGACGAAAGAGGAGTAGTACTTGCTACTGTTAATAATAACGATAAAGATGAGTTTATAGCAATAGCAAAAGATATGAAAGAGTTAGGATACACTTTTGTTGCTACAGAAGGTACAGCTAAGAGTCTAAGAGAAAATGGAATAGAAGCTGATATAGTAAATAGAGTTGAAGAGCCTAGACCAAACATACTAGATGCTATAAGAAATAAACAAGTTGATATAGTAATAAATACACCTACTAAAGGTAATGACTCAACAAGAGACGGATTTAAAATGAGAAGAACAGCTATTGAATTTTCTACTGAAATAATGACATCTTTAGATACACTAAAAGCTCTAGTAGAGGTTAAGAAAAAACACCTAAACAAAGATAAGTTAAAAGTTTACAATATAGCTGAATAGAAATTAAGTTGATTGTATAGTTTAAGAATTTAATCATTAAATTAAAAAGAAGAAGTTATTTTTTCTATGAGTTTTTACTTTTGAGATAACTTCTTTTTTTTAAGAAATTTGTAGTATAATAGAAAAAGATAAAAAATAAATGTAAATAAGTATAAAACTAGAATGTAAAAGTGAAAAATAGATATAGATATTTAAAAGATTATATTTAGTTAATGTTCTTTAGTTTGCCTAAAGAGAATTATAGGAGGTACTGTAATATGAAAGCAAGGTTAATATTAGAAGATGGGACAGTTTTTATAGGAAAAGCATTTGGATATTTAGAAGAAAGTGTAGGAGAAGTAGTATTTAACACTTCGATGATAGGATATGGTGAAGTTTTAACAGACCCTTCTTACTATGGTCAAATAGTTACTATGACTTATCCTCTTATAGGAAATTATGGTATAAATTTATCATCAGCAGAATCTGAAAAAGTGCAAGTGAAAGGATTTATAGTAAGAGAAAAAAGTGATTCTCCAAGTAATTTTAGATGTGAGATTGATATAGACCAATATTTAAAGCAAAATAAAGTGATAGGACTAGAAGGAATAGATACAAGAGCTTTAACTAAGATACTTAGAAATAATGGGACAATGAAAGGTATAATTACATTAGAAGATAGCAAGTTAGAAGATGTTAAACATAAATTAGATAAGTTTTCAAATACAGAAGCAGTTAGAACGGTTACAAGAAAAGAAGTAGAGCATATAGAAGGAAATGGACCAAAAGTAGCTGTTATGGATTTTGGAGTTAAAAGAAATATCTTAAGATCATTTATAGCTCGTGGATGTGATATAACAATATTCCCAGCTACAACATCTCCAGAAGATGTATTAAGTATAAACCCTGATTTAATATTTTTATCAAATGGGCCTGGAGACCCAGAGGATTTAGAAGATGTTATAGAAAATATAAAAGCTCTAATTGGTAAAAAGCCTATAGTTGGAATATGCTTAGGGCATCAGCTTTTAGCCCTAGCTCTTGGAGGAAAAACTGCTAAACTTAAATTTGGACATAGAGGTGGAAATCATCCAGTTAAAGATTTAGAAGAGGGAAAAGTATTTATAACTTCTCAAAATCATGGATATTATGTTTCAGAAGTTCCTGAACAAATGAAAGTGACACATATAAATTTAAATGATAATACTGTTGAGGGAATGAGACATGAGAAGCTAGATGTATACAGTGTTCAATACCACCCTGAAGCTTGTCCAGGGCCAAAAGATAATGACTATATTTTCGATAAGTTTTTAGAGTTCGTAAAATAAATAATATCAATATATATAATATATAACTAAAAATAAGACTAACTTAAATCAAAAAAATATTGGTTTAATTAATATAGATATAATAAATAATCTCAAATTTAATATGGAATAAAATAATTAAAATTGATTGTATAGATTATGAAGATAGAAACTGTGAAAATTGTTTAGATAAGGAGAAAGAGTTATGCCTAAATTAGATAGTATAAAGAAAACTTTAGTATTAGGGTCAGGGCCAATAATAATAGGTCAAGCAGCAGAGTTTGACTACTCAGGAACACAGGCCTGCCAAGCATTAAAAGAAGAGGGAATAGAAGTTGTATTAGTAAATAGTAATCCAGCGACGATAATGACTGATAAAGAAATTGCAGATAAAATATATATAGAACCATTAACAATAGAATTTATAGAAAAAATAATAGAAAAAGAAAGACCAGATAGCTTACTTGCAGGTATGGGTGGTCAAACAGGACTAAACTTGGCTGTAGAATTACATGATGCTGGTATACTAGATAAATATAATGTAAAAGTTATAGGTACATCTATAGAGTCTATAAAAAAGGGTGAGGATAGAGATTTATTTAGAGAAGTAATGAAAGAAATAAATCAACCTGTAATAGTTAGTGATATAGTTACAAACCTAGAAGCAGGTCTTGAATTTGCAAGCAAAATAGGATATCCAGTGGTTGTAAGACCAGCATATACACTAGGTGGAACTGGCGGAGGTATAGCTGATACTGAGGAAGAATTAAGAGAGATACTTTCACATGGATTGCAATTAAGTCCAGTAGGTCAAGTTCTTCTTGAAAAGAGTATAAAAGGTTGGAAAGAAATAGAATATGAAGTAATGAGAGATGGGAATGGAAACTGTATAACTGTATGTAACATGGAAAATGTAGACCCAGTTGGAGTTCATACAGGAGATAGTATAGTTGTTGCTCCAAGTCAAACTTTAAGTGATGAAGAATACCAACTACTTAGAAAAGCATCAATAGATATAATAAATGCAATAGAAGTTCAAGGTGGATGTAATGTTCAAATAGCTTTAAATCCACATAGTTTAGAATATGCAATAATAGAAATAAATCCAAGAGTTAGTAGATCATCAGCGCTAGCATCAAAAGCTACAGGATATCCAATAGCAAAAGTGGCAGCTAAGATAGCCTTAGGATATACTTTGGATGAAATAGAAAATGCAGTAACTAAAAAAACTTATGCTTGTTTTGAGCCAACTTTAGATTATGTAGTAGTAAAAATACCAAAATGGCCATTTGATAAATTTAAAAAGGCAAATAGAAAATTAGGAACTAAGATGATGGCAACTGGTGAAATAATGAGTATAGGAAGCAACTTTGAAGCTGCTATTCTTAAGGGAATAAGATCACTAGAAACAGGAAAATATTCATTAGTTCATGCTCCATCAGAAGGTAGAACGTTAGAAGAGCTAAAGAAAAGAGTTGTAGTACCTGATGATGAAAGATTGTTTGATTTAGCTGAAATGATAAGAAGAGGCTATAAAGTAGAAATGATAGAAGAAATCACTGGTGTTGATAAGTGGTTTATAAATAAATTTAAATGGATAGTTGAGCAAGAAGAAAAATTAAAAGGTCTTAAAATAGAAGATTTAGATAAGGAATACTTACATGAATTAAAGAAAAAAGGATTCTCTGATAAAGGTATATCTGACTTAATGAAGATAAGCCCAGAAAAATTATACGAATTAAGAAGTCTATATAATATACAACCAGTTTATAAAATGGTTGATACATGTGGAGGAGAATTTGAAGCTCTATCTCCATATTACTACTCAACTTATGAGCAATATGATGAAGTAGTTGTAAGTGATAAGAGAAAAGTTGTAGTATTAGGTTCTGGACCAATAAGAATAGGTCAAGGTATAGAATTTGACTATTGTTCAGTTCACTGTGTAAAATCTTTAAGAAAAATGGGTATAGAAACTATAATTGTAAACAATAACCCTGAAACAGTAAGTACAGATTTTGATACATCAGATAAACTATATTTTGAACCATTAACAGAAGAAGAAGTTTTAAACATAATTGAAAAAGAAAAACCAGAAGGTGTAATACTACAATTTGGAGGACAAACAGCTATAAAACTAGCTAAGTTCTTACATGAGAAAAAAATACCTATATTGGGAACTGATTTTGATGATATAGATGCAGCAGAAGATAGAGAAAAATTTGACGACTTATTAGAGAGATTAGATATAAATAGACCAAAAGGAAAAGGTGTGTGGACAACTAATGAAGGTATTGAAGTTGCTAATGAATTAGGTTATCCAGTATTAGTTAGACCATCTTATGTACTTGGTGGTCAAGGTATGGAAATAACTTATAACGAGGAAAAATTAACTCAGTATTTAGATGATGCTTTTGCCAGAGACCATAAGAATCCAGTACTTATAGATAAATATCTAACTGGTAGAGAAATAGAAGTAGATGCTATATGTGATAAAGAAGATATATTAATACCTGGAATAATGGAACATTTAGAAAGAGCTGGAGTTCACTCTGGAGATAGTACGACAATGTATCCAAGCCAAAATATATCTGATAAGATAAAAGACAAAATTCTAGAATATACTAAAAAAATAGCTTTAGACCTTAATGTAATTGGTATGGTTAATATACAATTTATAGAATTCCAGAATGAATTATATATAATAGAGGTTAATCCTAGAGCCAGTAGAACAGTACCATATATAAGTAAAGTGAGTGGGGTACCAATAGTTGACTTAGCTACTAAATGTATGTTAGGAGCTAAATTAAAGGATTTAGGATATGGTACAGGAGTTTATAAAGAGCCTAAACTAGTATCAGTAAAAGTGCCAGTATTCTCAATGTCTAAATTAGCTAAAGTTGAAGTAAGTCTTGGACCTGAAATGAAATCTACAGGAGAAGTTTTAGGTGTAGGAGAAAATCTAGAAGAAGCTCTATATAAAGGATTCTTAGCCGCAGGCAGACATATGTCTGACGAAAGAGGAGTAGTACTTGCTACTGTTAATAATAACGATAAAGAAGAGTTTATAGAAATAGCAAAAGATATGAAAGAGTTAGGATACACTTTTGTTGCTACAGAAGGTACAGCTAAGAGTCTAAGAGAGAATGGAATAGAAGCTGATATAGTAAATAGAGTTGAAGAGCCTAGACCAAATATACTAGATGCTATAAGAAATAAACAAGTTGATATAGTAATAAATACACCTACTAAAGGTAATGACTCAACAAGAGACGGATTTAAAATGAGAAGAACAGCTATTGAATTTTCTACTGAAATAATGACATCTTTAGATACATTAAAAGCCTTAGTAGAGGTTAAGAAAAAGCATATAAATAAAGATAAATTAAAAGTTTATAATATAGCAGAATAAAAAACAAACTGATATTTAGATTAATTAAAGGCGTTAGTTCCTAGGAGCTTTCGCCTTTAATTAATACTCGATAATTATTTTCTTATGTGAACTAAAATAAATATCAATCTTGATACTATCAGTCTTTTCTTTAATCATTAGATAGAGGATAAGAGTGGTAGTCATGAATTTCTTCATGTATAAGATTTTCATATTTATCATAATAGTATTTAATTGTAACAACTATTTTATCTCCTTTAGATACATTTCTATAGAGTTTTTTATTTTTAATAGAGTAGACCTCATCTTTATATATGGCATTAACTATAAAAATTTCTGACTCATAATCAAATGTACCCATTACTGGATTATAGTGTTTTGAATCTTCTTTATAGCAGAAGCTTTCAACAGTCATTATATAAGTTCCAAATGAAATCCATTTGGTACCTTTAAATAAATTTACTTTCTCATTAATATATGAAACGCCTGGCGTATCAAGAATTTTTTCTAATAATATTTTTTTCTCCATATACAAAAACTCCTTTCATAGTACCTATTAATATCGTAGTACTTACTCGTATAAATAAAACAAAACTATATTTATTAATGTGACTACATAACATAGTCATTTTCTATTTCTTTCTTTAATCTATTAATTATAATGCTTAAAATTATCAATATAACTACTACAATTATCAAAGCTATAATCAACCAAGGTGGAACTATGTGACCAAAACCTCTATTGGCTGTAAATGCAGCAGCTGCAACAAGCCATCCAAATAAATTTAAAAATAAGAGCCTTGAATTTGATAATCTTCGCAATAAAACTTTTTTAGGTTCTATTTTTTGTTTAAACATTGAGCGTAATTCTACTGACATCTCACCATCACCATCAAATCTTTCAATTGCCTTATTTTGTGCTTCATCTATTTTATATCCATTTTCAATAAATTCATTTGCAGATGTTGTTAGATGTTCTCTTAGCTCTTCTTTTAAATCTTGAATTTCTTTGTTATTTTCACTCTTATATAGTGTTTCTAAATACTCTTCTATTATTTTCATAAATCTAATCCCCCTTCTTTAGAAACTTGTTCATAATATCTTGTATAAAGTACCACTCTTGAATTTTTACTTCTAAGTTGTCCTTTCCATCATCTGTTATATTGTAATACTTTCTCCTGCTTCCTACGCCTTGGTCATTTCCCCAATAAGATTTTATCAAGCCCTTAGATTCTAATCTTTTAAGAGACACATAGAGTGTACTTTCTTTTAATTCAAATGTAGTTTCATCTCTAACTACTTTTGCTATTTCATATCCATATGAATCTCCTTTGCTTAGTATTGATAATATTAAAGTATCAATATGACCTTTAAGCACTTCTTTGTTTAAGTCCATAAATTCACCTACTTTATTTTATCATATACCTCGTAATATAAGGTATATAGATATATAATAAAACATTTCATATTATTTTCCAAGTCTAAACTATAAAATTTTAATTATTATTTAAAAAGGGCATTCCATTTATGATTTAAAAATCATTTGGAAACGCCCTTTTTATAATACCTGATTATACTAGACATCTTAAATCAATTTCTCTCTTTTTAACCTGTATCTGAATTTCGGTTAGAAGTTCATCTTCATTGTTTGTAGATAGAGGGTCTATTATAGGTATCTCATATATATAATTTTCAATAGGTATCCTTTTATAATCAACATAATCAACTAACTTTTTAAAAGCAGTATAATTTTCTCTGTAAGAGCCTTTATATGTCATACAAATAAAATCACCAGCTGAAATTTCAGATATATATTTTTGAGACTTAGCATCAAATAAATCTCTTTCAACATTTACAAAGCTATTTTCATAGATGACTTTATCTTCCTTTAAGAATTTATCTATAGATACAAGACCACTTACTCCACCATAAAACACAGAGATATTATCTTCTAGTATATTTGCTATTTGTCTTCTGGAAAGCTCCATAGTTTCTTCATTACTTAAACCTTCTTCATATTCTATGGATAAAATACTTCTTCTTGGAATATGTTTTCTTACTATTTTACCTACTTCATCTACTCTCATACCTTTTTCCATTGTTTCTTTTTTTGTACTTAATACTTTTTTTATAAGTTCTAATTCTTTAATTTTTTCATCTACGATATTAATCTTATTGGTTAATAATTTTAGAATTTCTTCATTGTTTTCATCTAATTTTTCTTTGATTTCTTTTAATGGCATACCTAGATACTTTAAGTATTTTATAATATCCAATTGTGAAAATTGGTCAATTGAGTAATATCTGTAATTGCTTTCTTGGTCAACATGAACAGGTTTAAATAAATCTATTTGGTCATAGTATCTTAGCGTTTGTATGCTTATTTTGTGAAGTTTTGACATTTCGCCTATTGAAAACTTTTTACTCATATAATCACCTCATTTGAGATTTAGAATATATTCCATGGATATTTATCAGGTGGAGTACATATAAATTCCATTTTTTCTTTTGTTGTTGGATGGCAAATTTCTATTTTATTAGACCAAAGAGAAATCTGTTGTCCAATTTTATTTACTTCTTGGCCATATCTTTGGTCTCCATATAATGGGTGTTTTCTAGTTGCAAATTGAACTCTTATCTGATGAGAACGACCAGTTTTTAAGTTTACTTGAACTAAGCTTAGATTTTCTTTAAAACCCAAAACTTTGTAACTAAGTTCAGCTTCTTTAGCATCCTTATGGTTTTTTTTCACAACACTCACCATATTTGTTTTTTTATTTTTATATAAAAAATCTTTTAATATGTCTGAATCGGATTTCATTTTACCATGAACAACTGCCATATAGGTTTTTTTGAATGTCTTATTTCTTACTTGTTCAGACAATCTTGAGGCAGCTTTTGATGTTTTGGCAAAAACCATGACTCCACCCACTGGTCTATCCAGTCTATGTACCAAACCAATATATACATTTCCAGGTTTATTGTACTTTGTTTTGATATAGTCTTTTAAAAGATTTACCATGTCCTTATCATTGGTATCATCTCCTTGAGATAATACATTTACAGGTTTATCTACAACTAATAAATGGTTATCTTCATATATGACTTTTATCATTATTTTTTCTCCCATCTTCCAAATATACCACAAGGAAGTATTTTACCATCCCTAGAAGCTGGTATTCCTAATTCTCCACCATAGATTTCGCCATTGTTTGCCTTTTTACCTATTGTTGTAGACAGTACATTTTCTAGAACTATTGGAGAAAATCCTGTTGTATAAGAATTAATTAGAAAGAATAAAGGATTATCAGATAAAACACCCATACATAAATCCACAAAGCTATATAATTTTTCTTCTATTTGCCATACTTCTCCTTTAGGTCCTCTCCCATAAGAAGGAGGGTCCATTATTATTGCATCATATTTCTTACCTCTTCTTATTTCCCTTTCAACAAACTTTACAACATCATCTACTATAAATCTTACTGTTTGATTTTTAAGTCCTGATAACTCTATATTTTCTTTTGCCCAGTTGACCATACCTTTTGCAGCATCAACATGACATACTTCTGCACCAGCGGATGCACATGCTACTGTAGCTCCTCCTGTATATGCAAAAAGATTTAATACTTTTATAGGTCTGTCAGCTTTTTTGATTTTATCCATCATCCAGTCCCAATTGGCTGCTTGTTCTGGGAATAATCCAGTATGTTTAAATCCAGTTGGTTTAATGTGAAATTTTAAGTTTTTGTAATTTATAGTCCATTGTTCTGGATATCTTTTTTTGTGTTCCCACTGACCTCCACCTTTATTACTTCTATGATAATGTCCGTGAGGGTTTTTCCATAGAGCCCATTCAGACTCCATTGGCCATACAACCTGTGGGTCTGGTCTTCTAAGTACATACTTACCCCAACGCTCTAATTTTTCTCCATTTCCCATATCTATAAGTTCATAATCTTTCCATTTATCTGCTAATAATAACATATCTTTCCTCCTATAAAATAACTCTCAATCCTATGTATTATACCACAAAATCAGTCATTTTTTGCTGTTTTAGATACTTTCTATTCTTTACATTTATTGTTAACATTATTACTCTTTTAAACATATTATATAGTATCTGATTTTTTTAATAAGAGGAGGAGAGTTTTAATGGAAAATTATCAAGCTACAAATACTTGTACATATAACATATTATATGTGCAGTTTAATGAAGATTTTGGCAGAAGCAAATACTTTTCATATGATGTAAAATATCCTATTCTGTACAATATTAGAAATCAATCCACCTATGTAAATCCGCCTATTTTAAACAACATAAATTCTGCTGTAAAGATGACTGTAAATAATTTTAAGCTTGGGTTGCAAGAAGAAGAACAAGAATATAATAATGCAGCTTCTCAAAATTCACTTCCAAAACAAAGTTACTGGGTTTCTACTAATTATGCAGTTACTTTCAGTAAAAACTATGTACTAAGTATGATATTAAATCTTATGGGATTTGCTAGTAGTTCTGGACCTAAGTACAATACATTAAATAATTACAATATAGACTTAACAAATGGAAAAGAACTTTTACTAGGTGATATTTTTAGAGATGGAGTTGACTATATAAACATAATAACTGATTATATAAAAGCTGAAATTAATGAAAACAGAGAAATGTATTACTCTAATGTAGAGTTAGTTATACCTGAAGATCAGGCATTTTATATTACAGATGATGGGATTGTTATCTATTTTGGTGTAGATGAGATAGCACCTGAAAGCTTTGGAATCCCTAAATTCAAGATAAGATTTTCTGATTTTGGAAATTTTATAAATCAACGTTTCTATTGTATCTCTCCAGACATATATGTTCAATCAAGAGGAAGAACTAAGCATTTTATGGTATAAAAATATAGATAATTCTGAGCCCTATTTTAGTATATCAAGATTTATGCTGGAGTAGGGTTAAGATTTATCTATCTTAAAAACATAATTTAAACAGTACTATTTGTATATGTTAGTTATATAGACTCAGACCTACTGATAAACATTTATATAGTACAATTAATTTGTATTAAAAGTTTTAACTTTTGACTCAACAAGAAGATTATATTATTATATATATTTAAGTTGTTATTTTTTTTTATACATTTGCTGATAAGCAGAATTTTTATTGATTACTTCTACCTTTAAATTGGGATTACTTACTACTTCATACAAAAAAAGTTTTCCTAATTTTAACCTGATGTTCATCTCCAACCTGTTCCATTCATAGCCTTTGAACAATTCTTTTAATAAAAAAACTTCTCCGCAATGGATGTTTTTTAACTCATCTATTGCATCATTTAACAGACTATTCATATTATTTCCTCCAATTTGTATAATTTCATTAACTTCATTATATTGTTAATTTTTGACATAGTCAAACAAATTATAAAGGAATTATAATGGTGTCAAAAGTTAACAGTATTGACACCAAAAATTCGTTTTAGTAAAATGTATAAAGACAAGTAGATACAGATATCTACAAATTCCTGCATTAAATATTTACGTTAGGAAGTGATTATTATTATATATGGATATTGCCGTGTCAGTACAAAGAACCAGACAGATAACAATAGTTTGTATCAACAACAGCAAGAGATATTAAGCAAGTATAACAATGCTAAAATAATAAAAGAAACTTATACAGGGACTACCACAAATAGACCTAAATTTGAAAAAATTATATCTTCTTTAAAGAAGGGAGATTTACTTGTTGCGACTAAACTTGATAGGCTAGCTAGAAGTACATCAGATGGGATACAACTGATAGAGGGTTTATTTGCTAAAGAAGTTAGTGTCCATATTTTAAATATAGGTCTCCTAGAAAATACTTCAATGGGGAAATTCTTTTTAACTACATTACTTGCAGTTGCAGAACTTGAAAGAAATATGATAATAGAACGAACTCAGTTGGGAAAAGAATTTGCTAGAAAGAAAAAAGATTTTAAGGATGGTAGACCAAAGAAATATAGTAATCAGCAGATACAATACGCATTGGGATTATTAAATTCTAAGCCTTATAGAGAGGTTGTGAAGATGACTGGTATCTCTAAAAGCACACTTATTCGTGCGAAGAAATCAATTTAATGAGATTTTACTTATAAAAAATTAGAGGTATAAATAAATTGGATTATTTGAATATATTTATGCCTCTAATTAATTTTATTTACAGATGTTAAATTATAGTAATGTATAATTACTATAGACTTTTGATGAGAAAATGACAATAAAAGAATTTATACAGAGAACAAAAAATTGATGCTTTATGTATTGAATCAAATTTAATATAAAAAGAGATATGTCTTAAAACAAGCTTATTTTAAGACATATCTCTTTTTATGTTAAATTTTTTAAACATTGTAAAAAAAATATCAAAAACATATTGACTCTATAGTTACTATAGAGTTTATAATTAAAACTATAAAAAAGCAAAATAAGTGTCAGATTTTTAGAAATTATAACAAATATAAAAGTATACTTAAAAAGTTTGTATTAATTAAAGCTGAATTGGTGAAATTTGGCAGGGAAAACGTTGTATAAATAGGTCAAAATAGGAGGAATTAAAATGAGTAATAATATTAATCAAGATTTGGAGACAAAAATAATACATTGGGGACATAGTGCAGACCCAACAACAGGTGCATTAGCTACTCCAATATATCAAACAGCAACATTTGCTGCAAAGACAGTAGAGCATTTTGAAGAGTTATGTATGACATGGGGGTATGTATATACAAGAGAGTGTAATCCGACACTTACAGAGCTAGAGGCTAAATTAGCTATGCTTGAAAATGCAGAAAGTGCTATTTCTAGTACATCAGGTATGGGAGCAATAACATCTACTATATTAGCATTAGTAAAAAGTGGAGACCATATAGTTAGTTCTGATGGAATATTCTCACATACTAAATTATTTATGTCTGAGTTGTTAGCCAAATTTGGCGTTGAAGTTACATTTGTAGATGCAGTAAACCCACAAAATGTAAAAGATGCAATGAAATCAAATACTAAGATAGTTTATATAGAAAGTCCATTAAATCCATCATTAGATTTAGTAGATATAAAAACAATAGCAGAAATTGCTCACGAAAATAAGAGTTTAGCTATTGTTGACAGCACTTTTGGTACTCCAATTATACAAAGACCAATAGACTTAGGTGCAGACTTAGTAATACATAGTCTTACTAAGTTTATAAATGGACATGGAGATACTTTAGGGGGAGCAGTAGCAGGTTCAAAGGAATTAATAGATTTAGTTAGATGGCCAAGTTTATGTTGTTTTACAGGAGCATCTTTACCACCAATGAGTGCATGGATGATTTTAAGAGGTATGAAAACGTTAGACATGAGAATGAAAAAACACTGTGAAAATGGATTGGCAGTAGCAGAGTTTTTAGAGCAAGAAGAAAATGTAGAACTGGTAAAATATCCAGCACTAAAAACTCATCCTCAGTATGAACTTTGTAAAACTCAAATGAATGGTTTAGGTGGAGGAGTAGTTTCATTTAAACTTAAAGATGGAATAAATGGATTAACAAGAGACCAAGCTAGTAGAAAATTAATGAACTCTTTAGAACTTGCAACAATAGCAACAAGCTTAGGAGAAGAACATACATTAGTTCAAATGAATGGAGAAAATCTAATAAGAATAGCAGTAGGACTAGAGTCTGCAAATGATATAATAAATGACTTTAAACAAGCTATAGAAAAATTAAAATAAAGTTATATAAATAAAACTAGAAAATTAAAATCTTAAGGAGACAAAATCATGGAAAACAAAAGTAATGTTAAGAGATTTTTGGTAATATTCATATTGGCATTTGGGACAACAGCTATGTATAGTTTACCATATATGAAGTCATCATTTTATGATCCAATGCAACAAGCATTAGCATTGAGTCATACGCAAATAGGGAACTTATTGAGTTTATATGGATTAGTAGGAATGGTATCTTATTTTATAGGTGGATGGTTTGCTGATAGATTTTCAGTTAGAAAACTGATAACTTTTTCTTTAATTGCTTCAGGAGCATTAGGGTTTTACTTCTCAACATTTCCATCATACAACATGATTCTTTTAATATTTGTATTATGGGGATTTACAACAATATTAACATTCTTCTCAGCTTCTGTTAAGGTTGTTAGAATGCAAGGTAGTGAATCAGAGCAAGGAAGAATATTTGGATTTTATGAAGGTTTATCAGGGGTATCAGGTACATTAATTTCTTTTATAGGTCTTTACTTTTTTGGAAAATTTGCTGAAATAACTATTGGATTTAAATATGTAGTATGGTTATATTCTGCAGCATCTATAATATGTGGTATACTTTTATTCTTCTTAGTAGAAGAAAAGAAAGATACTGGAGCATCAGATGAAGGATTAAGCATTAAATCATTACTAAAAGTAGTTACAATGCCAAAAGCTTGGCTGATTGGTCTTATAATATTTTCAACTTACTTAGTATTTTCAAGTTTAACTTATTTAAGTCCATACTTATCAGAAGTTTATGTAATGCCAATGACTTTAGTTTCAGCTTTATCAATAATTAGAACTTATGTTATAAAAATGGGAGCATCTCCTATTGCAGGTGTTATAACAGATAAAGTTGGTTCATCTATAAGAGTAATGTTTGTAGGATTTATATTAATGACAATAAGTACAGCAGCTTACTTAGTAATCCCTAAGAGTGCAGCACTTATATGGATAGCTGTAATAAATATGATAATACTAAGTGTAATCTTATTTGGATTTAGAGGTATATACTTTGCATCTGTTTCAGAGTCTAATATATCTTTAGAAACTACAGGAGCAGTAGTTGGATTCGCTTCATTTATAGGATTTTCTCCAGATGCATTTTACTATACAGTTGCAGGTAACTGGTTAGATAAATATGGACAAACAGGATATACGTATATATTTATTCTATCTGTAGTGTGTGCAGTTATAGGTATATTTGCCACTTATGCTTTAAATAAAATAAATAAAAAAGAAAATAAAAACTTGAATAATAAAATCGCTTAAATACTTATAATTATTTATATAACTCTACCTATTTTTTTAAAATGGGTAGAGTTGTTCATGTTTAAAATAATAATAGTTTTAGTTTAGAGATTTCATGATTATAAAATAAATTTATAACATGTGGTATAAAGTAAGTTTAATTAAAAAATAACAGTAACTATTTAAATATTAAAATAGAAAATTAAGACAATAATAAGAATATGGAGAGTAGATATGTTAGCATTATGGGAAAATGGAATTATAATTATATTTGCATTTCTATTGTTAGGGATAGGCTATTATTTTTCTAGAAATGTAAAAGATATGGAAAGTTATTACCTAGGAAATCGAAGTTTACCATGGTCTTTGATAGTAGGTACTTTGGTTGCCTCTTGGTATGGTGGAGTTGGTACAGTTGGTAGTGTAGAGTATGCAGCTATATATGGGATATCTGCATGGGCAGTATGGTCAATAGCTGCACATATTGGAAGAATGCCTTTAGCATTGTGGGTTGGACCAAGAATTCATATAAGAACTAATATAACAGTTCCTGATTTATTAGAAAGTTTTTATGGAAAGCAAGTTGCTATAATTGGAGCAGTTTTAATGTTTATATATTGTGCACAACTTGGAGAAATAACAGCTATGGGAACTATAGGTAATGTAGCTTGGGGAATTGATAAACAGCTAATAGGGTTTATAATGGTAGTGGTAGTAGTTATATTGACAGTTCTTGGTGGTCTTATGGGAGTTGCCATTACAGATATGGTATTGTTTTTCTGCATGGTATTTGGTCTAACTATGGTTATGCCAGGTCAATTTGACCAAATAGGTGGTTTTCAAGGTCTTACAGAAGCACTTAAAGATGCACCTCAGTTAATGCATCCTACAAAAGGTATGTCAGCAATGAAAGCATTGATGTTAATAGTATATTCATTTGGAGCTTATTCAGACCCAACGTTTTACCAAAGATTTTCAGCAGCAGATTCTCCAAAAGTTGGGAGAAGAGCTTTATTGACTTGTTTTTCTCTATGGATATGTTTTGACATGGTATTAACTATGACAGGTCTTATAGTTAGAGCCACTTATCCAGAAATGGCTCCAGCAGCTGGGTATATAACTTTAGTTTTAAATACATTGCCAGAAGGTATAAGAGTTATATTTATAATCGGAATTTTAGGTTCAATAATATCAACACTAGATAGTTATTATCTAGCAGCAGGAGCTACCTTAGCAAATGATATATATGGAAGAATTACTAAAAAAGAATTATCTCAAAAGCAATTAGTTAAATTTACTAGAATAGGTGTATGTTTAGCAGCAGTTATGGGACTTAGTGTGGCGTTTAGATTTGAAAATGTATATGATGCATGTATATTTGTAGGAAGTATTTGGATGGGTTCAGCATTTGTACCTATAGTAGGAGGTCTTCTTGGTAATGGAAGAAGAACATCTATGGGTGGTATTTTGGGAATGATTGTAGGCGGAGTAACTTTTGGTTATTTTAAAATGTTTCCAGTTCAAAGTTTTGAATTAGAACCTCTTGTTATAGCCATCCCTCTTTCATTTATTGCATGGACAATAGGAAATAGAATAGGTAAAAATTTAAATACACAAAATAATCTATAAAAAGGGAGTAGTTATTATGTCTAAATTGGTATCTAAAGTAAAAAAAGATTTGGAAATAAAATGGCTTGGTATAGATGGTTTTTTAGTACTATTATACTTTTTAATAACAGGATTTATATTTTATGGTATAGTAACTAGAAATGATATTATAGTTGGAAAGATAATCCCATATGGAGTCATGATAGCAGTAGTTATGATATTTTTTGATTATCTATATAGAGTATTTAAAATGACAGGAAAAAAAGATGAAAGGGAATGATTTTATGGATATAAGAGCATTGCCTATAAAAATTACAAAAGATGAAGCTATAGATATAGCAAAAAGTGGAAATAATTCATTACTAAGTAGACTGATATTAAAAAATAAAGAAGTTCATGAAGTTAGACTTCATTATATAGAGTTTAAAGTCGTTACACTTAAAATTCATCAAAATAAATCTATTTTCATGAAAAAAAAACAAGCTGGTAATACAAATGAATTAAATATTTTAGTAAATGGTTCTACGGGTGCTGGCAGTATAGTACAAGAACTACCAGTGTCTGAAATTGTAAAAAATGTAGATAATGACATCATACAATATAGTGATAAGGATGAAAGGAGAGTAAAATCAAAGGCAAATAAAATGGCTATAAGATTAAGTCACAGGTTTATGGGGGGTATACCAGAGATAGAGATAGTTAAAATTAAAAGTATCTTTAGACCATACTGGGTAGTATTCTTTGGAAAAGTGGAATTAAATACAAGAGTAAGTTACTTGCCAATTGAAGCAGATGGTTTTGTTATAGGAATGTAGGATATTTTATATAAATATATTTTACACTTATTGTATAATACATATTGAGAGAAGATATAATAGCTAGTTATATACAAGTATCTTTTATACTAGATAACCCAATTTATGATAAGTGAGTTTAAGGTGTATAGGTTATAATTATGGAGGAAATTAATTCTTATGATAAACTATAAATATACAGGGTTTTATATAGAAAAGCCAGTAGGAAATAATGTATTTTCATATGAAGAGAGAAAAAATAAGAGTATATATGTTCCAAAACTAATAAGTGGAACATTGGATGATGTGAAATTAGGAAACAAAGTCGTATTTAATGAAATTGATGAAAATAAAGAGATAAAAGCAACAGGATTGGAAAATATGGTCGAATATGTCCTGGGAAATAAAAGAATATATGTTTTTGATAATCATAACCATGCATTTTATTTTTGGATAAAATCTATGATGGCAAATGAATTCACAAGAGGATGTAAATTAGTACATGTAGATCAACATAAGGATACTAGAGAGCCTAAAAACTACAATGTAGATATAAATAATCTGGAGGACGTATTTAGGTATACAAATGAGGTTTTAAATGTAGGAAGTTTTATAAAACCAGCATTAAAACATAATATATTTTCAGAATTAATAATAATAGATAGCTCATATGGCTTTGATTTAGATATAGAACCAGAGTTTGTTCTTGACATAGATTTAGATATATTTTCAGAGGATATGGACTATATACCATTTGATTTTAAACTAGAAAAGATAAAAAATCTAATTAAAAAGGCTAAAGTTGTAACAATTGCTACAAGTCCTTACTTTATAAACCAAGAGTATGCTATAAAAGTATTAAAAGAATTGTTTAATTATGATATAATGTAAGAGTTAACTTTAAATAGAATATGGTATAATCAAAAAGAAGAAACTTCCAATCTAACTAAAAGATTTTATACTATAAAAAAACTAAAAAAATATAGATATACTTAGGAGGAAAAAAGTATGAGTTTATATACTGAATGGAGAAATTTAAGTGATAACCACGAAAGTCAAGAAACAGAGGTAAAATTCTGGGAAGAATATTTAAAAGTTGAAGCTGGAATATACAATGAAATATTAAATAGTAAAATGGATGTTGTTGAAGGTAAAGTAAGTGAATTAGCTGAGAAATTTGGAACTACTAATGAATTTTTCATGGGATTCATAGATGGAATAAGTGAAAGTTTAAAAGAAGATATAGTTTTAGAAGATGTAGAAGCTGATAAAGAAGTTTCTATAAAAATAGATTGGGAAAAATTATATAACAATATGGTAACTGTCGAGGCTCATTGGCTATATAATTTACAAGGTTGGGAAGAAATATTACCAGCAGACCAAAGAAAAGAAATAATAAAAGCATACAAAAAATCTAAAACAGTAGTTAAAGAAGCAAAAATAGGAAGAAATGATTCATGCCCATGTGGAAGTGGTAAAAAATATAAGAAATGTTGTGGAAAGTAAGGTAATCTTATGTTTATTTTAAGATTTGCAGATGATGATGACAATTTATCAGTTAAAGATTTTACATCTTTAACTGATTTAAAAAAATATATTAGTGAAAATAGTATAGATAAAACATGGCATCAAATTGAAGAAGTTAAGAAAGTAATACCTAACCTAAAAGAGGAATAAAATTAAGTAACATTAAAAAGAATATTAAAAAATAGTTGTCAATAGTTGTCTATAAGGACAACTATTTCTATTTTTAGATATAAATATAAAATATACAGGGGGTATAAATATGAAATTTATTGATTTGCATTGTGATACTATAGCAAAATTAATGGAGAATGTAGAAACAAGTGAACTTAAAACTAACAAATATTCTGTTGATATAGACAGGCTGAAAAAAGGGGATTCATTGGCTCAAACATTTGCTCTTTTTGTTGATACTGAAGAAGTAAAACATCCTTTTGATTACTGTATGAGTATGGCAGATAAATTTCATAAAGAAATGAAAAAAAATAGTGATGTAATAGCTCTAGCTACTAACTATGAAGAAATTATGAAAAATCAATCAGAGAATAAGCTTACAGCACTTTTATCTATAGAGGAAGGAGCAGTGCTTGAAGGTAGAATAGAAAACTTAAAGAAGTTTTATGATTTAGGCGTTAGAATGATGACAATAAGTTGGAATCATGTGAATGAGTTAAGCTTTCCTCATAATAATATAGAGTATAGAGAAAAAGGTCTTACAGATTTTGGTAGAGAAGTTGTACATAAGATGAATGAGCTAGGTATGCTAGTTGATGTTTCTCATATTTCAGATGGTGGATTTTATGAAATTGCAAAAATATCCTCTAAACCAATAATAGCTACACATTCAAATTCAAGAGCAATGATGAATCATACTAGAAACCTAACTGATGATATGATTAAAGTGTTGGCTAATAAAGGTGGGGTTACAGGAATTAACTTCTTCCACTTATTTTTAGGCGATAAAAGCGAAAGTAAGCTTGAAGATATGGTTAAACATATAAAACATATTGTAAATGTTGGAGGAATTGATGTTGTAGCTCTAGGCTCAGATTTCGATGGAATAGATTCAAAAGTTGAGATTGAGGATATATCTCAAATGGGTAAATTATACGAGCCTCTAAAAAAAGAAGGATTTAGTGAAGATGAAATAGAAAAAATATACTATAAAAACGCTTTAAGAGTAATAAAAGAAGTGTTATAAGAAATGTTTTTTTGACATTAGGAAACAAAGTTTTATATCGAACATAGTATAAACTAAGATAAAAATTTATTGGAGGTTTAACTATGAAGGTAGGAGACATTGTAGCTAGAAAGTCACATAACAAAGATATTGTATTTAAAATAGTCTCTTTTGGTGTAGATGAAAATAATGAAAAAATAGCTATACTAAAAGGAATTGCATTTAGAGTAATAGCAGATGCTTATATTGATGACCTTGAATTAGTAAAAGCACCTGATATAAAAGATATATTAATAGATAAAAATGTAGAAAATTTATTATATAAGTCAGTAAGAAAGGCTAAAGAGAGACAGAAAAAGATGACAAGGGCAGTTCCAAAACTTCAATTAAATTCTAACACATATGGAATGCCTGGAAAAGTATTACAAATAGATGGAGATAAAGAGTATTTAAAAATTTGTTTGGATGTATATGCTCAACTTGGAATACCTGCAGTAGGAGTAGCAGTTTCAGAGCAAAACCAGCATAAAGAAGTAAGAGCATTACTAGAAAAATATAATCCGGATATACTAGTAATTACAGGACATGATGCAATGACAGTAAAAAGAGGGGATATAGAAGATATGAATAACTATAGAAACTCTTTAAATTTTATGAAAACAGTTAGAGAAGCACGTAAATGGCAACCAAATTTGGATAATCTTGTAATATTTGCAGGAGCATGTCAGTCAAATTATGAAAAAATAATAAATGCAGGAGCGAATTATGCAAGTTCCCCTGGTAGAATAATGATACATGCTTTAGACCCTGTTTTTGTAGTAGAAAAAATTGCATGTTCAAGAATTGATGTAGTAGTACCTATTGATGAGGTTATAGAGCAGACTATCACAGGTGTTAAGGGTATTGGTGGCTCTGAAACAAGAGGGAAATTTAGATGGGCAATGCCAAAAACAATATTGCACTAACAAAAATTAACATAATTATACTGTATATATTCAAAAATAGTATTGACATTTTTGCAAAAAATATATAAAATAATTAGTTTAAACGTTTGACAAAAATGTTTATATGTGATATTATGTAAACATATAAACGTTAAAGAAGGTGATATTGTGGCTACTGTTCAAACTCTAGATAAGATAAGAGTAAGCTTAGAAAGACATATAGGAAAGAAAATATTGTTGAAAGCTAATAAAGGAAGAAAGCAGATTATTACAAAAGAGGGTATACTAGAAAAAGTTTATCCAAGCGTGTTTGTTATAAAATTAGATGATGAAAGTAATGGATATCCTAGGGTATCTTATAGTTACTCAGATTTATTAACATCTAATGTAAAGTTGCAAGTTTTTAGAGATCAAGATAAATTACAAATAAGTTAAAATTATACCTATTAAAAATAGGTGTAATTTTTTTTTTGTTCCTTAAATATAAATATAGTGTGATATTTTTATAATACTTAAGGAGGTAAACTATGGAATTAATTAAAGATGTAATTAAAATTGACAATAGAATAGACTTTGGGAAATTTCAAACATTTATTGAGGCGGAAGCAGTAGTGCCAGACAAGAAGCTAGATGTATATGAGATTGTAAAGACTGAGGGTTACATATCACTTAAAAAAATTGAGATAGCAGATGGAAAGATACTTTGTAGAGGAAGTTTTAATTACAACGTAATTTACATCGCAGACGATAAAAATACTGTTTCTAATGTAGATGGAAAAGTAGATATAAACGAAGTAATAGAAAAAGATAATGTTATGCAAGATATGGAATACATGTTATTTTCAGAGGTAGAGCATATGGACTGCACTATAATGAATGAGAGAAAGATTAAAGTAGGAGCTCTTATGAATATAAGAGGAAGTTTATTTGAAAAACAGAGATTAGATATTGTAAAGGATGTAGCGCAAGTAGAAGGCATACAAAAGCATAGAAAGGAAATCTGTTTTCAAGATATAGTGGGAATAGAAAAAGCAGAAAGTTCTATAAGAGACACTATAACTATAAATACAGAAGAAATTCAATCTATAATAAGCTTAAATCCTTGTGTTAAAGTAAAAGAAAGTAGAGTAACTGATAATAAGGTTATTATTGGTGGAGTATTAGAAATAAATCCATTGGCTTGTACATATGAGGGTGAACTTGTAGAGTTAGATAGAGTGGGTATAGAGTTCACTCAGTTTGTAGAAGTTCCTGGAGTGAGTGATGGTATGACAGAGGAAGTATTATTGTCCATGTCAGACTTTAATCATATTTTTAAACAAAATAGTGAAAGTAATACAGGTCTATTAGAAATAGATTGTATGGCTTGTTGCAAGGTAAAAGTTACAGATGAAGTAACAAGAGAGGTATTACAAGATGCATACTCTCCTCAAAAGATAATAAAATTTGACCATAAACCTATTCAATTAAATAAGACTTTAAGAAATAGTGAAGAAACATTTATGGTTAGAGAAGGAATAAGAAATGATAATGATGATATACAAATAAAAGATATTGTAAGCGTTTGTCCAACTATGTCTATAGAAAATAGCTACATTGAAGGAAATAAAAGTATTATACAAGGGATTATAAAAGTTGAAATTTTATTTATTCCAGTTGAAGGGCTAAAATTAGTTTATAAAATTAGTGAAGAAATTCCATTTGAACATGATATAGAGATGGATAACTTAACTGATACAGCATCAGTATTTAATACGGCATGTATTGATAAAATTGAGGTTGATTTGAATAGAGACCAAATAGATTTGGTTATAAAAATCAAAAGATTTACTGAAGCATTAGATAAAAAGGCAGAAAGCTTTATTGTTAAAGGTGAAGATCAAGGTGTGTATGATTTATCTAAAGCCCCAAGTATAATTGTATATATATGTAAAGAAGGAGATACTTTCTGGAATATTGCAAAAAAATACAATACAACAGAAAATGAAATTGCAGAACTCAATGATATAAAACTTGACGAAGCAATTAAGCCTGGCAAGTGTCTTATTTTAGAAAAAAAAGTCGTATTAGTAGATTAATATTAAAAAATTTAAAGTAATTAAGTATAATAGGGTATTATAATACCCTATTATTTTATTTTTTGTAGTATAATATTATTGTTAGTGATGCATTATTCTTTAAACAAGGAGGATAGAATGGATTTTATAAAACTAAAGAGCAGGGCAAAAATAAATTTATCCATTGATGTCTTAGGAAAAAGGCAAGACGGTTATCATTTTGTTGAAATGATAATGCAAACGATAGATTTATACGATATAGTAAAAATAAAGGGATTAGATAAAGATGAAATAGAGATAAAAAGCACTAGTTTAGATATCCCTTTAGATGAAGATAATATTGTTTATAAAGCTGCCAAAATACTTAAGAATAGATTTAATATAAAAAAAGGCGTAGAAGTATTCATAGAAAAAAATATTCCTGTAGCAGCAGGTATGGCTGGAGGAAGTTCCAATGCCGCCGCAGTATTAGTAGGATTAAATGAATTATGGAAACTTGAGTTATCTGAAGATGAATTAAAAGACATCGGATTTAACTTGGGAGCAGATGTTCCATTTTGTATATCAGGAAGGCCTGCTTTAGCTCAAGGTGTTGGAGAAAAACTAACAGATATTAAAGGTTTACCATGTGATATAAGTATTTTAATATGTAAACCAGAATTATTTGTTTCTACAAAAGAAGTTTATCAAGGGTTAGATTTGAATAATATTAAAAAAAGACCTAATAATAAATATTTGATGGAGTGTTTAAATTCAGAAGACATAAAAGCTGTATCAGAAAATATGGTAAATGTTCTTGAAAATGTTACTATAAGTAAATATGAAGAGATAAATAATATAAAGCAAGTTATGATGAAAAATAATGCTTTAGGTTCTATGATGAGTGGAAGTGGTCCTACAGTTTTTGGATTATTTGAAAGTAAAGAAGATGCTCTAATTGGAAAAAAAGAATTATTAAAAAAATATAAACAGGTATATGTTGTTAACAGCAGTCAAAAAGGGGTTGAAATTTGTGGAGAATTTAACTAAACTGAACTTGGATAATTACAAGCCATTAAGAGATGTAGTCTTCGAAAATTTAAGAGAGGCAATCTTAGAAGGGAAATTAAAGCCTGGTCAAAGGCTGATGGAAGTACAACTAGCAGAACAATTAGGAGTAAGTAGAACTCCAGTAAGAGAGGCAATAAGAAAGCTTGAATTAGAAGGTTTAGTTGTTATGTTGCCTAGAAAAGGTGCATATGTAGCAAATATGTCATTAAAGGATCTTCTAGATGTATTAGAGGTAAGAGCAAGCTTAGAAGGTCTAGCAGCGTCTCTTGCTGCTGAAAGAATTGGTGATGATGATATAAAAAAACTTAAGGATATATCAGAAGCGTTAAAAAAAAGCATTTTGGAATCAGATTTAGATGCACTATTGAAACAAGATGTAGAATTTCATGAATGTATATTTAAAGCAACAAACAATAAAAAGTTAATCCAATTGATAAACTCCTTATGGGAACAAGTGTATAGGTTTAGAGTTACTTATATGTCTGATTACGACTCATCGCTTAATATTGTTGAAGAACATAGATTTTTACTTGATGCCATAATAAAAGGTGATAGTGAGTTGTCTAAGAAATATGCTACAGAGCATATAGAAAAAGCAGAACAATTTATGATAGATAAGGCTATGATGAATAAAGACTTATAAAATTTAAAAAACTACTTTGAAATGTTTATAAACATTTCAAAGTAGTTTTTTTATTGATATTGAAAATATTATGAATAAATTAAATTTAAATGGACATAATTGATGATATAAATTTATCTTGAGGGGGATTTTTCAATGAGAAAAATTAAAGTTAGGTTGGGAATATTAATATTAAGTCTTATATCAGTCATATCAATAATGACGATAGTAATAAATGGTGAAGTAAAAAAAATTGATAATATATCAAAAGACTATAAAGATAAATTAATAAGATTTCATGTCATAGCAAATAGTAATACAGATGAAGATCAAGAACTTAAATTAAAAGTTAGGGATGAAGTAGTAAAATATTTACAACCAAAACTACAAAACTCAAAAAGTATAGAGGAAAGTGAAGCTATTATAAAAAAAGAATATAGTACTCTGGAAGAAATAAGTAAAAATATTATTCTTGAAAATGGATATAATTACAGTGTAAAGGTAGGTATACAATATAGTAACTTTCCTACAAAACAATATTCTAATATAGTTCTTCCAGCAGGTGAATATAAAGCATTAAAAATTATAATTGGAAAAGGTGAAGGAAAAAACTGGTGGTGTGTTATGTTTCCTCCATTATGTTTTGTTGATGAGTCTAATGGAGTTATAGACAAATCTACAGATGATAAGTTAAAAGAAGTTTTAACTGACAAGGAATATAAGCTAATAAAACAAGACACACCAAAGAAAACAAGCAGAGTAAAAATCAAGTTTAAAGTAATTGAAGTAGTAAAGGATTTAGAAGAAAAATTTTAAAAAAATAAAATTATAAGGAGTGGTTTTAATCATGGACAGGTGGAGTAAACTGATAGCTATATTACTAGCTTTAACCTATATATTTATGCCTATTAAAGAGGTATATGCAGATGAGCCAACAGAGACAGCTAAGAAAGTAAACAAACAAGAAAAAAATGTAGCAAAAAAGGAAGTAATAAATTTATCTGATAATGATTTAATGTTACTGTCTAAATTGGTTGCAGGTGAAGCTAGAGGAGAAAGCTATGAGGGACAGGTTGCTGTAGCAGCTGTAGTAATAAACAGAGTATTGGACCCTAGATTTCCAGATTCAATAGAGGAAGTTATATATCAGAAGAATGCTTTCTCAGTTGTGCTTGATGGTTCAATAAACAAGACACCAACAGATTCAGCATGTAAAGCAGCTAAAGAAGCTCTTTATGGAACTGACCCAACAAATAAAGCAGTATATTTCTGGAACCCAGAAATAGCCACTTGCAAATGGATAAATAGACTAAATCCATATCTGAGAATAGGGAATCATGTGTTTGCAAAATAAATTTAAATTTTTGAGTACTGAGAGGAGTTGTCTTTTTCTAGAAATTATTTTCTAATTTGAGATAGCTCCTTTATTTTTTGTTTAAAATAAACTATAATAATCATTTAGGTAATAATATATTAACTGTGAATATAAAAATAAATTTTAGCGATAAATAAGATGTTGTTAAACACAAAAATGTAAAGTAGGTGTTGTATAAAAATGAGCAATAGACCAATAGGAGTTTTTGATTCGGGATTAGGCGGATTGACGGTTTTGAAAGAAATAATGAAGATATTACCAAATGAGGATATAATATATTTTGGAGATACTGCTAGAATACCATATGGTTCGAGATCTAAGGAGACTATAATTAAATATACTTTTCAAGCTATAAATTTTCTAAAAACTAAGGATGTAAAAGCTATAGTTATAGCTTGTAATACTGCTACTGCGAGAAGTTTAAAAGAGGCTCAAGAAAAATATGATATACCAATAATAGGAGTTATAGAAGCCGGTGCTAGGACAGCTGTAAGTTCCACTAAAAACAAGACTGTAGGTATAATTGGAACAGAAGGAACTATAAGTTCAAAGGCATATAATTTAGAAATATCTAAAATAGATAAAAATATAGAAATTGTTAATAAAGCATGTCCTTTATTTGTACCAATTGTTGAAGAAGGATGGGCTAACACAGAAGTAGCTAAGTTAACAGCAAAGATATATCTACAAGAATTAAAAGATAAGAATATAGACTCTTTGGTATTAGGATGTACTCATTATCCTATTTTAAAGAGAACAATAGGTGAAGAGGTTGGAGAACACATAAAATTGGTTAATCCAGCTAAAGAGACAGCTAAAGATTTAAAAAAGATTTTAGAAGAAAGAAACATTATAAATAGCAAAGAAGCTCATGGAATTTATCAATATTATGTATCAGACATACATGAAAAATTTTCAGATATAGCGAAAGAATTTTTAAAGAAAAAAATTGATAAAATTCAAAAAGTGGAGATACAAAAATATTAGTTTATATGAAGAAGTCTATGGAGGAAAAATCGTTGAGTGTAAAAATAAGCATAAATACTAGACAATATGATGAAAAAGGTAATATGGACACCATAGAGATGACTACTTTTGGTAAAATTTTTTATAAAAATGAAGGAATATATGTTATTTACAAGGAAAAAGAAGACAATATAGAAATAACTAATACTATAAAAATACTTAAAAATGAAGTTAGTATTAAAAAGTTTGGTTCTATTAATTCAACTATGATGTTTAAATGTGGAGAAAGCAGTACTACAAAATATGTAACCCCACAAGGTACCTTATTAATTGATATTGACACAAGAGAATTGGATATAAATATACAAGAAGGGGAACACATAAAATTGAAAATAGACTATAATATAAAGATACAAGATTTATTTTTAGGTAGAAACAAAATAGATATATACATAGATATTAAATAATAACTATAGCTATTTTCCAGAAATTTTATAAAGGTAGTGAAAAAACTACCTTTTATTTAATTTATTTGGTATTATTATATTTATATTAAACTTTAATTTCTTAAAATTGATACAAGGGTTTAGCGTTTTTTTATAGAAAGTATACTTAAAAGTGAATAAAACTAAGTGTAAGAGGGATAAATATGATATTTGATAAGGTACTAAGTACTATAAATAAACATAATTTAATACAAAAAGGCGATAAAATAGTTTTGGGTCTTTCTGGAGGACCTGATTCAGTTTGTTTATTGCATGTACTAAATAGATTAAAAAAAGATTTTAATATAGAAATATATGCAGCACATTTAAATCATCAAATAAGAGGAATAGAAGCTCAAAAAGATGCATTATATGTATCTAAGCTTTGTGAGGATATGGGAATTGTATTCTTTGTAAAGTCTATTAATGTACCAAAATATTGTGAAAATGAGGGGTTATCATTAGAAGAAGGAGCAAGGAAGCTAAGATATGAAATGTTTTATGAAATTAAGGATAAGATTAAAGCTAACAAAATAGCTATAGGCCATAATCTCAATGACCAAGCTGAGACTGTCATGATGCGTATTATGAGAGGAACAGGTCTTAAAGGGTTAAAAGGAATTGATTATATTAGAGATAACTGTATAATTAGACCAATCTTGGATGTAGAGAGAATAGATATAGAGGAATATTGTAAGGCTTATAATTTAAATCCTAGAATAGATAAAACAAATTTAGAAAACATATACACTAGAAATAAAATAAGGTTAGACCTTTTACCATATATGAAGGATAATTTTAATTCAAATGTAATAGAATCTATAGTGAGGATGAGCAATAGCTTAAAAAGTGACAACGATTATATTGAGAAAGAGGCAGAAGCTAAATTTAGAGAAGTTTCAAATATAAAAGAAAAGAGCTTTGTAGAGATAAATTTAGAAGATTTTATTTGCTTACATGATGCTATCAAAGTTAGGGTTCTTAGAAATTCTATAAAACATATACTAGGAGATACTAATTTTGTTGATCAAAAACATATAGAGGACATAATGTCTTTAGAAAGTGATTCAAAAGTAAATAAAATGATAACTCTTCCGAGAAATATATTTGTTTATAGAAAAAAAGACAGTATAATATTAACCAATGAGGAAATTGTTAGTGAGGAAATTGAATTTTATTACAATATACCTAGTAATGGGTTTATAAAAATAAAAGAATTAAAACAAATTATTGAGACCCAAGTAATGAGTATAGATAGGTATAAGAGTATGAAATTAGACAATTCATCTAAAGGGTTTGATTTTAATAAGGTAAAAGGGGGTATAGTAATAAGGAGCAGAAGGCAAGGTGATAAGATAAAACTTGCTATGGGAAGTAAAAAAGTGAAGGATTTATTCATAGATTTAAAAATCCCAAGAGAAGAAAGATGTAAAATTCCTATAATCACAGATAGTGAAGGAATAATATGTGTTGGAGATTATAAAATCAGTGAGAATTATAAAATTGATGAAAGCACAAAAGAAGTATTAAAAATTAATTTTAACAAATTATAGGGCAAAGCAATGTATGAAAGGAGGGCTTCTATATTGAATAAGTTGCTAAAAGGGGCAGGTTTTTATCTACTTGTTTTTATAATTATAGTAGGTATAGTTCAATTCTCAGGTAAGCCTACAGAAAAAATAAAAGATTTAAAATTTTCCCAAGTATATAGGGAATTAACAGATGAGAATATATCAAGATTGTACTTTGTAAATCAAACTTCTGTAGAAGGTACTATAAAAGATACAAATACAAAGTTTAAATCATATGTTCCAACAGAAATAATGGGAGATAAACTTGCAGATGAAGTGTTAGATCAAGCTAAGGCTGGAAAATTAACATTTGGTGGTGAAGCTAAACCATCTACACCTTGGTTTGTTGAGATGCTACCTACATTACTGTTAATATTCTTTATGGTAATTCTTTGGTTTGTATTTATGAATCAGTCTCAAGGTGGAGGCGGAAAGGTTATGAGCTTTGGTAAGTCAAAGGCTAAGGTTCATAAGGATGATGAAAAAACTAGAGTTACGTTTAAAGATGTAGCTGGATTGGATGAAGAAAAAGAAGATTTACAAGAAGTAGTAGACTTCTTGAAGAATCCTAAGAAATATATTGAATTAGGGGCAAGGATACCAAAAGGAATGCTTATGGTAGGACCTCCTGGAACTGGTAAAACATATCTATCAAGAGCAGTTGCTGGAGAAGCAGGAGTGCCATTTTTCAGTATAAGTGGTTCTGATTTCGTTGAGATGTTTGTTGGGGTTGGGGCTTCAAGAGTAAGAGATTTATTTGAGCAAGCTAAAAAAAGCGCTCCAGCTATAATATTTATAGATGAAATCGATGCAGTTGGTAGAAAGAGAGGAGCAGGTCTTGGTGGAGGTCATGATGAAAGAGAACAAACTCTTAATCAACTTCTAGTTGAGATGGATGGATTTGGAGTAAACCAAGGTATAATAATCATGGCAGCAACAAATAGACCAGATATACTTGACCCAGCTTTACTTAGACCAGGAAGATTTGACAGACAAGTAGTTGTTGGTACACCAGATGTAAAAGGTAGAGAAGCTATATTTAAAGTTCACTCAAGAAATAAACCGCTAAATGATGATGTTAAAATGGATGTATTAGCTAGAAGAACACCAGGATTTACTCCTGCTGATATAGAAAACTTAATGAATGAAGCTGCAATACTAACAGCTAGAAAAAGAGAAAAGAAAATTAAGATGGAAACTATAGAAGAAGCTATAACAAAGGTTATAGCAGGTGTAGCTAAGAAATCGAGAGTAATAAGTGAAAAAGAAAGAAGACTTACAGCATATCATGAAGGCGGGCATGCAGTTTGTGCTCATATACTTGAGGAAGTAAGTCCTGTTCATCAAGTTACAATAGTACCAAGAGGAAGAGCAGGAGGATTTACAATGCAGCTTCCTGTTGAAGATAAGTTCTATGCTACTAAAAATGAGATGAAAGAGAACATAGTAGTTTTACTTGGAGGTAGAGTAGCAGAAGAGTTAGTGCTAAAAGATGTGTCTACAGGAGCATCAAATGACTTAGAAAGAGTTACAGCTACTGCAAGAAGTATGGTAACAAAATATGGAATGAGTTCTAAACTTGGTCCAATGTCATTTGACAGTGATGATGAAGTATTTTTAGGTAATAGTTTTTCAAGTAAGAGAAACTATTCTGAAGAGGTTGCTTTTGAGATAGACCAAGAAACAAAACGTATAGTTGATGGTGCATATGATAAGACAAGAAGTATATTACAAGAAAACATGGATAGACTGGAGTATGTAGCACAAGCCTTACTTATCTATGAAACTTTAGATGCAGATCAATTTATAAAAGCATTTAATAAAGAATTACCATTAAATGATATTGAAAATGCAATTACAGAGGAAAATTCTCCTAAAGAAAATGAAGAGCAATTAACTATAAATCTAGAAAAAGATAGAGAAGAAAGAAACAATGTTGTTGATATAAATAAAAATCAAGAAAATAAATCTGATGAAGATAAATAATTTTAAAATATTGATTATTTTAAGAGTATTATCTATTAAGGATTAAATATTAAGACTGAAAGTATAATGTTAAATTGATAAACAAAGTATATTTGCATATATCAATCTAATTAATACTTTCAGTTTTTTTTGTGATTTTAGCAAAGATTAGGCAAAATATTAAGCTATGGGAATTAATGGTATGGGTATATAAGTTTACTTATGATAATATATTAAAAAGGAATTTTAAAATTAGTAGTATTAAAAATATATTAATAATGTATAATTACTTATTAGAAGAAAAGAAGTCATGAAATCATATCATATTAGAGGTGAAGTATGCGAGAGAAGATAATAGAAATTATATTAAATAATAAATCTGAGTTTATTTCGGGTGAAGAGTTGTCAAAGCAATTAGGTGTGTCACGTGCAGCTATATGGAAACATATGAAAGCTCTAAAAGAAGAGGGATATAATATAGAATCTGTAAATAAGAAAGGTTATAGATTAACAGAAAATCCAACTGATTTATTAAGTCCACAGAATATCTACTATAAATTAAATACAGAGTTTATTGGTAAGAATATTGAGCATCTTGATACTATAGATTCAACTAATGAATACGCAAAAAGAGTGGCTGTGAATAGTATAGATGGAACTGTGATTTTAAGTGAACATCAAAATATGGGAAAAGGACGATTAGGAAGAACTTGGGATTCCAAACCCCATGAAGGGATTTGGATGAGTATTATTCTAAAACCAGATATGGAACCGTTTAAAGCACCATTTATAACTTTAATAGCAGGAGCAAGTGTAACACAAGCTTTAAATAATCTAGGGGCAAAGACTTTGATAAAATGGCCAAATGATGTTATTTTAAATGGGAAAAAAATATGTGGTATACTAACAGAATTGTCTGCTGAGATTGAAAGAACAAATTATGTTGTTCTTGGTATTGGAATAAATGTTAAAATAATGGACTTTGATTCAGAAATAGCTGAGAAAGCTACCTCATTGTATAAAGAAGGATACAAATTGTCTAGAGTAGATATTGTCAGAAATGTATTGGCTGAATTTGAAAAGTTATATTTAGATTATATTGCAAATAACTCAAAAGAAGAAACTTTAAAAATATGTAGAGATTATTCTGCTATTATAGATAAGAATATATATGTACTAAAAGGAAATGATAAAGAATTAGTTAAATGCTTAGATATAAATGAAGATGGTAACTTAGTAGTTCAGGGTAGTGATGGAAGTGTAAAAGAAATTGTTTCAGGTGAAGTTTCTATAAGAGGAGAAAATGGATATGTATGATAATATTTTAGATATAGAAGGTTTAAAGGTTGGGCAAGTTGAGGATAGAATAGGGCTGACTGGATGTACAGTAGTGATTTGTGAAGAAGGTGCAGTTTGTGGTGTTGATGTAAGAGGGTCGGCTCCAGGAACCAGAGAAACCGATTTATTAGACCCTGTAAATATGGTTCAAAAAGTTCATGCTATAGTTTTAGCAGGAGGTTCTGCATATGGTCTTGAATCTACTTGTGGAGTAAGTAGATACTTAGAAGAAAGAGGAATTGGTTTTGATGTTGGAGTTGGAAAAGTTCCTATAGTTGTTGGAGCAGTTTTATTTGATTTAGGAGTAGGAGATTTTAAGTGTAGACCAGATATACAAATGGGTTATAAAGCTTGTGAGGCGGCAAATACAACTGTTTTAAATCAAGGTAATTATGGAGCAGGATGTGGAGCTACTGTTGGAAAGATAAGAGGGCAAGAATATGCTATGAAAGGTGGAATAGGAAGTTATTCTATAAAACTAGATAATGGCTTGATTGTATCTGCATTAATTGCTGTAAATGCTCTTGGAGATGTTTATGAGGATGGTAAGGTTATAGCAGGCGCCTTAAATGATAAAAAAACAGAAACAATTGATACATATAAATTGATGAAACAAGGTGCAAGTAAAGGTGGATTTAGTATAGATAATACTACAATTGGAGTTATAGCTACGAATGCTAAACTCACTAAAGCTGAATGTAAAAAAATATCTCAAATGGGTCATGATGGGTATGCAAAAGCTATTTTTCCTATCCATACACCTCATGATGGAGATACAATATTCACAATGTCAAAAGGTGAAATAGAAGCAGATATAACGTTATTAGGTTCATTGGCTGTAGAGGCTGTGGAAAAAAGTATAATAAATGCAGTAAAAAAAGCTGATAGTGTAGAAAATATAATAGCATATAAAGACATAGTAAAAAAATGAGAAATATGATGAAATTAGCATATTTTTCTTGTCAAATTGTTGACAATGACAACTCATCTTGATAAAATTATTCTTGTTAGAGCAGGCATCCTGAAAGTAGTAGCCTGACTCATAATGATAAGAAACAAGAGTAAGAAAAATCAAAAAATTAAGTAGTCCGGCATCGTTAGTGAGCTGGAACGGAGGTGTATTTTTTATGATGAACACAAGTGCATCAGTAAGAAAAGTAAATGTAAGAAAGATGACTATAATAGGGGTACTATCAGCTATTTCTATTATGCTATCTATGACTCCATTGGGATTTATTCCAGTTGGACCTACAAAAGCAACTATAATGCATATACCAGTTATTATTGGAGCTATTATGGAAGGACCAATAGTTGGGGCAGCAATAGGCTTTATATTTGGAGTATCAAGTCTTTTAAACGCTATAGTAAACCCAACAGTAACATCTTTTGTTTTTATAAATCCATTAGTTTCAATATTGCCAAGAGTTATGATAGGTATATTGGCTTATTATGTATATCAACTAATAATCAATGCTACAAGTAAGGTATACATATCTGGATTAATTACAGGAGCTGTAGGTTCTTTGTTAAATACAGCTGGTGTTTTAGGAATGATATATGTTTTATATGCTGACAAGTATCTTCAAGCAATGGGTCAAAATGGTTCAGCAGGAAAGGTTATAATGGCTCTTGCCGCAGCAAATGGAGTACCAGAAGCAATAGTAGGAGCTTTAGTAGTAGCTGCCGTTGCTGCTGTACTTAAGAAAAGCAAAAAATAGAAAGAAGGTTAATGACATATGCTTCTAGTATTTGATGTTGGAAATACTAATATGGTTTTAGGTATATATAAGGGTGACAAGTTAGTTAATTATTGGAGAATTAAAACAGATAAGGAAAAAACATCTGATGAATATGGAATTCTAATAAGTAGCTTATTTAAGTATGATGATGTGGATATAAATGCTATTGATGATGTAATAATATCATCTGTAGTTCCAAACGTTATGCATTCTCTTGAAAATTTTTGTATAAAATACTGTAAAAAGCATCCATTGATAGTAGGTCCAGGCATAAAAACAGGTCTAAATATAAAATATGATAATCCAAAACAAGTTGGAGCAGACAGGATAGTTAATGCTGTAGCAGGCATAGAAAAATATGGGGCACCAAGTATACTTGTAGATTTTGGAACAGCAACTACATTTTGTGCTATTTCTGAAAAAGGTGAATATCTAGGGGGTACAATAGCACCAGGAATAAAGATATCTAGTGAGGCATTATTCCAAAGTGCATCTAAATTGCCTAGAGTAGAATTAGCAAAACCAGGTATGACTATTTGTAAAAGTACTGTATCGGCTATGCAATCTGGCATAATTTATGGATATGTAGGTTTAGTTGATAAAATAATAAATATGATGAAAAAAGAATTAAATTGTGATGATGTTAAAGTTATAGCTACAGGTGGGCTAGCTAAACTAATTGCTTCAGAAACAAAAAGTATAGATTATGTAGATGGTTTTTTAACGCTAGAAGGATTAAGAATAATATATGAAAAAAACCAAGAATAATTAATACAGGGAATTGGATTATATATCCAGTTCCCTTTTTATGATAGTTTTTTAGTGTTATGTGGTATATTATAATGAGGAAATGCAGATTTAGAAATAAAATCACAAAAACAAAGGAAAAAATAGGAGAAAAACGATGAAAATAGGAAATTTAGAATTAAAAAATAAAGTTTTTCTGTCACCTATGGCAGGGGTAACAGACCTTCCATTTAGATTAATTTGTAAAGAACAAGAATGTGGACTTTTATATACAGAAATGATAAATGGTAAGGCACTTTGCTATGATGATGAAAATACTAAAAAAATGCTTAAGATAGAAAAAGAAGAACATCCTGTAGCTGTTCAGATATTTGGTTCTGAGCCAGATTTTATGGGAAGAGCAGCAGAAATAATGAACGAATATCCAAATGAAATCCTTGATATAAATATGGGATGTCCAGCTCCAAAAGTAGTTAAAAATGGGGATGGTTCAGCACTTATGAAAAATCCTAAACTTGCAGAGCAGGTATTAAAGGCAGTAGTGAAGAATTCAAAGAAACCAGTTACTTTAAAAATAAGAAAAGGATGGGATGATAATAGTATAAATGCTGTTGAGATAGCAAAGATAGCAGAAGCTTGTGGAATAAGTGCTTTAGCAATACATGGAAGAACGAGAGAGCAATATTATACAGGTAAAGCAGACTGGAATATAATTGCAGATATTAAGAAAAATTTAAATATACCTGTTATAGGAAATGGTGATGTATTTACAATAGAAGATTCAATAAATATGTTAGACAAAACGGGTTGTGATGCTATAATGATAGGTAGGGGTGCTCAGGGTAACCCATGGATATTTAAAAGAATAAACCATTATATGAATACAGGCGAGATTTTACCAGAGCCAACTCTTAACGAAAAGATAAGTACTGCCATTAAACATTTAAAGCTTGCAGTAGAAGAACATGGAGAGTATGTAGCTGTAAGGGAAATGAGAAAACACATCGCTTGGTATTTAAAAGGTCTTAGAAACTCTGCAAGATTAAGAGATGAAATTAATAAAATAGAAGACTATCAAGAAGTTGTGTCGAAATTGGAGTACTATATGGAAGACTCCTTGACATAAAAATAATAGTGACTTATAATATAGCGCATAAATTAAAAAAAGATTATAAAAATTTTAAAATATAATTAGGAAAATTCCTAAGAAATTTGTGAAGGAGTTGTATTTATAATGGAAGAGAATAAAGAGTTTTTATTGACACAAGAGGGATACGATAAATTAGAAGAAGAATTAGAGAATTTAAAGGTTGTAAAGAGAAAAGAAGTTGCAGAGAGAATAAAGGTTGCTATATCTTTTGGTGATTTATCTGAAAATGCTGAGTATGATGAAGCTAAAAAGGAACAGGCACAGGTTGAAGAAAGAATCTTAAAATTAGAAAATATGGTTAGAAAAGCTGTTATCATAGATGAAAGCAAAATAGACCTTAATGTTGTTACAATAGGTTCAATAGTTAAAGTTAAAGATTTAGAATTTGATGAAGATGTTGAATATACTATAGTTGGTTCAACAGAAGCAGACCCATATGATGGCAAAATATCAAACGAATCTCCTGTAGGAAAAGCGCTTTTAGGAAGAGCTGTTAAAGAGGTTGTAGAGGTGCAAGTTCCTGATGGAGTTGCTAAGTTTGAAATATTAGAAATAAGAAGATAATCTGGAGGAAAAAAATGAAAAATAATCAACAAAGCAATGAAGAAGCACAAATTCAAGAAGACCTTAGTGAAGTACTTCAAGTAAGAAGAGATAAACTAAAAAAATTACAAGAATCAGGTAGAGACCCTTTCAAAGAAAGTAGATATGATAGAACTCATTATTCTATGGAAATAAAAGATAACTTTGAAACTCTTGAAGGTCAAACTACAAAAATAGCAGGACGTATCATGAGCAAGAGAATACAAGGTAAAGCTGGTTTTATAGATATTCAAGACCAAGAAGGAAGAATTCAATCTTATGTAAGATTAGATGCTATAGGGGAAGAAGAATATAGTGTATTTTCAACATATGATATTGGAGACATAGTTGGTATTGAAGGGGAAATATTTAGAACTAAAAGGGGCGAAATATCTGTAAAGGCTAAATCTGTAGTATTATTATGCAAATCTTTACAAGTTTTACCAGAAAAATATCATGGATTAAAAGATCAAGAATTAAGATATAGACAAAGATATGTTGATTTAATAGTGAACCCAGAAGTAAAAAATGCTTTTTTAATTAGAACGAAAGCATTAAAGGCATTGAGAGCGTATTTAGATGACAGAGGATTTTTAGAAGTTGAGACTCCAATATTAAATACTATAGCTGGTGGAGCGAATGCTAGACCTTTTATAACTAACCATAACACTTTACATATACCAATGTATTTAAGAATAGCAAACGAATTATACTTAAAGAGACTTATTGTTGGTGGATTTGATAAAGTTTATGAAATGGGAAGAATGTTTAGAAATGAAGGTATGGATTTAAAACATAATCCTGAATATACTGCTATAGAATTATATCAAGCATATGCAGACTACACTGATATGATGGAGATAACAGAAAATGTTGTTGCACATATGGCTGAAGTTGCTACAGGAAGCATGATAATCAACTATCAAGGAACAGAAATAAACTTTACACCTCCTTGGAAGAGAATGACTATGGAAGATTGTGTGAAGGAATATTCTGGCGTAGATTTTTCTGCAATAAATACAGATGAAGAAGCATTAGAAGTTGCTAGAGAAAAAGGAATAGAAATAAAGCCTGGAATGAGAAGAGGGGAAGTAATAAATGCTTTCTTTGAAGAGTTTGGAGAAGATAAATTAATCCAACCAACATTTATAACACATCATCCAGTTGAAGTATCTCCATTATCTAAGAGAAATACTGAAGACCCAAGAAGAACTGATAGATTTGAAGCTTTTGCTAATAAATGGGAGTTAGCTAATGCATTTTCTGAGCTTAATGACCCAATTGACCAAAAAGGAAGATTTATGGACCAATTGAGAAAAAGAGAATTAGGTGATGATGAAGCTTTTGAGATGGATGATGATTTCTTAAAAGCATTAGAAGTAGGTTTACCTCCTACAGGTGGACTAGGAATAGGTATAGATAGAGTTATTATGCTATTAACTAATTCTCCATCTATAAGAGATGTATTATTATTCCCTACTATGAAACCTATTGATAATAATCAAAATAAAGAAGAAGAAGAAAAATAAAAAATACAAGCATTCTACTAAGTTTTAAATAAAATAGAGCTATTAAATTATCAATAAATAGCTTTATTTTATTTAAAATGTCAATGTAGAATGCTTTTTATATGTTCTAAAGAAGTTTTCATGTATTTAATTTATAAATTACCAACAAACGTTACAAATTGATATTAGTTTTTGTTGATTGGAACTTTATATTTAGAAAATATGATTGAAAGTAATTTATTATGAAAATATTTAAAGTAATTTTTGGGAAGGAAAAAGGAATAATTTTTGAGAATACTATATATAAAAAATTATTGGGGGAATGTGTGATGTTTCAAGTAATTGATTTTTTATGTTTAGTTTGTATTGGATTTTTAGTTCTTGATGTTATGGTATATTTTTGTAAGGATGCAATGGATATATTTGAAAGTACAACTAAGGTTAATAAAGTTAAGAGTATAAATGTTTGGGCAGATAGAGTCAGAGCCAACTCATATTCTTACGAAAATAAAATTGCAAAATAGGAAAAACTGTATATGCATGTGTTACTTGTAATATCAAGGGTTATATCTGTTAGTTTTAGTTAAAAGTATTAAAAAAAACAAAGAGTTATAACCTTTTTTAAAATAAAAAACAAAAAAAGTATTGACGAATTATTTTTAAGGTGATATAGTATTACTTGTCCCCAAGAAAAGGGCAAACATGAAAAATGAACTTTGAAAATTAAACAGTAGGTTAATTTATAAAAACAAGAAACAAACCATAAAGCCAGATATTTAGATAACAATAGTATCTGAGCCTGATAAACTTTTAT